>NZ_JBVIXD010000015.1:125751-156940 GCF_055593965.1 Streptomyces sp. NPDC040622 | reverse complement strand
TCGGCCGAGCAGGTCTTCGATCTGCTGATGGGCAACGACGTCGCGCCGCGCAAGGAGTTCATCACCAGCTCCGCGGCAACACTGGACCGCTCACGACTGGATCTGTGACGCGGCCGGCTGCCGCGCCTCGTGCGACCACAACAGGTGGGTGAGGAACTCGGCGGCCACCGGCGCGCAGGTGAGCGAGGTGGGCCGGCTGCACCGCCGGGCGGGATGTCGGCGGTGGCCCCGTGCGTCCGGGCCGCCCGCCGCCTCCGTCGGGACGGTGGTGGCCGTGCGCGAGGGCTGTCGGGCAGCGGGCCGGCGTCTCACAGCCGCCGCACGCGCAGTACCCCCGTCAGCATCGGGAGAGTGAACTCGCCGCGGGCGGTCTCGGGCCTGTTCGCGAGGAAACCGTGAATGCGGCCCAGCATGGCCTCTCGTTCCCGTTCCGGCATGACCAGCACACCCGCGCGCGTCGCGATGGTCTCGACGAGAGAGTCGGCGGTGCGGCGCTGCCCGTGCGGGAACTCGGCCCGCTCCGGCGAGCCGAACCGCGCGGCCGCGTCGGTTTCGGGGAGGTGTATGTCCGCCGTCGCGACGCGCCAACCGGCGGGCGTGTCACGTGGGCCGACGGCCGCGCTCCCGCTGACCCGCGCGAGCCCGGCGACCCAGTCGACCCGGTCGTCCATGAGGTTCCACAGGCCGGCCAGGGTGCCGCCGGGCGCGAGGACCCTGGCGATCTCGGGCCCCGCGACGGCCATGTCGAACCAGTGCAGGGCGTTGCCGGCCAGCACGGCGTCTACCGAGCCGTCCGGCAGGGGGATCGCCTCGGCGCTCCCCGACAGGGCGCGCACGCCCGGCAGCGCGCGGCGCAGCTCGGTCAGCATCGCCGGGTCGGGCTCGACCGCGACGACGTCGGCACCCATCGCGACGAGTGTGGCGGTCAGCTTGCCGGTTCCGGCGCCGAGGTCGAGCACGCTCGGGCGGTCCGGCGCGGACTGGAGTGCCCACTCCACCGCGGCCCGCGTGTAGTCCGGGCGGTGCTCGGCGTAGGCGGTCGCCGCCGCGCCGAACGACGAGGAATGAAGCAGCCGTTCATCCTGATCCATCCGGTCACCGTAGTCATGCCGCGACGGGTCAGCCACCCCGCCTCGGCGCCCCCGGCCGCCCCACGCGGACTGCCCGGCCACATCAAGGCGGTGTCGAGGCGTCTTTGGCCGAAAGACTCGTGAACAAGTGCCGAAAAGGCTCACGGTTACGTATCGAGGAACCGGCGGATCGCAGCCGCCGATTCCTGCGGGCGGCGCAGGTGAACCCAGTGGTCGGCGTTCAGTTCGACCAAGGTCGTGCCGGGGCGCCGGAAGGCCATCTCGCGGGCCTGCACGGAGGGGAGCACAGTGCTTGCGGTGCCGTGCAGCAGCAGAGCGGGGCAGTCGCTGCCCAGCCACTGGCGCCAGTGATCGCCGAGGACCAGGGTGTCCGATTCGGCCATGTCCTTCGGGTGACAGCCCAGCCGCCACCCGTCGCGGTGCCGCCGCAGACCGCCTTCCAGCAGGGGTGCCAAGGGGCCGCAGGAGGCGAGGAGTTGTTCGCGGGTGGGCGCCGTGTAGGGCAGATCCAGCAGGAAGGACAGGGGAGCGGGGTCGACGACGGGGAGGTGGGCCGGCCCGTCGACATTGATCAGGGCGCTGACACCCGCGGGCCGGTCAGCGGCCAGGTAGTAGCCGTTGACGGCGCCGAGGGAGTGCCCGAGGACGGGGAGGGGACGCCGGTCGAGGCCGACGTGGGCGAGCAGCAGACGGAGGTCTTCGAGGTACCCGTCCCGGCCGTACCGATCCGCCCGGTCCGAGTCCCCGTGCCCCCGTTGATCGGGCGCGACGATCCGCCAGCCGTAGGGACTCAGCGCACCGGCGAGGTCCGTGAAGTCGGCACCCTCGCCCAGGTGTCCGTGCAGGGCGAGCAGAGGCCGCCCGCCCGCGGGCCCGAAGTCGAGGTAGGAGAGACGTCTGCCGTCGGGGGCGGTGAGGTGGGCCCGTTCGGCTCGGGACGGAGCAGGGGCTGATCCGGTCGGCATGGCTTCACCGTACAAAATCGGCCGGGGGCGGACCGGACGCTCAACGCCTGCGCTCTCCCGCCTCTTCCGCCGGCTCTCCCCTTTGCGCTCCCCGTCAATCTCCGTCGGGCAGGGCGCGTTCGAGGAGGATTTCCGCCGCTGCTCGCGCATGCCGGCCGTAGTCCGCTTCGCCCAGCACCATGGCGCGGCTGGCCGCTCCGTCCGCGAGTGTGACCAGTTGCTCGGCGAGCGGTTCGGGTTCGCGGCAGCCGAGCTCCGCCACCAGGGCCGTGACCAACTCCACCATCCGCAGCTTCTGTTCGCGGGCGTAGGAGTGGACCGCGCTCGCCGGGTCGGGGAACTCCGCCGCGGCGTCGATGAACGGGCAGCCGCGCACCGGTGCCGCGTCCGCCGGGTGCGGGCCGAAGAGTCCGAGGATCCGTTCTCGCGGCGCGATGCCGTTGCGTGTCAGCGCGCTCTCCAGGGTGGCTCCCGAGGCCGCGAGGTCTTGGAGGTGGGCGACCACGAGGTCGCTCTTGGTGCGGAAGTGCGCGTAGAGCGTCCGTTTGGAGACAGGTGCTTCGTCGGCGACCTGCTCCATGCCCGTGGCGTTGATCCCTTGGGTCGCGAACAGCTGGGCGGCGGCGGCGAGGATGCGCTCCCGTCCGCCGCGGCCGCGCCGTTGAGGTGTCGTGGTCGCCGCACTCATGCCGGAAGTATACGCCCGCGTTTACTTGACGGGAGTCGGCTGCTAGCGTCCCTTCCGTAAGTAAACGCAATCGTTTACATCCCCTCACGTCGAGGCGTACCGAGGCATGTCGAGGAGTGACCCATGAACCGTCCGGTTCCCACCGAGATGAGCGGCTGTGCGGAGAAGTTGATACGAGGCCGTCGCGCGACGCGCGCGTTCCGTCCCGACCCGGTGCCCCAGGAGACGCTTCGTGCGATCTTCTCGCTGGCGGGCGCCGCGCCGTCCAATTCGAACGCGCAGCCGTGGCAGGTGGAGGTGGTGAGCGGCGCCAAGCGCGAGCGCCTGGCGGATGCGTTGCGGGCGGCCCATGCCGCCGAAAGCACCTCGGTCGACTTTCCGTACTCACCGGACATGTACACACCGGTGCATCAGGCCCGACGGGCCGCGTTCGGTGCCGAGTTGTACGGAGCGCTGGGCATCGGCACTGACGACCACGTGGCGCGTGCGGCGTACGACGCGGAGAGCCTGGGCTTCTACGGTGCGCCCCACGTCGCGTTCCTGTTCGTGTCCGGTGACGGTGGGGCGCGCCTCGCCGCGGACGTCGGCGCCTACCTGCAGACATTGCTCCTGGCGATGACCGCGTACGGCGTGGACAGTTGCCCCCAGGGACTGCTGAGCTTCTACGCCGACACCGTCCGGGCGGAACTCGGTGTCACCGGAGGAAAGCTGCTTGTGGGCGTCTCCTTCGGCCATGCCGTCGAGGCCGCGCCGGTCAACGGGATCGAGACCGGACGCGCTTCGATCGAGACGACCACGGTGTTTCACGACTAGGAGCTGTCCGTTCGATGGATGCGCAAGGCGGCCTGGTCGCGGTGGAGGACGTCGAGCGCATTGAGGTCGTGGCCGGAGCCGCGTACGAGGTGGAACATCCCGGAGATGTGCACTGTGTCGCCGGCCGCGAGTGGTTCGGCAACTCGCGGAACTTCGGGTGCCGGGGCGGGTGAAGGCGGCTGGAGGCGCCCGAACCCTCCTCGAAGATGACCGGGTCCTCGATCCCGGCCTCGTGAAGGATGAGGTTTTGCCGGGCGGTGGGGCGAATCGAATCAGCTCCGATGGCGACGGATGTCGCCGTCGTGCAGGCGGTCCGGGCTCACGGTCAGCGTCCTGACGCAATGCCCGCGAGGACGGTGCCGAGCATGCGGTCGAACTCCGCCTCTGAGCCGAAGTCGGCGAGCCGGGGCGCGAGTTCGGTCAGTGTCGGATACGCATCGGCATCGAAGTCCGGCACTGCCGCGGCCCCGTGGGCCTCCGTCGCGGTGCGCGCCAGCAGGTGACCGTTGAGGAACCCGAAGAGCACCGATGGCGCGTCCGCGGTGACCTGTTCAGGTACGCCCGCGTCCCGCATCGCCGCGACCAGTCGCTCCAGTGCGGCCAGTGCCGAGGCCGAGGTCTGGGCGCGGCCTGCCAGCAGCGGGAAGACCTGGGGATGGCGGTGGGCCATGTCCCGATAGGCGTGGGCGGTGCGGCGGGCGATGGACTGCCACCCTTCCGGTTCGCCGTCGGTAATCCGCATTTCGGCCAGGACCACCTCGCAGGCCGCGTCCAGCAGTGCCGCCTTGCCCTTGACATGGTGATAGATCGACATCGGGTCCACCCCGAGCTCGTCGGCCAGCCGCCGTACCCCGAACTGCCCCAGCCCGTCGCGGTCGATCAGGCCGACTGCCGCAACCGCGATACTCACGCGATCCAGCCCGGCCGAGGTGCCTCGTGCGCGTCGCACCACGCCATCCTCCTGTCCCTTGCCAAACCTACAACGTAGAACATAACGTGCCGAGTGAAATCTACGCCGTAGGTTTAATGAATCGGGGAGGGACACCTATGACCACCGCTGACGCCCCGCCGAAGGCGGCGTCCGCCGCGCGCCCGCCGGGCGGCGCTCCCATCGGTGCGATGTACGCCGGACTCGCGCTGACCGCAGTGACCGCCATCGCCCCACTGGTGGACGCGGCCACCGCCGACACCATCGCCGGGCACGTCCGCGCGGCGTACCCGCAGTGGGGTCCGGGGCCGGTAGGCCAGGACCGCACCGCGATCACCGCCTACCTCGCCGTCACCGGTGGACTGGGGGCACTGCTATGGCTCCTGACGATCCGTGCGGTTGCGGCAGGCAGGCGCTGGGCGCGGGCCGCAGCCACCGCGGCCTGGGGCGCCGGTGTGACGGTGGCGCTGGTCAACCTCAGCGCGGGCGGCGAGCAGTACGAGGTCATCGTGCCGGTCGGCTACGGCGTGCTGACGCTGCTGCCATGCGTGGTCGGGGGTGCGGCGGTCATACGGCTGTGGCGCCGCGGGGGTGCGCGCCCAGCCGCACTCGGCGACCGGCCGATCACCCGGAGTCTGCTGGCACGGCTGGCTCCCAGGACAGACAAGGACTCATGACGTGACAAGCCCTCTGGACAGCACGGCACTGCACGCTGCCATCGAAGCCGTTCACCGCGCCGGGATGCCAGGCCTGTTCGCCGAGGTACGCGCCGGCGACCAGGTCTGGCGCGGCGCCGCCGGGGTGGCCGACCTCGGCACCGGCCGCCCCGTCACCGCCGACATGCGGCACCGGGTCGGCAGCGTCACCAAGACCTTCACCGCCGCCGCGGTCCTGCTGCAGGTCGAGGCTGGCCGGATCGGCCTCGACACGCCGATCGGCCGGTATCTTCCGAAGCTGGTCCCGGGACGGCGCGGTGACACGATCACGGTCCGGATGCTGCTCGACCACACCAGCGGCCTCGCCGAGTACCTCCCGTACGCCTACCCCTCCCTCAAGGCGTACCCCGTCCTCGCTGACACCGGGCCGTGGAGTCTGGACGACCACCGGTGTACTCGGTTCGATCCCGTCGACCTGATCGAGATGGGGGTCACCGCACCGGCCGTCGGCGCCCCGGGTGGCGTACCAGGGGTGTACTCCAACACCAACTACCTGCTCCTCGTCCAGCTCCTGGAAGAAGTGACCGGCACCACGGCCGAACAGCACATCACCCGGAACGTCATCGAGCGCGCCGGCCTGCGGGACACCGGATTCCCAGCCACACCACATGTCGACGGGCCGCACTCGCAGCTCTACGAAGCATGGTTCGGCATGATCGACCCACCGCGCGACTACAGCGTCTTCGACATGTCCTGGGTGGGGCCGTCGGCCTCGCTGATATCGACTGTCGCGGACCTCAACCGCTTCTACCGCAGGCTGCTGGCCGGGGAGATCGTCAGCCCGTCGTCGTTGGCGCAGATGCGGCGCACGGTTCCGGTCGTCTCCCAAGAGGGAAAGGTGATCGACTACGGTCTCGGCCTGCACCCGATGGAAGGTCCCGGTCAGGGCACCTTCTGGGGCCATGGCGGCACAGTCTGGGGTGGCGGGACGCTGGCCATGACCCGGGCCGACGGCAAGCGACAGATGGCGGTCGCGATGAATCTGCAGAGGTGGAACCGACTCGGTTCTTCCGGCACGCCGCAACCTCATCCCATCGACGACGCGCTGGCGCTCCTGTACCGCGTGGCGATGTACGGCTGACCGGGCCGCCTGCACGGCCCGTTGACCGCTCTCATTCCTCTTCGTCCTCGTCCAGATCGAGTGGGCTTGATCCTCAGGGCCGCGATGATTGGCGCGAGGTTCAGGACCAGGTCGCGAGACACGCCGCGGTGACAGGTGACAGGTGCCACGGCGTTCGCGCTCCGTGCCCCGGCCGGGGTTGCTGCATCGGACACCCACCGGACTGGTGGAGGCGCCGGGGGGCGATCGGGAAGGGTCCCTGTCGACATCGCGGCCCACTGACAACGGCAACGGGTGGACGGCCGGCGCCCGCGACACCATGGAGGGGTGCACATTGCGAGTGTTCGCGGTGTGCGAGTCCGACTCCTGAGCGACAGCGGGTCTTCCCGTGCTCAGCCTGCCCCTTCAACGCCGGTCCGTTCCGTGGTCGCTCTCAGGGGCAATCGCCGGGTAAGACGTCGGTCTTCCTCGTGATCCTGAACTCCGCGCCGGGGGCGCGCGATTCACGAGGGAGGCCGCAGGATGAGCATGCTGGCAGGGGTCGGCAAGGAGAAAGGGTTCGCTGACCTGTCCCGTTTCCGGACGGAGTTCTACAGGTGCCTGTCGGCACGGGCGGATGCGTTCTTCGAACTGACCGACGCACTGCTGTGTGCGGACGGACCGGCGCGGACACCGGTCGAGTTGTCACCCACCGCTGAGCAGCGCCGCGGCTACGGCTCGCGGTACGGTGCGCTGCACCACGGCCGCCTGGACACGGACCGGCAGCGGGCCCTGCTGACCTCGCTGCCGGTGCCCCGTTTCGATGGGCGGATCGCGCTCACCGTAGACGTGTCCCCCTGGCTGCGCCCCGGACGCCGCAGGCGCACCGGAGCGGCTCTTCTGTGTTGGAGACGTCGAGGGTGGCGGACGGCGGCCGTCAGGTGGTGCCCTCGCCGGGTTGGTCGAGCGCATCAAGTGCTTGAGTGAGCTCTTGGAGCGCCGCGCGCATGACGGCGACGCTGTCGCCGAACGCTCGCCCTGCCTCATCTGTCTTGAGCAGGTCCACGGGGGTCGCGGTGAAGGCGAGGGAGACCCACTGTGCGGCGCCTTCGTCGGGGTCGACGGTGGACGATTCAAGAGCGGAGATGGCCGCGGGCAGTTCGTCGGTGCCCAGGGGCCTGAAGTCCGGGACGACCTGCGCGGTTTCGACGACGGCGGCGACCGCGGCCTCCAGCTCCCGGCGGATGGCCACGACACGGGCGTGCTCGGGACCGATCATGTCGGCGAGATTCATGAGCGTCGGTCCTCGTCGGTGGTTTCGATGAGCGGGCCGTACCGGTAGGCGGACCGGCGCCAGGACTGGGGTTCGCCGAGGGCTTCCTCGTACTCACCAGGGCGGAAGTCGGCCACGCGCCACAGGCCCCGGATCGGGACGCTCTTGAGGGTCTTCCAGCGCTTGAGATCTTGGTCCAGGGCCTCGGCGGGGCTCATCGTCCAGGGACCGTCCTGGGCGACGGGGGACCAGTGCCGTCGGCCGGGGTGATGCGCCGTCCGCTCTGCGTGCGCGGCGATCTGCGCCATAAAGGTCCTGGCTGGGCGCGGGGCCACACACACCTGCTGAAGGTCGTATGCGTCGCGCAGGGCAGTCAGTTCGGCCATGTTGAGCAGCGTACGGGGCGGGCGGGACTCAATTGGCGTCCTCCTACTGAATCTGGTCGGCGCGGGCGCAGACGGTGGCCGTGGCCTGCTCGAAGGCGTCGCGGAACCGGCCGGCGGTCGCGGCCGCATCGAGTACCGCGGCGCGCACGAAGGCGTCGAGGCTCATCCCGGACGCCTGGGGGCGGCCTGCTGAACCTGGAGCAGTTCAGTTCCCGTCAGAGGCACTGGCAGGGCTTGGGGGCGGGCGGCTGGTCATGCCGGGACCGTAACAGCGTCCCGACGGCCGCCACACGCCTCTGCTGTGTCGCGCTGCGCATGGAGTGTGCGGCGCATCGTCTCCCACCGGGGAGGCGCGAGGTCTTCCTCGGCACCGCGAGGCGCCGGGCGACTGGTTGAGGAGGCCGCGGCGGGGACAACTCCTCGGGCGGCTTGGTGTTCGGGGACCAGGAGGAGGTCGTCGGCGTTGCGGCGGGCGGGACGGAGGGCCCTCCAGTACTTGAGGTGGGCAGGGCCGCGCTCCGAGGACCAGCGAGCGGGAGTTGACCCTCCCCTTACGTCAGGCTTGAGGCTGTGTACCGACGAAAGGGCAGGTGGATGAGCTACTCCGTGGGGCAGGTCTCGGCCTTCGCCGGGGTGACGGTGCGGACACTGCACCATTACGACAAGGCGGGACTGCTCGCACCCAGTGACCGCAGCCACGCCGGATACCGGCTCTGCAGTGAGGCTGATCTGGTCCGTCTCCAGCAGATCCTCTTTTACCGTGAGCTCGGCTTCCCTCTCGACGAGATCGCCGCGATCTTCAAAGATCCGCAGGTGAACCCCTTGGAGCGGCTCCGGGCCCGGCAGCGACAGCTGAATGAGGAGATCGCCAGGCTGCAGCGGCTGGCCGAGGTGGCGGAACGGGCGATGGAGGTCCAGAAGACCGGGGGTCCCTGACTCCTCAGGAACACTTCGAGGTCTTCGGTGAGATCACCTTCGACCTGAGCTATGCCACCGAGGCAGAGCTGAAGTGGGCGCACTCGGACGGACAGCGCGAGGCGATGGCGCGCGCGGCTGCTCACACCAAAGAGGATTGGCGTCAGCTCATGGGCGAAGCCGCCGCCTGGCGCGCGGAGCTGCTCGCGGCCTTCGACGAGGGGGAGCTGAGCGACGGTGAGCGGGTTATGGACCTCGCCGAGGAGCACCGCTTGCACATCTCACGATGGTTCACCTCCTGCCCGCCCGACATGCACCGGCGCATCGCGGACGACTTCGTCGCCCATCCGCGCGCGTTCGCTCTGGTCATACCGCCGTCGCAGCAACGCCCGGGCCTGGCCGCCTACACGGGCAAGGCGGTTCACGCCAACGCGGACCGCCACGCAGGTGGCCGTACCGATTCCGATGAGGACCGATGAGGATCCTGATCACCGCAGCCGGATCGCGCGGCGACGTCGCGCCTTACACGGGTCTGGGCGCCGAACTGTGCCGGGCCGGGTACGACGTTATCCTCGCCACCACTGACACCTTCGCACCCCTCGTGCGCGACGCGGGGCTGGAATTTCGCACCCTCCCCGCCGACACACGGGTGCGTGCCGACACACGGGTGCGTGGCGGCGTCACAGGCAAACGTGAACTGATGCGCACTGCTGCCGCGTTCATCACCGAACTGGGTCAGGGCTTCGCCGACGCGATGGACGATGGCACGGACCTGCTCCTGCTGTCGGCCACCACGGCTCCGCTCGGCTGGCACCTCACCGAAGCCACAGGCACACCGAGTCTCGGCGTGTACCTCCAGCCCACCGAACCGACGGGTGACTTCCCGCCGGTCGTCACAGGTTCCCGCTCACTGGGCCGTCTCGCCAACCGGGCCACCGGACGCTTCGCGCTGCGCATGGCCGACCGCGTCTACGAACAGGCTGTCGCAAAGCTGCGCCTCCGCCTCCACCTGCCCCCGACCTCCCCTTCCGAGATGCGTCGACGACAGGAACAGGCGAATTGGCCCATCTTGCACGGCTTCAGCACGGCCTTGGTGCCTCGCCCCTCTGACTGGCGCTCCGGCCTGGAGGTCGTGGGCAACTGGTGGCCCCATCAGGCGGCGGCCGAACGGCTGCCTCCTGATCTGGAGGACTTCCTGCGTGCAGGACCCCGACCCGTCCTCATCGGCTTCGGAAGCATGGCGACCGGTGAGGGGGAGCGGCTGAGCGAGATCGCTGTGCAAGCCCTGCGCCGCGCCGGGCTGCGCGGGATCCTCCAAGCCGGCAGTGCCGGGCTTGCCGCCGGCGGGAACGACGTGCTCACGATCGGGGACGTACCGCACGCCTTGCTGTTTCCCCGGCTGGCTGCGGTCGTCCACCATGGCGGGGCCGGTACCTCGGCCGCCGCGATGCGTGCTGGAGTGCCCGCGGTCACCGTACCGGTGACCGCGGACCAGCCGTTCTGGGCGGCGCGGCTTGCCGCCATCGGCGCCGCCACCGACCCGATCCCCTTCCGATCCCTCACCGCCGAACGGCTTGCCGACTCACTTCACCAAGTAGTGAAGCAGCAGGCACACAGTCGAGCCGCCGCAAAAGCGGCGCAACATCTGACGACCGAGAACGGAGCGGGTCAGACGCTCAAGGCCATCCAGCAGCTGACCGATGGATGACGCCAATCCGTTCCTCGTCCTCCTCAGAGGTCAGAGGCGTCCTGCGCCTCGACGTGAGCAGCCCGGCCTCCTCTGAAGGGAGGACCGGGCTTCTGGCGTTCATCTCCCGCTCTTGCTCGACTGGTTGGATCATGTGGTTCGTCGGGCAGCAGCCTCATATGGTGCGGGGAGAGCTGGCGCTTGATGGGCTCGGCAGTTCCCTGAGCTTTTCGGCCACGTAGGACCGTCCTGGGTCGGTTCCGTCGCGAAGTTGTTCCTGGATAGCGAGTGCGGAGCCGGGGACCGTGCACACGACCGTGAGGAAGGCATCGAGCACGGTTTCGTCTGATCCCGTGTCCCAGAGCCAGCGGTGCAACCAAGGAAGGATGATAGCCATCTCGTGCGCGCCGAGTACCTGGCAGGCCACCTTCATGATCGTCGCTTGGGCCGCCGGGGATATGTGAGAGCGGCAGAGATGTTGCCAGAACTCAGGTGCCACCGAAACTGGATGTGTGAACGGACCCCAGTCGGGGGCGAAGTAGACTTTTGCAACAGCTTCCGCATACGGGTGCTCGTCGCGAGCGAGCGACAGGAGTATCGCTGCCGCGTCGGTTGGGCGGGCGTCAGTACGTAGTGCTTCGGCAGCCATGCGGACGACACCGGGCGCGATCTCCTCCGTAGCTGGTTCAAAAATCGCCAGGTGCTCCCGGAGGGGCCGGTCGCCGCTCATCCACCCGGCCAGCCAGTATCGGTCGTAGAAGTCCGTCCACCGTACCGACTTGTCGGCGATCCAGTCGTGCCGCTGGGCGAGCAGTTCATGCAGCGGCCGTCGGTGCCCCAGCGCGGTTAGCAGGTGCTCGGCCCACTGGCGGGGGTGGCCCGGAACGGCGTCGACGAGCAGAGCCGTGCCGATTTCGCTGACGTCCTCCGCACTCCGGCATCGCATGAAGTCATCCAGGAACGTCTGGCCGATCGAATCCGCCTCGGGGCTGGTATGCGGTGGGGTGCAGAGCCAAGCCAGGAGGCGCAGTGCCGCCAGAGGGCTGAGGGTGATTGCCGATGACAGCAGGAGGTCGCCGCACCGGTCGGACGCGTCCGCCTCCCAGCGGCGGCGCACCGCGTCCTCGATCTCTTGGCGGGAGCGCGGGAAGGCGAGCACAGCGTCCAGCTGCTGATTCAACTTCCGGACTGTCGTGTGGCTGACTTCGAGCTTCTGCTGAAACCGGTTGCGGTCTGCACGTAACTGCCGTCTCTCCATTGTCAATTGCTCTACCTGCCTCTTGGCCGAAGCGAGGTCTGTTGCGCAGGTGTCCAGCTGACTCTGGAGTTCTTCGGCCCGGCGCTGGACCTTGGTGTGGTCGCGACGCCGTGTCTCCTCCTCGTAGCGGCGTTCCGGGTGCCGCTGGGCCACGAGGGTCAGCAGGAGCTGGTCGGCCCGTTCCTGGATTTCCTGCTCCACGGGCCCGCCAGGGCCGCGATGTGCGGCGTCGATCAGTTGATGCAGAAAGGCGGTCTGTGGAACCTGGTGAAGGTTCATGAGCCTGGAGAGTTGGGTGGGGTTGAGCCCGCACCGTCGCGCATAACTCTGCTGCGTCAGTCCGGTGTCTCGCAACAGACCTTTGAGGAGAGCCTTCAGTTCGGGCGTCGGGTCGGCGTCAGTACTCATACGGGCATTGTGCAGGGCGAGTTGCCAGCAGGTGGCAACAGTTGCGTACTAGCGACAGCTGTGGGCCTGGCCCGAGCATCGACCAAGGAGGGCGTCGCCCCGACGAGAACCTGGCGAACCCTTGACCAGCTGGGATGCACCGCACTGCGGCAGTGCCCCGGCTTGCCGACGAAGTGAGGATCCATGAACTCCAGCAACACGAAGCGTGATGAAGCAGCCCCCTACCTTGAGTTGCGGATCGGAGACCTGTCTGTGGTTTTGCGCCGCCGACCGGTCCGCGTACTCGCCGTACTCTCCCTGGTGATACTCACTAGCGGCAGCTGGGCGCTGAGTCATGGCCTCTCCCTACCTCTGTGAGCCGAACTCATGGCGCCGCGCCAAATGCGGCTGCTGCCCGACCAATGGGGTGATCCAACCAGTCGAGCAAGCGCCATCAGAAGAGTAGGGGCGTCTCAACGCGCGATGGTGGCGCTCGTGTACTTACGTGAGCGCATCACGGTGGAGTAGGTCGCCGCAGGTCTCGGGATCAGCGAGTCCACCGCCCACGCCTACACCACCTCGGTCACCGACCTGCTCGCCGAGCGCGCTCCGGGTCGGCTCAAGACACGGCGCGAAGCCGACCCGGACTCCGTTCTGCTGGACGGCTCCCTCGCCGAGTTCGACCGCGTCGGTGACGGGCGGGCGGACTACTCGGCAAACACCGCCGCCACGGCGTGAACGTGCAGGTAATCACCGTTCCTGGCGGCCGGCTGCTATGGCTTTCCCCCGCGCTGCCGGGTCGCGCCCATGACCTGACCGCTGCCCGAACCCACCGGATCATCCGTATCTGCGAACGCCAGGGCATCCCCATCCTGGCCGGCCTCGCTTAGCAGGGAGGAGGGCCGTACTCACCCTGGAGCGGCACCGCTGAAGAACCTCAGTGATTCAGCTCTTACCGTGCGACCGTCGGCCAGCGGAATGCGTCCCCCATGGCTACGCATTTTCCAACACCACATCCCGCTGTCACAGCGATGCGCTTGTGGAGCGGGACGGTGTCGACGATCTCCCGCTGGCGAGACCAAATACTCTCCCTCGAACGTCCTCGATGAATCCCGAGGGCGTGTCGTGCCACAACCCGTAGCTGGAGCCGGTGGCGCGCTCGACCTCCCGCATCACATGCGGGCGTTCACGCGCGCTGATGTCGTGCTTGAAGGCGTGGCGGCGTTCGGCACGGGGGCGACGTGCTCGGCATGGTGGGGAACGTGTCGCCCGGGGTCGACGCCCGCGGCGCAGGCCGGGGCCGGGCAGGTCTCGGCCGGGCCGCTCCGTGCTGCCCGGCCGGGGCCGTTGCTCCCAGGGCTTCGGTAGCGCGTGGCGCAGGGCTCTGGGCCAGTCGGGCGGGTTGGTGCGGGACTTGTCCATCAGTTGGTGCTGCGATCCTGCTGCGGTTCTCTGCCTGAGGGCGTCCCTGTGGGGTCTGGGACCGGCCCAGGGTGGGCGTGTTCAGCGTGGTGGTGATCGGCGCGGGTGTTGCCCTGGGTAGCTGACGGTTGGTCATGGGTGCTGTTTTCGGTGTGGGTTGGACGGGTGGGGCGGACAGTGGCAGGGCGCAGGTGCTTGCGTACCGTTCTGCCGGGCACGGCTGTTTCCCCCCGGTTGTAAGCCGAGCCCCGGACAGCAGCGGCCGGGAAGAAAGATCCCGGGGTGCGACGAAGACCCGAACGCGTGGTCCGGGCTCTGCACTGTCGAAGGGGAGCTAGGACCTGCCCGGTGGCTCCCGCCCCGGTCTGGCCGCCCGGCTGGAGGCAGGTCGCGGTCCTTCCGGCAGGATGACGCCTCGCATTAATTAATGTTCAACCATTTTCGGCCGCCATCCGCTCGGCGGGCCGGTGCCGGTCACGCTCGAGGCCGAGCTGCGGGGCTGGTGCGGGACAGTGCTGCACCCCCCGGGGTGAAGTCCTTACGCTCCAGACCCCCGACCGCGCCGCGCAGAGGGTCCACTCAGGCGCCATTGCATTCCTGGAGCGCCGCCCTGACCCAGCGCCAGTACCGCCATCTCCCGTCCCGGAGGCCGACACTCCGGCGCGTGAACAATGGCTCATTTTAATTTAACCTTCAACCGGTGTAGAGGGCATGCTGGTTGAGACAGCGGAGACCGCCCCGGTTTCCGGTTCAACACCCCAGCCGATCAATGGAGATGACTCCGCATGAGCCAGACCCTGCCGCTCCGCCTTCACCACCACGCATGGATCACTGACGACCAGGAGGCTAACCGGCACTTCTACGAGGACGTCATCGGCCTGCCCCTGGTAGCCACATGGACCGAACGCGAGGTGCTCGCCGGGGTCGAACGCGCCTACAGTCACGCCCTCTACGGCATGGCCGACGGCAGCGCTCTGGCCTTCTTCCAGTTCGCCGACCCCAAGGACCAGGAGGAGTTCAAGACGGACCTCAACTCCACCCCCCTGCGCCACATCGCCTTCAAGGTCGAGAAGGAGACTCAGGAAGCCATACTTAAGCGCATCAACTCGGCCGACTACACCGATTCGAACGCCCACGTGCTCGACCATGGCTTCTGTGTCTCGCTGTACGTCACAGACCCCAACGGGCTCATCCTGGAATTCGCTGTCGACCACCCCGAGGTGGAGAAGATCGACGCCGAGCGACGCGCCACCGCCCACGCCGACCTCGCCCGCTGGCTCGCCGGTGACCACACCAGCAACAACCACTGGCGCTGATCCCCGCCACCGGACAGACCCGCCCCGGCGATGGCGCCGACCGGCTTGCTCCACGACTCCGAGCAATCGAGGCCCGGCTGGCCATCCACCCAACGGACAGGCCCTGGCGGGTCGAGTGCCAGTAAGTGAGTCGGTGACCTTCCGTCCGCTCGCGCTCCTGCCGGGAGCGGTGGGCGGCCCAGTCCGGATCGCGTACGGGTGCCGGGCTCCGCGTCTCGGTGGCCGGGGCGCGCCAGCCGATATTTCAAGGCCCAGCGGCTGTATGCGGACAAGGCTTACGACATCCCCCACCTGCGGAGATGGCTATGGGGCAAGCACATCGGCGTGCGTATCGCCCGCAAGGGAATCAAATCCAGCGAACGGCTCGGCCGCCGCAGATGGGTGATCGAGCGGACCATGTCCTGGCTGTCGGGCTACCGGCGTCTCGGTCCGCGCTACGAGCGCAATCCCTGCAACTAGCTGGCCTTTCTCGGACTAGCCGCCGCCTTGTGCTGCTCCGAGCGGCTCGTCCGCCTCACCATGTAGGACACGGTTCTAGGGTGTGTATCAGAAGTGGATCTTGACGATGCGCTTGCCCTACGTCAGAGGTAATCGCCTCGGCCTGCCCGCGCTGGCAGGATCGGCGATCTCTCCGCGTCGGAGGACGCGGACCAGGACGGAGAGGTCAGCCATGTCCATAACCGCACCTACGAACACGCGCACTGTGGTGGAGGAGTTGCTGCGCAGGATCGGCGACGGCGATCCCGAGCGCATCGCCGAGCTGTACGCCGAGCAGGGCGATTGGAAACTCAACTGGCCGGAGGCCGAGTACGGCCGTACGGCCACGCCATGGATCCGTCACCGGTCCACCCGCGCCGACGCGGCCGCCCACTACCGTGAGCTTGCCGAGCACCACGTGCCGGAATGCGTGGCGACGGAGGTCGAGCGCATCCTCATCGACGGCAACGACGCGGTCGTGCTCGGCGAGATTCGCCAGACCGCCCGGCCCACGGGACGCGCGTATCGCGCGCGGTTCGCGCTGCATCTCACCGTCGAAGACGGCCTTGTCACCCGGCACCATGTCTACGAGGACAGCCTCGCCGTCGCCCGGGCATTTGAGGCGGAGAATCGGTGAAGGACCATCAGGCCACTGGCGATGTTCCTGGTAACAGCCACTCGTTGATGGCGGCAACGAGGACGGTCGCCTTGTAGCGGACTGCGAGCTTGTCGTATCTGGTGGCCACCGCGCGCTGCCTTTTCAAGTAATTGCCCCCACATTCGACTGCGTGCCGAGCCTTGTAGTCCTCTGGATCGAACTTCGGCGGCCGACCATCGCGCAAAGCCGCGCTCCGCTCCGCTCTCCACCGCTCGTGCACCGCCGTCGCCGCACCGCAGTGCCCGTTGGCGGTGACCGACCGCCCGCTCAGGAGAGCCCACCATGCAGAAGACCGGGCGCTGGACGTCGCGGAGCAGCCCGCTACCCGCCTGTGCTCCCTGCGCGGCGCTGCCCAGGAGCTGGACCCTGTGCTGTGCGACTTCGAGCACATCGACGACGGCTGCTCTCTCCCCCCCCCCCCCCCGGGCCGGCGCCCTTCTTGGTCTTCGTCGTGACCGCGGGTGCGGCCCTGAGCCGGAGAGGGGGCCGGCTCGGTTCCGTACGGCTGTCAGCCGGGGTACTTGCGCAGTTCGGCCTTCACGTACTGGGTGTGCATATGGTCTCCGCCGGGGGTCAGCATCGTGAGCTTGAAGCGCAGGTGCGTGATGCGGGAGCTTGCCACGAAGCCTGTCGCGGCCCCGGTGACGGCGACGCGTTCGACCTCGTGCGTCCCGACGAGCGAGATGACGATCCGTGTCAGGGGCGGGACCTTCACTTGCCGGGAGGCGGAGACCCGGTGACCGGTCGTGTCGTGGCCGGCGACGCCGGACTGCACGCGGCGTTGGAAGTCGGTACCTGAGCGGAACGTCCTGCGCAGGGTGAGGAACTCTGCATCGGCCGCTGTTACGTCCCAGGAAAGGGTGTCCTCCCACGCGACGTTATAGGTGGTCAGGTGGCGCGGTACGAACTCCGTCTCCGGTCCGACGTTCTCCACCTCGTGCTCGTGGAGGGAAACCTCCACCGAGCTCATCTCGCTGTCACCGAAGGCGATGTCCATGTTCCCCTGCCTTGAGATATGTGCTGGGTGGCCCAAAGATCAGGGTCCGGTGCCGGGCGGGCAGGACTTCTTCGCACCGACGGCGAACCAGGCGGGTATTCGATTTTCCGGATCCCGATGACATGCCTACCGGGCCCGATGCAGTATTCGTCGCCCTTTTTTTCGATGTTCTTGTGTACCCAGACCCTGCGGTCGCATCCGCTGTTGTCGTCGATCATGTTGATCGGCCACCGAGGAAAGGCGTAGTCGTGGGCCTCACATGGGAAGCTGTCGAGGAAGTAGTACTGCTTACCGACCTTCTCGTAGATGTCGACCCAGTTGGGCCTCCGCTCATCCGCCTGCGCCTACGGCAGCGATAAGGCGGCCAGTGCCCCCGCTGCGAGGGCAACCAGTAATCGTCCTCCAGCGCGCACAGAGGTCTCCTGTCATGAGTTGCACTTGGGGTTAATTCATGAAGGTAGGTGTGCGCAGATGGCCAAGGAAGAGCAAAGACATGAATGGCGATAAGTATTCGTATCCTCAGCTCACTTCCAGCTCGCCGGGATACTTGCTTTACGTCCGTTCGGTTCCTGACCCCGATCGCGCGCGGCGGGGGCGGGGCGCTTGCGCGGGAGCCCGCGAGGGCTGGCCTACAGCTCGATCTCGAGCCGTTCCAGGTCGGTGAACTCCACGCCCAGGCCGTGCGCGCGGGAGTGGTCGGCGCGGAAGTACATCCGGGCGAGGCCGTCGGCTGCGATTTGCTGGAGCTGCTGCTTCGATTACGGCCAGGCGGTGCCCGTCGTCCTCACCACCCCGGAGCAACTCCAGGAGAACGGCGCCGACGCGGCGGTATGGTGCCGGCTCGGGCGTCAGGGCGAGCAGACGCTGACGGCCGCGCTCGACAACCCCGACGGCGACGTCCTCTACCGCGAACAGGCCGCCCGCGCCGACGCGACAGAAGCACGGCGCCGCGCCGCGGAACGGGAGGCACAGCGTCCTGTGTGCGGGCGGTGCGGGGGAAGTTCACCGACCAGCGCAGGGAAGAGGCCGAAGCCCGCGGCGGGGCGTGGACAGCCGGAGACCTGGCCCTGTGCGGGAGATGCCACGCCGATGGTGTCGCCGCGAAGAAGTCGCGGAGGAGGATGATCGCCCTGTCGCTGCCGCGCCGGCGGAGATGCAAGACGATCCGGGACTGGGGAAGGGCCGCGGCTCGTTCTGTCGGCGGCCCTGAGAAAGACGGGCCGAGTTGATCGTTGAATATCGGAGGGTCCCACTAGGGTCGCTCACATGACCGATGCCCCCCTCCGCCTCCCCGTTTCCGCCTGACCTTCTCGCTGCGCAGAAGCGGGTGAGCGAGCTATGTGCTGCTGGGTTGGACGGGCATCAGAGAAACCAACGCATCCTCGTCGTACTGGGGACGCTGCGTGCTGGATCAGTCCGTTGGGGGAGTTGTTCAGGTCAGAGGCACGGTGGCCGGTAGCCGTGGATGCGCAGTCCGCGGAAGTTGAGTTCGTTCACGGTCTTGCCGACGAATACCAGACCTCGTGCCTCGGTGAGTGCCGAAGCGAACGAGTAAGCGGGCGTGCCCAGTTCGGGTAGCGTCGTCCAGTTGTCGGGGGAGAAGCTGAAGAATTTCTTCACGACCTTGCCGCCTGTGGAGGGCACTCGTGTGAGCCACTTGTCGCCGCCGCTCCAGTGTGACGCCGGCCGTAGCTGGACGTAGAGGTCGTCGGTCGCGCTGTAGGTCATCCAGAAGCCGCGCGACCGGGAAAGGTCGCTCTGGGCCTCGAACTGGTTGCCGAGCCAGACGACGGCCACGTGCCATTCGGCGTTGAGGAAGGTCACCTTGGCTGCATATCCGCCGCGTTCGCGAACGAGCAGACTTCCCGTTGCCGGGACGGTGGTGCCCTCGCCGCTAGCGATCCACTGTTGCAGCCGATCAATCGAGGGGGTTGCACACTCGCGGTTCGGCGAACCGGACTCGGACCCGTTGGCGACCGCCGCCGGGCCGATGAGGGAGAGCGGAAGCGCGACCATGAAGGCCGTGAGCGTCCTCAATGCAGCGTGCATTCCTCGACCGTGCGTCGACCGTATGCGCATGCGAGGGAAGCTAGCACGAATCACGAAAGGTCTGAACCTATCTCGGGCATGCTCACCATCCGGGGTAGCAAGGCGAGGTAGTTCTGACCTGTGGTGGTGGGTTGATCGAGTCAGGAGCGCCCGTGCTCGCGGTCTGAGTTCATGGTTGCCGCGACAGTTGAAGTAGCGCCCGCTGTCGGGCACCGTCACTCCCGGACAGCAGGCGGACTGCGCCGGGTTCGAGGCGGTCATGGACAAGATCTGCGTGCCCCGGGCCGGACTCGGCCGGCCAGGCCGACGCCCGGACAGCCTCAGCGTGGACATGGTGTACAGCAATCGCGCCATCCGTGCCTATCTGCGACGACGTGGCATCCTGCACGTCATCCCGGAGAAGAAGGACCACAAGGCCGCCCGCCTGCGCCGGGGTTCGCGCGGTGGCAGGCCGCCCGGCTTCGCCAAGGAGCGGTATAAAACGCGCAACACGGTCGAACGCGCCATCAATGAATTCAAGGCCCACCGGGCCGTCGCGACGCGCTTCGACAAACGCGGCTACGTCTTCCTCGGCACCGTCACCGTCGCAGCCATGGTCATCTGGCTCCGCTCGTGATCGCCCGGACAGACGCCAGTTCTCAGCGGGCGGGTTGTGGCGGGAGCGGCTGTGGTGCTGTGGCGGGAGTGGCTGTGGTGGGGCCGGTCATGCTGGCCTACCGCACCGGGGTACGTGCGCCGTGGGCCAACACGGGCACGCTGGGTCCGCGGGTGACCGTGGTGGGAGTTCCGTGGGGTACGTGGCGAGGGCCTCTGGGGAATGCTTGCAGCTGTCGGGCAGGCAGGCAACGCGGGGCGTGCCAAGCGCAAATGAATGTGCGTCATTGACGCACCATCGTTGGACCCGGCCCCCGGCACCCCTCCGAGAACACCTGCGCTGAGGATCACGCGCGGGGGTCCGCCGCTGGCCCCGGGGTGCGGGAGGCGTCACCGGTCCCCGGGCGCTACTGCTCTGTGGAGGACTCCCGGTGCCGGGTGGCGTGCAGGCTTCCGAGCAGAGCGAGGGCCTGCACGCTGGGGCCTCCTGGTGCGGCATGGTAGATCACCAGCTGCTGGCCCGGGGCGCCGCGCACGTCGAAGGTCTGGTAAGTGAGGTCGAGGGGGCCGACGTCGGGGTGGACGACTTCCTTGCCGGCATGGGTTTTGCCGTGCACCCGGTGCGAGGACCACAGCGCGGCGAACTCCTCACTCTCCACGGTCAGCAAGTGGACGAGGTCGTGCAGGCGTCGGTAGTGCGGGTCGAGACCCGTGGCGTGGCGCAGTCCGGCCACCACGGCTTCCGCCGCCCGATCCCACTTCGTGAAGAAGCCCCGCGCTGCCGGGTCGAGGAAGGTCATGCGGGCCATGTTGTGCCGCGTGCTGAACGCGGAGAACAAGGCATCGGCCAGGGCATTCGACGCCAGGAAGTCGGTCGCCGGGTTCAGGACGAACGCCGCGGCGTTCGCGTACCCGTCCAGCAGCTGCCGCAGTGCGGGACTGACCGTCTCCCGGGGTTGAGGCCGCGTACCGTCCGGTGCAGTGCCGGCCAGACGGAACAGGTGCTCCCGTGCCTCGTCATCCATCCGCAGCGCGTTGCTGATCGCGTCGAGGATCTGCGGGGAGGGGCTGCGCTCGCGGCCCTGCTCCAGGCGGGCGTAGTAGTCGGAGTTCATGCCGGCCAGGACGGCAACCTCCTCCCGCCGCAGCCCCGCCACCCGGCGCGTGCCCCAGGAAGCGAGCCCGACGTCGCCGGGGCGCAGGCGGGCGCGGTGGGCGCGCAGGAAATCTCCGAGATCGTTGCTGGTCACCTCTTCAGACTAAGCCGCAGCCCTTCGGCGTGCCTGGGTGCGCCGTACCCAGGCACGACCCGTCCTGGCTGCCTGCTCCCGCTCCGCCCACGCTGGTGATCAACACAGCGAGACGAGAAGGAGCGCCTGGATGAGCAACCAGTCGAATCCGCAGCGGGGAACCGTCGGGCGGGGGCGCGGTGACGTGGACGTGGTCGGGATGTGGGTGACCGCGGACGGGCACATCCGCCAGGAACTGCTGCCCGACGGCCGCTACGACGAAGCCCGCGGCACCCGGGCCAGCGCCTACACCGGCCGCTACACCGTCACCGGCAACCACCTCGACTACGTCGACGACACCGGCTTCACCGCCACCGGCGACATACGCGACGGCGTCCTCTTCCACGAACACCTCGTCCTCTACAAGGAGCACCAGGCATGACAACCACCCCCAAGAACTTCCTCATCACCGGCGTCAGCAGCGGCCTCGGCCGCGCCTTCGCCACTGCCGCCCTGACCGCCGGCCACACCGTCGTCGGCACGGTCCGCAAGAAGGCCGACGCGAAGGCGTTCACCGCCCTCCACCCGGAGCGCGCCCACGCCCGCCTCCTGGACGTCACCGACGACGCGGCGGTCCTCGCCGTGGTCGGCGAGGTGGAGCAGTCCGTGGGACCGATCGACGTGCTGGTCGCGAACGCCGGGTACGGCCTGGAGGGCACCTTCGAGGAGACGCCCTTGACCGACCTGCGTGCCCAGTTCGACGTCAACGTCTTCGGCGCCGCCGCCACCGTCCACGCCGTCCTGCCCTTCATGCGCCAACGCCGTCGAGGCCACATCCTGGCCGTCACCTCCATGGGCGGACTCGCCTCCTTCCCCGGCGTCTCCGCCTACTGCGGCAGCAAGTACGCCCTCGAAGGCATCCTCGAAGCCGTCGGCAAGGAAGTCTCCGGCTTCAACATCCACGTCACCGCCATCGAGCCCGGCTCCTTCCGCACCGACTGGGCCGGCCGCTCCATGATCCGCTCACCGCGGACCGTCCCCGACTACGACGAGCTGTTCGAACCCATCCGAGCCGCCCGCCAGACCGCCAGCGGCCAACAGCTCGGCAACCCCGCCAAAGCCGCCGCAGCGTTCCTGAGCATCCTCGACGAACCCAACCCGCCGACCCACCTCGTCCTCGGCTCCGACGCCCTTCGCCTGGTCCGGGCCGGACGCGCGGCGGTCGAGACCGACCTCGACACCTGGGAACACCTCACCCTGTCCACCGACTACACCCCCGCCGACGACACCCCGTAGGCCGCCCGCAGGGGCGACAGGCGCTGGAGAAGGCAGTGGACAGGGACGGGTAAGTGCCGGCGGGCATCGCAACGGCTGCTTCGGGCGAAGCCGACGCCCGATGCTCTTGCGGGCCCGACAGATCACCGGGGAGAAGGAAGCATCGGGCGTCGTGAGTACCGCAGAGATATCCGATCACCCGCCCATCTACGACCGGCTGGTCAAGGAGCGGGGCGACGTGCTGGCCGAGACCCGGAAGCGGCCGAACAGGCGCTGGACGGGAGCCGCTCTGCGGCATGGCGCGACGTGCCGGCCGGGACGGCCGCAAGGGACAAAATCATTGAACCCGCCCTCGCTCTCGTGTTGGAAGGAGTGCCGTCGGCTCGCCAGCGTTGACATCAGTCGAGGGCTTTTTGGATCTCGGTGAAGTCGTCGAAAGGTAAAGAGTCCTGGACGGGACTCAGTGCTCGGAAGCTCATCATCCTGATACGGCCGTCGACCAGGCGGCAACACGCGAGAATCGTCCGTAGAGGCGGTGCGCACTCCGATGCCGGACCGTACGGGCACCGACCGCCACGAGGGCCTGGCGGAGCCAGGCGGCCGGATCGGAGCCTGGCCGCGGCCGCTCCGTGCCGAGCGTGACGAGCCGGGCGGTTGCACCGGCGTGCCCCTGCTCCAGGCGGCGGATCTTCTGTGCGGTACGGGCGGAAGCACGTGGGTTCCCGGATTCCCCGAGGCGAGTGAGTGAGAACCCGCGCGCCGATCCGTCGATTTGGGAGCCGTGGCACGCGAGTTCAACTCGTTCGCGTTCGTCAGCTCGGCGGGCAGGCCGGGAGGAAGTATTCCTTTAAGTCCGTTTCTTCATGCTCGGGCCTCTTGGACGTCAGTCAATAGGGCCATTGGTCCACACGAGCGTCCCGGGAAAATCCGGGTCTGCGTCGGTTACCTCCAACTCGCCTTCTCCTGGCGTTGGTCCACGAGATCGGCCAAAAAACGTGTGACCGCGGCGTGCTGTGTGGGCGTGAGATCGTCCATGCGCGGACGCTCACGAAGCTGACTGACCGCGGCTGACTGCGTAAACGGCCCGACGGAAAGGTCACCGCCCATCTGTGACCAGGCGAGTACAGCGGCTGGGCGTAACTGATGTACCTCCGGCGGCTGTTGGCGTTGTGTGAGGAAAACCGAAGAGCCCGCGGGGGGCGCTATCGATGGATGGCGAAGAAGTCCCTAGTCCACGAGCCCCGCATGGTGTGCCAGGATCGCTGCTTGGACGCGGTTGGTGAGGGAGAGCTTCGACAGGATCCGGCTGATGTGGGTCTTTGCGGTGGCCTCGCTCATGTGCAGGGCCGCGGCGATGTCGGTATCGGAGAGGCCGCCGCTCAGGGCGATCAGGACCTCGCGCTCCTTTTCGGTCAGGGCCTCCAGGCGGCTGCGGGCCGCGGAGCGGCGGTGCTGCCGCGCGGCGGAGGGGCCGTTGTCGTCCTCCGCGAACCGGCGGATGAGCCGGCGGGTCACTTTCGGGGAGAGCATGGCGTCGCCGCGGGCCGCGCTGCGTACCGCAGCGATCATGTCGTCCGCGGTGGCGTCCTTCAGCAGGAAACCGACCGCCTCGTGACGTAGCGCTGTCTGAACGTATTCGTCCAGGTCGAAGGTGGTCAGCACGACGACGTGCGGCGGGCGGGGTGAGCGGGTGAGGCGCTCGGTGGCGGTCAGGCCGTCGGAGCGGGGCATCCGGATGTCCATCAGGACGACGTCCGGCTCCAGGGTGGCGGCCATCGACACGGCCGTGTTGCCGTCCGATGCCTCGCCCACCACTTCGATGTCGGGGGCGGACGCCATGATGGTGCTGAGCATGGAGCGCACCATCCATTCGTCGTCCACGATCAGGACCCGGGTCGTCGTCTTGCTCATCGCGTGGCCTTCATGTGGGCGGACTTCATCTGGGGTACGTCGTCCAGCGGGATCTCGGCGGCGATCTCGAAGCCGCCGTCCGGGGTCGGGCCGGCGGTGAGTTCGCCGCCGACGAGCCGGATCCGTTCGGCGATGCCGAGCAGACCGTGGCCGCCGCTGGGCAGACCGGCGGGGGTGCCGCCGACACCGTGCTGGTTGGTCACTGTGAGGTGCAGCAGCCGGCGCGTGCAGTGGACTCGGACGTGGGTTTCGGCGTCGGCGGCGTGCTTGTGGACGTTGGTCAGGGCTTCCTGCGCCACTCGGTAGACGGCGTGCGCGGGCTGCTTCCCGTACATGTCGGCGCTGGCCGACGCCGCGCTCACCGGGGGGAGCTTTATTTCGCTGGACTGACATCGGACGTCAGCGGCTGTCGGTGCCCATGGTCTTGAAGGTGTCGCGCACCAACCGGTCGATGGTGCCCGGCCTGTCGACCAGGGACTCGAAGAGGTCCGCGAGCAGCCACAGCACGAAGCCGTGGACCATCGCCTCCTTCGGCTCGATCGCCCCGAACCGGTCGTGCCAGGCCACGGTGTCCATGCCCATGGCGGCGGCCACAAGGACTCCGGTGACCATCGGCACCAGACCATCGGCACCTGCTCCGGGTCAGCCATCTCGAAGGTGGGCAGCTTGCGGATCACGGCGGGGACGAGGTCGCCCAGCGGATCGAGCTGGCCCCCGCCACCGGGCCGCTCGGCGATCAAATAGCCGGTCATGCAGAACGCCGTCGCTGCGGACGATGAAGCCCACCGCCTTCCGCCCGCGCGCGCCGTCATCAGGGACCGACGCGCTCGCCGGGTTCGTTCTCGCGGCGGCTTCGGGGAGTCGTGGGCCGACTCAGCGGGCTGTCGGAGCCGGCAGCGCGACCGCCTCACGCAGCTCGGCGGCGGCCTGGGCCATGAGCTGAGCGAGGGTGGTGTCCGGCTCGGCCAGCCAGCGGGGCATGGCGCGCCGGTGGATCGCCAGCACCACGTCGATCATGAAGCGTGCCTTGCCGGGCTCGAAGCCGCGGCGCTCGAGCGCCAGCGCCAGCGCGTCGGCGATGTCGGCGAGTTTGATCAGATCGCGCTCGGCCAGTGCCGGGTTGGCGGCGATCACTCTTCCCCGGCGCAGCATGAACTCGCGCGAGTGGAAGATCTCCTCGGCGGTTCCCAGCGCGGTCAGCAGCGCCTCTATCGGGGTGAGGCCCGGGTCGGCCGCCTCGACCTGGGCGACGAGGTGGGCCTCGAGTTCGTTACCGGCGAAGAGGACTTCCCGCTTGTCGGGGAAGTAACGGTAGAAGGAGCGCTCCTTCAGACCGGCGGCGCCCGCGATCTGCGCGACCGAGGTGCGCTCGAACCCCTGTGTCTCGAACAGCTCGAGCGCCGCGCGCTCGAGCCGGCCTTGTGCATCGGATTCCCATCTCGGCATGCCCACCAGGATACGACAACAGCATCTGTTGTCACGATGCTATCGTCGATGACAACAGATGCTGTCATCACTCGGGAGATCGTCATGAAGGCTCTTCAGTTCGACAGGTTCGGGTCCCCGGATGTGATCGTGCTCCGCGACGTCCCGCAGCCGGAGCCCGGACCCGGTCAGATCCGGATCGCCGTGCGGGCGTGCGGCCTGACACCGGCCGACTGGCACGTCGTCGACGGTCTCCTCGCCGACCAGCTGCCGCCGCTGCCGCGCGGGCTCGGATTGGAGATCGCGGGCACGGTCGACGCGCTCGGTGAGGGCGTCACCGGCGTCCGGATCGGCGACCGCGTGTTCGGCCCGGCCACCTTCGACGGTCCGACGGCCGGTGCTGCCGAGTACGCGCTGATGCCGGCCTGGGCACCTATCCCCGAAGGCGTCACCGTCGAGCAGGCCGCCGCGTTGCCGATGGCGGCCGAGACGGCGTGGCGCGCGCTCGACGACCTCGGCGTCAAGCCGGGTGAGCTGCTGCTCGTCCACGGCGCGGGTACCACCGTGGGTGAGGCGGCGGTGCGCTTCGCGCTGCACCGGGGTATTCGGGTGATCGCCACCGCCGGGCAGACCCGGGCAGCAGCTCTGGGTGAGATCGGCGCCCAGGTGGCCGCCTACGGCGAGGGCATGGCCGAACGTGTCAGGGCGCTGTCCGGAGGCCACATCGATCGTGCCCTCGACGCGGCGCCGACCGGGGGCCGGATCGACCGCGCCGACCGGCCCAGCCCGGCCGGCGGCTCGCTGCCGACCCTGATCGAGCTGACCGGGGATCCCGACCGTGTCCTCACCGTCTCGGACTTCGCCGCCGCGGCCGAGCTGGGCGTCCGGACCACCACCGAGATCCGCTATGAGCAGATGGACGAGTTCGCCCGGCTCGCTGGCGAAGGCATCTTGGTCGTACCGGTCGCCCGCACCTACACGCTCGACCAGGTCCAGGAAGCGGCCGAGCTCAGCCAGTCCCGACGACCCGGCGGCAAGCTCATGCTCGTCTTGTGAACGCCCTGCTGGCCTGACCAGCGATACCACCTCGACGAGGAGCGGGGCAGGACACTCTCCAGACCAACCTCGAAGCCGCTCCCGCGTGTTCGCCGCGAACCGACGGGTCAACCCCCGAGAAGGACATCCTTGAACCCTGGGGTTAGCCGGCCGCTGGGCCGCTGCACCGGCTGGTGAAGACGGCCGGGAATACGCGGTGTCCGGGTCCTTTGGCGGCCTGCTGCCGCTGGAGCGCTTCACCCTCACTCTCACCCTCACCCGCTCCCGCCGCGCCTGACCCCCCCGGCGGCGGCCGGCCCTCCGGCTTGACTTCGAGCGCGCTCCAATTCCTAGCGTCCGAGGAATTCGTCAGACCTTGAGGTACCGCCCGGTCCGCCGGGCAGGAGGAGTGTCCGCGCATGATCACCCGAACCACGCTCGGCTCACCCGGTCTTACCGTCAGCGCGATGGGCCTGGGGTGCATGGGGATGAGCGAGAGCTACGGCGCCGCCGACTGGGACGGCGGCCTGGCCACCATCGGCCGGGCCCTGGAGCTGGGCGTCACGTTCCTGGACACCGCCGACGCCTACGGCACCGGGCACAACGAGGTGCTGGTGGGCCGGGCCATCCACGGCCGCCGGGACCAGGTGCAGCTGGCCACCAAGTTCGGCATCGACCGCAGTGCCGGCGACCGGGCACGCCGCATCCGCGGTGCCCGGGACTTCGTGCTGCGCTCCTGCGATGCCTCGCTGCTGCGGCTGGGCGTCGAGGTGATCGACCTGTACTACGCCCACCGCCCGCCCCAGGACGTGGAGATCGAGGAGACCGTCGGGGCGATGGCCGAGCTGGTCGAGGCGGGCAAGGTCCGCCACCTGGGCCTGTCCGAGGTCGACGGCGAGCTGCTGCGCCGGGCGCACGCGGTGCACCCGATCACGGCGGTGCAGAGCGAGTACTCGCTGTGGACCCGCGACGTCGAGGCGGTCACCCCGGTGATGGCCGAGCTGGGGGTCGGACTGGTGCCGTACGCACCACTGGGGCGGGGGTTCCTGACCGGCGTCCTGGACCGCTCCACGCTGGGCGAGAAGGACTTCCGGCGCACCAACCCTCGTTTCGCCGGTGAGGCGGGCGAGGCCAACGAGAAGATCGCGCGGACCGTGCGCGAGGTGGCTGACCGGCTGGGCGCCACCCCGGCCCAGGTGGCGCTGGCCTGGGCGTACGCCCAGACCGAGCGGCTCGGGGTGGCGGTGGCCACCATTCCGGGCACCCGCAGCCCGGCCCGGCTGGAGCAGAACGCGGCCGCGCCGGAACTCGCCCTGGACGCCGAGGCGCTGGCCGCGCTGGACCCGCTGAGCGGCCAGGTAAGGGGCGAGCGCTACACCTCCGCACACACCGCTGAGGTCGCTCAGGGTTAGGACTCCAGTCCGACTTCGCGATCTTGTCGTGGACCCGGCCGGGAACGGGTACGGCCACCGCCTGATCATCGGGGGTTGTGTGGACTCCTGAAGATCATGCGGTGGCCGCGAGCCAGGGTGTAGACCCTGCCCGCTGGTGGGCGATGTTCGACCAACGGCCCGACGCAGCCACTATCGACGACGGGCCACCGGCGAGCCCGCTGAATGGATCACGAAACCGCACTGGAGCACTAAAGGGTGTTGCGCGCGGCCGGAACGATCTCCAGCTCCCAACCGCAGACGCCGGTCGTGACGGTGGAAAACCGCACACAGAAGGGCAGTTGGCCATGCGCTGGGTGGCTGGACCCGAGCGAGATCACCGATGTGCGACACCCTTGAGAGGCGCGGCCCCGCTCACAGTCGGCGGGTGAACTCCTGGCGGTCGGCGAAGTTCTCGTAGCCTGCCCGTTCGAAAGCCATGATCATGGCGGTGTTCGCCGCGTCGCAGTCGCCGCGGATCTCCTCGGCGCCCGCTTCGAGAAGCAGCCGCGTGCCGCGGGCCACCACCGCTGTCGCGTAGCCGTTGCCGCGGCAGGTGGGTGACACGGCCACCAGGCCGATCACCGCGGTCGAGGGGTTTCGGGCGGGGAGGCTGATGGCGGCGGGCCTGCCGTCCGGGGCGTAGCCGATCTCCCACCACTGGTGTTCGTAGGAGAATTCCTCCATGTCCGTGAAGAGGCTCTCCGCGGCGCGCCGGGCGCCGTACCGGGCGACCCGGGCGGCGAGGTGGGCGTCGGCGCTGGTCGGCAGCGCCTCGGCGAGGAGGGCGATGAACGGCTCACGGCCCAGACCGGGCAGGGAACGCCAGTTCAGCCGCTCGTCATGCGACGTGAGTTCTCCGCCGGAGCGGCGGAAGCGGCGGCCGTCCCGGGCGCGCTCGAAGCCCGCCAGACGGAGAAGCTCGGTGCGCTGTTCCGGTTCCGTCTGGAACTGCGGCGGCTGCGCCGGCGAGTCGATGACGTGCTCCAGCTCCCTGGCGCCGAGCGAGCCGGCCAGGGCGACGGCCTCGGTGAGCAGCGCCCGGCCGGTGGCCAGGCCGGGTTCGTCCCACGGTGCTTCGAGGAGCACCAGGGCCCTCGGGACGTCGTTCCCGGGGATGGTCCACAGCGCGGTGGCCGCGGTGAGCCGACCGGTCTCGTCCTCCGCGACCAGGCACCACTCCGGCCGGGTGCATTTCTTGGCAAGCAGGTCGGTGAGGTAGGCGGTCGTCCCGGCGTTGCGCTCGGGCTGCTCGGAGTGCTGGACGAGGGCGGGCAGTTCGTCTGGGCGCGCGATACGTATCGGCATGTACCGGGATCATCCTTCTCTCGATGACGTAGCTGGATGTGCGTGCGTCGCGGCCCGTCGGCGGCGGCAGGAGGTCGGTGCGGGGCAGGCTCCTCATTCCACCGGGTAGCGCACCACCAACACCCCCTCCACGTCGCTGTCCACCGCCGCGTAGAGATGCGGTGCATCCGCCGCCCACCGCGCGTGGCCGCCCGGGCCCACCTCGAGCGGGGCGGCGGCGGGACCGACCCGGGCCGTGCCGCTGAAGACCAGCAGGTGCTCCTGCGTGCCCTTCACATGAGCGGCCGAGCGCTGCACCGCGCCGCTCTGGATGCGGATGCGGTACACCTCCGATACCGCAGCCGCGTCCTGCACGCGGTCCGTCAGCACCGCGTGCACCGCCGCGCCCTGGACCGGGGCGGGGCCGACGACCGCGCTCAGCGGCGCCTTGAGGGCCGTGGTCAGGGCGTACAGCGTCTCCAGGGTCGGGTTGCGCCGGCCGGTCTCCAGTTCCGAGAGCGTGCCCTTGCCGACGCCGGAGCGGCGGGCCAGTTCCGACAAGGACAGGCCGCCGTCCTGGCGCAGACGGCGCAGCCGCGCGCCCACCTCCTGGGCCAGTTCCATGGATTTCCGCCCCTCACCGCGTCGTTGACGCATCGGCTGTGACGCGACCAGCGTTCCATAAGCAGAACGTTCTGTAAATGGAACGATGGGGGTGAGGCCCGCGCATCGCGGCGCGGGCGTGGGTTCGGACTTACTCCTCTAGGCCGTGTCTGAGGCAGCGCTGTCTGAGGCGGCGGGTGACCCGTGGGCGGCTGGTTCTTGGGCCAATTCCATGCAGCGCAGGCGGGCGGGGGAGAAGTCGTAGGGCATTTTGGCTATGGCTTCGAATGCGCTCATGGAGACTTGCCCCCTGCCATGGCTTCGGCCGACCTCGTCAAAGCCTTCATCGCCTTCATCGCCCTCATCAGCGGTGGCGGGGTGCAAAGCGTCCCAGGAGTCGAAGAGCGCATCGTCGCTCTCCGCCAGGCCCGAATCCTCGATGACGGCGTGCAGCGCCTCTTCGAAGGCGTGCCGTTCGGCAGCCACACGGGCGACGCGGGGGTCATCGACGGCGACCGTGTCATCAAGCGCCTCCTCGGCGGCATCAACACGGTCGGAGTCCTCCCGCAGATCCGGGTGGGTGGCCAGGGCGATGAAACGGGTGGCCTGGACGGACGCGCCGAGCGGACCGAAGATCCGCTCGGTGACCAGCAGGCCGTCCAGGTCCGCCTGGCGCAGGGAGCCCTCGGGCAGCCTCTTGAGGCGGTCGGTGACGAAGTCGGAGAGCAGGCCTATCCTGCTGCCGTCGGTGCGCATGCGCTGCACGGCAGTCCGTTGCCGCCGCAGTTCCGCTTCCTGGGCGAGGAGGGTTTCCTCCAGCTGCTCCAGGATGCCCGCGACGCCGTCGTCGCCGCTGCCGGCACCGGCGGAAGCCGTGTCGGCGAACGCGTCACGGATGTCGTCCAGCGCGATCCCGGCGTCGGCCATCTTGCGGATCCACAGCAGCCGGATCATGTCTTCGTAACCGTAGCGGCGGCGGTCGTCGCCGCCCCGCTCCGGCTCGGGGAGCAGGCCGATCTCGTGGTAGTGACGGATCGCCCGCGGTGTGGTGCCGACGAAGGCCGCCGCGTCACCGATCTTGACCCGGCGCGGCGGGATGAAGGACGAGTACATGAGCAGGGCTTCCTCAGGGGGAGGGCGGGACGTGAGTCCACCGGACCACATACCGCTACGGAAGGTGCAACCCCGAACCGAGACAGGCCCAGGATCTCCCGTCGGGAGCCGTGGGACGGCAACGGGGAGGGGGGGGGGGGGGAAAGGTGTCGGGGGGGGGGGGGGGGGGTTGTCTCCCGTCTTGTGACGACCCGTCCGGGCGCCCTTCCTCTCCCCCAGCCG
>NZ_JBVIXD010000015.1:1602-125741 GCF_055593965.1 Streptomyces sp. NPDC040622 | reverse complement strand
TGGGGTCCCACTAAACAACATACCGCGGGGGAGGGGACAACCAAAAACCAAACCCGCCCCAGGCCCCCCCGGTGGTGCCCTTCCCCCTTCCCTCGGCCCGGCCCACGACGGAGCCCGGTGTCAGGAGCCGGGGGTCAGTCCCTGCGGTACTGCGCGGGCGATCCCTTCGTGTCCTCGTCCTCGTAGGACCCGGCCTTGCCCCGGTCCACATGGAACGTGGTCAGGGTGGTGAGGGGCGAGCGCGGGTCCCGGCGGTCGCCGACGACCCGCATGTGCGCGCTGAACCGCTCCGGCGTCACCTCGTACACGTCGTAGCCGTACCGGTTGCCCTCGAAGTACTTCAGGTGTGGATTGGCCTTGCCCATCAGGGGGCCGTTGGTCGCGTTCCAGTCCGCGGAGTACGCGCCGGAGGTCACCGAGTGCGCGGTGAACTCCGTGCCCAGCAAGGGGGATTCCGGTTCGTCGAAGTCGGTGCGGATGTCGTCGACGAACGCCGAGTGCCAGTCACCGGTGATGACGACCAGGTCCTCCAGACCACTGTCGTGCACGTGCCCGAGGACCTCCTTGCGCTCGGCGAGGAAGCCGTCCCACTGGTCGGTGAACATGTACGAGCCGCCGGGACGGCCCCGGAGCTGGCTCAGCATGATCGAGTTGGCCCATACGTGCCAGGCGTCGGGGGCGCGGTCGACGGTCTTCTTCAGCCACGCCTTCTGCTCGGTGCCCAGGATGGTGCCGTCGGGCAGGTTCTGCGCCGAGCGGTACGAGCGCAGGTCGAGGACGGCGAGCTCCAACAGGTCGCCCCAGCGCCGCACCCGGTGGATCTCCGGGTCGGGCAGCGCGGACCCGCCGAAGGAGTCGCGGTGCGGCATGTGCTCGAACCACGCCTGGTACGCGGCCGCGCGGCGCCGCATGAACGGAGCGCCGCCGCCGGTTCCGCTGTAGTCATTGACGACCTCGTGGTCGTCCCAGGTCAGGAACCACGGGTGGGCGGCGTGTGCCTCGCGCAGCGATTTGTCGCCCTTGTACAGGGCGTGCCGCTTGCGGTAGTCGGCGAGCGTGAGGATCTCCGGGCCGTCGTGGTCCCGCACGTGATCCTCGGGTACGCCGCCGACCTGGCCGTGCTCGTAGATGTAGTCGCCGAGGTGGATGACGAAGTCGACGTTCTCGCGGGCGATGCCGCGATGGGCGGCGTAGAAACCGTCGTGGAACGCCTGGCAGTTGGCGGCCGCGAAGGTGACCTTGGAGACGCGGCCGCGCGGCGCCGTCTTCGTGCGCCCGACACGGCTGGTCCTGCCGAGCGCCTTGAACGCGTACCAGTAGTGGCGGCCCGGAGCGAGGCCGCTCACCGGAACGTGCACGCTGTGGCCGAGCGTCGCCGACGCGGGTGCCGTACCCCGGGCGACGACGTGGCGCAGCCGGGCGTCCTTGGCGACGACCCACTCGACCTCGACGACCTCGGGAAGTCTCTGCTCGGCGGCGAGCGGTTCGGGCGCGAGTCTGGTCCACAGCAGCACGGAGTGCGGCTGCGGGTCACCGGAGGCGACGCCGAGCGTGAAGGGCGCGCGGTCGTACTCGGCACCCAGGTTCTCGGCGGCCTCGCGGGCCTGCGCCGGGGTCAGGCCCGTGGCGAGCGGCCAGGCCAGGCCGAGCGCGCCGGCGGCCGCTGCGGACTTGAGCAGGTCACGTCGGTTGACGGTCATCGGCGGCCTCCGGTGGCGCTGAGGGTGAGGGAAAGGGCGTCCGCGTAGCCGTCGTTGGAGGTGCCGCCGCCGCTGCGCGTGAAGACGAGCAGGACCCGCGCCGAGCGGGCGGAAGGCGGCACGGCTGCCTCGGCGGTGCGCTCCAGGAGCCCGGTCCTGCCCTGCCGGTCGGCCGCGCCGACGGGGCCGAGGACGCTGAGGGCGACCGGGGTGCCTGCGGCGTCGCGGAACTCCACGGAGAGGCGCGCGCCGTCCTCCTGTCCGGCGAAGCCGCCGAGCCAGCCGGCCAGCGTGTAGCGGACCTTGCCCGCGTCGACGGCGCGGCGTCCGGTAGGACCGCTCCTGGGCAGGTCGATGTCCTGCACCAGCGCGGTGCGCGGGCTGTTGCCGCCCGAGAAGAAGCGGCTGCCGCGGTGGGCCGGGCCGGGGTCCGACGCGGTCGGATAGCCGCCGCCGAGGCTGTAGGCGATGAGCGCGGGGGCTCCTTGGGCGACCTTCCAGCCGCGGACCTTCGAGACGGGGTCGGCACTGCCGCCGGACCCGCTCTCCGCGTCGCCGTTGACGACGAGATTCACGCACGCCTCCTGTGATCGGTGAGTTGAGCGCGGTCAGCCCACCAGCCCCGCATGAACCAGGAGAAGCATTCCGGCGAATTCTGTTACCGCCGCACACAGCACTGCATGTGGCCGTCTGCCGCCGGTTCACCGGCTCGCGCGTGCTCCCCGAGCCCAGGCAGCGGCCGGTCAGCGGCCGGTCAGCGGTCAATCAGTTGGCCAGGCAGCGGCCAGTCAGTGGCTTTCGGTGGCGAAGTCGGGGAGTTCGGTGGAGAGCAGTTCCTCGGCGCCGTTGTCGAGCAGCTTCTGCATCTCCTCGGAGCGGGGCCGCATCGTCGCCTCGTAGGCCCGAATGGCTTCGTCGACGGTCGAGTTGTTCGCGAGGGCGAGGGCGAGTTCACAGGCGTCGAGCATGGCGAGGTTGACGCCGACGCCGAGCGGGGGCATGAGGTGGGCCGCGTCGCCCAGCAGGGTGACCGTGGGGTTCTGCTCCCAGGTGTGGGGGACGGGCAGGGCGTGGATCGGGCGGTCGACGTAGCGGCCGTCGTTGTCCGTGAGCAGCTGGCGCATGCGGGGCGACCAGTCGCGGAAGCGGTCCAGGAGGAGGGCGCGGATGCCGTCGGTGTCCTGGACGGTCAGACCGCTCGCGTTGATCCAGTCGGCGGGGACGCGCTGGATGACGTAGACGCGGATGTGGTCGCCGCTGTTGCGCTGGGCGAACAGCCCGCGGTCGCCGTCGGCGGCGGCAGCACCGCCCTGGCCGACGAGCGCGGCGATGTCGGGGTGCCGGTGGTCGACGTCGTGGAACCAGGCTTCGAGGAAGCTGACACCGGTGTACCGGGGGAGGGCCGGGGAGATGGCGCGGCGGACCTTGGACCAGGCGCCGTCGGCGCCGACGACGAGGTCGGCCTCGCTCGTGGTGCCGTCGCCGAAGTGCAGCCGTCGAGGCCCGTGCGCGGGCCCTTCGACGGACCGAAGGGTGTGTCCCCAGCGCACGGTGCCGGGCTCCAGCGAGTCGAGGAGCAGATCGCGCAACCGGCCTCGGTCGATCTCGGGCTTGAAGCGTTCGTCGGCTTCGGGGGTGTGGTGGAAGAGGACCTCGGCGGCCGGGTTCAGCTGGCGCATCTCCTGGCCCTCGGGGCGGGAGAGCCGGAGGAACCCGTCCAGCAGTCCGGCTTCGCGCAGGGCGAGCTGGCCGTTGTCCTCGTGCAGGTCCAGGGTGCCGCCCTGATCGCGGGCGTCGGGCCCGCTCTCGTGGTCGTGCACGGTGACCGCCATGCCGTGCCGCTGGAGGATCCGGGCACAGGTCAGACCTCCGGGACCGGCGCCGATGATGGCGATGCGGGGTGTGGGAGTGGTGGTGTTCATGGCTGGTGCTCCGTTCGTCTTGCACGGCGGTGTGTCGCCGTGCGGGCGTGTTGGACGTGCGGCTGCGGGCTGCGGGGTGCGGGGTGCGGGGTCTGCGCGTGCGGGCGTCAGTTCGCCGCGCGTACCGGGGAGTTGTCCGCGGTGTCCGCACTGTCTGCGGTACGGGCAGGCGCGGGCGGGCCCGCCTTCTTCAGCGGGACCTCGATGACGAAGAGCGCGGCGAGGCAGGCGAGCGCGCACAGGATCGCGGCGATCAGGAAGATGTGGCCCGTGCCGGTGGTGACGCCGTTGACGTAGGCGTTCTTGACGGTGGCGGGCAGCCGGTGCAGGGCGTCGGGTGCGGTGTCGGCGCCGGCGGGCAGGTGGGGCTGGACGGCGCGGGTGAACAGCGACCCGAAGACGGCGACGCCGAGTGACCCGCCCAGGGTGCGGAACAGGTTGACCGAGCTCATCGCGGCGCCCATGTCGCGCAGCGAGACGCTGTTCTGCGCGATGGTGGTGGACATCTGCATCGTGAAACCCAGGCCGACGCCCACGAGGACCATGTACAGGCTGGTCAGCAGGTGTGAGGTGCCGGTGTCCATGGTGGCGAGGAGCCCCAGGCCGGCCGTCAGGCACACGGTGCCGACGACGGGGAAGACCTTGTACCTGCCGGTGGCGGCCATGACCTTTCCCGCGATGGTCGAGACGATCACGACAGGGATCATCATCGGCAGCATCAGCAGCCCGGAGTTGGTGGCGGAGGCGCCCTGGACCGTCTGCTGGAACAGCGGCAGGTACAGGCCCGTGCCGAACATGACCACACCGGCGACGAGGATCATGACCATGGCCAGCGGATAGTTGCGGTGCCCCGTGAACACGCCGAGCGGCATCAGCGGTTCACCGGCACTCCTCTCGACCCGGATGAACGCGGCGAGACCGAGCACGGCGACAGCGCCGAGGCCGAGGATCTGCCAGGAGCCCCACGCGTAGGTGGTGCCCGCCCAGGTGGCGGCCAGCACGATCGCGGTGATGGAGAGGGTGAGCAGGGTGATGCCGGCCCAGTCGGTCTTCGCCTTGATGCGCGTGACGGGGATGTCCAGCATCAGCCAGAGCCACACCAGGGCGACGAGGCCGAGCGGCAGGTTGATGTAGAAGGCCCAGCGCCAGTCGAAGTGACCTGTGACGAACCCGCCGAGGAGCGGGCCGCCGATCGTGCCGATCGCCATGACCGAGGCGGTCATGCCCTGGTACTTGCCGCGCTCGCGCGGCGGCACGAGCGCTCCGATCAGGGCGAAGGCTCCCGCTCCGATGCCGCCGGCGCCGATGCCCTGCACGACGCGGAAGGCGATCAGCTCGCCCATCGACTGCGCGGCTCCGCACAGCGCGGACCCGACGATGAACACGGCGATGGACGCCAGATACACGTGCTTGCGGCCGACCAGGTCGCCGAGCTTGCCCCACACGGGAGTGGTGACGGCGGTGACGAGCGTGTACGCGGTCACCACCCAGGAGATGTGGTCCAGGCCGCCCAGGTCGCCGACGATCGTGGGCATCGCGGTGCTGACGACCATGTTGTCGAGCATCGACAGGAGCATCGCGAGCATGACGCCGAGCAGGACCCAGCGCACGTTCTTCGGTGCGGTCGGTACGGCCGGTGCGTCCAGGACAGCCGGTGCGTCCGGTACAGCCGGTTCGGTGGAGGGGAGGGATGCAGACATGGCTGATCGCTCCTTTCGGGCATGAAGGGAGGGACTGAGAACAGGAAGGGAGGGACGAAGAAGAGGAGGGACGGCGGGGCAGTGGCCCACTGGCCGCTGCTCCAGAAGAGCACACCAACTCACTAAGTGCAACTGTTGCACTTTTGAAGTTGGGCAACCGAAGGGTAGACTCCGGGTATGCCCGAGACAGACACCTCCGCCGCGCAGCCGGCCCCGCCGGGGCGACGCGAACGCAAGAAGGCCGCCACCCGACAGGCCATCGCCGACGCGGCCCTGCGCCTGTTCCTCGAGCGCGGATACGACGACGTGGGCATCCGGGAGATCGCCGACGCCGCCGACGTGTCCACCACCACCCTGTTCAAGCACTTCCCGGTGAAGGAAGCCCTGGTCTTCGACGAGGAAGCGGATCACGAAGCCCAACTGCTCGCCTCCGTACGGGAGCGCCCCGAGGGCCGGTCGATCCCCGCGGCCCTGCGCGAGCACGCGCTGCGCCGCCGCATGGCCGCCGCCGACGGCGACCCCCGCTTCGCCGCCTTCTTCGGCCTGATCAACGCCACCCCGGCACTGCGCGACTACCAACAGGCCATGTGGCTGCGGCACTCCGAGGCCCTGGCCCAGGTCATCGCGGAGGAGAGCGGCCTTCCCGAGGGCGATCCCGCCTGCGCCGCCCTGGCCCACTTCGCCCTGGAGGCCCCCCGCGCCGCCCGTGGTCAAGACGACACCCGGCAGGCCGTCACCCGAGCCTTCGACCTCCTCGAAAAGGGCTGGACCGCCTTGGCCGACGACCGGTGAACGGCGCTCCCTCTCGGCCGCCGGGCGGGGAGTGACATCTCCGCAAGAGGGACGGCTCCCGGCCGTCGCGCGCGTGCGCGGGGTGGCCGGGAGCCGTTCCGTCCCGTGAGCTGTTTCAGGACGGGTGCAGTTCCAGCGACGTGACCTGACTGCCCGCTTCCTCGGCTTGCACCGTGAGCCGATACGCGTCCGTGCGCAGGCGCGGCAGGGCGAGGCGCAGTGGCCCACTCGCGGCGGGGGTGGCGGTGGCGAGCTCGCGCCACCTTCCCTGCCCCGTACGGCCTTCCAGGGTGACGGAGTCCGGCCGAGTGGCGCCGAAGCTGATGCGCGCTGTGGTTGCCGTGGACTTGCGCGGCAGGGTCAGGGTGAGCCGTCCCTGCGGGTCCGCGGTGGTCCAGGCCGTGGCGCCGCTCCCGTCGACCGCGGCTTCGGCGTAGCCGCCGGCCGTCTCGCTGTCGGCGCGCACCGACCGGCAGCCGGCCAGATCGTCGGTCGGGATGAGATCGGGGCGGCGGGTCGTGGTGGTCAGGGGCCTGCCGGAGCTCAGCCGGTGCTCACCGTCGCGCAGTCGCACGGTCAGCGGCGCACCGTCGTCGAGCGTGATCCGGGTGTGGCGGGCGCCCAGGGCGACCGTGATCCGGCGGCCCTGCCAGTGCAGTCCGCGCAGGGTGACGCCGCCCGCGAGTGAGGGGGTGAGCATCGGGTCCAGGCGCAGCACCTCGTGGTCCCAGCGCAGCCCTGCGAGGCCGTAGGGGAAGGTCTGCAGAAACCCGCCGGCGCCGGTCAGGAACGTGAAGGCGGGCTCTGCGGCGTTGTCCCCGGCCTTGTCGCCCCGCGCCTCGGAGAACTGCTAGAACGGAGCCTTGGCGAACGGGCGCCAGGACCGGTCGAGATAGGTGTCCGTCTGGCAGCCGGGGGCGCCGAGCTGAGCGGCGATCACCGCGTGCACCGAGTCCGTCATCGCCGGCCCGTCCGGATCGGTGACCGGCGCGTAGCGGTCCAGGTCGGCCTGCGCGCCCTTGCCCTTGACCAGGTCGTAGGGGTAGGTGAGCAGCACCGTGTCGGCCTGCTTGATCTTGCGGCCGTCGTATCCGGCGTACTCGGGGTGCGAGCCATCGGCATCGGTCGGCAGGACGAGCCCGTCGGCGATGCGGGCCCACTCGGCCGGTGCCTCATCGCCCAGCAGCCGCGCCGCGGTGGCCGCGTTACGCAAGGACACCGCCGCGCCGCCGTTGGTGAGGGCGTGGTCGTCGACGTGTGAGGCGTACTCGTCGGCTCCGGAAACGCGGTCCACGTGGTAGGCACCCTTGTCGTCGCGGCGTACCCGGCCCGCCCAGTAGGTGGCGATCTCCTTCAGGACGGGGTAGCCGCGCTCACGCAGCCACTTCTTGTCGCCGGTGGCCTGGAAGAACTGCCACTGCGCGAGGGCGATTTCGTTCTGCAGATGGTCCTGGTAGTCGACGCAGGGGCCGACGCCGCTGCACAGCCCGGACGGCCCCGCCGTCCAGGGCCAGACGGCGCCCTTGCGGTCGACCGATGCGGCGTTGCGCCGTGCCTGGTCCAGGGTGTGGAAGCGGTAGTCGACCACGCTGCGGGCGAGTTCGGGGTGCAGGGCGAGCAGCGTGGGGAACATCCAGGTGTCGGCGTCCCAGTACACCTGCCCCGCATACGTCTCGGCGCTCAGTCCCGACGGGCTCAAGCTCCCCCGCTGGCCTGCGCGTACGCTCGAATACAGGCTGTACAAGGCAGAGTTGACGGTCGCCGCGCGTGTCGGGGAGCCGGACGTCTCGATGCGAGGCTCCCACAGGTCCGCCCAAGCGGCTTCGTGCTCGCGGAGGAGCCGTGGCCATCCGGTACGGGACGCCTCGCGGACCGCGCTGCGGGCCTGCCCGGTCTGGCCGGCCACACCGACGTACTTGACGAACTCGTAGGTGTGGCCCGCCTGTACGTCGACCGTGAGTTTCTGGCCCGCGGTGGTCCTGGTGGCCAAGGTGTCGCCGCGGGGCAGGATGGCGTGACTGGCGCTGACGGGGGTGCCGGGCGCCGGCGTCAGGGTGGCCGCTTCGGTCCGGCGGCGGTCGGTGCCTTCGGCGCGGACGGTGACCTCGAAGGTGCCCTTGGCGCTGTCGGCGGCGCGGTCGTCGGCCACGGCCCTACGGGTGCCGGCCCCGTCGAGCAGCGCGCTGACGTCCAGGCTCCCTGACCAGCCGGGGGTGATGCGGGCGCGAACCATGCCGAGCGCGGCACGTGAGCGATGGCTGAGCACATCGAACTCGACGCCCGTGGGCCGGTTCGCCTCGGGGGTCCAGGTGAACGCGGTGGAGACCGCGGCCCGGCGCATGTCCAGGGTCTGACGGTAGTCGCTGATCGTCGAGGGCGCCGCGTTCGGGGTGAGCGTGTGGCCTCCGACGCCGACGGTCAGCGTTGACCAGCTGGGTACGGCGGCGATGAATTCGTCGTCGTCCTTGGTGCGGTGATAGAAGCCCGCGGCGAAGGCGCCGGCGTACCGCTGTTCGTACAGTGGCCAGCCCGTCCTGCCCATGTCGCCCTGGTAGCCGGTACCGGTGGCCGGGATGCGCTGGCCCAGGTAGCCGTTGCCGACGAACGGCTGGCGCCGGTAGTCGGCGGGCGCGTACGTGCGGGTGGTGAGCGTCGTCGGTGACGTTCCGTCGGAGCCGGATGGGAACCGCGTGGTCGGCATCGCGGCGGCACCGGCGGGCAGGAGAGCCAGACTCAGGCAGAGGGAGGTGGCGAGCGTGAGGGGCTTGCGCAGCCGTTGGAGGCCAGCCGTGAATGTGGTGGGCACGACATTCGAGGATTCGGGGTGCCGACTGGTCACGGCCATGGACTGGCGTGCCGGCCTCTTGGACGCAAGTGAGGGGATGCGCGCCGCGCTCGGTGGTCGGTGTGACGGCACGGCACGGCTGGCGTGGCCGGTCACGCCGGGGAAAGCGTCGTCGCGCCGGCGGTCACCGTCACCGGCAACCTCGGCCACATCCCCACGCGCCTCCCGGTCATCTCCTGATTCCTCCTGCTGCGCCGCCAGCGCCCCGACGCGCGCCGCCCCATCGACCTGCCCCGCATCCTCGTCCCCCTGGCCCGGGCCCTTGTGGTGTCCCGGGCCGCGCCCCTCGCCGTCGGTGTCACGGGGTTCTCGATCGACTCGTGGCGGAGCCGGGGTGAGGTGGCCGTGAGGCAGCGGTGGCAGGGGCGTCGACGCGGACGCGGGAAGCTCCTCCTCGCCGAGCCGGCGTCGACCGGATGTGCGCCGCCCTGTGCCTCAACTTCCGTCCGTGCGCCGCGGAGGCTCCCTCTGCGCATGCAGTGCGCCCCCACAGGGAGGTTCGCACCGCACCGAACGGGGTGATAACGCTTGAGTTACGAAATCGGTCATCGAGTTGATGAAGGGATTCAGCGTGGTATCTCAAACAATCCTGGAAGCGGGTCGGCTGTCCGCCATCGTGAAGATCCTCGACCGGGCAGGCGGCCACCTGAGCGCCGCGGTGCACGATCACACCCTGGCGCCCGCACTCCCCGACGCCACGGAAACCTCCGCCCTCCAGGCGCTCCTCGACCTTTCGCGCTGCGCCGCGCACGACCTGACATGCGCCGTCCAGCATGCGGGCAGCGGCGATCTGAGCCGAGCCAAGGCCCACCTGGAGGCGGCGCGCACCGCCTCGGACAAGCACGTCGTGCCCACCACGGACATGCCCGTACCGCTCCCTGCGGGCGTACGGACCGCGCTTCAACTCATGCGCGGCATAACGGGGTTCTTCAGCGCGGAAACCGAGGACGCCCTCGTCCGCGCCCTGAACCTCACGTCCGCACCGACTGCGTGACGAAGGGCCCCCTCCTGCCGTCCGCAGGGAGGTTCGCATGACACCGTGTGCCGGCCGCCGCCCGGCTGCCTGTCGCCAGGGTCTGCTGCCGGTCGGCAGATTCGGCCCGAACCGCGGCGCCCGCGGAAGCAGTTCGACGGAGTGATCCCAGGCCCTGTGCCGGACGCTTCGTCGTCCGGCACAGGGTTCTAGAGCCCGAGCTTGAACCCGTCGTGGCTGCGGACGAAGCCGAGCCCGGCATAGAAGCGGTGAGCGTCATCGCGCTGCTTGTTGCTCGTCAGCTGGACGAGCTCGCAGCCGCGCTCGCGTGCCCGACCGATCACACGCTCCATCAAGATGCGGCCCAGCCCGCAGCCTCGCCGGTCCGCGCGAATCCGTACCGCTTCAATCAGGGCCCGGTCGGTGCCCCCTCTGCCGAGCCCTGGGATGTACGTAGCCTGCAGGCATCCCACCACGATCCCGTTCTCACCCTGGCCGTGGGCTTCCTCCACCAGGACCAATATCTCGTTGCGTGGGTCCGCTTCGATCGCCGCGAAGGCGCTCTCGTACGCCTCCGTGACCACGACCGTCGCCGGATCCACCGCCCGCTCCTCGTCAGCGATCAGAGCGAGCACCACGGGCAGGTCGGCGCGCGTCGCGGGACGCAACGCGAGAACGGGAACAGGGACGGGCTCGGCAGACATGGCCCGACTTTAACCGAGCCTTCACGCGAGGTCGCCAATCCGCCCGCCACGTAGGTCGTGATCGCCGCACGCGCCCACGTCTTCCCTCCTCCACGCCCCACCGCCTGCACGAACCGGCCCTGGCGGGTATCTCATGGGGCGACGGGGCCAAGCCGAGCGACCGTTCGGCGACGGAGCGTCGGCGGTGGGTGCCGCATGTCCCGGAAGAATGTTCAAGCGGACGGTGTGACCGAGCGCCACACCCCGAACCACTGCTCGGCGTCGAATTCCTCGAACCGCTCCACCTCGGTGAACCCCAGCTTCTCGGCCAGCCGCACCGAGCGGATGTTGGCGGTCTGGGTACAGAGCACCACTGGTTCGCCGGGGAGTACGCCGACGAACCAGTCGAGTGCCGCCGCGCACGCCTCGGCGGCGTACCCGTGTCCCCATGCCTGCGGCAGGAACATGTATCCGAGTTCGGGCTCCCCGGCGTCCGGACGGACGTGCCCCGGACGCTCCGCGTCACGTCGGTCGAGCGAGACCGTGCCGATCATCGCCCCGTCGACGTCGACCACGAAAACGCCGGGCCGGTACCCGGGTAGCTCAGGCATCGCGCCTTCGAGCTCGTCGCGTGACCGAGGGGCGCCGAGGTAGGTGTGCGCCTCCGGTGAGGCGAACAGCTCGATGAACGCCGCACGGTCCCGGGCCTCGGACACGCGGAGCACGAGCCGTTCGGTCCGTATCGGAGCAGGTGGCCATGTGACGGTTCCCAGTTCAGCCATGGCGGGCAACCTATCGCAGCGCAGCCGATCACCTGTGTCGTACCGCGGCGTCGTACGGCTCGCGTGGAACGGTTCGGTTCAGCGCTGTCTCACTACCCGTATTGCCGTATCTCGCTGCGAGGAGCTGTTCTCCATGGTGCGTCGTGTTCTGGTGCGTCGTGTGCGCGTGCTGCTGGCGGTGGCCCTGCCGCTGGTCGCGGGCGCGCCGCTGTCGGCCGCTCCGGCCTCCGCCGTGATCGGTGGATCGAAGAGCACCTACGGCCCGTGGGCGGTACGCATGCTCGTCGACGGAAAACCGGAGTGCACCGGGACAGCTGTCTCACGCCAGTGGATCATCAGTGCCTCGCACTGCTTCTTCGATCAGGCGCAGCCGGTCTCGGACAGGCGCATCTCCTTCCGGGTCGGCAACCTCGACATGCGCAAAGGCGACACGGTTCGCCCGGTGCCCGGCAAGCGGGTGGGAAGTGCGGACGCCGACATGATGCTCGTCAAGGTCGCGCCGATGAAGGTCCGCCCGGCCCGCCTGGTCACGGCCCCCGTCCGCCCCGGCCAGGCGGTGCGGGTGTACGGGTGGGGCGCCACCTGCGCCGGGGACGAGAACGCCTGCCAGTCTCCCGTGCTCAAGCAGTCGGACCTGCGGGTCGTACGACCGGACGACCGCCGGTGCGAGGGACACACCGCTCCCGGCGGCTCGGACTTCTGCATGGAGAAGGTCTCCGGGATTCCGGCCGGTGGCGACTCCGGGGGCCCGGTGATGAGCGTCGGCCCGCGAGGCACCGAACGTCTCGTCGGAGTCTTCGACGGCTCCGACCGGGAGGAGATCGCCGAGGCCGGGGAGATCTCCCGGCAGCTCTCGTGGATCCACTCGGTCATTCGGCGGTAGCGCGGAGGCGGCCGTTCTGTCTGGCCGCAGTCCCTGCGGCGACGGCCGGGTTCGGCGCGCGGAGGCATGGGACCGATGACTCTGGGTGAGTAACACCCCACGTATACAACGTAGTTGCCCTCTGGCGCACGGAGAGGTCGACAGGGCATGCTGGGAGTACGCGGTGCGACACGGTGTCGCCCGGACCCGTCATGGGGTTCGACCGCAGGGAGTGGTGGACATGGCTGCGTACTTTCGGCGCATGAGCGCCTCCGCGCACGGGAAGTGACCCCGGCCGACCGGGCCAACCCCAGACGCAGCCCTGCCCCTGACCATTGAAGCCGAACGTCCCGGCGCTGTCGTGCCGTTGGAACTCCTTCAATGCCAGACGCGTCTCCGTTGGCCAGTCGGCTTTCCGGATCACCGGCTTTCCGGCGTTCCGGTTCTCGCCCCAGCCCCGCCAGCTCTGGCCTGCCGACGGAGGAACGCCATGACCACCATCCTGACTCAACTCGCTGCCGGAACCCCTCAGATCCTGCTCGCCGTCGTCATCGTGATCGCTGTGACGTTCCTGGTCGCCCTGGCCATCGCGGTCCGCGGCACCGCCCCGGAACAACGCGCGACGGTCTTACGCGCCTTCGCCCAGATCCTTCCCGTTCGCCGGAGATAGGCCGTGCGGCGGCGCTATGGCGGCCCCGCCGCTTGATGGCGGGGCCGCCTTGCGAACAGACTGCACGGGCGAAAGACGCCTCATGAGGTGCGCGCGTGGTGGGGGAGAGGTGGTCACCGTATGAGCAGGCCGTCGCACGGCACGCTGCATCACATCGAACTGTGGGTGCCGGACCTCCCCCGTGCGCTCGCCTCGCTCGGCTGGCTGCTGCTGGAGCTGGGACACGTTCCCTTCCAGAGCTGGGAAGGCGGACGCAGCTGGCAGCTCGGGCCGACGTACGTGGTCGTCGAGCAGTCACCGTCCCTGACCGCCGCACGGCACGATCGCCACCGCCCGGGCCTGAACCACCTGGCCTTCCACGTCGAGGACGCCGGCACGGTCGACAAGCTGGTGGCCGACGCCGCCCACCACGGCTGGCAGCTGATGTTCCCCCAACGTCACCCCTACGCCGGAGGCAGCGGGCACTACGCGGCCTACCTGGAGAACGACGACGGCTTCGAAGTGGAGCTTGTCGCGATCGACTCATGAGTTGTCTGCGGCCGGGCCACGATGGCGCCATGGATTCGTTGTTCACCAGTCTTCCAGCGGAGATCTGGACCGTCCGGTACGACGGTTCACGCTTCCCGGGTTCTGCCGCCGTGGCCGCCCGGCCGGGCCTGGCCTCGGGGGCCAACTGCCAGCTGTTCGCATACGAGGTGCTCAGACACTTCGGTCTGGCCCCTCCGGTCCTGCGGTCCGCGGAGCTCTGGAGCGACACGGAAGCCACAGTCCACGTGTCGCACCCGCGCCCCCTCGACCTGCTCCTGTTCAACACGACCGCTGATGCCTTCGGCGCCCATGTCGCCGTCTGCGTCGGAGACGACGCACTGCTCCACCTCTGCGCCGAAGTCGGGCATCCCGCGGTGTGGCGACAGGCGGACTTCGCGGTGCGCGAGCGGTACGGGGTACGAGTGGGTGCCAAGAGAGTGACCACGCGCCGCTGAGTTCGACCTCCCTGTCCGTAGGTCTCAGGGACGGCCTTCGCCGCGCGGTACGGGGTGGGAGAAGCTGCCACCACGCGGTACGAGCCGTCGGCGGTGACAGCCCAGTCGCTTCCTCCGCTCGCCGCAGCGACGACGACGGCGGGAGCGACCACGGCCAATGTCACGTCGATCCTGTCCGGGGCGCGAAGGTCGAGCTGGTGCCACGAGTGCCCCGGCGAGCTGCCGGGGCGTCCAAGGGCCGGGCAGTTGCGTCACCGAGTCCGGTCGGACCTCGCTTGCGGCCTGCTGGAGTCAGGCATCGGCCCGCATGTGTTCCCGCGCCCATTCCTCGAAGTCGGTGAGTGGAATGCCGAGGTCCCGGGCGTACTGCGGGCGGCCCGGCTGGCCGGCCACGTTCAGCCACTCGTGCGAGGCGCCCATCTTCGGCATTCCCGCGGCGAGTGCCTGCTGCTCGGTCATGTCCGGCGCGGGCAGACGCGTGCCCAGGGCCCGGGAGAGGATCTCGGCGATCTCCGTCATCGACAGATAGTCGCTCGCCAGCTCCAACTCGACGCCGTTGAACCGGTCCGGCGCGGTGATGGCCGCCGCTGCGGCCCTGCCGATGTCCTCCACCGCGACCAGCGACAGTCGGGTGCCGGGGTTCAGGACGCTCACCAGGCCGCCCTCGACGCCACGCGGGAACAGGAACGCCATGGACGGGAGGAAGTTCTCCATGAAGAAGCCCGGCTTGAGGAGCGTCCAGTGAGGGAAGCCCGCGGCGCGGACCCGGTCCTGGATCGCGGTCTTGGCACCCAGGGTCGGCTCCATCGAGGCCCAACGGCCCTCGGCCCAGCCGGGCACTTCGGTGTGCCGGCCGGCGCCGGTGACGGACGTGTGCACGAACTGCGTCACTCCGGCGGCCTTCGCGCCCTCGATGAGGTTGACGCCCTGAGTCGTCTCCCCTTCGAAGTCGAAGCCGTCCGCCGACATGGCGGGCATCTGCACGGAGAAGACGGCGCGGGCGCCCTCGGCGGCCCGGACCACGGAATCGCGGTCGTGGAGATCGCCGGCGACCAGTTCGACGCCGAGCGCCTCGACGGCCTTGGCGCGGTCGGCGGCCGGGTCGCGCACCAGGGCGCGGACGGGAACGCCCGCCGCACGCAGGGCGCGGGCGGTGGCACCGCCCTGCCTGCCGGTGGCGCCGGTGACCAGGACGGGCGCGGAATCTGCGGACATGGTGCTCCTCGGGTGAGTGTCCAATCGAGTGCCCCGTAAACGGCGGGGCCCGCCGTTTCTGCGTCGGTACGATATGGCGGGCCCCGCCACTTGGCAACCATGGAGGTGACGCCATGCCCGACCGCCAGCGCGCCGACGCCAGGCGCAACTACACGCGCATCCTCGCCGTGGCCGAGGAAGAGGTCGCTGCCCACGGCGCCGACGCCTCCCTGGAACAGATCGCCCGCACCGCGGGGGTGGGCTCTGCGACCGTGCGCCGGCACTTCCCCACCCGCCAGGCCCTGTTGGAAGCGGTCTCCCGGAAACGGATCGAGGTCCTGTGCGTCCGCGCCCGCGACCTGACCGGCACGGGCGACAGCCGCGACGCGCTCTTGGAATGGCTGACCGACGTCGTCGCCTACTGCGTCGCCGCCCGAGGCCTGGCCGCCGTCCTGACCTACGACGGCGCCGGGTCGGAGCCGGTGCACGAGAACGCGTGCTCGGCGGCGCTGGAAGAAGCGGCGGAGCCGCTGCTCCACCGCGCCGCGCAGGACGGCGCGGTGGCCACAGGTGTCACCGTCGCGGACCTGATCACGCTGGCCGTCGGCATCGTCCTGGCCACGGAGCACCACCCGGACCCGGCCGCTCAAGCCGACCGGCTGTTCCGGCTGGCCGTGGCGGGACTGAGCCCACGGAGCTGAACCAAGCGTGTGGGGCATACACCGGGACACTGTTCTGTGCCCCTTCGGTTCCGCGGAGCTGCCCCTGGGTCTCTGGAGCCGTGTGAGCCTGGAGCCTCAATGTGGAACGGTCGGTTCGCCGATCTCCGAGCGTGACCAACTCGGAGCGTCAAAGGCAGGCAAGGAGATACCTATGAAGTCGTGGCGTACTCGTATCGGTGTCGGACTCGCTGTCGGGGTGGCCGCGGTCGCCATTCCGCTGACCAGCACCACTGCGTTCGCCGCCGATCCGCCCGGGGCCGGCTGGGTTCCCGTCGGCGCCGAGGCCTACCCCTCGAAGGCGGCGTGCGAAGCGTCGGAGCTTCCGAACGCCCACCAGAACGGCTACAACGAGGTGTGGTGCGACGACAGCAAGCACATCATGCCCATCTACTACCGCTGACATCGCACACCGCTGAGCGGTGGCCGCGCGGCGGGCATGTGTCCCGCTGACGTGGAGCCGAGAACGGCTGCTGCCCCTGGCGCATCACGCCGGGGGCAGCAGCCCTCCGCTCCACGTGGCTATTCGTTGATGGCCTCGATGCCCTGGGCCTTGAGCGCTTCCAGGTGTTCCAGCATGTGCTGGAGAACCTCGGGCGGGTGCCCCTGCCAGTCCCGGACCTCCGCGACGACACGGAGCGCCTCGCGCGTGCGGTAGGACCGGGTGGGATTGCCCGGGAACCGCTTGTCCGTCAGATTCGGATCGTCCTCGAAGGAGCCGGTGGGCTCGACCAGGTAGATCCGCTGGCGCCCCTCGCCCGCGGCCAGCTCGGCTCCCCAGACGGCGGCGTCCAGCGTGGCGGTCAAGTAGATGAAGTTGGCCGTGTCGCGCTTGCCGTAGTTGGAGCCGTAACCCGGCTCCAGCAGCGCCCCGACGGCCACGTCGGCCTTCGTTCCGTGGAAGAAGGGGCCGGGGTCATCGCTGCCCCAGCGAATCGGCGGGTTCACCATGCGCTCCCTGAAAAGTAACGGTCCGGGACACGCTATCTCGCGGGGCGTGAGAGACACGGGGACCGGAGAGCGCCACGCCTCAGCCGGCCACCCTCGTGCCTCCTGAGTCAGAGGGCCTGCCATGCGTCCTTGTTGATGCCCAGGTCTTCGCGGGCTCGCTCGTGGTAGGTGTTCAGACGTTCGTGAAGGTCGCCGACCACAGGCGGGGGTTCGTGGGTGCGCGCATGCTTCACCATCTCCCACAGGCCCTGGTTGACCTGATGGGCTGCCTCTATAGCGGGAGGATCTGCCAGCATCAGCAGCGCTTCGAAGAGCGCCGAGCGTCTGAGCTCGGCTTCTTCCATCGTGGCTATGAACCCCTTGTGGGCGTCCGACCCTTCCTCCGCCAGCCGCGCGTGTTTCGAGGCGTCAGCTGCTTCCTTCACGCAGGCGGCGTATTCGATGTACGTGTTGAGCTTTCGCTCGTCCCAGCGGGTTGCCATCGTGCGTCGGTACTTGGAGCGTTCGGCCATGGCGACGGACAGGTACGACGTCAGGGCGCCGATCAGCACACCGGCCAGCGTCACTATCTGAGTGATCATGGCTGCGACCGTATCGCCCGAGAACGCGGGGGAGCCCGCTTCCAGGAGGGTGCGACTTCACAGCCTGTTGCCGACCAGGTACGCGGACGGATCGCCGGCCGTGCCGTTCGATCGTGGCGCTCTTTTCGTGATGTTCTTCGCGGAGTCAGGCGGGGGTGCGGGGTGGAAACGTCTGGTGCGAGGCCGAGTTGGCCCGCACCTCCTCCGAATCTCGGTGAGAAGTCCGTGGTGCTTGCGAGTCGGCCTCGTGGTACGACATGGCACAGGTTGTAAATGCCGTCCAGAGGTGTCCAGCCAGTCCAATGCCGACACGTTTTTCCAGTTCTGGTCGCCAGTGAGCGTGGTGTCCGGGGGGTCTGTGACTCGCAGGTGACTGGCGTGACTGACGAAGCCCCGCCGGAGGACGTCCGGCGGGGCTTCGTCGTGGCGTGGGTCAGGATGACGTGGTGACCGCATCGGGGGCTCGGTTGTACTCGGGCTCGCCGCTCTCCAGGACGCGCAGGAGGGACGCGGTGACAACTCGGGCTGCTCGACCGATCACCAGCATGCGGCAGGGGAGATCGCCTCTCCGTACGAGGTCGTACCCTTTTGATCGCGATATTCCAAACGCTTGGACCGCGGCCTCGACGCTCGCGGTTCCGCTCCATGTGGTGCAGATGCGGGCGGGGCTGAACGCGTCGTGCTGTATTTCGCTGCATTGGCTGGTCATTCGTGTCGGTCGCGCCTTTCGTGTATGTCCTTTTGCCGGACAGGGTGAAGCGCGTATGGGTCCTTCCGTCACGCGGACCATCGGGGTCCCCTGGAACTGACCGGGATGCGCCCGCAGGTGGTCGGCGCAGGATCAATGATCCGAAGGAAGGCCGGTTTCGGTAACCGGGGATTGCCCGCTATGGTGCCTCGCTCGCCGACGAGTGATGTCCAGTTGATTAAGCGTCACGTCGAGCGGGTGTGCGCGAATGTGTTGAGGGCCGTCGGCCATGCAAGCGAGAGCGGGGGCGTGCACGTTCGCACGCATGGTGCGAGCAAGCGCGCGGTGTTGGAGCATCTGTTCTTGAAGGCATCCCGCGCCTCAGTCCTGTCCGTCACATCGAGAGGTTATGAGTCACGTCGTCCTGCGTCGATCAGGTTGGCCGGGCCATCGGACGGGACCGGAAGATCTAGATTCAGGCCGTGAGTTGGTATCGGTGCCGGTCGGGGGCGGAGTAGAGGCGTTCGTGTTCGCGGGGCACGAGCTGGAGGCGGGCGGTGTGGTACTTGAGCGCGACCTTTCCGGAGGTGGTGCGGCAGGGCGAGCCCACCGGAACCTGGCAGGTGGACATCGGGCAGGCGTACGACTCGACGAGCCGGTAGGGATCGGTGATCACGTCGGGATCGTTTCAGGAGTACGTTTCACGTGCCAAGGGGAAGGAAACGACCCGTGAAACGAACTGGCCTGCGGCGATACCGTCAGCGTCCGGTGTTGAAACGGGGACCACTTATGAATCGCCGACTGTGTCGGAGCCGAGGGGGTCAGGGGTTGTTCAGGTAGGTGAGAACGGCGAGGACACGGCGGTTGTTGGTGTCGTCATCGGAGATGCCGAGTTTGCCGAACATGGAGGTCGTGTATTTGCTGATGGCGCTTTCGCTGAGGAAGAGCCGCCGGCCGATGGCCTGATTGGACAATCCTTCGGCCATGAGGCCGAGCACGGAGTGTTCGCGTTCGGTGAGCCGTTCGAGCCGTCGATGCGAGGACCCGCTGGACAGCAACTTGGCGATGACGGCCGGGTCCATGGCGGTCCCGCCACCGGCGACGCGTTCCAGGGCATCGATGAACTGATCGGCGTCGAAGACGCTCTCTTTGAGGAAGTAGCCAATGCCGCCGGCGCCGTCGGCCAGGAGTTCGCGGGCGTACAGCTGCTCGACGTACTGGGAAAGGATGAGGACCGGCAGTCCGGGCAGTTCGCTGCGGGCGGCAAGAGCGGCGCGCAGGCCCTCATCCGACTGGGTCGGCGGCATGCGGACGTCGATGACGGCAACGTCCGGCCGCCACGTCAGCAGTGCCTCAAGCGTCTGGGGTCCGGTGGCTGCCGTCGCCACCACCTGGTGCCCGCACGCCTCGATGAGGCGAACCATTCCGTCACGCAGGAGGTAGAGGTCTTCGGCTACTACGATTCGCATGGCACCATCATCCTCACCCGGGTCGGGCCGCCTGCCGGGCTGGTGATCTCCAGGGTGCCGTCGAAGACCGCGAGCCGGCGACGCAGCCCCGCAAGTCCGCCGTCGGCTCGCACGCCAACTCCGCCGCGGCCGTCGTCCTCGACATCGATGACGATGCCGGTGTCGTCCTGGGTGATGGAGATCCGGGCCAGGGTCGCACGGGCGTGCTTGACCGCGTTGGTCAGCAGTTCGGCGATGGCGAAGTACAGGGCAGACTCGATCGGCGGGTCCAGGCGGAGCCGAAGGTCGGCGTTGACAGCTGCTTCGAGCGGGCTGTCCAGGGCAAGAGCGCGAACGGCATCGACGAGCCCGCGGTCGTTCAGCACGGGCGGGTTGATTCCCTGAACCAGCTCGCGGAGCTCGGTCAGTGACGCCGTGGCACCAGCCCGCGCTTCCCGCATCAGCGTCCTGGCCTGGTCAGGGTCGGTTTCCATCAGCTTCTCCGCAGTCGCCAAAGAGAGCCCGAGCCCGACCAGGCGGGCCTGCGCCCCGTCGTGCAAGTCCCGCTCGATCCGGCGGATCTCGGCGGCCTGAGCGGCCGTCGCATCCGCGCGCTGGGCGGTCAGTTCGTCCACACGGTCCGCCAACGCCGTAGCGGGTGACGGGCGTAGGAAGCGGACGGCCACTGGCACGACGCACCGCCAGGCATACGGGGCACTAGCGAAGGCCACAACCAGGCCGAGCACCCCGACGACGCGCGCAGTGGACTCCGGCTGGCCGAGCTCGAGGACCGCCACGGCCACCCCGGCCGGCGGAAGGGACGCGACCACGCCCGCAGTGAGCGGCGCAACTGCCGTGAACCTCAGATCGCGCCAGTTGGCGGGATCCCTCCACCGGACCCGCCACTTCTGATCCAAGAGGGCGTCGCGGCGGGTGCGCTCGTAACTGAAGCCGTTCCACCAGTACCCGGTGGACATCCGCGTCACCGGCCCGGCCTCCCGGTATCCGGCGGGGATGACGGTGGCCGTCCACTTCGTGACGAGGAAGCGGACCGTCCGGCAGACCGGGCGGGACAGGGAGAGCGTGCCCCCGCACACCAACACGACCGGCGCGACCCACGACCATGGGTTTCCCGCCCCCCACCAGATCCCCAGCGCCACGGCGGCTGCCCACAAGGCCGGGACCAGCATGCTGATGGCCGCCACGGCGCACGCCCGTACGAACCCCACGCCGGCCCGCGCCAGCCACGAACCCAGCTGTCTCATGTTTCTTCCTTTGCTTTCCGTTCGGTGCTTCTACTGTGCACCGCGCGGGGCCCGCTACCGCCCTGGTCAGCCGGGGAGTAGGGCTATCCCCACCTACCCGTGCGTCCAGACGGATACCGCGTCGGTCGAGCGCTTCGTAGCGTCGGTGAGCATGGAATCCAACATCCACACCCCGCCCTCGGCCGGCCACCACGACCATGCCCACACCCGACGAGCCTTCAACACGGCGAAGAGCAGCATCAAGGTTTACGGCGTACTCAGCGCCGTCGCCCTCCTGGCGGTCATCGTGGTGTCGAGAAGCGGTCATATGGTGAACACGTTCATGTGGGTCCGGGCAGTCCTGCTGCCTGTAGTCGCTGTCCTGATCTACAGGATGACCGTCTCCGCTTCCCGGGGATCCCGAAGGGCCTTCGAGCGCGTGAGCGCCCTCGCGGTGATCATGCCGATCGCGATCATCGGTGTCGACCTGATCCCAGGTGTCTGCCCGCCGTGGTACGCGGTGATGCAGGTCGTCTGCATGCTGCCCATCATCCAAGTCGCGTTCATCATCCGTGGCTCTGCACTGCGCACCGCCTTCCCCAAGTCACGCTGACCTCGCAGGTGCCCGTGGAGGAGGTCACACATCTCGATCAGCCCGGCCGTCGCTCGGCCGGGCTCCGCATCCAGGTGCAGCTGCCCCCTGACGGAAAGCAGGTGCAGGCCTCCATCGCCCGCTCGTGTGTCATGTAACTGGTGGACTTCCTCGGACCGCACATAGTCATGCCGTGCTCAACGACAGCCACAGCCCAGGGTGCAGGCATGGCCGCCGAGCACGGCAGGCACAGCGGCCGTGGGTCAGATGCGCAACGGTCATCGCGACCTCAAGGAGCAAGCTCAGCCGGGGACGGCGCGTCATCGGTGCCACCTGCGCGGGCGGTCATCGGCGCCACCTGCGCGGGCAAGGGGCCAGTTCATCAGGCCGGCCGCTCCGTCCCGTTGGGGGGATCACCCCACCCCGTGGGTACAGGTGGCTCCCTGGGGGGTCGGGGTGCAGGCTGTAGTGAGTAGAGGCGGCACAGACTCTAGCGTCTGACGGTGTGACACATATACATCCCAGAGCAGAGAAATACCCCGTCAGAACAGCCCGGCCGGACCGGTATGCGGTGGCTTCGGCCCTGACATCGGCTGTGTTGACGGTCGCCGCTCCCAGTGCGAACGCCTCGAGCGGTTCTATCGCCTCGGCTGCGGCACCCGAGCCCAGCGCGCCCACCGGGTGCGAGGCGGCGGCACGTGGAGCATTCACCGCGTCCTTGGACACCCTCGTCACCCGGCACGGGAGCGCGGTTACGGCCGCCGCGCTGGCCGACCCCGAGTGCGGCCGCCGAGGGACGGGTCGAGCTGGACGCTCCGGTCGAGCGGTGTCTGCCGGGGCTGATCCGGGGCAACGGCTGCGACGGGCGGAAGTTCACCGTACGGCAGCTGCTCCAGCGCACCAGTGGCCTTCCCGACTACGTCGAGGCTATTGCCGACAAACGACCCGTGGACGAGTGGCGCTACCGCCACTTCGAGCCGCGTGACCTGATCGCGACCGCGGCGCCGGCTCGCCGAGATGAAGCGCACCGTTCCCGCCGACCCCGACCGGGCTGTGGTCCGGCGCCCGCTACGGGCCGGGCCTGGTCTCGTCGCCACTGAAGTGCGGCGGTACGTGGTGGGGACACGGCAGGACCGTGCCCGGCGGACACCGCGCGCGGTGCGCTCGGCCCCGGCGGCCGCAGCATCGCCATCGCCCTCCACCAGGTCCCCGACACCGACAAGGCCGAGGCCGACTTCCGCTCCGTCGTGGACGGCGCCTTCCGCCCCACCAACCGCACCCACTCGTTCCAGGAGAAGACCGCGTGACCCTGCTCACCACCACCGCCCGCCGTGCTTCGGCCGCGGGCCTCGCCCTCACCGCCGCCCTCACCGCGACTCCCGCCCTGGCCACGGCCACCGGCACGGCCGCGAGTACCAGCTCGGCCACGAGCAGCGCCCGGACCGGCCTCGACCGCTACTACAACCAGCGTCCGGGCTGGGGCAGTTGTGCCAAGGGGCCCGACGACGCGATGGGCCGCGACCTGGACAATGCCGGCGTGCAGTGCGCCGACATACTCGTACCGCTGGACTACGCCGACCCCCGGGGTCGTACGATCACTGTCGCGATATCCCGGCTCAAGGCCACCGACACACGCCACCGCATCGGCTCGATCCTGCTCAACAACGGCGGCCCCGGCGGGCCCGCCGTCCAGTCCCCGCCGGACGTGCGCAAAATGATGAAGAAGACCGGGCCGCGCTACGACATCATCGGCTTCGACCCGCGCTTCGTAGGCCGCAGCACCCCGCTGGACTGCGGCTGGCCCGTCGGCACCGACATCCGCTCGGCCGGTCTCAGCCGGGGGAGTTTCGAGCGCCAGGTCGCCTTCAAGAAGGGCCTGGCCGACAAGTGCCGCGCCACCAGCGGCTCCGTCCTGCCGCACGTCAGCACCCGCAACACGGCCCGCGACATGGACGTCATCAGGGGCGCGCTCGGCGAACGCAAGATCTCCTACCTGGGGTACTCGTACGGCAGTTACCTCGGCACCGTCTACACCCAGATGTTTCCCGGCACATACGACCGCTTCGTCCTCGACGGGGCGATCGCCCCGGCCGACTACGGTCCCCGGCTGCTGAAGGGCTCCGAGCGCGAGAACGAGCGGGCTCTCTCCGACTGGGCGGCCTGGGCAGCGAAGCGCCACGCCACCTACGGCCTTGGCAGCACCCGCGCCGCGGTGCTCGCCACCCTCGACCGCATCGTCGCGGCGTCCGCGCGCAGCCCGCTGGCCGTCGGTACGGGCGCCAGCACCTTCCAACTCGACGACACCCAGGTGCCGTTCCTCTTCGTCGCGGGGAACTCGGACGACACCCCCGAAGCGCGGGCCTCGTTCGCCGAGCAGGTCTCCGTACTTGCCAAGGCGGCGGAAGGACAGCCCACCGAACTGTCGCCCGATTTCGCCGCCGCGCTGAAGTCCGCCCTGACCGGCGGGTCGCCGAATTCCGGCGTGCAGGCCACGATCATCTGCGGCGACAAGCCCGCTCCTCGCGACCCCGAAACGTACTGGAAGGACATCCAGCGCAGCCGGGCCGAGCACCCGATCATGGGTCCGGTAGTCAACAACATCAGTACCTGTGCCTTCCTGGACGCGCCCCGTGAGCAGCCCACCGAAGTGCGCCGCGACGCCAAGACGCTGATCGTCGCCGCCACCGGTGACACCCGCACCACCTACCGCAGCAGCCTCGACCTGCACAAGCAGCTGCCGAGCTCCAAACTGCTCACCCTCAAGGGCGCCAATCGCCACGCCCTCTACGGGCTCTACGGCAACGACTGCGTGGACAACAAGGTCAACACCTACCTGGCCACCGGCAAGCTGCCGAAGAAGGACGAGACCTGCGTCAAGCGGGCCGACTAGGCCGTTTCGTTCGGATCATCTGATCGTTGGTCCGGGTGTGCCGTTAAGCGACGCGCAGTGGGCGCGGATCGAGCCGTTGTTGCCGGACCGGACGCCTCGGCGGGGTGGGCGGTGGCGGGATCACCGTGAGGTGATCGATGCGATCGCCTTCAAGTTTCAGACGGGGTCTCAGTGGGTCCATCTGCCGGAGAAGTACGGCAACTGGCGCGGGGTGTACAACCGGCTGCGGATGTGGGCGGTGGACGGCACCTGGGAGCGGGTCTTCACCGCGCTGATGGCACAGGCTGACGCGGATGAGGACCTGAACTGGGCAGTCTCGGTGGACTCCACGATCGTGCGCGCGCATCAGCACGCGGCCGGGGCCCGTAAAAAGGGGTCCCGGCCGGCGAGCCGCACGACCATGCCATCGGCCGGTCCCGCGGAGGACTGACCACGAAGATCCACCTGGCGTCCGACGACCGCTGCAGGCCGATGGCCTTCGTGCTGACCGCCGGGCAAGCCGGTGACGCACCCGCATTCCCCGACGTCATGGCCCGCCTGCGCGTCCCCTGCCCGCGCGGGCGACCCCGCACCCGGCCCAATGTGGTCCTGGCCGACAAGGCGTACTCCTCCCGCGCCATCCGCGACCACCTCCGCAGACGCGGCATCCGAGCGGTCATCCCCGTCCCGGCCGACCAGCGCGGCCACCGACTCCGCCGCGGCAGCCGCGGCGGCAGACCGCCGGGCTTCGACCGTGATGCCTACAAGCAGCACAACACCGTCGAGTGGTGCATCAACCGCTTGAAGCAGTGGCGCGGCCTCGCCACGAGATACGACAAGACCGCGACCATCTACCTCGCCGGGCTCCACCTCGCCGGCATCTTCATCTGGTCCGCCCGATGATCCAAACGAAACGCCCTAGGCGCTGTCCGGGCGATCTTGTGGGCTCGCGTGGTCGCTCGCATCAGTGGGGTAGGTGCTCTGTGGTGCGAAGACACGCCGTTGGTTCTGTTGGCCAAGTGGCAGCGGAGGACGGCGTGTACAGCGCCTGGGGCCGGGCAGGGCCATCCTGGGTCCATGGAGTCGAGGCTCGAGGCCGGTCGGGACGGGCTGACAGCCCGGCGGATGGGGAGGAGAGGGTCGGCGTGGTTGGTCACGTGGAGAACGGCGCGGTAGAGGCGGTGGGTTCGGCGTACGGCGCGTTCAGTGATGTTGTGCGGGGAGTTGGCGACGAGCGGTCGTGGACGCCGAGCGGATGCACAGGCTGGGCGGTGCGGGATCTCGTCTTCCATTGCCTGGCCGACGCGCAACGCGGGCTGGTGGCGCTGCACAGCCCGGCGGAGGGGCCGGTCGACCGGGACGCGGTCAGGTACTGGCGGGACTGGTAGCCGGATGCGGTGGGGGCGGCCCACGGGCGGCGCTGGTCCCGGGTGGGTGCGAGCATGTTCCTCGACTTCGGGCAGTTGCGGGAGCTGTACCTGGAGACGGCGGCGGCCCTGGTCCTCGCTGCGGGGCGGGCGGACACCGGCCTGCGGATCGGCACGCAGGGGCGTGTGCTCACCGTCGGGGACCTGCTGACGACTCTCGCCGTCGAGGCCACCATTCACCACCTGGACCTGATCGTCGGACTGCCGGACGCCCGGCGACCCTCTCAGGGGCGGGCCTGGCATGCGTCCGAGCGACGCTGGACGGCCTGCTGGGCCGGGCAGTCCCGATGGACTGGGACGGCGAGCATTACGCTCGGGCCGCCACCGGGCGAGTGCCGCTGACCGACCCCGAGCGGCACCGGCTCGGCGCGGACGCGGAGCGGTTCCCGCTGTTCAGTTGAGTGCCGCCCGGTCGATCAGGTGCCGAACTGGATGAGGGCGGCTTACTTCAGGATGTCGTAGTCGATGGGGCAAGGGCCCGATGCCGGGAGCCGGCAGGCACATTTCGACCTTGACGATGCGTGATGCGCGCTGCTGGACAGCCCCGTGGCTGCCTCCGACCGGGGGAGAGCGGCTTCAGCACGCTCTAACGCCCGTGATGGGGGGCGGACCCTGTTGTCCGGAGCGCGGGCCCCCCTCACCGGCCCGCACGAGAGTGCCCACCGCCTCTCCCGAGGTCGAGGGATTTTCCGCACGTTCCGCGGCCGGACCAGATTTCCTACGCCGACGTATCCGACCGACATGCCCTGCCGCCAAAGGCAGTGCGTAGCCCTACTGTCGTCGGTATGACCGATCCAGTGAAACCGGCCCACCTTCACACGAGGGAGCCGGGCGCGGCACGCCTGATCGCTCTGTCCGACGGCATCTACGCCATCGCGATGACCCTTCTCGTCATCAACGTCGCGATCCCCGCCCACCTGGACGACGCCGCATTCCACAAGGCCCTGGCCGAGGCCCTTCCCAAAGTCGGCGCCTTCGCCCTCAGCTTCGCTCTCCTTGCCGGACTCTGGCGTGACCACCGTCGGATCCTGACCGCGCTGCCCACCGAGACGGTCGCGGTAACGCGTCTGGTTCTGCTGGGTCTTGGCCTCGTCGCCCTGCTGCCGTTCCCCACGGCGCTCCTGGCCCAGTACGCCTCCCAGCCCGAAACCGTTGCCCTCTACGCGGGTGCCATGGCCGCGATCCATGCGGTACACGCGATCTTGCTGCTGCTCACACAGCGCCAAGTGCATCCCTCACCGGCATCGACCGCCGCCGTGGCCCGCCATCGCTTCACTGCCCGACTCGGCGCCAGCGTCCTGGTCCTCGGGCTCTCCATCCCTCTGGCTTTCATCAATACGGCAGCAGCCATGTGGTTCTGGCTCACACTCATTCCCGCCCATTACGTCGTCGCCCACCACACCCGAAGACTCGGCTCGCAGGGAAAGGCATGAGACGCAGTCCGGAATCGTCGCTCCCGCCGACGATGGGCTCGTGCGGTGCCCCGCGGACGGTTCGCCACCGGTAGCCGTGGTGGACCCCGACGACAGTTCCGAGGCCGCTGCCGACGCGATGACCCACGCGCGGCCCTGGAGACGTGTGGCGCGCGCCGGCATCTCCGCGGCGCATCGGTTCAGCGACCCGCGCAGTGAAGACCGGACAGCGGCCTTCTGGATCAGAAACAGAATCCGAGGGGTTCGCGCGCACAGGACGAATTCCGGGCGCCGCGAACACCCCGGTTTCAGTCCGTTGCGCACCTCGGCGAATCGGCTGACGAGCGGAAGGTGTCTGCAAGCATCTCTTCGGGGGTCTGGCCCAAGTTTTGGCCGGTAAGGCTGGCTACGACATCAATCGTGACGACTAGGTTGGGTACGTTCAGCTTCGGGTGGTACCGGCCCCAGCCCCCGGTGGGCTATTGCTTCGGAGTCCTTCACATCGATGTGTCCTGGCGGTTGTTGAGGCCGTCGGGAGGCCGAGGAGTTCCCGTGGTGAGGAAGAAGAAGGCAAGGGTGAAGGCAGGGTCCGCATGTGTGGGGGCCTTTGCACTGGCTACGGCGTTTTTGGCGTCGCCGTCCGCAGCCGCCGATGGTTCCCAAGGCTCGGTCTCAGCTGTGCCGGCCGTGGTCAGCCCCAGCGGCGCCGGTTCGGGCGTCGTCCACCACGGCGCCACCGATACGGCAGTGCGCGCCTATTGGACGCCAGCGCGCATGGCTGCAGCGATCGCGGCCGACACGTCCACCACGACTATTTCGGCCGGTGTCGCCCCGGCCCGGGCTGCTGCCGCGACCCCGGCCCAGATGCTGGCCGGGCACGACGCACGCAGTGTCGGCAGGCTCTTCATTCACAAGCCGCAACAGGACTTCAGCTGCACCGCGGTGACGGTGGAGGGGGGTCGCAACAAGAACCTGGCCGCCACAGCCGCCCACTGTTTGAGCGACTCGAACGGAGCGGTGGTCAGCGCGCTCTACGTCCCCGCCTATGTCGATGGGAACCGGCCCTTCGACAGCTTCCCGCTCCGCAGTTGGGTGGCTGCTCGGGGATACGACCCCCAGAACCCCAGCAATCACGATGCCGCGTTCATGACGCTGGGACCGAACTGCTGTGGCCAGAACGCCGGTGACGTCTCCATCATGAACCTGGTCGACTTCAACGACGGCCCCTACCAGCGAGTTACCGTCGTCGGCTACGGAAACAGCCAGGGCGACATGTCGAAGCAGTACGCGTGCTCGGATGCCGGCGGCTATCCCGACCCGGACAACGCCACCCGCATCGCTGTGAACTGTCGCCTCGGCGGCGGAGCATCCGGAGGCCCCTTCTTCGTCCAGTCGCAGCCCGGCCACTGGGACAAGGTCATCGGCGTCATCCGGGGTCACACCGGCACCGCCAGCCGAGAAGTCGGCCCCCTCTACGGATCCCATGAAGAAGCCGCCTGGCACCAGGCAATCTCAGACTCCTGAGCGTTGTCCCGTAACGATCTAGTAGTGCTTCGTTAGGTCTGGTCGTTGGGGCTGATCAGGAGCATGTTGGGTGTGTGGATGCGCATGAAGTGAGCCGTCTGCGGGTGGAGTTGGAGCTCTTCGTCGCGGATGTGTTCGCCTCGGTGCCGCGCAAGGACCAGCGGGGCTGGGGCGAGTGTTGTCTGCGGGGGCTGATGCTGGACGGGCGGCGGAAGTCGATCCAGCCGATGGCGGATCGGCTGCCGGACGGGAACATGCAGGCACTGCAGCAGTTCGTCAGCCAGTCGCCGTGGGACTGGGCGCCGGTGCGGCGGCGGATCGCTGAGCGAGTGTGTGCAGTGATCCGGCCCGAAGTGTGGGTGATCGACGATGTGTCGTTTCCCAAGTGCGGCAGGGCGTTGGTGGGAGTGGCCCGGCAGTACTGCGGTGCGGTGGGCAAGCGGGCCAACTGCCAGGTCGCGGTCAGCGTGCGTGCCGCCACCGACACGGCCTCGTGTCCGCTGCAGTGGGCGCTGTTCCTGCCCGAGGAATGGGACCAGGACCCGGGCCGGAGGCGGGCGGCGGGGGTGCCGGACGAGGTAAGGCATGTCCCCAAGCCCCGGCTGGCCCTGGACCTGCTCGATCAGCTGTCGGGTCCGGCGGAGCGGGTGCCGGTGATCGTGGCGGATGCCGGTTACGGCCGCAGCGTCGGCTTCCGGCAGGCCCTGGAGGAACGCGGCTTGTCCTATGTGGTGGCCGTCGAGGCCAAGGAGGCCGTCCAGCCGGAGGCGGCGGAGCCGTATCGGCCGCCCTATGGTGGGCTGGGGCCACCGACGCGGTCCTGCTACCGCGAACCACACCAGACTCTGGCCGATTCCGTCGAGGCCTCTGCCCGCTTTGAGGACGTGACTTGGCGCCAGGGCAGCAAGGGCCGTATGACCTCCCGTTTCGCTGTGCTCCCGGTGCGGCCGGCGGGCAAACTCGCCCGCGCAACCGCCCAGGAACAGGCTGGCGGACGTGCCTGCTGGAACGGCGTGCTGCCGCTGCACACCTTGCTGGTCGAACAGCCGGACGGCGCCGGCGAGCCGACCGGTTTCTGGATGAGCAACCTGCCCGCCATCACCCCGATCGCCGACCTGGTGCGGTTCGCGAAGATGCGCTGGCGCATCGAGCACGATTACCGCGAACTCAAACACGGCCTGGGCCTGGACCACTTCGAGGGCCGCACCTGGCGCGGCTGGCACCACCACGTCACCCTCGTCACCGCCGCCCAGGCCTTCCTCACCCTCCGGCGGCTCCACCCAAAAGCACCGACTCCAGCCTGAGCCTCTACCAAGTCCTCGACGCTCTGAAGGACATGCTGCGGTGCTGGACCGGCACCTGCACCACCTGCGGCCGACCACTCACCAGAGCCAGAACCTAACGAAGCACTACTAGCCACCTGCGGGCCAGAGGAAGGGCGTTGAGCGAGTCCTGACCGCCGACACCTGGGCCTACCGCAAGGGCCCGCCCTGGTAAGCCGCCTTGGCCGGACTCGGCGTGACGGCAAACCGACCCGCGCCTACCGGCCCCAGACCAACGGCAAAGTCAAACGCTTCCATCGCCGTCCTGCTGGAGGAATCGCCACCGGAGCCACACCGCGCTCGCAGGCCCCCAGAGTGGGGGCGGTGGGAGTCGTGCGCGCCGTCAGGGTTGGGCAGCGTTCGGCAGGGGAGCCTGTGTCCTGCGGCCCGTTGACTGACGCGGAACCCCTGTGGTGCAGCGGCCGTTGTCCGAGAGCCGGAAGGACTTCAGGGATGGAGTTGATGCACGGTGGAACGACGCATACCGGTGGCGACGCACTGGGGCAGTTTCGTAGCTGTGGTCGATTCGGGTCAGCTGGTGCGCATCGAGCCCCGGGGTGATGATCCCGCGCCGTCACCGATCGGCCCGGGCATGGTGACGGCGGCTGAGGACAGTGCGCGTGTGCTGCGTCCCGCGGTGCGCAAGGGGTGGCTCGACGGCTTGCCTCGCGCCGAGGAAACGGCCAGAGGCGCGGACGCCTTCGTAGAGGTCGGTTGGGACGACGCGCTCACGCTGGTGAGCGCGGAGTTGCGCCGGGTTCGCGCACAGTACGGGGACGGCGCGGTATTCGGCGGCTCGTACGGCTGGGCCAGTGCGGGCGGGTTCCACAACGCGCAGGGGCAGCTCCAGCGGTTCCTGGCGTTGGGCGGGGGTTACACCGATTCGCGCAACACGTACAGCACCGCCGCTCTCGAGGTCATCCTTCCGCATGTGATCGGCGGGGCTCCGTGGAGCTACCAGTCCCGGATGCCGATGTGGGACGAGATCGCCGAGAGCTGCGAGCTCGTCGTGGCCTTCGGGGGACTGGCTCTGAAGAACAGCCAGGTCAATCCTGGCGGGCTGGCCCGGCACCAGACGCGGGACCTGCAGCGGAAGTGCCGCGAGGCCGGGGTGCGGTTCGTGAACGTCAGCCCGATCCGCAGCGACACCGCCGACTTCCTTGACGCCGAGTGGCTGCCGGTCATACCCAACACCGACACCGCCTTGATGCTCGGCCTCGCGCACACCATGCTGGTCAACGACTGGTACGACGAGGACTTCCTCACCCGTTGCTGCGAGGGGTTCGACCGTTTCGCCGCCTACCTGACCGGCGACGTGGACGGCGTCGTCAAGGACGCCGACTGGGCCGCGAGGATCACGGGCATCAGCCGCGACGCGATCTCCGATCTCGCCCGCCGCCTGTCCGCACAGCGTTCCCTCATCATGGTCAACTACGCCATACAGCGGGCGGACCACGGTGAGCAGCCGATCTGGATGTCGGTCGTGCTGGCGGCCATGGCGGGTTCGCTGGGCCGGCCCGGCTGTGGTTGGGGCGCGGGCTACGCGACGATGGACGCGACCGGTGTTGCCCCGGGCCGTCCGTCTGTGGCGTCGATGCCTCGGGTGGCGAACCCTGTTGCGGACTTCATTCCGGTCGCCCGGATCGCCGACACCCTGCTCGAACCGGGCGCGACCATCGACTACGACGGTCAGCGCCTGACCCTGCCGGACCTGCGCCTGATCTACTGGTGCGGAGGAAACCCCTTCCACCACCACCAGGACCTCCACCGCCTCACCCGAGCCTGGCAGCGTCCGGACACGGTGGTGGTCCATGAGGCCTGGTGGAACACCACGGCGAAGTTCGCCGACATCGTGCTTCCCGTCGCGACCAGCCTGGAACGTGACGACTTCGCCGCGGGGTTCTCCGACCCTCACCTCGTCGCGATGCCGAAGGTACGCGAGCCGGCCGGCGAGGCACGCACCGACCACCAGATCTTCGCCGCTCTGGCCGCCCGGCTCGGCTACGAGCGCGAGTTCACCCAGGAGCGTTCCGAGATCGAATGGGTCCGGCACCTCTATGTCCAGACACGGGCGAACCTCGGCGACGACGCGGCCCTGCCGGACTTCGACGACTTCTGGCAACGTGCCTCCGGTGTCGAGCTGCCGACACTCCGCGGGCCGTTTCCCGGCAGCTTCGAAGCACTGCGCTCCGATCCGCGGGGCTTCCCCCTGACGACGCCGTCGGGCCGGATCGAGATCTTCTCCGAGAAGATCGACTCGTTCGGCTACGACGACTGCACCGGACATCCGACGTGGTTCGAACCCGTGGAGTGGCTTCGCGCCGACCTGGCGGACCGCTTCCCGCTGCACCTGATCTCGAATCAGCCTGCCTCGCGCCTGCACAGCCAGTACGACAACGGTGGCCACAGCCTCAAGTCGAAGATCCACGGCCGCGAGCCCGTCACGATCAACCCGCACGACGCGGCATCACGCGGTATCGAGAACGGCATGATCGTGCGCGTCTTCAACGACCGAGGCAGCTGCCTGGCAGGCGCAATCCTGTCGGACGCCGTGGTGCCCGGCGTCATCCAGCTGTCCACCGGAGCGTGGTGGGACCCGGTCCAGGCGGGCCGGAGCGGAACCATGGACCGCCACGGCAACCCGAACACCCTCACCGGGGACCGCGGGTGCTCACGTCTGTCCCAGGGGCCCAGTGCGCACAGTGCTCTCGTCGACGTAGAGGTCTACGACGGGCCGGTCGACAAGGTACTCGCCTTCACACCACCACACCTCGAACACTGAAACGAAGCCAACTCGACGACGGGCGAGTTTGCCGTGTTCACCCTCGTCGGGCGCTCGATCGGCAGGTCCGACCGGCGCCCAACCTCCACTCGGACGTTTGCACCGCCGTAACCGCGTGAATACGGTGCGCAGTCATGACTGCACTCCAAGATCTCAAGTACGGCCAGTGGTTCAGGGGCGCCGATGTCGACGGCGACGGGTTCATCACCCAGCACGACGTCCGCAAGATGAGCGAGCGTTACATCAGCGCCCGCGAGACCACCGCTGATGCCGAGACCGTCCGCCGGCTCACCGAGGGGATGGACCAGTTCTGGTCGAATGTCATCGCCCCGATGGATCAGGACGGTGACGGGAGGGTCGATGCGCGGGAGATGACCGAAGGCTTCAAGAGGGTCCTGGTCGACCGCGCGCTCTATCCGCAGCAGATCGCGCCGGTCACCAACTGCTTCTTCGACCTCGTAGACCTCAACGCAGACGGCAAGATCGACCAGGCCGAGTTCCAGCAGATGTTCGACTCGGTCGCCGCCGTCCCCGGCGAGGACTGCGCCGCCGTTTTCGCCGCTCTGGACCTCGATGGTTCCGGCGGACTGGACCGTGACGAGTTCCATCAGGCACTCGAAGAGTTCTTCTACGGCGACGACCCCGAGGCTCCCGCCAACCACATCTTCGGCAAGGTCACGGCCTGACAGTCCCGGATACGCCCCCGACCCGCGCTCATGCCAGGGCCTGCCTCTTGGCCGGCGGCCGCGTGGGTCGCGCGGCACGCGCAGCGCGTCGGGCGTGGTGGGGTGGCAGCGTGCGCACTGCGGGGGCGGGCTGCGACAGTGCGCCGCGGCTGTCGGTTTTCCACGCTTAGCTGGTTGACTGAATGGACCAGGTGTTCGACGTCGGTTCGCCACCGGGAGCCGGCCAGGGCCCTGGGCCGCTGTCCCACTGTCGATCCGTCACTCTGCACAAGGAGCGCATCATGCCCGTCGCCCGCTACAGCCTCGTCGCCCTGGACTGCCCCGACCCAGTCGCGCTCGCCGGCTTCTACGCCGCGTTGCTCGGCGGCGAGATCAAGCAGTACGACGAGGACTGGTACGACCTGTACGTGCCCGGCGGTCACCGCATCGCCTTCCAGCGCGTCCCGGAGCACCGCCCGCCCCAGTGGCCGCGCGCCGACGACAACTCCCAGCAGCTGCACCTGGACTTCGACGTCACGGACATGGCCGCGGCCGAGAGCGAAGCGCTGTCGCTCGGAGCCATGCCACTGGATCTGGACGACCAGGACGGGCGACGCGGATTCCGGGTGTACGCGGACCCGGCGGGGCACCCGTTCTGCCTGTGCCGCGCCTGACGCCAGGGAGCGGCTCCGCCGGTGCGGTTCCGGGGCGTTGACGGCCTGTTCACGATCTAGGAGGCCTTCGGCTCTTGCGCCGGACGCTGCCCGTGTAGTCCGCTGATGCGCATGGGGAAAAGGAGCATTGCCGCAATCACCATGGCCCTCGTCACGGGGGCCCTTCTGACGGGCGTACCCAACGCGGGGGCGCAGGCCCCCGGGCAGGGGGCCGGCCATCCGCCGGCGCCGACCGACTTACCTCTCCCATCCGGGATCGACCTGGACACCGTGACGATCCCGGAGCTGCAGGCGCGCATGGCGAAGGGGTCGCTGACGTCGTCCGCGCTGACACGGGCGTACCTGCGGCGGATCGAGAAGATCGATCCCAAGATTCACTCGGTGCTGCGGACCAGTCCGACGGCGCTGCGCCAGGCGGCCGCGAGCGACGCACGGCACCGGCACGGCAAGCCACTTGGGCCCTTGGACGGCATTCCCGTCCTGCTCAAGGACAACGTGGACACCCGGGACATGCCGACGACGGCCGGGTCGCTCGCGCTCGCCGGTAGCCCGCCGGACACCGACGCGGCGCTGGTGACCCGGCTGCGCAATGCGGGCGCGGTGATCCTCGGCAAGACCAACCTGTCCGAGTGGGCCAACTTCCGCGCGGCGAAGCCGACATCGGGGTGGTCGGCGGTCGGCGGACAGACCAACAACCCCTTCGTCCTGGACCGGAATCCTTGCGGTTCCTCCGCCGGCTCGGGCGCCGCGCTCGCCGCGTCGTTGTCGCAGGTGGCGATCGGTACCGAGACGGACGGCTCCATCGTGTGCCCGGCCGGGATGAACGGCGTCGTCGGCCACAAGCCCAGCCTCGGCCTGGTCAGCCAGTCGGGCGTGGTGCCGATCTCCGCGGAGCAGGACACCGCGGGCCCCATGGCGCGCAACGTGATCGACACCGCGCTCACACTGGAGGTCCTGAGCGAGGGCAAGGGCAAGGGCGCGGTGTGGGAAAGGGAACGCGGCGCGAGCCTCCGCGGCAAGCGGATCGGTCTGTGGCGGCTGCCGTCGCTCGGGTCCGACGTGGACGCGTTGATGACCCGTACGGCGAAGAAGCTGCGCTCGGCCGGAGCCGAGGTCGTCGAGGTGACGCCCCCGTACCAGGCGCGACTCGCCGAACTGGAGTTCCCGGCGCTGCTCAGCGAGTTCCACCGGGACATCGACGCCTACCTCGGCACGCGCAAGGGACCCCGGAACCTCGCCGCGCTGATCGAGTTCAACCGGGCCCACCCCGCGGAGCAGACCTGTTTCGCGGGCCAGGAGCTCTTCGAGCAGGCGCTCGCCGCGCCGTCCACCTCGGATCCCAAGTACCTGGCGATGCGCGCCGAGTTGAAGGATCTTTCCCGGCGCTCCATCGACGAGACCATGGCCAAGCATCACCTGGACGCGATGGCCGCGCCCACGAACCCGCCCGCGTGGACCACCGACTGCGCGCGCGGCGACAACGACGTCATCCCGTCGTCCACCCCCGCGGCCGTGGCCGGGTACCCGTCCCTGTCCGTGCCCGCCGGATCCGTGAACGAACTGCCGGTCGGCCTGCTCCTGATGGCCGGTGACCACCAGGACGCCAAGCTGCTGTCGCTGGGGGCCGGGGTGGAGAAGCGGCTCAATGCCTGGCGCGCTCCGCGCTACCTGCCGACGGTGGGGGCCGCCGCGACGCGGTGAACGTGATCTAAGAGCCAGTACGGACAACTTCAGAACTCCAGAACTTCAGAACGCGGACAAGCCGGTATTCCCGTCGCGCATGCGAGTGTGCGCATTGCGGGAAACCGGCTGTTTCGTGTTCGGCGAAGTGGCGTGTCCCTGTCGTCTCATCCGTAGAGCCATCGAAGCTCTGAAAAGCGTCACCGATAAACTCCTGCCGCGTCAACGCTGAGGTGGCGGAGGGTGAGAGATCGTGCCCTGGCGGACCGAATTCCGTGCCCGAAAGGGCAGCACCTCGACGCGGCTCCGGTTCCGGCGGTAGGGGGTACCGCCGGAACCGGGCCTCACTACGCCTGCGTCAGCAGAGCGAACAGGTCGTGCAGGTACGGAAGCAGGACTCGTCGCCCGAGATGGCGCCAGCGGCGCCCTCGGGAGCGATGTCCTGGATGGCGGTCTCGGTGAGGTCGATGTCGAAGAGGTCCTGCGTCATGTTTTCGGACATGGGAATTCCTTCCTGTGGAACCTGTCGAATCGCCGTCCTTGGGCGGCAGAAACGGAATCTAGGTACGGATAGCGGACGAAGTCAAGACTTACGAGGAGGTGCACATGGGGTTACTGTGGTCGGCATTCCCGGGGGAAACATTCGGGGACCATCGAGTCAGTTTCATGGTGCATCAAGTGAGGGGTCGTGGCAGAGATGCGGCACGACGAAAGCCCGCTCCCGGTGTTTCGCTGCGCGGACGGAGTGCTGCTGAGGGCGCCGCTCCTGGCCCGGGCGAGGGGACGCGCCACCTGGTGGGACGGTGGGGCTTCCGGGCCGGACGAGACCGGCGCAGAGGCCGGCGAGCTCCGTGCCCACCTCGTGGAGCTCCTCGCCGACGCGCGCTTCCAGGAGGCGCTGGCGGTCTCCAGCTCGTCGCTCGCCCGCACCGTCGACGCCGTCCTAGCCGGCGATCCCGTATCCGCGTCCGACCTGCGCAAGGCCCATCGGGCAGTGACCCGCTATCTGCTGCGGGCCGCGTCCCGGCCCACCCCCTTCGGCCTGCTCGCGGGTGTTCTGTGGGGCTCGTTCGGCGAGGCCACCAAGGGGGAGCTCACCGGTGCGGGGCACCGGGCGGCACGGCTCGACGCCGGCTGGCTGGCCCGGCTGATCGCCGTGTGGGAGCGCGACCCGGCCGTACATATGCGGCTCAGCGTGGTGGTGAACGGGCTGTGCTTCGTCCGTGGCGGCCGCCTCGTCCTGCCGTTCGCCCCGGCCGGACCGGGGTCCGACACCGCCGGCTCCGCTGCCCCTTCGGGAGGGGAGGGGGAAAGCCGCCCCACGTCCCGGACGCTCCGTCACACCCCGGTCGTGCAGGCCGTGGTCGAGGCGGCCGCAAGGCCCGTCCGCTGCGACGACCTGGTGCGCGAGGTCGAGTCGCTCTTCCCCTCGGCTCCCGAAGGTGCCGTGGCCGACCTCGTGGGCCGGCTGATCGGAGCCGAGGTGCTGCTGACGGAGCTGCGCCCGCCGCTCGACGCTCCCGACCCACTGGCCCACGTACAGGCGCTGCTTCCTGCCGCCTCGCCCGCCGCCCGGTGGACGGCGGAACTGCGCGAGGCCCTCGACGCGTACCGCCGCACACCGCTCGGAGAGGGAACAGCCTCCTGGCGCGAGGCACTTGACCGTGCGTCCACAGGTCCCGCCTCCCTCGCCGACCCCACCTCACCTGCCGGACCCGCCACCCCGGCGCATGCCGTCCAAGTGGACCTCCGCCTGGAAGGCACAGTCGTCCTCTCGCGCTCGGTCGCCGAGGAACTTGAGCGGGCCGCCGCCGCACTGTGGCGCCTCTCGCCCCCGGGGCCGGGCCGCCTGACCGCCTACCACCAGGACTTCGTGGAACGGTACGGCCTCGGGCGCTACGTGCCCGTCAAGGAACTCCTCGACCCCGACATCGGTCTCGGCGCCCCGGCCGGATACCGGCTGCCCCCGAGTCACCGCCCCGACCCGGGCCCCGCACCTCTCGGGGCCGAACGCCAGAGGCTGCTGCTCGGGCTCGCGGCCGAGGCGCAGGCGCGCGGTGCGCGCGAAGTCGCCCTGGACGAGGGGTGGCTGCGCAGGTTCGAGACGGCCGACCGGGACGAGTCGGCCGACACCGCGCGGCCGGCCGCCCTCGAACTCGTCGTGCAGATCGCCGCCGAATCGGCCGCCGCGGTGGACCGGGGCGACTTCACCCTCGTCCTGGGCGGCGCGGCCACCGCGTCCGGTGGTCTCATGGGCCGCTTCGCCCACCTCTTCCCGCCCGCGCAGACCGAGGAGGTCCGGCACACCGTGCGGGCCGCGCGACAGACCACCGGGCGCCTGCCCGTCCAGGTGCACCACCAGGCCTCACACCACCGGCATGCCAACGTCGCCCAAGTGCCGACCTGGCTGGACGGACGCCTGGTCGTCGGCGCCCACCCCGGCCCCGCCGCGCACGGCGTCACCGACCTCACGCTCGACTCGATCGCCGTCTGCGCCGATTCCGAGGGCTTCCGGATCGTCTCCGAGGAGCTGGGGCGCGAGCTGACCCCGTCGGCCCTCCACGTCCTCAACCGCGAACTGACCGCGCCCAACGCGGTCCGCTTCCTCATCGAGGCCGCGGCGTTCGGCCGCAAGCAGTGGCGGCTGTGGGAGTGGGGTGCCGCGGAGGACCTGCCGTTCCTGCCCGCCGTGCGCACCGGACGCACCGTCCTCAGCCCGGCACGCTGGCGCCTGGACGCGACCGGCCTGCCCCTCGACGAGTGGCGCGCCCTCTGGCACGTGCCCGACCACGTCCAGCTCACCGTCGGCGACCACCGCATCCCCCTCAACCTCACCGTCCCCGCGCACCGGGAGCTCCTGCACCGCGAATGCGCACGCAAGGGCGCGGCCGTGGTCCACGAACTGCCCCTGGGCGAGGACACCGACGGCGGCTGGCTGCACGGACCCGACGGCGCCCACGAGGCGGAGGCCGTGGTGACCCTGACGCCTTGCGGACCGCGGAAGGCCGAGGCGCCCGCCCGCACCTCGCGACCGGTGGTGCGGCGCGGCCCCGCCGAGATCGCACCCGGCGGCCCCTGGCTGTACGCGACGCTCTACACCTCCGCCGAACGGCAGGACGAACTCCTGACCGGGCCGCTGCGCCGCTTCCTGACCGAAGTGGGTTCCTCGCCCGCGGGGCCGGTGGGTGTCGACCGCTGGTTCTTCATCCGGTACGCGGATCCGGCCCCGCACCTGCGACTGCGGCTGCACGGTGACCCGGCGCTGCTTAACGGCGTCATCCTGCCCCAACTCCACGACCTGGCCGGGCAACTGGCGGCCGACGGACTCGCCCGGGGCCTGCGCCTCGACAGCTATGCCCCGGAGACCGAGCGCTACGGCGGCCCGACACTCCTGGACGCGGCCGAAGACGTGTTCCACGCGGACAGCCGCCTGGTGATCGAGCGGCTCGCGGCTCCCACGGACGACCGGATCCTGTCCACCGCGTACGACGTGACCGAGCTGGTACGGGCCTTCCACCGGGGTTACGGCGGCGACTGGCGACGCTGGATCGTGGATACGTACCCCAAGCGCGAGCAGCACCACAAGGCATTCGCGGCACGCAGGCGCGCGGCGCTCGCCAGGATCACGCCGGAGGGGCTGCCGGATCCGGTGGCGCTGCCCCACCACCACGCCCCGGCACGCTTCGGAGAGCTGGTGCGCGCGGAGGAGGAGCGGGGTGCGCTGAGCGTCTCCCCGGACGCGGTGCTCGCCTCCCTCGTCCACATGCACTGCAACCGTCGCCTGGGCACGGACCGTACGGCCGAGGCACAGACCTTGGCGGTGGCCCGGGGCGCGGTCCGGGCACACCTCGACCGGGAAAGGGCCGGAGCATGACCGAGAACCCCGTCACGCGCCTCGCGGAGCGCCTGGCCGACCCGGCCGCCCTGGCCGCACGCGTGGCCGCCGCCGAAACCCCCGAATCGGCCGAGACCCATTCGCTGTGGCACCCCCAGTCCCTCGCGGACGGCCACGCCGGAGTGGGGCTCCTCTTCGCGGCGCTCGCCCATGGTGAGCCCGAGTACGCCAGGGTCGCGCACGCCCACCTGTCGGCGGCGGTCGCCGGCGTGCGCAGGCCCGCGCGAGAGGGGCTCTACGCAGGGCTGCCCGCGGTCGCCTTCGCCGCCAGGACCGCCGTCACCCGCCCCGGCGAGTACGCGGCACTTCTCGGCAAGCTGGACAGCCAAGTCGCCGTGCTGGCAAGCCGCTTGGTGGATGAGGACGCGCCCCGGACGGCGGCCGGCACCGGTGGGGCGAGGATGGCCGGATACGACGTGGTCGCCGGGCTGTCCGGCATCGGCCGCCTGCTGCTGGCCGCCGGGCCCGAGCACCGGGCGACCACCGAGTTGGTCCTCGCCCGCCTCGTCGCGCTGACCCGCACGGTCATCGAACCGGGCGGCAGGACGGTGCCCGGCTGGTGGACCGGTGACCCGATCCTGCTCAGCGAGCCGGACGGGGTCCCCGGCGGACACTTCAACGCCGGACTCGCCCACGGCATCCCCGGCCCGCTCGCGCTGCTGTCCCTCGCTCACCGGGCGGGTGTGCGCGTACCGGGCCAGGAGCAGGCCATCCGGACCATCGCCGAGTGGCTCCTTGCACGCCGCAGCCCCGACGGTGTCGGCTGGCCCAACATCGTGCCGCTGGAAGCGGAGTTGGCGGCGGCCTCCGGTGCCCGCACCGAACTGACCGAGGCCCGCACCGGTTGGTGCTACGGCACGCCCGGCGTCGCCCGCGCCTTGCAGTTGGCCGCACTGGCACTGAAGGAACCCGTCTGGAACCACGAGGCGGTGGCGGCGGTCGCCGCGGTCTGCGACCGGCCGGGCGGAACGGCCCGGGCCTTCGGCGACCCCACCCTCTGTCACGGCCTGGCAGGGCTCACCACGATCGTGACCTTGATGGCCCGTGAGCCCGGGGGAGCGGAGCTGACGGCACGCATTCCGGAGCTGACCGACGCCCTGTCGCGCGCGGCCGATTCCGAACACCCCTACCTCTGGCCCGCCGCCGAGCCCGGGGGTGACACCGTCGTGCACCGCCCCGGCTTCCTCGACGGGGCGGCGGGCGCCGCGCTCGCCCTGCACTTCGCGACGAACCCGGACGCGCCGCTGGGTGAACTGCCGTGGCAGGCGGCGCTGTTGTTGTGCTGAGCGGCGCGCCTCCGCGAGGTCGGCGTCGGTCACCACCTCTTGCCGTGTCGATCCGCGTCAGCTCCTGTCCGCAGGGATCGGGGCAGTGCCCAGCCGGCAGCAGGTATCCGCTGGGATCACGCTCCGGATCCCACTGGTCCTCGGGAATCGGCAGCGGACCGTCCCAGGCCGGCCAGTCGAAGTCGGCTGCGCGGCCGGTGCCGTCGCTCACCAGGTAGAACGCCCGGAGGTCGGCGGGGATGACCAGGTCCAGGCCCTCCTCGACGGCCCGGATCCCGGCCTCGGTCGCGGGCGGGGGAAGACGCCGGTGGGTGCGCGGGGCGTGCTCCCCGAGCCACGACTCGATCCGGTCCCAGGCGAGGAGGGCCTGGTCTACGGGTGTCTGCTCGTCAGGCATGCGGGCACAGTGGCCGCGGGGTGCCGGGGTGCCGGGGTGCCGGGGTGCCGGGGTGCCGGGGGGCGGGTGGGAGAGGCGCCTGTGCATCGTGGGAGAGGCCGCGCTGTCTCTCGTCGTCGACCGGCGGAGCCGGATCACTGCGCGGCGACCGTGTCGGCCGGCGCCATCTGAGAACGGGGTCGGTCGGGGGAGTGGCGTGCCAGCTCCGTTCACGCGTTGGCTCGATCGCGTGGGGTCAGATGTCGGGTGTGAGAGCGGTAAATGCCGTGGGGTTCGTGTCGTGGGTGCAGTCATCAGGCTGCGGCGACCGACTCGGCGGGAATTTCGCGGGGAGTGCGAAGAGCCGTGTGCCGTCCGTCCCGTCGTGCTGTGAGGCGTGCATTCACAGGGCCCCCATGGCTGCGGGCATACCACTGTCGTCGCGACCTGAGTGTGAAAGCGTTGAATTCCGCGGCGGACGCCCGTGACGCCGATGAGGTTGCTACACGTCCTGTCGCGTCCGCGCGGCGAACCGTCCCCTGGCCCGGCACCGCCGACCCGGCACCAACGCCGGAGGAGCGTCGACGCAGGTGAGGAAGGTTCCGCGGCAGTCGACGGCCCAGGCCGAAGAGCAGCTCCGGGGGCTGGGGGAGCGCCGTCGGCGGAAAACAGAATTCAACGCTTTCATGCGGCAGACGCAGTTTTCGTGTGTCTCATCGTGTCGGACGGAGAGTCGATACACAGCACCCGACGCCGCGCAGATGATCAAGGTGGCCGCCGGTGGAAATCTCGAAGTTTACTTGCTGGCTGACTTCGCGGCTGACTCCATGAAGGAATCGGTGATCCTTGCGTCTTCTTTATTCTTCTCTTGGATTTGCTCTTCAGTGTGCAGTTGATTGATCAACGGGAGAGGGAGTAGAACAACGTGCCTTCATTCGACACGAAGCAGGTAGCCATTCCTTATTCCGCATTAGAGTTAGGAGTTTTGCCGCAGCAGAACCTAGGCAGCTACACCACCACCTGGGCCCTGCCCGAAGTGCAAGCGATCGCCGCCCTGTTCGGCGACCTGAACGTGGTGAACCGTGCCGAGTATCCCCAGGTTGCCGAGATGGAGCGTGAGTGCCTCGATCTGATTGGCCGCATGTGGCACGCACCGCCGGGACCGGTGACGGGGTGCTCGGCCTCGGGGTCGACTGAGGCCGCGATGCTGGCCGGAATCGCACTGCTCCGCGGTTGGCAGCAGCGGGACTCCAAGGCGCCCTGGGGCTCCGCCCGGCGCCCCAACCTCGTGGTCGGCGCGGGCGCCCACGCCTGCTGGTACCGGTTCTGTGCCTACTGGCAGATCGAATGCCGCCCGGTTCAGGCCGCTCCTGGAGGTGAACTGCCCGATCCGGCCCAGGTCGCCGAACGCTGCGATCAGGGCACCATCGGAGTGGTCGCCACCCTCGGCGGCCCCGAGCACGGCCGATTCGACGACGTGCCGGGCCTGGCGCGCGCATTGGACGCGTTGCAGGCACGTCGCGGCCTGGACATCGCCCTGCATGTCGACGCGGCGTCGGGAGGTTTCGTCGCGCCCTTCACTCACGAGGACGTGGCCTGGGACTTCCGGCAGCCGCGCGTGTGCTCCATCAATGCCTCCGGCCACAAATACGGGATGACCAGCCTCGGCGTCGGCTGGCTCCTGTGGCGCAGCGCCTCGCCCTGGCTGGACGAACTGCACCACAGCGTCGCCTACATCGGCGACGGGCAACCCGGGTTGGGGCTGAGCTTCTCGCGCTCCGCCGCCCCTGTGCTGCAACAGCACTACTTGCTGCGGCACGTCGGGCCGGCGGGGTACCGCGCCGCGCTGGGCGCGACGTGGTCGCTGGCCCGCTCGGTGGCTGAACTGATCGCGGGGACAGCGGAGTTGCAGCTCATGCATACGCCGGCCGATCTGCCCGTCGTGAGTTTCGCCGCGCAGGACGAGGAATCCAGCGCGGTGGAGGAGTTCTGCGGGCGGATGCGCAAGGTCGGCTGGTACGTGCCGGCCTATCAACTGGCGGGCCCGCGCGAGCGGATCAGGGCCGGACGGATCGTCATCCGTCCCGGATTCCCCGAAGGTTTTTCCGAGGACCTGCTCGCAGACATCGCAGAGTCACTGGGTCGGACCGCCGAAACCTCGTCGGCACGGCACCACCTTGTCCCCTGACATTCCGGAACGGAGAAACGCATGCGTAAAGTCCTCGAACTCGGCTCGTATGTACTGCCCGCCTATGCCGGCATGATCATGGCGGAGCAGGGGTGCGAAGTGACCAAGTGGACCCATCCCGAAGGCCGCCCGGACCCGATCCAGTTGCTGGAGCGGGGGGACGAGCTCTGGAGCTGGATCAACACCGGAAAGCACCAGGAGGCCCGCCATGTCCGCGAGGTGCGGGATCTCCAGCCCGGTGACATCGACATCGTCATCGACAACATCCGCCTCAGCGCCTGGCAGCGCTGGGGAGTCGAACCGGCTACCGAGGCCAAACGTCTGGGCGTGCCGTGGGTGTCCATGCGGGACGAGTTCGATGGCCGGTCCTTCGACGCGGTGGCCCAGGCGCGAGCGCTGATGGAGCACATGCCGTACGTCCCGGTGTACCTGGGGGACACCAGCGGTGGTCTGTGGCTGGCGTTCAAGGCGCTGGCCCTGATGACAGCAGACGGCCAGGGCCATCACATCCTGCGTCAGGCAAGCTGCTTGGCCAAGCTCGTCGAGGGCGAGCTGGTTGTCCCCGCAGCGCGTAAGTCCGCACCGCCCTGGGACGCGCCGGGCACGTACGGCGCGTACGGCGAGGGAGTGCGCGTCGTCTACCGCGGCGAACCCGTCGACGAGCCGGCCCGGGACCACGCATGGAAGTGGCGTCACCTGTGCCACGACGGAACGGGCCGCATCACCGTCTGACCCGGCGACCACGGAAGAACAGGAAGGGCAGAACCATGGCACCCCTCGACACCCTCCACCTCAACTTCATCAACGGCGCCCACACGGAACCCGCTTCGGGAAGTTTCACTCCGCTCGTCGACCCCTGCACGGGCCGCGTCATGGGCCACGCCGCCCGGTCGAACCGTGCTGACGTCCAGCAGGCGTGCACGGCCGCCGGCGACGCTTTCGAGGGATGGCGGCGTACCTCCCCGGGCGAGCGGCAACGCGCGTTACTGCGGCTCGCCTCGGCCATCGAGGACCAGACCGAGCGGTTCACCGCCGCCGAGTGCGCCAACACGGGCAAGCCTCTGCAGCTCACGGCTCGTGAGGAGGTCGCCGCGGCCGTCGACGTGCTGCGCTATTTCGCCGGGAGCGCGCGCAGCCCCATCGGGCCTGGCGCCGGCGAGTACCTCGCCGACCACACCTCGTACGTCCGACGGGAACCGCTTGGCGTCTGCGCCCAGATGGTCCCCTTCAACTACCCGCTGCTGATGGCGGTGTGGAAGATGGCCCCGGCGGTCGCCACGGGCAACACGGTGGTTCTCAAGCCGTCCCACAACACCCCGGTCACTGCCCTCATGCTGGCGGAGAGCGCGAGCACCGTCCTGCCGCCGGGCGTCGTCAATGTCGTGTGCGGGGAGCGCGACGCGGTGCAGTCCCTCCTCACCCATCCCGTCGTACGCCAGGTGAGCGCCACGGCATCCACACCCTCGGGGATCGCCATCGCCCAGGAGGCCGTCACCGACGTCAAGCGGATGCACCTCGGGCTGGGCGGCAAGTCGCCCGCCCTGGTATTCGCCGACGCGGACGTCGAAGCCGCCGCCGCGGCCATCGCCCACGCCGGATTCCTCAACGCCGGGCAGGACTGCACCGCCGCATCCCGGGTCCTGGTCGCCGACCCGATCCACGACAGCTTCGTCGCCGCACTTCGCAAGCGCACAGAAAACCTGCGCACCGGCCCTCCTGCGGACTACGACGCCCACTACGGCCCCCTGAACAGCGAGCGCCAACTGGCGCACATCCTGGACCGCCTGAGCCACCGCCCCGTTCACACTGTCTTGGTGTGCGGCGGCGAAAGGGTGGGCGAGCAGGGCTGGTTCCTCGCGCCGACGCTCATCGACGAGGTACGCGCCGGAGATTCTCTGTGCACCGAGGAACTCTTCGGCCCCGTCATCACCGTCGAGCGCTTCTCGGACACCACCGAAGCCGTCCGGCGGGTCAATTCCAGTCCGTACGGCCTAGCCTGCAGCGTCCACACGCAGGACCACGCCACCGCGCTGCGTGCCGCCGCCGACCTGGACTACGGATGCGTGTGGATCAACACCCACATCACCCTCGCCTCGGAGATGCCGCACGGCGGCTTCAAACACTCCGGCGACGGCAAGGACCTGTCGCTGCTCGCGCTCGACGAGTGCACCCGCATGAAGCACGTTATGCACCACCTCGCCTAATGCCCATCCCCCCGCTCAGGGAGCCTCCATGCGCCGACCAGCCGTCACCTCCGCCGTACCTTCGAGTGCTCACCACATCGTCCAACGCGCGGTGCGGGACCTGTTCATCCACCGCAACCCGGACGCCGCACGTCGCCTCGCGTCACACGATTTCCGCGGCCACAGCGAACTGTGCCGCGCGACCGGCCCCGAGGCTCTGGCCGAACTGGTCGCCGGCCTCCCGCCGGGATTCCGCTACGTCCCGAGGCAGATGGTCGTCCAGGAGGATCTGGTCATGGTCGAGGCCACCTGTCACGGTCTGACCGACCGGGTGGAGACGTCGTACGACGTTTTCCGTGTCGCTGAGGGCCGGCTCGTCGAACACCGGGACGCTTACGGACCTGTGGGCCTGCTCAGCCGGCCGTGCCGGGCGGACACTCATGCCTCCTCCGTGCACGGCGCGGATCCCGCACCGCCCGTCCTCCAGTTCATCAGCGACGTCCTCATCGGCGGAGATCACGCACAAGCCGAGCACCTGAGCACACCCCGTGTCCGCTACTACCAGTACGACCCGGTGAACGGCCGCGAGATCGAGGCGCTCCCCGGCCGCGCCCCTTCAACACATCCGGCAGTCACGTATCGACGGCTGCTGCGATACGTGGCGCAACGGGACACGGTGTTCGCGCTGAGCCGCGGGGAGGTCGACGGCATCGACAGCCTGTTCTTCGACCTCTTTGCGATCAGCGGCGGGCGGATCCGCGAGCACCGAGGCCTGGTCACCTCCGAGGAATCCGCGTCGTGACCCACCAGGCCGTGGACGAGAGCACTTACTGATCATTTCCGAATGAGGTCCTGAGGCGTCTCAAGCAGATCGTGCCGCAGGCGAGTTGGCGGAGGGCGAGGTGGAGGTCTGCGCGTACCTCGTACGGTCACAGAGACGGCGAGCGGAGTTCCGTGCCGGTCGACGATGATGTGGTGCTCGCTTCCCGGGCGGGCCCGGGCGACCGGCGAAGGTCAGGTGTGAGCTCCCCTTTGAGCGCCCTGACGTGCGAGCCGTCGATCGCCGCATCGTCCGTGTCCAGCAGCGGCCGCCTGTGCGGAGTTCCGCCGGCAGGACCTCGTCGAGGCGGGGCCAGGCGCCGGCTTCGGTCCAGTCCCGAAGACGCCGCCAGGCCGCTGCAGCCTGGCCGTTCCGCAGGTACGTCCCGCGCGCACCGCAGCAGGCGGTCACGCGCCGGCAGTCACCGCTTTGAGGCCTTCGAGCGCCTCCCGCAGGAAGTCCGCCAGCGAGCGCTCACCGTCCCCGGCGACCCAGCGCTCGAAGCCGACCTTGAAGACGGCGATACCCGCCTCGGCGGTGAGGCTCGCCGCGGGGTCATCGAGACCCCGGCGGCGGAGTGTGCCGGCGAGCGCGGCGGCGAGCGAGGCGAGCTTGACCAGCTCGCGCTCGTGCAGTTCGGCATTGGCCATGATGACGGCCTGCCGTTTGCGGGCGAATGCGTGGCGCTCCACGAAGAACTGGGCGACCGCGTCGAGCGTGGCGGCCATCGCGTCGATCGGCGTCGCTGTTTCCGGGGTCTTGGCGAGGTTCTCCACGAAGGCCTGTTCCAGCGCCTGCGCACCACCGAACAGCACCTCGCGCTTGTCGGCGAAGTGCCGGAAGAACGTCCGCTCGGTGAGCCCGGCGCGTCCGGCGATCTGTGCCGCGGTGGTCTGCTCGAAGCCGTGTTCGCTGTAGAGATCCAGCGCTGCCTGCTCGAGCCGTCCCCGCGCGTTCGGCTCCCATCGACCCATGCCGAAGATCCTACGTGATGGCAGTGACTGTCATGGAGTGCTACGGTAGCGATGTCAGCGACTGACATGGCAGTGATCGGCATGGCTCGCCCGTCGTGCACCCGCGTTCCGGTGGCCCTGAACGGCCCGGAACCTCGTGCCGAGGACGGCCGACTTACCCGGAGGTTCACCTCATGCGTGTGTTCGTCACCGGCGCGTCCGGCTGGATCGGTTCGGCGCTCGTCCCGGAGCTCATCGGCGCCGGGCACCAGGTCGTCGGGCTCGCCCGCTCGGACGCCTCGGCCGCCGCCCTCACCGAGGCCGGTGCCGAGGTGCGCCGCGGCTCCCTCGACGACCTCGACACCCTGCGCGGCGCGGCCGGCGACGCCGACGGTGTCATCCACCTCGCCTTCAAGCACGACATCGCGTTCAGTGGTGGCTTCGACGAGGCCGCCGACGCGGACCGGCGTGCCATCGATGCGTTCGGCGAGGCGTTCGCCGGCTCCGATCGCCCGTTCCTCATCGCCTCGGGCGTGCTCGGCCTTGCGCCGGGGCGGGTCGCGACCGAACGGGACGGCCAGGATCCCGCCCCTGACGGCGCGACCGGCCCGGCCCGACGGATCTCCAATGCCCAGGCGACCGTCGCGCTCGCCGACCGTGGCGTCCGTTCGTCCGTCGTGCGGCTCCCGCCGACCGTGCACGGCGACGGGGACCACGGCTTCCTGGCCACGGTGGTCGCCACCGCCCGCGAGAAGGGCGTCTCCGGCTACCTCGGCGACGGCGCCAACCGCTGGCCCGCCGTGCACCGCACGGATGCCGTGCGCCTCTTCCGCCTGGCACTCGAAGGTGCCCCGGCCGGCTCGACGCTGCACGCGGTCGCCGAAGAAGGCGTGCCGATCCGCGAGGTCGCGGAGGCGGTCGGACGTCACCTGGGCGTGCCCGTGGCAGCGGTGTCCCCCGACGAGGCGGCCGCGCACTTCAGTTGGATGGCCGGCCTGATCGGCATCGACGGACCGTCGTCCAGCACGGCGACCCGTGAACTGTTGGGGTGGCAGCCGACCGGGCCCGGGCTGATCGAGGACCTCGACCAGGGGCACTACTTCGGCGACGCGGTCGCGGCGGATGCGCACGGCGTCTGACAGGGCGCGTTGCGATGGGCGAGGCCGGGGGCTTGTCCGATGGGCGGCGGTGCCAGTGCCGCGAGGGTTCTTTCCGCTGTCGCTCCATCGCCACATCGAGTGGTCGCCGGGCAGTCCCGATGACTGTCGGCCACAGATGCTGTCGGCCACAGATATCGATCGGCCGCAGATTTCCACGGACATAGGGTGACCTCCACGACGAGCCGATGGGGTGCCATGCAGATCACCGTGCAGTGGATCCGCACGTCCTGGACGAAGGAGTCCCGGGGAGGGGAGGCTGCCGGGCTGCGTAATGCCGCCCCTGTCGGATTTGCTCTGCCCCGGACCGACGTCGACACCGCACATGTGGTCCGCATGCATGAACGGGACGGCTTTGAGGCGTACGACAGCTGGAAGGACCTGAGCAAGGTGGATGTCCAGCTGCGTGAGGCTGACGGACGGCTGCGGGTGCAGCCCCGAGTGCAGCCTCTGTTCGGCCTGCCGCCCCGGCCCCGACGCCCTCCGGCAGTGCGTCTCGCCCCCGGTCAGTGGGTGCGCTGGCAGTTGAACTACCGCTTCAGCAGCGCGGCAGGGATGCAGGACTGGTCGTACTGGCTCGACACGTTCAACATCGCCTACGGACCGGTGGACGCCGATGTGTTCCAGTCGGCGCCCACCGTGTTCGTCGATGAGCGGGGACCGTTGCGGTAGCCCTCTCAAGGGCTGTCCGCACGGCCAGTTGACGTGGCTGGGGAGGGATGCGAGCTCAGTCCGTCACCGTTCGCGCGTTCTGGTCCACCACCAGCCTGTGGCGGCCTACTCGATGGTGTTGGGCTCGGTCAAGGTTCGGCGCTCGAATTCCTCGTCGATGCGGGTGATCAGGCGGCCCAAGCCCCCTCTGGCTCATGGAGGAAGGTGCCGCATCGTGCTCGCCAGGTCGTCGTCGGCACTTCCACCTCCATTCCGGGCGAACAGATCTGGGAGGCGTTCAGGCAGCGCTCCGACTGTTGAACGCCCGCGCGAGGCGCGAGAGCGCGGTGGCGCCCGCGTCGGGCCACATCTCCCGGTCCTCGACCCGGCGGATCGTTGCACGCGTCCGCGCGGAGACGCCGGGGACGCGCAGGACCGGACCCCGCCGTAGCGCCCGCCACCGCTCTGTGCGGACGGCCTCGGGGCGCCTGCGCGGCATCGCCCTTTCGGATCACCATGAGGCCGTTCTGCCGCGGTTGACCGTCTGGCGGAGGAGGCCTTACGGGCGGCAACGCCGCAGCTCGGGAGCCGGTCTGCCGGTCACGAGTTCGTCCGCGATGAGCCGTCCGGCGGTGGGGGCCAACGTGATGGCGGAGTGCATGACCGCCACGTAGACGGACCGGTCGTGGGTCGCGTACCCGATCACCGGGCCGTGCGCGGGCATGGGACGGTCGGCGGTGCTGTGGCCCAGGAGGCGGCACTGGGTGCTTCCCTCGAAGGCCGTCCGCAGGTTCCGGAACGCGGACCGCGCAGCCCGCTCATGCGCTGCTGCCCCGCCTCCAGCCTGCGGTACGACCAACAGCAGTTCGCCGTCCCGTACCTCTCGGACCTCGAAATCATCGCGGGCCACGATGGTCCTGACCAGGCCGGGAGGCGCCGCGACCCGCGCGAGGGTGGCCGGGGACGCTGTGATCGCCAGGTCGGCCGACAGTGGCTCGCAGAGCCTCGGGACGTCGGTTCCGGCCGTGAGTACGACGGTGGTGGTTTCGTGCGGTCCGGCCGATGTCACCACTCCTGCGACACGACCGTTGGTCAGTCGCAAGGAGGTGGCCGCGGTGTCGTGGAGCACGGTCGCCCCGTGGGCCATGGCGGCGGCCACGAGTGCGTGGGCCAATGCCGTCGGGTCGACGCCCGCGTCGCTCGGGGTGTGGACGGCCCGGTCGGGCGGGTGCCGGAGGTGGGGTTCCAGGCTCGCGATGTCATCTCGTCCGACGAGGAACTGGCCCGGACCCGGCCGTGCGGCCTGAGCCGGGGCGTCGGTCCAGGACAGCGAGCCGGTCCGGCGGACGGTGACGCGGGGCAGTTCGCTCTCCAGGCGCCGGTGGTCCGCCAGGACGTACTCGCGGAGGTCCTGTGCTCCGCCGGGCCAGTGGCGTCCCGCGTCGCCGATCCACGCGAAGGAGTCGCCGGTGACCCCGGCGGCCGGAGCGGGCCCTCGCTCGAGCAGAGTGACGGGGACGCCCCGACGTGCCAGGTGGTAGGCCACTGAGGAGCCGACGATTCCCGCTCCGACGACAACAACGGCTGACATGAGGTCCTTTTCGATACGTCGACGGCCGGGCCGACGTTCGATTCCCGCCCGCCCCCGGAAGAAACCCGGGCCGCGCAGCAGGGCCCCGGAACATACGCCCCGGCACACCTGCAGGCGGCCGCCCATACCGTCAAGCGTGACCGCCTCCTACGCCCCCCCTACCCACCGCCCCCGACGGCAACAGCCGTCCCGATCGGGTCCTGATACACCTGGTCAAGCGCCAGGTACGCACCGCCCCGTGCCGCCGCGCTGAAGCCCAGGGTCGACAGCATGATCTCGCAGCCACCGGCCTCAGGGGCCATGACCCGGGCGGCGAACTCGTCGCGTACGCGGTCGATCAGGTAGTCGCCGAAGTGGGTGAAGTAGCCGCCGAGGACGACGGCTCGCGGGTTGAGCACGTCGGCCAGCAGCGCCAGGCCCAGTGCGAGGCCGTCGGCGATCTGTTCCAGCGCGGCGAGGGTGGCGCCGTCGCCCGAGTCGGCGCGGTGACGCAGCTCCGTCAGCCGTCGCTCCAGGTCGACGGTGAGATCGTGGACCGGGTCGTGCGGTGGCGCCGCCCGGCGCAGGAGGGCCGCCAGGCCGACCATGGTCTCCCAACAGCCGACCCGGCCGCAGACGCAGGGCAACCCGCCCGGATCCAGGGGCATGTGGCCGATCTCGCCCGCGAAGCCGGCCGAACCCTGGAGCAGCCGGCCGTCAGAGATGATGCCGCCGCCGACACCTGTCTCGCCGGTCACGTAGATCAGGTCGTGGATGTCGGCCGACGCGGCGACCAGGTACTCGGCGATGGCGCCCAGCTTGGCATCGTTCTCGAGGCCGATCGGCGGTGCCCCGGGGCCGAGCCGGGCCCGCAGGCCCTCGGCGACGGCGACGTCCTGCCAGTCGATGTTGGGGGCGTAGGAGACCACGCCGCTGCCGGTCTTGATCACGCCGGGTGCCGCGACGGTCACCGCCACAGGGGTCGCACCCCGCGCCCGCAGCGCCGCGCGCGCCTCGCTGATGACCTGTGCCATTCGGTCGAGGACCGTGGCCGGGTCGCTGCCACGGGTGTCCAGCGGGGTACGGTGCCGGGCGGCGACCTCGCCGCGCAGGTCGAGCGCGACCAGGCTCAGATAGGCAACGTTGATCTCGACGCCGATGCCGCAGACGGTGCGGCCGTCGATCTCCACGGTACGGCTGGGGCGGCCGACGGAGCCATGGCGTTCGGCGTCCCCCTCGCGCACCAGACCGCTCTCCATGAGCTCGGCGACCAGGTTGGTGACGGTGGCCTTGGGCAGACCGGTCTCGGCCGCGATCCGGGTGCGGGGCCGTGGCCCGGCGTCGCGCAGGAGGCGCAGCACCAGGCTGAGGTTGGAGCGGCGCAGCGAGGCCCGGTCGCCGGCGCGTGGCGGTCCCGCCCTGCCCAAGTCCCGTACGCCTGCGCCGCGTAGGTCTGCCTTCACCAGGGCCGCTCCTTGGTCCGTGCTGGTCGTCGCGTATCGCGGTGCCCGCCAAATTACGCGCAGGCCGGGCTGTGGGGGAGGCGGGGGCGTGATCGTCCCGTCGCGAGGCGCGGGCGCCCGGCTGCGCATGCCGGCTGCGCGTGCTTGTCGTGAACCTGTTGACGGGCCTTTATTTATTTTGGATCCTAGCCGAACTAATTACGGCTCTGTGGCCGCACGGCGACACGGCCGGGCTGAGCGAACGCCAGGCATTCGGCAAGGGGGCCGCGCACAGATGGACATCAGCACGGGCAGCACGGGGCAGGATCCGCGGCCGCCGCAGCTCGCCCGACGGGCGCGGTATCACCTGCGGTTCCAACTCCGCCCGGGCCGCGACCTCGCGAACCGGGCCCGCGCGCTGGCCAAGGTGTGCGTGGAGAACGGTGTGGGGGAGGTGGTGCTCCTGCTCGGAGCCGAGCAACTGCACACCGAGCACCTCGCCGGCGCGGACGAGGCACGCTGGTTCGCGGCCGCGGGCGAGGCCCGTGACGTGCTGAGCACCGCGGGCCTGGACGTCAGTCTCAACCCTTGGGTCACCGTCGGCCACGCCGACCGAGGCCGCATCGGCACGCTCGGATTCGCGCCCATGGTCTCGCCCACCGGGCAACGGGCCGCGGCCCAGTCCTCCTTCGCCTGCCCCCGATGGCGCCACTGGCTGTACGCGCACTACGGGCTCTTCGCCGAACTGGGCTTCAGGGTGCTGTGGGTCGAGGACGACTTCCGCTTCCACAACCACGCCCCGCTCGGCTGGGGCGGTGGCTTCGAGCCGCTCATGATGGAGCGGCTCACCACCCTCGTCGGCGAGCCGGTCACCCGGAAACAGGTGGTCGCCGCCATCGCCGAGCCCGGCCCGCCCCACCCCTGGCGCGCGCTGCTCCAACAGGTGTGGCGCACGGCCCAACTCGAGGTCGCCGAGGGCCTGGCGGAGACGGTGAGACGGCGCTCCGACGGCCGTTCGAGCCTGGGGCTGATGAGTTCGCTGCCCGCGATGCACTCGGTGGAGGGCCGCGACTGGGAGGCGCTGTTCGCCGCCCTGTCCGTGGGGCGCAAGGTGACGCACCGCCCGCACTTCGCACCGTACTCCGACACCCCCGCGCGCGGCCTCGCCTCCGCGCTCTGGTCCCTGGAGGCGCAGCGCCCGCTGCGCCCGCGCCACGCGGCCTGCGAGCCGGAGATCGAGAACTGGCCGCACACCTCGTGGTCCAAGTCCGACACCCAGACCTGGTCGGAAATGGCGACCGCCCAACTCGCCGGTGCCGACGCGCTGTTGCTGAACCTCCACCCCACCCACGGCGAGCGCGCGGAGAACTTCCCGCGCATCGACCGCCTGCTGCGCCGCTCCCGGCCCGCCCTGGACTGGCTGGCCGCACGGCACACGGACGAGACGGTCCCGCTCGGCGTGGGACTGCCCTGGCGGCAGGACACCGCCGCGCGGCTGCCGACCGAGACGGGCCGGATGCAGGAACTGGTCGCCGATCCCGCCCGCACCGCGGACTTCCTCCTCGGCTACGGAATTCCCGTCACCGCCCAGCCAGGCCCGGTCCAAGCCCTGTTCGGCCGCCTGGTCCTCGCCGTCGACGACGAGGAGATACATGAACTGCTGCGCGGTGGGCTGCTGTTGGACGGCGCGGCCGCGCACGCCCTGACCCGACGAGGATTCACCGACCTCCTGGGCCTGCGAGTGACAGAAGTGGTCGGCCGTGACGACCCCGCGCTGCCCGGGCCGTACGCCGTCGAACAGGTCACGGGCGAGTGCGGAACGGACGCAGACGCAGTCCTGAGCGTCGACGTCCAGCCGTCATTGGCCCGTATCGAACCGCTGGACGGCGCCCAGGTCCTCACCCGAATCCAGACTCCCGACGGCCGCCCGTGGGGCGCGGGCCGATGCCACTTCGTCAACGCCCTGGGCGGACGCGTCGCGGTCCTGCCCGCGACCGCACCGGCCGAACTGGCCCGCAGCGACGAGGGCCGCAGCCTGATCCACCGGACGATCCGTTTCCTGGAGGGCGACCGACCCCACCTGCCTCTGGTGAGCGGCGCGCCACACCTGATTCCTTACGCGACGCGCTCCGGAGACGGTCACCGACTTGCCGTGGCCAACGGCAGCGCGGACCCCGCGCACCCCCGCATCCACCTGCCGGGCGCCCGCGGCAACGTACGGGCCACGCTACTCGCGCCACTGGCCGAGCCGGTCGCGGCCGCCACCGAAACGCCCGCGCCGGAGGCGGACACCCCCGACGCGGCAGGCGCCCTCCTGGAACTCACGACCCCGCTGCCGCACCGCGGCTGGGCGGTCTTCGCATGGTGAACCACCGCCCCGCGGGCGCGCCGCCCGAGGGGTGTCCGGCCCTGAGAGGAGTACCTGTGTCACTCCGTTCCCGAGCAAGCAGCCGTTCCCGCAGCCGTTCCCGCAGTCGTTCCGGCAGCCGTTCCAGGACCAGAGCCTTCGCCGCCTTCGCGGTGGGTGCCACCGTCCTGCTCGGCGCCGCGGCTCCCGCGCCGGCAATCCCCGCACCCGCGGCCCCCGACGCCCCCACCTACCAGGTGGCGGTCGGGCAGAAGGGCCCGTGGACCCACCCCGACGACACACCCGCCGCAACCTACATCGACAAGGACGGCACGTTCCACTACCAGTCCGCACACGCCCTGTACGGCGCGAAGGACCCGCGCAAGTGGACCTTCTACACGGGGAAGGACTTCGACGCGGCCACGCGTGACGCCAAGCTGAGCGACGCGGTCGACCCGGCCAACGCCAAGGACCGCAACAACGACACCACGTGGCGCTGCAACAACAGCCCGACCGGCCGCGAGGCCACCGCGGCCAAGGACACCTCGCACTACGCGCAGAAGAACTACTGCGACCTCATGGGCGTGTGGGTCGACCCGGACACCGGCGACTGGTACGGCCTGGTCCACAACGAGTTCACCCCGCAGCCCTTCGGCGACGGCCTGCACTACGACGCGATCGACTACGCCGTATCCAAGAACCAGGGCAAGACCTGGGACATCAAGGACCACGTCCTCACCTCGCCGTACAGCACGAAGCGAGGCGACGACAAGGCGTTCCCGCACGACACGTACCACTACGGCAACGGTGACGCGCGCCTGTTCGCGGACACTGCGGCCGGCTACTTCTACGTCTACTACAACTCCCGCGTCATCCCGAAGGGCGGCGTACCGGGCGCGTGGACGGACGGCAGCCGGGCTCACGTCGCCCGCGCCCCCATGTCCGGCAAGCTGGCCCCCGGATCCTGGAAGAAGTGGTACGACGGCGCCTGGTCGCAGCCTGGCATCGGCGGCCTGGAAAGCAACATGGAGCCGGTCGACGCCGACAACTCCACCGGCTACACCCCCGTGGAGCACGACTACGACCCGGCCAACGAAGGATCCGTACAAGAGCAGCAAGCCGCCGGTGAACTGCCCGCCAAGTCGGACCTGTTGACCATGAACATCTCCTACGACGCCTACCTGGGCAAGTACATCGGTCAGCCCGAGGCCCTCGTTCAGGACAGCACCCAGCCGCAGCGCTTCTACGCCACCGACGACCTCGCCACCCAGAAGTGGGAGTTGATCGGCGACACCGGCGACTACCGCTCCGGGTCCTGGTACCGCTGGATGCTGGACTCGGTGAACAAGACCGGCTCCACCATCGTCGGCAAGAAGTTCCGCAGCTACTGCTCGTTCTCCTGCTCGGGCGGCGCCGACGGCGAGTACTACGACACCACCATCGAGACCAGCAGCCCGGCCGCGCCCGTCGACACGGGCACCGCGTACAGGATCAGCAGCGGCGCAGGCCTTGTCCTCGCCCAGTCCGCCGACGGCAGCGGCACCACCTCGCGTCCCTCGGGCGAGAACTCCACACGCGGCCAGTGGGTCTTCACCTCCAACTCCGACGGCTCGTACCGCATCGCCAACGCCGCCACTGGCGGGCTCCTGGGCGTCGACTCCACCACCGACGGCGGCCGCGCCTGGGCCGCCAGGCCGAGCGTGAGCGCGGCACCCGCGGCCGGACCCACCGTCGGCCAGCAGTGGTTCGTCGTGCCCGGCCGGGACGCCGGCGGACGGGCCACGGACACCGTGCGCCTGGTCAACCGCTACAGCGGCCTGGTCATCGGTCTGTCGGCCGCCAAGGGCAGGCTCGCCGAGACCACACCGACCCGCGCCTGGACCGACACGACCGGCGGTGGCGTCGGCGGCGGGAGGACCGCGGCCGAGCAGACGCTGAGCCTCAAGCCCGTGAGCTGAGCGACCGTGGCCCCTTCCGCCGGGTTCCGCCGGGTTCCGCCGGGCCGGCCGATTCGGCGGAAGGGGCTCCGAAGGGCACCTGGTGGCATGCCCCGCGATGGCACCATGGCAACATCTGTGGCTGATGCGGCAGTTCGACGTCGCTCAGCAGGTCCGTTGTTGGTGATGAGGAATGGAGTGGCCCATGGGCGCAGGCGATCGGATCGACACCTCGACTGCACATTCGGCGCGCGTGTACGACTACATCCTCGGCGGCAAGGATCACTACCTCGTCGACATCGAGGCGGGCGACGCCATGTGCCAGCACTGGCCCGCGCTGCCCGTGCACATGCTGGAGAACCGGCGGTTCATGCACCGGGCCGGCCACTATCTGGCCAAGGAGCAGGGGATCCGGCAGTTCCTGGACATCGGCACCGGACTGCCCACGGCTCCCAACCTGCACGAGGTGGTGCAGCGGGTGACGCCGGAGGCCCAGGTGGTCTACGTCGACAACGACCCCATCGTCCTGGCCCATGCCCGCGCCCTCCTGCAGGGCACGCCCGAGGGCGCGACGGCCTACGTCGACGCTGACATGCACGACCCGGACGCCATCCTGGACAGCCCGGAGTTCCGTGCGCTGATCGACCTGGACGAACCCGTCGGCCTGATGATCATCGGCATCCTCCATTTCATCCTCCCGCCCGACGACCGCCGCCTGGTGCAGCGCCTGCTGGAACCGCTGCCGACGGGCAGCTTCCTGGCGACGACGATCGGCACCGCCGACTTCGCGCCCGGCGAGGTCGGCCGGGTCGCCGAGGAGTACGCCCAGCAGGGCATGGAAATGGCCCTGCGCGACCTGCCGACCGCCACGTCGTTCTTCGACGGGATGGAACTCGTGGACCCGGGCGTCACCCAGGTGCACAAGTGGCACCCGGGCCCCGAGCAGGAGGGCGTGGACGACCGGGCCATCGCGATGTACGGAGCGGTGGCACGCAAGCTCTGACGGGTCCTCACGTCCGGAGAGAGCTTGTCCGGGCTGAACGCGGCTTCCTGAGAGCGATGCTCTGAGAGCAGTCCCCCTGAGAGCGTTCTCGATCAATTACGCTTATCATCTGGCGTAATTTGATCTTTTGGTGACCTTTCCGGCCGCCGGTCCCTGTGGCCAGGCCGGAGAGGTCCGCCATGAGAAGTGGGGGGACCACATGCGTGACCACATGCGCCACAGAGCGCTCACCACGGCCGCCGTCTGCGCGGCCGCACTCGTCGGTACGACAGGGGTGACGACCGCGGCACCGGCAGCCGGCGAGGCCGTCCGTCCGGCGGGAGACAAGGCCGACTTCAACGGCGACGGCTACCAGGACCTCGCCATCGGGGCCCACACCGCGTCCGTCGGCGGCGTCAAGCGCGCAGGCGTCGTCACCGTCGCGTACGGCTCGTCCACCGGGCTGACGTACGAGACATCGAAGATCCTCGGCCAGGCCGACCCGGGCGTTCCCGGGGAACCCGTCGAGGACGGGAAGTGGCGCGAGGTCAGCGCCGCGGGCGACCTGGACGGCGACGGGTACGACGACCTGGTCGTCCACTGGCTCGAGAAGACCACGGTGTTGTGGGGGAGCAAGGACGGCATCACCGGGGAAGGCGCCGCCCTGCCGTCCGGAAACGCCACCGCACAGTCGCCGAAGCTGCTCGGCGGCGGGCTGGGCGTGGGTGATGTCAACGGCGACGGCGTCGACGACCTCGTCAGCCGCGCCCACAACGGCAGGTCCATCGGAGTCTCCGTCCTGCTCGGCCCGCTGAACCGCGCCACGGGCAAGCCGGCCGCCGTGTGGAACCGTGAGACCGCCGCGCAGGACGACCTTGTCCTCGGCACGCTGTACGTGGGCGACTTGACGGGTGACGGCAAGGCCGACGTCGTGGCCAGCGGAGGGGTCGTCCTGGGCAGCGGGAAGCCGGGCGGTGTGGTCCTGAAGGGATCGGCCGACGGTCTGGTCAAGGGCAGCACGTTCAACGGCCCGTACCAGTACGAGTCCAGCCTGCCCTCGGCGTTCGGAGACCTGAACAAGGACGGCTACCAGGATCTGGTCACCGGCTATCCGGAGCAGAACAAGGTGTACGTGACCTACGGCGGCGCGGACGGCGTCTCCAACAGTGTGAAGTCGCGTACGTACACGCAGGCCAGCGCGGGCGTGCCGGGCATCGACGAAGCGGGCGACCGGTTCGGTTCGGCGGTGGCCGTCGGCGACACCGACCGCGACGGGTACGCGGACCTGGTCGTCGGTGCCTCGTACGAGACCGGCTCGGATGCCGTCACCACCGCGGAGTCGGGCGCGATCACCGTGCTGCGCGGCGGCGCCGACGGCATCACGACCACCGGAGCGGCGACGTTCACGCAGAACTCCCGCGGTGTGCCGAGCACGTCGGAGAAGAGCGATCACTTCGGTGCCTCGGCGGCCGTGGTCGACGCGGGCGAGGGCGGTGCCACGGAGCTGTACGTGGGCGGCAACGGCGAGGACGGCTACAAGGGCCGGGTCTGGAAGCTGACCACCGGGACGTCCGGCGTCACCGGTGAGGGCGCGACCAGCTTCCACCTGGGAACCGTCGGAGGCCCCGCGGGCGGCGGCAACTACGGCTACCGGATGGCTGGTTGAGCTGCTGATCCAGCTCCTGAGAGGGAGTGAGGGGGGCGGGTCCACCGATTGGTGGGCTCGCCCCCCTTTCTGTCTGGGATCCGTATGGGAACTTTCTGTACGGGATATGCATGGGAACCGCGCGCGGCTTGGCCGATCAGGTGATCCCGCGCGGTCGGGCGGGCCATACCCCTACTTCGATTCGACGCGTCCTACCGGATCGGGACCGGTGGTCAGTGCCTCGCGCGCGCTCTGCCAGGTGGGGGCGCCGGGATGGAGCCGGGTGTGGAGGTAGGCGGCGGCGAGCCGGGCGAGGGCGGCGACTCGCTCGGGGCTCTCGTCGGTGGTCTCGGCGGCGTCGTACCCGGCGATCCCGCCGAGTCCGTGCTCCGCGTCGAAGAGGGTGAGCAGGGTCTTGGGCCCAGGGGCGAGGGTGTACGGGTCGGCGTGCCAGTCCGGCCCCATGTCCGTGAAGTGCCGGGAGTCGTCCTTGTCACCGGCGACGACCAGCGTGGGCGTGGTCATGGTGGAGAAGTCGGTGGCCCCGATGATCGGCCACCGCTCGGCCATGGGCCCGTTGAAGACGTCGCCGCCCCGACCGGGCGCGGCGAGCAGGACGCCGGCCTTGATCCGAGGCTCGACGAGGCGCACCACCTTCCCGGTGTCGGGGTCGGTGATCCCGGCGCCCAGGAGGAGGGCGGCGGTGAAGCCGCCGAGCGAGTGCCCGGCGACGGCGACCTTGATGTGGTCCAGCCGTCCGGCCAGCTCCGGCACGGTGCTCTCGATCACGTCGAGCCGGTCGAGGATGTGGGACATGTCCTCGGCGCGGGAGCGCCAGAAGTCGGGCGCTCCGGGGGTGTCGGCGACCACGTCGGCCAGTGTCTTGGAGGTGAGGTGCGTGGGCTGGATGACGACGAACCCGCGTGCCGCCCAGAAGTCGGCGAGCGGCGCGTAGCCGTGCAGTGAGGAGAGGTTGTTCGAGGGGCCGTGGCCGTGGGAGAGGAGGATGACGGGAAGGCTTGTTCCGGTCACGGGTGCGCTGACGCGTACCTGGAGGTCCACGGGACGTCCGGGAACGGAGAGGACTACGGGGCTGAAGGACAGGACCGGGACGGGCGCGCCCAAGGCGTCGGTGGTGGCGGCGATGGTGGTGGATGTGCTCACGGTGGATTCCCTTTCGGTGGTACCTGCGCCCGCAGGTCTCCTGATGCGGTCCTGATGCGGCCTCATGCGTTCCTGATGCAGGGGCGCGGGCGAGGGGCGCGGGCAATGGGCAGGCGGACGGGAGCGGCACGTTTCGGCTAAGCTGAAACGGAACGTTGCTCCATTTAGTATCCGGAGCAGCGCTTCGTTTTGTCAATCAGTGCAGTGACCGGTGCAGTGACCGGTGCAGTGGCAGGTGACGTGGCCGGTGCCGGGGACCGTCGCAGTTGTGGGTGCAGTAATCGGTGCAGCAACCGGTCTGTCGGCCGGTGGAGAAGGAGTACGTGATGGTCGCCGAAGACCGTGCAGGGGAGTCGCCGTCCCGAAGCAAGCGGGTCGACGCCCAGCGGAACCGGCAGACGGTGCTGACCGCCGCCGCCGCGGTGTTCGCCACCTCCGGCGTGGACGCGCCGATCCGCCGGATCGCGGCTCAGGCAGGCGTCGGGATGGCGACGATCTACCGTCACTTCCCGACCCGGGCGGATCTCGTCACCGCCGTCTACCGCCACCAGATCGAGGAGTGCGCCGAGGCCGGGCCGCGCCTGCTGGCCGACGCCGACTCACCGTTCGACGCGCTGCGCCAATGGATCGACCATTTCGTCGACTTCCTGGTCACCAAGCACGGACTCGCCGACGCGATGCAGTCCGACAGTGACCGCTTCGCCGCGCTGCACACGTACTTCCTCGACCGCCTGCTGCCCGTCTGCGACCAACTGCTCGACGCCGCGCTCGAGGCCGGGGACATCAGGCCCGGCACGCAGTCCTACGAGCTGATGCGCGGCATCGGCAACCTCTGCATCGGACGCGACAACGACCCCCGCTACGACCCCCGGCGCCTCATCGCCCTCCTCCTCCAGGGCCTGCGGCAACCTCGCGCGTCCTGAAGCAGGTCACGGCAGAGGGCTCCCGGCGAGGGCGGAACAGGACCGCTCCCTGCCCCGTCCGCCGCGCGACCGCCCCTGCACGACCCGAAGCGGCTCAGTCCATCGAGGGGCCTACGAGCGGGGCTCTGCCGCTGCCCCCGAGCCTTCGCCTCGGGAACATAGTGCTGCTGTGGAAACAGCGTGACCGTGCTTGGCGGCGGCTGCCCGCGCGGCTTGCTCGATGGCCGCGCAGAGGCCTGGGTCGCTCTGCGGGGCCGGGTGTCCGGCTGCTGTCCCGGTCGAACCGTCGAGTTGTTCGCGCAGGATGTCGGCGTGCCCTGCATGCCGAGTGGTCTCGGTGAGTATGTGGAGCAGGACGCTGAACAGTTTGACGTCGGGGCGTGGCCACCAGGGCACGTGGCCGGGGGAGTCGAGGGCGAGGGCGGCGATCGTCGCGTCCGAGTGCTGCCACACGCGGCGGTAGCGGTCGATGATTTCCGCACGTGTTTCGTGCTCGGTCGCCCACAGGTCGGCTCCGTGCTCCGAGGGATCGTCCCACCGGGGCAGGGGCTCGGGGAACGGGCGGTCGAAGGCTTCGCCGAAGTACCGGGCCTCCCAGAGCGACAGATGCTTGATGAGGCCGAGAAGATTGGTGCCTGTGGGCGTCAGGGGGCGGCGGATGTCGTACTCGCCGAGCCCGTCGAGCTTCCAGAGCATTGCCTCGCGGACACTTCGCAGGTCGCTCCGCAGACGCTCTTTCGCGAAATCATCGATCACAGGGCGCGAGCCTGTCACGTACGGCCGTCGGCCGACAAGAGGCTCTGATTGACGGCTACTTACCTGTGCCAGTACCTACCTGTACCAGTCATCCTCCTCGTCCGTCCGGGATCGGCTGACGTAGTCCCGCAGGTTCCGGGCGAGCCGCCGTCGGCTGTCGTTCTCGTGGTCCCACACGCGGACCCGCCTGATCAGTTTCAGGCAGCTCGACTGACGTCCAGCCGTTCGGACGACGGCTCGTATCCAGCTGCCCTGTAGGCGGCGACGGCGGCAGCGTTCGAGGTCGGGGTGCTGACGAGTGCGCTTGACGCACCCAGTTCACGCAGCACCGCCGAGGCGGCGACGCTGATCGCCGTCCCGTAGCCGCGACCGCGATGGTCGGCGTGCACGCCCATCGGCTCCAGCAGGCCGGGCTTGCCGGGCCCGGCCGACCAGACCGTTGCCGCGGCCACCGCGTTGTCCTGGTCGTCGTAGCCGATCAGGCAGCGGGCGTCGGCATAGACCGGACCGGCCGCGAGCACGTGCCAAGTCTCCTCGGTGAATGCCGCGCTGCTGAACGCCGAGCGATGCACTGCGGTCCGTACCCCCGCCGTCTCCGGACCGGCCACCTCGATCCGCAGGCCGGATTCCTTCACCGGCTCGGCGAGGTCGTGGCGCAGCGGCGTCCACGGCTCGTCCGGAATCCAGCCCACCTCCAAGAGGACCTCGCGGAGCAGGGCGCCGTTGGGGATTTCGAGGCTGACCTTCCCGGGCGGCAGGACCCCGCGCTCCGGATCATCGAGGTCCGCCAGCAGCTGACGCGCCAGATCGCCGTCCTGACGCAGATCCGGCGCGGTCGTCATGCGCAGCACATCAGGGTCGTCCAGGTATCCGACGGCAATGATCCGTCCGTCCATGCTCCAGGTGCGGACGGCCGCGGCCAGCTTCTCGGCACCCAGCGCCCAGGCCCAGCCGAGGTCTCCCGGATGGAGTTGCAGCGGCGTGCGGTCGTCCTGCCATTCGCGGAGGGCATCCAGGACCCCGGTCAGTCCGTCGACGCCGGGCTTGTTCAGAACGATCGTCATGTCTCGGATCTCACACCATCGCGGCGACCGGCCGCACCTGGTTTTGCCCAGCCAGTCGGTTCGAGAGGACATGCCGCAGCCCGGGGTCGGTGATGTGCCCGAGAGGGGTGGGGCGGAGCGGGACGCCGCGGTCCGGTGGACGGGCTCGTCCAGCTGCGTTGCTGGTTCGAACGGTTGAGGCCCCGACCGCAGTCGGATGCGCCGGCTGCCGGCCACCGGAAGTCCGTCAGCGTCAATCGTAGTAGGCGTCGGTGGGTACGTACGCCCCCCACACCTCCCGCAACGTGTCGCAGACCTCGCCGACAGTCGCCCGCGCGCAGGGCGTTCTTCATCGGATAGAGGATGTTGTTCGCGCCCTTAGCTGCCTTCTTGAGTGGGGACAGCGCGGCGTCGACGGCCTGTTGGTCGGGCTCGGCGCAGCCGTTCGGCTTGCTGGGCCGCGATCGCCGGGTCCACGCGTAGCGGCTCGTAGGGCTCCTCGGTGTCGAGCTGATAGCGGTTCACCCCGACGACGACCCGCTCTCCGGAGTCAGTCTCCTGCGCGATCCGGTACGCGGAACGCTCGATCTCCGACTTCTGGAACCCGTGCTCGATAGCGCTGACCGCGCCGCCGAGGTCCTGAACCTTCGCCATCATCGCGAGTGTCGCCACCGTGGATTCCACAACATGGAGAAGAAGCCGCGGCTCCCAATGCGTGCAGGAGGCCGTCCACGGGGGGATGCTGGAGACATGAGCGATCTCACCTGGTATGCGGCCAATCTGGTGCAGTTGAGCGCCCCTTCGATCTCGTCGGGACAGCACGAGCGGGAGGGCGACCGGAAGGCCTCGATCAACGGTGCGCGGGTCGCCTTCGACGGAGCGTTCCTGCACATCCAGCCGGATACGGAAGGGGCCCCGGTGACGGTCGTCCCCTCGACCTCCCTCAATCGCCTGACGTATGACCTGTCCCGCTGAGTGGCAGGGGCATCCTGGAGGGGGGCGGGCGGTGCCCTGAGGGTGAGCGCCCCCACCTGCGCCGTCCGGGTGCGATCAATACCTCACCGACCACACGCGGCAGGCATTGTTTTCAGACAATTTCTCGACTCTCGGCCACACCGCAGAACCTAGGACAACCGTTCCTCTGTCGGGCGTGTCACACCTAGCAGGAAGAAACGCTTGAAGTGACCCAAGGGGGAGATATGCGACTTACGCGTGCCATGCTGTCCGTGGCTGCGGTGACCGCGCTGGCGGCGGGCTCCACGGTGGTTCTGGTGTCACCGGCATCCGCGGCGGCGAACACCACCCCGCAGAAGGTCTGCGGCAGCAGCTACAAGACCGTCAACTCCGCGCCGGTGGGTTCGCTGGGTACCGTCTACCTGACGTACAACTCTTCCAACGGCCGCAACTGCGTTGCCACCATCCGCAGTTCTCCCGGAAGCGCCGTGGACACGGGGACGTGGATCTACGTCGCCGACACCGACCAGGGGGCCTCCGACTCCGGCAACTACACGTCCTACGCCGGGCCGGCCACCGTCTACGGCAAGGGTCACTGCGTCGACTGGGGCGGCAACATCAAGAACGTCTACGTATCCGTCTACGGCTCCAACTGTGCCGCACTGAAGGAGAAGCGGGTCACTACCATCCGCTGAGGCCTTGGGTCTCCGCGCCCGCTGCGTACGACGTCGCAGTGGGGCTGCGAGGGCTGAGGAACCGGTCAGGCGTGGAAGGGGGCTCGGCGCTGAGTGCAGCGCCGAGCCCCCTTCCAGACGTCACGCCGCCTGTCCCGATCGGCACCTGCGAAAGATCGGCGCGTCGGCTCCGGGCTCGGTCGGCCGCATGAACTCAGCCCGGTGAAAAGGACAATTCAGGAGAGCTCCGATGCCGTGCTCGCTCCAGCCACGCAGGGAGCATCCTCCTGAACCCGACGGCAGTCACCAGCGAACAGTGGACGGCTCCCGTCGGCCGGGTTCACCCACTGGCTTCGCACGGCTGGCGCTGACTCTGAACCGTCTTGGCCCCGAACAGGTGGGAACGGCGGGTCGTGCGACGAGCGCGCCGGGTCGCCGCCCCCGGGCCGACCGGAGCCTGGCTTGGCGAACGGGGTGGGAGACCACGACGACATGCCTACCGGGACGGCGAGTCGTCCTACAACTGGCCGGTGCTGATCGGTAGTCAGGCGCTGGAATGGGTGGATCCCAGGGACCCACGGCTGTTTCCCGAAGGGAACGTTCAGGCTGGACGGTCCCCGGTAGAGCCAGTGATCGAAGTGCTTCACAATGGCGCGATGGATCATCACTTCGTCGGTATCCCGGAGGTGACCGCGGTTCCTCGCGTCGCGGTCGTCATCGATGTCATGCGGGCCTTCACCGTGGCTGCCTGGGCCTTCGCGCGTGGCGTCGAGAGGATCGTTCTCGCCGAGACGGAGAGGGAGGCGCTTGCCTTGAAAGCCGGCCACTCCGGGTGGCTGGCCCTGAAGGACGGGGCGCCGGCGGCGGGCTTCGACGCGGTGAACTCGCCCGGCCTGCTGAGGTCCCGCGATCTCATGGGGCGCACGCTGGTGCAGAAGACGACGGCAGGAACCGTCGGCGCGCTCGCCGTCGCGGACGCGCCGCTGGTCCTGTGTGCGAGCTTCGTGGTGGCCGGTCCGACCGCACAGTTCCTGCGGACCGAGAATGCAGGGCCGGTGACGTTCGTCGTCACGGGTGAGGGAGGCCGGGCAGAGGAGGACCTGGCCTGCGCTGAGTACATAGGTCAGTGCGTGGACGGGGGCCGGCCCGAGGCCGCCCCCTACCTCCACCGCGCGAGGGCTTCGCGCGCCGCGGCCGACCTCGCCGCAGGGTTGCGGAGCGGATACGACCCGGACGATGTCGATCTCTGCCTGGAAGTCGACAGATTCCCCTTTGCGATGGTGGCTCGTCGGGAAGAGTCCCTTCTGGCGCTCCGTCCTATTGAGGTGCCTGACTTCCTGTCCGGTCGCGCCCGGCCGTAGTGGCATGGCCGGGCGCGAGGGCGCGACCGTTTCCGCCCCATGGGGGAGGCGGCGGCAGCGGTCAGGGACCACGGCCCCCGTACTCGGCGCCTAAGAACGCAGGTCCTTGCGGAAGACCGTCGAGCTGTGCCGGACTGTCATGCCCACTCCTCGATACAGGCCGAGCGCACCGGTGTCCGAATGGGTCCACAGGGTGCAGGAACTGCGGCCCGCCCGATGGAACGCGCGGAACGTGTGGCGCAGCAGCAGCCGGGCGATCCCTTGGCCACGGTGACCGGCATGCACGGCGACCTGCTCCAGGTGCCCCTCCTTCGCGTCCGGACCGTCCAAGGCCATTACCGCGCCCACCAGTTGACCGCCTACGAAGGCCAGAGTCGACTGCGCCGGAGCGAACCCCGGGCGCTCGACGGTGTGAGTGGCCCACTCCTCGTACGCCTGGCGTCGCTCCTGCCACTCGTCGAAGGCGTCCTGGACGAGTACGTGCGCTACGGGTGCGTCGCCGCTCCGGAAGTGACGCACTGTGACGCCCGTCGGCGGCTCCGGCACCGAGGGCTCGTCCCGCATGGCGAACTCCAACAGCCACGACGTGACCAGCGGTTCGTACCCGTGAGAGCCCAGAAGCGCGACCGCCTCGGCATCGGCGTCCGGCACGGTCTGCACCATCTGGTGGCCACCGGTCTGGCGCGCCCGCGCATGGGCCCACATCAGCAGTGCCGAGCCCAGCCCCCGGCCCCGATGCGCCGGATGCACGTCGATCTCGCAGCGCCGGTCCACCCAGGCCCGGGCCACCAGACGCCCCGCCCGGTCAAGGACGAGCACGGTGTCCCGCTCCAGCACCAGACCCGGCCGCGCGAGATGTGCGGCGACGGCCCCGACGTCTCTCTGCACTCGCCCGTACACCTCCCGATCGCAGTCCGTGACCAGGGCGTGGAGCGCAGGGACGTCATGGGCGCTCGCGGACCGTGAACGGTAGCCGGGCGGCAGGGCGGGGACGACGAAGGGCATCAACCGACTCTCTCACCACGCCCCGGAATCTCGGTCGGTCGCGCCTACTTCACGCCAGGTCTGAACCAACCCGAAGTGCCCATTTCGTCCATTCCCTCAGCCGCGTCCACCAGAAGCGCCGACAACGACAGGAGCGCAGGCGGCACACTTGCCACCCCACCGACCGGGAACCCGTCGCCTGACGGCGAGGCGCCTCGGCTCGGACCTCGGGCGGCGCACAACTATTCGTACGCCACAGGTGTCTCCATGATGAACCCCGTCATCGTGGAGGAACCGTGCGTGTACGAACCGTCGCCATCGCCGCGTCCATAGCGGCAGCGGCAGCCACCGGCACCACCCTCGCCCCCACGGCGTCCGGGGCGTCCGGGGAGACCACCGCGACCGGGAAGGCGACCGCGTACGACTTCAACGGCGACGGCTACGCCGACGTCGTCACCGCCACCCCGAAGGCCGTCGTCGGCGGGCGGACGAACGCGGGCAGCCTTGTGGTCAGTTACGGCTCCGCCGCCGGCACCTCGACCTCGCGCGCCGTCGTCCTCAGCCAGAGCTCCGCCGATGTGCCCGGAGTGTCCGAGGCGGGCGACCGCTTCGGTGCCCGGACGGCGAGCGGCGACGTGGACGGCGACGGCTACGACGACCTCGTCGTCACCGCCCCCGGTGAGGCGGTCACCGGCCACACCAACGCCGGTGCCGTCACTGTCCTGTGGGGCGGTTCGGGCGGCCTCGGGAAGACCGCCACGGCGCTCTCCAACACTGCCGACGTACCGGGCTTCGGTCGGGATGTGGCCATCGGTGACCTCGACGGTGACGGTGGCGCCAACCTCGCCGTCCTGGCGGACCGGAAAATCCTCACCTACGCGGACGGCATCTCGCGCACCGCGCCCGCCGCGCCCACGGCCGTCACCGGCGGCCTCGCCGACGTGTCCGCGCGGTCCCTCGTCACCGGCGACTTCACCGGGTCCGGCAGTGACGGCCTTGTCGTCGTCGGTTCGGCGGACGAGTGCGACGCGAGCGTCTGCCCCTGGCTCGGGTACTACACCGGCGGCCCCGGCGGCGTCACCTACCGGTCGAACCTGTCGAGGGGCGCGTACGTCGCCGCGGCGGCCGTGGGAGACATCAACGCCGACGGTCACGACGACCTGATCACCGGGCAGGCCGGGCTGTTCCCGGACGGTGTCGACGACCCTTCGGGCGGGGCCGGTTACGTCACCATCCGCTACGGCCACCCGGACGGCCCCGGCAAGGTCGACACCGTCGACCACAGCCAGAACACTTACGGCATCCCCGGCACCGACGAGGCGGGCGACGGCTTCGGCTCGGCCCTCGCCGTGGGCGACATGACCGGGGACGGTATCGACGACATCGCGGTCGGCACGCCGTACGAGACCGTCGACGGGGTGAAGCGCACGGGTTCCGCCTATGTCATGAAGGGTGGCGACTACGGCGTCGACCTCGGCACCAATGTCCGCTACGAGTCGTACGCCGGGGTCCCCGGTGCCGCCGAGGCGAACGACTACTTCGGCTCCGATGTCTCCCTCGTCGACGCCAACGGTGACGGCCACGCCGAACTCGTCGTCGCGGCCCGCGGTGAGGACGTGAACGCCGGCTCCGCCTCCGACGGCGCGAACTGGGTGATTCCCGCCTCGGGGGAGAGCCTGTCGCGGACCGGCAACAAGTCCTTCAGCGCCGACGACTTCGGGCTCACCTTCACCGACCGGGAGTTCGGCTCCGTGCTCGGCGACTGACGGCGAAGCGGCCGCGCCCGGACACGCCTCGGACATGCGGACAGCCCGATCTCGCACGCAGAGCCAGTCATCCTTGGCGCTTGCCGCGAAGGTTTACCCCGGCTCAGCTCCTCGGTGGACGAAGTGATGTACCCCGAGGGGAACCTCCTGTTCGGCGACCACGCGGTCGCGGTGGGCGAGGCCCTCGGGGAAGTTGCGCCCGGTGTCCACGTGTAGCAGCGGGAAGGGGAGGGGGCCGCCGCGGGGGCGAACGCCTTGCGCGCCAGGTGCAGCATGGCGATGGAGTCCTTGCCGCCGGAGAAGAGGATCCCGGCTTCTCGAACTCGCCCGCCACCTCGCGGAAGATGTGCGCCGCCTCGTACTCCAGGGCGTCCAGGTGGCTGAGCGGGTACGGGGTTTTCTCCGGCGGGAGAGCCGACGGGGCGGCTTCGAAGACGGTGTTCCTGCCGGCCTCCTCGCGGCGGCAGTTGCCGCACGGCCGCCGCCGATTCCCGCACGGTCTGGTGGTGGGATTCCAGACGCAGCCGGGCGCCTCGTGAGCCTCGGCAGGGTCGTCGACGCCGGTTAGCCCGGAGAGCTCGCCGCCCGCCTGTCGGGCGTACAGGCCCTTCGCATCGCCCGTCCCGGGCAGCGGGGCGGGCGATGCCGAGGCGAGGGCGGGTAAGTGCCGACTTCCGGTTGGTCCATGCCTGTGACGGATGCCCGTCCGCTACTGCTCGTCCCGAGGGCACTCGTACTGTCCGCCGGGACCCCAACGAGTGACCGGACCATGATCGTTCTGTTTGAAGGCGCCACAGTGCAGGACCAACCTCTGTCCTTGCGGAGTGTGATGGAGGACGACGAGCGCCTTGTCCAGCGGGGGACTGGATCCGTGCCGCGCCGGTATGCGGATCTCCCCGCTGACGCCCTCAAACCGGAGTCCTTCGTCGAGCTTGGACTTGACGCCCTCCGCGTCGACGGCGTTCACGCTCGTGTACTCCTTGTCCGCCGCTGAGGAGAGGACCTTCATGGCATCGTGTGCCAGGGCCACATGACCGTCGTTGATCCAGCGATCCCGATCGGTGTAGCGGCGGATGTAGCGCGCGATGAAGTCCTTGGCCTGGCCGTTCTCGTCGGGATGCCCGTCGGGCAGCACGTGCACGGTGTGGTAGAGCCGCAGCCACGTCTTGTCGAAGTACTCGCCGCTGAGTGCGGCATTGGTGAGTTCGTTGCTGCCGATCACCGTCAGAGGTATGCCGGCGCAGCCGGAGTCGGGGCCGTAGGCGTTGACGAACTTGATGAAGTTGTCGACGCGAGAGGCCCAGTAGACGACGGTGCGGCGGTCTCCCTTGACGACGTCGCACACGTGCTGGGCGGTGTCCTGGGCCGAGACATCCGTACCTTCGCCACCGGGAAAGGCCCAGGTCTCCGTACCCCCGCCGAAGTTGTGGACGAACTTGGCGCCCAGTTCGTGGGTGTAGAGGTCATTGGGGTCCTTGACCACGAGGGCCCGCGTCGACGTCTGGCAGCGTCCGGGGCGCGTTTCGATGATGTTGCCGTGCCGGGCGAACTGCGCGACGACGGCTGTCTCCCGACTGTTGTCCGGGGACATCGGCCGGTAATAGTCACCGGCCTTCTGCATCGCGTCCGCCGTGGCCGTCGTTCCGATCACCGGAACCTTCCCGTTGCTCAGTATCCGAGCGGCCTCCTTGGTCTGCGCCCGGCTCTCCCGGAACCCGATGACACCGACGATGGTCCTGCTGTCCTGCCGCTCCTTGTTGGCTTCGGCATCCCGGACGACGTCGCGGGCGTGCCGTACGACGTTCTTGAACTTGCGTCCGGTGTCGCGGACTTCGACGTACAGCCGAATCCGGTCCGCGTCCTCGGACGCCAGTCGGTTCAGTTCCTCCTGGGCCAGGAGGATGCCGCGCAGTTCGGGGATCATCCCGTTCATGACCACCTGGTCCGGGTCGGGATCCACCCCTCCGCCCAGGTAGACCACCCGGCGCACCGGCTTGTGGAACTTCTTCTGTGCGGTGAGCGCCTTGGCATTGAGGCCTCTGATCGCCTTGATGGCCTCGTCGTACTGTTCGTGAGGGCTCTTGCCCTCATCCCCGGCCGACGGCACTGTGTCCGGATCGGCCTGCCCCTTCACCAGCGCTCCGTCCAGGCAGTGCTGGGCCGGCGGCACGACCCACCCGTACAAGAGCGTGGAGAGCACGGCGAGGGCCAGGCCACCGGCAGCCATTTCGCCGATCACTTCTGCCCGTGGCCCCCAGCGGAAGTTCTTCACGGGGGCCGGATGCAGACGCTCCCCCTGTTCAGGTGCCTCACCTGGGGCTGGAGGAGGCGGCCGTCGCGCGGTCACGACCAGAGGCGGCGGGGTGCTCGGGGCGGCGTCCGCGATCAGCCGGTCCGCCGCGTCATTCAAGTCCTGGCAGCGCGGCCAGGCCGCCTTCGCGTAGGCGTTGGCATGCCCGGCGCCCACCAGGAGCAGGGAGGCGCTTCCCGCCTCGGCACCGACCTTGATGTACGTGTCGAGGAAACGCCGCGTGAGCTCCGCCCCGGGTGTGCCCGCAGGCGGAAGGTCGAAGAGCACCACGCGCCGTGACCTGCGGCGGCGGGCCCAGGCACCGAACCGGCCCGGCCTGGCGCGGGCCAGGTCCGCGACCAGGGCGCGGAACAGCAGTTCCTCCAGGGTTTCCAACTGCCCCTGTGGGCCGCCGTCCTGCAGGGTCAACAGGTTGCTCATGCACTCGAAGAAGCGGCCCGAGGCATCGATGCCCCGCCAGGACACGAGCCAGCTGCGCCTGGACCGGATGAGCCGCCAGCTCCACCAGTTCGCCCAGCACCAGCGGGGGAAGGTGTGGAACATGGGCTCGCCGACCACGAGCCAGACCTTGTCGAGCCAGCCGCCCACAGGGGCGGATTCCGCGCAGCTGATCCTCGTCAACGCGCCGAGCAGTCCGCTGTGGGCGCGCAGCGAGTAGACGTGGTCGCGCAGCGGCTTCTCTTCCAGGAGGCGGAGATCGCCTTCGGCCGTCTCGGGTGGGGTCTGCACCGCCCGAGCGCGCTCCACGAGGTCCTTCATGATCCGGAAGGTCCTCAGCCGCAGCTTCCCGACCCGCAGTGGACTCACCCCGTCCAGGCCGGCGCCCGCGCACAGGGCCAGTGAGGGCAACTGTGTGTGAGGGGGTGCCGGGGCGGTTGGCCGTGAGGGGAGCCGGGTGTAGGCGACCAGCTTCTGTTCCGGGCCGAGGACGAAGGCGAGCTTGTTCAGGAGCTCGTCGGCGAAGGCCTCGTCCGCGGTGTCGAGCAGCAGTGCGGGCAGGACCTTGTGCCGCAGGCTCCGCCATTCGGTCCGGGAAGGGGCCACCGCCTTCCGGAAGACGGGCAGGAAGTCACGTGATCCGCGGAAGGCCGGAAAGCGTTGCCGTGATCCGCGCGTAGGTAGGGGCTGATGCATGGAAAGCCTCCGTTGTCCTCCATGGCATGAGGGCGGGCGCCCACAGGGGCGCGGCCTGTTCAGAGCAGTTCGGTGCCGCGCGTTTCGGGAAGACCCAGCAGCGAGAGATAGGCCAGCGCGTAGCCCGCGGCGGCGAACCCGAGGGCGCCGCCGACGCCCCAGCTGTCGGACAGGAAGCCGACGAGGGTGGGGAAGACGGCTCCCACGGCCCGGCCCGTGTTGTACGTGAAGCCTTGTCCGGTGCCGCGGACCTCGGTGGGGTAGAGCTCGGCGAGGAAGGATCCAAAGCTGGAGAAGATCGCCGACATGCAGAATCCCAGCGGGAAGCCGAGCAGCAGGGAGACTTCGTCCCAGTCTCCGGGTACTTGGGAGTAGCACAGCACGCACAGGGCCGACAGCACGGCGAAGGTCTGGATGGTCGGCCGGCGGCCGATGCGGTCGGCGAGGTGTGCGCCCGTCACGTAACCGGAGAAGGCACCGATGATCTGCACGACGAGGAACCCCCCGACGCCGGTCACCGAGAGGCCGCGTTCGTCGTGGAGGTACTTGGGAATCCAGGTGGCCAGCGTGTAGTAGCCGCCCTGGACGCCCGTGGACAGCAGACCGGCCAGCAGGGTCGTCCGCAGCAGCGGGCCGCGGAAGATGGCGACGAAGGCGAGCGGGCGGACCGGGCCTGCGGACTTGAGGCGCTGTGCGGCGACGGGAGCGTCCTTGACGCTGCGCCGGACATAGAACACGAGTAACGCGGGGAGCGCGCCGGTGAAGAAGAGCACCCGCCAGGCCAGGTCGTCGTCGACCAGCTGGTAGACCACGGTGTAGGTGATCACCGCCAGCCCCCAGCCGACGGCCCAGGCCGACTGGACCCAGCCGAGGGTGCGGCCGCGGTGCCTTGTCGAGGCGTACTCCGCCACCAAGACCGCGCCGACCGCCCATTCCCCGCCGAAGCCGAGACCCTGCAGGGCCCGAAAGGCCAGCAGGGTTCCGAAGTCCTGCGCGAAACCGCAGGCCACCGTGAAGACGGCGTACACGCTGACGGTCCAGACCAGTGCGCGCACCCGGCCCACCCGGTCGGCGAACACGCCCGCCAAGGCACCGCCCACCGCGGAGACCAGCAGGGTCACCGTGGCCAGCAGCCCGGTCTGGCCGTTGCCGAGCCCGAAGTAGGCGCCGATGGCTGCGAGGCTCAGCGGCAGCACGTAGAAGTCGTAGGAGTCCAGGCCATAGCCGCCATACGCGCCGGCGAAGGCCCGCCGCCCGTCGGGGCCGAGCTCGTGGAACCAGGCGAACCGGCGGTGATCGAGCGGCCGGTGCACCTGATCGGCGCGTTCGGATGCTGTGGTTTCACCCCGGGAAGCGGCCTGCTGCTCGGAGGTGGCCTTGTCCGGCGAGGGAGAACTCGTACTCATGGCCATGCACCTCTCAAAGTGCTTTCTGGAGCCGCGAGTTGATGGTTCGTCACCGTAGAGGATTGGTGAACAATCCGACAAGAGGATGCGTCATTGTTCCGCTGGGAGGGGTGTCATATGGTCAGCCAAGAGGTCTGCGGAAGGGGCACCCATGAGCAGTCAGGCGAAGCACCTGGCCGACGACAAATACCTGCTGGTGCGGTCGACCATCTCCGAGCGGGTGGCGGACTTGCTGCGCACGCGCATCGGAGAGGGACACTTCAAGCCTGGCGCAAAACTGTCGGAGGACGAGATCTGCACCGCCCTCGACGTCTCCCGCAACACCCTGCGAGAAGCGTTTCGACTCCTGTCCCACGAGCGCCTGCTGGTCCACGAGCTCAACCGAGGCGTCTTCGTGCGCAGTCCGAGCCCGGCCGACGTCGCCGACATCTACCACGTGCGCCTCTTGGTCGAATGCGCCGTCGTCCGTTCGCTGGGGGCCCCGCCCTACGACCTTCGCGGACTGGCCGAAGCAGTCGAGGACGGCGAGCGGGCGACCCGGCAGGAGGACTGGGACGCACTGGGCACCGCGAACTTCCACTTCCACCGCGAACTCGTCGCCCTGGCCGGCAGCCCCCGCATCGACGAAGCCATGCGCACGGTCCTGGCCGAACTCCGTCTGGCCTTCCACGCCTTGGACGATCCGCAGGCGCTGCACAGCCCCTACCTCGAACGCAACCGTGCCCTGCTGGAAACGCTGGGGAAGGGTGACACGACCCGTGCCGAAGAGCTGCTGGAACGCTATCTCGCGCACTCGAGCGACAACCTGACCCGCGCGACGAACAATCAGACCTGACGCGGCTTCGCCGCCTCTTGGCCCGTACTGCGCATGGGAGGTACCGACGGCGCCTCCCATGGCGGACCGTGACGGTCCAGGACCGTGACGGTCCACTGTCGAGCGAGCGCGGTTCCCCGCGGAGCACGCCGTGCCGGTTCGCGCCCTGCCCTGGTCCGTCGAGCCGACGGACGGCTTCGACGGCCGGCAGACCTGACGGTTTCACAGTCGCCCCGACACCCCGGCTGGAGCAGCGGCCGGACCGAGCGGACGACCGCGCCGCACGCCCGGCACCTGGAGAAGGACCGAGCGGACGCCGGCGCTGCCCGCCCGGGCTGCACGCCCGGCACCTGGAGAAGCCGGCCCACGTGACCAGCCACGCGTACGGGGAGGACTTCAGGCCGGTCCTTGCCGCCAGGCGGCGGGCCCGAACGGGCAACGGCCCCGACCGGATCCCAAGGAGGCCGGTCGGGGCCGTCGCGCCCGCACGGGGCCCAGTCTGCGGGGGTGCACCCGGGTCCGCGGTTCTGTACCCGCTTCAACGACGGCATCTCCCTTCGCGTCACGAGCCCGTCCGGGAATCGCGCGGGCCGTTCCGGGTGGTGTCGGGCGGCTGCGACGACTCTGCTCAGGTCCCACTTCAGAGGGGCGGGGAGTTCGGTCCGGCCTTCCCTGCGCGAGTTCTCCAGTGGACCAGGTTCAGGAATCAGGCGGCGATCGGGGCTTCGTGCCCGGCGTTCCTCGCCGACGCCCGTGCCCGGGGGCAGGACGCATACTCCAGACCGGGGACCCGGGACAGCTTCTGGGCGGAAACGTCCCTTATCTGGTTGACCGAATCGACGGCGGCCTGCACCAGATCGGGCCGTTCTCCTGCGCCACCGGCGAGTGGGAGGCCGACTACCGCAGGCGCATCCGGAGGCAGCCCACGCGCACGGCCGTCGATGATCTACATGACGAGCTCCGCCGAGCGGCGGCCGACCAAGATCGGATCATCGCCATGCACCTGTTGCGGCAACGTGTTCCGAGCCTGACCCACGCCGAATTCATTGAGTACGTGATCGCCCTTCAGGCCGGCCCCGCGCCAGAGCACCTCGTCGCTGTCGCATACGAGTCCCTCGTTCCGTCTCTTGACCCTGATCTCTCAGTGGAGACGATTCACCCCGGACGGAACTCCGAGGCTGAGCTCACCCGGCCGGCCCGTGGTCCGCGCGGTCTCGGTCGTCTCGTGCCGGCGGTCCACGTCCGCAACGAAGGCTCATGCTCGTCTGGAGTCACAGCCCCGGGGTACCCGAACGGCGTGCCGGCCCCCTGCAAGCACCTTTGAGTCCCCGGATGAGCCACCAGAACTGCGAGGCCAGATGACCGCCAAGCCGCCGACCGAGCAAGCGTCGAGCACCCCAGCATCGGCCGAGCGAGTACCAGGCGAGCCAGCCCCGAACGAGCAGGCTCCGAGCAACACGCCCTCGACAGGCAAGGACCAGGGTAAGGATCAGGACAAGGGCCAGGACAAGGACAAGCATCAGGGCAAGGACAAGCATCAGGGCAAGGACAAGCATCAGGGCAAGGACAAGCATCAGGGCAAGGACAAGGATCAGGAGACGAAGACCACCGTCTGGGTGGCGCTCGCTGCGAACCTGGTCATCGCCCTGGCCAAGATGGCGGGCGGACTCTTCGCGGGTTCGCCCGCACTGCTCTCCGAGGCGGCCCACTCGATCGCCGACAGCATGAACGAGGTCTTCCTGCTGGCCGCCCTGCGCCGCAGCCGTAAACCGGCCGACCCTCAGCACCCCTTCGGCTACGGCAAGGAGCGCTTCTTCTGGTCGCTGCTCGCCGCGGTCGGTATTTTCGTCACCGGCGGCTGCTTCTCGATCTTCCAGGGCGTCGAGGCACTGAGCTCCGAGAGTTCAGAAACCACGACCGGCTACATCATCGGGCTCGTCGTACTCGGGGTCGCCTTCCTCGCCGAGGGCGCCTCCCTGGTCCGCGCGCTGTGGCAGGTGCGGCGACAGGAGGGTGGCATCGGCTCCGACCCGGCCCTGCGCACCGTCATCGCCGAGGACGGCACCGCCGTGCTCGGCGTGACCCTCGCCATGATCGGCATGGGCCTGCACATGGCAACCGGCGAAGTCGTCTACGAGGCGGCCGCCTCCATGGCGATCGGCCTGCTGCTCATCGCGGTGGCCTACCGCCTGGGCAAGGAAGCCAAGAAGCAGCTCATCGGCGAGTCCATCGACCCCGAACTGCGCGAGGAAATATGCCATTTCCTCGCCGAGCAGCCCGAGATCGACCGCGTCGCGACGCTGCTCACGATGCGGCTCGGCATGGACTCGACGCTCGTCGCCGCGCGCATCGACCTCGCGCCCGGCAGGGACAGCGAGGTAGTGGAACTCGTCATGGAGCGGATCAAGGCCGGCGTGGCCGAACGATGGCCGGAGGCCGATCAGGTGTTCCTCGACATCACCGAGGCGCCGCCCCTGCCGGGTACCGAGGTGGACCCGGACCTCACGGCCTCGTAGAAAAACTCGTAGAAAAACCCGTCCCACTACACCTGGACGGGGTCCCGTCCGGCGAAGCGTGAGCTGGACGGGCGGTGGTGGTCAGGATGTCCGCCCCCGGGCGCTGCTGAGACGCTCGGGGGCGGAAGTACACCAGGAGAAGGAAGAACCGCTCAGCATGACATCGGCCTGCGATCAGGACCTCGCCGCTCCGGCGAGACGATCGCTCGGACACAGCCTCATGAGGCTGCGAGGCTGCCATACCGGAGCGACGCTCTGCCCCCCTCACTCCTGCTCGAACTCGCCGACGGAAGACCGGTCGACGTCGCGTATCCCGCCGGAGACATGCTGACCTGGTCCGGTCAGTGACTCCTGGGTCGGGCTCAATCTCCGTGATCAGCGCTCGCACGCCGGCGCTGGATCAGGTCGGCCACGGCGGCCGGGCGGGCCAGGTAGGGAGAGTGGCTGGTGTCCCACACTTCCGTGCGCGAGCAACGCCCGGCGAAGCGGTCCGGAAGGGGTGTGGCGATGGTCCGGTCCCGCTGCCCGCGGAGGTAGGTCGACGGAGTGTCCCGCCAACTCACGTGAGTAGGCGTGGCGTCGAAGATCGACGGAGGCTCCGGTCGCAGCAACTCCACCGCCCGGGTGGCCGCCGGCTCGTCGATGTCGCCGTAGAGCTTGGCCCGGGCATCATCCGGGTCCAGGCGGAGCAGCCCGTCCGCGTCCGGCAGTGCGAGCAACCCTTCGCCGGGCCCACCTGGGTTCCCCGCCAGGATTTGGGCCGGGGATTCGTCGACGTCGAGAATCCAGCTGTTGAGAAAGACCAACGCGGCAGCACCACGGACCGTCCCCGCGGTGACACCTCCGAACGAATGCCCCACCACCACCGGCGGTCCCGACGAGCCGGAGACGATGGTCTCGACCCTCGCGGTACTCTCGGCGAGCGACAGCCCGTAGAGATCGGGCACCTCCACGGACAGATTCCGCGCGCGCAGCAGGGTGGCGAGTTCGGCGTAGTGAGCGGGCTGGTGCCAGGCTCCGTGAAGGATGATCACGTCAGTCACTTGCGCACATTAACCGTCGTAACCCGGCCGTCGTGACTACCCGGAGGGCACCTGTTCGGGCAGATCCGGGAGGACTTTCTCCACTGATCAGGACGTGAACCGGACGGACCGTGACGGACTGAGGGGTTCCCTAGGCGAAGGCGGCTGTCGGAAGCTCTGCCTCCGTCTCCTCGTAGGGGATACAGAAGCCGAGCTCGGCCTCCAGGAACCGCAGGAACGCGACATCGCCCAGTTCGTCGTCGTCGTGCACGAAGCCGAGTGCTGCCTCGGCAGGAGTACCGTCCGTGAGGTGCGGCAGGTCGGGCTCGAAGGACGTCACCGTCTCACCGCGGCAGGCATAACTGACGCGGCTGAAGCCCATCGCGTTGCGGTGCACGCAAAACGCCCGTCCCCGCTCGGACAGCGCCGCCAGATACGTACCGGTACGGCAGTGGAATTCCTCCAGCGCATAAGCCCAACCGGCCGCAGAGCCCGCTCGCACGATGGTGTCCGGGGGAGCGGGCAGAAAACCGGCGCTCGTCAGATGGGCAACCGCAGCTTCGTCTTCCCAGTCCAGGAAGTCGAGATCACTGATGTGGTCCTCCTCATCCCTCAGCAGCAGTTCGTACGCTGCCGAGCGCGTGAGCGGAACAATGTGGCGCTCTTGGGCGCCGATGCGGTGCAGCAGTTCGGACGGCGAGAGGCTTTCGCTGAGTGTGAGGGTGAAGCTCGTGCTGTAGGCATCGGCTATCCAGCCCAGCCCGTTGTTCACAGTTCCCCGGTTCATTCGAGCGCCCTCCCGTACGGGTGGCCGCCTTGATGACGGCCCTTGGGAGCGGAATCTAACGTCCGGTACTGACAGAACGTGCCTTGCGCCCGACTGGAAACACCATCACCACGGCGGTGCCGAGCCCTCCCGGCGCTCCACCAATGACGGCGAGGTGGTGGTGCAGCCCTGTGGAGGTTGCCGGGGCGGATGGGCGCGGCGCTCCGCTGCTCGCTGCCGGTGGTCTGGCGGTGCCACCGCAGGTGCGCCTGCGTCGAGTGTGTCTTCACGTCTCACTCTGACTCACCGCACCCCTCTCCGGTCCTGCAACGACCGGATGATGAGTGAGACAGCACCGGACAGCCAGGACACCATGACCGTCCTCATCGAGATCCATGCCAAGGACGGACAGGAGAAGGATGCTCGCGACAGCCTGCTGCACGCGATCGAGACCTCTCACATGGCCCGGCGCGACGGCCGGAGTTGCCGCCCTGGGCCTTGCAAGGTCGTGGTGGTGGACCGGGGCGCCGTCGCACCTATGGCCCCGTGCGACACCCAATTGGTAATGTCCGGCCATGGGATCAAATCTGGGCACGGGCGATGGTTGCGAACTGCCTGCCACCGCTGTCTGCTGGCTCACCGACGATCCCCAACCGGGCTTGATCCTGGTGGAGTTCGCCGACGCTTACGACCGTCCTCACCAACTGGTCGGCAAGACCGCCTACTTCGACGGAGAGCTCCTGCCGAGCTCGCCCTATCCGTGCCCGACCAGCATCCAGTGCACGATCGAAGAGATTGCTGACGGCATTGCGACAGTGAGCACGTGGTGGTTGGAGGGCGGTCCCAACGACACGCGTTTCGTCTTCGATGTCTGGTTGGACACGCTCGGGCCAATTGTCGACGTGTGAAGTGCGAGGTGTCGGCCTCGCCCAGGACTTCCGGTTCTGGGGCAACTTCCGTCGGGTCGTCGAGCGGACGATCACCTGACTGCACTGCCTCCGCCGCCTGCGCATCCGCTGCGGTCGGCACGACGACGTCCACGAAGCCTTCCTCGGCCTCACCGGCACCCGTGGCGGGAATCGCGCGACCAGCGCAGTCGACCCACGCCCTAGCCGGGGAGTGACTCGTCGGCGAGCTGGTTGCTGCGGTCGATCTCCGGCATGTGTGTCTCGGCCCAGGCCCGCAGGGCGGCGAGCGGTCTTTCCAGGGACAGGCCGAGCTCGGTGAGCCGGTAGTGGACGGCGGGCGGCACCGTGGGTTCCACTCGGCGCGCGACCAGGCCGTCGCGGACCAGGCTCTGCAGGGTGACGGACAGCATCTTCTGCGAAATGCCAGGGATACGGCGCCGAAGTTCCGCGAAACGGAGCTCGTCCGGAGCCTCTTCGGCCAGCACCTTGACCGCCATCGACGTCCATTTGGTGCCGATACGGTCCAGCAACTGGCGGACCGGGCAGCGCGGATCCAGCAGATCACCCCGTTCACCGGGCCGTCGGCCGGGTCCGTCGGGCCTCGATGTGGTCACTCAGGGCTCACCACCTGAAGGGAAAGTGCCGTCTTGGACGGACCAGGATAGTTCCCTACCGTGACCTGGTCACTATTCCTCACCACGCACCTGGAGCCCCTCCATGCCCGAACTGCGGCGCGTCCCCGTCAACGGTGTCGAACTGAACGTCGCTCTCGGCGGATCGGGTCCGGCCGTACTGCTGCTGCACGGCTTCCCGCACACCTGGGAGCTGTGGACGGACGTGATGGCCGACCTGTCCGGCCGCTACCGCGTCATCGCGCCGGACCTGCGAGGGTTCGGCGCGAGCAGCCGGGCCACCTCCGGGTACGACGCGGGCACCCTGGCCGAGGACGCCGCGGCGCTTCTCACCGCGCTCGACGTGTCCTCGGCCGTGGTGGTGGGCATCGACGCGGGAACCGCGCCGGCCCTCCTCCTCGCCCTGCGCCGCCCCGGTCTCGTCCGGCGCTTGGTCGTCATGGAGGCCCTTCTCGGCACGCTGCCTGGTGCCGAGGACGTCCTCGCCGACGGGCCGCCGTGGTGGTTCGGCTTCCATTCCGCCGCCCCCGGCCTTGCCGAGACCGTGCTGGAGGGCCACGAGGCCGCCTACGTCGACTGGTTCCTGCGCGCCGGCACGCTCGGCGACGGAGTGCGCCCGGCCCTCCGGGACGCCTTCGTCCGCGCGTACACCGGCCGCCAGGCGTTGAGCCGCGCGTTCTCGTACTACCGGGCGCTGCCCGAGAGCGCGGTACAGATCGAGCAGGCGGTCGCCGCCGCCCGCCTGACGATGCCGACGATGGCGGTGGGTGCCCGGCCCGTCGGTGCTGCGCTGGAACGCCAGCTCCGCCCGGTCACCGACGATCTCACCGGACACGTCATCGAAGACTGCGGCCACATCATTCCGCTTCACCGCCCGCGCGCCCTGCTCACGCTGTTGCATCCCTTCCTGGCCGGTGACGACGCCAAGGCGGCCTGACCGGGGCCGGGGCTGGCTTTTGATGCCTGCACGGAGTGTCGTACGGGTCCGCGAGGGCAGCCCAATCGCACCTGTGCCGAAGGCCAGTTGATGCCCGAGATGCACGGACGCCCTACTCGGGGGAATCGGATTCTTCGTCGTCGAAGTGAATGACGCCGTCCTCATCGAGACGGGGATGGATTTGGCCGGGGGCGTGGCTGTCGACGTCGGAGGGGCGGGGGCCCTCCGGGCCGTCGGGCCCCCAGCGCAGCAGGCGGCGGATGCGGCCGATCCGGGACACGGCACCGTTCACCTCGACCTGGTTGAGCCGCCCGGCGCGGAGGCGGTCCGCGGCCGCGGCGTACGCGACGAGTTCGGGGACGGCGGGGTCAGTGCCCTCGGCGACCACGGTGCGCGCGTCCATCTCGTGCCGGCCGTACATGGGCAGGAGGCCGCGTTGGCGCGGCACCATCCAGACCAGGCAGAAGTCCAGGCTCCTGCGGGCGTCGTGGGCGGTGGCGAGCAAGGTGCTGCCGGGCGTCCAGGCGGTGTCGGCGCTGTCACGTTTCACGACGGCGAACGTCGCGGGCAGCAACAGGACGTCGGGGTGGGTCTCCAGGGCCCGCTGGGAGTCGTGCAGCACGGCGGCGGGGAACCGGGTGGTGCCTTTGTACGCCAGGTCGCGCAGCGACAGACGTTCGACGGCCAGGGCGGGAGTGAGGGGGGCGTCCGGATCCAGGACCAGCCCTTCGTCGGGCCGGGGGCCCGTGGCGCCGCTGGTCCAGTCGGGGGCAAGGGGCTCCGGGTCGGTGGGGCGCGGCAGCTCGATGTCGCCGCTCTCGTCCAGGGCGACGTACTCCTCGGCCCGCACGACCCGGTAGCGGGTGCCGAGGACCGTGAGCTCGTCGACGCGCTCACGTTCCAGGCGGGCGACCGCGGCGAGCAGCGCTCGCCGCTGCGGCCCGTCCCGGGCGTCGTCCTTGGCCCGGTGCCACAGCAGCGAGTTCAGCGCGTCGCGGGCCTGCTGGGCGCAGCCGTCGGTCACCTCGGCCACCACGCGCCAGCACGGTCCGTCCGCCGCTCCCTGGGCGGCCACTCCGAAGACGGGGCCGCGCACGCCCAGGCCGCTGTTCTGCTGAACGGCATCGAGCGCATCGGCTTCCACCGCGGCCTCCACCGGTTCGACCGGCACTCTCACCACCACGGGCCGTCCGCCCGCTCCCGCGTCCTCTTGGTTCATGCGGCCATCCTGTCGCCACCGGCCGGTGCCGGTGGCGGTGTTCGCGGAAGAGCTCCCGCGGCGGCGCACCGGGGCCGGCAGTGTCGACTCCGTGGCGGCGCGGAGTGCCCGAGCGGTCAGCATATCGTCGGCGTATCGAAAATCGGATACGCGCCGGGAACACAGGGCCGCATTGACTGACGTCATGTCATACCCCGAACCGGCACCCATGTCCTTCCCTCTGAAGCTGACCGTCGCGCCGATCAGCGACGCCGAGCACCTGGCCTTCGTGCGGGCGCGGCGGTCGGTGAACTTCGCGCAGACCCCGGCGTGGGGGCGGGTGAAGACGGAGTGGCGCAGGGAGTCGCTCGGATGGTTCGAGGGCGGTCGGCTCGTGGGGGCGGGGCTTGTCCTTCACCGGCCGGTACCGGGTCTTTCGCGGTACACGCTCGCGTATCTGCCGTGGGGTCCTGACATCGACTGGACCGGGGACATCGGTGCGTGGCTCGACCCGTTGGCGTCCCATCTCAAGGCCCGCGGCGCGTTCGCGATCCGGCTGTGTCCGCCGGTGCGGACGCACACCTGGGGTGCGGCGCGGGTCAAGGATGGCGTGGCCGATCCGGGGGTGCGGCGGCTCACCGGACTGCCCGACGGGCAGGTGGATCCGGTCGGAGCCGAAGTGAGCCGACGGCTCCGGGCGTCCGGCTGGCTGCCGCAGAGCCCGCAGGACGGGTTCGGGGCCGGGCAGCCGCAGTTCACGTACGAGGTGCCACTGGCGGGGCGGTCCGAGGACGACGTCCTGAAGGCCATGAACCAGCAGTGGCGCCGCAACATCAAGAAGGCCGCGAAGGCGGGGGTCGAGGTCACGGTCGGTGCCGCGTCGGACCTCGCGGCGTTCCACGAGCTCTATGTGCACACCGCGGCACGCGACCGGTTCAGGCCGCGGCCGTCGGCGTACTTCGAGACGATGTTCGCGGAGTTGAGTGCCGAGGACCCCGGGCGGATCGTGCTCTATCTCGCGCGCCACGAGGGCGAGTTGGTGGCCGCCGCGATCCTGGTACGGGTCGGTGTGCACGCCTGGTACGTGTACGGCGCCTCGTCGACGGCCAAGCGTGAGGTGCGCGGTTCCCACGCGTGCCAGTGGGCCATGATCCGTGATGCCCTGGCGGTGGGCTGCGACGTGTACGACCTGCGGGGCATCACGCCGACGCTCGACGCCGCCGATCCGCATGTGGGCCTGATCCGGTTCAAGGCCGGCACCGGAGGGCGGGCGGTGCGGTACGTGGGGGAGTGGGATCTGCCGCTGCGACCGCTGGTGTACCGCGCGTTCGACCTGTACATGCGGCGGCGCGAGCGCTGAGTCCGTCCCGCCCGGTCACCGGAGCGCGGCGGCCACCTCGTCGAGGCGGGCGCCGCGCGACGCTTTGACGAGGACGATGTCGCCGTCGGTCAGGATCTCGCGCAGCCGGGCGACGGCCGCCTGGTTGTCGGTGAACGTGATCGCCCGTTCGCCCGCTGCGTCGGCTACGGGACGGGCGGTAGCCCCGATGACAGCCACCAGGTCGGCGCGCGCGGCCGCGTACGCGCCCACCGCCCGGTGTTCGGCCTCGCTGTCGGCACCGAGTTCGAGCATCGCACCGAGTACGGCGATACGACGGCGGCCCGCGATGGCTGCGAGTGCGTCCAGGGCGGCCCGGGCGGAGTCGGGGTTGGCGTTGTAGGAGTCGTTGAGCAGCGTCGCGCCGCAGGCCAGGGTGCGGAGCTCCATGCGCCACCTGGACAGGGAGGCGGTGCTGAGGGCCACCGCCGAGGTGGTCAGGGGGATGCCGGCCGCGAGTCCCGCCGCGGCGGCGGCCGCCGCGTTGAGTGCCTGGTGGGCGCCCACGAACGGTAGCGCTGCACGGGCCGAGGCGTCGCAGGTGCGCAGCGTGAAGGCCGGCCGGCCCATGTGGTCCAGGACCAGGTCCTGGACGCGCACGTCGGCGTGTTCGGCGCGGCCGAAGGTCAGGACCGGCCCGTCGGTCAGCGCGCGCATCGCGACGACGCGGGGATCGTCGGCGTTGAGGACGGCGGTGCCCCCGGGTGCGAGGCCGCGCACGAGTTCACCCTTGGTCCGTGCGATGGCCGCGCGCGAGCCGAACTCCCCGATGTGGGCCTGGCCGACGTTGAGCACGACCGCGATGTCGGGTGCGACCAGACCGGTGAGGTGGGCTATGTCGCCGAGGTGGCGGGCGCCCATTTCGAGGGCGAGGAAGCGGGTGTGCGCGTCGGCGCGTAGCATGGTCAGGGGCACGCCGAGTTCGTTGTTGTACGAACCGTGTGTGGCGACGGTCGGCCCGGCGCCCGAAAGGACCACGGACAGCAGGTCCTTGGTGCTGGTCTTGCCCTGCGAGCCCGTCACCGCGACGACGGTCAGCCGCTCGCGCAGCTGGGCCACGGCGTGGGCGGCGAGTGTCTGCAGTGCGGCCGGTACGTCGTCGACGACGACGGTGGGCAACGGCGTCGGCCGCGAGCCCAGCACGGCGGTCGCACGGGTGCGGCCGGCGTAGTCGTGGCCGTCGACGTGCTCACCGGCCATGGCGACGAAGAGGCCGCCCGGTTCGCCGTGCCGGCTGTCGAGTACGGCCGGCGCTCTCACCGTGACGGTCGCGTCACCCGTGACCCGGCCGCCGACGAGCGCGGCGATATCGGCGAGGGAGAGGGGGAGGGGGACGGGAAGCGGGGTGAGGGGCGGCTGGTTGTGAGTCATGGCACCAGTGAAGGAGGCGGGGTGTTGCCGCCGCGTATGCGGTTCTCGATACGCCGGCGATACGTGGTGGGCCGGCTCTGGTGAGGCTCGCCGCTCGCCCGCGCCGCTCGGCGTCCGGGTGGCGGGCCGAGGCTCCGGCCGGACCGCCGGAGCCTCGCCGTCTTCATCCCAGGCTCACCTGTGTGATGGGAAAGTCGAAGTAGGTGTCCGGGTAAGGCTCGTTCGTGAGCGTGTAATGCCACCATTCGCAGGCGTAGGAGCTGAATCCGCTGGTCTCCATGATGGAGCGAAGACACCTGCGGTTGTCCGCCTCGACCTGCGAGATTCCTTCCGCTCCGTGGTGCGAGACCGAGTCCATCAGATCGTGGTCGCTCCCCATGGCGGCGAGATCACCGCTTTCCAGGTGGTACAGCGTCAGGTCGACGGTACTGCCGCGGCTGTGGCCCGACCTGGCGGCCACATATCCGTTCTCGAACATCTCGGGCCGGTCGATATGGGGATAGTGGCGGTGCTTGGTGCGGCCGTCCTCCGGCTGCTGCGACCAGTGCAGGAAAGAGTCCACGGCGCGTTGCGGGCGGTAGCCGTCCCAGAGGAGCAGGCCGAAGCCGTGCGCGGACGCCTCTTCTCGTGCGGTCTGCAACGCCGCACACAGGGCCCTGGTGCCGACGATGCGGTTGGCCAGATATCCGGCGACCGGCTTTCCGGTGAAATTGTCCCAGGTGGCGTATTTGGCGTCCCAGCGGACCCCGGGCATGAACTCGTCCATGAAGACGAAGTCGTTACGCATCGGCCGGCTCCGTCGGGGTCAGGGGCTGGCAAAGTGCTCCGGCCACCAGGCGGTCGATCACCGCGGACAACGGAACCCCGGCGGCGGCCATCATCCGCGGATAGCGGCTGTAGGAAGTCATGCCGGGGAAGGTGTTGACCTCGTTGAGTACGACCTGCCCGTCGTCCTTGAGGAACAGGTCCACGCGGGCGAGCCCGCTGCAGCCCAGGGCGCGGTAGACGGCCTTCGCCGTTTCCTGGACGCGTGCCCGGGACTCGGCCGGAATGTCGGCAGGGACGATCGGCGTCGAATTGTCGGAGCCGGTCTCGGGTTCGTCCTCCTGGTGGATTCGGAAGAATCCGTGGGACAGGGCGATGCGGTCGACCTCTCCCGCGGTCAGGTCCGTTCCCCCGCCCAGGATCGCGCAGCCGACCTCGCTGCCGACGACTGCCTCCTCGACCAGGACTTTCGTGTCGTACCGCCGGGCGATGTCCAGCGCGGCCGGCAGTTCCTCCGCATGCGCCACCTTGTTGACCCCGAAGGACGATCCCGAGCGGGCCGGCTTCACGAAGACGGGATAGGTGAGCTGTGCGGCGTCGATGTCGTCGCCCGCCGCTACCGTGCGGAAGTTCGGCGTGGCGATGCCGACGCCGGCGGCGACGGCATAGGCGAGGGACTTGTCCATGCCCAGCGCGGAACTCTGGACGTCGCAGCCCACGTACGGGATGCCGGACAGCTCGAGCAGGCCCTGGACGGCGCCGTCCTCCCCGAGCTTTCCGTGCAGGACGGGCAGCACGACATCCAGGCCGATCGTCTCGTACTTGCCCTGATCGAGGACGAGCAGGCCGTGCACGCCTCGGTCCGGGGACAGCACGGCGGGCCGGTGCGCGTTGCTCTCCCAGTCCGCGGTGGGGCCCTCGCAGAGTATCCAGGCGCCGCTGCGCGTGATTCCGATGAAGTACGGCTCGTACGTGTCCGGATCGAGGTTCCGCGCGATCTCCTGCGCGGACTTGATGGATATGAGGTGTTCCTCCGAGCAGCCGCCGAAGAGGATGCCGACCTGAAGCTTGGCCTTAGGCATACTGATTCCTGCTTTCGAATTCCAGGCAGTTGGTGAGCGAGTTCTCGACCGTGTCGGTCAGGGCACGGTCCGTGTAGTACGCGGTGTGTGGACTGATGAACGCGTTCGGCATCTCCTGCAGCCGCAGGAGTGGCTTGCTGTCGATGGGCGCGTTCCGTCGGTCGGTGTAGAACACGCCTTCCTCGCCCTCGACGACGTCGAGGGCGACACCACCCAGGCGTCCGTCCTCCAGTGCCGCGACCAGCGCGGTCGAGTCGATGAGGGCACCGCGCCCGGTGTTGACCACGAACGCGCCGGGTTTCATCCGCCGGATCCGCTCACGGTCGAGAAGGTGGTGCGTCTCGGCGTTGAGCGGCGCGTGGAGCGTGACGACGTCGCTCGACCTCAGCAGTTCATCGAGCGACACCTCGTCGCCGGGGGCGCCGGGATCGCCGGGTTCAGCGGCGCGATTTCCGTACGCCAATATCCGGCATCCGAAGGCGTGGAGTCTCTCCATGACGGCCGTGCCGATGCGCCCCGTTCCGACCACGCCGACGGTCAGGTCGCGCAGCTCTTTCCCCCGCACGTCGTGCAGACGGTAGTCGTGCACATCGGCGCGGCGGACGGTGTGCTTGGCGTGGCGCACCGCCATCAGCAGCATCATCACCGTGTAGTCGGCGACGCTGTCGGGGGAATAGCGGACGTTCCCGACGGAAATCCCGACGCGGGCTGCGCTGTCCACGTCGATGTGGTCGTACCCGATGCTTCTCGTGGAGATGTAGGAGACGCCGACCCGGCTCAGCGCATGCAGTGTCGCAGGGGTGATCCGGGTCTTGTGTCCGACGCTGATGCACCGGTTTCCCGAGGCCAGATGGGCGGTCTCCTCCGATACCGCGGATTCTGTGATCGTGGGCGTCACTCCGCATCGGGGCGCCAGTTCCCGGAACCGTTCGGCTTCGTCCGGCCCGCATCCGAAAGCGGTGATTCCCACTGGTTCGCTGTAGGTCATGCCTCCATTCAAGGAAAGCGGGTGTTGCCGGCCCGTATGCGGTTTTCGATACGCTGCCGATACGTTGCCGCGGTGGCCCGTGGCCTCAGCTCGTGTGCCCCCGACACGCATTGCTGAGTGCGTCGTCCTCCAGCCGGTGGCGGGTCCGTATCACGGCTGCTGATGTGTCAGCGCGGGCAGTTGCACCGTGATACGCAGGCCGCCGGTGTCGCGCGGGGTGAGGGTGAGGGTGCCGTCGTGTGCGCGCGTGATGGTGGTGACGATGGCCAAGCCGAGGCCGACGCCCGCCTGATCGGCGTGGATGCGCTCGGTGCCCCTCTGGAACGGTTCGGTGAGCGTCGAGACCAGGTGCGGAGTCAGTTTCGCGCCGGTGTTCTCGACCGTGAGCATCACGGTGCCGGGGTGGGCGCTGGTGGTCACCCACACCATGCCCTCTTCGGCCTGATTGTGGACGATCGCGTTGTGCACGAGGTTCATGGTCAGTTGCAGCAGGAGTGCCGGCGATCCGCTCGTGGGTGTGATGTCGCCGCGGGTCTCGACGGTGACACCGTTCTTTTCCGCGAGGGGGAGCAGCGTTTCGGTGGCTTCTTCCGCCATGAGGGACAGGTCGACCGGTTCTCGGGTGAAGGAACGCTGGCCGGCTCGGCTGAGCAGGAGCAATGCTTCAGTGAGGTCGATCGCCCGGGTATTGACGGCTTGGAGGCGGTCGAGGACTTCGCCGGTGTCGTGCGAGGGATCGGTGCGGGCCACGTCGAGAAGTGACTTCGAGATCGCCAGTGGGGTGCGGAGTTCGTGCGAGGCGTTGGCCGCGAATCTCTGCTGCTCGGTCACGTGTGCTTCGAGCCGTTCGAGCATCGCGTCGAAGGCGTCGGCGAGTTCGCGGAATTCGTCCTGGCGTCCTGGCAGCCGGATACGGTGCGCGAGAGAACCTGTCGCGGCGGTACGGGTGGCGTCCGTGATCCGGGTCAGGGGGGCGAGCATACGGCCGGCGAGGACCCATCCTCCGAGGAGGCCGAACACCAGGAGGAACACCATGACCGCGGCCGCGATGGGAGCGAAACCGCGCACGAAGGTGGTGCCGGGAGTTGCTCTCCATGACCCTTCTTCGTTGGTTTGCAACCACCCCTCTCGCAGGAGCCACCAGCTCACGGCGGCAAGCAGCAAGGCACCGGCGAGCATGAGGAATCCGGCGTAGCTGAGGGTGAGTTTGAGGCGCACGCTGAGGCCGGGGGACCTATCCACTGTCGCCTCCGATGCGATAGCCGACGCCGGGCACGGTGGCGATGATCCACGGTTCGCCGAGCCGCTTGCGCAGCGCCGAGACGGTGATGCGGACGGCGTTGGTGAACGGGTCGGCGTTCTCGTCCCAGGCGCGCTCAAGAAGTTCCTCGGCGCTGACGACACCACCGCCGGCGGCGATGAGGACCTCGAGTACGGCGAACTGCTTGCGGGTCAGCGCGACGTAACGGCCGTCTCGGTAGACCTCGCGTCGGAACGGGTCCAGCCGCAGCCCCGCGATCTCATGGACAGGAGGCCGACTGTGGGCACGCCTGCGGTCGAGCGCCCGGAGCCTGAGGACGAGTTCTCGCAGGTCGAACGGTTTCGTGAGGTAGTCGTCGGCGCCGAGTTCGAAGCCGGACGCCTTGTCGTCGAGGCGGTCGGCCGCGGTCAGCATGAGGATCGGCATGCCGCTGCCCGAGGCCACGATGCGCTTGGCGATCTCGTCACCGGAAGGTCCGGGGATGTCGCGGTCGAGGACGGCGATGTCGTAGCTGTTGACGCCCAGCATTTCCAGGGCGGTGTCGCCGTCGCCCGCGAGGTCGGCCGCGATTGCTTCCAGGCGCAGGCCATCGCGGATGGCTTCCGCCATATAGGGCTCGTCCTCGACGATCAATACACGCATGCTCTCGATATTACGAGCGGGCACATATCGTCCGCGTATCAAAAACCGAATACGCGCCGACAGTATCGCGCCACCGTTCATCGCGGCCCGGACGGCCTCTTCGTCACGGTGACGTTCGGCCCTCCGCCCTCGTCCGTTTTCCCTGGCGGAGGCCCGGCTGTGCACGGCCTCAGCCGATGTTGAACGCTTGGTCGACGGGCAGTGTGTCCTCGTAGAGGTGAGCAGCGGTATGTCACCGCCGTCGACGATGATCCGCTCCAGCGCGATTTCGCTGTGGCCGGGAACGAAGTGCGGCCACAGCGTGGTGCGGTATGGCGCGACTTCCTCCCTTCGGGTGCGGCGGCCCGGTCCAGGGCAGTCCGTCAGTACGCCGCTATTCGCCTCACGGCACCTTTAGAGCTGGGTGGCTCCGCCGTCGACGAGCAGTTCCGCGCCGGTGGTGAAGGAGCTGTGGTCTCCGGCCAGGTAGAGGGCGGTGGCAGCGACCTCGTCGGGACGACCGACGCGGCCGAGCGGGGTCGGTGCGGCGGGCTCGGCCACGGCGTGCTGATCGCCCGGCGGGAACGCGGCCCGCAGCTCGTCACCGCCGGGGGTCTCGACGGGGCCGGGAGTGAGGGCGTTGACCCGGATCCCGCGGCCGGCGAGTTCGGCGGCCCAGGTGCGGGCGAGGCTGCGGATCGCGGCCTTGGTGGCGGCGTAGACACCAAGGCCCGGGGCGGCGCGCAGGGCCGCGCTGGAGGAGAGCAGAGTCACCGAGGCGCCGGCCGACAGCAGGGGGAGGGCCTTTTGGACGGTGAAGATCGTGCCCTTGAGGTTGATGGAGGTGGTCTGTTCGTACTCCTCCTCGGTGATCTCGCCGAGCGGACTGTAGTCCCCGACGCCGGCGTTGGCGACGACGATGTCGAGGCTGCCGCTGCGCTTGGTGATCTCGGTGAAGAGCCGGTCGAGGTCGTCGAGCCGCGACACATCGCTCTGGATGCCGATCCCGCGGCCGCCGACCTGCGCGACAGCGGTGTTCAGTTCGGCCTCGCGGCGGCCGGTCAGGTAGACCGTCGCTCCCTCGACGGCGAACCTGTGCGCGATGGCCAGGCCGATGCCGGTGGAGCCGCCGGTCACCAGGGCGGTCTTGCCGTCCAGCTGTCCCATGGGGTTCTCCGAATCCTCGAGGTAACTATTTTGGTTACATTGACGGCCGCAGAGACGTGCCACCACTGAGGCCGGGTGGGGCCTAGGCGGATTTGAGTACGTCCCGCAGGACGTCCTCCAGCGTGGTCTTCGCCAACTCCCTGCGCAGGGTGGCCTCGACCTCGTCGTAGACAGAGGTGAGAGCCGGTCCAATGCCGTGTCCCACGACGCACTCGGGGTCGGGCGTCGAGCGGTGCAGAGCGAAGATCGGCCCGGCGGCGATCGCCTCATGGACGTCGAGCAGGGTGATCGACACCAGGTCCCGGGAGAGCGTCCAGCCTGCTCCTGTACCTCGCCGCGAGTCGACGAGGCCGGCCTTGCGCAGCTCTGCCAGGAGGCGACGGATCACCACGGGATTGGTGTTGACGCTCGTCGCGATCTGCTCGGAGGTGGCGACCTCGTGGCCGCGCCGCTGATACAGCCCTATCCATGTGAGGGCATGTGCTGCGATGGTCAGCCTGCTGTTGGCGCTCACCTCGGACCTCGCATCTCTCGACCCTCCAACCTCGTCGTAACAATAAACATTACAACGGCTTGCGGCAAGACGTATGAGGGCCGTCACGGCTCCACCGGTCAGGGTGAGCTGCCCGCCGGCTGGGGCCACCGCGTCGGCATTCCTGCTGCGCACCCCGACCTTCGCAACTACGCGGTGCCATCTCGGAGTTGAGGGCCACCGATCGTTCAGGAAGTCGTAGCCTTCACCTGGCGGAACCAGTGACCGCGTACAGCGCGTACCTGCACAGGGGGTCGCGGAGCGTTGGGGAGGGTTCAGTGACATATACCGTGCTGTCCGGGCGCTACCGGTTGGTCGAGCGGCTGGGTGCGGGTGGGATGGGCGTCGTGTGGCGGGCCGAGGACTTGGTGCTGCACCGCGAGGTCGCCGTCAAGACCGTCGCCGGACCCGGCGTCACCGAGCAGGCGGCGGCCCGCCTGGAACGAGAGGCGCGGGCCGCGGCCGGCCTGTCCGACAATCAACACGTCGTCACCGTCCATGACTTCGGGCGGGACGGCGACACGCTCTTCATCGTGATGGCCCTCGCTCCCGGCCGCGCCCTGGATCGCGTCCTGACCGCCGAAGGCCTGCCCGCGCCGGCGCGTGCCCTGGACTGGGCCCGGCAGATCTGCTTCGCCTTGGAGGCGGCGCATGCGGCGGGGATCGTCCACCGTGACATCAAGCCCGCCAACGCCGTGCTCGGTCCGGACGGCACGGTGCGCGTACTCGACTTCGGAATCGCCTGGTTCCATCGCGACCTCGGCCTCGACCGACTCAGTCAGGCGGGCGGGGTATTGGGCAGCGCTCCCTGGATGTCCCCGGAACAGGCGCGGGGGGAGGAGGTGGGTGCGGCCTCCGATCTGTACTCGCTGGGCTGCCTGCTGTACCAACTGATCACCGGGGACACGCCGTTCGGTGATCGTGAGGTGCTGGCGCAGATCGTCGCGCACGCCTCGGAGGTTCCGCCGCCACCCTCCACGCGCAGAGCGGGGCTGCCCGCCGAGCTGGATCGGCTGGTGTCCGCTCTCCTGGCCAAGTCCCCGCACGACAGACCCGACTCGGCGGCGGAGACCGCGGCGCGACTCGGGGCGATCGCGCGTGAACTGGGGGCGGAGGAGACGGCCGTGCGGGGCCCGGCCCCTGCCGCGCTGCCGCCCGTGCCGGAGCCCGGACGACCGGTCAGCCGGCGCACTGTGCTGTTCGGCGCGGTCGGGGTGGTCGCGGTGTCCACGACGGCGATCGTCGTGGTGCCCAAGGTCCTGGACAGAGGCGGCAACCAGGGCGGCGGGCCCTCCGACACGGAAAAGGGCGGCGGCGGAGGCGATGTGAAGTACCGCTGGCGCAAGCCCACGACGTACACCCCGGACGCGCTGGCGGGCTCCGTCCTGCTGGTCGGCGACAACGAGACCGAACTGGTCGCGTACGACGCACGAACGGGCAAGGAGCGCTGGCGCGGCGCGGACGACATCGACGGGACGTACCCGATGACGAAGGACACCTTGTACGTCACCGCCAACCATGGGGAACTGCGCTGTCTGGAACCGGAAACCGGGGACAGCCGTTGGGTGTTCGATCCGCTCGGGGACGACGACGTGACGGGAGGCGCCTTCCCGGAGCTGGCCCCCGAAACGGTCTACGTCGGCATGGGGCCCTACGTCTACTCACTGCACCACGCCACCGGGGAGGTGCGCTGGCGCTACCCTCTGGAAGGTGACGGTGCCCAGGTCACCGCGCTGGAGTCGGCCGAAGGGCTGTTGCTGGTTCGAGACTGGAAAGGTCCATGGACCGCGCTGGACAAGGTGGCCGGCAAGGAACAGTGGGTCTGGACGTACGCAGAGGCCGCCAATCCGAGCGGGGGCCCCTCCTTCGCCGGCGAAGTGGACGGCCGCCTCTTCTTCACCAGCAGCTCAGGCCTGACCGTCCTGGACGCCTCCGACGGCAACACCGTCTCTACGTACAAGGACCTCGGCGAGGTCCAGGTCGTGCCCGAGCACAAACTGCTGCTCGGCACGGAGGGCGCCTGGTCATCCGCCGACGGCAAGAAGCTGTGGTCCACATCCAACGGCTACCCCTTCGTCCATGGCGACATCGTGGTGGTCAACCAGTGGGACCCGAAGACCAAGACGAACACCCTGCTGGGCCTGGACCCCCGTACCGGCACCGAACGCTGGCGCCACAAAGGACTGTTCAGCCCTCGCTTCGACAGGGGTGGCCGTAGCGCGCAACCTGATGCTCCCTTGATCGCCAAGGTCAACGGTCAGGGCGCGAAGCTTGTGCGGATCGATCCCAGTACGGGCCGCAAGGGTCCGGTCCTCACGCTGCCCGAGAAGCACCTGTTGGAGACCTTTTGTCTCGGTGACCTCGTGTTCGCCGTGTGTGCTGATCGCGGTGTGGATCCCAAGGGCGGTACTCCGCCCGACAAGCGCCGTTTGTACGCCATCGAGTTGGCGCGGCTCGACGAAACCTGAGGCTGCCCGGGCTTGTTGAGCTGCGGTGGGCTCCGCGAGCGCACGTCGGGGACCGCACCACGGACGGCGCGGTGTCGGCCTCCCGCACTTCAGCCGTTCGCGACAGCGCAGTTCACCCTCAGCGCCACGTCGGCGGCCGAAGGTGCCGATGGCGGTTCGGGGGTGGGGATCAAGGGGCCCGTCCAGGAGACTGGTCGGTGAGGTCGGTACCGGCGCCGGGGGGGGGCAGACGCGTGGGGCTCAGTTATCAGGACGCCGTCCGGCTGCTCGGGGGCCGCGAGGACGCCACCGTCGCCGCGCTCGACCGGCTGACCGGAGGGCTGCTGCTCGCGTCGACGGCCACCGGGGCGGGGTTCGCCGCCGGCCTGTTCGACGTCAGAGGCGAGCTCTCCCGGCTCGGCGTCGGCCTCGTGCACGGCCTCGGCGCACGGGCGCGCGGCCTCTCCCGATTCGAGCGCGGCGAACGGCTGGCGGCCGCCCACGCGGTGGTGGTGCTCTCCGCCTACTTCGAGGTGCTGGCCGAGGCCGAACTCGCCTGCACGGTACGGGACCTGGAGTTGAGCCGCGCCGAACAGGCGGCGCTGGCCACGGGGGAGCGGTCCGACTCCCGGCGCCTGCACGCCTTGGCCGACGCCCTGCTGCGGTCGGACGTACCGATACCGTCAGCCCACCGGTCGTACGAGGAGACCCTCACGACGCTCGGAGGCTTCTACCGGCGGCTGTCGGGCGAGGTCACCCGCTTCGTGGCCGGGCTCGCCGTCTGGGACGGGCTCGACGACACCCGCAGGCACCGCTTGGAACACACGCTGTCCAACGGTCTGCCGGGCCGGGCCTGCGCCCGGTACGAAGAGCTGTTCCGGCAGCTCGCCCTGGACTTCCCGGAGGTCGCCTTCTGGGCGAACCTGATCGACCACCAGGCTACGCGGACCCAGCTCCGGTCGCTGCGGGCCGGCCTCGACGAGCTGGGCCGGGCGCTCTCCGAGCTTGCCGCGCACCGGACGCCCGACCCCTGGCTCGCCGGGCTGGCCCGCGCCCACTCAGCGGCCCTCGACCGGCCCATCCTCACCTCGCGGGACGTCCTGGACGGACTGAGCCTCCCGGCGCTCGGCACGGCGTACGTGAGCCCGGACTTCCGGGTGGCCGAAGTCGGCCCCGCCGACCGGTTCGGCGAGGAGGCGTGGTGGGCCCAACAGCGGGTCCGTGAGGATCTCGACCACTTCCTGCTCGGCCACCTCACCTCGCCGCGGGCCGTCCGTGCCCCGCTGGTCGTCCTCGGCCAGCCGGGGTCGGGCAAGTCCGTCTTCACCCACGTCCTCGCGGCACGACTGCCGCCCGCGGACTTCCTCGTCGTACGCGTGGAACTGCGTGACGCGGCCGCCGAGGCGGATCTGCAGACTCAGATCGAGCAGGCCGTGCGGTCGACCACCGGAGAGGCCGTGACCTGGCCCGAGCTGGTGCGGCGCGGGGCGGGGGCGCTCCCGGTCGTCCTGCTCGACGGCTTCGACGAACTGCTCCAGGCGACGGGCGTCGGCCAGAGCGACTATCTGCAGAAGGCCGGCGACTTCCAGCGGCGCGAGGCGGCCCAGGGGCGGCCCGCCGTGGTCGTCCTCACCAGCCGCACCGCCGTCGCCGACCGGGCCCGGCCCGCGGAGGACATGCTCGCCCTGTGCCTGGAACCGTTCAGCGACGCCCAGGTCACCTGGTGGCTGCGGATGTGGAACGCCACCAACGCCACCGGCTTCGCCGCCCGCGATCTGCGCCCTCTGGAGCCCGAAGTGGCCCTGCGGTACCGGGCCCTGGCATCCCAGCCGCTGTTGCTGTTGATGCTCGCGCTCTACGACGCCGACGGCAACGCGTTGCAACGGCGCGACGCGTCGCTGGGGGAGGGGGAGCTCTACGAACAGCTGCTCACCAGCTTCGCCGCCCGGGAGGTCCGCAAGAGCGCCGCGGGCCTGGCCGAGGAAGAGCTCGACGCGGCGGTGGAACGCCAGCTCGCCCAGCTGTCGCTGGTCGCGTTCGCCATGTTCAACCGCGGACGGCAATGGATCGGCGTGGCCGAACTCGACGCGGACCTGTCCGCGCTCGCCCCGGACGCCCACCGGGCCCGCGCCGCACCCGGTCTGCGGGCCACGCTGGGCGCGGCGGACATCGTGCTCGGCCGGTTCTACTTCGTCCACGAGTCGCGGGCGAACCGCGAGGGCCTGCGCCTGCGCACCTACGAATTCCTGCACGCCACCTTCGGGGAGTACCTGGTCGCCCGGCTCGTCACGCAGGAACTGGACGATCTGGTGGCCGCGTCGAGCTCCTCTGCGCGCCGCACCCGGCCCGCCGTGATCGACGACGCGTTCCTGCACGCCCTGCTCTCCTTCATGCCCCTGACCACCCGCGGCACCACCGTCTCCTTCGCCTGCGAACGGCTGCGCGCCCTGCCCGAGTCGCGTCGGCACGGCGTGCGCGACGTACTGCTCGACCTGTTCCGGCACGTCGGGCAGGCACGGCACGACACCCGGTACGACGACTACGTGCCGAGCAGGCTCCCGGTGACCTCGGGCCCTGCCAGGTACTCCGTGAACCTGCTGGTGCTCGCCGTCGCGACGGCGGGAGAACTTACCGGTCGCGAGCTGTTCCCGCAGGAGCACGACGTCATATCGGCGTGGCGGGCCACCGCGCTGCTGTGGCGTTCGCAGTGCCCCGAGGAGGCGTGGGAGGGGCTGGTCGCCACGCTGGCGCTCGAACGTGTCTGGGACGGCGGCCGACGGGAGATCAGACTGTCGCTGCGGCCCGACCCGGAGCCCGACCCCGGGCCACTGGACGCCCACTGGACGTACGACCGTGACGCGGACAACCACTTCCGGCACAGCGCGCGGCGGGAGGGCGGCTGGTTCTCCTGGATCGCGCACCAGAACTCGTGGCTGCGGGTGCAGTCCCACTTCCTGTGCGATGTTCTCGACGACATCTTCGCCCATGGCCTCGAACCGCTGGCGGGCCCGTGGGACACGGCGGTCACCACCTTCTTCGACGACGGTGACGAGCCGCCCGTATCGGCGGTCCACGCGATGATCGCCCTGTGGTTGCGCATTGACCAGGACTGCACCGAACGGGAGTTGACCGCGGCCTTCGACACCTGCCTGCAGACGGCCCTCAACAGTTTCGCCCCCAACGACCACGAGACCCGACGGCGCTTCCGCCTGATGTTCCTGCGGCGTCTCGCGGCGGACTGGCCGCGCCTGGAACCGGAGTGGGTGGAGCGGGCGATGCGGAGCATCCACGACGGCGGCAAGGACGCGACGGTCGACGACGGCTCGCAGTTCCGCGACGTCGCCGACGAGGTGCTCCCCGACGCCCTGAAGGCGGCACACTGGCCGGACGAGGGGCAGGCTCGGGGGTGCGCCGTATGACCCGCCCGGCGCCGTCGGCGGGAGGGCTCGAATTCTCCCTCCCGACTGCTGGGGCCGTCGGTCAGTGCGGCGAGCACCTGCAGCTCCCGGGTGCTGACTCCTGCATGCCCGCGTACCGGCCGTCGGCGGCGAACAGGCGTCGGGCCACGCCGTCCGCGACGCCCAAGGGAGCGAGTACGTCGTGGAGTTGCTGAAGGAGAAGTGTCACGAACGGCGTGGTGCGCCCCCGCATGGACGTGGGAGAGGGCCCGGACTTCGCAGGCGAGCAGTTGCGTCACGTGCAGAAAGCCTTCACGAAGGCCGGCGCGGGAGCCCGCGCGAGGGCGCAGACGCATACCGACCGGCAGGATCGTCTCCACCGTCTTCGGCGATGAAGTCGGTCAGCGCGGCGGCGACGGCATCGGGCTGCTCATCAGGGATGAAGTGTCCCGCGTCGGGCACGACGATCCCGGTGGTGTGGTCGGCCCACGGCCTGATGGAAGCTGCCATGTCGGGGATGGAGCCGTGGCTGCTGGAGATCCCGAGAACCGGGACCGTCAGGCGCTGTTGTGCGAGCGCTTCGTGGTTCTTCCGCGCCGACTCGGCGGCGTCCCGGTAGTAGGCCAGGGACGCGCGGAGACCGCCGTCGGCGGCGACGGACGCGGCGTATTGCTCAATCTCGGCGTCGTCGAAGGTGTCGGGGGAGAGGCTCTTCGCCTTCAGGAACCATCCGACGTACTCACGTTCGCGACCGGCGAGCAGCGTCTCGGGCAGGCCGGGCACGAGGTGGAAGGCGAAGTGCCAGGTTTTCCACGCCTGTTCGGGGTCGGTCGGGATGGTGTCAGGGAGTGTGATGCCCGGGATGCCGGCGTCGAGCAGTGCCAGGCCCCGCAGCCGGCTCGGGTACTTCAGGGCGAGCGAAAAGGCGACCCATGCGCCGATGTCATGGGCGACCAGCCAGTATGCCGAGACTCCTAGGGCCTTGGCCGCGGCGTGGACGGTCGCAGCGGCTGTGTGCGTGTCGTAGCTGATGTCCGGGCGTTCGGAGTGGCCCTGGCCCGGCAGATCGATCGCGATGACGTGGAATCGGTCGGCCAGGTTCGTCATCACCTTGCGCCATGCCCACCAGGTCTGAGGGAACCCGGCGAGCAGCACGATGGCTGGACCGCCCGGCTGACCGCCTTCAACCGCGTGAAGCCGTACGCCGCCCGCGTCGACCCAACGGTGGGCGAAACCGGACAGGCCGGGCAGCGGCAGGTCGTGGACCGGGTTGCCGGAGTCGCGGGGGGCGCTTGCGGGGCCATTCATGGTTGTCCTCCACCGGTGTTGAGGTGTGTTGACGGTCTGTTGAAGGTGTCTGGTGCGCCGGTTGATTCACTGCGCAGGCCGAGGGCCAGGCTCACGGGCGCGGTGGGCGCGGTGGGCACGGTGAGAGTGGCGAGGGCGGCGCTGGAGACTCGTGTCCTGGCGACCTGAGACACGACAACGCTGGTGAGCGGGCCAGAGCCGGATGCGTGTGTCACTGCGCTGTGAGCTCGCAGGGTTGTCCGGCCAAGCTCACGACTTCACCCTAGCTCATCTTGAACCGAATGGTTCAAGATGGAATGATGGTATCCACTACGACGGCAGAGCGAGAAAGGAGCTCCGGCATGGCAGGCAAGAAGCAGTTCGACGTTGCCACGGCGCTCGATGCCGCGATGATCCAGTTCTGGCGGGCCGGCTACGCGGACACGTCGGTGGACGACCTGTCCCGGGCGACCGGGCTCAACCGCAGCTCCATCTACTCCTCCCTCGGCGACAAGGACACGCTCTTCCTGCGCTGCCTGGAGCGCTACACCACGCGGTACGGAGACAAGTACGACGCCGCGTTGTCCTGCGCCGCCGACCGGCCCTTGGCAGCCGCGCGGGCGTTCTTCGACATCACCCTGGAACGCATCGCGGACCCCGGTCTGCCCGACGGGTGCCTGGTGGCCCAAACCGTCATGGCGACCCCAGTGCTGAGCGCGAGCGTCGCGGCCCGTGCACGGGAGGCGATCGGCTTTCAGCACACCCGGCTGAGCGCCGCGCTGAAGGCGGGCCGGATGCACCACGAAGCTGCCGAGTCCTTCGCGACCCACCTTGCGGCCGTGAACCAGTCCCTCGCCGTCATGAGCAGAGCCGGAACAGGCACGGAGCGGCTGCGCGCCATCGTCGACGTGACGCTCGACGCGCTTGCGCGGACTCTCGGCGCGAGTGACTGAGTCTGTTCGGCCGAGCGGACTTCGCGTGCCCCGATGCCCCGATGCCCCGATGCCCACCGGCCCTGGACCGCTTGTCAGGCCCATCTTGGCCGATCCCACGTCGACCGTCCTTCAGCGGGTCCTCGCTCCCTTGAGTCCCGTGAGTCCCGCGGTGACGACGGCCCGGCGGAACGGAGTTTGCCCGTGGCGTGGCTCCCTTGTTGCCCAAGCACCGTCCACAGTGGGGGACTGCGGTGGCGACCGCATCGGCGGCAAGGCCGCGCAGCGTGGTCTCGAACATGGAGCGGTGACGCCGCTGGCGAAGGCGCGTTGGGGTGGACCGCTCACCGCAGGCCACCTGTGCCGAGCGGCAGTAACACCGGTCGGTGGCCGCCCCTCTGGTCGGCCTCCGCCGGTTCGCGGACGGTCAGGACGGGGAGTGGAGCCAGCCCTGGGCGCGGGCGGTCCGGGAGGTGGCACGCAGCAGTTGGGCGACAACCGGGCGTCCTGTGTCGCCGCGGGTGAGCAGGTGGATCTCGATCGCCGCCGCCGGGGTGAGCGGACGCCAGGCCAGGCCGGTCGGGAGGCCCGGGAGGCTGGAGGCGCCGACGATGGACACGGCCTGGCCCTGGGCCACCGGGGTGTGGGCGGCGTCGAAGACGCGGCGGAAGCGGAGTCGCGGGCTGATGCCGGCGCGGTCGAGGATCGCCGTGATCGCGTCGTAGTGGCCGGGGTTGGACTCCCGGGTGTGCAGCAACACCGTCTCGTCGGCGAGAGCGGCCGCCGCCACCTCGTCCTGGGCGGCCAGCGGATGGTCCTGGTGCATGAGCACGCCCTGCGGCTCCAGTCGTACCAGGGTGCGTACGAGTTGAGGGGTGGGCGGCGAACAGCGCAGCAGGCCCGCGTCCAGCGTGCCGTCGGTGACGCCGGTGACGATCTCGGTCGTGGCAAGGAGCTGGGTGGTGACGGTGAGGCCGGGGTGCGTCTCGGCGAGGCCCTCAAGGAGGACGGGAGCGGTCTCGTATCCGGTGCTGGCGCTGTAGCCGAAGGTCAGGCCGCCCTGCGCACCGGCCGCGAAGCCACGGATGTCGCGCCACAGCAGGTCCGCGTCGTCGACCAGTGACCGGCCGCGCTCCATCAGCAGCCGCCCGGCCTCGGTGGGCACCACGTACTGCGTGGTGCGCTCCAGCAGCCGCACGCCCAATTCCTTCTCCAGTTCCCGTATCTGGCGGCTGAGGGCGGGCTGGGCTATGAGCAGGCGGGCGGCGGCGCGGGTGAAATTCCGTTCCTCGGCGACGGCGAGGAAGTAGCGGAGGCGACGAAGTTCTGGCATGCGGGGCATCTTAGGGCCGGCGCTGAAGTGCAGTTATGCCGAACGGTTCTGGGATGGGCGAGGACAGGTCTTTCCCTCCGGAGGCGGGTGATTCCTAGTGTCCTGGGTGTCAGCAGGAACACCGGGCGAAGGGCCAAGAACATGAGCGACAACCAGATCACCGAAGACAGCAAGGCAGTCGTCCAGAGCTACATGGACACCTTGACGGGCGGCGACATCGACGCCCTGCGCGGCTTCTTCACCCCGGAGTCGACCTGGACCCTCGCCGGCGACCTTCCGTTGTCGGGTACGTGGACCGGGCCGGAGCAGATCCTCGACGTGTTCGTGCCGCGGATGGTGGCCCGACTGCTCCCGGAGACCATGGAGTTCGGCTTCGACGGGCTGATCGCCGAGGGCGACCGAGTCCTGGCCGAGTGGAACACCCGCGCCCAGGCCAGATCCGGGGGCCACTACGACCAGCACTGCTTGGCGATCTTCACCGTCCGCGACGGCAAGATCGCATCGGTGCGCGAGTACCTCGACACCCTGCACGCCAAGACCGTCGTCTTCGCCTGAACCCCGCCTGCCACAGCGCCGACCCGTCCACAGCACTGAACCGCCCACCGCACAGCACTGAACCGCCCACCGCACAGCACTGAACCGCCCACCGCACAGCACCATCCACAGCACCGAAAGGAAGCAGGAAGCCATGAAGGCGATACTCCCCGGCTCGCCCGCCGACAGCGAAAAGCCCGTGCTCCTCGGCGAGGCCGCCGAGCCCGAACCCGCCGCTGACGAAACCGTCCTCGCGGTCGAGGCGTACTCGGTCAACCGCGGCGAGACCTTCCAGCTCGACGGCGGCCTCGACCGCACCTGGGCCGGCTGGCGGCCGGGCAAGGACGTCGCCGGCACGGTCGTACGGGCCGCGGACGACGGCTCCGGCCCTGCCGTGGGCACCCGCGTGGTCGCCCACCCGCCCGCCTACGGCTGGGCCGAGCGTGTCGCCGTGCCCACCCACAGCCTGGCCGAGCTCCCCGACAACGTCGACGCGGTCACGGCTGCCGCCCTCCCCCTCGCCGGCATCACCGCGTTGCGGCTGCTGCGCGCCTCCGGACCGCTGGCCGGCCGACGACTGCTGATCACGGGCGCCAGCGGCGGGGTGGGCCACTACGTCACAGAGCTGGCCGCCGCCTCGGGGGCGGCCGTCACCGCGGTCACCGCCACGGCCGAGCGCGGCGCGCGGCTGCTGCAGCTGGGCGCCGCCGCACTGGTCACCTCCGTAACGGATGCCGAGGGTCCGTATGACGTGGTGCTGGAGTCGGTCGGTGGTGACAGTTTGCCCGCCGCGCTGTCGAAGCTGGCTCCCTGCGGGCTGCTGGTGTGGTTCGGACAGGCCAGCCGCATGCCCGTCACTCTTGACTTCTTCGACTTCTTCGGTGGCCCGAACCAGGGCCGTATCGCCCACTTCGACTACACCACCTCGGACACCAGCTACGGCGAGGACCTCACCGCGCTCGTACGTCTCGTCGCCACCGGCCGCCTGCATCCCGAGATCGGCACCGTCCGCGACTGGACCCGCACTGGGGAGGTCATCACCGACTTGCGCGGCCGCGCCGTCCGCGGCAATGCGGTGCTGACGATCGGCTGACCGGCCGCTGCGGGATGGCAGGACCGCGTGCGACCTCGATGCTCAGAAGCGCAGCTTATGAGTCCATAAGGTCATGCAAGGTAGTGGAAACTTTGACAACAGCGAAAGATGGGTCACACAAGCTCATAGCGACAGATTTGGTTTCCCGTTGAAGCACATACGCATGGCAGTCCTGGCTGCCGTCTCGGTGGCCGCCCCGGCCCTCTTGGCTGCTGCGCCCGCGGCGGCGGCAGAGGTCAGCCCGCCGGCCCTCTCCATACCGGAGCCCGCTCCGGAGCCCGGGAACCCGGAGCCCCCGACCGGGCAAAGAGAGCCGTCAGCCGACGCTCCGGTCGGCCCCGGTGCCACGGCATCGCCCCAGGCGCCTGCGGCACCCGAGGCAAGAACAGGCCCGGCGACGCCGCCTCCGGCCGGAGTTCCTGCCGAGCCGACGCCGGGCGCTGCCGGGCCGGTGCCGGCCGGCGCCCCCACCACGCAGCCCGGAGCCCCCGGCACCGTGGACACGACCGCAGGAGAGGAGCCGGGCAGCGGAACCCAGCCGTCCTCCTCCGCCACCGCCCCGGACGACACCATCGAGCCGACCGGGACCGCCGAGTCCGTCACCTCGGCCCAGTCTGCCGCCAGGCCCGCTCGGGAGTCCGACAACGTCCCAGCCGATGCCGGGGAGTTGGGCGCGGCGGCACTGAGCACTACGTTGCACGGTCTGCCCAGCAAGGTCGTGCCCGGCTCCGGCTGGAAGAATTTCACCTTCCGCGCCATCAATTCCTCTGCCCAGGCGATTAGGTCGGTCGAGGTCTACACCCAATTGGCGGCCATCGATCACCGTGGTCGCGACAGGTGGCAGCTGCTGACCCTGCAGTGGTACGACGAGGACGCTGGTGTCTGGAAGACGGTCGATCCGGACCTCAGTTACCTCACCACGCTCGCCGGGTTGGCGCCCGGCGAGCACACCGACATCAAGTTGCGGATGAAGGTCGATGGCGGCATGCCGATAGGTGACGGCGACGCCCAGGCGCTCGGCATATATCTCGACGAGGACGACACCCGCAGCGTGTCGGTGGCGATGGGCTACGACTTCGACATCGTGGTCGAGGAGAGCGAGCCGCCGGTCACGGGCGAGCTCGGCAGCGAGCCGCAGGCCCCGGACAACAAGCCTGCTCCGCACGACGACCGGCAAGAGCTTCCGACCGCGGGTAAGCCCACCGGCACCGCTACCGCCACCAGCGTCGGCAAGCCCGGCGCTTCAGGGGCCGGGGGCGGCGAGGTCAGGCCGGTCGCCGGGCGGCCCGACGCAGCCGATCACGCTGCCGACCGGACCGTCTCGAACGCCGCCTTGGCCGAAACGGGCAGCGATTCCGCCACCGGCTTGCTGCTCGGGGCCGGCGGTGCCTCGATCGCCTTGGGCGCAACGCTGGCAACCGTCGCCCGAAGGCGCCACCGCCACACCTCCTGACCGGCGGCCGAAGTGAACGACCGGGAGGGACCGTCTCCTGGCCGGTCCCTCCCGACAGCCAGCGCCTTGAAGGCTTTGGCTGCTGGTAGGGGGCGTCGCCGTCGTTGTCCCGCCCCTCTCTCCGCACCGTGAACTTTGCCTCGCGCCCGGATCACATGAGGTTCTCGAGCCGCGGGGCAGGGCGAGGGGGCGTGCTGCCTCTGTTGTTTGAGGATGGAGCCCACCACGGTGTCCGGTCCGGCTCGTACTCCCGCGGAGCGGGATGCGGAAGGCCGGCTGGTGGGGCAGGCATCTTGAATGAAGGATTGAGTGAATGTTCGACCGGTGGGGTGTGTGGGATGTGCTTCCGGACAGCGGGCGGCGGCGTTGGCCGCTGGAACCGTTCGAGGGTGTGGGACCGCTGCGTTTCGGGATGCGGCCCGAGGAAGTCACCGCCGAGTTGGAGGGCCTCGTGCGCAACCCCCAGCGTCACACACGTGCGGCCCTGTCCCCGAGTCGGTACGGCACGGTCAAGGGGGAGTGCTGGGAGCTGGGGCTGACGTTCTACTACGGCCTGGAAGAGCGGCTTCGGGGAATAGCGGCCGACGCTCTGAAAGGACCTCAGATCTACGCGGACGGTGTCGCGTTGGTCGGCCGGACGCCCTCGGACCTCGAGCAGTGGATCGTCGACCGTGCCGGAATCCGCGAGCCCTTCTCTGAGCTGTTCTACGCGAACCTCGGTCAGCCCGGATCACGGAGCCTCGGCGTGGTGATCTGTGTCCAGCGGGCAGGCGACCGGCTGCTCACCGACCGGTGTTCCTCCCCGCACACGCCCTCGACGCACCGGTGAGCTTCCTCCCTTCCACGGCGTGGGCAACCCACTGACCGCACGGCGAGGTCAGGGTCAAGAGCGAGCGGGGACGTGACGCCTGATGCCTCAGGGCCGCGGCCACACCCTGGGCGCAGCACTCAACAATCGCCCGTTCTCCTTCGCCTTCCAGCTCCGCGGGCGCCTGAAGTCCTAACGGGCCAGGGGCTGGCACGCCCAGTTCATCCACCTCATGCTCATGGAAACTCACCGCGGGTACGGCGAGATCGAGCGGGCCGGTCTGAACGTCGCCCATCAGACCTCAGGCGGCGGATTCCCAGTCGGCGGGGTGGCCACGATGAGGCTCATGGCGAGGGCGTTGGCGAGTGCAGGCACAGCGAGCGGCCGGAGTGGTGATGGTCCGCTGCTCCTCGAAGAGATCAGTCGCGATGGTGCTCACGAAGGTTGCGGACTCTGGGCCGTGGCGTGTGCCAGATCGGCCAGTCGTTCCGCGTCTGAGGTGCCGGGTTCGGCCGACCAGAGCACGAGTTGCTGTTCTGGTGCACCGGCGTAGCGGAAGGTGTCCCAGTCGAGGGCGAGTTCGCCGACGAGGGAGTGGGTAATGCGTTTGCTGCCGAAGTCCTGGTGCGCGACGCGGTGCTCGGCCCACCAGACCCGGAATTGCTGATCGGCCACGGCCAACTCGCCCACAAGAGCTGTAAGGGCTGGATCGGTCGGATTCGTTCCGGCTTCCATCCGCAGGACCTCGACACATGTGCGGGCCACGTCTTCCCACTCCGGATAGATTTCGCGCATCACCGGGTCGGTGAAGACCATGCGGACGTAGTTGCGCTCGGACTCGGGCACAGCCGCGAAGTCGCACAGCAGCTGTGCTGCCAGTGGGTTCCACGCGAGGATGTCAAGGCGTGGGCCAAAAACGATGGCGGGGGTACTGGTGAGCTGGCCGAGCAACCGGGTCAGGTGCGGGTGCACTTTGGGGCGAGGGGACCGACGCGGTGTCTTGCGGTGCCCTCCCCGGGCAGCCTGGTCGACCAGCCCTTCCACGTACGTCCGCTGGTCGCCGTCCAGCCGCAGCCCCCGTGAGAGAGACTCAAGCACCGGCGGTGACGGTGCCAGTCGGCCCTGCTCGATGCGTACGTAGTAGTCGGTACTGATCGCGGCAAGCTCAGCCACCTCCTCGCGGCGCAGCCCCCGCACACGCCGCTGGGTGTGCGTGCGCTCGGGAAGCCCCACCTGCGCCGGTGTGAGCTCGCCACGGCGATGCTTGAGGAACTCACCAAGCTCACGAAGATGCGCGGAACCAGTCACTCCTCCAGCATGGCACCGGGGGAGAGGCTCTGCCTGGGAAAGATCCTTCCTAGGAAGCAACGCGACCTTCCTGCGCCGGACCGTCGGCCGGACAGTGGACACGGGCCCGCAGATCGTCGGCCCTCACGATCCCGCAGGAGCAGAAAATGAGGACTGACGTCCGCTTCCCGACCAACGGCCTGCAGCTCGCCGGCCACCTCTACCTCCCCGACGGCATGGACGGCCCGCTCGCCGCGATCGTCGTCGGCCACCCCACGACCGGAGTCAAGGAGCAGGCACCGGCGGCGTACGCCACACTCCTGGTCAGGGAAGGGTTCGCCGTCCTGACCTTCGACGCCGCTTTCCAAGGCGAGTCCGAGGGCATGCCGCGCGGCTTGGAGGATCCCTTCCAGCGCGCCGAGGACTTCCGCGCGGCAGTCTCCTACCTCACCACCCGTCCTGAGGTCGACTCCGATCGTATCGGCGTGATGGGCGTGTGCGGCTCCGGCGCCTACGTGCCCTACGCCGCCCAGACCGACCACCGGATGAAGGCTGTGGCCGGCGTGTCCGGGACCGACGTCCCCAGCTTCTTCCGCGACGCTGACCCCGAGGGCTGGCAGCAGATGGTGGCGAACGCCGGAAACCTTCGCAGCGCCGAGGCCGCCGGCGAGCCCGCGGCAACGTTTGCCGTGCTGCCGGAGAAGGCCGATGCCGAGACCCCCGCCCCGACGGCCGAGTTCGTCGACTACTACAAGACGCCCCGCGGCAGGCACCCGCGCTCCACGGGTGACATGGTTGTGCGCAGCGCGGACCTTCTCGACCAGTTCGATTCCTTCGGCGACGTCGCCAAGATCGCGCCTCGTCCGCTGCTCATGATTGCCGGCACCGAGGCGGTGACTCGCGGGTTCTCGGAGAAGGCCGTCGCCGACAGCCCCGGCAACGCCGAGCTGTTCCTCGTCGACGGCGCCACCCACGTCGATCTGTACGACCGCGACCAGTACGTGACTCCCGCCGTCGCCAAGCTGGTCGCGTTCTTCAGCAAGCACCTCGCCTGAGCCGGCAAGCGTGAGCCGCCCTTCAGCGAACGCCACGTCCGCGCTGCGGGTAGAACCCTGGTCAGGGTGGGAGGTGCCCGGCGAAGGATGGGCTCCCAAGCGTCGCGAAGGTGCTGGTCGCAGCCACTCTCCGACAGCCGCGACCAGCACGAGCGCCTCATAGCGGACGGCGAGCTTGTCGTATCTCGTGGCGACCGCGCGATGTCTCTTGAGGCGGTTGATCCCGCACTCGACAGCATGGCGCTCGCGGTAGTCGGCCGGTTCGAAACGCGGCGGCCGACCACTGCGGGAGCCGAGCTTCTGGCGGTTGCGTGCCTGGTCGGCTTGGTCGGCCTGGTCGGGAATGGTGCATCGGATCCCTCTCCGGCGCAGGTGGGCGCGGTTCCTGCGGGAGGCATGAGCTCTGTCGGTCCGGACACGGTCAGGGCGGACGCGTGGCCGACCCGGCCCGACGCGGGGCACGCGGACCTTTCCCCGCACGAGTTCGAACTGCGGCGAGTCGCCGCGCTGCCCGGCCGTCACCACGATCGACATGGGCTTCTGGCCCTGTTCGACCGCCAGGTGCAGCTTGGTGGTGAATCCGCCGCGCGAGCGCCCCAGTCCGTGATCATTCGGCTCGGCCGATCAAGAGTCACTTTCGATACATGGCCTGGACCGCCTCTCCAGCACTCGGACGGATTCGATCGTACGAGTCAAGGGTGAGGGTCACTCGTTCGGCCGGTCAGAGGCCTTCCGCGCTGCCAGACTCCCGGAAGGGAACACGCCGGTGGGGCGTGGGCAAGGCAGGGCGGGCGTGACCGAGCGCGGTTCGGCCGGTCGTGCCGCTCCGGACGGGGCGGGGCCGGGCGTGACGGACCACGGCGTGCCGCACTCACGTGTGGTGACGGAGGACCGACTGATCGGGCGACAGTTTCTTGGCGGACCCGGTGGGGAGCGGCGGGACGAGGGGGTGACGCGAGCGGGGCCGCGGCACGTGGCCTGCGTGATGGACGGCAACGGCCGCTGGGCGCAGCGGCATTCGCTTCCGCGTACGGCGGGTCACCGGGCCGCGGAGGCCACCGTCATCGATGTCATCGAGGCGGCCCGGGCCGCCGGCGTGGAGTGGCTCAGCCTGTACGCCTTCTCCACCGAGAACTGGAACCGTCCTGGCATCGAGGTCGATTTCCTGATGCGTCTGGTGCGCCGAGTCGTGCGCAAGCATGCAGCGCTGCTGCTCGCCCGGGGTATCCGCTGTCGCTTCCTCGGGGTAGCCGACCCGCGCATTCCCCGTGAACTGGCCCAGGACTTTGACGACTTGGCGGTGTTGACCGCCGAGAACCGGGGGATGACGCTGACCGTCGCCTTCGACCACGGCGGGCGTCGGGACATCGTCGAGGCCGCGAGGTCGCTGATCCGCAGCGGGACGCCCGCCGACGACGTGACCGAGCGGCTCTTCGCGGACCACCTGCCCTTCCCCGACACCCCCGATGTGGATCTGGTCATCCGCACCTCTGGTGAGCAGCGCATCTCCAACTTCATGCTCTGGCAGGTCGCCTATGCCGAGTGGGTCTTCCCCGAGATGCTCTGGCCGGACTTCCGGGCTCCCGATTTCCTTGCCTGCCTGCACACCTACCGGCGTCGCGACCGCCGCTTCGGCGGCGTGCCCGCCCGGACGAACGGAGACCCGTCATGACCACCGACACCACGGGAACGGCCGATGAGGCCTTCCTGTTCGGACCGAAATCACAGTTCAACGCCTTCTTCGACGACCCGCGCTGGGCCCTGGCCATTATCCGCGCCACCGTGTTGGAGGCCGCTCACCCGCAGGTCGGCGCCGCCCTCCTCGACAACTCCACCTTCGTTGCTCACCCCTGGCGCCGACTGCGCAACACCTTCCTCAGCATGCGTCGCATGTTCGACGCCGATCCTGCGGTACGCGAACGGGAGGCCGCCCGACTCAACCGGCTGCACGCCCGCATGAGCGGCTCCGACCTCCGCGGCCGTGCCTACGACGCGATGGACCGCGCGACCCGGGCCTGGGTGGTCGCCACACTCTTTGAGAGCGCCGTCACCATGTGCCGGCTGAGCGGCCAGCCGCTCGACCAGGACACGATGGAGCGGATGTACGTCGAGTACCGCCAGTTCCTTGCCGCGCTCGACGGTGACGCCACGGAACTCCCCGAGGACCTGAACGACTTCTGGCAGTACTTCGACCGGGTCGTCGAGAACGAGCTGGAGAACACCGAGGCGGCCCGCGTCATCCTCTACCGGCTCTTCGACCACCTGCCCGCCCCGGCGCTGCTCGACGGCGCACCGACACTGTGGGCGGCCGGCCGCGCGGTCGTCGGTCCGCTCATCGGCGCGATCACCGTCGCCTCGCTCCCCGAGGCCTACCGGCGCCGGGCCGGCCTGCCCGAGATGCCCGGCGCCCCGACCCTCATGCAGGGCGCCTACCTGGCCGCCGGGCTCACCCGATTCCTGCCCGACGGCTGGATCAATCCCGAAACCATCATCGAAGCCATCTCCCTCCCGCCCGACAGCGACGACCCTCGCGCCCGCACCGCAACCGCCCTGCGCGCCCGCATGAAGAGGGCATCGGCCCTGCTCCGCCTCCTCACACCACTGAGCGGCGACACTCACCCCGGCCCGGCCCCTTCGGCGCGCACAGAAGAGAACCGACGCTCGGCGGAAGAGTTCTTCCGCCGAGTGCTGGACCAGACAGGCGACGGCCACACCGACTGGCCCGACCTCGCCGCCATGGCACGCGAGCTCTCCACCCGTCTCGACCTGGACGAACCCGAGGAGACACGGCTCTACGACGCCTTCGCGGCATGGTGGCGCGAACTCCAGGCCGCCCTCGACACGGACGGCGACGGCCGCGTCAGCGCCGAGGAGTACGCCATCGCCGTACCCTCCCTCGCCGGACCCGCGCTCATCCGTGTCGCAGAGGTCCTCTTCGACGCCACTGACAAGGACGGCAAGGGAAGCATCGACGCGGACGAGTACCGAACCCTCTTCCGCACCGCCTTCCACCGCGACCTCACCACCACCGACGGCGCCCATGGCAGAAGCGCCTTCGTGGGCGACTTCCTCTCTTTCATGGCGGGCCGCCGCACGGGCACCCCGTACGACCCCCTCCTCGCCGACGCCTGACGAGATCGGGCAGCAGCCTAGGGGTGTGGAGGGCCGGCGATCGCCTTGCCGTTCGGGGGAGGGCGAGGGCAGCTTCGGCGCGTTCGTGTAAGGCGGGACCGCCGACGACTCCCTTGCCTTCGCGGAACCCCTCCACTCGTCCGTCAGACGACCGCCCTGCACGCGCAGCAAGTGTCCTCGGCTGACGGCTCGGTCGTGGCCTTCACATGTCGGCTGCGGACCAGTGGGGTGGGTGCAGGGAGCGGAGCCGGTCAGCGATGTCGTACGCGGTGAGGGCGTCGTCGGTGTCTGGGCGGAAGCTTGGATGCAGGCGATGGTCACGCTGTACTCGTAGTGCGCGTTGGGGGCGGGGCAGCGGTCGCAGCAGCACGATCTGCTCGAGGAGGGCGGGGTCCCGCCAGTAGGCGTCTGATAGTCGCGTACGCCGAGCGTGCCGGCTGGGGCGGGGGCGTCGTCGGGGAACGCGGTGTCGACGGTGTCGGGCTCGGCTAGTGGTGCGGCCGATTGCAGAGGAAGCATCCGTCCCAGAGGGGGAGCGCGCTGAGGACGCGGTGGCGCACGCACGAGGCCCTTGCGGCCTCGTCCGGGCCGGGGAAGCCGCGTGCGGCGCTGCTGTCGGCGGGCGGGGTGCAGGACTCCACCATGGCCGTGAAGCGGTGCAGGTAGTCATGCACGCGGGGCGGGTGGTAGCCCAGCTCGGCCCAGCGATGTCCGCTCCCCGCAAGCGCCGTGGCACGCAGCACGAAGTCCTTCGCACGGGCGCGTTCCCGCTCCGACGCACCCCAGTCGAACTCCGCCAGGTCGAACCCCACGGCACCGCGCCCCATGACGTCCTGGTCCTGCAGGGTCAGCAGCGCCGCGAAGCGGAAGTCCCAGTCCTCGGAGGCGAGACCGGACACGGCCAGCATCAGCACGTCGATGAACACCGCCGTGGCGCCATTGGACAGGTCCAGGTCGTGTCCACCACCGGAGAATATGTTGCTCACCGACCTATGATGCGATCCCGGCCCTCCACCTGCTTGGAGAAGACGCATGACGGATGTGAGTACCGGCAAAGTGGTCGTGAACAGGGTGATGTCCCTCGATGGGTTCATCGCCGGTCCCGGCCACACGATGGACTGGGTCTTCGAACACATGACATCGGCGACGTTTCCGGAGGTCATGGCGGCCACGGGCGCCATGCTCATCGGCCGGGGTACGCACGAGGTCGGCAAGCGCATGCCCGACGAGAACACCGACTACGACGGTGGGGCGCTGTTCGTCCTCACCCACCGCCCGCCCGACGAGCCGGAACCCAACGTCACCTTCCTCACCTGCGACATCGAGGAAGCCGTGGCCACGGCACGCCGTGCCGCCGGCGACAAGAACCTGGAGATCCTCGGCGCCGACGTGGCCGCACAGTGCCTGCAGCGCGGCCTCGTCGACGAAATCCTGGTGTACGTGCTGCCGGTGCTGCTCGGCGATGGCGTCCGCTTCGCGCCGCCGGGCCTCGGCCGGATCGACCTGGAACCGTTCAGCAACGTCCAGTCGGGCGGGGTCACCATGCTGCGCTTCCACGTGCGCAAGTAGACAGGTCCGGCCCGCGCCGGAACAGCACTGAGACACGCGAGTGACGTCAGGCGGTCCGGCTGACGTCGTCGAAGTCGGTGGAGGCCGACAGCTCGGCCCATGCCAGCATGTCGCGCTCGAAGGCGTCGCGTCCGGCCCGCACGAGCCGCAGTGCGTCGGGGCCGAGCAGCAGGCGCGCCGGCGGCCGGTCGGCCGCCACCATGCGCAGCACCGCGGCCGCGGCCTTGTCCGGGTCGCCCGGCTGGTGTCCGTTGCCCCGAGTGCGGCGGGCGCGCAGCGGTTCGAACAGCTCGTCGTAGTCGGCGATCGCACGGGGCGCCCGAACCATCGAGCGGCCGGCCCAGTCGGTCCGGAAACTGCCCGGCTCGACAGCGGTGACATGGATGCCGAGATCGGCGACCTCCTTGCCGAGCGTCTCGAGGATGCCCTCCACCGCGAACTTGCTGCCGTGGTAGAAGCTGAGGCCCGGCATGGTGATCAGCCCGCCCATCGAGGTGACGGCGATGATGTGGCCCGAACGGCGCTTCCGCATGTGGGGCAGCACGGCCTTGATCACCGCCACGGTTCCGTAGACGTTCACCTCGAACTGACGGCGGAGGTCGTCCATCGACGACTCCTCGAAGAGGCCGTCATGGCCGTACCCGGCGTTGGCGACGAGCACGTCGACCGGTCCCAGGTCACGCTCGGTCTCCTCCACGACCCTGTCCACCGCGTCGTGGTCGGTCACGTCCAGGATGCGGGCGTGCACGTCGCCGGGGAGTGCCTCAAAGGCCCGTGCGGCGGCGGGTGTTCGTACCGTGCCCACCACCCGGTGGCCCGCGGCCGACGCCGTGCGGGCGAGTGCGCGGCCCAGGCCGGTGCTGACGCCGGTGATCAAGAATGTGTTCAGGATTGTCTTGGTGTCGGACACAGGAGTTCTCCTTCGTACGGTGCGGACAGAGGCCGGCCGGTGCGGCTGCGCCCCGGGCCGGTCTCGACACGTTCCACTTCAGCACCGGAACAGGCCGCTGACCGGCTTCCGGGGGGTCTGCTTCGCCCCGGGGACCGCCGGACCGGGGGACTGCCAGTCCCCCCTTCGCCGGCCAATGCGGGGATCGTGGGCCTTATCGTGAACGGCATGGACCGCAACACAGCTCTCGGTGAGTTCCTGCGCTCCCGGCGCGCACGGATCACCCCGCGCCAGGCGGGCCTGTCCGACGACGGCGGCTCCCGGCGAGTGCCGGGGCTGCGCCGCGAAGAGATCGCGCAACTGGCGGGCGTGAGCGTCGACTACTACGTACGCCTGGAACGCGGACGCCGGCTGAACGTCTCCGAGACCGTGCTGGACGCCATCTCCCGCGCGCTCCGCCTGGACACCGTCGAACGCACCCATCTGTTCCAGCTCGCCAAGCCCGCCGCGGACAGGCCCCGGCGGACGGCGACACGTCCGCAGCCGGTCCGCCCGGGCCTGCGCGACCTGCTCCGAATCCTTGAGCACACCCCCGCCCTTGTGCTGGGTCGGCGCCTGGACGTACTGGCGTCCAACCACATGGCACGTGCCCTGCTCACCGACTTCGACGCGCTGCCGCACCGCGAGCGGAACCTGGTGCGGTTCATGTTCCGCGACGAGGGCGCCCGCTCGCTGTACACCCACTGGGAAACCCATGCCCGGGACATCGTCGCCTCGCTCAGGCGCGATGCCGGACGCCATCCCCACGACCCGCTCCTGGCCGAACTCGTCGGCGAACTCTCCATCACGGATGAGGACTTCCGCGGCTGGTGGGCCGACCAGGACGTGCATCGGCACACGCACGGCAGCAAGCACTTCCAGCACCCGGTCGTCGGCCCGCTCACCCTCAACTACGAGTCCCTCACCCTGCCCGCCGACCCGGACCAGCGGCTGAGCGTCTACACCGCCGAGGAAGGCTCCAGCTCCGAAGAGGCACTTCGGCTACTGGCCGCGTGGATAGAGCCGCGGAGTTCGAGAAGTTCCTGATCCGGGCCGACAAGGAGGTGCCCGCCCATCCACCAGATGGAGCGGTGGTTCGGCCAAGACGCCATGCCCTTCATCTCAACCAAGTCAGCCCAAGAGAGCCTCGCCCCCTCGCCCCCGCTTGCCCGCTGCTGCCGACGGAGCTCCGGCGCAGGACCCTGGGCCGCGCTCAGGTGGTGGGCACGGTGGTGGTCATCCAGTGGGTGAAGGCGGCGTAGCGTGCGGCCGATTCGGCGGCCCCGTCGGCGTGCTCGACCGCGGCGGAGTGCTCGCGCACCTGCTCGAACCGGGAACGTCGGGCGCTCTCGTAGCGGGCGAGGGCGGTGGCTGTGTCGGACCCGCCCGCCAGTTCGGCGCGCAGCACTCCGACGTCCTCGATGCCCAGGCTGCCGCCCGCCGCGATGTGCGGGGACAGGCCATGCGCGGCGTCCCCGATGAGCGCGACCCGGTCGCTGGTCCAGCGTGGCAGCTCGGGGACGAGCATGATCTGGTTCTCCAGGATGGACTCCTCCGGCGTCGTGGCGATCATCTCCAGAAGGTCGTCGTGCCAACCGGACTCGGCCACGTTGCGGGCCCGACGCAGGGCCCGGTCTCTCTTGCCGCCGACCAGTTCACCGGCGTCGAACTGGCCGACCCACCACATGGTCTGGCCCTGCGCGACCCGCGTGTAGCCGCCTCGGGTCCGCGCGGAGCCGATCGTGACGAACGTGCCCTCCGGCCGTTCGCCCCCGGAGGGCACCACGGCCCGCCAGGCGTAGTTGCCTGCATGCGCGACCGCCGCACTGCCGGGCACCAGGGCGGCGCGCACGTCGGAGTGCACACCGTCCGCTCCGATCAGCAGATCCGCCCGCAGTGGCGCACCGTCGGCGATGTGCACTTCCACGTGTGTGTCGTGTTCGGTGAAGCCGGTGACGTGTGTTCCCAGGCGGACCCGGTCCCTGCCGAGGGTGTCGGCGAGGAGGTTGTTCAGGTGCGGCCTCGGCACCATCAGGAACTGGTGGGCGGCCGGGTCGTAGCCGGCCGTGCGTATCGGGTGTCCGGCGGCGTCGAAGAACCGGGCGTCGACGGTCTTGCCCATGCGCCGGACGTCGTCACCGACGCCGAGGGTGTCCAACTCCCGCAGCGCGTTGAGCCAGAGACCGATGCCGGCCCCGGCAGCCCGCACCTGCGGGGCGTGTTCCAGCACGATGACCTCGTGCCCTGTCTGCCGCAGCGAAGCCGCGGCGGTGAGCCCCACCAGGCCCGCTCCCACGATCACGGTGCGCATCGTTCCTCCTCCTGCCGTCCGGTGTGGCGGTGGGACCAGCCGACGACGGAAGACGGCGAACCCGGTGCAGGACCGTCGGACTCGGCGAGCCTCGCGCTCTTCATGCGACAACGGTAACACTAACCGTTAGTCTTTAAGGGTCAATCCATTTTGCTATCAGTTAGTGTTTGGCTCGGCGCGGTTCGAACCTGGGGAGCGGCAGGGTTCGTCGGTCATGCCTGGGTCATGGGTACATGCGCTGTGCGCGCGTCCGGCCCGGCGTGGTCGGAAAAAGGAATGGCCTGGTGGTGCGGAAGGCGTGTAGCGTTGACGGTGGTCTTGTTGTCGCCGATTGAGGTGGATTTTGCGCATCTGAGGTTCGTGCCCCTGCTGCCAGCACGGTGTCCCCGTGCTGCCCCGCCGCGCTCGGCCATGCCGACGGTGGCGGTTGTGCATGCGACCTCTGCGCTTCTCCCCGGCCCCTCCTCGATGCCGGGTGATGCCCTCTGTGTCCGAGCCCGCATTCCTGCCGGGTGTGTCGCACTCCCGCCTGTCGTCGCGATGCCGAGCGCGTGCTTCCCTCGCACTCTTGTCACCGCAGGTGACCGACCTCTTCCGGTAGGCGACCCCATGACCGCAACCCTCACCGCCAAGAATCTCGCCGCGGGCCGCGGCGACCTTCCCCTGTTCACCGGCCTCGACTTGGTCGTGCCGCCAGGGGAGGTGATCGGGCTCGTCGGGGCCAACGGGGCGGGCAAGTCCACCCTGCTCCGGGTCCTGGCCGGACTCGACCGACCGGAGGACGGCCACGTCCACGTGGCCCCGGCCGGCGCGACCGTCGGGTATCTGCCCCAGGAACCGGACCGTCTCCCGGAGGAGAGCGTGTACGGCTTCCTCGCGCGCCGTACCGGTGTCGCCGCCGCCCAGCGTGCCCTGGACGCCGCCTCCCAGGCCCTGGCCGACGGCGTCGCCGGGGCCGACGAGGCCTACGACACGAGTCTGGAGCGCTGGCTGAGCCTGGGCGGTGCTGACATGGAGGAGCGCGCCGAGCACGTCGCCGCCACGCTCGGTCTGGGCATTCGCCTGGAGCAGGACATGACGTCACTGTCGGGCGGGCAGGCCGCCCGCGCGCAACTGGCCTCGCTGTTGCTGTCGCGCTTCGACGTCTTCCTGCTCGACGAGCCCACCAACGACCTGGACCTGGCCGGGCTGGAACAGCTGGAGCAGTTCGTGCACGGACTGCGCGCGGGCGCCGTCGTGGTCAGCCATGACCGCGAGTTCCTCAGTCGAACCGTCACCCAGGTCCTCGAACTCGACCGCGCCCAGCAACAGGTGCGCCACTTCGGTGGCGGCTACGCCGCCTACGTGGAGGAAGCGGAACGCGCCCGACGCCAGGCCCGCGAGCAGTACGAGGAGTACGCCGAGCGCAAGGCCGCCTTGCAGGACCGGGCGAACATGCACCGTTCCTGGGCCGAGAAAGGGGTGCGCACCGCTCAGCGCCGCGGCCGGGACAACAACAAGTTCGCCCGCAGCGGCCGGATGGAGAACAGCGAGAACCTGGCAGCCAAGGCCAAACAGGCCGAACGGCTCATCGAGCGGCTGGAGGAGGTGGAGGAGCCGCGCAAGGAGTGGCAGCTGCGTATGAACATCGCCGCCGCGCCCCGCTCCGGGGCGGTCGTGGCCACGCTGGGCGAAGCCACCATCCGGCGCGGCGAGTTCACGCTCGGGCCCCTCTCGTTGCAGATCGACTGGGCCGACCGCGTCGCGATCACCGGCGCGAACGGCTCGGGGAAGTCGACGCTGCTGGGTGCCCTCCTCGGTCGTATCCCGCTCACCGCAGGCCGACAGGCGCTCGGCTCCGGGGTGGTCATCGGCGAGATCGACCAGGCCCGGGCGCTGTTCCACGGAGCCGAATCGCTCCTCGACACCTTCCGGGCCGCCGTCCGTCAGGCGGAGCCCGCCGACGTCCGCACCCTGCTGGCGAAGTTCGGCCTGGGCGCCGACCATGTCCTGCGACCGGCAACCTCTCTGTCCCCGGGCGAGCGGACCCGTGCCGCGCTCGCGCTGCTACAGGGCCGGGGAGTGAACCTGCTGGTGCTGGACGAGCCCACCAACCACCTCGACCTGGCGGCCATCGAACAGCTCGAAGCCGCCCTGGATTCCTACACCGGCACCCTGCTCCTGGTCACCCACGACCGAAGGCTGGTGAATGCTGTGCGCGTCACCCGACGACTGGAAGTGGACGACGGCGCAGTCACCGACACTTCGGTGTGACCCGCGCAGGGGTGGCCAGCAGGCACTCGTGCTGACACCCGTGGGCCCCGCCGAACCGGCGATCGCCGGCTCGCGGCCCACCTCACCCATGATCCCGGGCATCCCCATGGGCATATCCTCGGGCCCGACCTCGCCCAGGAGAGCTGGTGACAGGGGGCATGTAAGCGGTGGGGCTCATCCGAACCTATGGGGAGCCGGTCTTCAGGCAGGGTGGCGCGGGGCTGGGCAGATCTGGCTCCGTACGTGGAACCGGCCGGCGACCGGCTCCGTCGTCAGGCAGAGGTCCACCTCCACCGGCCCGGCGAAGGTGTATCCCTGCTCGGCGGCGTGCCGGTGCACCTCATGTGCCAGATAGTGCCCCAACTCGACGCTCCTGGGCGCCAGTTGTGTATGGCTCTGGGGCGGCAGCTCCACGGTGAAGGCGTTGGGGGCCACCGTTCGGCCGCGTTCCAGGATGAGAGCCCGCTCGTCGCACTCGCGGCAGAGTATGGACACGACTGCCCCGCGCTGCTGCCGGGGCGGCCGGACGCTGTCCCAGAGGGACGCCATCCACTGTTCCATCGTGTCCTCGAAGGAAGTGAGCTTCTTCATCCCCGGCGTCTGCCCGCTGGCCCAGGCGGGACACTCACCCATAAGAGGGGCGTCGGTTTCCAGCAGGGGTTCGCCCGCCGCACCGCTCCTCGGCTACGGCGCCAGCGCGACTCCGCCGGCATCCGCCGGTGGTGGGCCCGCCACTTGTCCGGTGATCGAGAAGATCTGCGAGCTGCTCATGGCTGACAAGGGATCCACGTCAGGTCGACCGCCACCCAGGGCAGGGCCCCGACGCTTCGTGAGCCCGGCGATCCAGGTCCTGATCCCGATCCAGGTCCAGGTCCAGGTCCAGGTCCTGGAAGCCTGACTGCCGCACGCGCCTCTGCCGCCGGCACCACGCCTGGCATCCACGGCATCGGGAAAGGCCTGACCACAGGCGGCCCACGGTCAGTTTTCGCAGAACTCCGCGTCGAGAACCGCTTCGAAGTCGCCCGTCCAGTCACCGTTGAAGTTGAACGCCAGTGAGTGGTCGGCGTCGCGGGTCGTCGCCGCGACGGCCACCGTCCCGTGGAAACTGCCGCCGTGCGCCCAGACCTCCTTGCCGCAGGTCAGCTTGAACGGGCGGAGGGCGAGACCGTAGCGGAGATCCGGATTCCCCTCGACCATCGGGACCGTCGTCAGCATCTCGTCCAACTGCTTCTTCGGCAGCAGCTCGCCGCCCAGCAGTGCCGTGAAGAAGCGGTTCAGATCCGCGGAGTCGGAGATCATTTCCCCTGCCGCGCCCGCGACGGACGGGTTGTACGTGGTGATGTCATAGGTCCTCTTCCCCTCCGCGTCCTGAAACTTCGTATAGGCCCGGCTGCTCGGCCGCGGCAGACGTGAGTCGGTACCGGGCACGCTCGTGGCGCTCAGACCGAGCGGCTCGATGATGCGTCGGCGGATCTCGTGCCCGTACGTGTGGCCGGTGACCTTTTTGATGATCATTCCGGCCACGATGTAGTTGGTGTCGGAGTAGTTCCAGCCCTTGCCCGGCTCGAAGGCCGGCTTGTCACGCATGGCGACGCGCACCTGCTGCTCCGGGGTCCAGGTCTCGTAGCGGTGCTTGAGGAACTGCTCGCTGAACACGGTTCGTTGGATCTCCGGATCCACGATCCAGTTGCGGATGCCGCTCGTGTGGTTGAGGAGTTGGCGTACGGTGATCGCGCTGCCGTCGTGGCCGTGGCCCTGGACGACCCCGGGCAGCCACTGCTCGACGGTGTCGTCGAGCCCGATCTCCCCCTCCGCCTCCAGTTGGAGCAGCACGGTCGAGATGAAGGTCTTGCTGACACTGGCGACGCGGTAGCGGTCCTGGGTGCCGCGCGGCTTCCCGGTCTTCAGGTTTCCGACGCCCGAAGTGCCGTTCCAGGTCCCGTACGTGTCCACCGCCTGGCCGGTCACCCCGGGCACGCCCTCTCTCACGACGTCATCCATGGCCTGCTGGGTCGAGCGGTGGTGGTGTCTCTCGGGGGAGGCGGTCGGGGCGGGGTCCGCCGCGGCGGGGGCTGTGAGCGACGCTGCCGCGATGGCCGCTACCGCAACGGCACCCGTCGCGCCGAATCTCTTCGTGCGGTTCGTCATGTGGCTGTCCCTCTCGTCGATGGTGATCGAGGTGATCGACGGGTGGGACCGGGCGGTACACACGGAGGTTGATCGCCGTGAAGCTGGTTGAGCGACTTCAGGCCATTGACCGGATCCGTTCGCAGCGAGTTCGTCCACCCATGCGGGCGTCAAGTCGGGGAGAGGCGAGCGGAGTTGGGGGAGGGTGCCGCACGCTGCCCGCGCGCGGACGTACGTACAAGACAGGCGGACATACGTACAAGACAGGCCGTCGGCGGCCTCTGCATCATTCCCGCATGGGCACATACGACGTTGAGCGATCGCACGGAATGCACGTGGTCCACGAGGGTGCGCGGGACGCGCCACCCCTGCTGCTCGTCCATGGATCCGGTGCGACGGGCGGCTCCTGGAGTCCGATGGTCCCCGCGCTCGCCGAACACCATCGGACCATCCGGATCGACCTCCCCGGCTGTGGTCAGTCCCCGCCCGCACCGTCGTACGACGTGGCCGCGCAGGCGGATCGGGTGGCGGCGATGCTCGACGACCTCGGCCTCCGGCGGGTCGCGGCGGTCGGGCACTCCAGCGGCGGTTACGTCATCACCGCACTCGCCGAGCGGCGTCCCGACCTGGTGAGGTCGCTCGCGCTGATCAGTACGGGACCGAGCCTCGACGCGCTTCTTCCGCAACCAGCCGTCCTCCGGGCGCTGCTGGGCCCGCCACTCGGCCCGCTGCTCTGGTCGGTGCGCTCGGACGCGTGGATCCGCAAGGGGATCAGGGCGACGACCGTACGCCCGGTGGATGTCCCCGACGAACTGGTCGCCGGGGTACGGGGCATCACCTACCGGTCGTTCCGCACGATGACCCGCCGGTTCACCGAGTACGTCGCCGAGCGGAGCGTGCCCGAGCGTCTCGCCGCCCTTGAGGTCCCGGTGCTGGTGATCTTCGGCGCCGCCGACCCCCGCTGGGAGCCGTCGTCGGCGCAGCAGTACGACAGGGCGCCGAACGCCAGGGTCGAACTCCTGCCCGGCGTGGGCCACTTCCCCCTGCTCGAAGCGCCCGATGCGACGGGCGAGCTGCTGCTCGGCTTCACGGCGACGGACGACGCCGGCCTGCGCCAGGGCTCCGCTGAAGGCTAGGCTGGCCGCATGCCCTCGATCGGGACGCAGACCGGCACGCAGACCGGCACGCAGACCGGCACGCAGGCCGGGGCGCCGACCGGCACCCTCGACTGGACGTCGTGGGATGTCGCGGTCCCGCGTCCGGCAGATCGGGTTCCGGGTATCAGCATGGCTGGTTTTCGTCCACGCGTTCCGACGACCGCGGACATCGCGATGATCGCGCACCCCTCCGTCACCCTGGTCGTCGACCTCAGCGACGGAGAAGGCATGACCCATGAGGCCCAGGGCCGGCGCGGGCGCGGCAGCATCGTCGTCGGGCTCCTGCCGGGCGAGCTGCGGGCAAGTGGTCCGGTGGACGAGATCCTCCAGATCCGCCTTGAGCCGGTCGTGGCGGCAGCGTTGCTCGGGGCATCGGTCGATCTCTGCGGAGCGGTGGTGTCCCTGGAGGATGTCTGGGGCCGCGATGCCGAGCAGGCCGAGGACCGTCTGCGCGCCGCCGGGTCATGGGACGAACGGTTCACGACGGCGACGGACATCCTCACCCGGCGGCTGCGGGGGACGGGCCCGCGCCCACCGGTCGATCCGGAGGTCGCCCACATCTGGCGGCGGACACTCGGCAGTCGGGGACGGGTACGCGTCGACGGCCTGGCGGACGAGGTCGGCTGGAGCCGCAAACGCCTGTGGGCCCGCTTCAGGTCCCAGCTCGGCATCACGCCCAAACGCGCGGCCCGGCTGGTGCGCTTCGACCATGCCGCCCGCCTCCTCTCGGCGGGCCACACCGCCGTCGGCGCGGCCATCGCGAGCGGCTACGTCGACCAGCCCCATCTCCACCGTGACGTCAAGGAGTTCACCGGGCTCACGCCCACGGCGGTGGCTGCCGCCCCCTGGCTGGCGATCGACGAGGTCGCGTGGCCGGGTTCGTCGCCCGCCTTGCCCAGCGGCTGAACGCACGCACGTGAGACCACCGGCTGGTCGTGTCGAAGGGAAGGCGAGGTACAGGGGCCGGGTGTCGGGTGTCGGGTGTCGGTCCGTCATGTGCCCGCAAGAGTGCGCTGGAGACGCCCTGTGGCGTGGCGTGTCAGCCGGGTGATGGCTCCCTCGTGGGCCGTGAGTGAGCCGAATCGGTTGTAGTCGAGCTTGATGACGACGGTCCCTACGCGAACCAGGGTGGTGGCACTCAGCCCGTCGGCCTTGGTGCCTCCGTAGAGGCCTGCGCTCTCGTCGCCGAGTCGCGGCAAGGGCATCTTCTTGTCGGGCAACCCTGCCTTGAGCTCGTCGAACAGGTCCGTTGCGCGGGCGGTCGAGGGGCAGGCATAGATGCGGAACCAGGCGTTGAGGTAGCCCTCCTGCCTCGGCAGGTCCTTCGCGGGGTCGTTCTCGAACCACGACCCGTCCGGGTAGCAGCCCGTCTGCCGGTCGTCGGACTCCACGTGCTGTTCGTCGTCGTAGACCGTCCAGCCGTCCGCCAGACTCTCCTTGGTCGGCAGGGTGGCGTCGGCCTCCGCGGGCGTGAGTGTCCGCGTGCCCGGCGGCCCGCCGCTGTCGTCCCCGCTCGTGCCGTCCTGCGTCGCGGAGGGCCGTGGTGATGTGTCTTCGTCCTGCTGGGACCGGGTGGTGGTCGGGCTGTCGTCGGTGAAGGCCTGGACGCCGCCGTACGTGCCGAAGGCGATCAGGGCCAGCAGCAGTACGCCCGTGAAGGCGAGGACGACCCACGCTCGGGGCGTGTTGTTGATCGTCAGCGGTCCGAGCGAGATCGGGCTGCGCGAGACCCGGCTGCCCGTGATGGTCACCGTGTCGCTGTTGTGGGTGTTCGGCGCGTACAGGTGGAACGTGAGTTGGCGGTGCAGCTCCGGATCCGCCTCTATCTCTTCACGAAGAGCATTCGCGGCCTCCGCCTGCGCAGCCGTGTTCCCGTGGTCGACGTCCAGTCGGCGCAGCGCAGCGCGCCCCCGTTCCGTACCGGCGAGGCGGGAGCGGACCAAATCACCGACCGCGGTCCCGGCACCCTGCCCGACACCACCAGCCGCCCCCGTGGCCACGGCCGTGAGCACTCCCATCGCTCTCGCCGCGAGTTCAGCCGCTTCCATGCGTCCCCCTGACACAGACAGCTACAGCGGGCCCATCATGCTGCGCCTCGACTGTGTGTGCATGCCAAATAATGAGGGCGTGGCGCGATCCCGCCGTGAAGGCGTGGTGCTTCGGCCAGCTTATAAAGCTTGCCTTATATAAGTGGCTGCTGTCATGATGAGGTCGTGCACGCATTCGATGTGTTGAGCGATCCGGTCCGGCGTCGCATCCTGGAACTGCTGGCCGAAGGTGAACAGACCTCCGGGGCCGTGACTGCCGCGATCCGCGCGGAGTTCTCGATCTCCCAGCCCGCCGTGTCTCAGCACCTGCGCGTCCTGCGCGAGAGCGGCTTCACTTCCGTACGTGCGGAGGGTGCGCGCCGGCTGTACGCCGTCGACACGGCACCGCTGCGCGAGGTGGACGCCTGGCTCGAGCACTTCCGCGGCTTCTGGACGCAGCGTCTCGACGCGCTCGACACGGAACTCGCCCGGGGCAAGAGGGCCCGGCGGCAGGACAGCGGCACCCGGCAAGGGGGCGGTGACCACGGTGCGCGGGGACGCGCTGCCAGAGACGAGAACGAGGAGACTTCCGGTGGCTGACATCGCCAACCAGATCAACGCCATGCACCGCCAGGTGCGGGACACGGCGACCCCCAAGGGCACGGGCCGCAGCATCGTCATGCGTCGTACCTTCGACGCCGGCGTCGACGATGTCTGGGAGGCGTGCACCGACGCGGAGCGCCTCGGGCGCTGGTTCCTGCCCGTCACGGGCGACTTGAAGCTCGGCGGCCACTACCAGCTGGACGGCAACGCGGGCGGTGAGGTGCTGCGCTGCGAGCCACCGCGGCTGCTCCGGGTCAGCTGGATCTTCGGGGAACCCAAGGAGGGCGAGTTCAGCGAGGTCGAGGTGCGGCTGACGCCCGAAGGGGAGGAGCGCACCCTCTTCGAGCTGGAGCACGTGGCCATCGTGGACCCGACGTTCTGGAACACGTACGGTCCCGGTGCCACCGGCGTCGGCTGGGACCTGGGCCTGGTCAGCCTGTGGAAGTACCTCGCCGAGGGCGAAGCGTTCGACCGCGAGGCGACGCAGGCGTGGAGCGAGTCCGACGCGGCGCGACCGCTCCTGATCGCGAGCAGCGAGGCATGGGGAGAGGCCAACGCGGCCTACGGCACGCCTGCCGACACCGTCGAGGCGATGACGACGGCCACCACGAACTTCTACGCGCCGCCGTCCTCCGAGTGAGCCGGGGCCCTGCGCGGACGGGGTAGCGACGACACCGTCCTTGCCGGGGAGGGGCCGTTCACGTCGTACGGCTCGCGCCGTGTACCGCGCGGCCATCGCCGACAGGTGGAGGGGGGGGGGGGGGGGGGGGGGGGGGGGTGGGGGGAGCGGGGGGGGGGGGGGGGGGGGGGGGGGGGGGGTGGGGTGTGTTGTTGGTGTGCTTGGGTTGGATATGG
>NZ_JBVIXD010000015.1:0-1592 GCF_055593965.1 Streptomyces sp. NPDC040622 | reverse complement strand
TCCTTGTTGGGGAGGGGCCTTCCACGCCTCATGTTCCACTCTGTTCACCCCCCGACCATCCCAGAGAGGGGGAGGGGTGACCAGAAACTCGCCCCCCCCCTCCACCTGTCGCGTCGTACGGGTCAGTGCTTGCCGATGTCCTTGGCCTTTTCCTTGGCCTGGCGGGCGTCGCCCTTCATCTGCTGGGCGCGGCCTTCGCCGGTGAGGCTCTCATTGCCCACGGCACGTCCGGCGGCTTCCTTCGCGGCACCGACGGCCTGGTCGGTCTTCGCCTTGGCCTTCTCACTGGCGGTCATGCCCGCTCACGCTCCTTCGGCATCGACATCATGTCCTGGCCCTCCGTGTGGCCACTGAGGCAGCCGGCAAACATCATCGGGCCCACCCCTTTGCCGGTCCGGTCAGTGTCCCGCGTCGTCCGGCGCGGCGATCCTGCCGCTGTCGCGCAGTGCGTGAACGCGTCGTATGCCGTCCTCGTAGGTGTCGGCCATCTCCAGAAGGCTGGTGACGCCGGTGACGTCGAGGAGCCGCGAGATGCCCGTCTGGTAGGGGCCGGAGAGGACGAAGGGCCGCAGGGCGTCCTGGTGTTCGGAGTGAGCGCGCAGAATCACGTTGAGCTGGGTGCTGTCGGCGAAGGTGAGGTCAGTCAGATCGAGCAGAGTTCCCGCCGTGTCGGGGTCCGTGAGCGCACGGGACAGCGCCAACGTTGCCTCGGTCGTGTCTTCGAGGTCGAGCTCGTTGCGGAAGGAGACGACGGTGACCCGGTCGTGCCGGGTGACGTCGATGCTCTGTCTGTCGGAAACCATCCCCAGACTTTCCCACATGCCCGCATCCCACCGACGAGGGGAGGCGGCGATTGATCCATTCCGGGACCTGTGCGGCGGGAAGGGGTGTGGGCCCGACCGGGCCGGGCAAGCGGGAAGGTACCGAAGGCACGAGGTCGGTGTCCAGGCACGTACGGGGAAAGGACGAACGCTGCTATGCGCGTTGTCGAGGCAGTGGAATCAGTGAAAACAGTGGAAACAGAGGACATCAGCTGTGCGGACGCGCGGTCCGTGGTCCGCGAGGCGCTGACGGTGGTGTGCCGCAGCTTGCCACCGGCCGACGCCCAGCGCCTGCGTGACGACGCGCTGCTCGTGGTCAGTGAACTGACGGCCAACGCCCTGCTGCACGCGGGAGGCGTCACCCGGTTCGGCGCGCGGTTCAACGGCGACGAGTTCGAACTGAGCGTCAGTGACGGGTCCACTGACGTGCCGCGGCGCCAGCCGGTGGCTCCGGGCATGCCGGGCGGGCACGGCTGGATGGTTGTCCGGCGCCTGTGCTCGCGCCTGGACGTCGCGGTGGAGCCGGACGGCAAGACGATCACCGCGGCGCTGAAGCTTCCCTGAACACCGCAGAGATCGGGCAGGTCCTGTCAACAGTGAAGCCCCCGCTCGTCCTCATGCATATGCCCTTGGGTCAGGGGTACCAGGACGCGGGACAGTTACCTGGAGCGAGCAGAGATAGGGGCGGGACATCATGCGTACCGTGGCAGTCGATGAGCAGACGCACACCACGACCCGGGCGGTTGAGGAGTCTCTGATCGAGCGTGCCTA
>NZ_JBVIXD010000014.1:163056-171658 GCF_055593965.1 Streptomyces sp. NPDC040622 | reverse complement strand
CCGAAGATCACCGCGTCCGCCCACTCCATGTCCTCGTGCGAGGCCTCGGTCACCTCCGCCGTGGCCTCACGGTGCGCCGCCCAGGCCGGATTGGCATTGACCGCCGCCTGCGGAGCCGTCTCGGCCACCGTGCGCAGCCGCACGTTCGCACCGGCCTTCTCCGCGCCCTCGGCCACCGCCTGAGCCAGCGTGTGCACGTTGCCGGTCGCACTGTAATAGATGATCGCGACGTTCACGGGTTCCACAACTGTGTCCTCTTTCTGGTGCGTTGGGCCCGCCCGGCCGTGGTCCCGCCGGGGGGCGGGGGCGGGCAGTGGGGGGCGGGCAGTGGGGGGCAAGTGGGGTGGGTCAGCGGGCGATGACCAGGGTGGCGGGCGGCGCGGAGTGGAAGGTGATCTCGCTGAAGCCGGCCTTGGTCAGCCAGGCGTGGTAGTCGCTCTGGCGCCAGGTGCCGCCCTGTTTGCTCTTGAGGAGCATTTCCGAGGCGAACAGCAGCGGGAAGGGCGGGCCGCTGCGGTCGTCGTCGACGACGTAGTCGCACACGACCAGGGCGCCGCCGGGTTTGAGGGCGTCCTTGAGGCGGGCGAAGAGCGCCACGTTGTCCTCGGGGCCTTCCTGGTGGGCGATGTGGGAGTAGAGGGCGACGTCGTAGGCGGCGGTGCCGAAGTCGGTGGTGTGGAAGTCGCCGTCGATGCAGGTGAAGCGGTCGGCCAGGCCGCGTTCGGCCAGCAGGCGGCGGGCGATGGCGTTGATGGGTTCCCAGTCGAGCTGGGTGGCGCGGGCGGCGGGGTTGGCCTCGAGCCAGGTGGCCGAGTAGATGCCCGAGCCGCCGCCGATGTCCAGGATGGAGAGGTCGCCGGCCTCGGACAGGCGCAGCACGTCGGCGGCGACGGCGGCGGCGGGCACCGACTGGGCGGCGATGGCGGTGACGACCTGGCCCCAGTGCGGGTTGTCGGCGACCTCGACGGCGGCGTCGGTGACGGGGCCGCCGGCGCGCACCACGTCGGGCAGGGTGGTCAGGCCGCCCATGTGGGTGAGTTTGAGCTGGGCCATGCCGCTCAGGTCGGCGGGCCGGCCTTCGACGAGGTAGGCGGCGGCCGAGGGGCTGTTGCGGTAGCGGGTGCCCTCGAGTTCGACGAGGTTGATGCTGAGCAGGCCGTCCAGCAGGGTCTGGGCGCCGCGCGGGGAGATGCCGGCGGCGTCGGCCAGGGCGGCGGCGGTGTCCGCGCCGGCCTCCAGGTGGGTGAACAGGCGGTGGGCGGCGGCCGCGCCGATGATGCCGGTGGACCAGTAGCCGTTGATCAGGCGCAGGATCTCGTCCGGGGCGGGCTGGTTGTCGCTCATGCGGTGCCTCCCTGGCCCGTGGGGGCCGCGTGGGTTCGAAGTGCGGTGCGCAGCCGGCTCGCGACCCGTTCGATCTGGTCTTCGCTGAGTTCGGCGTGCATGGGGATGGCCAGGTGGTGGTGGAAGAGGCCGGCGGAGACGGGGCAGGTCTGCTTCGTCTCGAAGACGGGCTGCAGGTGGGTGGCCCAGGTGCCGTGTCCGCAGCCGATGCCCTGGGCGCGCAGGTCGGTGGCGAGCGCGGCCCGGTCCACCCGCGCGTCCAGGCGCACCAGGTAGGACTGCCAGGCGTGGGTGCGGTCGGCGGGCACCTGCGGCAGGGTCAGGAGTTCCTCGTCGGCCAGCAGGCGGGCGTAGTGGGCGGCGACGGCGGCGCGGCGCTGGAGGAGTTCCTCGATCCGGCCGATCTGGACCTGGAGGATCGCCGCGGCGATGTCGGACAGTTTGAAGTTGTAGCCGATCTCGGTGAACTCCGGGATGGGCAGGCCCACGATCTTGGACTGGTCGAAGATGCTGCCGATGCCGAACGAGGAGCGCAGGCGTGCCTGGGCGGCGACCGACTCGTCGGTGGCCAGCAGTGCGCCGCCCTCGCCGCTGGTGGCGCCCTTGCGGCCGTGGAAGGACAGGCAGGCCACCTCGGCCAGTGCGCCGGCCTGGCGGCCCTGGTAGGTGGCGCCGACCGCGCAGGCGGCGTCCTCGACCAGGAACAGGCCGTGCCGGTCGGCCAGGGCCTGCAGTTCGCGGTAGTCGGCGGGCAGGCCCACGGTGTCCACCGCGATGATGCCGACGGTTTTGGGGCCGATCAGGTCGGCGACGGCCTGCGGGTCCACGGTGTGGGTGTCGGGGCGTACGTCGGCGAAGACCGGGACCGCGTCCAGGTAGCGCACGGCGTGGGCGGGGGCGGGGAAGGTGTAGTCGGCGACGATGACTTCGTCGCCCGCCCTCACGCCCAGGGCCAGCAGGGCCACGTGCAGGGCGGCCCCGCAGTTGCTCAGCGCCACCGCGTGGCGGTCGTAGCGGGCGGCGAGCTGGGCTTCCAGGGCTTTGCCCCGGGGGCCCTGCCCGGCCGGCCAGCCGGAGGCGAACACCTCGGCGACGGCGGCCAGTTCCTGCTCGCCCAGGCTCGCGTGGACCAGGGGGATGGTGTCCATGGTGCTCACTTCCCGCGGCCCGCGGCGGCGGGCGGCTGGTAGCGCAGGGGGGTGATCTGGCTGACGTCGTAGCGTTGGCGCATCTCCTCCACCGCGGCGGGGTCCACGGCGCTGCCGCGCGACCAGATTTCGGCGATGTCCTCGAAGTAGTGCTCGTGGTCGGGCGAGGGGTAGCTCTGGAAGAGCATGCGGGCCGGGGCGGTGCCGGCGTTGCGGAAGGCGTGCGGGGTGCCGGGGGGCACGAACATGCAGGCGCCCTCGGTGGCGGTGACCGCGCCCTCGCCGTCGGGCGAACGCCACTGGTGCCAGGTGTCGCCGGTGCGGTCGGCCGGCTCGAAGGCCAGCAGTTCCAGCTCGCCCTCCAGGACGTAGAAGAACTCCTGGGAGTGCTCGTGCACGTGGGCGCCGACGTCGAAGCCGGGCGGCACGACCACTTCGAAGATGGAGATGGACGAGCCGTGGGCGTGGGTGGCCTTGAAGGTCACTTCCTGCGCCTTGGTGGTCAGCTTGCGTCCTCCACCGGGCGGGAGGATCAGGCCAGTCATGGGGTGGGTTTCCTTCTCTCGTACGGGATCTCGCGCGGCACGGGGCACCCGGAGAACACGCCCCCCCGGGGGGGGTGCCGGGTGGCCGGGTCAGCCGGCGGGGGTGTCGCCGCTCCAGCGGCCCAGGGCCATCTCGGCGGTGATGCCGGGGCCGAAGCCGGCGATCAGGCCGGTGGCGTCGGGCATCGGGGTGTCTTCCTCGAACAGGCGCAGGGCCGCGTCCAGGACGACGGCGCTGGCGATGTTCCCGTACTCGGTCAGCGTCGCCCAGCTGTGGCGGAACACCTTGCGGTCCACGTCCAGGAACTTGGCGAGGTCGTTGAGGATGCGCGGGCCGCCCGCGTGCACGATGTAGAAGTCGAGGTTGCCGGCGTCCCACCCGTGGCCCGCGGCGAACTCGCGCAGCACCGGCGCGAGCGGCTCCATGGTGCCCGGCACCCGGCGGTCCAGCTGGAAGTGGAAGCCGGTGTCGCGCACCGCGTAGGAGATCCAGTCCTCGGTGTGCGGGATGAGGTAGGAGGAGTTGACCTCCAGCTCGATGCCGGTGCCGCCGTTGCCGCGGACCACGGCGGCCGCGACCGCGTCGCCGAACAGGCCGTCGGACAGGAGCGAGCCGATGTCGTCCATGTCGGGCTGGTAGCACAGCGAGCACAGTTCGCAGGCCACGATCAGGACGTTGCTGCCGGGGTGGGCCACGCAGAAGTCGTGGGCGCGGTTGATGGCGGCGCCGCCGGCCGCGCAGCCCAGCTGGGCGATGGGGATCTGGCGGGTGTCGGAGCGAAAGCCCATCTTGTTGATGAGCCAGGCCGTCAGCGACGGCATCAGGAAACCGGTGCACGACACGTAGATGATCGCGTCGATCTCCCGGGCGCCGACCTCGGCGTTGGCCAGGGCCTCCTCGACGACCTGGGGGGTGCGTTTCTTGGACTCGGCCTCGTAGATGCGGTTGCGTTCGGTCAGGCCCGGGTGCTTGAGGGTCTCCTCGATGGGCTGCACGATATGCCGCTTCTGCACCCCCGTGTTGCGGATCAGTCGAAGTGCCAGGGGAAGCTGCGGCTTTCCGGCATGGACCCGCTCGGCGAAATCCAGCGTCTCTTCCGCCGTGATGACGTATTCCGGCACACGCACTGACGGCTTGCATAGCCTGGGCATATCGGGAATCCACTTTCTCTAGAGTCTGCCTTCTGCACGTGAAGAAGCTTTCGCGCACTCCCGGTGCCGCCCGGTCGGGCGACGGCAAGGGCAGCTGTGACGGCGTCTGCCGCGCCGCCTTCGCCGGACCCGGCCCGCCGCAGCACGTTGCGGCGGGCCGGGTCCGGGGAAGGCGGCGCGCGAGGAACGGCCCCACCGCCCCCGGCCGGCGGTACACCCCCCGGCCTGCGGTGCCCCCCACCTGGGGCGGCGGGGCGACCGGCAGGGGCGGGCAAGGGAGCCGGCACCCCCTGCACGGCGCACCACCGCCCCGCACCGCCCACCGGACCGGCAGACAGACCGGAGCAGGGCGGTGCGGGGCGGAGTGGAGTGGAGTGGAGTGGGAGGTCTCCGGGCCCGGGAAAGGGGAAAGACAAAACGAAGAAGGGGGGAAAGACAGAAGAAGCGGGAACACGGCCCGCCGCGCCGCGCCGGGCCGAACTGCGGTGTGTGCGTGAGCGGTTGGAGCCGTGCACCCCGCCGCCCCCCGGCCCGCGTGACCTGCCGGCTGCGGCGCACCCACTGCGGCCCGCAGGCCACGGACGGCAGGCGTCACGGCATACGGGCGGAGAAAGGACGGGGAGAGAAACAGCGCCGCGGGGAACAACGGACTCGGCACGGTTCGTGCGAAGCGGCGGATACGACGCTCAACCCGCCGTCTCGAAAACGGATTCGGGCAGGGAAGTCGTGCGGAAATAGTGACACGGATGCCGTCTCCACACCAAGGACCTCCGAAAGTGACGTAGGTCACTGCGCGGGGGTGGCGGGAGCCCCCTCCCCCGGCCCGGCACCGGCCCGGCACCGGCCGGCCCGCGGAGTCCGCACCTCCGCATCCACCGCCCGCCCCGGGGGGCGCGGCACATCCCCCGGCGGGGCGGGGCGTGGCCGGACAGGGCCGGGCAGGCCCCGGACAGGCCCCGGGCGGAGCGCAACGCCGCGTCGGCACGGGGGCGTCGCAGTGTTGGGGATGCGGGGGCGTCGGGGATGTGGGGGTGTTGGGGGTGTTGGGGCTCGGGCGGCGGGGCGGTGGGGCGGGTGCCGTGGTCTGCCCGTCGCGCGCCGGGGCGGGGCGGCCGGGGCGGCGGATGTCTGCGGCCGCTCCTTCCGCTCCTCCCCCGGCCGGGCGGGAGTGCTCGCCGACGGGGGGCTTCAACGCCCCTCCGGGGGTGGGGTGCTGAGGCGGGGCGGGGCGGGCCCGCCCCCGCCGGGGGGGGCTCGTGGGCGGGCGGGAGCAGGGGGTCCGCGCCCCGTGACGCGTCGGGGCCCAGGGGGCTGGGCCGGGGCGGGCCCGGGGGGTGCGGTGTCCGGCACCTCCGGGCCCGGCCGCCCGGGGTTGGTGCTCCGGCGGGGATCCGGAGTATCCCGCCGGAAGGCCGGCCGGCCGGGCTCGGGGTGGATGGCCAGGGATGGGCGGGGGCCCGGGTGTTGTGCGTGTGACGTCCCGCAGGGGCCGCACCGCCGCGCCCGCGCCCGGGGTCCGGAGCCGCGCCCGGGGGTCCGGGTCCGGGGGTCCGGGTTGGTCGTGCCGGGCGGGTACCCCCCAGGGGGGGTCAGAGGCTGCGGACGGCGGACTCGGCGTGGCGGCGGGCCAGTTGGAGGGTCTGGCGGCTGGCGTGGGTGAGGTCGGCGCGGACCGCGCGGCGGGCCTCGGCCAGGCCGGCGCCGGGGCCCAGGACCTGTTCGACGGCGTCCTCGCGGAGCAGGACGTGGTGCTGGGCCACGACGGTGACGCCCCGTTCGTCGGGCAGGACCGACCATTCGCCGCAGTGCGCGGAGATCAGCGGGCGGGGCACGGTCGCCTTGTACACGATGCGGCCGGCGTGCGGGAAGCAGATGCGGATGCCGGCCACGGTGGGGCCGGGTCCCTGGGGTGTGGTGAGGTCCAGGGCGATCTTCTGGATGCCGACGTGGGGCTCTTCCAGGGTCGCCCGGCTGACGTGCGGGAGCTGGCCGGGCCAGTCGGCCACGTCGTAGAGGAAGCCGTAGATGAGTTCGGCGGGGCCCTTGACGCGGATGGACTCGGCGAAGGAGAGCGCCAGTTGGTCCAGGCGGGGCCACTGTTCGGCCAAATAGCGCAGGCTGGCCAGGGCGGAGCGGGTGTTGGCGGTGACGACCTCGGTGAGCCAGGCCTGGTCCTGGGGCCGCCCGCGGGCGGTGGTGAACTCGTGCTCCAGGCTCAGCCGGCAGCGCTGGGCGCCCAGTTCCTGGACCGACCACCGGCCGGCCATGGAGGTGGCGGGCGCCATGAGCAGGTCCTGCTGGAAGGTGATGCGCCGGCGCTCGGGGTCCTGGACGCGCCGGGAGATCCAGGAGGTGATCTGCCCCTCGGCCAGGGCCCACATCCGCAGCCGTTCGTGGGTGCCGTCGAAGTCCAGGCGCTGGGCGTACACGTTGCGCGGCAGGAACAGCGGCCAGCGCTCGGGGTCGGCGATCAGCGCGTAGGCCACGTGGGCGGGTGCGGCCACCTCGGCCGTGTGCGACAGGCGGTGGGCGCGCTCACCGGGCACCGGGACCCTCCCCTTTTTTCATTGTCGTTGCGTCATGTGCGGTCCGTGCTGCGGTACATGTGCGGTGCGTGTGCGGTGCGGCCGCCGCGGTGTGCGGTGGCCGTGCCGGGCGCGGGGGTGCGGACGGCCGCGGGGGCCGTGGGCGGCGCGCGGACGGCCGGCGTTGCGCGGACGGCGGGCGGCCGGCGCGGTGCCGGCGGTCACAGGAGTGTGGCCCGGCCCGCTCGACGCGGGCACGGACACGGCTCGAGTCCGCCTGCATCCCGGCGGGCCGGGCGGGGCGGACTCGAGCGCGCGCACGTGTGCGGCAGCGGCGCAGGCACCGCCGCGGGCCCGTGGTGCGGATACCGCGATGGCGCAGTACCGCAGCACTGCGGGCACGGCGGTACTGCGGGCACGGCTGTACGGCGGGCACTGCGCTGGTGCGGGTACTGCGCTGGTGCGGGTGGTGCGGTACTGCGGGTACTGCGCTCGTGCGGGTGGTGCGGGTGGTGCGGGTGGTTCAGGCGGCGTACAGGTCGAAGGTCGAGCTGCGGCGCGGTCCGGCCACGACGTCCAGCTGCGGGTCGACGGCCAGCATGGCCTGGTGCAGGCGCTGCACCTGCGGGGAGGGCTCCACGCCCAGTCCTTCGATCATGCGGATGCGCAGCTTGCGGTAGATCTCCAGGGCCGAGGCCTGCCGTCCCGACCGGTACAGCGCCACCATGGCCTGGGAGTGCAGGCCCTCGTGCTGGGGGTAGCGGGCGGTCAGTTCGGTGAGCTCGGCGATGAGCTGGGAGTGCCGGCCAAGGCGCAGGTCGGCGTCGATGCGCCGCTCCACGGTGCCCAGGCGGCTCTCCTCCAGGCGCATGACCTCGATCTCCAGGATCGGGCCGACCCGCACGTCGACCAGGGCCGGTCCGCGCCACAGGGCCAGGGCCCGGCGGAAGCGGTCGGCGGCGGTGACATCGTCACCGGTCTCGAAGGCGGCACTGCCCTCGGCGGCCAGGCGTTCGTACTGGTGCACGTCCACGCTCTCGGCCGGTATCTGCATCAGGTAGCCGCCGTGCCGGGTGGCCAGGACTTCCTTGGCCGTGCCGGGGGCGTCGGGGCCCAGCGCGGTCCCCAGGTGCCGGCGCAGCTGCAGGATGTAGGTCTGCAGGGTGGTGAGCGCGCTCTGCGGCGGCTCGGTGCCCCAGAGCTCCTCCATGAGCGTGGGGACGGGCATCACCCGTCCGGGGTAGAGGGCAAAAAGGGACAGAATCTGCCGCGGCTTGCTGGCCGTCGGAACAATCGATCCCCCGTTGACCTCGGCGCTCAACGGACCCAGAACCTGAATCTTCATGGGTTTCCTCCGTACTTCGTCGAGTTGTTGTCTTGACTGCATTCCGTCACCGCGGCGGATGTGTGGTGCAGGGGCGTCCTCCTTTCACCGCAGGGAAGCCGAGGGCGCATCAGCGGCCGGGCACGGGCGGCCCGCCGGACGGCGCGGGCCCGGCACACCCGGGCCGGGACGCATCCGGCGCGGCGGGCGGCAGAACGTTCATCTCACGTGCCTTTCCGTGTCTTTGGACAGTGCGGACCGGACCCGCCGAAGGGGGGGGCTGGAGGTGTCCGGGGCGGGCCGGTGCACGGCCCGCCCCCGGGACAGGACAGACGAGGACAGACGAGGACAGAGAGGGCGGAGGGGCGAGGGGGGGGTGGGGCAGGGGGAACGCACTCGCCCGCCGCGGGCTCGCGGCGGGCGAGTGCGTGGGGAGGGGAGGGGCAGTCGGTGGCCTGGGGGGGGGGGGGGGAGAGGGGGGGGGGGGGGAGGCAGGGGGGAGGGGGAGTGAGGGGGGGGGGGGGGGGGGGGGGGGGGGGGGGGTGTTGTTTGCCCTCCCTTTAG
>NZ_JBVIXD010000014.1:0-163046 GCF_055593965.1 Streptomyces sp. NPDC040622 | reverse complement strand
TGGGGGTGCGTGGTGTGTTTGTGGAGTGGGAACCCCCCCTTCCTTTCGTGTGCTTGTGGTGGGCGGTGGTGTGGGGGGGGGAGGGGCATTCGGTGGCCTCCCCGGGCCGCGGCCCGGGCAGGGAGGGGGTCACCCGGTGGGCAGCAGCCGCTGGGGGGCGGCGCGGGGCGGGTGCGGGGCGAGGTCGTGGCCGGCACTCAGGATGGAGCGCTGCAGCTGCCGCAGCCGGGCGGACGGCTCCAGGCCCAGGTCCTGCACCAGGGTGGTGCGCAGCCGCTGGTAGGCGTCCAGCGCCTCACCGCGCCGGCCCGAACGGTGCAGGGCCAGCATGAACTGGGCGTGCAGACTCTCATGCGTGCGGTAGCCGTTGACCAGCACGGTCAGCTCCGACAGCAGCTCACGGTGCCGGCCCAGCCTCAGATCGGCCTCGATCCGCCGGTCCAGCGCGCACAGCCGGCTCTCGTCCAGCCGCTTGATCTCCATCTCCAGCTGCGGACCGGCCTGCACATCGGCGAAAGCACCGCCCGACCACAGGGCCAGCGCCTCGCGCAGCTGACGCGCCGCCCCCGCACAGTCCCCGGCATCCATCGCCCGGTAACCGGCCCCCGCCAGACGCTCGAAGGCCCGCACATCACTGTGCCCGCCATCGGCCACCAGCAGATACCCCCCGGGCATCGTCACCAGCACATCCTTGGCCCGGCGCGGCGGCCCGTCCGCCGCACCCCGCCCGCCGGCCCCCTCCACACAGGCAGACCCCTCCACACGGGCAGACCCCTGCGGGCGGGCAGGCCCCTGCGGGCGGCGCAGCGCCGCGGCGATCAGCTCCCGCAGCTGCAGCACATACGTCTGCAGCGTGGTGCGGGCACTGCGCGGCGGGGCACTGCCCCACAGCTCCTCCGTCAGCGCCGACACCGGCACCATCCGGTCCGCGTGCAGCGCCAGCAGCGCCAGCACCTGCCGCGGCTTGGGCGCCGTGGGCGTGATCGAGTGACCGTTCTCCCGCACCGCCAGCGCGCCCAGTACCTCGATGTCCACAGCGTCCCCCTGAACGTCGGTGATGCCGTTCCCCGGGGAACCGGTCCCCCCTACCGCATCCAGATTCAATTAGATTCCAGGACCCCTGTCAATACAAAACCGCGTAGCTGGTTTCTACCCGTACTGGACCGCTTCTCAGGCGTTCCACCTGCCATTTCTTGAGCAGATATCGAGGAAGGTCCTGGTCACGAGGGCGCCACGCGACGGGCCGCGGCCCTCCGGTTTCTGCCCGGCCGGGACACCGGGGCCGGTCCGGGGGGCCGTCCGGACCGGCCCACGCATCAAAACAGCGACTTCCTGCTGTTTTACGGGGAGGGGCGGGAAGGACCGGGGCAGGGGGGTGCGGGGCCCAGGAAAAGGGGGCGGGGGCCGAACGGGAGGCGGCGGTCGGGGGGCGACGGTCGGGAGGCGGGGCGGGGAGCCCACGAGGGCCGGGGACTGCCTCCCCCGGGGCCGGGGGGATCGCCGGGGGCGCGGGGGTCGGAGCTAGACGGGGGGCGGGGCCTGGGCCGGGGCCGGACGGGAGGCGAGGCCGGGGCCGGGGCCGGACAGGGGGCGGGGGTCGGAGCGGGAGCCGGACCCGGGGGGGGCGGGCCGTGACCCGCCGGAACGGCAGGGCAGTGGGGCGCCGGGGGCGGCAGGTCGGTGGGGCGCCGGGGGCGGGGAGCCCGCGAGGGCCGGGGACTGCCCCGCCCCGGGGCCGGGGGGGGATCCCCGGGGCCGGGGGGGGGATCCCCGGGGGCGCGGGGGGGGGCGGAGCCGGACGGGGGGCGGGGCCTGGGCCGGGGCTGGACAGGGGGGCGAGGCCGGGGCCGGACAGAGGGCGGAGGTCGAAGCGGGGGTGTGGCCGGGGGGTGTGGCCGGGGCCGGACGGGGGGCGGGCCGTGACCCGCCGGGACGGCAGGGCGGTGGAGTGCCGGGGGCGGCAGGGCGGTGGGGTTCCGGGGGCGGGGAGTCCGCGAGGGCCGGGGGCTGCCCCGCCCCGGGGCCGGGTGGGGATTGCAGGGGGCGCGGTGACACCGCAGGCCTGCCCGGCCGGCTCCGGACCGCCGGCCGGGACCCAACGGGACCCAGCGGGACCCAGGGGGCACGAGGGCCCGGGGCGGGCGCGGGACGAGACGGTCCCCGGACCGCCCGGAAGACTAGCCCCCGGGGGGGGCCACCAGGAGGTGAGGGCGGCCCGGACTGCCCGGCCGGGACGGAGAGCCGCGACCGGCCCAGGACGGCAGGCGCCAAGGCACCACGGAAACGGGGCGGCCAGGACAGCGGGAACGCCCGGGACCCGGCCGGAACGTGCGGCGGCCCCAGCCCCAGGTCCAGGCCTGGTCCGGCACCGGCCCCGGACCCCGGCGCCGCCGCCCGGTGTCGCCGCCCGGTGTCGCCGCCCGGTGTCGCCGCCCGGTGTCGCCGCCCGGTGTCGCCGCCCGGTGTCGCCGGGGCCGGGGCTGCCCGGCGTCCGGGCAGCCCCGGGAACGACACCGGGCGGCCAGGGTTGTGGAGCAGCCCGGGACGCCGGACGCGTGGAACGCCGGGACGTCGGGACGCCGCACATGAAGCGGCCCGGGACGACGGACGTGGAGCAGCCCGGGGCGATGGGCGTGACGGGGAGGCGGCCCGGGGCGATGGGCGTGACGGGAGTGGCGGCCCGGGACGGTGGACGTGGAGCAGCCCGGGATGGCGGCCAGGCCAGGGCCCGGGGGCCCGAGGGTGGTGGTGGTGGTGGGGTTATGCGGGGTGGCCGGGCGGGTGAGGAGCGGCGGGGCCCACGTCCGCGGCGGCAGGGCCGGGGGCGGATGGGGTGAGGCGGGGCAGCAGCAGGTCCCAGTGCTGCTCCAGGGTGCGGCGCGAGACCCAGGCCCGATGGTGCAGGCCCAGCGCCGCGAAACCGACGGTCGCCGCGACGACGACGGCCGCCGCCCGGGCCGGCGAAACGTCCGGGGCCAGGGTGCCCTCACGGCGGGCGGTGTCCAGCAGCGTCTCCACCCAGCGCTGCCAGGCACCCCGCAGATCCAGCGGGGAGGTACGCCAGGGAGCCGGCCCCACCAGCTGGAAACCGGCCCGCACCACCGCATCCCGTTCCAGAGCACACAGCAGGGCCCGCTCGGCCGCGACCAGCCGCTGCAGCGCACCGGCATGCCGGGCATCAGCCTCCCGGGTAATGCGGTCCACACCCGCCAGAGCGGCCGCCTCCACCGCCCGCGCCAGGGCCTGCTTACCGGCGAAATGGAAGTGCAACGCCCCCGCACTGACACCCGCCCGGGCACTGATACCGCTGATCGTCGCGGCCACAAAACCCACCTCGGCGAAAACCTCCGCCGCCGCCCGCAGCACCGACTCCCGCGTACGCGCGGCACGCTCCTGCTGCACCATCCCCACTCCCCTCACCCACAACACATCAACAACCCCACCACACCCGACACCCGGATGCGCGACCACCCGACGAACAGCATCCCCAACACCCAGCACCCCACACACCCACCCACACCGGCAGAACTCCAGAACTCCAGAACTCCAGAACTCCGGAACTCCGGAACTCCGGAACTCCGGAACTCCGGAACTCCGCGACTCCGCGACTCCGCGACTCCGCGACACACAATCCCCCGGCGCCGGGCGCCCGGCGCATACCCGGCGCCGGCCGGTACCCCGTACACGAGGCGGTGTGCCTGGCGCGCCCCGCACCCGGTACCCGTACGCATGCGGCCCCGTGCACAGAGCGCCGCATCCACACAGCCGACCGGCCACGCACACCCACACCACCGAACCCCGAACAAACCACACAGACCGAACAGACCGAACAGGCCGCACGGACCACACGGACCGCGCAGGCGACATAGACCCCCGCCCCCGGCATCCCCGGACCAAGCGCCGCAGGACCACAGGCCGCAAGGGAGGCACGACCAGAGCCGCGCGGGCAGTGGACACCACAACTCACCCACACCCCCGAACCAGGCACCCAAGACCAGCACCCAGGGACCCAGGCATACGGAGACCGGGGCACCCGGGCCCAGGCACCCAGGCACCCAGGGGCCGGGGGCAGGCCGGGGCCGGCGGGGGCCGGGCATACAGGGACCCGGGGGCAGGCGGGGGCCGGGCACCCGGGGACCGGGCCCCGGCACACCCCGACGCCGCCGCCCGCACACCCCAACGCCACCCCGACGCCGCCCCTGCCCCTGGCCCCGGGCAGAACGCAAGCAACCGGCCCGAGAACACAGCACAGGCGCGGAGGCGGGGAACAACCGGAGCAGGGCAGGAACGGGAACAGCCGGGACGAGGGCGGGGGCGGGGGCGCTGCTACTGCGGGGGGTTGCCGTGCTTGCGCGAGGGCAGATCGGCGTGCTTGCTGCGGAGCATCGCCAGGGACTTGACCAGGACCTCACGGGTCTCGGCCGGATCGATGACATCATCGACCAGCCCCCGCTCGGCGGCGTAATACGGATGCATCAGCTCCGCCTTGTACTCCTTGACCATCCGCGTACGCATCGCCTCGGGGTCCTCGGCAGCGGCGATCTGCCGCCGGAAGATCACATTGGCCGCACCCTCGGCACCCATCACCGCGATCTCGTTCATCGGCCACGCATACGTCAGGTCGGCGCCGATGGACTGCGAGTCCATCACGATGTACGCGCCGCCGTAGGCCTTGCGCAGGATCAGCGAGATCCGCGGCACCGTCGCGTTGCAGTACGCGTAGAGCAGCTTGGCTCCGTGCCGGATGATCCCGCCGTGCTCCTGGTCGACGCCCGGCAGGAAGCCGGGGACGTCCAGGAGGGTGAGGATCGGGATGTTGAAGGCGTCACACATCTGCACGAAGCGGGCGGCCTTCTCCGACGCCTCGATGTCCAGCACACCCGCCAGCGCCTGCGGCTGATTGGCGACGATGCCCACCACCTGGCCGTCCAGACGCGCCAGGACACAGACGATGTTGCGTGCCCAGCGCTCGTGGACCTCAAGGTAGTCGCCGTCGTCGACGAGCTCCTCGATGACCTTGGTCATGTCGTAGGGCCGGTTGCCGTCCGCGGGAACCAGATCGAGCAGAACCTCCGAACGGCGCCCGGCAGGGTCCTGCGATGCGTGGGCCGGCGGGTTCTCCCGGTTGTTGGAGGGCAGCATCGAGATCAGGTAGCGGACCTCGGCCAGGCAGGTCTCTTCGTCGTCGTAGGCGAAGTGGCACACGCCCGAGGTCTCGGCGTGCACGTCCGCGCCGCCCAGACCGTTCTGCGTGATCTCCTCACCCGTCACCGCACGGACCACGTCCGGGCCGGTGATGAACATCTGCGAGGTCTCACGGACCATGAACACGAAATCGGTCAGCGCCGGCGAGTAGGCCGCGCCGCCCGCGCACGGGCCGAGCATCACGCTGATCTGCGGGATGACGCCGGACGCCTTCGTGTTGCGCTGGAAGATGCCGCCGTAGCCGGCCAGCGCCGAGACACCCTCCTGGATACGGGCACCCGCCCCGTCGTTGAGGGAGACCAGCGGGGCGCCGGCCGCGATGGCCATGTCCATGATCTTGTGGATCTTCGTGGCGTGCGCCTCGCCGAGCGCGCCGCCGAAGATCCGGAAGTCGTGCGCGTAGACGAAGACCGTACGGCCCTCCACCGTGCCCCACCCGGTGATGACACCGTCGGTGTAGGGCTTCTTGGCCTCCAGGCCGAAGCCGGTGGCCCGGTGCCTGCGCAGCTGCTCGACCTCGTTGAACGAGTCCGGGTCAAGGAGCAGCTCGATCCGCTCGCGCGCGGTCAGCTTGCCCTTGGCGTGCTGGGCCTCGGTCGCCGCCTCACCCGGCCCCCGCAGCGCCTCCGCACGGATCTCGTGCAACTCCGCCACCCGACCCCGCACACCACCCACAACACCCTCCCCAACACCAACCAACACCCCACCCCGCACAAAAGACCCCGACACCCTCACCACTCCCCACGCCACCACGCCCGGACACCCGCCCACATACCGGCCGGCCCACCCCCTCCCCCTCAACACCCCACGCTCAACCGCCACCCTCAAAACACACTCGGATATCCCTCGAACACCACCCCACACCCACCAACACCCCCAAGAACAAGCACCCGAAAACAGAGCACCCCCACGCCTCCCGCCCCCAGCGACCGGACACCAAGCACACACCCCGTGAAGCTGGCCCACACAGACCATGTGCCGGCCCTCGATGGTGACCATGGCCCGCTCGCCGAGGCAGCAAATCTCGGAGTGGGTGGTGTTGTGGCGACGCTTCCATCGCTTGAGTCGGCGGCCCCGAAACGGTACTCGGACGGATCCACCGGCGCCTTGGCATGCCTGGTCCGCCCAGCAGGTGAGCCCCACCTGGGCAAGGGCTTCGATGACCCCGTGCTGCCGCGCGGCGGTCAGATCTTGAGTCGCGCCGGGTAGAGCCGGCGAGGCCCAGAGCAGACGCCCGAAGGATCGGTGAGGACCTGGATGTTCATGCCGTGGCGTTTAGTAGGTGTCTTTGAACTCTGCCCGTGAGGCATTGTCGGCTGGTTGATCTGCCGTGTGGGGGCTGGCGGGACAGTCCGGCGGTTGCCGGGAGTGCGGTGATCCGCTGCCGGGCACCGCCCCTGATGAGCCGATGGCCCCGGACGGCACGGGCGCAGATCTCGTTGTAGCGCTGCACCCGCCGCCAGTGCCGGCTGCGGCCCCGTAACGTTGGTCAACCCGGGATATGTCGATGAGATCGTCGGTGCGCCGAAGGGCGCTGCCTGGGCGCCGGGGCTTGCTGTCCGCGTGGCTTGTTCGGTCATTTAATGCGTGCTGCAGGTGTTTTGCCTTCCGTGATTGCTCGGATGCGCTGTTCCAGCACGCGCGCCCAGGACCTCGCTGTCGGGCTCTTGCCGTTGCGAGGGGCATTGACGGACACCTCTACGGCGCCCACATGCATGACGATGTGCTCGAATCGCGCGCTCGTGAAGCGCAGACCACTGTCACCGACGCCGGCATCAGTCAGGTCGTAGCAGGAGTACAGAGATCGGTCGAGTTCGAGGTTCGCCTGGGCGGCGGCAATACGCTCGTCCCGCGTGGGCTTGCCGCCTGCCCCTCCTGAGCCCATGGGGACGCTCAGCGCGAAGTCGACGCCGTCCCCCTGAGCGCCGTTGCCGGCGCTCTTGCTCATCGAGTATTCGTGGGTGCTGCGCCCGGCGGCCTCCTGCGGAGTAGCTCCGCAGACAGTGCCGTAGGTGGCTTCGATGGAGGCCGCGCTGTCTCGCCAGCCCACGAAGTCCGAACCGGACAGACGCCATCCCCGAGGCAGTTCCCTTGCCGTCGGGAGCGCGGCCTTCAAACCGTGAAGAGTGGGCACTCCGTCTTCGACCGGCAGGGCCTCGCTGTCCGGCGGCGAGGGCCGCAGCGTGCTTTCTGTGGCGTGAGGAGATGCCGCCTCGCCGTCCGCGTCACCCGAGCATCCCGAGACGACCAATACCACAGCAGTTATCCCACCGGCGCATATGGCCGCACCGCGCTTCATCGCCAACTCCCCCATATGTACGGCAACTTACCAAGCGTAACGTCCCGTGTGGCCCAGAGGAAAGGGGTGATGACGCACGTACGAGATCAACAGAGCTTCAAAGACAGGCCCTTATGTTTACCGACGTAGTACTAGTACGGAGTGTCGGCGGCGATGCGGTCGATGGGGAGTAGGCAGTGGACAGTCGGCAGTGGACAGCAGGCTGCCGTCGAGGATGACGAACGCCTTCATCCGGAGCGTCGTCACTGCCTCACACAGGGACAGGGCGAGGGCGGCCAGGGACTCGACGGTTTCACGTATGCAGCGGTACACGGCCGCGATCCTGATGCCGAACCCGGCGGCCAGCTGGGCGCAAGCGTCACCGTCCCGCAGGCGGGCCAGGGCGAGCAGGGTCTGACGTCCGGCAGGAAGGCGTCGCCACCGCGTTCCGATCTCCTGCCGCCGGACTGCCAGTTGCCGGGCCAGTAACCGCAAGGTGCGGCTGGGCAGCTCAGCTGGACAGCTCAATCGAGGACGGACAGACAAGCACGCGAAGCTCCTGGCGGACACGGGCGATCTTGGTCAAGAATCCGTCTACCAGGAGCTTCATCGTTGCACAGGACAGTCCAACTCGCGGTCAGCACAGCCAACTTGAAATGGACTCAATGGCTTGATGTCCGAACAGGACGACTGTGGGGCCGTTCAGCGAGGTGTCATGCGCCCGTCCGGTAATCAGCGCGCGACGCTGCGCATCAGTCCCTCAAGGTCCCGTTCGCCAGCCGGTGTTTGTGCCCCACCCTGCAAGCCCCCGCTGATCAGGTGCTGAGCGGTCGGCAGACTGAACATCGAAGCCCAAGCATCGTTCTCACGGAGGAATCCTTCCCTGAAGTCATCGGCGGGCAGCGAGTGCTTGACTGCTTCGATGACACCGTCGGGCAGCGCGGCGATATTACGAGCGATACGGTCGACATACTCGTCGAGCTCGTCGGCCGGCAGGGCCCGATTGATCCAGCCGTAGGACGCTGCGGTCTCGGCATCGAACAAGTCGGCGGTGAGGATCACCTCCAGCGCGCGGTTGCGACCCACCCGGTCACGGAGGTACTGAGTTCCGCCTCCGCCGGGGATGATGCCCATCAGCGCTTCGATCTGACCGAGTCCAGCGGTCTCGGTGGCGGCGAAGGTCATATCCGCCGCAGCCACGAATTCCGCCCCGCCTCCGCGGGCCTTCCCGGCGAGCTTGACTATGGTCACCTGGGGCTGATGACGGATCAGCTCACCGACCGCCTGGAACACGTTGACGTCTGATGGCGCGGATGCGGCGAGTTCCTGGAGGATGTCCATTTCTTCCCCGATGTGCATGTCCACGTGCGCAATGAAGAATTCCGGGTCGGCGCTCGAGAAGACGATCACACGGACGGAAGAATCATCCCTGAGGCCCGTCAACACCGTCCGCAGCTCACGCATCATCGTCGTTCCGAGCGCGTTCACTGGCGGATTGTCGAGGACGATCCGGGCGACGCCATGTTCGCTGCTCACACGCAGCGTCGAGTGGGCATCGTTCGTCATGAGGTTCTCCCCTGGTTACCGCTGGGCATGTAGGTTTGCCATGCATACCTACCGTCGGCGGCGGCGCTCAGATGGTCAAGAACGCACTTTGGGAGCACCTAGGATCATGAGGGACACCGATCTGCATGGCGTTGACGCCGAAACCCGGACGATTTTCCGGGCGGACTGCCCCAGCCGACCGATCCTCGACCAGATAGCGGACAAGTGGTCGATGATGGTGATGACGCTGCTGGAGCGACCCACCCGGTTCAATGAACTGAAGCGAGGTCTGGAGGGCATCACGCAACGTGTCCTCACTCAGACACTGCGCCGTCTCGAGCGCAACGGCATGATTCAGCGCACGGTGCTGCCGACCTCACCGGTCGGCGTCGAGTACTCGCTCACGCCCTTGGGCAAGTCCCTGCGCGAGCCGTTCGGCCTGCTCTACGACTGGACCGTCGAGCACAGCGGTGAGATCCAGAACTGCCAGCGGGCGTACGACACCAGGGCTGACGCTTAACCGCCTGCTCAGTGATCACGACATGCAGGTGGATCGCAGTGGCACGGACCAGCAGTGCTCAGCCGGCCTGTATCAGTTTCCCTGTCCATCCGGGGGTGGCGCCCTACCGGGCAGGGCGCCTGCTCATGAGGGTGACGGCGTCCCAGGTGGTCAGGGTCTCGGAGTGCTGGACGAGCCGTTCGTAGCCCCTCGCGCGGCGACGAGCGTGCTTCATCCGGCGCCGGCGCGAGCCCCTCCTCCGGGCCCACCGACAGCTCTGATGCCCCGCCGCCGCACAGGAGCGCGAAGCGACGCCATTCGGAACCCCCCGCATCCGCGCCAAGTGCGGAACTGACCCCTGAGATCTGCGAGTTACTGGCACGTCCCCATTCCTTCGAGTGGAGTGCCGTCACACCCTCTTGTGCAGCACGAACTGCCCGCATGCGCCCACCCGAGCCCTCAACGAACCCGTCACCACTCCAGTTTGATGCCTACGGCCATGACAGCCACCAACACGGCAACCGGCACACCGGTGGAATTCGACACCACGCGCCACAACCGCCCTGCGCAGTTCTTCCGGCCACCCTGGGTCGGTCTGCCACCCTGGGTCGGTGTCGACGCCGACCCAGGAGGCCGGCCAGGTGAGAAGATCCGGGTGCGCGAGGGCCGGGTCGAGGTGGGCGGGCAGATTATCCAGCGTCGACAGCGCCGGGGCGAGGACCGTGTCGAGCCCCGCGGTGAACCGCTGCGCGAAGTCGTCCTCCGCTTACGGCGACGGCAGCAGATCGCCGATCCGATAACGGCTCTCCAGACCGGGCATCGCGGCTCTGGTCATCTCGTGTCGCCCCGTCCGGCTGTCGAGGCGCTCGCCACACCTGCAGAGTGCGGCGAAGTGCCCAACCCGCAGCCTTGGCAAGCGTGTCGGGCTACTCAGGGTTGAGCACGTTGCCGTTCGCACAGTGGTTCACCGTGTTGCCATTCCAGACGCCGCCCACGGGTACGACGGCGAGCTCCTGGATACACGTCGTAGCGGCTGAGAAGTTCCAGTTGTTCGCGGCGTTGACGCCCTCTCCAAAGTTGTTGTGGCTGTCAGCGTGGGCAGGTGCGGCCATGCCGGCCACGGCAAGAGCCAGACCGGCGACGCTAATGATCTTCTTCATGTCCGGCGAACGAGATCCCCCGCCTGATGGTTGCGGGCCGGTGCGAGGATCGCCCGCTCGGTGGACCATGCCTAGTCCAAGCACCCCGAGCGGAATCTCCGGCCGACAGTGCGGGCACGCGTCGACCTGATCGACGGTGAGGGTCCATCGCGTGGCCTGCTCGCGCGTTACTCCACAGCTCCTCGACGGTCGGGCGCCAGGCAGCAGTCGCCTGCATGGGCGGACACCGACGGACGTCCCTGCCGATGTCCTACTCGATGAGCCCGTCCGGGGCGGGCGGTCGGACCTGCTCGCCGCGGAACGGTTCGACCTCGTGTCGCGCCTCGTCCGCGATCCGTCCGAGGGTGCATGTGCGGTCACTCCCTTGCAAACGCTCCAGCAAGGGCACTACTGATGGGGAGAACTGCTGCGGAGGGGCACACCGACACGGTCGAATAGCGCTATGCCCCCGCCGCCCTCCCTCACCGACGCGGACGTCAGCGATGCGGACCTCACCGATGCAGACCTGACGAGGCAACAGCTCAATTCCACTCGCACCTACGCAAAGGCGAACCTGCCGTCCAAGTTCTCCTAGCCCTACAGCGGGACCTCTGAGCGCGATCGCCCTATGGTGGCCACATCTGGCCCGACATCTCGGCAGGTGCCCCATCAGAAGCCAAGGCCGACGGGCGCGAACTCACCGCGGACTGCCCGATCCACGCACCGGCGCACCGGCACCCACCACCGGCCCGGCCTGTACCTCCTCGAAGCCCACGGACGAACTGGGGAGCGCAGCAACATCCGGCTCCCTCCCCCACTCTCCATGACTGCCAGCAGGCCAGGCAGCACGGCAACCGCTCCTATTGAGGGGACTGTCTGTGCGAGCTCAAGGCACATCAAACAAGCGGTTCGAGAAAGGCTGACCCGTTCCGGGGTGGATGACGCTCCGGCTTTGCCGAACTCCGGCAGTCGCACCCCGGTCTCGCCGGTTCGGTTGGTCACCTGTTGATCTTGGCTACCTGGCCGGCGCCTACCGTGCGGCCGCCTTCGCGGATGGTGAAGCGCAGGCCTTCTTCCATGGCGACCGGCGAGATGAGGCTGACCGAGAAGGTGCTGTTGTCGCCCGGCATGACCATTTCGGTGCCCTCGGCGAGGGTGACGACACCGGTGACGTCGGTGGTCCGGAAGTAGAACTGGGGACGGTAGTTGTTGAAGAAGGGGGTGTGGCGGCCGCCTTCGTCCTTGGACAGGATGTACGCGGTGGCCTCGAACTCGGTGTGCGGGGTGACGGACCCGGGCTTGATGATGCACTGGCCGCGCTCGACGTCCTCGCGCTTGATGCCGCGCAGCAACAGGCCGACGTTCTCACCGGCCTGGCCCTCGTCGAGCAGCTTGCGGAACATCTCGATGCCGGTGACCGTGGTGGTGGTCTTGTCGAGTTTGATGCCGACGATGTCGACCGTCTCATTGACCTTGAGGACGCCGCGCTCGATTCGACCGGTGACGACGGTGCCGCGGCCGGTGATCGTGAAGACGTCCTCGATCGGCATCAGGAACGGCTTGTCGACGTCACGCTCGGGCTGCGGGATGTTCTCGTCGACCGCCTTCATCAACCCCAGGAGCTTCTCACTCCACTCCTTGTCCCCCTCCAGCGCCTTGAGGGCCGACACGTGAACCACCGGCGCGTTGTCCCCGTCGAACTCGTACTCGGAGAGGAGCTCGCGGACCTCCAGCTCGACCAGTTCCAGGATCTCTTCGTCCTCCACCATGTCGACCTTGTTCAGCGCGACCACGATGTAGGGGACGCCGGACTGGCGCGCCAGCAGAATGTGCTCCTTGGTCTGCGGCATCGGGCCGTCGGTGGCGGCGACCACGAGGATGGCGCCGTCCATCTGCGCCGCACCCGTGATCATGTTCTTGATGTAGTCCGCGTGACCGGGGCAGTCGACGTGCGCGTAGTGACGAGCCTCGGTCTGGTACTCGACGTGCGCGATCGAGATCGTGATGCCGCGCTGGCGCTCCTCGGGGGCCTTGTCGATCTCATCGAACGGGGTGAACGGGTTCAGGTCCGGGTACGCGTCGTGCAGCACCTTCGTGATGGCGGCCGTCAGCGTCGTCTTGCCGTGGTCGACGTGACCGATCGTGCCGATGTTGACGTGCGGCTTGGTCCGCTCGAACTTCGCCTTCGCCATGGGGGCGTCTCCTCATGCCTGGACAGGTGACACGCCGTCGCGCACCCGCCACACCGGTGTTGCTGGGGATGGCGCACGGGTGCGGCTACCAACTACCGAACCACTCCACACAGTTCACCACCGTTGGTAGTCGCACTCGCACGTGGGGTGATCATAGAGTTGGCCGGTGCCTGCGCGCGCCGGATGTCCAACAACCAGCCACAGCAGCCGAGAAGGCGTCAGGAATTGATCCTTCTCGGCGCTCCATGCGGGAGCAGTGACCGACTCGCCATCGCCGGACCGCGACAGGAGACCGTGCTCGCCGGTGCGGCAGTGGTCATGAGGCCACTCGCGGCGCGAGGGAACACTGCACTGGCTCGACGTCCCGAAGCCAGCCACAACCGCTGGCACACCCTGGTCACCACCCGGAGGCGCGAGGTCCGGGTACCCATCCCGTCGCCCAAGGTGGCCGCTGGGCTCCGCGCACGCACCATGTCGTGCGCGGAGCGAGGACCCACCGCGTCACGCCCAAGTGGACCCGCCTGCGAGGCGGACTGCGCCGCGTACCGCGTTCCCGAAGGGGCGTGGCCTTACTGGTTCTAACAAAAGCGGTTGATCATGTGACTGTTGGCGCGTCGGCTCGTTGGTCTGGTTGTGGCGAAACATCAGTCGCGGCCGTGGATCGTGTCGGATGAACTGTGGTCGCTCATCGAGCCGTTGCTGCCCGAGCCGGGACCGAAACTGGTACAGGGCAGACCTCGGGTGCCGGACCGGCAGGCCCTGTGCGGGATTTTGTTCGTGCTGCACACCGGCATCCAGTGGGAGTACCTGCCCCAGGAGTTGGGCTTCGGGTCGGGAATGACGTGCTGGCGGCGGCTGGCGGCCTGGAACGAGGCCGGCGTCTGGGACCAGCTCCACCTCGTCCTGCTGGGGAAGCTGCGCTCGAAGAACCAGCTCGACTGGTCGCGGGCGGTGATCGACTCCTCGCACGTCCGGGCCGCTCGACGGGGCCCAAAAGCGGCCCCAGCCCGGTCGACCGCGCACGGCCGGGCAGCAAGCACCACCTCATCACCGACGGCCAGGGCATTCCGCTCGCGGTCACGCTGACCGGCGGCAATCGCAACGATGTCACCCAACTCCTGCCCCTGCTCGACAAGATCCCGGCGGTGGCGGGCTGGTCGGCAGGCCACGTCGACGCCCTGACGCGCTGCTGGCCGACCGCGGCTACGACCATGACAAGTACCGGCGCCTGCTCTGGCAGCGCGGGATCCGCCCCGTGATCGCGAAACGAGGCGAGCCGCACGGCACTGGCCTGGGCATTTTCCGCTACGTCGTCGAACGCACCATCGCCTGGCTGCACGGCTTTCGCCGCCTGCGCATCCGCTGGGAACGACGCGACGACATTCATGAAGCCTTCCTCGGACTCGCTGTCTGTCTGATCACTCACCGCCACGTCCAACGGCTTTGTTAGCGCCTTTTAAGGGGCGTGGCTTTGCCGGCAGCGGATGGAGTGAAGGAGTCAGTCGCGGGGTGCCATCCCGGACCCGGTGCCGTCCGCCAGAGCCCGGCCCTCGCTGCATGAGTATTCCTGCTCTCCATACGGGAGCGCGTCCAGGAGTTCCGCCAGGGCTGTCCGCGCAGTCGGTGCACACTGCGAGAATAGGGAGCGCTCAGTTGTTCGGGGATGGTTCTGGAGGTCCGGGTGAGCCGGGAACGAGTACTGGTGATCGGTCCGGACGCGGAGCCGTGGCGGGCCAAGCAGACAAGTCTGTCCAGCAATGGCTTTCTGGAACGCACCAACCTTCAGCAATGGATCATCAAGGACCCAGCACTGCTGGAAGAAGATCTTCTGATCCTTGCTGAGGAATACGCTTCCTGGGAGACAGCAGACGACTCCAAGGTTTCCAAGCGCATCGACCTCCTGGCTCTCGATGCCCAGGGACGGCTTGTGGTCATCGAGCTCAAGCGAGACGACGCGCCTCGCGACGTACACCTCCAGGCGATCACGTACGCGGCGATGGTGTCTCGCTTCACCGAGAAGACGCTCAGTGACGTCTACGCCCAGTTCCTGACCCACACCACGGGTACCGCGGTGTCGCCGGAGGAGGCCTTGGAGAAGATCGCCGACCACTGCGAGAGTGAATTCGATCCTCATGAGCTCAAGCGGCCTCGCCTGATGCTCGTCGCAGGCGGCTTCCCCCGTGAGGTGACGAGTTCCGCAGTGTGGCTGACTGAGATGGGCATCGATGTCGACCTCGTCGAAACCCGTGCGTGGAACACCGGCACAGGCACCGTGGTGACATTCTCCAAGCTGTACCCCGTTCCCGGCCTGGAGACGTTCACCGTGACGCCGGCTCGCGCCGAACAGGCTGAGATCAAGGCCCGCGCCGAGCGCCGCAGGCTTTCCGCACACAGCGTGAAACGAATCCAGGACGCCGGCGCACTGCCCGAGGGAACGGCGATACAGCTCAGCTTCGCCTACGCCGGGCAGGCGCCGCCCCGGTACCAGCAGCTGCTGGCATGGGCACAGGAACAGCCGGAACGCGCACGCGCGACATGGACCAACGAGGACCACCGGGGCTTGAAGTGGGCTGTCGACGGCGAGCTGTACAAGCCGACGACCTTGGTCAAGCACATGTACCTGCAGGCCACGGGCACGAAACACCCCAACTTGCCGGGGCCGGACTACTGGGTCGTGGCCGTCGGGGAGGCAGGCCTGCAGGGCAAGAACCTCAGGGAAATCGCTGAAGGCGTCGACGCCACCTGAGTGAACAGAACCATCGCTCCGACGACCAAGGTCCGGGCCGGACAAGGCGGTTGGTCACCACGGCTGTCCGTCGGCCCCAGTCCCACTCGACCTCGGCGAAGGTGCCTTCGATGCCGTCGGCGACCGTGGGCCAGTCCAAGGTCGGGTGTCGTTCGGGGACATCACGTACTGGCCATACGACAAGAAGGGCCCGAGACCGCGGCGACCTCGACACCGGTGGGCACCGTACGGGCGAACTCCGGCCGGATCACGGCCAGGCTCATCTGATACGGCCCTCTTCCGCGTTCGGCCGCGTTCGGGAGGGAGGGGCCCATTCGGGCATACCCCCATCGCGTCGAGGACCCGCTCGGTGTCGCCTCGTCCATCGAGCACGACCTCGGCCCCGGCGCCGCCCCTCTGAATTTCAGCCCGCGACGTCTTGCCCCTCGCGACCGTCACCACCTGCCCCCCCCCCCGCATCGCGCCACCCGCCACGTCGGGAGGGGTGCCTCCGAGGAACACGGCGTCCTCGGCGACGCCGTGGACATTGCCGGTCACCACCGACTGCCGCACCTCGCGCGCGTCGAGCGCCGCCAGGACCGTAGCGGCACCGGGCAGCGCATGCCCGCGCTCACGCACCTCGTCCGCCCGCCGGAAGTGGCCGGCGCCGAGTGTGTCAGCGCACCGCAGGAACAGATCGCCGCTGCATGGGATCCCGTGCAGACATGCCGTTTCCTGGATTCCCGTGTCCCCCTCGAGGACTACGACGGACCTGTACGGCCTGCTCCACTCGTACCTGCGCCAGCACGGACCGCGTGGACCCGGCCACCCTCGCGGCGGACCGGGCGATGCGGGCTGCGGAGGACGCCGACGATCCGCTCCGTATTGCCGCGGCGCAGTGGAACTTGAGGTGGGGCACGTCCTCCTAGCCACTCAACAGTCGGCCGCAGTGGAGGAGCCAAGGGCAGTCGAGGCCGATCCATGGTTAAATACAAACCGCACGTACGGTTTTTATAGAGGCGACGGCGCAACCCCGCCTCCCCCATACGTCCCGCACGCCCGGCGCGCCGCGGCCGGAACCGACCCCCCGGCTTCCGGCCAAAGCGCCGCCGGGCGGGCGGGACCCACCTCGCACGGCCTGACGAGGTGACCCGCCGTACGGCCCCCGTGACCGCACAGACGGAACACGTCACACCCAACCCCGCCGGGAACCGGGCTGCACCAGCCTCTAGAGATAAAACCGGCACGTTGGTTTTATACGTCGGGTGAAAACCATCCCCGACAGGAGCCACCCGTGACCCAACAGGAACGGGCCACCCGCACCCGCAACGCTCTCATCCACGCCGCCTCCGCCCTGTTCGAACGCCACGGTTACCCCCAGACCAGCCTCGACGACATCAGCACCCACGCCGGCGTCAGCCGGGGCGCCCTCCACTTCCACTTCCCCAACAAAGCCACCCTCGCCCACGCCATCCACCACACCGCCACTCAAACCCTCCACCACACCACCCAACAACTACCCCACGACCCCAATAACCCCCTCCAAGAACTCATCAACCTCACCCACCACCTCACCACCCTCCTCCACCACAACACCCACATCCGTGCGGCCTTCCGCCTCAGCCACCACACCCCCCACCCCGACCCCGGCCTGAACCAGCACCACAACCAGCACCAAGACCCGAATCAAGACCCGAATCAAGGCCGAGGCTCAGCCCCGGACCCACAGCTCGACCTCCATCACCAATGGCACGCCCACATCCACCACCACGTCACCCAAGCTGCCCCCGCCCTCAAACCCCACATCAACCCCCACACCCTCACCACCACGCTCCACGCCACCACCACTGGCCTCCACATCCTCAACCACAGCAATCACCACCGCCCCACTCCCAACCCTCACGGCACCCCACCAACCACATCCCTCACGACCCTCTGGCAGCTCCTCATCCCCACCATCACCAACCCCGCCACCCAAACCACCCCACCCAACCCCAACGGCACCCACCACCACACCGCCCACACCCACGGCGCCGACGACAACACACCAACACCAGCAACCCCTGAACCAACCAACACCGCACCAGGCCAAAGCCCCCGTAACCAAGACACCCTGCCCACCTGAGCACCACCAGGTCGGGCGCCACCATGCCCCCAGAGACCCCCAGACCCCCCAGAGCCCCATCAGCAACAGCCGGCCAGACCCGACAACGGAGCGCCCGGCACCCGCGCTCCACGACGCGAGACACAGGGCCCTGGCGCAATCCGCCAGTCGATGGACGACAGGCAAGAGGCCAGTTGACCGGACAGGGCGAGCGGGAAGATAGGGCGAGCGAGGGTGGGCAGGACACGGCCCGCCCGGATGCAGTGTTCAAGATCGGGTAATGCGCCCTCCGTTATCGAACGCGCACGCTAAGCTGCCGAGCGTCGTCACGCCCCCCGGACGTGAGCGGCAGCCCGTTGGGCGGCGTGCGCCGCACCGAGCAAGGAGAGTGCGCAGGATGACGCAGGATCAGGGTTCACTCGCGGGGAAGGTCGCCCTGATCACCGGGGCGAGCAGCGGGATCGGCGCCGCCGCGGCCCGGGTGTTCGTACGCGAGGGAGCCCACGTCGTTTTGGTCTCCCGGCGCGAGGACCGCCTGCAACTGTTGACCAAAGAGTTGCGCGCGCAGGGCGCGCAGGCCACGTACTGCGCCGCCGATGTACAGGTCGCCGCCGACATGCGCCGGGCCGTCGCCTGCGCGGTGGACACCTACGGCCGCCTGGACGCGGCCTTCAACAACGCCGGAGCCGCAGCGGAGAAGACACCCCTGCACCTCATGGATGACACCACCTATGACCTGATCATGGACACCAACGTGCGCGGCGTCTGGAACTGCCTGCGCCCCCAGATCGCCGCGATGCTCGAGAACGGCGGTGGCTCGATCGTGAACACCAGCAGCGTGGCCGGCCTGGTCGCCACCTCCGTCGCCGCCCCTTACATAGCCGCGAAGCACGCCGTCATCGGCCTCACCAAAGTCGCCGCCGTGGAGTACGCGCCCCACCACATCCGCGTCAACGCCATCGCCCCCGGCCTGGCCCGCTCCGAAATGACCGAGGACTGGTTCGCCCGCTTCCCCGGCCAGGAAGCCAAGAGCAAAGCCTCCTCCCCCCAGAACCGCATGGCCGAACCCGAGGAAATGGCCGAGGCCGCCGCCTGGCTGTGCAGCGACCGCGCCTCCTTCGTCACCGGCGCCACCCTGCCCGTCGACGGCGGCGCCACGACCTGGTAGCCCCGCCGCACACCACCACCTGGCCCAGCCCGCCCCGGACCGACACGGCCCGCCTCACCCGTCACGGCGCAGGCCACCCACCGCACGCCCCCACCAACAGACCCAGGGAAACCGACGGCGCCACCTGCCCCGTCAGGCAGATGGAAACGACAACGCCCCAGCGCCAGACAGACTCCCGGTTCAGGGATCCCGGTCCAGCACCAGGGCACAAGACATCACAAAGAGACGAAGAGAAGCGCTACGAGGGGGGGGAAGCTGGGTCTGGGCTTCCGGGACAGCCAATGTTCAGCGCGCGGTGTCCACCAGCGCCGAGGGCTGCGGGAACGAGGAAGCCTGCGCGAACAGACGCGCACCCCGATCCGGCGCCAGATCCAGTCGCGCCAGCACCGCCGGCACCGTGATCGCCGGTATCACATGGTCGTAGAGCACCGAGATCCGCCGCTCGACGTCAGCAAGCCCGCATTCCAGCTGCGAGAACAACTGCACCCCGTGAAAGGCGCTGACGATCAACTCCGCGCTCTGCCGCGGCACCACATGCGAAAGGATCTCGCCCCGGTCCTTGGCCTCGGTGAGCGTTTGCGCCGACATCTCGATCCATGTCGGCCAGGCACTGCCGTACTGCTCCCGGCCCTGCGGATCCGAGGACAACACCGCCCCCGCCCGAACCACCGGATCCCGCGGCAGCCGATGAGCCAGCAACAGCCCCGCGTCCACCCACTCCTGAACCTTCAGCTCCTGGGGCGGCCCGGCATAGGAGACCTGCGCCTGCAGCACCCCCCGCGCCAGAGCTTCCTTGGAATCGAAGTGGAAATACAGCGCACCCTTGGTTACCCCGGCCGCCTGGAGGATGTCCGACACCGTGGCCGCCGAGTATCCATGCTCGGCAAACACCACAGCAGCCGCCTCCAACACCGCGCGGCGGGTGCGAACAGCACGTTCCTGCTGCGCCACGTGTCCTCCCCTGCACTCCGTGTCGTATCGGGTATGCAGCGGACCCGAAAAGAAACCGTCGTGGAGGTACCTTACCCACAACCGTGCCAGCAGACGCTGCCAAAGATCATGACCCTCACCCTCTCCACACCCCGCACGTCCGACAAATCCTCACTCACCCCCACACACTCGCCACCATCAGCCCCACGATGCTCGAACCTCGCACAATTAATCCACCGCCCCAGTCCGAGGTGCAGTCACACAGCGACACCAACACCCCCGCCCACGCTTACCACTTCACTCCTCTTTACTCCTCCGGGGCTGGAGCCTGACCGGCGTCACGCCGCGTGACGCGGTCCACCCACCCGCGATCGGACCGGCCCACACCACCAGGGCAGCACTACCCGCCACCAAGCCTCCCGTACGCCGTGGAGACACAAACGCGCGCCCGAGCCCAAGACAGTCCGAGCCCGGGCGCACCCCGGACACATCGGGAACAAGAAACCGGATACAGGGGGCAAGGGGCTGGGGCGGGGAAACGCTCAGGCCCCCGAGGGCTCCTGCGGCCAGCTGCTGCCTGCCGCGGCCTCGGCGTCCACCCGCCGCAACAGGTCCTCATCGATCTCGTCCAGCGAACGCACCAGGTGCCGAACCCCGGACCGCTCCATCAGCGGCCGCTGGTAGCCGTTCTCGAAATCACTGGGGTGCCCGATGAACGCCACGCCCAGCTCCCGTGCCGCCTGCGCCACCCGCGCCACATCATCGATGAACACCACCCGGTCCAGACCCAGTCCGAACAGCTCGGCGATCTCCTTGATCCCCGGACGGAAATCGTTGGTGCACACATACACCGGCTCGTCGAAGAACCCGGCCAGATCTCCCAGGTACTGGTCGAAGTGCGCCCGCTCCAGCCCTCCGTAACACACCACGCGCACCCCCAACCCCCGCAACCGGCCCAACAACTCCGCCGCCCCCGGCAGCACCCGCACCGGATGCTCCTTCACATACCGATCCCGCTCCTCGAAGTACGCGGCCAGCAACTCCTGCGGGCTGCCCCCCAGTACCTCCGCCGCCGCCCGGGCCGCCACCAGCTGCGACTGCGACAGCAGCGCTTGCTCCAACTCCGCGCCGTACCGGCCGCCCCGCGACTCCACCAACCGCCGGATCACCGGACCGAAACTGTCGTTCAACAAGACACCATCGATATTCACCGCCACCAGGTCGACATGGCCCAGCCCGGCCACCGACCCGGGCTCCTCCCCCACACCGGCCTCCGCGCCAGAGCGATCCGACCCGCCAAGAACATCCCGACCCATGACAACCCCCATCAATCCACGCGACGTTCCCGCCGCATCGCGACAAACCCGACCCGGAGCACGCCCGGGCCAGCCCCACACAACCAACACGACCAGCCCGACCAAAACAACCAGTTCAAGCAACCAGTACGAGTAGGCCGTACGAGTCGTACGAGCAACAACAGCCGGATCAGCCCAGCCGCGGCAGCAACCAAGCAACCCGACCCCACAAGACGTGCGTCCCCACCAAGCAGAAGCCCAGAGTTCGCGATCCGACGAGGGGTCGGGCGGCCGTTCCCGCAGGGACGGCCAAGTACGGCTGGACCTGGCCGCGGCCCGGCCAACCGCCCTCCTCACCAACCGGCCGACGGCAGCCCCGACCGACCAACCGACCGCTCGACCTCCCGGCCGAGGTCCGGCCGGCCCGTCCGCACCCCTCGAAGCCCGATAGGCACAAAAGCAATCGGCCAGGCAACCATCAACCAGCAAAAAGCAACCGCCACATGAACAACCAGAACGAGGACGACACCGAGACCGAACACGGCCAGCAGCGGGCCAACCGGCGCGTCGGCGCAAGAACAACCGCCCCGCGCCGGCCGGGCATCACGGCCCAACACTCCGTCACCCAGCACCTGGCTCCGCCAAAACCCTCCGACCAGCACGAACCAGCCCGGACCAGGCCCAATTTCCGGCCACAGTCCGCCCAATGCCCCGCACCTGGACAAACGCCCGGCCAACTCCGGCGGCGCAAAAGCATAACAAGGGAACCGCTCAGCCGGTTTCCGCCCGATAAACGGACGGAATTATTCCCCTTAACCCTGGAACCCCTTCCCGCTCCTCACCAGGAACGCAACTACCCAGCGTCACGAGAAACGGGGAAACGGCAGAGATTCTTTTCCCCGCAGAGCCCACATGTAATCGCCACCGACCCTTGAAAAGGAAACCGGTGGGTATGTATGTTATGGCCTCACTTTCATTCACCTCCGGGGGAGAGGTCCATGAGCATGAGCAGTCTCGTACTGCCCCAGTCGAAAGACTCCCAGGGCACCCGCACCATCCGCGACGCGCACATCGCAGGCAGCACGAACATCACGCCGACCGCGCACACCGCAGACACCACACCCGCCGCCGCCGGCACCGAGCAAACGGCCCCCGGCGCTCTCGCCGAACCCGCCACCGCGCCCACCGCGCCCGTCGTGCAGCCGGCATCCGCCGCACCCGTGGCGGCCGCGTCCGGCCGGAAGCCCACACCGCCGCCCGCCCTCACCACCACCGTGCCCCGCGAGTACGTCCACCGCGCCGCGCACGCCGAGGTCTTCCTGACCGCCCACACGAAGACCGGCGCCGACACCTACACCCTCACCGGTCAATGGCCCCGCGCCCACGCCTTCTTCACCACTGCCGACGGACGCAGCCACGACCACCTCCTGGCCTGCGAAACCCTCCGCCAGACCGGCATCTACCTCGCCCACACCGAACACCAGATACCCCTGGGCCACCACTTCGTCATGCAGGACATGACCGTCACCACCCACCCTCAGCACCTCACCATCACCGACACCCCCACCAATCTCGCCCTCCACGCCACCCTCACGACCCCCCGTCGCGGCAACTTCACCATTGCCCTCACCATCCGCAACGGCCCGCACGTCCTCGCCACCGGCAGTGGTCACTTCACCTGCCTCTCCCCCAACGCCTACAACCGACTCCGCACTCCCCACACCGCACACACCTCCACCAGCACCCCCAACTACACCCCCACCGGCCAAAACCCCACCATCTTCGGCCGCGTCCGCCCTCACGACCTCGTGCTGGCCCCCACACACCAGCCCCACACCTGGCTCCTCAACCCCAACCCCCACCACCCCACCCTCTTCGATCACCCCACCGACCACATCCCTGGCATGGTCCTCATCGAAGCCGCCCGTCAGGCCGCCCACCCCCACCTCCCCGCCAACACCCATCCCACCCACAGCCACACCCAGTTCCACCACTACGTCGAGAACACCACTCCCTGCTACATCACCACCACCGCCCACCCCGCCGACCCCAACACGCCCCACACGCAAACCCACACCATCACCAGCCACCAGAACAACCGGCCCACCCACACCACCACACTCACCACCACCACCCTCCCGGAGTGAGAACGGCCAAGGTGAGATCGGCTCAAGGAAACGGAATGCCGTCTCCGAAAAGTCAATACGTGGAAGGCGAGAAGCGAAGACAGAGGACATGTGGCTTCAGCCGAAGAGGTTGAGCGGGCGGAGCGCTCCGCGCGCGCCGGGCGGCGGGGAATTCACACGCGCCCGCACCTAGCGCGATGACGTGAGCGTCAACGCAGAGGCAGTCAGGTTCACCAATGCAACCCGCGCCGCAAAAGGAGCACCGGAGGCGGCAATTCCGGGCGCCGCCACAATTCACGGTCCGTGACGCCCCGTCAATACCCCCCACCCTCGCCGGCCCTCAAAGCGGCAGGACGCCGATCGCGGGCTTCATCGGCTTCATGAACATCAGCAGAAGAAACGCAGCGGCCCGCGCCAACGGGGAACGCCATGCGCCGTTCAGCCCTATCGGGCGGGACCGTCCCTGGCGCCTGCCGCGAAGCGTCTGCGGCGCGTCGGCTGTGCGGTGCGCAGGGCCGAGTCGAGTAGGTCGATCATGGCCCGCTTACGCACCACGGCCGTCCCGTCCGCCCGCGGAACCCGCCACGCACGGCCGCCTTTTCCCTAGGACGCCTCCAGCCTCGACCGCCGCCAGACCGCGCTCGAGGCTGGACGCGCAGCGGTATTCAGCGACCCCGTTCGGACGGGGGCAGCTGGCGCACGCGCATCACACCGGTTACTCCGCGCCGCGAGATGCGCCGGCTGCATCGGTGGGCAGACCTGCGCCCGTGCGACGCGGACCGTGACGGAGAGCGAGGTCGCCACCGTCGACGAACCTCTGCGCGCTGCGCACCGCCTGCGCAGCCGAAGCGTCCTCCGCGCCGCACTACGTGCTCGACGCCGACGCCAATTCCATCGCCGATGTGCACGGCCCTCGCCCCTCCCCGGGAGTCTCCTGGACAACTGGGGAGTTGGGGAGTTGGAGATGAGGGTACTGGCCGCTGTTCTCGGGCTCGTCCCCTCGGACTCGCTCGCCCCCGTCCGACCGCACATCCTTCGCCACATTCCCCAGCCCTCGCTCGCCCGGCCGAGCGGACTGCCATCGCACACCACGGGTGCATCTCCGCCCGTCCGACCGGTCCTGTCGTGGGCGTCATGGCAGCCGAACCGCCGAACCGCTCATCACGCCGCGCCGACCAATCCGCGCGCCCACCTGCGCTGTTGATCATTGCGCGCACCCTCGGAAAGTACCGGTTCGCAGAGGTCGGACCGCCTGCACAGCCGCCGGGGGGGCGCAGCCGGGGCGACGGCGGTGAGCCCTCCTCGCCACCCGGCCGGAATCCGCCGCTCCATCTGATAGCCGCGTATCGATTATGTTAGGTTCGAGGTAAGAGATAGTCGAGTCTCACTTAGTGACGAGGTGGCAGCGCCCGTTGTCGTCCGTGACCGGGTCGGGGCCGTGAGGCTCCGTCAGATGTTGTCGCCGCCAACGCCCGGACCCGGGGCGTTGCCCCGCCGGTCAGGGCCCCCGTCGCATACGTCAGCGAGGAGAAGCTCATGACAGCGCCCGCCTCCGCACCGCGACTGCCGTTCGACCGGCCCAACGTCCTGGACCTGGCCCCGTTATTCGGGTTGCTCCGCCGAGGGCAGGGGCCGCTGGCGCGGGTGACCACTCCGGCCGGTGACCCGGCCTGGCTGGTGACGGCCTACGAAGAGTCCCGCGCCGTACTGGGAGACAAGCGGTTCGGCAAGGCGCACCCGGCACCGGAAGAGGCGTCGAAGATCTCGGAGGCCGCGATCCAGGCAGGACCGGCCGGCAGCTTCGAGGACGAACGACGCGAGCACGCGCGCATGCGCAAAGTCCTGACGCCCGCCTTCTCCGCCCCGCGCATGCGACGCCTGGGCGCACGGATCGAGGAACTGACCGACCGCTGCCTCGACCGCATGGAAGACGTCCGTGCACGGCGACCCGGCGTACCGGTCAACCTGCACGATCACCTTTCCTTCCCGCTGCCCGTACAGGTCATCTGCGAACTCCTCGGTGTCGACCAGGGCGACCGCGACCTGCTGCGCGGGTGGTCCGAGCGCGTCGGCGTCCTGGACGGCGGCGCGGACGCGCAGCAGGCGATGGCCGACTTCCAGTCGTACATGGGCCGCCTGGCCGCGGCCAAGAGGGCGCGGCCAGGCCCGGATGTGGTGAGCGACATCGTCGCCGTCCAGACGCGGGATCCCTCGTTCACCGAAGACGACATGACCCGGCTGGCCGCCGGGCTGCTCTTCGCCGGCCACGAGACGACGTCCGCCCGGATCGACTTCGGTGTGTTGTTCCTGCTGAGCGACCTCGCCCGCAGGGACGCGTTCGCCACCGACCCCGGTGGACTGGTCCAGTCCACGGTCGAGGAGGTGCTGAGGCTGGCCGCCCCTGGAGGACTGGGACTGCTGCGTTACGCCCGTGAGGACGTGACCCTCGCGGGCGTCACCGTCCTCCGGGGGGACGCCGTCCTGATCGCGATCAACGCCGCCAACCGCGACGGGGACGTGTTCGCCGAGCCGGAGGCCTTCCGGCCGGAGCGTGCCTCCAACGCCCATCTGGCGTTCGGGCACGGCGGTCACTACTGCATCGGCAACACGCTGGCCCGAACCGAGATGCGCATCGCGTTCACTCGGCTCTTCACCCGGTTCCCCGGCCTGCGTCTCGCCATTGACGCGTACTCCCTCACCGAGCATTCGGAGCGTCTGACCGGAGGCCTGAGCGAGGTGCCGTTCCTGTGGTGAACGCGGAGAGCAACGTCTTTGCCGGTACGGGGAGTTCCGCGGGTGACGCCCTACGGGTGGAGGCCGATCCGGCCAAGTGTGTCGGGTCCGGGCAGTGCGCCATGACCGCGCCCGAGGTGTTCGACCAGAGCGACGAGGACGGCACGGTCGTCGTGCTGGACCCGGCCCCTCCGTACGCCGTGCACGGCCGGGCCGGACAGGCTGCCGCCATGTGTCCGGGCAACGCCATCACCCTGCGTGCAGACGGATCGTAGGAGCATCGCCCGATCGCGGGGACATCGCGGAGCAGCCAGTGGCAGACGCGGCCCCGCGCACCCGCCCAGTGGTAGCGCTGATCCGCGTCGCGGTTTACGGCTCGCGGCGCAGCAGGGCGGGAGCCGGGCAGGGAAGCGGGCCTGCGGCGGCCGGAGAAAGGCCGTCCAGGATCAGCGCCACGTAGCGTCGCCAGCCGTCCTCGCCCGGTTCCATCGTCCACAACAGGCTCACCAGCATGGCCATGATCCGGCGCAGGTCCTCCGGCACGAGGTCGTCCCGGATCACCCCCGCCTGCTTTCCGCGCTCCACGAGCTGCTCCAGGGCCACGAAGAACCGGTCGCTCGTGTCCGCGGACAGCACGCCCGCATTCCGTGCCGCGGCCAGCACGTGGTAGTCGTCCATCGCCGAGGACAGGGCGGCCTCCAGCACCAGAGTCAGCCCCCGACGAGGGTCGGTGTCCTCCATCGCCCTCTCCAGTGCCGGTGCCACCTGCTCGCGGAACTGAAGGTCCATCACCGCTCGCAGCAGGGACCCCTTGTCGGGGAAGCGCCGGAACAGCGTCGCGATCCCCACCCCCGCCTGCCGCGCGACGTCGTCCAACGGTGCGTCCGGGCCGCGTTGGGCGTACACCTCACGCGCAGCCCTGACGATCTTCTCCGCGTTGCGCGCCGCATCTGCGCGCAACGGCTTGCGGGTATCCGGGGTCATGCCGCCATCCTATCAAGTGATAGTCGAGGCTCACTTTTGGTTGACAGGGTGGCCGTGCCATTCGATAGTTGACTACTGCTTACTTGCTCGGGTTTCCGACACCCGTTACCCGCTCGGGACTCCCGCACCCGCCAACTCCGCCGCCCTGCCCGGCGCGCACACGAACCGGTCCTCCTTCCCGAACCGAGGAAACCTCCATGGCTCACCCCACCGTCGAGCATCGCTCCGGCCCCGTCGTCGCGACGCTGGCCGTCGCCGGCATCACGGCGGCGGTGATGCAGACACTCGTCACCCCACTCCTCGCCGACCTGCCGCGCCTGCTCCACACGACCCCGTCCAACGCGGCCTGGGTCGTCACCGCCACCCTCCTGGTCGCCGGAGTGTGCGTACCCATCAGCGGACGGCTGGGCGACATGCTCGGCAAACGACGCATGCTGCTGGCCTGCACCGTGCCGCTCGTCGTCGGATCGGTCGTCTGTGCGCTGGCCGGCAGCGTCGTACCAATGATCATCGGGCGGGGCCTGCAGGGCATCGGCATGGGCATGATCCCCCTCGGCATAGCCCTCCTGCGCGACGTCGTCCCCGCGGAGAAGCTCAGCTCTTCCATCGCCCTGGTCAGCGCGTCCATGGGCATCGGCGGCGGGCTCGGCCTCCCGCTGGCCGCGGCCGTCGCCCAGTACGCCAGTTGGCGCCTGCTGTTCTGGGGCGCGGCGGCCCTGGCCGTGGCCGTCGCCGTCATGATCCTCGCCTTCGTCCCCGACGTCCCCGCTCCCGCCAAGGGGCAGCGCTTCGACGCCGTCGGGGCACTCGGACTGGCCGTCGGCCTGGTCTCCCTGCTCCTCGCGGTCTCCAAGGGCGCCGACTGGGGCTGGAGTTCAGCCACCACCCTCGCGCTGTTCGCCGTCGCCGTACTGTCGCTGTCCGCCTGGGGCCTGTTCGAATGGCGCACCCGTCAGCCGCTGGTCGACCTGCGCACCACGGCCCGTCCCCGCGTGCTGCTCACCAACATCGCCTCCGTCTTCATCGGCTTCGGCATGTACGCGAGCATGCTCATCGTCCCCCAGATCCTCCAGTACCCCGAGGCGACCGGCTTCGGCCTGGGCCAGTCCATGCTCGCGGCCGGTCTGTGGATGTTGCCCGGCGGCCTGATGATGATGGTCGTATCGCCCCTCGGCGGAAAGCTCACCAACTCCCGCGGCCCGAAGACCACCCTCATCTGTGGAGCACTCGTTCTCGCCGCCGGATACCTCGCCTCGCTGCTGCTCGCCGGCACGGCCTGGGGCCTCATGATCGCGATGATGGTCATGAACAGTGGCGTCGCCCTCGCCTACGGAGCCATGCCCGCCCTGATCATGGGCTCCGTCCCCGTCGCCGAGACCGGTGCGGCCAACGGCTTCAACGCCCTCATGCGCTCCTTGGGTACCTCGATCGGAGCCGCGGCCATCGGCGTCGTCCTCGCCCAGATGACCACCACTCTCGGCGGCCACACCTTCACCTCCGAGAACGGCTTCCGCACCGGACTGGTCATCGGCTGTGTCCTCGCCCTGGTCTCCGCCGCCATCGCGGCCCTGATCCCCCCCCCGGCCACCGCACCCACACTTGCGGCTGCGCCCACGGCCGACACCGAACAGAGCACCGCCCCGGCCGGCACCTGAGCAAAGAAGCGCCGCCAGAACCCTGCTGAGGCGCACGCCTTGGGCGCCGCCGCCAGGTGGTGCCAGGGCGGCCGCGGGATGCCGCACCTCGTCGGGCAGCAGGTGACCTGTCGGCCGGCCAGGGCAGGTCGGGCCCCCGCATACGGGTGAGTCCCGGCCCGCCCGTGCTCCCCTGCGGCCGTCAGCGGGCTACGAAGGTCCCATGGCGTGAACTTCGATTGGAGCCGCATGCGCACATCCTTCGCCGTCCCGGGCCGCCCGCTGGGCCCCCGGCCTTCGAGCGCCTTGCTGTCCGCCACGGCGCTGGCCCTGGTCCTCGTCACCGCACCGCCCGCCTCCGCGCAGCTTGCCGCCTCGGCACGGTGCTTGAACGGGCTGGAGGACTCGCGCGGGCACTCGTCCGTGGACAGCGGCGAGATCGCGTGGGAGGACGAGACCCGGTTCGACGACGCACGACGGCACGCGCACCACGTCTGGAGCCGGCACGGACTCCATCGGGTGAAGTTTCCCGCCGACGACGCGAGCCGCATCGCCGACCTGGAATGGTCGGACGTCAACACCGCTCGGGCCCCGTGGAAGAACATCCTCGGGCGTTGGAAAGGGGTGCGGGGCACCGACACCCTGAAGCTGAACACCGCATACCTGGGGGCCGGCAAGGCATACGGGCACACCAAGTACCGGCGGATGATCGCCGCGCACGAGCTCGGCCACGCTCTGGGGTTCTGCCACAAGAACCCTGTGGCCTACCGCTCGTTGATGGCACCGAACACGTTCGACATGCCCTCCGACGGCGCGCCGACCCGACGGGACCGGGAGAACTACCACGCGCTGTGGGGCTGAAGGGCGCGGGGCTGAGAGGCTGAGCCATGAGTGATCTTCGCCGCCGCCTGGCGGTCGTCGCGGCCGGAATGGCGGTGTTGCTGGGGTCCGCCTGGAGCCTGTACACCCTGACCGGCGCCGCCGAGTCCGGCAGTCCCGGCGAGGCCGTCACGCTCTACGACCCGGGCGACGCGCGGCAGGTGGCGGGGACCGCGGACGACGTGTTCGCCGGCACCGTGGTGCGCCGGGTCGGCGAGCGTGACGTGTACGGCGTCTACTCCGACCTCTACGCCGTCCGCGTCGGGCACTCCTTCAAGGGGAATCTCCGGGGGACCGTCGCCGTCACGTACGACCACGGCGAACAGCCGCTCGCCGAGGGCGACTCGTACGTCTTCGCCACCGGTCGCGTACCGGACGGACGGAGTCAGGCGGTGCTCCTGGAGACCACCCCCTCCCCCATCACCGGCGCGGCCGCCCCGGCCCGGACCACGTCCGCCGTCGCCTCGGCCGACAGCCGTACGGTCGCCGAGTACTGGGCCTGGGCCGTGGCCCACGAAATCGATGTCTCACCCCGGTAACCGTCATGGGGCGGGTGCGAAGGCCCCGTCGACGAGTACGGGCACCACGGTGGAGAGGTCCGGCTCTGTGGCGACGGCGACGTCCTCGGCGTATCCCCCGTCGATCAGTTCTCGTCCGGAGGAGCTCGCGGCCACCGCGGCGCCGACGTCCGAGGTCGCCCGGAAGGCCGCCTCCGCGAGTGCGGCTTCCGGCGACGGCGAGAGCGGAAGCGGGAGCCCGCGCCCCCTCTCGAAGGCGTCGGCCGAGGCTTTGGTCAGCGCGCTGACGACGGCACCCGCGCCGAGAAAGTCCTCCATCGCCGGCCGCAGGCTCCCGTCCGGCCACCGCTCGCCGGAAGCGATCACCGCGACCGGACGGTCAATGGTCCCGTACCCCTGACGGGTGAGCCATTGGCCCACAGCTGTCGCGTTCCGGAGGGTGCCGGCGACCACGGACGACTCGCCTGCCGAGGCCGAGATGGCGGAACCGTTGGGCGAGGGGAGCACCAGGCGGGGCGTGAAGGGGGCTCGTCGTAGTGCGGCCGGAGAGAGGGACCAGGGTGACGAGGCGGTCGCCGACCGGCGCCCGACGGCCAGGTCCGCATCCCTCTCTTCCGCGAACGCGGAAGCGCTCTCGTCGCGCCAGCGGTAGGGAAAGACGCGCGTCCCTGCCTCGACGGCGACCGTCACCGACGTGGTGAACGACAGGACATCGACGACCACGACGCAGGCAACGTCTGCCGCCAGTCGTTCCGCACCGGTGGGGCCCCACTCGAAACGGATCCCGTGGCCAGTCTGCAGGTGCTTGTCGTCCATGGCCGATGATCCTCCCAGAGCGGGCGAGTGAGAGGGCCGAGCCCGGGACGGAAATGAGTGGTGGATCACTGATCGGTCCGGCAGGCTCTGCCCATGGTCTCTGTTGTGCAGAATGTGGCGATCGATTGCGCGAACGCCTATGAACTGGCCCGCTTTTGGAGTGAGGTGACCGGCCGGCCGTTGCATCCCGCGGACCGGCCGGGCGACCGGGAGACTCAGGTGATGCTGTCGGCGGGACCGATCCTGCACTTCAATCAGGTGCCCGAACCGAAGACGGCGAAGAACAGGTTCCACCTGTGTCTGCGGCCCGGGACCACGCGCGAGGCGGAGGTCGAGCGGCTGCTGGGTCTCGGCGCCACGGCGGTCGTCGACCGCCGCAACCACGACGGTTCGGGGTGGGCTGTCCTCGCGGACCCCGAGGGCAACGAGTTCTGCGTCCTGCGCAGCGAATCCGACCGCGCCGCCACGACCCTGTGAGCTCACTGCCGGGGGCGGAGCGGCCCCCGACCCCCGACCACCTGACGAACACCGTCTGGCGTGAGCCGCGCGGCGGCGATGTTGACGGGGCGGCGGGAGCGGACACGAGGGAGGACTGAGCGGAAACCCACCCCGACGGCCCCGGCGGACAGGGGCCCAGTGGGCCTGGCGCCTATCGGACCCGGTAGACCTGCCCCGTCTGCGCGCCCTCGATCGAACGGATGAAGGCCGTCGCCACGCGCGCCGCCGGCACCGCCTCCATGCCGACGAAGAACGGGCCGTAGGACGACAGGGACTCCTCGGCGACCGTGGGGCTCACCGCGTTGATCCGCTGGGGCGGGAGTTCGATCGCGGCCGCACGTACGAAAGCCTCGACCGCGCCGTTGGCCGCCGAGGCCGCCGCCCCCGCGGCGATCGGCTCCTCGGTGAGGACTCCGCTGATCAGCGTGAACGAACCCGTCGCGGCTACCTGCCCCGCGCCCTGACGGACCAGCTCGAGCTGGCTCAGCGCCTTGCCGCGGAACGTCGCCGCGAAGTCGTCGGCCGTCAGCTCGCCCAGCGGCTTGAACACGGCGTCGCCCGCCGCGACCGCCACCGCGTCCAGCGGACCGGCCTCCGCGTAGAGGCGCGCGACAGCCTGCGGATCGGTGACATCGGCGACAAGGTCACCGCCGGAACGGCCCACACCGATCACCTCGTGCTCACGCTCCACGAGCGCCCGCCGCACCGCGCCGCCCAGCGTGCCGCCCGCACCGATCAGAAGAATCCTCATGGTCCACCGTCCATCACGTGTCGAGAAGGAAACCCGGGCGGGAAACACCCGGACGCCTGCCACGCTACGAACCCCTCCCCCACTCCCGGAAATGCCTTCTGGGCAGGGACTATGCTCCATAGGCATGGATGAAGTGGAACTGCGTCACCTCAGGGCCCTCGACGCGGTGGCCGAGGCCGGCACCATCACCGCGGCGGCCGCCCGGCTGCACATGACGCAGCCCGCGCTCTCCCGCACCCTCGCCAAGCTGGAGGCACGCGTCGGCGTCCGCCTCGTCGACCGCACCTCGCGGCGTCTGGCCCTCACGCCTGCGGGTACGAAGCTGCTCGGGCACGGGCGGGCGATCCTCGCCCACGTGGACGCGGCCCTCGCCGACACCCGGGCGCTCTCCCGTCCGCTCCGGCTCGGTTACACCTGCGCCGTGCTGGGACAGCAGACGGTTCCGCTCCTGCGCTCGTGGCGCCGCACGCACCCCCATACGCCCCTCGACGTGGTCCGGCGGGACAACAGCACCGCGGGACTAGCCACCGGGGACACCGATGTGGCGGTGCTGCGGACCGTCCCCGACGACCCGCGCATCCGTACCGAAGCCCTGTACACCGAGGACCGTGTCGCCGCCCTGCCCGACGACCATCCGCTCGCGGCCCGCACCCGGGTGCGGCTCGCCGAGCTCACCGTCGACCCCGGACTCCCGCTCGCTCTGTGGCCGGACACCGGCACCGCCTCGCCCGACCTGTGGCCGCCGCGGCAGCGCCCGGCCCGTACCGTCGAGGTGACGAACGTGGACGAGTGGCTGAACCTCATCGCCACCGGCGGCGCCTTCGGTCTCGGCGCCGCGGGCACGGCGGAGAGCCACGGTCACCCGGGCGTCTGCTTCGTCCCCGTCTCCGACGCCCCGGCCACCACCGTCTACCTCGCCCGCCCCGCCCATCCCACTCACCCGCGGACGGAGGACTTCGTCTCGGCCGTGAGGGACGTGGTCAGCGCGTGACGGGGAGCCCGTGTCAGGTGGGCGACCCGCTGCCGCCCCTCGGGGAGTGAGACCGCCCGGTCGACGCGAGGAAGTCGTCGACCATGGCCGACTGCACGCGTTCGGGGAAGCGGTCGGGGTCGAAGAGGGCCTGGACGACGAGGCCGTGGGTGAAGGCGACGGCGGCTGCGGCCAGTCGTTCCGGGTCGGCGTCCGCGGGGAGCTCGCCGAGGTCACGGGCCTCTTCGAGATGCGGGCGGATGGTGGAGCGCAGCCTGGTGTAGCGGTCGGCCTGTTCGCCGGTCAGCCCGTCGTCGGCGAGGGAGAGGTCCCAGGAGCTGACCCAGATGCGGTTGCGGGCGGTGTCGCCCGGGGTCAGCGGCAGGATGTCCAGGAGCATCACGCGCACGGTGGCGAGGCCCGGCGCGGGGCGCGCGCGGCGGGGCCGCTCCGCGGTGCGCTTCTCCAGGAGGTCCAGGGCATGCGTGATCAGGGCACGTTTCGTCGGGAAGTAGTGCATGAGCATCCCCGTCGAGACGCCCATGGCGGCGGCGACCGCGCGCAGGGTCAGCCCGCCGAATCCCTTCTCGGCCAGTACGTTCCACACCGCCTCGGACACGTCCTTGCGGCGGGCTTCACGGTCTCCGGGTGCGGGCGGCATGCTGCTACCTTACGTACCGAACGCTTGTTACGTACAGACCGAGAGAGACCGGAGAGCGAGGCACTCATGTTCACCCTGCCGCTCGGCGACCATGCCCGACTCAGCCCCCTGGAGCCCTGGCAGGCGCGGGAGTTCCTCACTCACATCGATCGTGCCCGGGACTCCGTGGACCCGTGGATACCCTGGGCGACCTTCAGCACCGACCTCGAATCGGCCACGGCCACCCTCCAGCGCTACTCGGACCGGCTGGCCCAGGACGCCGGCCGGATCTACGGGATCTGGCTCGAGGGGACGCTGGTCGGCGGTGTCATGTTCACCCGCTTCGACAGCGCGACCGGGGTGTGCGAGGTCGGCTGCTGGACCGAGCCGGCCGGGGAGGGGCGGGGCCTGGTGACCCGGGCCTGCCGGATGTTGATCGACTGGGCGTTCCAGGAACGCGGGATGAGCCGTGTCGAATGGTGGGTCGCGGCGGGCAACACCCGCAGCATCACCGTCGCGCGACGGCTGGGCATGACGCGTGAAGGCGTACTGCGCCGGCACTCCGCGTACCGAGGCGTGCGGCGCGATACCGAGGTCTGGTCGGTTCTCGCCGAGGAATGGCCTGCGCTCTCCGCCGGCGCGGAGCCCGGAGCCGACGTCCATGCCGAACTGGACCGGCTGATGGGTGCGTTCATGGGCGCTTTCACCACCACCGGGGACGTCGAGCCCGACCTCGGCGTCATCCGCGACCTCTTCGTTCCGCAGGGGATGATCATCTCGAACGTCGGGGCCGAGCCCGTGGTCTACGACGTCGAGGCGTTCATCGAGCCCCGGCAGAAGATGCTCACGGACGGGACGCTGACGGAGTTCTCCGAACGGGAGGTCTCCCAACGGACCGAGGTCTTCGGGTCGATCGCGCACCGGTTCAGCGCGTACCGCAAGTCCGGCTACCACCACGGCACGTGGTTCGAGGGCTCCGGCCACAAGACCACGCAGTTCCTGCTCACTCCGTCGGGGTGGCGGATGTCCTCTCTGGCCTGGGACGACGCTCCCGGCCCTGCGTGACTGCCGGGCCCCGGGAGCGGATCAGCGCGCGGTCCATCCCCCGTCGACCACCAGGTCCGCACCCGTCATGAACGAGGACTCCTCCGACGCCAGGAAGAGCGCCGCCGACGCGATCTCCTCGGGCCGTCCCATGCGCCCCAGGAGAATCCGGCGCGTGAAGTCGGCGCGCAGGGCGTCCGGGTCGTCGCTCGCCTCGAACACGCCCTCCATCAGCTCGGTGGAGACCGGGCCGGGGCAGAGCGTGTTGGCGCGTACGCCGTGAGCCGCGTGGTCGACCGCGACGGCCCTGGTCAGCTGGCGCACACCGCCCTTGGACGCGCAGTACGCGGCCACGCCGGCGTCGGCGACCAGCGCCAGTTCGGAGGCGACGTTGACGATGACACCGCCGCCGCGCTCCACCATGACGGGGATGGCGTACTTGGAGCAGCGGAACACCCCTCGCAGGTTGACCGCCATGAGGCCGTCCCACTCGTCCGCCGTCGTGTCGACCAGCGTCTTGGCGAACTCCACACCGGCGTTGTTGACCAGCACGTCCAGGCCGCTGAACGTGTCGGTGACGTACGCGGCCAGGGCCTTGACCGACTCCTCGTCGGTGACGTCGCACGTGAAGGGACGCGCGCCGAGGGCCTGGCCTGCGCGTCGAGCACGTCGGCGAGGACGACCGTGGCGCCCTCCCGGACGAAGCACCGGTCGATCTCAAGCCCCAGGCCGCGCTTGCCGCCGGTCACGACGGCCACCTTGCCTTCGAGCCGCAAGGGGTTCTTCCTTTCCCACGAGCCCTGCCCTCCGCACGCCGCAGCGGCCCTCGACGAAAGAACGGTCGGGGCCGCTGTGCCGGGCAGGCTCAGGCCTTGGCCTGCATGTCCCGTCGTGCGGGGTTGCCCTGCTCCTCCGCCTTGGGGTCCTTCTCTCCGGCCTTGGCGCGAACGCCCTGCTCGATGCGCTCACCGATGGACTTGTCGATGTTCGACCAGTACTGGAAGGCGCGCTGCAGTACGGGTTCGGTCACTCCGTTGAGGAGATGGCCGACGACGTTGTCCACCAGCCGGTCGCGCGCCGCGTCGTCGAGGACCTCGCGCACCATGGTGCCGGGCTGGCCCCAGTCGTCGTCCTCGGCGTGCGAGACGTAGGCGGCCCGGGTGATGTCCCCGTCCGCGTACCAGCTGGGCGGGTTGCCGTAGCGGTCGGTGTCGGCCGCCGGGCCGCCCTTGGAGTTCGGCGCGTAGACCGGGTCGCTGGTCTTGCGGTACGCCATCGCCCCGTCCTTCGAGTACGTGTGCACCGGGGCGACGGGGGCGTTGACCGGCAGCTGCTGGTAGTTGCCGCCGATGCGGTGACGGTGGGCGTCCGCGTACGAGAACAGCCGGGCCAGCAGCATCCGGTCCGGGCTCGGGCCGATGCCGGGAACGAGGTTGTTGGGCTGGAAGGCCGCCTGCTCGATCTCGGCGTGGTTGTCCGTGGGGTTGCGGTCCAAGGTCATCCGGCCGACCTCGATCAGCGGGTAGTCGGCGTGCGGCCACACCTTGGTGAGGTCGAAGGGGTTGAACCGGTAGTCCTTCGCGTCCTCGTACGGCATGACCTGCACGTGCAGCGTCCAGCTCGGGTACTCGCCGTCGCGGATGTGCTCGAACAGATCCCTGGTGTGGTAGTCCGTGTCGGCCGCGGCCATCTGGTCGGCCTCGTGCTGGGTGAAGTGTTCGATGCCCTGGTCGGTCTTGAAGTGGTACTTCACCCAGAAGCGCTCGCCCTGCGCGTTGATCCACATGTACGTGTGGGACGTGTACCCATTCATGTGCCGCCAGGTACGCGGGATACCGCGGTCGCCCATCAGCCAGGTGACCTGGTGCGCCGACTCCGGCGAGAGGGTCCAGAAGTCCCACTGCATGTCGTGGTCGCGCAGGTTGTTGTCGGCCCTGCGTTTCTGGGACCGGATGAAGTGCTGGAACTTCATCGGGTCCTTCACGAAGAACACGGGGGTGTTGTTGCCCACCATGTCGTAGTTGCCTTCGCTGGTGTAGAACTTCACCGCGAAGCCGCGGGGGTCCCGCCAGGTGTCGGGGCTGCCGCGCTCGCCCGCGACGGTGGAGAAGCGGGTGACCAGATCGGTCCGGGTGCCGGGCTGGAAGACGGCCGCCTTGGTGTAGGCGCTGACGTCGTTGGTCACCTCGAAGTGGCCGAAGGCGCCGCTTCCCTTGGCATGCGGCTGACGCTCGGGGATCCGCTCCCGGTTGAACTGCGCCATCTGCTCGATCAGATAGGCGTCCTGCAGCAGGATCGGACCGCCCGGGCCGACGGTGAGCGAGTGCTCGTCACTCTCCACCGGGGCGCCGGAATCGGTGGTGGTCGGCTTGCGTGAATCGTCGGTCATCGGTCTGCCTTCCGTTCAGCGGCCTGGGCCGCGACGTCGCTCGGACAAACGCCCACAGAACAGCGTCGCGATACTCCGGTTAACCGTGACGCGAGGAGACCAAACATGGGCGACTCCGATACCCCTCACCACGCGACCCCGGCCGTGAAGACCTCATCACGTCGCTCCCCCGGGCAATGCGTCATTTCCTGGGACATTCTCCGATCATAGGGCGGGGCGAGCACCTGGGCAGCGGGGTGACTGTCAGCGACCTACCCCCACCGCTGTCACCGAAAGTGACATCCGGGCCGCGGTCATGGCTGCACCACCGCCCGCCGCCCGGCGCCCGGCGTCACTCGGTCGCGTCGGCCGCCGCGCCGAGACCGACCTCTCGGATGCCGTCGACCTGGGACAGCTCCTCCACCAAGGGGTGGATCTCCGCCGTTCCCTCCAGCCTGAGCGCCGCCCGGGCCCGCGTCGGCGCACCGCCCTCGTCGCCCTCCTGTGTCACTCGTATCGCCGCCACCCGGAACCCAGCACTCGTTGTCCGTTCAAGCACCTGGCCCAGCAGTCCGCGCTCGCGGTCGTACACCACCGCCAGGTCCACCGGCCGCGACCGGGCCTTGAGCGGGATGCGGTCCGTCAGACGCGGAAGCCCTCGCACGACCAGGAAGTGCACGGCCGTGGCCCCGAGGGCCAGCAGCGGAAGCCCGCCGCCGCACGCCATCCCGATCCCACAGGTCAGCCAGATGGTCGCGGCCGTGGTCAGCCCCTGCACGGCATCCCGTTTGACGAAGATCAGCCCGCCGCCGATGAAGCCGATCCCGGACACGATCTGGGCGGCCACGCGCGACGGGTCGAACGACACCCCCGCGAGGTCGGCGGCGCCGCCGAAGCCGTGGATGGAGACCGACATGAACAGCGCGCTGCCCACGCCGACCAGCGTGTGCGTCCGCATCCCCGCGCTCTTCTGCCGCGCCTCGCGTTCCACCCCGATGAGCAGGGACAGCAGGAGGGCGAGCCCGAGCTCGGCGAACTGGCGTGCGCCCTGCCCTGCGCTCGTATCGAAGAGTGGGGCCGCCCTCGCGTCGAGGAGCGGGGCAGCGCTCGACTGGAGCGCGTGAGCGGTCGACAACATGCGCCGATTGTTCCACTTCGATCCGCCACGGTGATGACGTGATCCACCACGGCTCCGGCTTGTCGCGTTCCGGGGCGAGGGCGGGTTTCATCCATGGCGCCGCCGGTCCACGCGGCGTCACGCCCCGGGGCCGACCGCCCCTCGGACGTCGTCCGCGTCTCGTGGACTTCCTCGGTGTCGGTGAAGCTTCCCCTCGCCACCGCCCCGCCCAGGAGCGCGGCCAGCAGGACCGCCGCGCCGGCACGGACCCAGCGTGACCGCCGGGGCGGTGACAGCCACCCCGGCGCGCGCGGCCGTTCCGACGCTCGGGCCCGTTCCGGCTCTCGCGGTCGCTTCTCACCCCGCACGGTCTGTTCCACGTACGGAGCCGGTGTGCCCCCGCAAGCGATGGCGGTGTGAGCCGCCGGTCACCCCCGCGCCCCGGTCTCCCCCACCCCGCACGCCGCCACGAACGCGGCCACCCTTTCCTTGCGCGGCCACCGCTTCCTTGCGCGGCAGCCGGTCCCTGCCCGGCGGCGTCGCCGCCGCGGAGTGGGGAAGAACGTGCCCGGCCGCTGCCGCCCCGCGGTCCAACTGCCGGAAGCTCAGGCCGGACCACGCCTTGAATCGCATGGCCCTGCCCCACCACTCCCGCCGCCGTGTCGCCACTGCGGCCACCACCGCTATGAGCACCACGGCCGCCGCCCTCCTGGCAGCACTGCTGGCGCCGGCGTCGCTGAGCGGGCGTTCCGATCGGCGAACCGCCCGCTCACCCACCGCGCACGGAACCCGCTCGGCCTCGGGGCCAGTCGCCGCCTTCCTTCACCCGCGACGGCCGCACCGGGCGCCTCGCGTGGCACCACGGCGGCAACGGGTGGTCGCCGGCCCTCCTCTCCCGCTCCCTGCGCGACGGCGTCCTCGTGTACTGGGTGTACTGGGTGTACTGGGTCAGCAACCACGCCTGCCAAAAGGGGAAATGGAACCTGGAGGATCAAGCCGGGGAGCTGACACTGGGCATCCCCGATCGCGGCCGCGCCGAGCGTGAGTGAGCGAGGACGAGGATCGGCACACCGTCGTGGTGGGCTCCCTGGTTTCCGTCTCCCCCGCAGGGCACCGGGATCCGGCGCGTGCTGGTCCGTCCGCCGAGGGGACGGGAAGGCCGCGGGGAAGACATCAGGTGATCGGCGAACTCGTCGGCCCGACTGCCGTCGCTTCCGGCCGTGCCGACGGCTTGACGGGCGCGGGGACACACACAATACTAACGGCGTTAGATTTCCTAACAGCGTTAGGGGTTTGTGGTGGGGAAGCGGGAAGAGGTACGGCAGCGGACGTTCGCCGAGATCCTGGAGACAGCGGGCCGGATGGCCGAGGCAGAGGGCTGGCGGGCAGTGACCATCCGGCGGATCGCCGCCGAGATCGGCTACAGCGCGCCGGTGATCTACCAGCACTTCCCGAGCAAAGAGGCCGTACTGCACACGCTGTTGGAGCGGGTCAACGGCGAGCTGGCGCAGCGGATGCGCGCCGCGGTGGCCGGTGGACCGGCGTCACGGGGCCCACATCTGGCCGCGGCCGCGTATCTGGAGTTCGCCCGGTCGCGGCCGGTCCTGTACCAGCTCATGTCGGGCACACCCGGCACGGATGTCGACGCCGCCACCCGCCGCGCCGCCGCCACCGACGTCATCGCCTTCACCAGGCAACTCATCAGCGCGTGGGCGGCCGAGACCGCGGCCGAGCCAGTCTGTGTCGAGGATGCCTGCGACCTGCTGTGGGGCACGTTGCACGGCCTCGCGTGCATCGGGTCGATCGATGACGTCGGCTTCGACCGCGCCCTGCGCCTGGCCGACCAGGCGGTGACGGCGCTGCTCAGCTACTGGTCGGCCTCGGCCGCGACCCCGCAAGGCCACCTTCGAACCGTCAAGGGAGAGAAATGATCTACCACCACAACCGTTTCACCTTCAAGGCGACGGCCACCGCCCAGCAGCGCGAGGAGGCTCTCGCCAGCCTGCGCAACCAGGGCGAGTCGATCGACGCGGTCACACGGTACGTCGTCGGCCGAGACATCGGCGGCGAGTTCGAGTACGGCGCCGTCTTCGTCCTCGACGACCTCGACGGGTACTGGGAGTACCTGATGGCTCCCTCCCACGCCCACACCGACCGGATCGGTCTGCCGCTGCTGGAGTCCTTCGTCTCCTACGACACCACAGACCAGGACGACCCTGACATGGCCCAGAAGATCGCCGATCTGCACGCGCGACGCTACGCGGGCGATCCGGCCCTCACCAAGCTGGTCGCCGACCTGCCCTCCTACTCCGGCAGCAGCGCGCCGACCCCCACCAATCCCGCCGACGCGCACCGGCCCGCCGGGGCACCGAAGCCCGCCCACGGCACTGAGCAGCCGACTACCGCCGAATGACTGACCGGATCCAGGAGAGTTGCTGGGAGACCTCACCGGCCTCGGCGCTCTTCTCCCGGTCGGAGCCGTTGAAGACGCCGATGAGGGTTTCGGTGCCGCGCGGGCCGACGGTCATCGTCGGCCCGCCGGAGTCGCCCCCTGCGGGGATCCCGGAGACCTTCTTCATGCAGAAGTCGGGTCCGCCCGGGGCGGTGTGACCCGCGCACAGGGGGTCGTCGGCCCGTACGACCTTCAGGTCCGACTGCTTGAGGACGGGAGACTGGCAGGCGCTCTCATCCCTGGTGCAGGTGGCGCCCCACCCGTACACGCGCACCGCCTGGCCGCGGTGGACGCCGACCGTGGCCAGGCGCGCCGTGCGGACATTCATCGGCGGGACCTTGACGAGCATCATGTCGGCGTGCGAGCTGCCCACGCGCTGACGAGGGATGGGGCGGACCGTGGTGCCTCTCCGCATGTCGAGATTGCCCACCCGGAAGGAGATCCGCTTGTCGGCGACCGGCCGGGCCTGCTCGTAGAAGCAGTGGGAGGCGGTGAGGATCCACTGGCGGGCGACGGCTGTCCCGGTGCACGCGGGTTTGCCGTCGACGAGCATCCGTACGGCCCATGGGGCGTAGGTGCTCTTGGATCCGCCGATGACGGCGAAGGCCGGAGCGGACGACATCACCGAGCCCGCGACCAGGACCAGGACGGTCAGCAGCAGTACACGAAAACGACGCATTCTGAAGAACAACTCCTCACAGGGGGCGCACAGCCGTACAGGTAGTGAGAGACCCTGCTGAGCAAAAGCGTTCCGTCCGAGCGCCGCGACATCGCCCTGCCACGTCGCCCTGCGGCACCGGGGCAGCACGGTGACCCGTAAAGATCGGCGACACGTCGGCCCCATAGGGTCGCAGACATGACGACACCCTTTGCCAACAGCGCGTTTGACTCGCTCCGTCTCGACGCCGTGGCCGACATGGAGACGCTGCGCCGGTCCTACGAACTCCCCAAGGACGCGGCCGTGCGCAAGCAGATGACCGAACTCACTGACCAGACACGGAGGTTGATCGGCTGCTCATCACTGGTCCTGGTCGCCAGCGCGGACGCCCACGGCAACTGCGATGTCTCCCCGCGTGGCGGTCCCGCCGGGTTCGTCGCCGTCCTGGACACGCGGACGGTGGCGATACCGGACGCGACCGGCAACAAGCGTCTGGACACCCTGCAGAACGTCATCGCCACCGGACGGGCCGGGCTGCTGTTCATCGTCCCGGGGCGCACCACGACGCTCAGGGTGAATGGCCGGGCCTGTGTCTCCACCCGCCCGGAACTGCTGTCGCAGCTGACCGCCGTGGGCAAGCCGCCGGCCAGTGCGCTGGTGCTGGGGATCGAAGAGGTGTACCCGCACTGCCCCAAGTCGCTCCTGCGCAGCAGCGCTTGGAAGCCGGAGCAATGGCTGGCGGCGGACGCCCAGCCCGCCTCGGCCGAGGTGACACTGGCCCAACTGCGGATGCCGGAGCTTACGATCGCCGACATCGAGCAGGCGGAGGCGGACTCGCTGAAGTACCGCTACGAGTAACGGGCCGGCCAACCGATACTGAACCCCGGCCCCGAGGATCGAAAACTCGCCGCCAACAGCATGCGATGGATCCGACCGGCGTCGTCATCGACACGAGCGGCGACATCCTGACAGCCACCCATGCGGCCGGCGAGGTCCGCTCGGCCGGGGCGCGGGTCCGGGCGGCGGGCCGCCGCTGCCCGGGCCCACGCCTGCATCGCGCCGGGCCGGGCCGGGCCGCGCATCATGCGCTTCGCGACCCGGCCCCGCCCCGTGCGGGTGCCGCCCGGCTGTGGCGGTGCGTCAGCTCTGGGCGGAGTCGTCGCCCGTCTGCCCGGCGGCCTCGGCTCCGCCTACCTTCTCGCGCATCTTGCGCACCAGCTCCGCCTTCTGCTCGGCGGCACCCTGGCGGTCGAGGTTGCGGTGCGGACCGTTGTTCTGCCGCTCGGCGCGCGACAGCTTCTTGCGCTTGCCGCCGCCCATGCCCACGGGGTTGTTGATGTTCTTGCTCACGGGTTCTCCCGGAATGATGTGAAGTGATCTACGGATTCATCGGTGGGGAACGGGCGCGGCGACGCAGCAGGACGTCGGCAGGGGCCCGTCACGCTCTTACTCGTAAATCAGTGTCTGGAAGAACATGACCAAGACGTTACCCGGTTCTTTCGGCCCCGCACACCACGTTTTGGCCGTCCAGGCGTCGGACGGACCTTCGGCGAGCACCCGGGACCAGCCGTTCCCATTCGGTCGGGTCGGTCGGGTGGGTCGGGTCGGTCGGGTCGGTCGGGTCGGTCGGGTCGGTCGTCGGACCGTACCGGTCGTCCGAGGCGCAGGGGCCGGCGACGTACTCACGCAACCCCAGCCCCACCGCGCATCGGTGCCCGGCTTCAGCCAGCTGGAGGTCAGTGCGGACGCCTGCCGCCGGATTCGGCATCCTGCCCTGGTCGGACGTGGGCGGAGCATGGTCGGCCCCAGGTCCTGATCACGTAGTACCACGGTCCCCACCTTCGCCCCACGGCCAACTGTGCAGCCCAAGGCCGACGTCACACACAGCACAGGGGCACAACCGGCCCCTCGGAGACGATGATCTGGAGACAACACCATGAAGCGGTGGGCTGCACGTACGACGTCATGCGCGACCCTGATGGCCGCACTGTTGGGCGCGGTCACCATCGCTCCCCCGGTGCACGCGGTGGATCGGCCGGATCGGGGGCACGCAGCGACCCGGGCCGCGCTGCGTACGTTGGTCGAGGAGGGGGAGCTGCCCGGCGTCGCCGCCACGGTCCGTGACAGCAAGGGGCGTTGGGCAGGCAAGGCCGGGTACGCCGACACCGGAACAGGGCGTGAGAGGTCGGCCGCCGATCACTTCCGCGGGGGCAGTATCACCAAGACCTTCATCGCGACCGTCCTGCTCCAGCTGGAGGCAGAGGGGAGGCTGAGTCTGGACGACACCGTCGACGCATGGCTGCCGGGTCTGGTCCGGGGCAACGGGTACGACGGCAGCAAGATCACTCTGCGCCGCCTGCTCAACCACACCAGCGGCATCGCCAACTACACCGAAGACCCCGTCATCGCCCACAACTCCGCGGGTCCCGGATTCCGGGAGCATCGCTACGACACCTACACACCCGAAGAGCTCGTGGCGACGGCGCTGAAGCAGCCGCCGCACCCTGAACCGGAGAAAGCGCCCCAATATTCGAACACCAACTACGTGATCGCCGGGATGGTCATCGAGAAGGCGACGGGGCACGGGTACGCGCGGGAGATCACCCGCCGGATCATCGGCCCACTGAAACTGCGCGGGACGTCGTTCCCCGGCACGGCGCCACAGCTGCCGAACCCCCACCCCGTCGGATACTCCCGGCTCCATCAGAAGGCCCCCGACGCCGACGTGGTCGATGCCACGGAGCAGAACATGACGTGGCTCGGCGCGGCAGGCGACATCATCTCCACCACGAGTGACCTCAATCGTTTCCAGCGGGCCCTGATGCGCGGTGAGTTGCTGCCGCGGGCGCAGATGAGGGAGATGCTCGACGAAGTACCGGACGGAGGGGGCATCGGGTACGGGCTCGGCGTCGAGTTCGCCGAGCTGTCCTGCGGGGTTCAGGTGGTGGGCAAGAGTGGCCGCACCAACGGCTCGCTGTCCGCGATGGTCGGCACGGCGGACGCCAAGCATCAGCTGACGTTCAACATCAACGGCGACTGGCTGCGGGACAGCTCGATGTACACCGATGTGATCGAGGCCGAGTTCTGCGGCAAGGTCCCTGCGCGGGGCGTGAGTTAGGGGCGTCGGCGCCTCTTGAACCAGCCCATTCGCCTCGTCGGCGACAGGGCGTGCTCCTTTCTGCCCGCAACCGCTGCTGCCGCCGCCCTCCAGGAGGAGTTGACCGCCCTGGAAGCCCTCACCTTCCTCCTCGCCGAGCACATCAACCGCCACACCGACGACCCCGACTTCGGCATCCGCATGTTCGCCGAAGCGCTGTCCCGTGCGGCCGAGGACTGATGTGCCGGGCCCTCCCGGACACACACGCGCAGCGCATCACCCTGGCCAGTGCAGGCGTCCACCGGTGCGCGGCGGCGGACCGGATCACCGACATGCTCGGCATCCCGGACCTGGCCGTCTACGGTGAGGCATCGAGTCGCCGTACGAGCGGATGCGCGGGGCCGGCGCGTGGGCAGATCGGTGGCACCGGTGATCAGCCACGGTCCTGGGTGCGACCGACGGTGATCGCTCGGAACAGCTCGCGAGCCCGCTCGCAGAACTGCTCGATCTCCGTGATGTCAGGCTCGAAACCGTCCGCCAGCATCCGGGCCTGGAGCTGCTCGGAGCGCAACCCGCCATAGCGTGCGATCACCTCGGCCGTCACCGGTTGGACCGCGATGTGCAGGTGCTTGCGGGCGTCGCGGCCATGCGACCACGTACATACGTAGGTCTGCTCAGGCCTGCACAACGACTCCACGACACGAGCGGTGTCGCGCAGCAGTGGCCCCAGTGCCGCCGCCGCTGGGTCGTCGAGCTCCGCGACGGCCACGACATGCTCCCGCGGACCGACGATCAAGGTCCCGAGATTCATCGGACCGACGACGTGATTCACCACCCATCCAGCGGTTTCGTGCAGGATGCCCCCAGGCAAGTCCCGCCGCCCTGCCAAAAGGTCGCACCCAAGACACCCCCTCACATCCATGCGCACCAACCTATACGGCGCCCATAGAGATGCACCGAGGCGCAACTTGGCCGAAATACTCGCCAGTTGGCCTGCATGCGCAAGGAAGCTGCCGACTACCGATCTGCTCGCCTTCCCAGCACCGCACCGCAAATACGCCGGATGACGGATATGCAGCCGACGGCGACAGGAAGACCGTTGCTCTCGACATTCCTCACGCCAGGAGGGACGCACGCAACGACGTACGAGCAAGTCGGCAACGGGTGATCGTCCCGGAGCGGGAGGGCAGCGCCGGGCCCCGCGTCATGCGCGACGAACTGCCCAACGCTCCACCGCACGCCGCTCCACCGCACGCCGCACCGCCGTGCAACTCGGCCCGCACAGCCACCCGATGGGAGTCGCGTCATGGCACACCACGTCTCCGGCCTGGGCATCAGCCCCACGAGCATGGATCCCAGGGGCCACATCACCGACCTCTACGTGTTTCAGAAGCCAGGCGATGCGAGCAAGACGATCCTGGTGGTCAACATCAATCCGACCTCACCGATCACCGACGACGCCGTCGACCACGAGTCGGTCTACGAGCTCGGCGTGGACACCGACGCCGACGCGGTCACCGACATCGCCTTCCGCATACGCTTCTCACCGGTGCGGGAGAACGCCCAGACCGCGAGTCTGCAACTGGCGACCGGCCGGGAGGCCGCTGCCGACCTCGGCGCCGGGGACACGATCCTTCTCGACGCGCCGGTAACCTTCGACTCCGAGCCTCGGATCACCGTGGCGGGCGACTTCAGGCTCTTCGCCGGGCTCCGCAGCGACCCGTTCTTCGCCGACCCGGTCGGCGCGAGCGACAAGTTCCAGTGGACAGGCGAGGACTTCTTCGCCGACAAGAACGTGTTCGGCATCGTGCTGGAGGTCCCCAACAGTGCGCTCGGCCCGAACCCGCAGGTGGGTGTCTGGGCCAGGGTCCTGGTTCCGCACGAGGGCCGGCTGGTCCAGGGCGACCGGGCCGGGCGGCCCGGAGTCGACGCCAACTTCAACCAGAGCGACGACGACAAGCGCGTATGGAACCAACAGGAACCGTCTCACGACCGCGAGGGCTTCCTCGACAAGTTCGCGCGCGTCTTCGAACAGGCGGGCCACCCCAAGGAGCGCGCCGCCGCTCTCGCGGAAGGCTTGCTCCCGGACCTGCAGACGTATGACTACGCGAGCGCCGCGGGATTCCCCAACGGCCGCAACCTCACCGACGATGTCATCAACATGGGGATCGCCCAACTGAGCAACGGCACGGTGCCCCACGACGGGCTGCGGCCCCACACCGACCTTCGTAGCGACTTTCCCTACCTGGGGAATCCGCACGCGCGTGACTGACCCGGACAAGGCCACGGCCCCTGCTCCGTGAGCGTGGGCCGTGGCCTCGCCCGGTCGGGCCTCGTACGCGATCAGCCCCTGGACGCCCCGCTCAGCGCATCCACTCCGAGTAGAAGTTGGGGAGGCCCGGCTGGGGGTCGCTGACGCAGGTGGCCTCGTGGTACTGCGGGTTCAGCGCGAGATCACTCTGCATCTGGTCGTAGCAGGCCTGCCAGGAGTTGAACGACTCGCCGCCGACCGGCTGCCAGCCGTCACCGGGCGGCGGACCCGCCGCGAAGGCACTGGTACTGGTCAGCGGAATGGCGACCGCCGCCGCTCCGACAGCGAGACCGACCCCGATACGAGTACGCCACGACTTCATACTTGTCTCCTTGCTTGTCTTTCACCTCTGGGCTGGTCACGCCCAGGGATCGGCGAGCCGACCGCACCAGTCTCACGCGGAGAGCCCGCACACCTCCAGAGACTCACAGGCAACCTTGCGGAAGCGAACGGGCACGAGACCTTGCCCGGGCGTGCACCCGAAAACACGTCTCGACTTGCCGTAACCGGGCAGGTGAGCGGAGGACACCAGAGAGGTCGTCGTGGTCATGTCGTATTGCCGCGGGCGATGGTGAGGTTCGTATCTGTGAAGCCACAGGGGCAGGAGAGAGCCGGGGGGGGCCGTGGGCGAAGGTCCCGAGCAGACGGCCGACTTCACCGAGGCGGTTCATGACCTCGGCGTCACGCACGACACACTCGCGGTCAGGACCGGTCCAAGGCCCGTTCGATGGCGCGGCGGGACCGGTCCGCGGCCGACCGGTCGTGCTGGAGCCGCATGGCCGCGTTCAGTGCGAGACCGGTGGCGACGAACTCGCACAGCGCCTGCTCGACGTCGAACCCGACAGGCAGCTCGCCGTCGTCCACCGCCGCGGTCAGGTCCGCCCGCAGTTGGTCCCGCCGGCGCGACCACACCTCGGCCACCGCGTCGCGGACCCGGCCGGGGCGGCCGTCGTACGCGGGCGGCCGCGCCGGATCCGAGGCAGGCCGCCGCGGCGGCGGAGGTCCTCGACGCCCGGTACGCGGTCCGATGCATAACGAGACGGAGCACCCGCAGCGCCTCGTCCTTCGCCGCCTTCATCCCGTACGGTCCGCGACCTTCCCGTGGCCGTCGAGTTCCGCGAGCACCATCTCGCCTGCCCGCAGGACGGCTTCGGGAGCCACATGTGTGAGCACCGGCACCGCATAATGCCAGCCGTCGGCGGTGAGCGCCTCCGCCAACAGGTCCTTGGCGTGCGGGATGTCGGGGCCCGACGACGGGGACAGGAGCAGCGAGGTCAGCCGGTGGAAGAGAGGCAGGATGTCGTCCCACCCCTCGAAGAGCGGTGCCGCCGCATCGGTCGGCAGGCAGGCGACATAGGCCGCGACACGCGACCGCACCTCCGCGCGCCCGAACCCGCCGCGGCTCCGGCGTGCCTGGACCGACGCGGTGTCGTGATCGGAGAGGGCCGCGTACGCGAGCGCGAACGCCCCGGCCTGCGGGGCCGGAAGCGGTGCGTCGCCGTGCTCGTCGGCCAGGGCGTCCAGGTAGTCACTGCGCGCGTGCTCGGGGTCCGTCGTGGCCTCCAGGACGCAGGCCAGCATCAGGTCCAACCAGTGGGGCGTGTGGTACCCGAACGCCGAGGCCCACCGTTGCCGTGAACGTTTGAGGTAGAAGCGGTAGGAACGGGGAGCGCGCGCCTCTAGAAGCTCCGTCACCGCCGAGGCGCGTACGGCGTCCCGGTGGCCGATGGCGGCGAGCAGTTCGGCGACGATCACGAATTCGTCCTCGTCCTCGGTCAGGCTCCGGAGCACCTCGTCGGCCATGCGACCCGCCGCCCGCGGGTCGTGTGCCCACAAGGGCGGTATCAGCCGGATCCTCATCCGACGCAGGTAGGACTCGGAACGTGCGCTGGTGGGCGCGTGTTCCTTGAACACGCGCAATGCGCTGCGCTTCGCACCTGCGCACACCAGTGCCTGGGCGACGGCGGTGGCCGCGCCCGGTGACTCGCCCAAGTCGACGTCGGCGGGCAGCAGCGACACGGCGCGCCGAGCCAGCCGCAGGGCGCGCAGTCGGCTGTCCGGCCGGACAGCGAGAGAGACGGCGCTCCAGCCGCGGGCCTGCACGGCTCTGTCGGTGAGAGCTGCCACCAGGCGTTCGGCGTCGTGGCGGCGCCCCGCCGACGCCATTCCGGCCGCGAGCTCGACGAACTGGTTCTGCTGGTAGAGGGAGAGTTCGCGCCGCTGCCCGGGAAAGCCGTGCACAGCCCGGTCGAGCAGACGCAGCGCACGCCCCGGGTCCCCCGTCACATGGTGGAGGGCCAGGGCCGACAATGCCTCGGCGGCCGCCTTCCGCGGGACCTCGGTCGCCGTCGCAAGCCAGGCCTCGGCCTCCTCGCTGCGCCCGGCCTCCGCGAGCAGCCCGGCGACGGTCCCCGCGCTGCCACCCTCGTAGGGGACACCGTTGCTCCACGTGGTCGCGAGCGCGCCCCACGCGGCTTCGGTCCCGCCCTCGCGCGCCCACCCCTCTGCCAGGTACTGCGCGATGGCCCGTTCGTCGTACATCTTGGGGCTCCCGGGCAGGGGGGCATCGCCGCGTTCCGTCTTGCGCAGGAGACGCCGCACCTCGTCCATGCTGCGCGTGGCGACCAGGGCGTACACGGCGTCGGGCGTGCGGCTGACCCATCCGGGCGCATGCGGCCGGTCCTGCCCGAGGGCACGCGTCAGGAGTCTCCGCGCCGTCTCGGGACGCGTAGGCCGCAGGGCGTCCACGGCGATGGGTACGAACTGCCGATCCGTCGGGGTCGAGTCGACCAGGTCGAGCAGCGCGTCGTGAAGGCGCTCGCGTTCCTCCGGACGACCGCAGTCGGCCCACGCCTGCGCGAGACCGGACAGGAGTTGGGCACGGGCCGCCCGGTGGACGACGTCTCCGAGAACGGCCTCGGCGGCACGCAGCGGCCCGTCCATGGCCTGCGCGTCCCGCACGAATTCAGCTGCGAGGGTCACGGCCATGACCAGACCTGTCGCGTCGTCGGAGGTCGAGGGGCAGGGCAGTTCCGAGAGCAGGAGGACGGCCCGCTCCTTGTGACCGGTCGCCGCCAGAGCTCCGGCCTGTATGCCCTTCGCCCGCCACCAGGAGTGCGTCGCCGTCATCGGGTGGCGTCCGCCGATTTCGGTGTCGATCAGCCGTACGGCCTCCTGCGCCAGGTTCACCGCACGCCGGTCACCCGCCTCTGCCACGGCGCGGGCCAGCTTCGTCAGGGCGATGCCCCGGTTCAGCGGGTGGAAGACACTGCGGGCCAGCCCGGTCGCGAACCGGACCCTGCCCAGTCGTCCGTGGACCGCCGGTACGTCCAGGTGCAGTTCCTCGTTGCGGCGGGCCATCAGGTCCCCCGCCACCGCCAGTGCCGTCAGCGCGGTCAGATCCTGTGTGCCGGACCGGCGCACACTGTCGTGCACGGCGGCGATCTCGGCGAGACACGCCGCGTCGTTCCGCGTCGCGGCGTGCAGCCGAGCGTGTCGCGAAGGGTCCGTGGCGAGCTGGACGGCCAGCCGGATGCCCGCTGGGTCCGTCACAGTCGCGGCCATGCGGCCGTAGGGCTGCAGCAGGTACGCCGGGGTGGTGGCCGGCCAGCCCTCCCTGGCGTACCCGGCCGCCCAGGCGTGCAGCCGCTCCAGATGGGGTGCGAGGTCCCGGCCGAACTCCTGTCGGGCCACCGCGAGCAGCGTCTCGTGGGCCAGCACGTAACCGGGTTCGCTCGCGGAGAGGGCTGCATCGTCCCTGCCTCTCGCCCTGTCCCCGTCCCCGGGCTGTTCCATCGGGACGCTGCCGCTGCGCCGCAGGATGCGGCCGAAGCGGCTGTCCAGCAGATGGCGCAGTGTGAACTCCGGCTCCCGGGTGAGGGCGCACAGGTCCTCGACCTTCAGCGGTCCGCGTGCCGCGGTGAACAGCGCGACCAGGTCGCGTTCCGTGCCGGCGCCGTTCAGCGCTGTCCGGAGCTCGTGCCGAGCCTCGTGTTCGGTGTGCAGCGACGCGGCGTTCGCGGTGAGGGACAGGACCCGGCACTCGCGCAGCGGGTGGCCTCCTGTGACGTCGGAGGGGACGCCGGGGCCGGGCCGGCTGGTGACCAGGACGCGGACTCCGGGCGGTAGACGCTCGGGCAGCTGGGAGGCGACGCTGGGACCCGAACCGGTGGGCTGGAGCGACTGGTCCTCGTCGAGACCGTCGACGATCAGCAGCAGGGTGCGCCCCTGGCTCTGTACGCGTTCGGCCGCCTGGCGCAGCAGCAGGCTGCGTTCCCCGTTGTGGGCGGCCGACGTGGGCCGGGCCGACGGTTCGCGTCCGGCGATCACGGCGAGCTGGTCGACCAGGGCTTCGGAGAAGGCGAGGCTGTCCGCCTGTCCGGCGTAGCGCGCGGTGACGAAGTACCAGACCGGCACCACCCCGCGCGGCGGGTGGAGGGCGAACCACGCGGCCAGTGCGGTCTTGCCCGCCCAGGGCGGGCCCTGGATCCACAGGTAGGGATCGTTGCCGCCGCAGAACTCGACGAGGTGCGCGAGTTCAGCACGTCGGTCCTTCAGGTCCTCCGGCGCGAAGTCGCGCAGGTGTGCCCGGTAAGACTCTCGAAGGAGGTCCTGAGGGGAGGGAGGTATGACGTCCGGGAGCAGCTGAGGACGCAGAGGGGACTTCAGCACCTCCTCCAGCGCGCCTAGTTCGTCGGGTGCCAGGGCCTGCGCCCACCGGTCCACCCGGCCGGCCGCGATGCGCCCTGGGCCCTCGGACAAGTGGTGGCGGGTGACGACGCCGATCAGGTGCTTGCCGCTGAATACGGCCGCGCCGGACATTCCCGCCCAGCCGCCCGGTGGGGGCGAGTCCACGTTGAGGTCGAGGGTCCCCTCGCGCCGGTTGGACAGGGCGGCGCAGCTGGCCTGCACGTGTTCCGCGTCGCGGAAGCGCGAACCGTCCTCACCCGTACGCAACTTGAAGAGCGGGAAGCCCAGGGATGTGCAGCGGACCACGGCGTCCTGCTCGCCGAGCCGGCCGTAGGAGGCCGGCGCGGCGTCCACCGCGGTGTCCTCGATCGCGAGCACGGCGATGTCGATCCCCCGGTGCGCCCACGCGACGCGGGCCACGACGACTCGCTCGTCGGGCAGGTCCGCCTGAAAGCGGACACGGACACCGGACGCCCCGCCGACGACGTGCGCGGCGGTCAGCACCCTCCCGGGCGCGACCAGATACCCCGAACCGCGCCGCCCACGGCCGCCGTCGGCGGACTCGGCGATGACTTCGGCCACCAACGCCGCCGTCAGCACCCGGCCGCTCCCGACGCACGGCGTTCCGGTCCGGCGGACGAACCGTGCGCCGAGCGGCCGTCGCACCCGCGGGGAGGCCCGCTCACCGCCGGTCCCCGGACGCGCTCACCGCTCACCGTCGACTTCGTCATCGCCGATGAACAACGTGGCAGTCGGTTCCTGTCCGTGACCCGCGGCCTTCGGCAGCAGCGTGACGGTGATCCGTTGCGTCTCGGCCCGGGAGTGCCTGCCATGGGCCGCGGCGTCGACGACCCACAGCCGTACCTTGGCGTCCGCTCCCCCCTCGCGGCTGACGGCGACGGTCGCCTCCACCTCGACGGGACCGAGCTCGAACCGCACCGCCTCGTCCGCGCCGTCGGTCATGGCTACCGCCAGCTGACTCCGCAACTCGCCTATTAGGTCCGACAGTTCAATCACGCTCGCCCCCTCGTACACTTGCCCGTCAGGACCGGGATCCTACAAGGGTCGTACTGCGGACACGGGCGGCACCCGCGGCCCCGGGAATCGAGGTTGTTCTCCGGATGCCGACAACGGCCAGACAGCCGACCGCCCGGCCCGATGAGCGCGAAGGCGCGTACAGCACCGCCGCCACCGCCCTGGCCCTGTGCGGCGACCGGGAGTTGCGCGATCTCGTGAGTGCTGCCGCCCCGCTCGGCTCCGGGATCGGCGGGACGTCAGCGCTGCTGAAGGTGGACGGCGTGTCCGTCTTCGTGAAGCGCGTGCCCGTCACCGAGAGGGAGCTCCGGCCGGCTCATGTCCGTTCCACGGCCAATGTGTTCGATCTGCCCGTCCACTGCCAGTACGGCATCGGCAGTCCGGGCCTCGGGGTGTGGCGGGAGCTCGCCGCCCACACCATGACCACGAACTGGGTGCTGACCGGGCAGCACCAGAGCTTTCCCCTGATGTATCACTGGCGTGTGCTGCCGGACGCGGCTCCCGCCCTCCCCGAGGAACTGGCCGACGTGGAGAAGGCTGTGGCCTATTGGGGTGGAGGAGACGCCGTACGCCACCGTATCGAGGCCATCAAGAAGTCGTCCGCGAGCCTCGTGCTGTTCCTGGAGTACATTCCCGGAACGCTGCGGGAATGGCTCACCGGTCAGGTGCGCGCCGGTGGCGCGATCGCCGACCGGGCCTGTTCCCTGGTCGAGAAGGAGCTCCTTGCCGGCACCTCGTTCATGAATGACCGTGGACTCCTGCATTTCGATGCCCACTTCCAGAACATCCTCACCGACGGCCGCCGCCTCTACTTCACCGATTTCGGCCTGGCCCTGTCCTCACGGTTCGACCTGTCGCCTGCCGAAATCGCCTTCTTCGACAGGCACAGGTCGTACGACCGGGCGTACACCCTCAGTTACCTCGTGAACTCGCTCGTCACCGGCCTGTACGGATACGGACGCGCGGATCGGGAAACGCTGATCCGGGCCTGCGCCGACGGGCAGACTCCCCCGGACTGTCCGCCCGGAATGAGGGCGCTCCTGGCCCGGCACGCGCCGCTGGCTGCGGTCGTGACGGATTTCTGCGGCAGGCTGCAGCACGAGAGTCGGAACGTTCCGTACCCGGCGGAGGAAATTCAGCTGCGGATGGGCTGAGGTCACTCCGTATACTCGACCAAGCCGAAAGAGGACGAGGGGAATTCAGTGAAACTGGCCGAGGCACTGGCAGAGCGCGCGGAGGCGACTCGGCGCGTGGAGCAGCTGCGGGCGCGGGTCGTCGGCAGCGCGCGGTACCAGGAGGGCGAGACGCCCCCCGAGGACGCGGCTCAGCTGTTGTCCGATGCCGATGAGGTCCTGAACGCCCTCGAGTCACTGATCCGGCGGATCAACCGGACCAACGCGGCCGTCGACCTGGGTGAGGTGGGCACCCTCACCGACGCGCTCGCGCGCCGGGACGTGCTGCGGCTGCGCCACTCGGTGGTCACCGCGGCGGCGGACGCGGCGGCGGGCACCGACGAGCGCGGCTACGGTCGGCAGCTCCGGTCCGAGCTGATGATGCTCTCCGCCCTGCCGGTCGCCGAACTGCGGAGCCAGGCGGACGCGGTCGCACGGGACCTCCGCGAGATCGACGTGCGGATCCAGCGCGCGAACTGGGAGGTCGATCTGCTGGACTAGCCGTACGGGCCGTGCCGACCGTCCGAGTCGGTCGGCCCTCGCGGCACAGGAGAGCGATGGGAGCAGGTAGCTGTTCCGGAGGCGTGCACACACCGAGGGCCGCGGTTTCCGGCCCACTCCTGGCGCGTGAAGAGCAACGCAGGGGTTCGATTCCCCATCAACAGTGCAGCTCAGCACCGCGTACAGGTGACAGTGCACCTTGCACGGCACATCACCGCGTGCAGATCCGGGCAGTGAGGGCGGGTTCGGGGTCCCCCATCGCACTTTTGAGGCGGGCGCACACGGTCGAGGTCACCCGGGCGCCACGCCCCAGTGAGCCCGCCGTGGAGGCGAGGCCCGGTGGCCGCGCGCCCGTGCCTACCCGGTCGGCGTCTGCGTGCCGAGGACCGCGAGGAGTTCGAGGCGTTCGGCGTCCCGGCTGCCGGGCTCGGCCGTGTAGATCATGATGCGCAGGTCGCTCCCCGCGACGCTGAGCACGTCGCAGTCCAGCGTCACGGGACCGGCCCGCGGGTGGTCGACGGTCTTGCGGGACGCTTCGTGGTGACCCACGGCCCCGGCGTTCCACAGCTCGTCGAAGCGGTCGCTGTGCGCGCGCAGTTCCGCGATCAGCTCGCGCAGCCGGCGGTCCGCCGGATACCGGTTCGCCGCCGCGCGCAGATCGCCGACCACCGCGGTCTCCATGGCGTGCCGGGACCGCGGTGTGTGGCGGACGCGGTCCGTCCCCCCGAGGAAGGCACGCCACGCGCCGTGGCGGTCCCGGCCGCGCCGCTCGCCCATCAGCGCCGTGTGCAGCGGGTTGGCCAGCAGCAACGTCCACGACGCGTCAAACACCGCGACGGGCGTACCGGCCAGCCGGTCCAGCATCCGGTGCACACTCGGAGTGATGTACGCGGGGACGGTGCCCCGTCCCGGCGGCACAAGACCGGCGAGGTGGAACAGGTGCTCGCGCTCGGCCGAGGACAGCCGCAGCGCACGGCCGAGGGCCTCGACGACCTGTTCCGACGGGTTGGCCGCCCGGCCCTGCTCGAGCCGGGTGACGTAATCGACCGAGATCCCGGCCAGCAGCGCCAGCTCCTCGCGCCGCAGGCCCGCCGCGCGCCGCTGACCGCCCTCGGGCAGCCCGGCAGCCGCCGGGGAGGCCCGGTCGCGCCAGCGCCGTACCGCCCGTCCGAACTCCGTCTGCGCCATGCCCCCACTCTGCACCGTCCGGCCCCGTTCTTCCTGGTACCGCGAGTCCCAGGAAGCGGGGACTCCTGGCTGGGCCGGCCCCCGGGACGCACCGTGGAGGCATGACAACGACACTGATCACCGGAGCGAACAAGGGGCTCGGGCACGAGACCGCCCGCCGTCTGATCGCCGTCGGCCACACCGTCCTCATCGGCAGCCGTGACGCCGCCCGCGGGCGCCTCGCGGCCGAGCGGCTCGGAGCACGGCTCGTGCTGCTCGACACCACCGACGACACGTCCGTCGAGGCCGCGGCGCGCACCGTCGAGGCCGGCGGCGGGCTCGACGTCCTCATCAACAACGCCGGCATCGAGGGGAGGGGCCCCGGCAACACCGTGATCGACGCCGAGCACGTGACCGCCGACAGCATGCGGGAGACGTTCGAGACGAACGTCTTCGGCACCGTGCGCGTGCTGCACGCCTTCCTGCCGCTGCTGGAGCGCTCCGTCGCCCCCGTCGTGGTGAACGTCAGCAGCGGCCTGGCCTCCCTGGCCCACGCCACCGCCGATGGCCACCCGGCGTCCGCGTATCCGGGCGTCGCCTACCCGGCGTCGAAGGCCGCGGTCAACATGGTCACCGTGCAGTACGCGAAGGCCTTCCCGCGCCTACGGATCAATGCCGTCGAGCCCGGCTTCACCAAGACCGACCTGAACGGCAACACCGGTCTGCAGACCGTCGAGCAGGGCGCCGAGATCATCGTCCGCATGGCGCAGACAGGTCCCGATGGCCCCACGGGCGGCTTCTTCGACGCCGAGGGCCCGCTCCCCTGGTGATACGGGCGACGCCGCCGCCCTAGGTCCCGCTCCCCAGAGCCGTACGGCCCGGAGAACGGGACCATCGGCGCTCCGTGCGACGGTGCCGCGGACGTGCAATGGGAGCAGATGTCCCAGCAGCCGGCGCCGAGGCCGGCCGTCCGTCCTCCGGAGGCACGTGGTGAGCCAGGAAAAGCGGGGTTTCTGCACGCTGTGCAAGTCACGCTGCGGTGCTGTCTTCACGGTGGAGGACGGCAGGATCACCGGCGTCCGGCCCGATCCGGACCATCCCACGGGCGCGGCGATGTGCCCCAAGGGACGCTCCGCGGCCGAGATCGCGCACAGCAGCCGACGGCTGACGACGCCACTGCGGCGCACCAGGCCAAAGGGCGACGACGACCCGGGGTGGGAGCCGATCTCCTGGGACGAGGCGCTCGACGAGATCGCGGAGCGGCTGCGGGCGATCGCCGACGAGAGCGGGCCGGAGTCGGTGGCCTTCGGCGTGGCCACGCCCAGCGGCACGATGATCTCCGACGCGACCGAGTGGATCGAACGATTCGTGCGCGGCTTCGGCAGCCCCAACACCGTCTACAGCGCCGAGATCTGCAACTGGCACAAGGACTTCGCGCACGCCTTCACGTTCGGCTGCCCGCTGCCGCCGCCGGACTACGCGCACGCCGGCCTCGCGGTGCTGTGGGGCTTCAACCCGGCCAAGACGTGGCTCGCCCAGTCCACCGCACTCGCCGCCGCCCAGGCCCGTGGCACCCGGCTCGCCGTCGTCGACCCGCGCCGCTCCACCAGCGCCCTGCACGCCGACCACTGGCTGCGGGTGCGTCCGGGCACGGACGCGGCGCTCGCCCTGGGCATCGCCCACCTCCTCATCGAGAACCACGCCTACGACGAGCGGTTCGTGCGCTCCTGGACCAACGGCCCGTTGCTGGTCCGGCTGGATGACGGCCGCTTCCTGCGCGCCGGGGACCTCACCGAGGGCGGCGAAGGCTTCGTCGTGCGGGACGAGCGGACCGGCGCGCACGAGGCGTACGACACCAGGCGTGCCGCCGTCGCCCCGGAGCGGTTCGCGCTGCGCGGGGTCCGCCCGGTCCGGCTGCGCGACGGATCCAGCGTGCGGTGCGTCCCCGCGTTCGAGAAGTACGCCGAGGCCTGCGCGCGGTGGCCCCTCCAGCGGGTCGCGGACACCACCTGGATCCCCGCTCAGGAGATCCGGTCGCTGGCGGACGAGATCGGTTCGGCCCGGTCCGTGACGTACTACGGCTGGACCGGCGTGGGGCAGAGCGCCAACGCCGCCCAGACCGAGCGGGCACTCGCGACCTTGTACGCCCTCACCGGCTGCTTCGACACCGAGGGCGGCAACCGGGTCGCGCCCGCACCGCCCTACCGTCGGGCCTCGGCGCCCGTCGACCTCGCCCCGGGGCAGCGGGCCAAGGCCCTCGGCCTGGACAAGCACCCGCTCGGGCCGCCCGCCGCCGGTTACATCAACGCCGGTGACCTGTGCCGGGCCATCGAGGAGCACGAGCCCTACCGGGTACGGGCGCTGGTCGGGTTCGGCTCCAACCTCGTGGTCGCGCAGCCCGGTTCGGACCGGACCGCTCGCGCGTTGCGGGCCCTTGACTTCCAGGTACACCTGGACCTGTTCATGAACCCGACCTGCGCGAGCGCCGACATCGTGCTGCCCGTGAACAGCGCCTACGAACACGAGGCGCTGCGCTTCGGGTTCGAGACAGGCCAACAGGCCCAGGAGCAGGTTCAGTTGCGGCAGCGGATCGTCGAACCGTTGCCCGGCACCCGCTCCGACACCGAAGTCGTCTTCGCCCTCGCCGCCCGGCTCGGCATGGGCGCGGAGTTCTTCGACGGTGACATCGAGGAGGCCTGGAACTGGCAGCTGGCGCCGCTGGGCCTCACCACGGAGCAGTTGCGGGCCGCACCGGGTGGCGTGCGGGTTCCGCGACCCGTGCCGGAACGCGGTTACGCCACTGCCGCCACCGACGGTGGTGGCGGTATCGACGGAGCCGTCACGGGCTTCAACACCCCCACCCGGCGCGTGGAGTTGTACTCCCAGCGGCTGCTGGACCACGGCTACCCCGCCGTACCGGAACACCAGGAGCCGGCGGCGCCCGACGCGTCCTACCCGCTCGTCCTGACCTGCGCCAAGCACGGCTACTTCATCCACAGTCAGCAGCGCGGCGTCTCCTCGCTGCGTCGCCGCGCGACCGAACCGTGCCTCGACCTCCACCCTCGTACGGCCGCCGCCCGCGGGATCGACGAGGGCCAGTGGGTGGAGCTCGCCACCCCTCTCGGAGCGATCCGGCTGCGTGCCCGCTTCGACGGCTCCCTGCACCCCGCTGTCGTCGTCGGCGAGTACGGCTGGTGGCAGGACGCCCCCGATCTCGCCCTGCCCGGTGCCGACCCCCTCGGCCCGGCCGGCAGCAACTACAACCGTCTGGTCGACCACGCCAGGACCGACCCGCTCAGCGGCTCGGCGCCGCTGCGCTCCCTGGCCTGCGAGGTGCGTGCCGCGCCGGCGGACGGCACCTGGAACGGCACGCGTACGTTCACGCTGACGGCCGTCGGCGAGGAGGGCCCGGGGGTGCGCACCCTGCGCCTGAAGCCCGTGGACGCGGGGCCGCTCCCCGACCACCGGCCCGGCCAGCACGTCACCGTACGCACGGGCGTCGGCGACCTCGCGGACACGGTGCGCGCGTACTCCCTCACCGGTCCGGCCACCGACCCGGCGCGCGGCACGTACGACATCGCCGTACGCCGTCAGCCGGGCGGCGCGTTCTCCACGTACGTCCATGACCGCCTGCACGTGGGCGACCGTCTCGAACTCACCTCTCCGGGCGGCGTGTTCAGCATTCCCACCGACACCGACCACCCGGTGGTCCTGCTCGCGGGCGGCATCGGGATCACCCCGTTCCTGGGCTACTTGGAGACGCTCGCAGCCGTAGGAGGAACCGTCCCCGAGGTCGTGCTGCACCACGGCGTCGCGAACTCCGCCGATCACCCCTTCCGCCGGCGCCTGCGCGAACTGGAGCGACGGCTCCCCACGCTGCGCGTCGTGACCCACTACGCGGCCCCCTCCCCCACGGACATCCTCGGCGACGCCTGCGATCGCCGCGGCTTCATCACCGCCAGGGACCTCGATGCGGGCCTCATCGCGCGCCGGGCCCGCTTCTACCTCTGCGGCCCCGGGCCGATGCTGGTCTCGCTCACCGAGGGCCTGCGCTCTCTCGGGGTGCCGCACTTCGAGATCTTCGCCGAGCGGTTCGGTGCCGCGCCGCGCACGGTCGACGTGCCCGACGACGCTCGTTTCACCGTCCGGTTCGCCCGCTCGGGCCGCGAACTGACCTGGACGGCGCCCACCGGCACCCTCCTCGAACTCGGCGAGCGGGCCGGCGTCACGATGCCCAGCGGCTGCCGCGTCGGCCAGTGCGAAAGCTGCGCCTGCACGGTCCTGGAGGGCCGGGTCTCCCACCTCGTGAGCCCGGGTGCCGACTTGCCCGAGGACACCGCCCTCACTTGCCGGTCGATCCCGGCGTCGGATCTCGTCCTGGACGCCTGAGCGCGGGGACCCGGTCAGTCCGTCTCGACCGTGCGAGCCAGGATTCCGAGCGTGGCCCGCAGTCCCGCCTCCGGGATGACCGGGAAGATGCCTGCCTCGCGGTACTTGTCGTCGATCTCGCTCCAGTCGTAATAGGAGGTGACGAGGGTGCCCGCGGCATGGGGTTCGAGGTGGTATCCGTAGAGGTGACGGATGGGCGGCTGGATGGTCCCGGAGATCGTCCATTCCAGAAGCACGTCGTGTTCGTAGCGAGTGATGATCACGGTGACGTCGTACCGCCCCATGGGGAGATCCCCGAGGGCTTCCCGGTCCATGTGGACAGTGAACTCGTCGCCCACCGCGCTCACGGGATCGCCGTCGGCGGACTGCAGCATCCCTGAGCTGTCAATGCTGACGTGCCCCCGAGGGGATCGCAGCACTTCGAAGATGGCCGCCGGGGACGCGGCGATCTGCCGGGTGACATCAAATCGTTCTGTCGTCATGCGTACCACCCTTGCACGCAGGATCTCGGTACCTGTCACCGCAGGATGGGGAGACGGCCTCTTCGCCACCGGAGCCAAGCTGAAGCCGACCGCCCCACAGCGTTCGACGAAGGGGTGGGCAGTCGTCGGCTCACGACCGTTCCGGCGGGTGAGCGACGGCGAAGATGCGCCAACCCGCCGATCGGGGGACGCTGAGATGCCGCGCACGCGGGGTTTGCGGTGACCCTCGGGGGAAACACAGGCGCTGGTGTGGCTGCCGCAGCCGAAGGAGTTGGAGATGACCGCATCCACCGCTGCCCGTCCTGGCGCCTCCTCGGCCCTGGGACCAACGGCGTCTGAGCTCTTCGCCGACTTCGTCGAACGTGAGGCCGCCGACGTGCCTCTCCCCGGCCGGTCGACCGCCCGCAGATTCGCGGTCCTGGACGCTCTGGGCCGGCGCGACCTGTCGCTGGCGCGGCTGGCCGAGGGGCATCTGGATGCCGCGGCCATCCTCGACGAAGTCGACGGTTCCCGACCCGAGCCGGGCGAGCGCTGGGGAGTGTGGGCGGCACGCCCGCCGAATCCGGTCGTGCGCGCGACCCGGGCCGGGAGGGAGTGGAGGCTGAGCGGCGTCAAGCCTTACTGCTCCGGAGCGCGCAGCTGCACGCACGCCCTCGTGACCGCCGAGGCGGACGACGGCTACCGGCTGTTCGCCGTGCCCCTGGACCTTCCCGGTGTGGAGGCCGTACCGGGCACCTGGACGGCGGTCGGCATGGCCGAGAGCGACAGTCTGGACGTGTCCTTCACCGACGTACCGTCGCGGGCCGTCGGCGGCCCGGAGGCCTACATGGAGCGACCTGGTTTCCTGCACGGCGGCGTGGGGGTGGCGGCGTGCTGGCTCGGCGGGGCGCACGCGGTCTCCGCTCCCCTGTACCACCGCGCCGCCTCCGGACACCTCAGCGAACACGCTGCCGCGCATCTGGGAGCGGTGGACGTGCTGCTCAGCACCGCGGACAGCGTGTTGCACCGGGCAGCGGAGGACATCGACGCCGACCCCCTCGACGAGGGCGGGCAGGCTCGGGTGCGAGGTCTGCGGGTCAGGGCGCTGGTCGAGAAGGTGTGCACCGAGGTGCTCGGCCATGTGGGGCGGGCCACCGGCGCCGGCCCGCTCTGTCACGACGAACACCATGCGCGTGCCGTGGCGGATCTGACCGTCTACATCCGTCAGCACCATGCCGAGGCCAACCTCGCCGAGCTGGGACACTCGATCGCCAAGAGCGCCGAGCAGGCGGCCCGGTGAGCGCGCGCAGCAGTCTCTCGGTGCACGAACGGGCCGCCGCGGCCGCGGCCATCGACGCACAGGGTACGTCGGAGGCGGACTGGTCACGGGAGGAACTGCCCGACCGTCTGCCGCGTCTGCGGCCGCCCCTGGGGCCCGTCGTGGTCGTGGCGGCCCATCCCGACGACGAGGTGCTGGGCTTCGGGGGGACCATGGCCTCGCTGGCGAGTTCAGGCGTTGTGGTACACACGCTCTGCCTGACGGACGGCGAGGCTTCCCACGGACACACCGCCCCTTCGGAGCGTGCCGTGTTGGCGACCAGGCGCCGCGGCGAACTCCGCGCCGCCCTGCACGAGCTGGGTCCTCTCCCCCCGCCCGTCCACACAGGTCTGCCCGACACGGCGCTGGACCGGCACGAGGACGAAGCGGTCAGGGCCATCGCCGATCTCCTTGCCGACGCAGGGGCGAGGACGTGCGTGGCGCCGTGGGACGACGACCTGCACAGCGACCACGAGGCTGCTGGGCGCGCGGCGCGGCGCGCCTGTCGCACCACGAGGACCGACCTGTGGACGTTCCCGGTGTGGATGTGGCATTGGGCCCGCCCGCGGGACCCTCGGGTGCCCTGGCAGCGTGTCGGCGTCCTGCCGCTCTCCCCTGATGCGCTGGACCGTAAGGAGGCGGCTCTTGCGCGGTTCGTCAGCCAGCTCGAGGCGCGCGGTCCCGGGGCCGGTCCTGTGCTGCCGCCGGAGGAGATGGCCCACCACACTCGTACGTTCGAAACGGTGATCCGTTGAACACGCCCACCACCTACTTCGAGGACCAGTACGCCGGCAGCTCCGACCCCTGGCATCTGGCGGACCGCTGGTACGACCGCCGCAAGTACGACCTGACCGTGGCGTCACTGCCACGTGCGCGCTACCGTCACGCCTTCGAACCAGGCTGCTCCGTGGGCGTGCTGACCAGCATGCTGGCCGCGCGCTGTGACCGCCTGCTCGCGGCCGACCGCATGGCCTCCGCCGTGCGCACGACGACCCGGCGCACGCACGCGACGGACCATGTCACGGTGCGGCAGATGACCGTCCCCGAGCAGTGGCCCGAGGAACAGTTCGACCTGGTCGTCCTCTCCGAACTGCTGTACTACTTCGACGCGGACACCCGCACCCGGCTTCTGCGTCGTGGCGCCGACAGCCTCAGCACGGGCGGTCACCTGGTCACGGTCCACTGGAACCATCCGGTCGCCGAGCACTCCTGCACGGGGCGGGAGATCGCGGAGCAACTCGAAACCGTCACGCACCTGAGCCGCCTCGCCCGCTACGACGATCCCGATTTCACCCTCACGGTCCACGAGGCCGGCCCCGAGGGTGCTCCCCCCGTCTCCCCCGCCCGGGCCGAGGGTCTGGCGTGATTCCCGCGGCGGTGGCCGTCGTGATCCCTGCACACAACGAGGAGCATCGCATCGGCGCCTGCCTGCGCAGCGTGCGGCGAGCGGCGGCGCACGTCGCACCCGTCCCCGTCGTGACGGTGGTGGCAGTGGACACCTGCACGGACGCCACCGCGGACATCGCCGCGCGCGCCGGAGCGGAGGTGGTGCACCTCGAACGCCGCAACGTCGGAGCCGCCCGGGCCACGGGAACCGCCCACGCGCTCCGTCTCCTTGCGCGCAGCGGGCCCTCCGTCTGGCTGGCGATGACGGATGCCGACACGACCGTGCCCGCCGCCTGGCTCACGCATCAGGTCACATGGGCGCTGCGTGGGTACGACGTCGTACTGGGCACCATTCGACTCGCCAGGGCACCGCGAGGACTGGCCGCCCTGCATGACGCCGACTACTTCCGCACCCGGCCCGCCGTCCCGGGCGGCGGCCGATGGGATCACCCGCACGTCCACGGGGCGAACATGGGGTTCTCGGCCGCGGCCTATCTCCAGGCCGGCGGTTTCGCCGCACTGCCCACCGGCGAGGACCGCGACCTCGCATCCCGGCTGGCCGCACACGGCCGCCGCATCGTCCGCACCGACCGGCACCCTGTCCGGACCGCGGCACGGCTGCGAGGACGTGCGCCCGCCGGCCTCGCCGATCTGCTCGCCGCTCTGGGGCCTTTCCGTACGACAGAGGCCCGTACAGGTGTCCGTTTCCATGCCTCCGCTCCCCGCAGGGCTGCCTTGGCGGGCGACGAACAGCAGGGTCCTGTGCAGTAGGCGGCCTCCTCAGCGCCCGGCACACCGGCGCCAGATCGACGCTTGGACCAGGCCGCGCTCACACAGCGAAGTCCCCGCGGGGAGGGTTTGCAGGCCGTACCCGGCGGACGCGGCGGGACGGCCGACCATGTGCGTGCCCGGCGCCCCAGTGGCTTCCATTGGTGACGATCACTGGCCGAACAGACGGGCTCCTGTGGTCGCGTTCGCTTGGGCTGTGAAGAACAGCTCCAGAGTGTGGAGGAATTCCGTCCGGCTGATCTGGCCGTCGCCGTCGGTGTCGAGCTCTTGGAAACCCTGATTGAGGTCGGCCGGGTGAAGTTTGGAACCGAAGAGTTTCCGGTATTCGGCCATGTCCAGCCGGCCGCTACCGTCGATATCGACCACGTCGAAGACCGCACCCATGGCGTGAAGAAGGCCGTCCTGCAGATAGTCCGGCGTCTCGTCCAGACGCGACAGTGTCCCGGTGGTGAACTCATCCTTGGAGACGCGGCCGTCGCCGTCACTGTCCATGACGGAGAGCTGTTGCCACCACGCGTCGAAGGCGTCGTAAAGGCGCTGCTCCGCCTCGTCGGTGAGGTCCTGGTGCCAGCACACGGTCCGCACCATTGCCTGGAGGTCCTCTCGGGTGATGAAGCCGTCCCCTGTCTGATCGAGGACGTCGTCGAAGAATTTGCCGACCCGCACCGGCCGCGAGTAGTCGCCACCGCGGTGGCGCCGCACCGGAAGCGGTCGCCGTGCGGCACGGGGCTCCAGGGCACCTCCCTGAAGAGCAGCCGCTGCCAGCGGCAGGTATCGCCGCTTCAGCGCCAGGACCGACATGAACTGCCGGGCGGTGCGGTGCAGCACCCACGACAGGGCACGGTCACCTCGACTGGCCTCCAGACCCAGACGCCTGCGGTACGGGGACGGAAGGTCGGCGCGCAGTACCCGGCCCATCACGACGGCCGCAGCTTTCGCGACCGCCTTCCAGACGGGCTTGGGGCACCGGGCGAGTGCGGGCGGGCGCTGGACGGAAGCGTAGAGCTCGCCGAGGAGGTGGCGGACCTCGGGGTTGTCCTCGAGCTCGTCCGCCACCATGGAGGCGAAGCAGGAGCGGTAGGCGGCGAGGTCCTTGGGGACCGCGCTCTCGTCGATGCCGAAGGCGAGCGTCACCACTCGCCACTCGTCGTACAACTGGGCCTCGTCGGCCGGGGCGAGTGGCCTGCCGCCGAGCCGTTCCATCGTCACCATGGCATCGAAGAGGGTGAGCATGATCCAGGTGCGGCTGGCGTCGTCCAGGCCGTCGTACGGGCGGCCCGTCTCGTCCGTGCCGTTGATGTGCCGGTGTGCGCGCCGGATCCGGGTGACCTCCCGCTCGCGGGTCTGAGCGTCGCCGTAGGTGAGGCGCTGAAGGCTGTCGAGAGTGAGCTCCAGACGCCGGAGCGGTCGGGTGCGGTAGGTCGAGTGCCGGGCCAGCGCCGCCCCGCCCGCCGGCAGTGCGGCCTCCAGGACCAGGGCCCGGCCGGTGACGAGGAGCATTCTCGTCTGGCCCAGGAGCCGCCAGCACAGCGAGCCGGGGCCGGGAAGTTGACATTCACTCACTCGGTTTCTCCAGTTGTGTTCACCATCGCGCCCGCTGAGGAAGCGAAGCCATCGGGGGCGAAACATATCGGTTTCTCCGCCTAGAAGAATTCGAATGTGGTGGCACCTCCCTAACCGCCGGACGCAGAGCGCCGCGAATCGGCCACGTGTGACTTAAAAGGAAATCGCACAAGCCGATCAGTTCCTTTCTATTTCCTACGGTGCACGCTGCTAGGATGTGCCGCCACGCATCACCAAGTGACGCGTGTGGATACCGGGTTGGATGCAGTTTGACGGCCATTCACATTCGGCAGGCCGACACTACGAGACAGGCTTGAAATGCTCACCACGGAAGTTCTCGGAATCCTTGAAAAAACAAGCAGAACGTTCTTTCTGCCCATCATGCGACTTGATGGAGCACTGCGGGACGTGGTGGCCGTCTACTACCTCGCCAACCGCGCGCTCGACGAAATCGAAGACCATACGGAACTCAAGCCCGAAGCCAAGATCGAACTGCTGCGCGGGCTGAGCCGCCTCATGCAGCAGGAGTCCTTCACCCGGGCTGACGTCGAACGCCTGTTCGAGCCCTACGCGGCGCAGCTGCCCCCCATCACCACGTGCTTTCATCAATGGGCCGTCGAACTGCCTCCGTACGAGATCGCGCCGCGCCTGTGGGACGCGCTGGCCGCCCTCGCGGACCGCATGGCCGACTGGGTGCAGGCCGGATTCAGGGTCGACAACGAATCAGACCTGGACCGCTACACGTTCGCCGTGGCGAGTTCCATCGGCATCACACTGTCCGACCTGTGGGCCTGGCACTGCGGCATCACCACTTCCAAGGTTGGCGCGGTGTCCTTCGGGCGTGCCGTGCAGGCTGCGAACATCGCCTGGAACCGCCAGGACGACCTCGCTCGCGGTGTCGACTTCTTTCCCCGCGGCTGGACGACAGCCGACATGTGCCGCTATGTACGCCAGCATCTGCCCGGGGCGGAAACCTACACCCAATCGATCCCCGCCGGCCCGGTCCACAGCTTTTGCGCGACCACCCTGGACATCTGCGCCGCCACACTGGAGGCGCTGCAAGGAGGAGCCTCCGTGGACAGGGCAGCGATCACCGCGATCGCCGCAGCGCACACTGTGCCTCAGTAGTCCGGCATTCGTCCCACGGCCCCTGGGGCCGGAGATGCGTGAAGGCACGGTCCGGTGGCCATAGCCGGTGCCGCCCCGACGGCCGGACACTGGACGCTGTACCCCGCCACCACCTCCGACGCCCCAATCATTCCCCGCCCATACAGAAGCCGCCGGAGCCCGCGCGCCCATACAGCGCGACGCCGTTACTTCTTGGCCAGCCACCTCCCCAGCCATCCAGGAAGACAGCCAGAGCGCGGCGTCGCTCTTTTCCGGCGGCCTGCCACCGACCACCCGCACCACCAGCTCCCTGGTGATCTTCACGGTCCGGGCCCGACCGCATCTGGAACAGGGGATGGCCATGCACAGGGCGCTCACGACCATCGACCAGCGTCTCCTGTCCTGCGACAGTGAGCCCTTTTCAACTGACCGTTCTCGCCGCATCCAGTCGATTTCTCATTCAACGTAGTCCGAGTGCAGCCCGGTTGGTAAGCCGACAGGAATCCGGTCTTGCGGGCCGCACATCGTGTCGTCGATCGTCGTACCCATGTTGATGCTGATGACCTGTGTGGTCTCACTGACCAGCGTGAACATCGTGTTGGGTCTGGCGACCAGGCCGTGGCGGCGGTCGGTGGAGACTCGGATGGTCCGGCAGGCGCGGCCTCGGTGGCCGTCCGTCTGATGAGTGAGGACAAGCTGCTCGACAGGCGCGGCATGAGGCTGGCGGAGACTGCGCCTGAGCCGGCCCACCCGGTCACCGCGGCCGCGTTCCGCGCCATCGGCCGGTACCAGACCGTCCGCGACCGGCCACGCGTCGGCGACATCGACCGCGACCCCGCCTTCCAGACGACCGTCCGCACTCGCCTGAACGACATCTTCGTCCACGCCCCCGCTACCCGGCGCCACTTGGGGACCACGAACAGCAACCTGGCCCTCTGGCGCTACGGCCTCGGCGCGGCAGCCCCGCACTACACGCCTTCTTCATACTGCGCCGCACCGAGCACAGTGACCCCTACGTCCTCCAGAGCTCCTTCGTGCTGGCCTCGCTCGCCTTCGTGGCGGCTCTGATCGCGCTCACAGCCCAGGCCCGGCAACACGTGGCACCCCTCGAAGGCTTGGACACCCCCACCGCACTCAACGAACAACGAACTGGGCCCCACCCCGAGAAGACCCCGTGATCCTCGCCGAAGGCGCCGGGGAGAGCACGTCGTAGAGCTCTCCCAGCGCCGGCGCGAGTTGATCCTGGAACACGAACGACAGGCTCACCTCGGCAAGGGCGGTCCGCACCGATGTCGACAGGTGCGAGCGGAAGCTCGTCGTCAACCACGCCGAGCTCGCCCTGGGGCCGAACGAGGCGACTGGATCGCATGAGATGACGGCTGGCTTCGATGAGAACGGTCATGCGTTTCAGACTGCCGTCGAGTGGCCGCCTGCCGGGTGTTCTGTCTCAACGAACCCAGGACCCCCGCACGATGCAGGTCCGTCCGTGAATTGGTCGGTCACCCCCACGAACTGGGGCGTCTTCACGGGGTCCCTGAGGGCGATGGTGGAAACGAGGGGCGTCGGCCGCGACGGCCCGTCGGAGTGTCGATCGGTGATCGAGCACGAGTGGCCGAGGGCCTGCACACAGTGATGGACCCGCTGGTGGTGTCGGCGATACAGAAGGGGACCAACGAGGCTGCCCAAGGCTCCACCCGGGGTGACGGTGGCGGTGAGCGGGCCAGGGAAAGTCTGGACCATGCATGGCATTGACTCCCTGCAGGCCATGCCACACATATGGGTGGCATCGCCGGGATCGTCACCGGCCTGGTCCTCGTGGCCCGGCCAGTCCGCCACACCGGCCCGTACCCGCCCAGACGAGCGGGTCCCTCGGCTGGCACGCTCATGTGGACTGGCCGGCGGAACCGGTATGTCCTGGAGGCTCCGTGCAATCGACCCACATGGGGTGAGTTACATGCGTATGCGTAGCGCGGTGTGTGCCGCTGCCCTGGCCGTGGCGGCCGTCGTCGGCACTGGGGGTGCGGCTTCCGCCGAGGCAGCCGCTCCGGTGAGGGACGGCCGCTGCCCCGCAGGTCAGCACGAAGCGGTCGAGGACGCGGTCAACGCGCATGGACCGGGTGAGGACGAACCGGCCTGCCTGCCGGATCCGCTGGACGGCCTGTCGAGCCTGAACCCTGCGCCTTCTTCCCACTGAGCCTGGGAGTCCCGCGCGTTCGAGGCCGGGCGAGAACGGAGCCATGTGGCCCTGCCGCCGATGATGTGCCCCGGCGTCGGTGGCCTTGCCGGCCGTGGCCGACCCTTCAACCGGACTGCGTCAGGGCGAGGGGAACGGTGATGGTCAGGTGTTCGTCGGTGGTCGGCAGGGCGGTGGCCAGAGCGTTCATGCGAGCTCCGAGGTGACCGATCACCCGACGGGTCAGTTCCTCGTCCCACTCCGCCGTGCCTTCTGGTGACAGGCGCATCTCCTCTCCGAGAGGCGGGTTGTCACCGAGATAGCGCGCGGTGTCCTTGTTGACGACCCAACAGGCCAGCGCGATCTTCACGTGCCCGGGTGCCGCCCACTGCGCCCGCACGTGGGCGCGCATGCTGAAGTCGTCCCCGCCGAATGTGACCGTCGTGGAGAACGGACGGCCTCGCGGGTATGTCCGTATCAGCTTGAGCACTGCTGGTTCCACAACGGCTCGCGCCATGGGTTCCGTATACACCGTCTGCCCCCTCCCCTGCCGAACCCGGCCTTCAGCATCCCAGAGAGGGGGTTGCGACGGACGGCACTCGGATCATTACCCGGGACGTCATCGACCGCCATGCGGCAGACGGGCAGCCTTGAGTCATCACTCCGCAAGTCGAGAACCACCTCACAGGAGGCTGACCCGCCATGACCGCACACGACACCCTCGCGTACGAGACCGCCGTCGCCCGCTACTTCGAGGCCTGGAACGTGGCGGGCGCCGAGGACATCGACAAGGCCGTGGCCGCCGCCTGGACCGAGGACGGCAGCTACACGGATCCGCTGGCCGACGTCTGCGGGCACGAGGGCGTCGCCGCCGTGATCAACGGGGCCCACGAGCAGTTCCCCGGCTTCGAGTTCCGCCGCACCGGCACGGTCGACGGGCACCACGACATCGTGCGCTTCGCCTGGGAGCTCGTGTCGCCCGCGGACGGTTCCGCGCCCGTCGCCGGGTTCGACGTCATCACGCTGGCGGACGACGGCCGGATCCGTACCGTTCACGGGTTCCTGGACCGCGTGCCCACGGTCTGAACGAACCAGTGGGCGTCAGCTCGCGCGGTGGGAGGAGCCTCCGCCACCGCGCGATGCCCGCAAGCCCGCCGCGTCGTCCCCGACTTCGATGTGGCCGTCCTTCATCACGAACTCTACGTGGGCCATGGCCTCGGCATCGTGGAGCGGGTCGGACGGAACAGCGATGACGTCCGCGATGCGTCCGGGTGCGAGGCGGCCCAACTCCGGGGTGTCCAGGAGTTGGGCCGCCGTGCGGGTGGCGGTACGCAGCGCCTGGGCCGGGGAGAGTCCCGCGTGGACGAGGGCGGGGATCTCTCGCCAGCTCTCGTCGTGGGGAAACATCCCGGCATCCGTTCCGAAGGCCAGCGGGGCGCGGCTGGCGACGATGCGTCGGCCGTGGCCGCGGAGCGTCGGAGCGAACTTCTCCAGCTTCGCCCTCATCTCGGGGTGACGGTCCGTCCAGAAGAGGTCGTCGTCCAGGTGCGTGAGGACGTTCTGCAGGATGTACAGGGTGGGGACGAGGAAAGCTCCGTGGCGGGTGACGGCGTCGAGTCCCGCGGGGGTCGCCAGACAGGCGTGTTCGATGGAGCGGACTCCTGCCAGCAGTGCGCGCTCGATGCCTTCGTCGGTGAAGGCGTGCGCGGCGCAGGACAGGCCGAGGTCACGGGCGGTGGACACCAGTACCTTCATCTCGGCCTGGCTGTAGCCGGCGCGCTCCGGTGGGTCGCCTGGACTGGAAAATCCGCCGGTTGCGGCGAACTTGATCCAGTCGGCGCCGTACCGCGCATCGGTCCTCACCCGTTTGCGGAGTTCGTCGTGACCGTCGGCCACGGCGCCGACTTCCAGTGGCCCCGGCGTCGCGGTAGACGGCGACTGGTCGCCGTGCCCGCTTCGGGAGGAGATCAGGTGCGGTGCGACGAGCATCCGGGGGCCGGGGACGAGCCCGGCGGCGACGGCGTGCCGCAAGTGGACGGTCACAGGATCTTCCGCCGGCGCCCCCAGGTCCCGAACGGTGGTGAAGCCGGCCTGGAGGAGTTGCCGCAGGGGGCGCAGTGCCGAAAGCGCCTTGCTCACCCCGTCGGCGCGCTCACCCGGTGCGGCCGTACTCACATGAACGTGGCAGTCGATCAGCCCCGGCAGAAGGGTGCGGTCGCCCAGGTCGACGGTGCGGGCGCCGGTACCGCGGGCTTCGCGCCCCACCGCGGTGATCCGTCCGTCCTGCACGCGCAGGGCCGCGGGCGAGACGGTGTGGTCACTGACGCCGTCCCACAGGCGAGCGGACGTCAGCAACAGGGGTTCTTCGGGAGCGAACGGCGGCATGGATTCTCCTGGGCGAGTCGTGGTTCCGAGATCAGCCGGCAGCGCATCACCATCCACGTACTCGTCGACGTGCTTGTGCGTGCGGCGGGCATGAATCGGGTTCACGTCCTGGCGCATTTGATGCGTGAGCTACCAGGAGGCACGGAAGCGTTCGTCACGGTACGGAGTACGCCGGGCGCGTGAAGTGCAGCCGAGTGCCCTCGGAATGGTCCGGCTGCGGGGCTGCACCGGCTCGTACCGGGGCCGGCCTCGTCCGGGCCGGCAGATCCACCGGAGCCGCGACGTCCCCGTTGGGGAAATGTTGGTCGCTCTTGCAACGCTGGTCCCACCAGAGTCCGACCATGGTCTGCGGGGCGCAGGGCGCCCATCTGCGACCGAACGGGGTTATGTGATGAAGAAGTTGGCTTCGCTGCTGTGTGTTGCGGCGATGACGGGGGCAACGTTGGCCGTCGGTACGGCATCGGCTGTTGCCACCTCTCCCACGCAGGTGGCCGGCGCGTCCTGCCCAGGCAAGGGCATGACGCTCAAGGCGCGGGAGAGTGTGAAGATCCGCAAGTCCAAGAAGCTGAACGCGACCGCGCTCGGGCTGTTCCCGAAGGGCGCGAAGGCCAAGCATCTGGACTGCTATGTGTCGTCCGGCCAGACGTACCACAATCTTTGCACATGGGACAAAGACAACCGGTGGTCACACATCTCCTACCGGGGGATCAAGGGGTGGATTCCCACGGCGTGCGAGCTGTAACCACGTGACCGCCCAGCCACCTCTTGCCGAGGAGTTCCACGGAGCGCTGTGAGGACTTCGGTTCGTGGCCGCGAAGGCCCTGGTGGATCAACGCCGGGGCCCTTTCGCCATGCGCAGGTCCGCGGGGCCGGCCAAGGGGCCCGGCGCCGATCCGCGACCCCGGATTCCCTGCACTGGCGTGTGCACCGTAATGATTACCCCATAGGTTGGGCCGCGGACAGTTTCACGCCACGGTGGAAAGACGGACGGAACCCATGACCGACCACGCCGCGACGCCAGATCCGGCGGCGCACCAGAAGATCGACACGACGGTTCCGCACTCGGCCCGGATCTGGAACTACTGGCTGGGCGGGAAGGACAACTACCCCGTCGACGAGGCCGCGGGCGACGCGTACAGCGCCGTCTTCCCCGGCATCGTCACCGTCGCGCGCAGCAGCCGCGCGTTCCTGCGGCGCAACATCACCCACCTGGTCACCGATGCGGGGATCCGGCAGTTCCTCGACATCGGGACCGGCCTGCCGACGGTGGACAACACCCACGAGGTCGCCCAACGGCTCGCCCCCGAAGCCAAGATCGTCTACGTCGACCACGACCCGATGGTCCTCACCCACGCCCGCGCCCTGCTCACCTCCACCCCGGAGGGCGCGACCGCCTACGTCGACGCGAACCTGACCGACCCCGACCGTATCCTCGCGGCCGCCGCCGGGACGCTGGACCTCACCCGGCCCACCGCGCTGATCCTCAGCAACATCCTGGGGCACATCGCCGACTACGACCAGGCACGCGCCATCGTCGCCCGCCTGATGGACGGGTTGCCCTCCGGCAGCTACCTCTCCGTCAACGACGGCTCCCGGGGCACCGACTCCGCTTACGAAGAGGCCCAGGACGCGTACAACGCCTCCGGCGCCGTCCCGTACTTCCTGCGGCCCGTCGACGAGATCACGGCCTTCTTCGACGGGCTGGAGATCCTGGAGCCCGGCGTCGTGTCGGTTCCCTTCTGGCGCCCGGACCCCGGCTCCCCCACCCAGGAGCCCATCGGCGAGCACGGCGGTCTGGCCCGCAAGCCGTGACGTCCTGACGTGACGCCTCCGACGGTCCGGCCCGTGGTTCCACGGGGTCAGACGCTGCCGAGGTCCGACGAGTACCAGCGCTCGGGCCGCAGGTGGAAGGCGACCTGCTCGCCGTGCTCCTTGGAGGCGAACTCCATGTACGGCTCGACCTTCTCGGCCGGGAGGTAGCGCGCCGCCATCTCCCGCAGGTGCTCCGGCGTCGTCTCCTCCGTCCGGACGACAGGACCTTCCACCGACACGTACCGGATGGTCGGCTCCAGGCGCTCGACCATCAGGGAGAAGCGTCCCGCGGCGGTGATGAGCCGCGCCTTCTTGGAGTCGCGGCCGGTCATCACCCACAGCTCGCCGCCCGGGGCGTACTGGTACCAGATCGGCAGCGTGAGCGGGCCCCGTCCCTCGCCCGCGTCCACGGCAAGCGCTCCGATGTGCGGTTCGGCCAGGAACTGTTCGCGCTCTTCGACGCTGAGGGGCATGCGAATCTCCTTCGACGGTCTCTCGTGGTCTGCACTGTCGGACACGATCCCCAACTCGCCCTCGGCCCCTGGTATTCCACACGCCCATCAGGTCTCCACCGACCAGCCTGTTCACTCCTTCGGATGCGATCGGGGCGCCGTCGGGCGTGGCGCCTGGACACCCCGGGATACCGTGCTGATGCGTGACGGCTCCTGCGCCCGGCCCGGGCCGCCCCCCGTCCGCCGACCTCGTGGACGCCTCCGGGGACCGCACTCCAAGGCCGCTCGTCGCAGCGCCTCGTACAGGTGAGGGCTTCACAGTGCTGAGGCTGGGTGGCTCAGTGCCTCGGTGCCACTCATTCCGGGACGGCCCTCCCCCTCGCCTCATCTCATGTCGGCGTACGCGGACTTCCGCTGCGCCATCGGCCGTGCCTCCCTCACGATCCGCGACTGAGCGAAGGCGTCAGCGGGCCTCGGATGCGGGGTCGGGCACGCGCAGCGACCACAGCGGGCCGGTGCGACCGCCGGCGGGGTTGTCCGGGTGCGTGGCGCGCAGCCGGGCGAACTCCGCCTCGGTCAGGCCGAGTTCTTCGCGGATGCGGCGCGTGGTCACGTACTGGATGCCGTCGCGGGCGGTCCGCGCCGACCACGTGTCGAATCGGCCGGTCAGTGCCTGTAGGTCCGCGGGAGTGCTGCCGGCCGGGGAGTGTGCCGCCCTCGGCGCCCGGGTTTCCGTCCGGGGTCCGCGGCTCGTGGCGGTGCGGGCACGTTCGCGTTCCCGGGCGATCTCCGAGAAGCCGCAGATCCTCGTGCTCGCCGTCTCGGCCCGGGCCAGCGTGGTGGTGTCGTGCAGGGCGCGGGCCAGGGGGTTGAGGGCGAGAGCGCGGGCGAGCGGCATGCGGTACACACGCGGGCCGGTGTCGGACAGGGTGACCGGTCGGTCGGTGTCGCGGATTCCGCACACGCCGCGTACGCCGTGGGCCGCGGCGGTCACCAGAGCGCTGGCCTCGGAGGGGTGCCAGTCGAAGACGTGCTCGACGGTACGGGTGTGTTCCGTGGTCAGGGTGAGCCCCGGCGAGGCTCCGTCCAGGCGGCGCAGCACGTCCGCTTCGGGGATCTCGCAGTCCAGGCCGGGGCCGGCGACGTGGACGACGGCCGGTATGCCGACGCGCGCGCAGGCGGCGAGGACCAGGGCGTCCCCCAGGGGGCTGCGCAGGGTGGGTTCGGTGCCTTCGGCGAGGATGTCCCCGCCCACGTCGACGACGTCGATGCGGGCGGCGCCGCAGTAGGCGACGGCTTCGGCGATCTGTGCCGCGAGTCCCACCGCTCCGTCGTAGGGGTCGAGCACGCCGATCCTGGGTGACAGGTCGGCCGCCAGGCGGGGCAGCAGCGAGCCGGCCGGCGGCAGGGGGGCCGAGTCGGGGGTGAGCAGGCGCAGTCGCGGCCCGGCCGCATCGGTGCCGGTGAAGTCCGAGGCCCGGCGCGGCCCCGGAACCGGGTCGACGGTCAGCCTCTCCCAGGCGTAGGTGAGGACGAGGGCCGGGGCGTCCGGACCGTGCAGGGCGCCGTGGACCGCGGTGGTGGTGATGACGTCACCGCCACCGCCGGCCGCTATCAGGAGGTGCGTCATGGCCCCAGACGTACCGCATCGACAAGGCGTGATCCGCGGAAAGTCGAAATCTGGACATGGCTGTTTTCATTTCTCCTCGCGAACCACACGGGAGGCAATGGGGCAATGCGAGGAAGCGCCTATATGCAGGCTTTCTCGGGCGTCAAATTCGGAGGTTAGCATCGTCGATATGGAGGAGCAGCGTCCGTAGCGTTGCCGGTGGGCGCGATCGATCATTTCGTACCGAAAGGACGCTTCCGCTCCATGGCGACTACTGTCCCTCTTCCGTTAGTAACTCCCGGTTCGTCCGAGCCGGAGACCCCGTACAAGCAGTACGTGTACGCCTATCCGCATCAGAAGTCCTACCGCCTCCAGGAAAGCGGCCCGCTGCTGAGCGACCTGTGGTCGCGGGAACGGCTGGACGCGCTCTCCCTGTATGTGCACGTCCCGTTCTGCGAGATGCGCTGCGGATTCTGCAATCTTTTCACCCGGACCGGCGCCCCCGAGGACGTCACCCGGGCCTTTCTCGGCACTCTGGAGCGCCAGGCACGGGTCACGCGGGAAGCCCTCGAAGCCAAGGGCGAGCCGGTCCGTTTCTCCCTCGCCGCGTTCGGCGGGGGTACGCCCACCTACCTGACGGCCGCCGAGCTCACCCGCCTGTCCGACATCTGCGAGAACGTCATGGGCGCGGACCTCGCCGCCGTACCGTGGTCCGTGGAGACCTCGCCGGCCACCGCGACCGCCGACCGGATCGCCGTGCTCAAGGAACGCGGGGCGACCCGGCTGAGCATCGGTGTGCAGAGCTTCATCGACTCCGAGGCGCGCGCCGCCGTCCGGCCGCAAAAGCGCGCGGAGGTCGAACAGGCCCTGGCGCGGCTCAAGGAGGCCGCCTTCCCGGTGCTCAACATCGACCTGATCTACGGCATCGACGGGCAGACCGAGGATTCCTTCCACGTGTCGCTGGACGCGGCGCTGTCCTGGGAGCCGGAGGAGATCTACCTCTACCCGCTCTACGTACGGCCGTTGACCGGGCTGATGGCCCGGCACGACAAGGACGGCCGGGTCTGGGACGAGCAGCGGCTGCGGCTGTACCGCTACGGCCGGGACCACCTGCTGTCGGCGGGGTACGAGCAGACTTCCATGCGGGTCTTCCGGCGCGTGGGCACCGCCGCCGTGGAGAGCGCGGACGAGACCAGCATCAGCGAGTACAACCAGCAGGCCGGAATGGTCGGACTCGGGGTGGGGGCACGCTCGTTCACCACCGACCTGCACTACACCACCGACTACGCCGTCGCGGTGCCCGAGGTACGCCGGATCATCGACGACTACATCGCCACCCCCACGGAACAGTTCCGCCGCGTGCAGTGGGCGTTCGCCATGGACGACGACGAGCGGCGACGCATGTACGTGCTTCAGGCGCTGCTGGAGTCCGGCGGGCTGCGGCGCGACGACTACCGGCGCCACTTCGGCAGCACCCCCGAAGACGACTTCCCGGATCAGTTCGCGCTGCTCGCGGCACGGGACTGGACGAAGTCCGCAGAACAGGACCTGCTGCGCCTCACCGGTGAGGGGATGGCCTGGGCCGACGCGATCGGACCGCTGTTCTTCTCCGCCCGGGTGAATGACGCGATGGCCTCCTACCGGGACCGGTGACACCGGTAGGACCTCAGGGCCGGTGACTACCGGCGGGCCTCCGCTACCGGTGACCGCCGCCCTGCGGCCCTCAGGACCATTGACTGCGCCCACACCCTGGGCGCGTCCCGGTCGGCGCGGGGCTCACCCGCCTTCGCGCCGGCCGGTCAGCAGTGACCGGTCCTGATCGCCGTCCCGGGTCGGGGCCTTGCCGGGGTCCGCCCCGTCACGGGCCCGGGACGGCAGGGAGGTCACGACCAGCCCGCCGAGCAGGAGGACCGCCCCGCAGGCGGCGAGGGCGCCCGGCCGTTCCCCCAGCAGGGCCACTCCGAGGCCGGTCGCCACGAGGGGTTCGATCAGGCTGAGCGTGCCGGCGGTGGCTCCGCCGACGCGGGTCACTCCCTTGGTGAACAGCAGATACCCCAACGCCGTGGTGCCGAGGCCCAGATACGCGACCAGGAGAGCACTCTCCGGCCGCGCAAAGCCCTCCGGCCGGGCGAAGAGCCACGGGGAGACGAGGAGGCCCGCACACACCACGCTCACGGGCGCGGCCGCCGACGGGTCGGCGCCACGTGCCGCGATCCGGCCGGTGAGCGCGATGTAGACGCCGAAGCTGGCCCCGGCCGCACAGGCCAGAGCCACACCCAGGACGTCGGCGCGGTCGCCCGCCCCGGGAACCATCAGCAGGACGAGGCCGCCGACCGCGCAGGCCGTGGCCATGCCCCACCGGGCATCGAGACGGTCCCCGCCGAACCGCCGAGCACACATTCCCGCCACGACGGGCACCGTGCCGAACGCGGCGGCGGTGGCCAGCGCCGACCCGCACCTGTCGACGGCGGCGAGGAAACAGGCTTGGAAGGACGCCGTCACCGCGACGCTCACCGGCATCCACGCGCGCACGCCGGGCAGCGTCAGGGTCCGCAGCCCCGCACCGCGCACGGTGAACAGTCCGAGGACCAGCCCGCCCAGCAGCATGCGGCAGGCGCCCAGAGCCACCGGTTCCACCCCGGTGCCGGCCAGCAACTGGGCGGGACCGACCGTCCCCCAGAGCACGGCGGCCGCGCCGACCAGACCGACCCCGCCGTACGACCGCCCGGCTTCACCCGCTGTGGATCGCATGCGCGCGCCTGCCCGCCCCTCCGAGTCCGCGCCGCTCACGGCGCATGCCTGTCGACATCCCTGGGCGACGCTAGCCCGCGCCCGGCCGCGGCGCCCATCGGGAGATGCCACCAACTCCGGCATGCCAAGGGCCGGTTAATTCATGGGTTCGTACCGGAGGGCGACGCCCCTGCCACTCCCGCCTCCAGCGCTCCGCCCGGCGCCGGAGCACCGGGCACCACCACGGGTGCGCTGTTACGCGTCCACAGCACCGCCCCTGCCGCCAGCGCGGTCGCACCGAGCAGCCAGGGCAGCGGGCCCGTGGGGAGGATGCCGACGATCAACCCGGTGAGCGCCACGGCCAGTTGCAGCGCGAGCGACTGGACGGAGAGGGCTGTGGCGCGCCCTGCCGGGGTGACTCTGCGGTGCAGCAGGTCGTTCTGGTTCGGGCCCGCCGCGCCGAGGCCGAGGTAGACCAGTGCGTATCCGACGGCCGCCAGAGCCAGGGGCAGGGGGCCGTCGAAGGTCGCCGTGACCGCCAGCAGGAGCAGGCCGCCCGTCCCCGCGCCCAGTCCGATCAGGACGGCGCGTTCGCCGCCCGCCATCCGGGCGGTGAACGGTGCGAGGTGGCTGCCGAGCGCCGCGCAGACGAATCCGGTACAGGCCAGCCCCGCGAAGAGCACGGCGCCCGTCTCGGGATTGCCGGTCAGTGCTGCCGCCCGGCCGGGCGCGAGCAGTTCGATGGCGGCCAGGGCGCCCCCGGCCGCGCCCGCGCTGAGCAGCACGCGGCGCACCAGCGCATCGCGTCCGCCAAGACGCAGCCCCGTGACGACGGTCGCCGGGATGTCCCGCAGCACGGCGCGCAACCGGGTGGCGGGCCTGGGCGGTTCGGGCAGGGCGGTCAGGACGTACAGCATGAAGACGACGTCGACGACGGCCGCGAGCAGGACGGGGACGGACAGCGGGAGCACCAGTCGCGAGGTCGCCTCGCTCAGCCGAGCGCCGAGGTCGGGTCCGAGCCCGAGGAGCCAGGGCAGCGCGCCGCCGACCAGGGTGCCGGCGGCGAGGGCCGTGGCGGTGGCCGCGTTGCCCCGGGCCAGACCGGTGCGCAGTTCGGCACCCGGGCCCGCGCCGGCTTGGACCGTGTCGACGTACCAGGCCTCGGCGGGGCCGCTGGACAGCGCGCGTCCCGCTCCCTTGACGGCCATGCCCAGGGCGAGGACCCAAGCGGTGGTGCCGAGGCTCACCAGAGTGAACGCGGCCAGGTCCAGAAGCCCCGCGGCGACCAGGACAACCCGGCGGCCCAGGACGTCGGAGAGGCCTCCGGTGGGCAGTTCCAGGGCCACGGCGGTCAGGGAGTGCGCCGCGAAGAAGCCCGCGATGGTGGCGAGGGTCATGCCGCGCTCGGTGAAGAGCAGCAGTTGCGGGGCGACCGTCAGACCGATCGGGAGCCAGAAGAGGAAGGAGACGGTGACGTACCGACGGCGTGCGGTGCGGACGTCCATCGGCTCGGTCACGCGTCGCCCTCGGGGACGCGCGGGGCGAGGGGCAGGCCTGCCGCGAAGAGGACCAGGTGGGCCGCGCGGGGGTCCGCCCGGTCGCGCTCGGTCAGTTCGTCGAGCTTGTCCTCGAACGTCTGCCACAGCTCGGTGAGCGATTCCGGGGTCAGGCGCGGCATCAGGTCACTGATGCCGGACGGCTCACGCCACTCGGGCCCGAGCCGTCCCGACGCGAGGTCGCCCTCGTGTCGCACCAGCGACTCCTGCAGATGCTGGATCTGGCGTCTGTGCATCGTGTCGACGAAGACGGGGCCGCCGTCGGTCGCGTCCATCGCCCGGTTGCTCCACGAGGTCACCTCGTGGACGGACCGCCACCGTCGCTCCCGGCCGTCGCGTTGTTCCGCCTCCGCGACGAACGCGTATTTCGCCAGTACGCGCAGGTGGTAGCTGGTGGACGCGGACGACTCCCCCGTCACGGCCGCCAGTTCGCTGGCGGTGGCCGGGCCCTCCATCCGCAGCAGCCCGAGCAGCCGGATGCGCAAGGGGTGGGTGAGGGCCTTCAACGCGGCCGCGTCGCTCTCGGGGTCGAGGACGCGCCTCTTGTCTTCGCTGACCATGCCGGGAGCGTAGAGCGGATCACGGATCTGCAAAAGAAGTTTTGCAAAAACACTTTGGGAAACATCTCCTGAGCATCTCCCGTCGGAGGAGGCCCGCCCGGTCCGGGCTCACATGGCCAGGACCGGGCCGCGGTCCCCCGTCCCCTCCCCGGCGGGTCAGCTCGCCACGTCCGCGAGGCTCCCGGTCTCGTAGGAACCGCCCTGGTTGTTCAGGATCACGCCGAGGCGGTTGGTCGCGTTGATCATCGCGATCAGGGAGACGAGCGCGATGGTCTGGTCGTCGTCGTAGTGCTTGCGCACCCGGGCCCAGGTCTCGTCGGGCACGCCCCCGTGGGCGTCGACGATGCGGGTGCCCTCCTCGGTCAGTTCCAGCGCGGCACGCTCGGCCTCCGTGAAGACGGTTGAGTGGCGCCAGGTGGCGACCAGATGGAGCCGGGCCGAGGTTTCACCCGCCGCCTCTGCGTCCTTGGCGTGGATGTCGGCGCAGAAGCCGCAGCCGTTGAGCTGACTGGTGCGCAACTGCACCAGTTCCTGGGTGGACCTGGGCAGCGGCGATCCCTGGATCACCTGGCTGACGGCGTAGATCCGCTTGCCGATCTTCGCGCCGATCTCGTGGCCGAACAGGTTCATACGGGGTTCCATGTCTATGTCCTCACGCGCATGCCGGGCGGATGTGCGTACCGCACCGACTCGTCGGCACCGCACGTTCGAGCGGCGCCCTGACGAACACGAGATGCCGACCGACCGGCCCTTGTGACAGCGCGATCATGTGACGTAGAACACCGACCGCGGGTGTCACAAGGCAGCGGGGGCCGGTGTCTCGTGCGTGACACGTCGAGCACGGACAGCGGGGGTCGACCATGGGCGAGCGCAGCACGCGAACAGGAACAGAGAGCGTCGGACCGGCTGTCCGCGAGGGGCGGACGGGGTCCGCCACCGACGCGTTCGTCGCCCACCGCAACCTGCTGTTCACCGTCGCCTACGAGATGCTCGGCTCCGCCGCCGACGCCGAGGACGCACTGCAGGAGACCTGGCTGCGCTGGGCGGACGTCGACCAAGCCACCGTCCGGGACCAACGGGCCTATCTGGTCCGGATCGCCACGCGCCAGGCGCTGATCCGGCTGCGCACGCTCCGTCGGCGCAAGGAGTCCTACGTCGGCCCGTGGCTGCCCGAACCGCTCCTGACCGCACCCGACGTGGCCGACGACGTCGAGTTGGCCGACAGCGTGTCGATGGCGATGCTGCTGGTGCTGGAGACACTCGCACCGACCGAGCGGGCCGTGTTCGTACTGCGCGAGGTGTTCGACCTGGAGTACGCGGAGATCGCGGAAGCCGTCGACAAGAGCCCGGCCGCGGTGCGTCAGATCGCGCACCGGGCGCGGGCACACGTCGCCGCGCGACGGCCGCGCGGGGCGGTGTCCCCGGCCGAGAACCGTGGCGCGCTCGCGGCGTTCCAGCGGGCGATCGAGACGGGCGACCTGCAGCGGCTGCTCGACTTGATCGCGCCGGATGTCGTTCTGCTGACCGACGGCGGCGGGGTCGTGCGGGCCGCGCTCGCCCCCGTCGTGGGCGCCGACCAGGTGGCCGGCGTGCTGGCCAGGATCGACACCACGATGTCGCTGCGGCCGGCCCTGGTCAACGGCCGTCCGGCGCTCGTGCTGCGGCTCGCAGGCGTCGTCGACACCGTCCTGGCGGTGCGCATCGACGACGGCCTCATCACCGGCCTCTACGCCGTACGCAATCCCGAGAAGCTGTCACGCCTCAACCACGAGACGGTCGTGCGCCGCTGAGCTCGCTCGGGCACGGTCCGCCGGTGCCGGAGGTCCGCTTCACGCCATCTGCCCCCGCTCCGGATGCATCAGGCGGGCCAGCAGGTCGTCGAGAGTGACCATGCCCGTCAGACGGCCCGTGTCGTCGCTGAGGACGGCGAGCGAGGCGCGGCGCTGGCGCAGTTGCTCGATGGCGTGGCCCACCGTGTCGTCCGCGGCCAGTGCCGGTATGGGGCGTGCCAGATCGCGTGCCGTGACCGTCCCCCGGTTCCGGGCGCGGGCGATCAGGGCGTCGCGCGCGTGCACGGAGCCGACGACCAGGGGTCCTTCGAAGACGAGCAGGCGGCTGCGGTCGTGCGCGGCGGCCGTGGCGAGGATGTCGTCGATGCCCGCCTCGGCCGGCACGGAGATGATCTGGTCGGCGGGTGTCTGGAGGTCACCGACCGGTGCGTGCGGCTCGGTGAGCGAGTTGGTGATCAGTTCCGAGTCGGTCTCGCTGATCAGGCCGAGGCGTTCGGACTCCTCGACGAGGTGGGTGAGTTGTTCGCGGTTGTGGACGGAGGTGAGCTCGTCGCGCGGGGTGACCCGGCACAGGCGCACCAGGGCGTTGCTGACCCGGTTGAGGAGCCAGATGAGCGGGCGTACGGCCTTCACCACCGCGCGGAAGGGCGGGGCGAGGAGCATCGCCGAACGCTCGGGGTGGGCGATGGCCCAGGACTTGGGTGCCATCTCGCCGACGACCATGTGCAGGAAGACCACGACGAGCATCGCGAAGGCGAAGGAGACGCCGTAGCTGAGGCCGCTGGGCAGGCCCCACTGGTGCAGCAGCGGGTCGAGTTCGTGCGAGATCGCGGGCTTGGAGATCGAGCCGAGACCCAGCGTGCAGACGGTGATGCCGAGTTGGGCGCCCGCGAGCATCAGGGACAGCTCGCGCATGCCGGCGAGCGCGGCCCTGGCGCCGCGCTGTCCGTCGCACGCCGCCTTCTCCATGCGGTGGCGTTTCGCTGCGACGAGCGCGAACTCGGCAGCCACGAAGAAGCCGCTGCCGATCAGCAGCAGGACGGTGATGAAGAGTGCCAGCGGGAAGCTCATGCGCTCGGCTCCTCCTCGTCCGGGCGGGAAGTCCTGACAAGCCGCTCCAGGCGGACCTGCTCCGCGACGTGCCGCTGCAGCGTGCGTACGTCGATCACCACGGGGGTCCCGTCGGTCGCCTCGACGGTGAGCCGGTCGCCGACGGACGGGAATCGGCCGAGGCGGTCGACGACGAGGCCGGAGACGGTGTCGTAGTCGTCCTCCTCGGGCAGGTCGATGCCGGTGGCCTCGGCGACCTCGTCGAGGCGGCGCCCGGCGTCCACGAGCCAGCCGCGGCCGTCGGCGACGGCGAGCTCGACGACCGTGTCGCTCTCGTCGGCGATGTCACCGACGAGTTCTTCGGCGATGTCCTCGTAGGTGACGATGCCCGCCACGCCGCCGTGCTCGTCCAGGACGACGGCGAACTCGTCGTCCCGCTCCCGCATCTGCCGAACCGCGTCGGGCAGTTCGAGGGTGTCGGGCAGGAGCAGCGGCCGGCGGGCCACCGAGCCGGCGGTCGCGTCCGCCAGCCTCTCCGCGGGCAGCCGCATCAGTTCACGGACGCCCAGTACGCCGCCGACGTCGTCGGGGTGGTCGCCGAGGACCGGGTAGTTGGAGTGGCCGTGCTTGGCGATCAGCTCGATCGTGTCGGCGGCGCTCGCGTCCTTGCGTACGAAGACGGAGTCGGCGCGCGGCACCATGACCTCGTCCAGGGTCCGTTCGGAGAACTCCAGGGCGTGGTCGAGGAGCGCGGCGGTGTCCTTGGGGAGCTCGCCCTGTTCGTGGGACTCACCGATGAGGTGGCCGAGCTCCTCGAGGGTCGCGCCGTGGTGCAGTTCCTCGACGGGTTCGATGCCGGCGCGGCGCAGCAGCCGGTTGGCGGCGCTGTCGAAGATCCGCACGACCGGCCCGACGACCTTCAGGTACGCGAGCGTGGAGGCGGCCAAGGACTTGGCGAGCCGCTCGGGCACCGCGAGCGCGAGGTTCTTGGGAGCCAGCTCGCCGAGCACCATCTGCACGACGGTGGCCAGCACGAAGGCGAGGACGACGGAGATCCCGCCGACCGCGCCGTCGGGGATGCCGACGCCGGTCAGCGCGGGCCTGAGGAGCGCGGACACGGACGGCTCGGCGATGAAGCCGACGACCAGGCCGGTCACGGTGATGCCGAGCTGCGCGCCCGACAGCATGAAGGACAGCCGCTCGAGGACCCGCAGGGCGCGGGCCGCCCGCTTGTCGCCCGCCGCCGCCTCGCGGGCCAGGGCGAGGCGGTCCACGGAGACGTACGCGAATTCCTGGGCGACGAAGTAGCCGGTGCCTGCGGTGAGGACGAAGACGGCCAGCAGGCCCAGTGCGGCGCTCATCGGCGCGTCGACGGAGCGGGGTTCTCCCGTCGCGTGCCTCGATCAGCCAGGTCGTGCGGGGTCTGGCGGGGTGGTCGGGGACTGTGTCCCGGGGGGTCCGTCGGTCTGGCGGACAAGCGTCGCTCCTCGTTCAGTGTGTTTCAGGACAACGGTCACGGCCGGGGCCGGGTTCCCGGCTCGCTCTCCGTCGCCTCTTCCCTCACTTTCCGCCGTCGGCGGGCAGGGTGCCACCTGGTGCGTCGCTGGGGCACGGCGCCGAGCGGGCAGGCCTCCATGTGGGGGCACCGGGTCCCGCAGGGAGGCAGGGTGGTCTCGGTCTCGTCCTCCATGGCGGCGAAAAAGCGCCGTCCCTGGGCGGACTGGCGTGACGTGGACCAGCGGTAGTCCGGGCAGTCGGCCAGGACGCCGTGCACGGCGTGGCGTGCCAGGCCCTGGCCCTGCCAGTGCGCGGCGACGGCGATGTTGCTGATGTACCCGAGCCGGCACGGGTGGCAGACCTGGTAGTCGAGGCTGCCGATCCGGCGGTCGTCGGCGTCCAGTATGAGGACGGCCCGGCGGCCCGCGGGCAGCGTCTCGGCGACGCTTTGGAAGTGGACCGCGGGTGGCCGGGCCGGCGGGGTCACTCGGCCCGTCTCCCCGCTCCGCGCCCCTTGGCGAGGGCGGTCGCGTCCTGTCGGAAGGCCCATTCCATCTTGGGCTCCATGGCGAAGCGGAACATGCGCTGCACCGGTGGCGTGCACAGGAGCGTGATCACGGTGCCTGCGATGACGGTCACGGTGATCTCGCCGAGCGGCCGGTGCATCCAGTCGGCCTCGTACCAGTCCCAGAAGCGGGATCCCTTGGCCAGGAAGCCGTGCAGGAGATAGCCGTAGAGCGTCCCGGCGCCCAGGGCCGTGAACCAGAGCTTGCGGCCCGGCACCCACGCGAAGAAGCACGCCACGAGCACCAGCGAGCAGCCGAACATGGCCAGCGTCATCACGCCGCCCGACCAGCCGGGCGCGACCAGTTCCTGGGCGCTGTCACGCCGGTAGAACCACGCGGCGTTCATCCGCGGGGCCGCCCAGTAGGCGAAGAGCAGCGCCAGGGCGAAGACCGGCAGGGCCAGCAGGCGGGCCTCCTTGCGGCGCACCAGCTGGAAGTGTTCGGGCTTCAGGACCAGGCCGAGGACGAAGAAGGGCAGGAACTGCAGGACGCGCTGGAGGTCGAGGTCGTCGCCGATGTCCGGGGACACCGACGCGAGGACGGCGATGGCCAACGCGAGCGGCAGGGGCCAGCGCACGACCTTCCAGATCGGGGTGGTCAGCCGCCAGATGAACAGCGCGGCCAGGAACCAGGTCAGGTACCAGGGGTCGAGCAGGCTGATGGGGTAGTCAGGGTCGCCGCCCGCCCACCGCTTGAAGAAGGTGTACGCCACTTCGAAGATCACGTACGGCACCGCGACCCCGGTGACCAGACGTTTGATCCGGTTCGGGCTCGCGTCGAAACTGCGGGAGAAGTAGCCGGAGATGACGATGAAGGCCGGCATGTGGAAGGTGTAGACGGTGATGTACAGCGCTGCGGCAGCCCTGCTGTCACCGCGCAGCGGCTCCCACGCGTGGCCCATGGCGACGAGGACGATCGCCAGATACTTGGCGTTGTCGAAGAACGCGTCGCGCCGCTTGGCGGGTTGCGCCACCTCCGCCGCCGTACCGGTACCGGGAGTCGACCCGGCCGCCTTGGCGGTACCGGAGGCCAACCCGGCACCGGAGTCCCGCCCGGGTTCCGCGTCGAGGGCCGGTGACCGGGCGGTGAAGGGCCGCTGAGGAGGAAGGGGCATCGCATGACGGCCGGCCGACCGTGACGTCTCGTTCAAGATGCCTCCCACAGTGAACCTGGGCCTGCGAGGTCGCGTCTGACAAGGAATACGGGTGTTGCGTCGTCGCAGCACATCTCCGGCACCATAGCCATACTTCTACAACCGCGTAAAACCCCACTGGTGGTGGGCTCGCCCACGCGGGACATGCGTCACACGTGACGGCGGCCGGACAGCCGGTCCTGTTCGGCGCCGAAACGCGGAGGGCCGGCCCGACACCGTGGTGTCGGGCCGGCCCTGTCCAACGACCCATCCCCCACGGGGTGCCGGGTCGCGCGCGGACGATTCAGTCCGTGCCGAACTCCATCGCGGCGCGGTCCAGCATCTCGTCCTCCGCGGAGACCTGACCGCGCGAGGCGATGGCCTCGGCGCCGCCCTGCGGCATCTCCGGCATGGTGCCGATGAGGCCGGTCGCGGCGGCCTGCGCGGCGCCGATGGACGGGTTCGCGGTGCCGATCAGGCCGAGGCCCGCGTACTGCTCCAGCTTGGCGCGGGAGTCGGCGATGTCGAGGTTGCGCATGGTCAGCTGGCCGATCCGGTCCACCGGGCCGAACGCGGAGTCCTCGGTGCGCTCCATGGACAGCTTGTCCGGGTGGTAGCTGAACGCCGGGCCGGTGGTGTCGAGGATCGAGTAGTCCTCGCCGCGCCGCAGCCGCAGGGTGACCTCGCCGGTGACGGCGGCGCCGACCCAGCGCTGCAGCGATTCGCGGACCATCAGGGCCTGCGGGTCCAGCCAGCGGCCTTCGTACATCAGCCGGCCGAGGCGCCGGCCCTCGTTGTGGTACTGCGCGAGGGTGTCCTCGTTGTGGATCGCGTTGACCAGGCGCTCGTACGCGGCGTGCAGCAGGGCCATGCCCGGCGCCTCGTAGATGCCGCGGCTCTTGGCCTCGATGATCCGGTTCTCGATCTGGTCCGACATGCCCATGCCGTGACGGCCGCCGATGGCGTTGGCCTCCATCACCAGGTCGACGGCGGAGGCGAACTCCTTGCCGTTGATCGTGACGGGGCGGCCCTGGTCGAAGCCGATCGTCACGTCCTCGGCGGCGATCTCGACCGAGGGGTCCCAGAACCGCACGCCCATGATGGGATCCACGGTCTCCACGCCGGTGTCCAGGTGCTCCAGGGTCTTGGCCTCGTGGGTGGCGCCCCAGATGTTGGCGTCGGTGGAGTACGCCTTCTCCGCGCTGTCGCGGTAGGGCAGGTCGTGGGCGACCAGCCACTCCGACATCTCCTTGCGGCCGCCGAGCTCGGTCACGAAGTCCGCGTCCAGCCAGGGCTTGTAGATCCGCAGGTTCGGGTTGGCCAGCAGGCCGTACCGGTAGAACCGCTCGATGTCGTTGCCCTTGTAGGTCGAGCCGTCGCCCCAGATCTGCACGTCGTCCTCGAGCATCGCCCGGACCAGGAGGGTGCCCGTGACGGCGCGGCCCAGCGGCGTGGTGTTGAAGTACGCGCGTCCGCCCGAGCGGATGTGGAACGCCCCGCAGGTGAGCGCGGCCAGGCCCTCCTCGACCAGCGCCGCACGGCAGTCGACCAGGCGTGCGACCTCGGCACCGTAAGCCTTGGCGCGACCGGGCACCGAGGCGATGTCGGGCTCGTCGTACTGCCCGATGTCGGCGGTGTAGGTGCACGGGACGGCACCCTTGTCGCGCATCCACGCGACGGCGACAGAGGTGTCGAGACCGCCGGAGAAGGCGATGCCGACGCGCTCGCCGGCGGGAAGGGAGGTGAGGACCTTAGACATAGGAAGAGTATGCATCATCACGCATGGTCATGCAAAGACGATGCACGAAAGCCACCTCCCGTACCCGCGGTCGCGGTCAGGCGGCTCCGTCGAACGGAGTGATACGGCGGTAAGCGGCCCGCGCGTACCAGACCCGGGCCGTCGCCGTGCCGACGAGAGCGGCCGCCAGCAGACATCCCACCCAGCCGGGGTCGCGGTGCCCGGCCCAGGAGAGCTCCCCGGTGGGGTGGGCGGCGAAGACGTTCAGCAGGGCCCAGCAGAGCAGGGCCGTGCCCGGTGCCGCGACGAACCGGCCGAGCATCCCGAGCAGCGCTGCCAGGACGGAGAGGGCGGCGAGGGCGAGTCCGGTGCGGTCGAGGGCGCCGAGCAGGTCGAACGCGATCACCAGCACCAAGGAGCCCGAGCAGGCCGTCGTCCAGACGAACGGTGTGGCCATGGGTTCGGGCACGGGCCGTGCGCCCTTGGTGATGTACCGCCACTCCAGCACCGTCGTCCTCCCCACCGCCGGGCACCGGGTACGACACCGGCCCCCGGCCTCTCCCCGGCCGAATCCACGTGCGACGGGACCGGCGCACCGGCGAGAACGACAGGCGTGGTCCGTCGGGTGATTGTCCCACCCCGCCTCCCGAACGCCGAGATCGGTGTTCCCTACAGCCGTCGCACACGCGGGATTCGGCCAGGTCCGAGGGTCAGTAGAGCTTGTTCACGGCCTTGGCGGTCGTGGTCTTGAAGTCGGCGACCTGGGCGTCGGCGAAGCCGCCCATCTGACCCCAGTGCACGATCGTCACCGTCCTGCCGTCCCGCCCGACGGAGAACATGTTGATGTCCGAGGCACCCCACGTGGCGGTCGTGTGGAAGCCGTAGACGTGGGCACCCTCCTCGGCGTCGACCTTGCCGTAGTACTTCTGCTTGGCCGTGATGTCGGGGTTCTCCTGCATCACCTTCTTCGCGCAGCCTTCGAGGTCCTTGCGCACCAGGGCGGCGAAGTCCTTGGCCCGCTGTGTGTCGCGCTCGACGACGGTCACCTGCAGTGCGTTGGTGTCGAGGTCGGTGCGGTAGGCACGGTGCACGGACGTCGACGGCAGCGCCTCGCCGACACACATCGGCAGCGGGTCCGGCTGCCCGGCCGTCACCGGCCCGGCGGTCCATGCCGACGACGCGTGCGGCGGCAGCTCGGCCGCGGACAGGAATCGGGGCGTACCGGCCGCGGACGCCGGCACCGTCCCGACGGCCACGCCTGCCGCCGCCAGCGCGGCCCCCATGACGAACAGTCCCTTGTTCACGCGCTTGTTCATCTCCACTTGCTTCCCCCAGCTCATTTGGTCGGCCTGCTTGTCCGGGCGGTCACAGCCGCCCTTTGATCCCACGCCCCGTACGACCCGCGACCCGGCACGGTCGTTGCCCTCGCCCACGTCACAGCTCTGTCTTGCATGTCACCGAACAGCAACAGCGCGGCAGCGTACGGGAGTCGGCACCCGCCGGAGCACACGTGCGGAGCCTGGCAGTCCGCATCCCGGGGGTGACGGCGCGGCGGTGTGCGGGGCGGCGTCTGGCCCGGCGGCCCGCGCCCCCAGTCCGCGCCCGGCCTGTGACCATCCCACGATTCACTCGTTTGATGGAGGTCAGGACGCAACGTCGTCAGCCTTCGGAAGGCCCTTTGATCGATGAGCACATCGCAACGGCGCTGGGCGAAGGGATCCGAGCCCGTGGCCCTCGACCATGCCGAGGCCGTCATCGTCGACCAGTACACCCGGCTCGTACGCCTCGCCTATCTCACCCTCCCCAGCACCCTCACGCGCCATCGGCGCGTACTCGTCGCACACTCCCTGGTGCAGCGCGCCCTGCCCGGATTCCGGTCCCGGCGGACCGTGTCGCGGATGTCGAAGATCCCCCCACCGCGGTCCGGGGACGGCGCACCGCGGGCGACGCCCGCGGACGCGGCACGCCCAGAACCCGAACGGACGGGTACGGGGCGATCACGCGCGCCCTGGACGGGGGCGTCCTGGATGACGGCGCGGGTCCTGTGTGCGGCACTGGCCCATGAGCAGCGGCCTCGCGGGTGGCCGCACCGGCTGCCGCCGCCTCGTGCGCTGCACCCCACGCTCCCGGTCGTCTGGGGGCTGCGGCTCTTCCCGCGCGCCGGTGGCACCGAGGAGATCGCACTGGCGCAGTTGCTCTCGGAGGTCTCCGGCCCCGCCCGCGCGGCGTTCGTGCTGTGCAGGCTCGACGGGCTCCCCCGGCCCGAGGTCGCGGAGCTGCTCTCCGCCGCCGGTGTCTCCGACGCACGGGAGGCACTGGAGACCGCCGGCCGTGTCGAGGAGTCGGTGGGCGAGGCGGCGGGGGCTCTGCTGCAGTCCCAGGAGTTCGACGCCTGCTCCGTCCAGACCCGGCCCACCGACCTGCTCCGGCGCAGACGACGGTTCCGGCTCGTCTGCTGCGCCGCGGGGATCGCCGCCGTCAGCGCCGTGGCCCTCTCCATGCTCCCCGCCGTCCACAAGGACGCACCGGAGCGCCCCTCGGGCGGGCGCCCCGCGATCAGCGCCGCCGCCCTGCTCCGCACCTCGCCGGACGCGTGGTCGGACACCTCGCGGGTGGACTTCACCGCCTGGCCGGCCCGCGGTTCCCACGTCGACGACCGCGCCCTGCTCACGCGTGCGCTGTCCGTCTGGAGCGATCCTCCGCACGGCACCCGCGTGGGCGCCGCTCCGGCCAGCACCACCGAACCCCCTTCCGGGACGACCCAGTTGCTGTACGCGGGGGTCGTGGGCGAGGAGGCGGTCGTGCTGTTCACCGACGGCCGCCGCGTGGTCCGTTACGGCGAGCCGGTCTCCCCCTCGGAGCCTGCGACGCTCGACTTCTCACGCGCCGACGACTCCGACGTGACCACGGCGGCGGCGCTCGCCGTCAGCCGCAAGGACGGCAGGGTCCGCTACCTCACCGCCCCGTGGATCGATGAGGCCCGGACGCGCGACCTGCTGCGCCCCAACGCGCCGGGGGGCCCGCTGGACGTGTCGGACGAAGGACTCACCGACCCGGTCGGCGCACCGTCCGCCTCGGGGGCGTGCGACAGCGTGCCCGTGATGCAGCTGCGGTCGTCCTCGAAGATCGTGGAGAAGCACGCCTTTCTCGTCACCGACCTGGGCGACCTCACCGCGGCCCACATCAGTTACACCCCGCTGCCCGGTTCCGGCGCGCCGAGCCGTCAGCCGCGCGAAGCCACCAGTGGTGCGGCGCTGGTGAGTTGGGCCCGGGGCGCGTGCCACCTCGCGGAGCTGCGGGGCAACGGCGTACGGTCCGTCAACCGGTGGGACTTCGCCGAGCAGGACCTGCCCGAGAACGGTGGCCGGGCCGTGTGGTCGTGCGCGCGCACCTCGACCTGGCGGGGCCCCGGCGACGTACAGCTGCAGTTCCGTACGTCCGCCGAGAGCGCGACGGCACCGGCGAAGGTCGTCGGGCGTGCCCGGTCGACCGCCGCCTGCAGCCGGTTCGGCCAGCACGTCGTGGCCAGCACCCGCTGGACGGCGGGTTCGGGGCACCGCTACCTCCTGGCCGCGGGCAGCCGTGACGTCACCCGCATCTCCGTCACCGGGAAGGTCGACACCGAGAAGCGCGGCCGCACTCTGGCCGTACGGGCCCCCAAGGACGCCCGGGTGACGGTGCGGGCACGCCTGAGGGACGGCGAGGAGCTGGCCGAGGTGGGTGCCGAGTCGCCGCGCCGGAGCGGCCGTTCGGGTCCGGCCACGGAGAGCTGACCAGCCAGGGTCTGTCCCACCCCGTGCGTGCGCAGTGGTTCACTGTGGGGGACGTCATGATCACCCAGGGGTGTGATTCCGGGGCCGCAGCGGCTTTACTCACGGCATGACCGACACGAATGGACTGCTGGCCGGCAAGGCCGTAATGATCACGGGGGCGTCGAGCGGGATCGGCGCGGCGGCGGCCCGCCTGTTCGCCGCCGAGGGGGCGGCGGTCCTGCTGATGGCCCGCCGCGAGGACACGCTGAAGCAACTCGCCCAGGAGATCAAAGAGGCGGGCGGCCGGGCGGCGTTCAGCGCGGGGGACGTCGCGGTCGCCGACGATGTGCAGCGCGCCGTCGACGCGACGCGCGAGCACTTCGGCGCCCTGGACGCGGCCTTCAACAACGCGGGTTTCGCCGGTGGCGACCTGTCGCCCCTGCACCAGCTCGACCAGGACGTCTTCGAGCGCACGATGGACGTGAACGTACGCGGCACCTGGAACTGTCTGCGTTCCCAGATCCCGGTGATGCTCGAGGCCGGCAAGGGCGCGATCGTCAACACGTCGAGCACCGCGGCCATGGTGGCCACCGGCGCTCCCGTGCCCTACGTCGCCGCGAAGCACGCGGTGCTGGGCATGACGCGGGCCGCGGCGGCCGAGTACGCGGCGCACAACATCCGCGTCAACACGCTCGTCGTCGGCACCACGCGGACGGAGATGATCGAGCACGCGGTCGAGGCGTACCCCGAGATGGAGGAGGTGTTCGTCGCCCGCCAGATGCAGAAGCGCATGGCCGAGCCGGTCGAGATCGCCCAGGCGGCCCTCTGGCTCTGCAGCGACCGCTCCTCGTTCTCCACGGGCACGGCCCTGGCCGTGGACGGCGGTCTGACGTCCAACTGACGCGAGGTGCGAAGGGGGCGGGCCGGGGGTCCGCCCCCTTCGCCATGAGTCGTGTGCCGTGGCAGACGTACGGAGTCTTCCGGAGCGGCCTTCCCCGATCCGGGTGGCATCTACACGTAACTGTGAGCCACCTCTCAGAGTGTTCGCTCAGCGGACACTCTGCCCTAGGGTATCCGGGTGCTGTCAGATAGATGGCCCACGCAACTTGTGTGCGGTCCTCCACGCTGCCCGCACGCCTGAGCCGGCCTGAAGCGAAGACGTGGACGGCCGGCCCCGCACCGCCCGCATACGGGCGTGCCGCTTCTGTTCTTCCGCTGTGACGCGTGCGCGTGCCTACGGCTCCGGCAAGCTGCGGCGCGTCCCGAGCCACAAGGACACATTCATGGCGTCTAGCCTGACGAAGGACGCGCCCGTCTCGGGCGGGAAGACCTTCTTCGGCCACCCCCGCGGCCTGGCCACGCTGTTCATGACCGAGATGTGGGAGCGCTTCAGCTACTACGGGCTGCGCGCGCTACTGGTCATCTACCTGATATCAGGCGGTGCCGACGCCAAGGTCGGCTCCCAGGGCGGTGGACTCGCCTACGACGCGGCCACCGCCACGGCGATCTACTCGGTCTACGTCGCGATGGTCTATCTGCTGGCCATGCCCGGCAGCTGGTTCGGAGACCGGGTGTGGGGGCCGCGCAAGACCGTGGCCATCGGCGCGGCCATCATCATGGTCGGCCACCTGTGCCTGGCCGTCCCCGGTTCGGCGGGCTTCTTCGTCGGCCTCTCCCTGGTCGCTCTCGGCTCCGGTCTGCTCAAGAGCAACATCTCCACCATGGTCGGGCAGCTCTACTCCGACAACGACGTGCGCCGGGACGGCGGCTTCACCGTCTTCTACATGGGCATCAACGTCGGCGGCTTCCTCGCCCCCTACGTGATCGGCACGGTCGGGCAGACCGTCAACTGGCACCTCGGGTTCGCCCTCGCGGCGGTCGGCATGGCCCTGGGCCTGACCCAGTTCCTGCTCGGCACCCGCCATCTGCCCGAGCACTCCGATGTCGTGGTCAACCCAACCAGCGCCGCCGAGAAGAAGAAGCTGGCCGTCAAGTCCCTCACCTGGGCCGCCGTCGCCGCCGTGTTCTACGCCGTCGTCGTGGCAAGCGACCACTTCACGATCAACTGGGTGCTGCTGCCCCTGACGGTGGCCGGCCTGGTCATCCCGGTGCTGGTCCTGGTCCGGATCAAGCGGGACAGCGACCTGACGGCGACCGAGCAGTCACGGATGACGAGCTTCATCTGGATCTTCGCCGCTGCCGCCGCGTTCTGGATGATCTACGACCAGGGTGCGTCCACCGTGCAGGCCTTCGGCGAGACCAAGGCGAACAACGCCGTCTTCGGCTGGGAGATGCCCTCGACCTGGTACCAGTCGTTCAACTCGTTCTTCATCATCCTGCTGGCCCCGGTGTTCGCGGCTCTGTGGACGGTCCTGATCCGGCGTGGCCGGGAGGCGCGCACGATGTCGAAGTTCGCCTTCGGGCTGTTCTTCATCGCACTGTCGTTCTTCTCGTTCTGCATCCCGCTCACGCAGGCCGCCGACGGTGCCCATCCGACGATGTGGTGGATCGTCCTGCTCTTCTTCGTGCAGACCATCGGCGAACTGTGCCTCTCCCCCGTGGGCCTGTCCGTCTCCACCAAGCTGGCCCCCGCCAAGTACGCCTCCCAGCTGCTGGGTGTGTGGTTCCTGGCCGTGACGGCCGGTGACTCCGTGACCGGCCTGCTCGCCATCGCCGGTGTCGACCTGTCCGGCGTCGGCGTGGTCGCGGCGGAGGCCGCGCTCGCCGTCCTCGCCGGCCTCGGGCTGCTGCTCACCCGCAAGAAGGTGTCCGCCTCGATGCAAGGGGCCTGACACCGCTCATCCGGCTCACAGGCGCCGCAGGGGCCGAAGGAGCACAGTGCACGACGAACCGTGGCAGCGGCTGCTGGCCGCCTTGGACGCCATCGAAGCGATCCCGGATCCCGAGGAGCGTGTCCGCGTCCAGAGCGCGGCCTCCGGCGAAGTGCGTCGGCGCAGCAGCGCCTGGGCCGACGAGCGGGCGGCCCTCTCTCGCGACCTGCGGGACTCCGGCTCCTCCGTACGCGCGACAGCCGGCCGTCTGGGCGTGCACCCCACGACGGTCCAGGACGCCCTGCGGGGCTACAAGGGGTCCGGCAGGGACCGGTCGAACAGGGCCTAGAAGTCCCATGAAAATGTTGGGCTGTTCTGGCCCTCGATCATGAGGTTCGGGGCCAGGCTGGTAGGGCCGACCTGCGGGCCACCCTCACCGCGGCCGGACACCGCCTGCTGGTCAAGCCCCCGGCCCTGAAACCGGCCGTCCCGGGCGGCTTCACCCTCGACGACTTCCACATCAACGCGGCCACCGACACCGTGACCTGCCCTGCCGGACACACCACCGTCCTGTTGCCCCAGGGCGGCAGCCATCAGCAGCGCAAAGCCTGGTTCACCGCGAACCAGTGCACCGCCTGCCCGTTCAAGGCCCGCTGCACCACCGCGAAAGGCGGCCGGGTGGTCACCTGGCGCCCCCACCACGACCTGCAGCAAGCCACCCGCCACCAGGCAGCGACCGACCCCGACTGGCAGGCCGACTACCGGCGTTGGCGCCCCGCGGTCGAGCGGGTCATCGCCTGGCTCGTGGCCCGCGGCAACCGCCGCCTGCCCTGCCGCGGCTGGATCAACGGCGAACGCTGGATCCACCACCGGGCCGCCGCCCTCAACCTCCGCCGCCTGACCAACCTCGGACTTGACCACCGCAACGGAACCTGGACCCTGGCCCCGGCAACCCCCTGACCAGCACCAACCGAGCCACCTGGCTACACAACAAAACGACTTCCGAACAAGATTTTCACGAGGCTTCTAGGCGCGTTGGTCCGCAGGGTTGCCCCGTGGGCCCTCCACGGTGCGGCCCGGGGCGGGCCAGCGCGGGTGGCGGGCGTCGATGACGTAGTCGTGTGTGTGCTGCCAGCCGTGCGGGCCCGCGTGGGCGTCGGCGAGGTGGGGGTCGCCGACGGGCGGGGCGGCGTGCAGGTGGGTGAGGCGGGCCGGGTCGCGGGCCGGCCACGACAGTGCGGCCGCGGTCGCGGCGGCGAGCGCCACCGCGGTGAGCGTCGCGGTGGCCGCGGTCATCCCCGAAGCCGTGGCCAGCCAGCCCGCGAGGGGGTAGGTGAGCAGCCAGCAGCTGTGGGACAGGGCGAACTGGGCGGCGAACGCCGCGGGCAGGTCCTCGGGCGCGGCCGAACGGCGGATCAGCCGGCCGACGGGGGTCAGAACCATCGACGAGCCCACGCCGAGAAACCCCCAGGCGACCAGCAGGCCCGTCCAGGACAGCTTTCCGTGCGCGAGGCCCAGCGTGAACGCGGCGAGCACGGCGCCGAGGACGAACCCGGCGGACAGCATCACCGAACGGTCGCTGAAGCGCTCCAGAGCGCGCGGCAGGACCAAGGCCGCCACCATCGATCCCGCCCCGAACGCGCCGAGGGCCAGCGACACGTCACCTGCTCCACGGTGGAGGTGGTCACGGACGAGCACCACGGTGTCGACGACGACCAGGGCCCCGGAAGCGGCGGCGGCGAGGTCCAGCGCGAGCAGGGCCCGCAGCCGGGGCGTGGCCCAGTACAGGCGCGTGCCGAACGTCGCCTTGGCGTAGATGCCGCCGCCGCGCTCGACGGGACGCGGGGCGGGCAGGGCGACCGACACGACCAGCGTCGCGGAGGCGAGGAACCCGATGGCCGTGCCGGTGAACAACCAGTTGTACGTGGTCAACGCGAGCAACGCGGCGGCGAGTACCGGACTGAGCAGGCTCTCCAGGTCGTAGGCGAAGCGGGACAGGGACAGGGCACGGACGTAGTCGCGCTCGTCGGCCAGGATCTCGGGGACGGCGGCCTGGAAGGTGGGCGTGAAGGCCGCCGACGCGGCCTGCAGCAGGAAGATCAGGATGTACACCTGCCAGACCTGGTGCACGAAGGGCAGGGCGAGCGCGATGCCGGCACGGGTGACGTCCATCGCGACAAGGAGTGTGCGGCGCGGCACGCGTTCGGCGAAGACGCCGATCACCGGGGCGAGGCCCACGTAGGCAACCATCTTGATGGCCAACGCGGTGCCCAGGACCGCGCCGGCGTCCCCGCCCGCGAGGTCGTACGCCAGCAGGCTCAGGGCCACGGTGGCCAGGCCCGTGCCGGCCAGGGCCACGACCTGGGCGGTGAACAGGCGGCGGTAGGTGCGGTTTCGGAGGACTGAGCGCATGACGGCGTCCCCTGGGTCGGCGGCCCGGACCTCTGCACCGTAGATGACGTGTGCGCATCTGCGCACACGTCATGAGTGAAAATGCCGGAAACTCAGAGGTGCCACGGTTCGCCGGTGACCTGATGGTCCGCGTGGTTCAGCGCCTCGGTGACCAGGCGGCGCAGGTGACCGTCGCGCAGCGAATACACCATGCGGCGCCCGTCCTTGCGGGCCTGGACGAGCCCGGCGAGCCGGAGCTTGGCCAGATGCTGGCTGACGGCGGGCCGCGCCGCCCCGCTCACGGTGGCCAGTTCCGTCACGTCCGCCTCTCCCCCGGCAAGCACCCACAGAAGATGCAGGCGGGTCGGGTCGGCGAGCAGCGCGAACACGGTCGTGGCCGTCTCCAACTGCTCCTTGCCCGGTCCCTGTTGGTGCCCATGGTGTGCAGGTGAGGACTTATCGCGCGCCGGCATGGCCTCATCGTAGAACCGCACGCCATGGATAATCGGTGCGGCCGGGGAGTCACGGTGCGGTCCCGTCGGGCGGTTCGGCTCGGGACCGACGGAGGGGATGGGTAGTGGAGCAGTGGCCCGAGGGCCCCGCGGCCGATTCGGAGGCAGCACGGGAGCGCTACGACTCCGACCTGCGGACGGCACGCGAGCAGGCGCGCGAGGCAGTGCGCGCCGACCTGCCTGCCGCGCACTTCGGCCTGGGCATCGTGTGCGTCGCGAGCGTGGTCGCGGGTTTCGCAGCGGGGCCCTTGGTGGGGGCACTCGTGGGTGGAGCGTTCACCGTGTCGTTTCTCGTGACGCTGGCGGTCACGCACCTGCGAGGCGTCCGGGGTGCGGACGCCCTGCGGCGGACCTACCTCTTCGTCTTCGGGTGGGCGAACTGGGTGTAGGAGCAGCCGTCGCACCGGCCCCTCGCCGGCGAGGAGAGCCGACCGTGCCGACGGGCGTGCCGGCAGCCGGTCAGGCCTTGGTCTCCGGCGCCTCGGTGGAGGCCACCGGTACGGCGGCCGCGGCGGGGGCCGGCCGGACTCCGGTGGGACGGACCGGGATGAGCGCGGCCACGACCGCGGCTGTCAGGGCCACGCCGGAGCCGATCGCCATCGCGGCGCGGAAGCCGCCCTCCGAGGGCAGCGCGTAGCCGCCGAAGTCGGTGGTCAGTTGGGCCAGGACGACACCGATGACGGCGGCGGAGACCGAGCTGCCGATCGACCGCATCAGGGTGTTGAAACTGTTGGCCGACGCGGTCTCCGAGGGCGGGACCGCGCCCATGATGAGCGCGGGCATCGCGCCGTAGGCGAACCCGACGCCCGTGTTGCAGACGATGGTCACGATCAGCAGGCTCCACGGGGAACCGGAGCTGATGAGCGGCAGCGCGAGGCCGTAGCCGACGGCGATCACCAGACTGCCCACCGCCAAGGTGACCTTGGGACCACGGGCGGCGGAGAGCTTGGCGCCCAGCGGCGACATGGCCATCATCATCAGTCCCGCGGGCGCCATCCACAGTCCCATGGCGATCATCGACTGGCCCAGGCCGTAGCCGGTGGCTTCGGGGAGCTGCAGCAGTTGGGGCACGACGAGGGACTGGGCGTACATGGAGAACCCGACCAGGATCGAGGCCACGTTCGTCATCAGGACCTGGGGGCGCGCGGTGACGCGCAGGTCGACCAGCGGTTCGCTCAGGCGCAGTTCCCACCAGGCCCAGGCCAGCAGCGTGACGACCGAGGCGGCGAACAGGCCCAGCGTGGTGGCGCTGCCCCAGCCCCAGTCTGCGCCCTTGGAGACGCCGAGCAGCAGGCAGACCAGACCGGCGCCGAGGCCGACGGCGCCGAGCAGGTCGAAACCGCCGGGCGCGGTGTTCTCCCGGTCCGCGGGGACGAAGGTACGGATCAGCGTGCCGACGGCCAGAGCCAGGGCGGCGACGACCCAGAACAGCACGCGCCAACTGGCGTTCTCCGCGATCGCGGCGGCGAGCGGCAGGCCGAGCGCGCCGCCGACCCCCATGGAAGCACTCATGATCGCGATGGCGGAGCCGAGCCGCTCCGGGGGCACCACGTCGCGCAGCAGGCTGATGCCGAGCGGCACGACACCCATGCCCATGCCCTGCAGACCGCGGCCGACGATCATCGGGACGACGGAGGAGGACAGGGCACACACCACGGAGCCGGCCAACAGCGGTATCAGGGAGGCCAGCAGCATGCGGCGCTTGCCGAACATGTCACCGAGGCGGCCGGCGACAGGGGTCGCGACGGCGGCGGCCAGCAGGGTCGCGGTGATGACCCACGAGGCGTTGGAGGCGGAGGTGCCGAGCAGTTCGGGGAGTTCCGCGATCAGGGGCACGACCAGGGTCTGCGTGATCGCGGCGATGATGCCCCCGGAGGCGAGGATGCCGACCACGACGCCCGGGGTCGTCGCCGGTTGCGCACTGGTCTTCGGTTGCGCACTGTCCACGGGTGCTCCTAGGTGCCGTGCCGTGGCACGACACCACGGAATCGATGTGTACGGTACACGAGCTATGCATCATGCACGTCACGTGCGCCATGCGCATGATGTGCTAGATGCATACAATCCGTGATACATCTACTGCGAGGCGGCCGTCTCGACCGGGAGGCAAGCCCGGGAGCCGAAGGGAACCTCGCATGGAAAAGCCGCTGGATCAGATCGAGTTCGAGACCATGCTCCTCGGCCGGCACATGAGCCTGATCACCTCCCGCGGCGGCACGCGTCTCGACCGCAGTGCGTACATCATCCTCAGCAGGATCCTGACCGAAGGGCCCATGTCCATCGGCCAGTTGCGCGATGCCTTCGGTCTCGACACCTCGACCCTGAACCGCCAGACCGCCGCCATGGTGCGGGCCGGAGTCGTCGAGCGCATCCCCGACCCCGAGGGCGGCATCGCCCGCAAGTTCGCCATCACCTCGGAGGGCGGGCGGCGCCTGGACGACGACCGGTCCGAGAACGTGACCGGCCTGGCGAAGGTCCTCGCCGACTGGACGCCCGAGGAAGCGGCCCAGCTCGCGGAGTGCCTCGGCCGCCTCAACCGCGACATCGAGCGCCTCGACGGACGGCCGTGGCCGCGCGACTGAACCGCGGGCGGGACCCGGAGGAACGGGGCCGGAGACACCGGAGGCGCCGGGTCAGTCCCGGTACGCGTCCCCCGCGAGCCGCACGAACGAGCGGATGAGCGGATTCGTGTCGTCCCGTTTCCACGCGGCCACGACACGGCTCGGCGGCATGTCGACGAGCGGCACCACGACCAGCCCCTCTCCCGGATCGTGGTGCAGAAGCGTCATGCCGACCGTGCCGTTCCACAGGACGGCCTGTCGGCACTCCGCCACGGCCCGCACCACCGGCCCCTCGCGGGGTTCCCCGCCGTGCCAGTACGTCCGCCAGGCGGAGTCGGTGCCCTCCGGGAACGCGAACCATCGGCGGTCGGACAGGTCGGACAGTTTCAGACGGTCGTGACGGGCCAGCGGATCGTCGCTCCGCAACAGCACACCTACCGGGTCGGCACGCAAGGGCCGCACGGTCAGACCCGCCTCGTCGAACGGCCCCCGCGTCAGGGCGACATCGACGAGACCGGCGTGCAACCCGCAGGTGGGATCGGTCAGATCGGTCTCGCGGACGCGGACTTCGACGTGCGGGTATCTGCGGCGGTAGACGTCGGCCAGCCGGGTGGCGCCCGGGTCGGCGGTGTCCCCCAGGATTCCGACGGTGAGGCTCGCCGCGCCCGCCGCCGCGGCCACGCGCACCCGTACCCGGTCCGCGTGCTCGAGCAGCGAGCGCGCCTCGTCGAGGAGCACCGCGCCCACCGGCGTGAGCGTGACGCCCGAGGGCGCCCGGTCGAAGAGCGCGGCCCCGACCTCCGTCTCCACCTGCTTGACCGCCCGGCTCAGCGGCGGCTGGCTCATGTGCAGGCGGGCGGCGGCCCGGCCGAAGTGAAGTTCCTCGGCAACGGCGACGAAATAGCGCAGCGTCCGTAGCTCCATGCTGCGACGATACCCACGCGGTATCGGGAACGAAGAACAGGTCTTGGACAGTCGCGGCGCCCCGGCAGTGGAATCGAGGCATGCCCGACGAGCCGGAGAACAAGACCATGCACAAGACCACTCAGCCGCCCACTTTCGAGCCTGCCGCTCCCGCGCATCCCGCCGCCTCCGAGCCCGCCGCCACCGTGTCGGTGGTCGGCCCGGACGGCGGCGAGACGATCGTGCTGGGCACCACGCGCCTGCGCATCCTCGAGGACGGCAGCAACACCGGGCACCGGCTCGGCGTCGCCGAGTCCGTCCTCGCGCCGCACACGCCGGGCCCGCCGCAGCATCGTCACGCCCAGCACGACGAGGGCTTCTACGTCGTCTCCGGTACGGTGCGCTTCACGGTCGGCGAGACGGACCACGACGCGGCCGCGGGCACGCTCGTGATGGTTCCGCCCGGCGCACCGCACACCTTCGCCAACGTGACCGACCAGCCCGCCGTCATGCTCAGCACGTTCACACCGGATCTGTACGTGCAGTACTTCCGCGACCTGCAGGACATGATCGCGGGAGGCCAGGCACTGACCCCACAGGCGAACATCCAGGTGATGAGCCGTTACGCCACGGAGCCCGCGCGCCCCGCCCCGCGGACGCGATCGTGAACATCGTCTACTGGTTCGTCGCGGTCCCGCTCGCCCTGTTCTACCTCTACGGGGGCGGGCTGAAGGTGGCCTGGAGCCGGGAACGGCTCCTGCCGATGATGGCCTGGGTGGACAGCATGCCGATGTCCGCCGTGCGAACGATCGGCGTGCTCGAACTGCTCGGCGCGATCGGGCTGCTCGCCCCTCCGCTGACCGGCATCGCCCCCTGGACGGCCCTGGCCGCGGCCACGGGATTCGTCATCCTGCAAGTGGCCGCGGCCAGGGTCCACCTGCGACGCGGAGATCGCCGGATCGCCCTCAACCTCACGCTCGTGACCACCGCGGCCGTGACCGCCTTGACCTCGACGACATGGCTCTGACATCCCGCAGGTGACTGTCTGGCCGGCGCGGGTTCACCGACCTGAGCGAAGGGGGCCGGGATGCCCCGGCCCCCTGGATGAGGGATGGGTGCTCAGCAGGCGTCGATGTAGCGGATGCCGGCCCAGTTGCCGCTGGGGTCACCGTAGGGCGCGCCCGGCGTCGTGTAGACCAACTGCTTGTTGGCGTCGTACATCTTGGCCTTGGTGCCCCTGGACTGGTTGTTGTACCAGGAGCCGCCGGTCCTGGCCTGGATCTGCTGCAGGTAGCAGTCCTTGAACTTGAACACCAGGTGTGAGTAGTTCCTCCCCGAGTAGCCGCAGAAGTAGTACGCCGGGCAGTCGGCCGGAGCCGCCGTGATGCGGGCGCCTGCTCCCTGTTCCCCGGCGGTCGAGGCCGTGGCGGCGGGTACGGCGAACGCACCCGCACCCACCAGGACCGCTGATGCTGCGCCTATCGAGATGCGCGACCGAATGTTCACTCTGACGCTCCTCTTGTCTGCCGAGGCGTACGTCTTCACGCCGTACGCCAGTTGTCCGGTGACGCACGTACTCTCCGAAGTGGAGGACGCGGGGCCCGCGATGGGGCGAAGTGCGCCGTCCGAGCACTGTCGAACAGTCCGGTTCACTGCTTTCGCCCGGTCGGCCGTGCCGCTCATACTCGAACCCCGCTGACGCTCGCCACAAACGATTCGGTTCAGGTCGAACCGTCGCCGCACACCGGCTGACGGGGCGGAGTATGAGCCGAACCGGCACGGCCCAAGGGGGATGGGTGACCGCATGCTGCGTCTTCACTTCACCGCGGAAGATCTGCTGAGGGTGTCCTTCGCGACGGAGCCGGCCCCGTTGATGGAATTGGCCCTGGCCCTTGCCCTGCTCCAACAGCGCTGGGTTCCTCCCGTGCTGAGCACGTGGCAGCGCCGGACCCGGCAGACGTTCCCCACCGGCGCGCGAGCACTGATGTCCCTCGTCCCGCCCACCGCTCTCGGCCCCGTATTCCTCGACCCTCTCAGCCAGGGGCTGGAGGACGGGCTGGACACCGTTCGCTCCAGCCCTCCCGCGCTGGTCCGGTCCGAGCTGGACCGTGTCTTTCCCACCGGCCGACCGGTGACACCCTGGGTACGCCAACTGGCCGACCAGGACCGGGAAGCCTGGCACCTGCTGGAAGCCGCACTGCGTCACGCCTACAGTGCCGTCCTCGCCGACGCATGGGCCCACATCCGGGTCGCCTTCGATGTCGAACGGGCCTGGCGCACACGTCTGTTGGCGGGACGCGGCATCGGTTCAGTGCTGGCCGGACTGGGCCCCGGCGGGCGGTGGCACGGCACCACGCTGATCTACGACTGCCCCGAGGAGGCGGAACTGCGCCTGACCGGCCATGGTGTGGCGTTGCTCCCGTCCACTCTGTGGCGCGGCCGGCCGCTGGTGGCCCCGCGCGCTGACGGCCCCAGCGTCCTGGTCTACGCGGCGGCGACCCCTCTCCCCCTGCTCGGCACCCCCTCCGGCCACGACTCGCGCCACGCCCTGGCCGCACTGCTGGGCCGGACCCGCGCGGCCATCCTGCAACTGCTCGTGCGGCAGTACACGACCAGCGAGATAGCCAAGCAGCTGGACATCGCCAAGTCCTCCGCCTCGGAACACACCAAAGCCCTGCGCGAGGCCCGACTGATCTCCACCGGCCGCAGCGGCAAGGCCGTCTGGCACCTGTGCACTCCGCTGGGACTCGACCTGCTGGCCGGACTGTCCGGTGATTCCTGGACGTAGGACCGACTCGCCCCCGGAGCCGCCTCACCCCTCCCGCGCCGTCAACCGGTCGAGTTCTGCGCCGAGTTGAGACCGCAGCGCGTCATGCCGGGGCGCCAAGGCGCGGTGCTCGTCCGGCCAGTTCTCGCGGGGGTGGAGCCAGACCGGCATGCCCACCAGGCCGGCCGGCTCCCATCCGAAGCGCGGCCACACATGGGCGTGGAGGAATGCGTCGGTGTTGCCGAGGATCTCCAGGTTCACCCGGCGGAATTCCGGGTCGCGGCGACGGCAGACGTTCTCCACGGCCTCGCCGAGCGCGTCCATGTCGCAGAGGAACGCGAGCCGTTTCGCCCTCGGGAGGTCGGACAGCCGCTCGACCCGCGGATCGTCGGCCAGGAGAACGCAGTAGCCCGGCAGGAACTGTACGTCTCCGATCACCGCGAACCCCGCCCTCAACCTCCGCACCACGGTGGGGTTCTCGCCCTGCAGAGCACTTCCGATCCGGTCCCGGCGCCACTCGCTCGTCATGCGGAGAATCTACGCAAGGGCATTCACCGTGCGCCTTCGTCCCCCTCTGGGCGCTTGCCCATCAGGCGGTACATGCCGATGGAGTCGTGCGTGGCGGTGTCGGCGAAGCCGAACTTCTCGTAGAGGAAGCGCGCCGGGCCGTCCGCGATCAGCGATACGTAAGCGGTGGCGGGCGCGCGGCGCTCCAACTCCTCGGTGAGCGCGGCCATGATGAGCTTGCCGAGCCCGCGCCCCTGGTGTGCCGGGTGGACGCAGATGTCGACGATCTGGAAAGCCGTGCCGCCGTCACCGATCACGCGGCCCATGCCGATGGGCTCCCCCTCGTACCTGAGGACCACCCCGTGCCACGTGTGGGGCAGGGCCAGTGCCACCGCTTCGGGATCCTTGTCCGAGAGGCCGGCATCGGTGCGCATGCGGCGGAAGACCTCGACGGAAGGCACCCCCACGGTGATTTCGTAAGGGTTACTCATGCTATTCATGGATTACATAGTAGGGCTGTCGGGGCGGTGACGGGACCGCGGTGGACCCGCCGCGTCTCGCGCGGCCCGGCGCCCCGTCGGCACGCGCAGCGCGTCACGGCAGCCCGCTCCGGCGAGCGGATGCGCCGCGGGCACATGCGCGGGGCAGTGCCGTAGTCACGGGGTGGTGAAGCCGCGGCAACGAACGCGATGGCACCGGTGTCCGGATGCCCGTCGAGCCCGTTGCCCAGGCATGCAGACATCAGGCGATTCCGGGGAACACGCGCAGCTGCTGGGTGCCTACTGGCTGGAGGCCTCCCAGTGGGCGCACAGCACGTGCTGCGTGTGCGAGGGCCTGCCCGGCCAGGAGCCGGCGCCGGGGAGCACCGCAGTGACGTTCCCCTGGAGCCGTGCCGTGATGCTGAGCCTGGCCGCCGCGTCCATCGTCGCGGCGACGCTCCTCGTGTCCCAGTGATCGTGTCCCGGTGACCGTGCGGGCTCAGGCGCCGCCCGGCCGGTGCGCTTAGCCCGGCAACGGGCCCAGCCCGGCGGGCGGCGGCAGCGGCCCGTGCTCCCCTGCTCGAAAGGCCTGGAAGAGGTAGGCGAGCAGCCGACGGGAGGCGGCGAGGGCGATCTCCCGAGGCTGCCCGGCGAGACCTCCGTGTGCCAGGAGCAGCAGTGTGATGTCGGCGGGGTCGAAGTCCGCACGCAACTGACCCGCCTCCCGGGCACGCCGGACCAGCAGCGCCAGGCCCTCTTCGGCGCAGGCCCGTTCGTGGGCGTGGTCCAGGGCGTCGGGGAACCGCGTGATGAAGACGGAGGCGAAGCCGCGGTCGGTCACCTGCGTGGCGCACACCTTCTCCAGGAGCACATACAGGCCGTGTCCGGGATCGGGGTCCGCCAGGGCCTCGTCGAAAGCCGCCGCGCACACGGTGAGCTGTTCGGCGAAGGCGGCCTCGACGAGCGCGGCGCGGGTGGGGAAGCGTCGGTACAAGGTCGCCACGCCGACGCCGGCGCGGCGGGCGACGGTACTCATGGGGACATCGATGCCCTGGGTGGCGAACGCCTCGCGCGCGGCCTCGACGATGCGGTCCCGGTTGCGCCGGGCGTCTGCCCGCAGGTCGGCCCGCTCCGCGCCGGAAGGCGCGTCGCCAATGTCATCCGAGGGATTGTGAGACGACTGAGCAGGCATTGTTTCTCACTTCGCGGCAAACGGACGGTGTCATCCACTTACGGGTCTAGCGTGACGTTACCAGCGGGCGCCCACAGCGCCTTCGCGGCTGTCCCGACTGCTCCGCGACCGCGGCAGCCGCGGATGACCCCGCCTTCGACACGCGACCCAGGACGAGACCATGAACGACATGCGCGCGGCCCTCTTCGACCGCTACGGCCCTCCGGACGTCCTCTACGTCGGCAGGGTGCCGAAACCGACGATCACTCCCGACCAGGTACTGGTACGGGTGGACACCGTCGGCCTCAACGGCGGCGAGCTGCTCCTCCGCTCGGGAAAACTGCGCCTGATGTCCGGGCGTACGTTTCCGAAATCCGGTGGAGTCGACTTCGCCGGCGAGGTGGCCGAGGTCGGCTCACGGGTCACCGGAGTACGTGAAGGGGACCGGGTGTGGGGGCTGTTGGGGCGCAGGACCGGCAGCATGGCGGAGTACGTCGCCGTGCGCCCCCGCCAGATCGGGCGTGCCCCGATGAACCTCACCCCGGAGGAGGCCGTCTCGCTGCTCGCCGGCGGGACCACCGCGGTGACGGCGCTGCGCGAGAAGGCCGCCGTCCAGCCGGGTGAGCGTCTCCTGGTGCGCGGGGGAAGCGGCGGCGTCGGCAGTGTCGCCGTGCAGATCGGTCGCCTCTTCGGCGCCCATGTCGTGGCTCTCGCGGGTGCGGGGAACCTCGATTTCGTGCGCGCCCTGGGCGCCGACGAAGCACTGGACCACCGCGCCACTCCCCTGGACCGGCTCGGCCGCTTCGATGTCATCGTGGACACCGCGGGATCTCAACACACCCGGCTCCGACGCCTGTTGGCACCCGGCGGGCGCATGGTCGCCGTCGCGCCGGACGGCGACAGGCCCTTCGCCTTCCTCGCCGGGGTCCTCGCCTCGACGGTCCACGGCACCGGGCGCATCCGCTTCTTCAGCGGCAACCCCGACACCGCCGAACTGACCGAGATCGCGCGCTACGCGGAGCGCGGCGACATCGTCCCCGTCGTGGACACCGTCCACCCTCTCGACCACATCGCCGACGCCCACAGGGCGCTGGAGGCCGGCGGCGTCCGCGGCAAGCACGTCATCCGGATCGCATGAGCGGGAGGGCCGTTCGTCGCCTCGGCTACGCGCCCCAGCCGCCACCGACGGCCCTGCTGGACAGGTAGGAGTCGCGCAGCGCCTTGCGCAGACCGGGGACGACTCCGTCGAAATGAGCGGGCAGTGCCTTGAACGCCTGCTTGTGCTCCCGGCGTTCCTTCCCGCTGAACACGCTGGTCACCTCGACCTCGGCCGCGAACACGGCCATGGTCAGCTCGTCGATCGGGAGCGTCGCAGGTTCGGCACCGCCGAGCACGGCGGCGCGGACGCTCGCCTGGAGTTCGAGAACCTGCCGGGGGTCGTTGACGACGACCTTGTCGACGGGGACCAGGCCCAGTCGCTTCTCGTGCTCGACCGTGAGTGCGCCACTCGCGGCGAGCTGTTCGCGGACGGGCTTCTCCGCCCTGTGCGCCTGGGCGTGGATGAAGTGGAGCCAGCTCTTCGGCTTGTCCGCGGGGACGTCGCGCCAGACCGACGCCATGAAGTCGTCGGCCGGCGGCTCCGCGGGCAGTCGGACGACCTTACCGCCCTGCGGCGCGAGGAGGCCGTCGAGGGTGAGTCGGGTCAGTGCCCCGGCGCGCAGGAGTTGGCCGCGCCCCTGGAGGTTGGTGAGCTCGAACTTGCCTTTGTCCACGTGTAGCAGAGCAGGTAGAGGCTCTGGGGCAGTGACTGGTGCATCGGTACTCCTCAGGGTTCCCGGGGCGGGCGACAGGGGCGGCCGGGGCCTCAGGCCGATGCGTCGAGTTGTTCGCCCGCCGGGCTCTTCAGCCTCTTGGCCGAGCGGCGCCCTGCCCACAGGACCACCAACAGGCCAAGGGCGAGGAGCGGGTAGCCCATCGCGATCCGCGCGAAGGCCAGCCAGCCCGTCTTGTCCTCGTCGTAGAGCCACTGCCAGACGGCGAACCGCGTCGCGAAGACGCCCACCAGCGTCAGCGTGGCGATGTCGTAGTAGCGCCGCGAGGGCTTGTCCTTGAGCCAGGCGGTCCCGGTGCCGTTGAGCGCGCCCCAGACGATGCCGGCCAGTGGCCTGCGGACGAGGACCGACAGGAGGAAGACCACGCCGAGAGCGAGGTTGCTCCAGATCCCCGTCAGGAAGAAGCCCTTGGCCGAGCCGGTCTTCCAGGCCACGAACGAGGCGACGGCGACGCCGAACAGGCCGGACAGCGCGGGCTGGAGCGGTTCCTTGCGCACCAGCCTCAGTACCGCGATCGCCAGGGCGACGCCGACGGCGGTGCAGGTGGCGGCCGTCAGCCCCACGGAGGCGTTGGCGAGGATGAAGGCCACGATCGGCAGCATCATGTAGACGAGGCCGGTCGTTCCGCCCATCTGCTCCAGCGGCGTCGGTTTCGGCGTCGCCCGAGGTGCGGCGGGCGATTCGCTCGTGTTGGTGGTCAGGTGCGTCGTGTGCGTCGTGCGTACGGGTTCGGTCATCGGAATCAACTCACCATGCGGTCGTTGTCGGTTCGGCATGCGGGGTGCTGCTCTGCGGGCCGCCGGCGCGGAGCCCGGCGCTGTGTTCGCAGCCGGGACCCGTGCCGCGGCGGCTCACTCCGTGGCTGTCGTGCCGCCCAGGTGCCGGGCGAGGAAGCGGTCGGCCGTCCGGTAGGCGTCGATGTTGTTCTCCGGGTTGACGAAGCCGTGGCCCTCGTTCTCCTTGACCAGGTACTCGACCTCGACTCCGCGGGAGCGGAGCGCTTCGACGATCCGGTCGGACTCCGCCTGCACGACGCGGACGTCGTTGCCGCCCTGGACCACCATCAGCGGGGTGCGGATCTCGTCCACCCTGCTGATCGGCGAACGGGCCAGCAACTCCGCCTCCTGCTCGGGTACGTCGGGGTCGCCGGCGAAGAGGTACCAGTTGTTGATCAGATGGGGCCGCACGAACTCCGGCACGGTCCGCAGGAAGGTGACGAGGTTCGAGATGCCGCAGAAGTCGATCGCGGCGGCGAAGACGTCAGGGGTGAAGGTGACCCCGACCAGCGCGGCGTACCCCCCGTAGGAGCCGCCGAAGATCGCGACGCGGTCCCGGTCCGCGTACCCCTCCCCGACGGCCCAGTCGACGGCGTCGATGAGGTCGTCGTGCATCTTCCCTGCCAGCTCCCCGATGCCGGCCTTGAGGAACTCCTTGCCGAAGCCGGTCGAGCCGCGGAAGTTGACCTGCAGCACCGCGAAGCCGCGGTTGGCCAGCATCTGCACGATGGGGTGGTAGCCCCAGCTGTCGCGGGTCCAGGGGCCGCCGTGGACGAGCAGGACCAGCGGGAGTCCGGTCGGCTCGGCCCCGAGGGGCAGGGTCAGGTACGACGGCAGGGTCAGGCCGTCGCGTGCGGTGATCGTGACCGGTGTCATGGGTGCGAGGCTCTCGGGGGCCAGTTGCGGGAACGGCCGGTACAGCAGGCGGCTCTCGCCCGTGGAGTGGTCGTAGTAGTAGGTGGCACCCGGATCGCGGTCGTGGGTGAAGGTGACCACCCAGCGCTGCCCGTCCACGTCGGACGACAGGCCGGCCAGATCGCCGTCGGACAGCTTCTCCAGGTGTGCCAGCACCTCGGCGAAGTGCGGGTCGAGCGCCTGGATCACCTGCCGCTCGCCGAGGTAGCGGACCCCGAGCAGCTCACCGGAGCGCCGGTGGCGGATCAACGGCGACGGCAGGGTCGGGAAGACGGCGGCCCGCATGTCGATGTCGAATTCCGGATGGCTGTCGACCTCGGTCTCCACGCCGGTGGCCAGGTCGAGCCGGACCAGGCGGGTTCGGTCGCTGCCCCGGGTGGAGCCGAGCCACACGCCGGTGCCGTCCGGGGTGAGTTCGAAGGGCTGGACACTCAGCGGGTGGTCGGCGCCGTCGAAGGTGGCGACCGAGCGGACCTTCCCCTTCTCCGTGTCCCACTGCGCCAGCTCGATGTCCCCCTGGTCCGTCCAGTTGTGGGTGTACAGGTCGCCGGAGGGCGTGTACAGCAACCCTGCGATCTGGCCGGGGTTGCGCACCAGCATCGTCAACTCGGCGGTCGCGATGTCGAGTTCGTAGAGGTCGAACTCGACGGGATTCCGGTGGTTCAGCCGTACGAGCACCTTGCCGGGGCGCGTGACCATCGTCTCCAGGCCGATGGCGATCGCCCCGGGGAAGGGGGTGAGGTCGACCGCCTCCGCTTCGGGGTTCTCCAGGTCGACGCGGTGGATGTGCCACTTCTCGTCGCCGTCGCCGTCCTGCTCGTAGAGCAGCCAGCGCGGATCGTCCGTCCAGTGGTACACGTGCACGCTGCGGTTGTCGTCGGTGGTCACACAGCGCGCCGGCTCCTTGCCGTCGACGCTCTCCACCCAGACGTTGAGCCGGTCCCGCCACGGTGCGAGATAGGCGATCCTCGTGCCGTCGGGCGAGATCTTGGCGGCAGCGCGGACGGGCGAGCCGAACAAGTCCTCTACGGCGAGGTGCGGGATCCCGCTCGGTTCAGCGGCCATCGGGAGACTCTCCTTCTGCGTCGGTCTTGGCTTGGTCGTCGGTGGGCCGGGGCCCGGTACGGGGCCGAGGTCCGGGGGCCGTGCGCGGATCGATGTCCTCAGGCGACGGGATCGCCGACGACTCCGCCGGTGGCCGTGCGGATCGCGTGGGCGAAGCGCCGGGAGACGGCCACCACATCCGTGAACTCCGTGAGGTCGGCCTCGGCGAGGATGGCGGCGCCGATGTGCTCGTCGAGCACCCGGACGACGGCGGCGGCGGCCGCGGCGTGCAGCCGCACCTCCAGATCGTCGGCGGAGCGCTCGAGACGGCCGCCGATGATCACGCGCATCTGCTGTTCCGTCTGGTCGCAGGCCATCAGCCAGGCCGCGCGGAGCGCCGGTTCGGTGTCGGCGAGGCGGATCATCTTCATCCCGAGCATCTCGTCGGCGATGTCGACCGGCGGCTCCTCGTGACGGAGCCTGGCCAGCTCCGTGGCCAGGTGGTCCTCGAGGGAGCTCTCCCTGGGCCAGCTGCGCAGCACGCTCAGCAGGGTGACGACGCCCTGCATGACGATCGGTTCGGCGCAGCTCTCCTTGCTGCGAAAGTGCCGCCAGATGGTCCGCGTGGAGAGGCCCACGGCCTCCGCGATCTGGTCGCCGCTGGTGGCCGCCACTCCCTGCTCCCAGAACAGGCGGGCCGCCTCGCGGGAGATCTCCAGACGCAGCCGCGCACGCCGCTGCTCACTCATTCCTCCCCCGCTGCGCTTCTTGGTTTCCATGGCGCCGCGTCACCCTCCTCGCTCGATGTCCTCAAGAGACACTGTGTCACTTAGTGACATCTTGTGCAAGAGGTCGGCGTCTGGGCACCCGACGCGTGAGCGGTGCCTTCGGCAGCGGAAACCGGCCCACGAGCGACACAGGAGCGAGCCATGACGACCGAGAAGGACGATCCGGGGCCGGTCGAAGAGGGGCCCAAGGAGCCCAAGGACCCCACCGACCTGCCGGCCCGCTCCTGGGGAGCGGTCCTGCGCCGGACCGGCAAGGAATTCCTCGACGACGACCTCCCCGACAAGGCGGCCGCCCTCACGTACTACGGCGTCCTGTCCCTGTTCCCCGCGCTCCTCGTCCTCGTCTCCCTGCTCGGGGTCATCGGCGAGAAGGCGACGCGGACGGTCCTGGAGAATCTGCGGCACCTCACCCCGGGCCCGGTCCGGGACATGCTCGACGACTCGGTGCGTCAGTTGCAGGACAGCGGTGGCACCAGCGGAGTGATCGCCGTGGTGAGTCTGGTCGCGGCCCTCTGGTCGGCGTCCGGCTACGTCGCCGCGTTCATCCGCACCGCGAACGCCGTGTACGACCTGCCCGAGGGCCGCCCGGCATGGAAGCTGACGCCGCTGCGGATCGCCCTGACGGTCACGCTGATGCTGCTGCTCGCGATGAGCGCGGTGATCGTGGTCTTCACGGGGCCGCTGGCGCGGCGCGCCGGGGACACCATCGGCGTGGGCGACGCGGTGGTCACGACGTGGAACATCGCGAAGTGGCCGGTCCTGCTGGTCCTGGTCGTCCTGATGGTGGCGCTGCTGTTCTGGCGCGCCCCCAACGTCCGCGGCCCCGGCTTCCGCTGGCTCAGCCCGGGCAGTCTGCTCGCGGTGCTCCTGTGGATGGCGGCGTCGGGTGCGTTCGCGCTGTACGTGGCCAACTTCAGCTCGTACAACAAGACGTACGGCACGCTTGCGGGCGTCATCATCTTCCTGGTCTGGCTCTGGCTGTCGAACCTGTCCATCCTGCTGGGCCTCGAACTGGACGCGGAACTGGCCCGCCAGCGGGCGATCAGCGGCGGCCTGCCCGAGGGCGAGGAGCCGTACGTGGAACCGCGCGACACCCGCAAGTGGCCGGCGCGCCTGCGACGCAGGGTGGGTGGCAGGCCCGCCTAGGAGGCGGCGCTCCCCGCCCCGTCCGGCCCCGACGGCTCCACGCGTACGCGGGCCACGGTCGCGCCCTGGAGGCCGAGGCGCGTCTCATCGGCGCCCGGGAGGATCGTGTCGAAGCGCTCCAGGCGTCGGCCACCGAGCGAGACGAGGCCTTCGAGGATCACCAGCGCGGTGGCGGACGCGGCCGAGACCGGCATCTGCGCGTCCCCGCGGAGCAGGTCGAGACCGCCGCGGACGCCGGTGCGCGTCATGAGGTTGAGCGCCTGGGCCCGGCCCTGCACGGCGGTCGTGGCCGCTTCCGCGTCCCCGGCGAACGAGACGACCTGGGTGTAGTGCAGGTCGTGGACGGCACCGTCGATGGTGAGTTGCAAGGGCGCGGGAGCTGCCGAGAGCAGGTGGCGCTCCATCCCCGGAAACGGGGAGAAGGGGCCGGTGCCCTCGATGTCCGCGAGGCTGAGGCGCCACGTGAGTGCCTCCGGAGAGTCCGTCGCGGGCTCACGGTGGATCTCCCGGGTCCAGCCTCCTCCGTTGGCCCACCGCTGCGGTTCGAGCGTGGCCACCGCGATGACGCGGGACGCGCCGATGGCGGACGGCTCGGGTGAGAGCATGCCGGGTTCGTCTCCTGCCTGGTCTTCTGTCATCTTCGTCAACGGCCGGACCGCATGCGGCACACCCTAAGTTGTGAGCACAGATCACTCAATTCTCCGCGTGCCGAGCCTCGTACGACCGGCGTACCGTGCCCGATCGCCAGGCCCCGAATCCGGTTGAGACACGGCCCCGCGATACGGAAAGCTCTGTGCTCGTGGAATTCTTCTGTTATCACCGTGACCGGTCCGCCTCCTCGGAGTTGCGCGAGACGCTGCTGGAGGGGCACTGGTCGTACATGGACCGGTACGAGAGCGAGCTGATCGCTCGCGGGCCGGCCTTCGCCGACGACGGCACGACGCCCGTCGGCAGCGTGCACATCGTCGACCTGCCCGATCCCGCCGCTGCCCGCGCGTTCGCCTTCGAGGAGCCCAACTACCAGGCGGGCGCGTACCGGGACGTGCTGCTGCGCCGTTGGCGCAATCTGCTCGGGCGCACCATGTGGGACTTCCCCGGCGGCGCGACCGGGGGCAGCAGGTACCTGGTGCTCGCCCTCGGTCCCGACCGGGCCGGCGACCTCGCCGTGCCGCCCGACGGGGAGGACGGCCTCATCGCGTTCGGGCCACTGCTGTCCGACGACGCCCGCACGTGGCTCGGGACGGCCGCGCTGGTGCGGGCCGCGGATCCCGGCCGGGCGCGCGCTGTCCTGGAGCCGGTGCGGTACGCGGACGTCGAGGTCCACGCGTGGGAGTTCGGCGGGCGGCGGACCTGAGCGGACCCGTCCGTCAGCGGTGCCGCGCGATCAGCATCTGTCCCATCTCCCGCGCCCGGAGCGCCGCGTCGGCGTCCCCTTCGGCCGCCGAGATGATCGACCCCTTCATCAGGATGTGCCAGGACCGGGCGAACGACTCGGCATCCCGCAGCCCCGCCTCCTCGGCCATTCCGCGCACGAGGGAGCGGATCCGCTGCAGGTAGTCGATGCTCGCCCGCCCCAGCGGGTGCTGTCTGCCCATCTCGAGCAGGACGTTGATGAACGTGCACGCGTCGAAGTCCTCGCTGCGGAACCACTCGTCGAAGACGTCGAAGATCGCCAGCAGGCGTTCCTCCGGAGTGCCGCCCCTGCGGTGTGCGCCCGCCATCACGAGCCCCAGCGTCCACTGACGTTCCCTGCGGGCGAGGAACGCGAGCACGAGCTCGTCCTTGGACGGGAAGTGCCGGTAGAGCGTCGCCTTGGCGACGCCCGAGCGTGTGATGACCTCGTCGACGCCGACAGCACGGATGCCGCGCTGCGAGAAGAGCTCGTACGCGGTCCGCAAGATCCGTTCACGAGGCGCCGGCCGCGGCGTCCCTGGTGCCCGGTCGCTGTCCATCACCGTCCAGAATAGTCCTGGACAGAGTCTCCGCACGGTGCCATCTTCTAGGCAACGGCTCACGGGACAGACCGGTCTTTCTCTCTCCGCGGCTCCATGAACTTCCGCCCCGAGCACCACCCCAGGATCCCGGTGTACGCACATCCGGCAGGGCAGCCGGTACGGGAGACCGGCCACCCGCCCACCACCGGGAAACCGCCCGACGGGTGGGGCAGCAGGCTCCCTGGCGCGCCCCTCCCGCCAGGTGAGCCGCCCCCACCCGTCGGGCGTGCCGTCCCCGGCACGGTGACCCCGGCCCTGCCGGGCGACGGGCCCTCCGCAGCTGACGCACCGACAGCGGACCGCTCCTGCGGCGCCGCTGAAACCCTCGTGAAACCGGGCTGAACGCGCCCTGCCGCAGTCTCCGCGGCATGACGAAGCCGACATCGACATCAGCGGACACCTCAGGCCCCCCACCCACACCGCTCGCCATCTCCGCCAAGGGGCTGCGGAAGACCTTCGGGGACAAGACCGTCCTCGACGGGATCGACCTGACCGTGCCGGGCGGCAGCGTCTTCTCGCTGCTCGGTCCGAACGGCGCGGGCAAGACCACCGTCGTCAAGGTCCTCTCCACCCTCATCCGGGCCGACGCCGGCGCGCTGCGCGTAGGCGGGCACGATCTGGCCGTGGACCCTCAGGCGGTGCGCGCCGCGATCGGGGTCACCGGACAGTTCTCCGCCGTCGACGGCCTGATCACGGGCGAGGAGAACATGCTCCTGATGGCGGACCTGCACCACCTCTCCCACCGCGAGGGCCGCCGTACGGCCGCCGAACTCCTCGAGCGCTTCGACCTCGCGCAGGCGGCGAAGAGGCCCGCCGCCACCTACTCCGGCGGCATGAAACGCCGGCTCGACATCGCCATGACGCTGGTCGGCGCACCGCGGATCATCTTTCTCGACGAGCCGACCACCGGCCTCGACCCGCGTTCCCGCCACACCATGTGGGGGATCATCCGCGAGCTGGTGTCCGGTGGCGTGACCGTCTTCCTGACCACCCAGTACCTGGAGGAGGCCGACCAGCTGGCCGACCGCATCGCGGTGCTGAGCGACGGAAGGATCGCCGCCGAGGGGAGCGCCGAGGAGCTGAAGCGGCTCGTCCCGGGCGGGCATGTGCGGCTGCGGTTCACCGACCCGGTCGCCTACCGGTCCGCCGCGGTCGAACTGCGCGAGGCCGCCGCGGACGACGAGGCGCTGTCGCTGCACATTCCCCACGGTGGCAGTCAGCGTGAGCTGCACGCCCTCCTCGACCGGCTGGACTCCGCCGGCATCGGGGCGGACGACCTGACGGTGCACACCCCCGACCTCGACGACGTGTTCTTCGCCCTGACCGGTGGCACCGATCGCCCCGCCGACCCCGTCCACCCCGTCCACCCGAAGGAGGCCGTCCGATGAGCTCCGGCTCCCTCTCCCTCGCCGTGCGGGATTCGTCCACGATGCTGCGCCGCAATCTCCTGCACGCACGGCGCTACCCGTCGCTCACCCTCAACATCCTGCTGATGCCCATCGTCCTGCTGCTGCTCTTCGTCTACGTCTTCGGTGACGTGATGAGCGCGGGCATCGCCGGCGGCGGCGCGGACCGATCCGCGTACATCGCCTACATCGTGCCGGGCATCCTGCTGATGACCATCGGCGCGACCCCGGCGGGGACCGCGGTATCCGTGTCCATGGACATGACCGAGGGCATCATCGCCCGCTTCCGCACGATGGCGATCCACCGCGGATCCGTGCTCATCGGGCACGTCGTCGGCAGTGTGCTCCAGGCGGTCATGAGTGTCGTCCTCGTGGGCGCCGTCGCCGTCGCCATCGGCTTCCGGTCCTCCGGCGCCACGGTCCTTGAGTGGCTCGCGGCGTTCGGGCTGCTCGTGCTCGTGGCCACGGCGTTCACCTGGATCGCGGTCGGCCTCGGCATGGCGAGTCCGAACGCCGAGGCGGCGAGCAACAACGCGATGCCGCTCGTCGTCCTTCCGCTGATCTCCAGCGCCTTCGTCCCGGTCGACGCGATGCCTGGCTGGTTCCGGCCGGTCGCCGAGTTCCAGCCGTTCACCCCCGCCATCGAGACCTTGCGGGGCCTGCTGCTGGGCAGCGGGATCGGCGACAACGGGTGGTTCACCCTCGCCTGGTGCGTCGCCCTGACCGCGCTCGGTTACTCCTGGTCGAAGTCGATGTTCAGCCGCGACCCGAAGTGAGCGCCCGGGCTGCTTCCCGCAGTCCGTCCCGGCCCAGGGCGGTGTACTCCGACAGCGCGTCGGCGTACACCGCCCGGTCGGCGCGCTCGGCCGCCCGCCGGGCGCGGTCGGCCGACATCGTCGGCTGGAACTCGCGCAGCACCAGCAGCCGCTCGGCCAGCGCGATCATGCGTACGGCACGGGCGTCGCCGGTGACCTCGCCGGTGGCGAGACCCGCCATGCCGAGCGCGTGCAGCACCGTTCCGAGGACCGGCAGGTCCGTGGCGGTGCGGGAGGGGAGACTCAGGAGGATGACCAGGCGCTGCCGGAGCCGGTCGACGGTCTCCGTGACGGGTTCGACGCGCCCCGCGTGGGCGTGCGCCGTCACCGCGGCCGACTGGATCTGCAGCGCCCACGGGTCGAGCCAGAGGTCACCGTCGGGCGCCGAGTGGGCCCCGGGCAGCCGGTCCACGGCCTCGCGCCACAGGCCGAGGCCGACCCCGGTCATCCCGCGGGCGAGCGCGATCTCGGCGTGCCCGCCGAGATCGGGGCTGTAGAACGCGTCCCTCTGCAGGTGGTTGTCTTCCGCCGCCTGCCGCAGCCAGTACTCGGCCTCGTCGGGGTCGCCCCGATGCAGGCCGGCGAGGGCCAGGCCGCAGCGGATGCCGATGTGGTCGTGCTCGTCACCGAGCCGTGTCAGTGTCTCCAGGGCGGCCTTGAGGTGCCCGTGGGCTGCGGCGCCCTCACCCGCCCTCAGGTACAGCTCGCTCAGCCGGGAGTGGCCCATCACGTGCAGGGTCGGGTTGTCGAGCGGTGCCAGTGCGGCGACCATCCGGCGGGCCGAGGCGAGCGCGCGGTCGAGATCGTGTTCGTTCTCCCACACGTAGGTGGCCACGCACTCGGCGACGCCCGCCACCAGCGGCCGTGCGTCGGCGCAGAGCGCGCGCAGCACGCCGTCGTCGGGCGCGCGCATCTCGGGGAGTGCGCTCAGGACGACGGCGACGGCGCGAACCAGCGTGTCCGGCGGGGCCGTGGGGAGCCGGCGCAGGGTGACGAGTTGACGGACGACGTGCGGGCCGTGGTTCATGGACAGGCCCGCGGCGCACAGCACGGCTGCTGCACGGGTCACTTCGACGTAGGCGGGCTCGGGGCGGTAGCGCGACAGGGGCGGGCCGGTGTCGGCGGCGAGATCCGCGAGGCGCGCGTAGTGGGAGTCGGTGGACCACAGGGCGGCGAGGACGGCGGTGACGGCGGCCGTGCCGGGGCCGTCCGAACGGGCCAGGGCGTGGCGCAGCGCCGCCACGAGATTGTCCTGCTCGTCCTTGATCCGCCCCCGGGCGTCCAGGGGCCGCGAGCCGAGGAGCACGTCGTGGTGGGCGACCCCGAAGTCCCGTGCCCAGGCGAGGAAGCGGCCGACCGCCCCCTCCTCCTCACCCGCGTCCGCAAGACGGGCCGCGCCGAACTCCCGTACGGTCTCCAGCATCCGGAACCGCGTGCCTGCCGGAGTGTCGGCGGCGGTGAGCAACGACTGGTCGGTCAGCTGCTCAAGAAGGGACAGCGCCTCCGCGCCGAGGACGTGCTCCGCCGCGTCGACGCCGAAGCCGCCGGGGAACACGGACAGGGTGCGCAGTGCGGCCCGCGCGTCGTCCGCGAGCAGGTTCCAGCTCCACTCCACGACGGCGTGCAGTGTGCGATGGCGTTCCGGCGCATCGCGCGCACCGCCGCGCAGCAGCGCGAACCGGTCGCCGAGGCGGCGGGCGATCTGCGGCACCGAGAGCACCCGCACCCGTGCCGCGGCCAACTCCACGGCCAGCGGCAGGCCGTCGAGATGGCGGCAGAGCCCGGCCACCTCATCGGGTGGCAGCTCCACGCCCGGCCGGGCGGCCCGGGCGCGCTGGGTGAACAGCTCGATTGAAGTGTCGAGGCCGAGCTCGGGCAGCGCGTACACGGCCTCCGACGTGAGGTCGAGCGGGGCCCTGCTGGTGGCGAGGACCCCCAGACCCTTCGAGGAGGAGAGCAACGCCCCTACGAGGGCGGCGACACCCCGCACGATGTGCTCGCAGTTGTCCAGGACCAGCAGCGCGGGCCCGGCACCGAGCACACCGCGGATACCGGACACCGGGTCGGCCGGGGCCTGGCCGCTCCTGACACCGTGCCGCCCCTCCCCGACGCCGAGAGCGGCGGCCACCTCCCGGGGCACGTCCTCGTCCGCGGTGACGCCGACGAGCGGGACGAAGTACACCGGGCGCCGCTCGGCCCGGCGGCCGACGGCGTGGGCGAGCCGGGTCTTGCCCAGGCCGCCGGGGCCGACGACGGTGACGGCCCGGGAGGTTCCCAGCAGCTGTTCCACCGCCGCGATGTCCGCGTCCCTGCCGAGGAGTTGGTTCGGTTCGTGCAGCACGCCGCGTCCGGCCGCGGGGGCTTCCTCACGCAGCAATTCCTGGTGCACGGCCCGCAGCGGTGCACCCGGATCCGTGCCGAGCTCGTCGCGCAGTTCGCGTCGGTACGCCTCGTACCGGGTCAGTGCCGCTGCGGGACCCTTCGCCGCCGCCTCGCCGCGCAGCACCTCGGCGAGTACTTCCTCGTCACGGGGGTCTTCCGCGACGAGCGCCGCGAGCGGCCCTGCCGCCCGGGCGCGCTGTCCGAGACGGGCGAGCGCAAGGGCCCGTGCGCGTTCGAGGGTGCGGTGGACGGGGGCGCGTTCGGCACGCAGGGCGGCGACGGGGTCGTCGGGGGCGCCCGCTCCGTCGGGGGTGCCCTCCCACAGCGCGAGTCCGGCCTCGGCCGCCGTCAGTGATCCCGCGTGGTCCCCGGCCGCGGCCCGCTCGGTACTCGTGGCGGCGTGCAGGAGCAGCGCGGAGCTGTCGACCTGGACCTCAGCGAGGGCGAGCCGGTAACCCGTGGGCGTGCTCGCTATGACATCGGCGCCCAGCTGCGCGCGCACCCGGGACACCAGTACTTGGAGCGCTTTTCCGGGCCGTTCCGGCAGCTTGTCCGGCCAGATGCCCGCCACCAGCCGTTCGGTGCCGCAGCCGCTGCGCAGGTCTGCGGCGAGGAGGACGAGGAGACTGCGGAGCCGGGGCGCGCCGACCTCCTGCCCGCGGTAGGCCACGCGTGGCAGCAGGGTCAGGTCGGTGGTCACCTGTGCAGGTTAGCCAAGGCGCCGGTCAGCGGTTCGCCGGACCTCGCACGTGATCCGGGCCCCGCGTATGAAGCGGGCCCCGCGCATGAAGCGGACCTCTCGCATGAGCCCGTACACGGGCCCTGAGTCCACAACTGACCGCGCCGACCGGCCGGGGAGGACATGCGGTGCGCCGCGCCCTCGCCGCTTCGGCGAACCGGCGGCCCCGGAGGAGGGCTCAGCGGCTGGGTACGCCCTCCAGTTCCCGCTTGAGGTTGCGCAGGGTCCTGTCGATGTTCCCCACCTGGAACACCGCGAAGGTGTGGCCCCTCGTGGCGATCCGGTCGAAGACGCCGGCCACGAGGTCGGGCCAGCGACGCCGGTCGTCCGTCCAGGTCTCGGTCACGCGCGTCGCCGGCCCTGACGCGTCGGACTCCGTTTCCTCGAAGCGGTACTCCCAGGTGGCGATCGGAGCGCGCAGCCGAGGACGCTTCAGGCCGATCGCGTGCACGCGGAAGGCGAAGCGGCTGCCCGCGTCCGCCGCGGTGACCGTGCAGCGCGTGGTCCAGCGGAACGCCCCGCGTTTGTTGTGCCCCTCGAAGACCAGACCCACCCGGGCCGGTTCGTCGGCGCCCGGCACCGTCGCGCCGAGGTTCTCCGGACTCCAACGGCCCATCTGCGCGGGCCTGCTGACCTGTTCGTACACCGCTGACGGCGGTGCCTGGATCACGATGCTGCGGGACACGGTGAACGTGCGGGCCATGGGGAATGCTCCGTTCCTCGGCCCCCGACCTTACCCGCCAGTAGGGCTGACGGGAAGCGGTCGGTCCGCGTGCGAGCCGAGCGGTGGCCGCGCCGGTCGCGCCCGTTCCTTCGTCAGCGCCCTGGTGATCCTGCGGGCCAGGAGCGGGTCGGCCGGCAGCGCGTGCGCGGCGAACCAGCGGGCGCCCGACGGGTCGGGGGACGGTTCCACGAATTCGGCGCCCGCGTAGTCGTCGAGCGGCGGATCGTAGAGGTATCCGGCGACGATGCCGTGCCGCACCAGGCGGTCCACCAGGGCGTCCCGGCTCTGGACGAGCAGCGGCACGCGGAAGAGGGGCACGGGGCCGTCGCCCGCCGCACGGTCACGGAGCGCCGGGGAGGCCCAGCCGGTACCCGTCAACAGTGCGGTCCCGGCCGCCCGCCGGGCGAGGTCGGCGTCCAGCAGCCGGTCCACCCGCAGCTCCAACTGACAGCGCACCAGGGCGCCGTGGCGGGACCGGTAGCCGTGCAGGTCGACGCGTATCCACGGTTCGTACGCGGTGAGGCTGGGCGCCTCGGACGCGCAGCGGGCGAGGCGGGGCGCGTGCAGGTCCATCCGGTAGCCGTCACGCTCCAGCATCCCGAGGCGCCCCATCGTGCGCCACAGGGGTCGCACCAAGTGGAGGTCGCGCACCGCTGAACGCGCCAGCGGGCGCAGGGTCGTGGCCAGGTCGGTGCGGAGCCGACCCGGCACGAGGAGTTCGTCGCGCCGCCGTTCCAGTTCCTTGCGGGTGCGGACGTCGTCGACGGCGAGGAATCCGCCGGCCGTCGCCGCCACGTGCTTGGACAGACTGAAGGCGGCCGCCGTCCCGAACGTCCCGATCGGCCGCCCGCCCACGCGGGTGCCGATCGCGTGGGCGGCGTCCTCGAACAGCGGGATGCCCAACTGGTCGCAGCGGCGGCGCAGTTCGACGACCCGGTCGGGCACGCCGTACAGGTTCGTCGTCAGGACGGCATCGACGTTCCGCCAGGTCTCCGCCGGTACGGCGGCGGGGTCGATGTTTCCGTCCCGGAAGGACACCGGGGCGTGCACCGGACGCAGTCCGGCCGCCAGGACCACGAAGAGGATGACGTCGTCGTTGACCGGGGACATCAGCACGCGCGAGCCCGGCCTGCACCAGTGCCGCAGTGCCAGGTACAGCGCGAGCCGTGCCGAGGGCGTGTAGACGCATTCGCGTCCCAGTCGCCGCGTCATCAGCGCGGCGAGCCGCGAACCGTAGGTCATCCTCGCTTCTTCCGTCGAAGGGGCGCAGGGAACACGGCGCAACTGCAGGAACAGGAAGGGGGGAGGGAAGGCAGAGCAGAGACAGGAAGGGGTCGACGCGACCGCCGCGGGGGGGGCGAGTGCGCTCAGCGTGCGCGACGGGCCGCGCCTGCGGAACCAGCGCCTTGGGAGCCACCGGAACCAGCGCCTCGGGAGCCACCGGGGCCCGCATCCCGGGAGCCGTCGCCGCGTGAGGTGCGCAACGTTCCGACCGTCTTCAGGAGCCGGTCGGCGGGCTCGCGCAGCCGGGGGTGGGCCAGGACCGTGTTGCGCAGGCCCCGTACCGGTCTGCGCCACAGCCGGTGCGCCGTCGCCACCGGATGGGGGCGGGTCGCGAAGCCCTCGCCCACGCGCAGTTCGCGGGTTTTGAGCCAGTCCTTGTACTTCTTGTCGCCACGGCCCATGTCCATGATCCGCACACCGGCGCGGCCCGCGGCCTCTGCCATCCGCAGGTGCATCATGAGGCCGGGCGAGTAGTAGCTGAGCTCGGGGTCGTACGCGGTGAACCAGGCGGCGAACACCGTGCCCGACGTCGGCCCGAAGTGCGCGGCCACCGGGCGCTCACCGGCGTACACCACGGACAGCACACCTGTGAAGTGCTCCTCGCGAACCTGGAAGAGGTCGTCCACCAGGTCGACGATCCACGGTCGCGCGAACCGGTCCATGCGGCCCGTCCTGCGGTACTGGGCCGATTTCCAGCGCATGAGCGTGCGCAGCATCCTGGGGTCGCGCTCGTCGTAGACGAACCGCGTCTCGCCGATGTCCCGGCTCAGCCGACGCTCCTTCTTCAGCGTCGTCTTGGCCAGGCCGGGGTAGGCGCCGCGAAGCCACTCCGCGTAGCTCTCCTCACCGGCCTTCAGGTCCAGCACCGGAGAGGCGAACGTCCCGGTGACGCAGGGGCTGAACGGCCGCTGTTCCTCGACGAGGTGGTCGAACTCGAAGACGGAGAGACCGCAGGCCCGCAGCAGCTCCTGGGGGTTCCAGGTGACCCCGGGGCGGTGCACGAGGGCCTGGCAGTCGGAGAGGCCGAGTCCGACGGCCCGGCCCACGCCGAAGGAGTTGCGCTCGTAGGGAAGGAAGCCGACCGGTTCTCCCTTCTCGCTCAGGACCGCCAGGCGCGTGCCACCGCGGTGCCTGGCGACGCCGGCCGCGAACTCCGGTGCCAGAAAGGGGTTGGCGTACTGGGGCGACTCGTCCATCGTCCGGTGCCAGGCCGCGCGCAGCGGGTCGCTCAGCTCGTCGGGACCGTGGATCGCTATGTCCATCTCAGGCCGATCCTCCTGCCACGGGCCGCCACGGACCGCGTACGCGACACACTCGGCGCGACCCGCTCGGCGCCGCACGGCCCGGTAAGGCGTACGGGACTCCGCTCACGGATCTGGACCTGACGGATCTCATGGCTGACCGCTCCCCCCGGCTCCCCGCCCCTGCCCTGCCCTGCCCTGCCCTGCCCTGCCCTGCCCTGCGAGGCTCAAAGGTCGCGAAACCGTACGCATGTGTCAAGGGTGCCGACCATGGGGGAAGCGCATGTTTCGGACTCCCGGGCCCGAACGGTTTCCCCGGCCCCGGGGCATGTCACGCGGCGTCATCGCGCCAGACGAAGACCTCGGTGCTCGGGCTTCGCTCGGAGAACCGGCCCGCGTCGGAAGCCTCCCGCAGGAGCCGGCGCAGGTCCGTCTCGAAGGCCACCAGGCGGGAGCCGAACAGGTGCGGGGCCGAACTCGACAGGGAGAACACCTCCGCGACGACGTCATCGACCGAACGCTCCAGGACGTCGCCCGCGGGCACGACCAGGCGTCGCGGTCCGGCGAATCCCGCCCGGGCGAGGACCACCTCCTCACCGCTGGGTGTGCCCCGCGGCAGCACACCGCGGCCCGCCCGGCGCACCGGCCCCAGGTAACGCTTCACCAGCTCCGCCACCTCCGCGTGGGGAGGTGCCGGATGAGGCAGACCGTCGGCGGTGCGGATCTCCGTCTTCAGGTCGGACACGTGCACCAGGGCACCGCCGGGACGGAGCATGCCCTTGACGGTCGCCGCGACGAGGTCACGGTCCATCCAGTGGAACGACTGCGCGAACGTCGCGACGGTGAACGTGCCGAGCCCCGCGGGCAGTTCCTCCGCACGGGCCCGCACCCATCGCGTCCGCCCCGCCACTCCTTGCCCTGCGGCCGCGCGCACCGCCTCGGCGATCATGTCGCCGTCCGGGTCCACGCCCACGGCCTCGCCGAACAGCGGGGCCAGGGTCAGCGCGAGAGTGCCGGGGCCACAGCCCACGTCGACGAGGCGTCCGCGTCCGTCAAGCCGCAGCGCCTCGGTCAGCGTGTCCGCGAGCCCGGGCGCGTAGGGAAGCCGTCCGCGCGCGTAGTACGCGGCGGATCCCGCGAACAGCGTGTCGTCCCACTCCCATTCGTCCGGCATGTCCGTTCGCCACCTCTCGTCCCTGTACCGCCGGTTCGCCGTCCCCCGATGATGCGGGTCCGCGCGCTCTGGCGCCGAAACCGCCTCCGGGCCCTCCGGTAATCTGGATCTTTTTCCGCAGGAGGGGTCGCGTCAGTGGAATTCCGGCTGCTCGGAGCGGTTTCCGTGGCCACCGACGCGGGCGTGGCGCCGCTCGGCCCCGCCAAGCGGCGCGGCCTGCTCGCCGCCCTGCTGCTCCGCCCCAACCATCCGGTCCCGGTGGGCCGGTTGACCGACGCCCTGTGGGACGACGCGCCGCCGCCGAGGGCCCGCGGTGTCATTCAGGGGCATGTGTCGCGGCTGAGAGTGTTGCTCGCGGAGGCGGACGCCGAGGTGTTCGGCGTCGACATCCTCACGCAGGGCACGGCGTACGCCCTGCGGATGCCGGAGTCACTGCTCGACGCGCATCGGTTCGAGGAGCTGGCGACGCGGGCGCACAACCGGCTTGCGCCCGCCGAGGCCGTGGCCCTGCATGAGGAGGCGCTGTCCCTGTGGCGGAGCCCCGCGCTGACCGGCGTCTGCCCGAGCCGTCCCCTGCGGGCGGCGGCCCAGACCCTGGAGGACCGCTCCGTCGGCCTCGCCCTCCCCCGGCGCCCTCAACCTCCTGCCCCGCGTGCCGCGCGGCTTCCACGGGCGGTCCTGCGAACTGGCCGCGCTGTCCCGCGCCGCCACCGGCGAGGCACCCGTCTGCCTGGTCACCGGTCCTGCGGGAGTGGGCAAGACCTCGCTGGTGACGTACTGGGCCCACCGCGGCCGCGAGCAGTTCCCCGGCGGGCTCCTCCACGCCGACCTGCGCGGGTTCAGTGACGCGGGCGAGCCCGGCGACGAGCCGTGTTTCACGCTGCCCGCCGGTTTCCGTCCCCCATCGGCGACAAGGGAGTTCACCGGCCGCGAGCAGGCCATGGACTGGTACGCGGCACACCGCGAGGACCTGACCCTTTCGGTGGCCGCCGCGCACTCCGCCGGACTGCACGCCAGGACCTGGCGGCTCGTCCTCGGACTGTGGCCGCAGATCGTGTGGCGGGTGCGGGACGGCTGGACTCCCCTGCTGCGCACGGCACTTGAGGCGGCGCGGGCCGACGGCGACACCCGCGCCGAGTCGCGGATCCTCGCCCTGCTCGGGTGGGTCCTGACGGAAAAGGGCCGCATCGGTGAGGCGCTGCCTCATCTGGAGGCCGCGCCCGTGCTCGCCGCCCGGGCCCGTGACACCCGCGGCGAGGCGACCGCGCTGATCAACCTGTCGCTCGCGCAGGCCGGACTCGGCAGCCCGGAGGAGGCCGCCGGGGGGTGCGCGCTCGCCGCGGAGCTCGCGCACAGCGTCGGCGACCGGACCACCGAACGCCTCGCGCTGTACCACCTCGCCCGGCACCGCCTCGACGCAGGGGAATGGCGGTGCCGGGCTCCGAGACGGCGGTCACCGCACTGGATCTGGACAGCCCTTCGGAGGCCTCGGCGGCGGCCCGGTTCCTGCTGCGCACCGTGGTCGGGGAGGCGCTCCTGGGAATGGGCGACGAGGCCGCGGGCGTCCGACGCCTCGAGGGCGCGGCCCGCGATGCGGAGTCGTGCGGCTACGACGACGGCGCGGTCCGCGCCCTGGGAGCACTGCTGCGGGTGTCCAGTACGGATGCCGGACTGCGGGCGCGGTACGACACGGCGGTGGTGCGCAGGATGGCCCGTACGTGAGAGTGCGTGCAGGCGTGCTCGACGGCGCGAGTGAGGCAGGCAGCGGCGCGCCCGGTCATGACGGCCGGCGCCCGGCCGGGCGCCTCACTCGGTGCCTGGCTCCGTGGCGCTCCCGGACGCGGTCTCGTCCGTCGCGCGGCCGGCGTGCCCGGTGAGCTGCTCGTTCACCTCGCGGGCCTGCTCGGCCAGTCTGCGGGCCCGCTCCTCGGCCTGGTCCGCCCGCGCGTTGATGCGGACGATGTCGTCCTCGATGACCTTCAGGGCCAGCTCGGTGGCGGCGTCCGCGTCCTGCTGCGGAAGATCGGCGGGAAGGTCGTCCAGGGCGCTCTTGACCGCGGGGATGCCGCCGCGTTCGTGAATCTCTTTCCAGAACTCGTAGTCCATTGCGCCATCTTGGCCGATCGGGTCCCGTCGACGCGAAACGGTGCCCCGCCGCGGATGGTCACCGCCTTCTCGGCGAGGCCCGCCCCGAAGGGGTACGGGACCCGGCCGAGGACACTCGCAGGGCGTCGCCAGGAGTGTGCAGACAGGCCCTAGGAAGCGGGCCCGGCCGACGTGCCCGCCCGTGGCTGGGTTCTGAAGTCCAACAGGTCCTCGGCCGTCTGCTGGGTGTCCTCCGCGGCCTTGCGGGCCGTGGCGACGACGTCGCCGTGCTCCTGGACGAGGGTGTGGTAGATCGGCGCCTGGGTGGCGTCATTGGCCGGCATGACCTGCGGCTCCTTGTTCGGTGACGGTGTTGCTCGGGTCGGCCGTGTGCGGCCGACCCGCGACCTTACGCGAACCCGGTGCCCCGATGGCACCCGACCCCGATCATGAGACGGCCGCTTGTGACCACCTTCACACGCGGCGGCCGGCTCGGGCGCAGTAGGTGTCCCGGTCGGGCCGTTCGCCCGTGGCCAGGAAGCGCGAGACGGTCCGGTCACCGCACGCGTTCCCGTTCGCGAGGTAGGAGTCGTGGCCGGTGGCGTCGACGGTCACCATGACCGCGCGACGGCCGAGGGCCTCGCGGAGCTTCAGGGCGCCGGTCAGCGGGGTGGCGGGGTCGCGCTCGTTCTGGACGAGGAGGATGTTGGACGGGCCTCGGTCGGTGATGCGCACCGGGGCCTCCTTCGGCCGGTACGGCCAGGCGGCGCAGAGCATCGCGTTCCTGGTCATGCCAGCGGTCAGCGGGAACTCCGCCCGGGCCTCGGTGACGTCCTTCTGGTACACGTCGGCCGTCCTGGGCCACGCGATGTCGTTGCAGAGGGTGGCGGAGCCGACGGCGACGGAGTTCTGCACGGCCCCCTCCGGAGGCGCGGGAGGCGCGGGAGGCAGCCGGTCCTTCTCGCCGTCGAGGACCGACCGTGCGTCGAGGATCAACTGCGCGAAGCCGGGATAGTCGTCGGGGTCGTCCATCGCGTTGAGCATGGTCTGGCGCAGTACGTTGCCGTTGAGCTCCGCCGGGTTGGCGCCCTCCCAGGGGATTGGTGCCCGGTCCAGACGGGCGGCGAGGCGGAGGAAGAGCGTGCGCACCCCGTCCGCCGTCCCGGCCAGGCGGTGGGTGCTGCCGGGCTTCGAGGCCCAGGCCGCGAACTCCGGGAAGGTGTCCTCGACGCCCCGCTCGTGCGCGGCGAGCCAGCCGCGGCCCACCCGGGCGGGGTCGGGGTCGTCGTTGCTGTCCAGCACGACGCGGTCGGTGCGGTGCGGGAAGAGGCGGCTGTACACGGCGCCCACATATGTGCCGTACGAGACGGCCCAGGCGGACAGCTTCTCCTCGCCGAGCGCGGCACGGATGCGGTCGATGTCACGGGCGTTGTCGGCCGTGCTGATGTGCCGGATGAGCTCGCCGCCGTTGCGGGCACAGGCGTCGGACGTGCGGCGTGCGTCCGTCATGTTCCCCGTGACGGAGCCGTCGGGGGCGGGCCAGGGATGCGACTTCGAGGGGGCGAGGTCGGCGTGGCCGAAGCCACAGCTGACCGGGGTGGAGCGGCCCGTGCCGCGAGGCTCGAAGCCGATCAGGTCGTGGGTGTCGCGGACGCTCTGGGGCAGTTTCCTTCCCTTGCCGGAGGGGTCGTCGAGGCTTGATCCTCCGGGGCCGCCCGGGATGAGCAGGAGGGCGCCTCTGCGGGCGGTGGACTTCTCGCTCGGCACACGGGAGACCGCGAGCCGGACCTTCTCGCCGTCGGGATGGGCGTGATCCAGGGGTACGTCGAGCGTGGCGCACTGCTGCCGGGAGCCGGGGCCCGCGCCCTTGCACGGTGCCCAGTCCAGGGTCGTGGCCGGGGCGGCGGTGCGCTTCACCGACGTAGCTGCCGATACGGCCGGCGGGGCGGTGAGCGTGAGCACAGCCGCGGAGGCGGCGAGCACGGCGGTGTTCCGCTTGATCTTCGTCATGCGGGAGAGCCTCGCCGGTCGTCCCGGACGGCCACATCCTCCCCACCGGCTTGTACCAGTGGGGGTTTACCCCTATCGGCCACCTAAGGGGCGGGTGCGGGTGGTGCGGCCTGCGGTGATTCCGTGCCTGAGAACAGCATCAAGGTGCCGCCCGTGTCCGGTCCAGGGCACGGCGGCTCGGGCCGGCCGGGCCTCCCGCCCCTGCTTCGAGACGGCCCGGATCCTCGCGGACGTGGGCCCACCCGCCAGGTGGGGGGCGCCCGCCAGGTGAGGGGTGCCCGTCAGGTGAGGTCCGTCCGTCTCCGGGTACCCGCGGACGGACGCAAGGAGGAGACCGTGCCACTCACGTTCCGCAAGAGTTTCCGGATACTTCCCGGGGTGCGCCTGAACATCAACAAGCGCTCGTGGTCCCTCACCACGGGCGGCCGCAACGGCCCCCGGCGCACCCACAGCAGCACCGGCCGGCGCACGACGTCGATGGATCTGCCGGGCCCCTTCGGCTGGCGCCGTACGACGAAGCGGCGGCGCTGACACCGTCCCCCGGCCCACCCGGGCACGGGAGTCACCTGAGTCCCCCCAAAAAATCCATCTCGCGACGAGTGCCGTCCTGTTACGGTCACCGGCATGGAAAAGCGCGCTGTGCTGACGACGACGCCGGAGAGTGTCCCGGCGCGCTGACCGATGTCCCAGTCCGAAGCCCCGGGGTGAGCACCCCGGGGCTTCGTCCTTTCCTCCGGCGGTCGCCCGCCCCGCCGTCCGCGAGGAGACCACCGTGCACGACCACCGCAAACTCGGCCGCGAGCTCGACCTGTTCGGCACCGACCCGCTGATCGGCGCGGGACTGCCCTACTGGCTGCCGGACGGGGCGACCGTGCGGCACACCCTGGAGGAGTACGTCCGCGACGCCGAACGACGGGCGGGCTACCGGCACGTGTACTCGCCGGTGCTCGGCAAGCGGGAGTTGTACGAGATCTCCGGGCACTGGTCGCACTACAGCGACGACATGTTCCCGCCGATGGACCTGGGCGGTGAACAGGTCGTGCTGCGGCCGAGCCTGTGTCCGCACCACGCCGTGATCTACCGCTCCCGGTCCCACAGCTACCGCGAGCTGCCACTGCGCATGGCGGAGCTCGGCGGCATGTACCGCGCCGAACTCTCCGGCGTGCTCGGCGGGTTGAGCCGGGTGCGGGCCATCCAGCTCAATGACGCGCACATCTTCTGCACCCTGGACCAGGTCGCCGACGAGGCGAGCGCGGCCCTGGAGATGATCCGGCGGGCGTACAGGGCGCTCGGCATCCGGGCGGCCCGCTTCCGCCTCTCGCTGCCGGGCCCCGGCGGCAAGTACGTCGCCGACCCGGAGAAGTGGCGGCGGTCCACCGCCCTGCTGACCGAGGTGCTCGACCGGTCCGGCGTGCCCTACGAAGCCGTCGAGGGCGAGGCCGCGTTCTACGGGCCCAAGATCGACGTCCAGATCGTCGACGGGGCGGGCCGCGAGTCCACCCTCTCCACCGTCCAGATCGACTTCCACCAGCCGGAGCGCTTCGACCTGCACTACATCGGCGCGGACGGCGCCAAGCACCGCCCCGTGATGGTCCACCGCAGCGTCATCGGCAGCGTGGAGCGAGCCGTCGCCCATCTCGTCGAGGAGCACGGCGGCGCCTTCCCCGCCTGGCTCTCCCCCACCCAGCTGGTGGTCCTGCCCGTCTCCGAGGCCCAGGTGCCCGGGGCCGAGGACGTGCTGCGGCGGTGCGCCGAGCTCGGGCTGCGGGCGGAGCTCGCCGGTCCCGAGCAGGGCAGTCTGGGCGCCCGGATCCGTGCCGCCCGGCTGGTGCCCTACCAGGCCGTCGTCGGCGCCGAGGAGGCCATCGACGGCCTGGTCGCGCTGCGGCTGCGGGGCGGGCGGCGCGTCGATCCGCTGCCCGCCGCCGAGGCCCTGGCCCGTATCGACGCCCTGGTCGCGGCGCACAGCACCGAGCTGTGGGACGACGGCGCGCGGCCCGGTGACGGGTCCGGGGCCGGGTCCGGGCGACGGACGTCAGAACACGCCGACGATCAGCGTCACGCCCATGACCGTCATCGTCGCGGCGATGAGGAAGTCCAGGGCGCGCCAGGACGCGGGCCGCTCGAAGAAGCCGCTGAGCAGGCGGGCGCCGTAGCCGAGCGCGAGGAACCAGCAGAGGCTGCCGAGCATCGCGCCGACGCCGAACGCCCAGCGGAGCCCGTCGTGTCCCGCGGCGACCGAGCCGAGGAGCAGGACCGTGTCGAGGTAGACGTGCGGGTTGAGCCAGGTCATGGCCAGGCAGGCGAGGAGCGCGCCGCGCCGTGACCCGGCCGTCGCGCCGGTGGTGGTCATGGCGGTGGGGCGCAGGGCCCTGCGCCCGGCGAGTACGGCGTACGAGAGGAGGAAGCCTCCGCCTATCAGGCCGACGAGGGTCAGCGCAGGGGGCCACGCGGTCACCACGGTGCCGATCCCGGCCACGCCCGCCGCGATGAGCAGCATGTCGGACACGGCACAGATGGCCACCACGCTGAACACCGCCTGGCGTCGGATGCCCTGGCGCAGCACGAAGGCGTTCTGCGATCCGATGGCGACGATGAGCGAGAGTCCGGTGCCGAATCCGGCGGCTGTGGCGGTCAGTGCTGTTCCCATGAGCACCGACGTTAAGGAACCCTGACACCTTGAGGCCAGCTAAAGATTCTCATGTAGCTTAAGCAATTGTGATGATGCGATCCGAGGAGCCGGCTCCGACGTCGGGCGCGTTGTCGGAGTTGCCGCTCGACCAGGTGCGGACGCTGCTCGCCGTCGTCGACGAGGGCACCTTCGACGCCGCGGCGGCCGCCCTGCACGTGACGCCGTCCGCGGTCAGCCAGCGCGTCAAGGCATTGGAGCGCCGAACCGGCCGCGTCCTGCTGATGCGCGCCAAGCCGGTGCGGCCGACCGAGTCCGGGCAGGTCGTGGTGCGGTTCGCGCGGCAGCTGGCGCGCCTGGAGCGGGACGCGCGCGCCGAGCTCGGCATCAGCGACACCGGCGAGCCCGCCGCCCTGCCGGTCGCGGTGAACGCCGATTCGCTCGCGACCTGGTTCCTGTCGGCGCTGGCCCGGGTCCCCGACGAGCTGCGGATCTCGTTCGAGCTGCGGCGCGAGGACCAGGACCACACGACGTCGATGCTGCGGGAGGGCTCGGTGATGGCGGCGGTCACGTCGTCGCCGGACGCGGTGGCGGGCTGCACGGTGCGCGGGCTGGGGCGGATGCGGTACCTGCCGGTCGCCTCACCCGGGTTCACGGCGCGGCATCTCGGCGACTGGCCCCGGGTGCCGCTCGGACAGGTCATCGCGGATGCCCCCGCGATGTTCTTCGACCGCCGCGACTGTCTGCAGGACGACTTCGCGCGCAGGGTGACGGGCGGGCGCGGGGCGAGTGCGATGCGGCACTACGTTCCCTCGTCGCGGGGTTTCGTCGAGGCGATCGAGGCGGGCCTCGGCTGGGGTGTGGTGCCGCGGGCGCAGGCCGAGCCCCGGCTGCGCGCCGGCACGCTGGTCCTGCTCGACGCCGATCGGGGCGTGGACGTGCCGCTGTTCTGGCAGCAGTGGAAGCTCGACTCCCCTGCGCTCGCCGCGTTGGCGGACGCGGTCGCGGCGGCCGCCGCCGAGGCGCTGGACCCGTGAGCCGAGGCCCCGGGCCGGTGGTCCGAGGCGCCGGACCGGGCGCGTGCTTGACCTTGACACGGTGACAAGGCCTTCACTGCGGGCATGGAGGTGGTCCCGATGACCCTGACGACTCAGAGCGCCGAAGCGGTGCGGGCGTTGCAGGCCCTCGACGACGGACGTGCGTCGGTGCGACTGCGGGCGGCACTCGCGATCGGTACCCACCCCGACGCGCGGTACGTGGGCAGGCTCGTGGAGCGCTGCGCGGTCGAACCCGATTTCCAGGTGCGCGAGATGCTCACCTGGGCCCTCACCCGCCATCCGGTGGCGACGACGCTCCCGGCGCTGCTCGGCGAACTCCGCTCGGAGCGCGCGCAGGCGCGGAGCCAGGCGCTGCACACCCTGTCGAAGATCGGGGACCGGCGGGCGTGGCCGGCGATCACGCCGGCGCTGCTCTGCGACGCCGACGACGAGGTGGCGCGGAGCGCCTGGCGGGCCGCGGTCGTCCTCGTGACGAAGGGACCGGAAAGGAGGGAAAGGAGGGAGGGGGCAGAAGGGGCGGAAAGCGAGAAGACCGAGCTGGCCGCCGTGCTGGCGACCCAGCTCGGGCGCGGCGTGCGGGCGACACAGCTGAGCCTGAGCCGGGCGCTGATCGCGCTCGGTGAGACGATCCTGCCGATGCTGCGCGCCGCGGCGACGGATTCCGACCCACGCGTGGGCGCGCACGCGATCGCCACGGAACAGCTGTTCCACGACCCGGAGGCCGGATTCGAGTTCGCGCTCGATGAGGCCAAGCGCATCGCGGTCCTCGGGACTCGCGGCCAGGAGGAGTGACAGGCAGTGTTGATCGGCGAGGTGGCACGGCGGTCCGGGGTGAGCGCCCGCATGCTCAGGCATTACGAGTCGCTCGGCCTGGTGCGGCCGACGCTCCGTACCGGCGCGGGCTATCGCGAGTACGCGGGCGAGGACATCCGGCGGATCTTCCACATCGAGAGCCTGCGGTCCCTGGGGCTTTCGCTGCGCGAGGTCGGGCGGGCGCTCGACGATCCCGGCTTCACACCCTCCGAGCTCGTCGACGACCTCATCCGTCGGACGCGGGAGCGCATCGCGGCCGAGACCGAGTTGCTCACGCGGCTGAGCCGGATCGGTGCCGCGGAGCCGGACGGCTGGGAGGACGTCCTGCAGGTCGTCTCGCTGCTCCAGGCGTTGGGGTCGGAGAGCGCGGGACAGCGCCAGCGCGCGGCCCTGTCCGCGGTCGACGAGGTGCCGGTGCCCGTGGAGGCGCTGGCCGAGGCCGCGTTGGGCGAGGCCGACCCCCATGTCGCCGGTGCTCTTCGCTGGGCCTTGGCGCAGTCGGGCGACGGCGGACCGGCGCTTCTTGCGGAGGGCCTGCGCTCGCCGGTCGCCGACGTGCGCAAGCGCGCCGTCCAGTCCCTCGCCGAGCTCCCGCACGACGGGGCGATCGCAGCGCTGCGGGACGCGCTCAGCCATCCCGACATCGTGGTCCGCGGGTATGCGGCCCTCGCGGTCGGGGCGCGTGGCGTGACCGACGCGGTGCCGACGCTCGTCGACATGGTCGTCGAGGAGACGAACGACGTCGACGCCTCCGACGTCCTGAGCACCCTGGCCGGCAGCCCCCCGTGGGCGGACCGGATCGCAGGCAGGCTCGTCGACCGCCTCGCCGACGCCACCGTGGACTCCGCCGCACGCCGGCGGCTCACCCAGGCGCTCGCGGACATCCCGGGCGGCACGGCGGACCGGGCTCTGGAGGATCTGTCACGGGACGAGGACCATGGGGTCGCGCTCACCGCGACGTACATCCTCACCCTGCGGGAGGGGCGATGACCTGCCCGGCGTAGCCGTCTTGACGCCCGCCCCGGGCGGACAGAACATGCGGCGCCCGCGAGTCCTGTCTAGCGTCACAGACATGAACACTGATCCGCAGAGTTACGAGCTGCTGCTGGTGCCCGAGTTCACCGCGGGCGGGACAGGGACGGACGCCGCCGCCGGTGCCTTGCGCTCGGCGGTGGTGACGGCCACAGGGAAGACCGGCGCCTCCGGCTATCCGCGGTACGTGGGCGACGGCATGGAGGCCGACATCGACCCCGCGACCCGCTCCGTGGAGGCGGTGCTCGTCGATGGGGCCGAGCTGGACTACGGGCTCTCGATCCGGGTCGCGGACCGGCCTGGCGGCTGAGGTCGGGCCGCTCCTCAGACCGTTCCCCCACGCCTCTCCGTACACCGCCGTGCGGCCGCGGAATCACCGTCGCGGCCGTATGACAGAAAGAACCGAAGCGTCAACGAACCGACGCCGTATCAGTTTTCCGGTGAATCAAGCGGATCCGTTGAATCATGTAAAACGGATCTCATTGTTCTGCGTCGACGACACGGCGCCGGAATGTGCCGCCGGACCCCCTGGCTTGAATGGTTCGCTTTCGTTGGTGTCCACAGGATGACCGAGTAGGCTTCCCATTCCGTAGCGGACCGAAGTGAGCACATCTCCTGCCAACGACGTTGGGAGCTGGCGATGCGGCCGGACGAGCGGATCGGGGGCCTCGTTCAGTCCCTCTCGGAACATCTCGTCAGGAATGTCGAGCAACACCTCCTGGAGAGCGCGCGCCGTGATTTCCTCCAGTGCGGATTCACGACGCTGCCCTTCCTCGTTCCCGACCCCGTCAAATCATCGGTCGCGGACGAAATCGAAAGCCTCGTCGCGGAGCACGGTGTCCGTCGCGGAATGAGCTTCGTGGAAACCGGCCACTCGCCCCGCCGGATGCGCAATGTCCGCCACCGGGAAATCAGTGAGCACGGAGCCGTCATCCCCCGGCTGTACGACGCGCCGGACCTCCTCGACGCGCTGCGGAAGGTCGCGGGCGAGCCGGTGCTCCCCTGCCCCTACGAGCCGGAGCGCTATGTGATCACCGAGCTGGAGCAGTCCGGTGACACGCACGGCTGGCACTGGGACGACTACAGCTTCGCGCTGGTCTGGGTCGTCGACTGCCCACCCGCCGAGCACGGCGGGTTCGTGCAGTGCGTGCCCCGCACGTACTGGAACAAGCAGGATCCGCAGCTGCACCGACAGTTCCTCGCGCAGCCCATCCACTCCTTCGAACTCCGTCCCGGCGACCTCTACTTGATGCGCACCGATACCACCCTGCACCGCGTCTATCCGCTGACGGGTGGTCGGCGCCTCATCATCAATATGGGTTACGCGTCCCAGGGAGACCTGCACAAACAGATCAGCCACGAGACGATGGACGGACTCTGGCACGGCTCGCGAGCAGAGCAGCCCGAACAGTCGGAACAGTCGGAACAGCAACAGCCAACGGGAGACGCTCGGCAGGCGGAGCCGCCGAGGCAGACCGTATGACACCAGTCGAGGGGGCCACCGCGAAGGCGAAGGAGCCCCCTCAACTGGCCCGCACGCTGGGCACCTCAGGACTCGTCGCCCACTACGTCACCTCGGTGATGGGCGCGGGCATCCTGCTCATTCCCGCCCTGGCCTGGGCCGAGGCGGGCCCGCTGTCCCTGGTGGCCTGGACGCTGCTGATCCTCTACAGCTACCCCTTCGCCCTGATCTTCGCGACGATGTCCGTACGGCACCCGACGAGCAAGGGCGTCGCCCAGTTCGTGGAGGCGGCGTTCGGCGCCCGGGCCGGCCGGATCGCCGCCGTCTTCCTCCTCATCACGCTCCTCGCGGGCAATCCCGTCCTGGGACTCGCGGCGGGCCGCTACCTCCTCGCCGCGGTCGACCCCACGGCCTCGAACCGGGCGGCGCTCCTCGCGGGCGCCGCGGTCATCGTGTGCTGCGTGGTGCTCAATCTGTGGGGCATCAAGGTGAGTACGGGCACCCAGCTGGTGGTGCTCGGCTCCGTGGTGCTGCTGCTGGCGGTCGTCATCTGCCTGGCCCTGCCCAAGGGGGACTACACGCGCCTCACGCCGTTCGCGCCGCACGGCTGGGGCTCCCTCGGCAGTACGGTCCTGATCTGCTTCTTCGGGTTCATCGGCTGGGAGAACGCGGCGCCGGTGGCCGAGGAGGTGCGGGACCCGGGGCGCACCTTCCCCAAAGGGATCCTCTACGCCGTCAGTTCTGTGGGCGTCCTGTACTTCGCCATGGCGTTCACGGTCTCCGTGGCGCTGCCGGAGGCCCCCGCGGGGCACTCCGACCTGACGGCGTTCGTGCGGCTCCTCGAGGTGGCCACGGGGTCGGGCCTGCAGAGCGTCGGACATCTCGTCGCCGGGATCCTGCTGCTGCTCACCACCAACGCCTGGTGCCTGGGCACCTCACGCGTCGTCTTCGCCCTCGCCCGCGACGGGATCCTGCCGTCCTCGCTCAGCAGGCTCTCCCCGCGGGAGCGGATCCCCACCCGCGCGGTCCTTGCGCTCCTGCCCGGCTACGCCGTGTCGGTCGTCCTCCTCCTGATCACCGACTCCAGCGAGTCGACACTGATCAAGGCCTCGTCGGCCACCTATCTGCTCATCTTCCTCATGGCCTTCCTCTCCGCCGCCCGTCTGCTCCCCCGGGGCCGCACCGCATACCTGAACCTGGCGGTCATCGCGGTCACGGTCGGCATGCTGCCGTTCTTCGGCGTCAGCCTCGTCATCGCCCTGGCGATGCTGCTGGTCTCCGTCGTCGCCGAGCGGTGGCTGCGAAGGCGCGTCACCCCACCCACCGAGACAGGAGTTCTCACGTGAGTGCGCGACACATCCTGCGGATCCAGGACCTCTCAGCCAAGGAAATGTGCTCCCTGCTCGACCTCGCCGAGGCCATGAAACGCGGCGACGACACCCGCACCCACCTCGCGGGCCGCTGTATCGGGCTGCTTTTCAACGTGCCCTCCACCCGCACCAGGGTCTCCTTCCAGGTCGCCGCCGCACAGCTCGGCGGCGACAGCTTCCCCTACGGCGTGGACGAACTGCGGCTCGCCAACCGCGAGTCGATCGAGGACACCATCGGCGTGCTCAACCGCTACCTCGACGCCCTCGTGGTGCGCTGGTACGACATGGACGAGTACGGCGCGGGCCACCGTCGCCTCCGAGCGATGGCGCAGCGGGCGACGATCCCCGTCATCAACGCCCTCGACGACGAGGAGCACCCCTGCCAGGTCCTGGCCGATCTCCTCACGCTGCGCGAGTTGTTCGGCGCCGGGCAGGTACCGCAGCGGCGGGTCGTGTACGCCTGGTGCTACTCGCCGCGCCAGAAGACGCCCGGCGTGCTGCACTCCTCGATGACGGCCGCGGCGCTGCTCGGGCATCGGATCACCGTGGCGCATCCGCCCGGCTTCGCGCCTGAGGAGCGCGTGACCCGCGCGGCCCGGGACATCGCCGCCCGCACCGGCGCGAGCGTCGAGCTCACCGAGGATCTGGAGGAGGCGGTACGGGGCTGCGCCGCCGTGTACACGCTGAGCTGGAAGTCCCCCACGCTCGCCGGCCAGGAGGAGATCCAGGCGCGGACACGGCTCGCGGACCGGTGGCGGATCACGGCCCCGCTGATGCGGCTGGCCGGGGACGACGCGGTGTTCCTCGACTGCATGCCCACCAACCGGGGCGAGGAGGTCGACGCCGAGGTGAAGGACGGCCCGTGGTCGAAGATCTTCCAGCAGGCGGAGAACCGTCTGCACACCCAGAAGGCCCTGCTCACACAGTTGTTCGACGGCACGCTCTCGGGAGGCCCGCGATGACCGTGACCGAGCCCGGCGCACGCGTGGCACTCGTGACCGGGGGTGGCGGTGGCATCGGGCGTGCCGTCGCGCGCCGCCTCGCGGACGAGGGCGCCGCCGTCGCGGTCGTCGACCGGGACGGGGAGGCCGCGGCGGTGGCCCGGCGCATCCGGGACGAGGGCGGGCGCGCCGAGCCGTTCCTGTGCGACCTCGCCGACGAGGGCGCGGTGGCGGCCCTGGTCAAGGACGTCGGCGACCGGCTGGGGAACATCACCGACGCGTGCTGCGTCGCGGGAAGCATCCGGCGCGGCACGGTGACGGACCTCTCCCTGGCGGACTGGCACAAGTCGTTCGCGGACAACGTGGACTCCGTCTTCCTCGTGTGCCGGGCGGTGCTCCCGCTCATGGAGCGCGCCGGGCACGGCAGGATCGTCACGGTCGCCTCGGGCTGGGGCCTGCGGGCCGGCGAGAAGGCCGCCGCGTACTGCACGGCCAAGGCGGGCGTGGTGATGCTGACCCAGGCCATGGCGCTGGACCACAGCCCGGCGGGGATACGGGTCAACTGCGTGGCGCCGGGCGACACCCGCACCCCGATGCTGGCCCGCGAGGCACGCCAACTCGGCCAGTCCGAAGCCCGGTTCCTCGCCGAGGCGGCCGATCGTCCGCTCGGCCGGATCGGGACGCCCGAGGACATAGCCGCGGCGGTCGCGTTCCTCGTGGGGCCCGATGCCGACTTCATCACGGGTACGGTCCTCACCGTCGACGGTGGGGGCAGCGTCTGAGTCCTGCGCCGACGCGACGAGGCGGTCTCCCGGGAACGGTCAGTGGAGCGGTCAGTCGGTGAGCGGCGACACCGGGCGCTCGAAGAGCGTCTCCAGGGAGACCGTGGCCTGCGTGCCGCTGACCCCGTCGATCGCGTACAACCGGCGCAGCACGTCCTGCAGTTGCCCGGTCGTCGCCGTGCGGACCTTCACCAGGACCGAGGCGCTGCCCGCGATGACGTGCGCCTCCTGGATCTCGGGGATCGCGGCGAACGCCGTCGCGGACTCCCCCATCCACACCGTCGATTCGACCATCACGAAGGCCAGGACCCCTCGGTCGATCGCCGCGGGGTCCACGTCGACGGTGGTGCGCCGGATCACGCCCCTCTCGCGGAGCTTGCGCACCCGTTCGTGGGCGGCACCGGCGGAGAGTCCCGCCCCCTTGCCGAGCGCGGCGTAGGAGATGGTCGCGTCCTCCTGGAGGAGGGCGATGAGCCGTCGGTCCACGTCGTCCACGTTCACCATGGCGCAACCATACAGCGTTCTGGCATAGTCATGATCAACCGAACAGAGTTCAGATTCAGTCCGCCAAGGGGTAATCATGTCCGGCAATGACAGCACCGGCCTGTACGAAGTTCTCGATGAGCGGTTCCGTACCGGACGGTGCGCGAACGGCGACGACCGGCTGGAGCAGTTGTACGGGGGCTGCCGGTGGGCCGAGGGCCCGCTGTACCTGCCCGCCTGGCGCCAGCTCGTCTGGAGCGACATCCCCAACGACCGGCTGCTGCGCTGGGACGAGGCGACCGGGGCGGTCTCCGTCTTCCGCTCGCCCGCCGGGCACGTCAACGGCAACACCCTCGACCGCGAGGGCCGGTTGATCAGCTGTGAGCAGGGCAATCGCCGGGTGACCCGTATCGAGCCCGACGGCCGGATCACCGTGCTCGCGGAGCGGTACGAGGGCAAGCGGCTGAACAGCCCGAACGACGCCGTCGTCCGCTCGGACGGTTCGGTGTGGTTCTCCGACCCGGACTTCGGGATCACCAGCGACTACGAGGGCTTCCGCGCCGAACCCGAGATCGACGGCCGCAACGTGTACCGGATCGACCCGTCGACGGGCGAGGTGCGGCTGGTCGCGGACTGCTTCGAGGCGCCGAACGGGCTCGTCTTCTCGCTCGACGAGCGGCAGCTGTACGTCTCCGACACGCGGGGCGGGTGCATCCGGGTCTTCGACGTGCGCGAGGACGGCACGCTCTCCGACGGCAAGGTGTTCGCCGAGGCGAAGGACGGCGTGAGCCGGTTCGACAACCTCCGGTTCGACGACGGCGGCCGACTGTGGGCCGCCGCCATCGAGGGAGGAGTGCACTGCTACGACCCCGACGGCACCCTCATCGGGCGGCTGCGGGTGCCCGAGCCGGTGTCCAACATCGCCTTCGGCGGGCCGAAGAACAACCGCCTCTTCATCACGGCGACCAGCTCGCTCTACTCGCTGGTGATGGCCGTGACCGGCGTGCCGCGCGTGCGCGCCTGAGGCGGCGCGCGGCGCTCACTCCGCGGCTTCCGCCTCCACCGGCTTGGGGATGAGGAAGGACGTCGCGAAGGCCGCCGCGATCAGGGCCACACCCGCGATCATGCCCGCCGAGTAGCCGGCGGTCGAGGCCTTGTCGGCCGGTTCCGCGGCGGTCTGCACGGCGTACAGGACGGCGAAGCTGAGGCCCGCGCCGAGGTTGAAGGCGCCCGCGTTCAGGCCGGGCAGGAAGCCCGGGTTCTCCTTCGGGGACAGCACGATCCCGAGCCCGTTCAGGACGATGTTGCCCACGCCCGCGTACGTGACGCCGATGAGGAGCGAGGCGACCAGGAGCAGCAGCCGCGAGTCGGCGTGCAGCGTGAACAGCATCAGGGCGACCGTCACCGCCGAGCCGATGAGGCCCAGGCGCAGGATGCGTCCGTAGCCGTACGTGGCGGCGAGGCGTCCGGCGAGGGGGCCCATGGCCAGGCCCGCGAGGGCGTACGGCGTCAGGGTCCACCAGGCGGATTGCTCGGCACTCATGCCGAACCCTGCCTGGGCGTCCTGGGCGAACGCGGGGATCATGCCGTTCATCACGGCGAACACGCCGGTCATGGTGAGGACCGTGGTCAGCAGCAGCGCCCAGGTGGACCGCTGGCGCAGGTGCCGGGTGGCGACCAGGGGGTGGCTGCTGCGGTCCTCGGTGCGCCAGAAGAGAGCGAAGGCGACGGCGGAGACGACGAAGAGGCCCACGACGAGCGGCCAGTTGGCGGCGCCGAGCTTGCCCGCCTCGTTCAGGGCGATCAGGGCCGCGCCGACGGAGACGACCAGGAGGGTGACCCCGGGCCAGTCCATGCGGGTGTCTGCGGTGTCGGCGGTATCGGCGGTATCGGCGGTATCGGCGGCCTTCGACTCCGGGGTGAAGGCGGCGACGAGGAGGGCTGCGAGCGCGGCCACTCCGGCCATCGCCCAGAACACCGACTGGAAGCCGTAGTGGTCGGCGAGGAAGCCGCCGGCCAGGGAGTCGACGCCCGCGATGCCGCCGTTGACGGCGGTGATGACGCCGAGGAGCGTGCCGTACCTCTTCGGCTCGTGGACCTCGTTCCGCAGCATGATCAGACAGAGCGGCACGGTGGGTCCCGAGATGCCCTGGATGACGCGGCCCGCGAAGAGCATGGGGACGCTTTCGGCGAGCGCGGCGACCACGCAGCCGACGACCATCAGCGCCAGCATCCCGGCGAGCACCTTGCGCCGGCCGATCAGGTCGCCGAGACGCGGCAGGAAGAGCGAGAAGAGCGCGGCCGAGGTGAAGAACGCGGTCTGGGTCAGGCCGACCTCGGCCGAGGTCGCCCCGAGGGAGTCCTCGATGTTCTTCAGGGCGGGGCTGAGCATGCTCGCGTTGAGCTGGAAGGCGAAACAGGCCGCGAGGAGCGCGGTGACCAGGACCCCGATGCGCACCGGCCGGGAACCCTTGGCGCCGCCGGGCGCGGCGGCGGGCTCGGTGAAGGAGGCGTTCATGCGCGCACGTCACCGATCCGCTCGAGGGCGTCCACGATCAGGTCCCAGAAGCGCCGGTGGTCCAGGTCGACGGCGACCTGGGTGTGGCAGTCGTCGGGGGCGGGCGCGCGGAAGTCGGTGACGGTCATGCCGAGCGTGAGCGTGCCGGTGAGCTCGATGTCCACCGGGGCCTTGCGGACCGTCATGACGCCCGGGTCGATGACGTACGCGACGGCGCACGGGTCGTGCACCGGCGGCGCGTCGAAGCCCTGGGCCTCCAGGTACATGGCGCCGAAGAAGTCCAGGAGCTCGTTGACGAAGACGGCGGGTCCGGTGCCGACCTTCGCGATGCGCTCGACGACCTCGGGGGTGGCGAGGGCCTGGTGGGTCAGGTCGAGGCCGACCATGGTGACCGGCCAGCTCTCGTTGAAGACGATGTGCGCGGCCTCGGGGTCGATCTTGATGTTGAACTCGGCGACGGGGCTCCAGTTGCCCGTGTGGTAGCCGCCGCCCATCAGGACGACCTCGCGGACCCGCTCGACGATGCGCGGCTCCTTGCGGGCGGCCAGCGCGATGTTGGTCAAGCCCGCGGTGGGGACGATGGTGATCTCGCCGGGCTCGTGCGCCATGACCGTGTCGATGATCAGGTCGACGGCGTGGCGCTCGTCCAGGGCCAGGGTCGGCTCGGGCATGACCGGGCCGTCGATGCCGCTCTCGCCGTGGATGTCCGGGGCCGTCTCGACGCTGCGCACCAGGGGGCGGGGGCAGCCCGCGGCGAACGGGACGCCGGTGATGTTCGCGATGCGGGCCACCGAGAGGGCGTTGCGGGTGACCTTCTCCAGGGTCTGGTTGCCCACCACGGTGGTGACGGCGACCAGCTCGACATCCGGGTTGCCGTGCGCCAGGAGCATGGCGATCGCGTCGTCATGTCCGGGGTCGCAGTCCAGGATGATCTTTCGGGGCATCGCGGAACCTCTTTGTTCGGCTGAGCTGACACGGCGCGGCGACAGCTCGGGAAAACGTTCTCCCAAGACTGTGTGCACAGGTACGAATTATGTCAATGGCCGAAAGCACACCCCGGCAAACGCGCCCGGAACGGACACGGTTCGGGGCTGCCCAGAAGCGAACCAATCCGGTAAATCACCGCAAAAATTGGACCTGGTTGCGGAGAATCCTCGCTGATAACGTTTGCCGAAACTTGACGGCTCGTCGAAGGGGTGGGCCCGCCGTGGCCGACGTAACGCTGAGAGACGTGGCCCGGGCCTCCGGCTGCTCCGTCGCCACGGTCTCCCGGGTCCTGGCCGGCACGCGCCCCGTCGGCGCCGAGACCGCCCGCCGCGTCCGCGAGGCCGCCGACGCGCTCGGCTACCGGCCCAACCACGCGGCCCGGGCCCTGCGCGGTCGCTCCACCGGCACGGTCGGCCTGGTCCTGCCGCAGATCACGAACCCGTTCTACCCCGCCCTCGTCCGGGAGTTGACCCATGCGCTGCACGCGGACGGACGCGCCGTGCTGCTGGCCGACTGCGACGACGATCCGGCGGCCGAGGCGGAGCACATCGCCGACCTGCTGAGTCGCCAGGTCGACGCGCTCCTGGTCATCCCGGCGCACGAGGACCGCAGCAGGGAGGCGGTGGCCGTGGCGGCGGACCGGGTGCCGCTCGTCCTGATGGACCGCGGCTGCGGACCCGGCGTCGCCGACTCCGTGGCGGTCGACAACACCGCGGGCATGGCCCTCGTCCTCGGTCATCTGGCCGCGACGGGCCGCCGCCGGATCTGCTTCCTCGGCGCGGTGGGCACGGTGTCGACGGCCGCCGAGCGGCGCGGCGCCTACGCGGTTGGGGCCGGTGCGCTCGACGCCGGGGCGCCGGACCGGGTGGCCCTCGGCGACTTCTCCGTGGAGTGGGGCCGTGCTGCCGTCGACGAGGTGTGGGCCGCCCGGCCCGACGCGCTGGTCTGCGCCAACGACCTGATCGCCATCGGTGCGCTGCAACGCCTGCGGCAGCTGGGCGCCGATGTGCCCGGCGAGGTCGCCGTCACCGGCTTCGACGACATCCCGATGGCCGCGCTCGCCACGCCGGGCATCACCACGGTCCGCCAGCCGGTGGCCGAGCTGGCCGCCGAAGCGGCCCGGCTACTGGGCCGGCGCCTCTCCGGCGACGACGGCGGACCGCGGCGCGCGATACGGCTCGCACCCGAACTCGTCGTACGCGAGTCGAGCACGGCGGGCGGGAGCTGATCGAACACGACGGGTGGGCCGGGCTCGAAAGGCACCGCGCCCGGTGCGTGCGCCGCCCGGCCTACCCGTGGGTCAGCGCTTCACCCGCCACGTGAGCTTGCCCGTGAGCAGGGTACGCAGCGCCGGGTCACGGACGGCGTCCGTCGGGTCGGTGGCGCGGACCGACAGCGTGTGCGTGCGCCCGTCGGCCGGTACGCCGAGGGCACGCGGCGACACGGTCCTCTCGCCCCTGCCCCGCTTCACCTCACGGCCGTCGACGCTCCAGCGCGTCCGGACGCCGTCGGCCACCCGCACGCCGATCTTGTCGTCGCGCCGCACCGCGCGGTCCGTCGGGGTGTCGGAGGTGACGACGGACGCGTGCCGGTGGAAGCCCGCGATCATCGCCTCACGGCCGGGCAGGTTGAACTCACGGCCGAGCGTGCGCATGATCGAGTCCGAGGTCGGGCGGTAGAGGCCGCGCGGGTAGTAGCCGCCTCCCTCGTACGCGCCGACGGTGCCGCCGTCCGGCGAGCTCTGCCCGATCCACCGGTACCACTTCTTCTTCTGCGCGGTGAGCTGGTCGGCCGTCAGCTTGCTGATGTTGCCGTCCCCGGGCTCGGCGCCCGTGTAGGTGCCGTACTCGTCGTACCAGTACTCGTCGGCCAGCTTGCCGAGCGAGTGTCCTGTCTCGTGGACGGCGACCTGGTCGGACTGGGCGTTGTCGGAGGAGGCGGTGGCGATGCCGTCGTAGCCCGACGGCGAGGTGATGTCGTTGTAGCCCGCGCCGCCGTACTTCGTGGAGTTCGCGAGGACGATGACCAGGTCGGGGTCGGCGGCCTTGGACGCGTACGACTCGACCTTGTCGGTGTCGACGCACAGCAGGCGCTCGATGCCGTCGCAGAAGAAGGCCGAGCCGAGCGCGGTGTCCTTGACGGTCCCGTTCGCCGGGTCGTTGGAGACACCGGACTGCCGCGAGACCGCGTCGACCGCCCAGACGTTGAAGAGTCCCTTGTACGAGGCGTACGGCTCGACGGCGGAGATCTTCGCCCACTTGGCGCGCACGTCGGCGTGGAAGTCCTCCTGCTGGGCGGCGGTGTAGCCGTCGCCGATGAAGACGACGTCGAGCTTGGCGTCGGTCGGTCCCGCTTCCACGATCGGGACGACGTCGCCGTCCCCCTCGATCTTCGCGCGCTCCCGGGAGGAGAGTGCCGACGGAACCGGGACCTCGGTGTACCGGGGATGACCGCCGGGGCCGGTGAAGTACTCGACGCGCTGGGACCGTTCGGCGGCTGGCGCCGGGTCCGCCGCGCCGGCCGTGCCGCCGGATCCCGTGGCGGCGACGGCCGCCGTCAGGACGATGCCGGTGGCGAGGGCGATGCGCAGGGGCGCGCGTCTGGCACGGCCGGGGGTTCCGGGTATTCGATGCGTGGGGGGCATGGGCGTCCTTCCGAAGTCCGCGATATAAATGGCGGGTTAAGCGGGGTTAAGGCGCGGCTCAACGTAGGGGCTACTGAGGCTCTGGGCAATGGGTGTGCACCAAGTTGCGGGTGGGGTGGGCGAGTTCTCGCCGCGCCCGACCCGGGCGTCGTCGGCACCGGGTAGTGGGCAGCGGGCAGCGGGCAGCGGGCAGCGGGCAGCGAGATCGACGCCGGCACCGGCATGATGTGACGTACGGAGAGGCAGCGGTGGCGCAGAACGATTCCCCAGAGGACGCACGACCCGACGAACCGGCCGAGATCGGGCGGCGCGTCCTGCGGCTGCGCTCCGAACGCGGCCTCACCCAGCGCCAGTTGGCCGAGCCCGCCTACACCCCCGCGTACGTCTCCACCCTGGAGTCGGGCAAGGTCCGCCCCTCCGAGGCCGCCCTGCGCCACCTCGCCGAACGTCTCGACGTCAGCTACGAGGAACTGGCCACGGGACGTCCCGCCCATGTGGCGGCCGGACTGCACCTGCGGCTGACCGACGCGCGGCGCGCCCTGGCCACCGGCGCCCCCGAGGACGCGGCCGAACTCTTCCGCGTACTGCACGAGGAGGCCGTCGAGCACGCGCTCACGGAGGAACAGGCCGACGCCCTCCTGGGGCTCGGCGACTGTCTTCTCGAATCCGGGGAGCTCACCGGCGCCCGGGACCGCTTCGCCGCCGCCGAGAAGCTGCTCGCCGACCGGCCACTGCCCCGCCGCGTCCCGGCGATCCGCGGCCGCGCCACCGCCCATCTGCTCACCGGCGAACTGCGCTACGCCTGCTACCTCCTGGAGAGCACGCTCGACGAGCTCTCCGCCGCGGGGCTGCACGACCCCGAGGCCCTGCTGCTCCTCTACACCGCATCCATCGCGCCCTACATGGACATGGGCGCGCACGCGCGGGCCGCGCACGCCGCCGAGCTGGCACTGGCGCTCGCCCCGCGCGTCGACGATCCGGCCCTGGTCGCGGGGATGCACCGCGGGGTGGCCCGTACGCTCATCGCCGAGGGCCGCATCGCCGAGGCCGACGCGTCGCTCGCCAAGGCCCAGGAGCTCTACCGCCACCTGCACATCCGTACCGAACTCGCGCACTGCCACTGGATGCGCGGCTATGTGCACGCCCAGGACGGCGACCTGGAGCACGCCGAGCGAGAGCTGCGCGCGGCCCGCGACATGCTCGCCTCCAAGCGGGCCGCGCTCTTCACCGAGCAGGTGGAGGTCGAGCTCGCCGACGTGCTGCGCCGACGCGGCAGGGCGGACGAGGCGGAGGCGCTGCTGCGTCCGCTGCTCACCGCGGACGACGCCGAGCGGACGGGCACCGGACCGCTCGGGGCCGGGCGCGGCGCGGTGCACGCGGGCGGCGCGCACCGGCTGCTCGGGCTGATCGCCGAGGAGCGGGGCGACACCGAAGGCGCCGAGGAGCACTACTGCGCCGCGCTGTCGCTGCTCGAACGCTCCAGCGCGGTCGGCGACCTGGCGGATCTCTGCCGTCTCCTGGGCGATCTGTTGCGCCGCACCGGGCGGGTGGAGGCCGCGATGGACGCGTACCGCACAGGCCTCGGGCATCGGGCCGCCCCCGGCACGACCACCTTGGGCCCGGCGCCCGCCACTCCTCCGATGTGACCCCGGCGCCCCACGCAGACCCGGCATCGGAGGTGGCCGCCGTCACCGCGTCACTTGCCGACGCTGCATCGAAAGATGTACGGGCATTTCCTCCGCGCCGACGAGTCCCGTGATCGCGCGGGTGCCGAGGATGGTGCGTACGCCGTGACACGGCGGCACCAACCGGCATCGATCCATACCGATCGATATCAATCGGCATCGAGGAGAGACACATGGCAGGCCGACGGCCCGGGACACCCGCCCCCTCGCTCGCCCGAGCCCTGGGACGGGCAGCGTGCGGTGGCTTGGTCATGGCCGTGGCGCTCGGGACGGGGACGGCGGTGGGTCCCGTCGTCGCCGACGCCGTCGGTGCGAGCGGGTTCGCGGCCCGGCTCGTCCCGGCCGCCCTGGTCAGCCTGGTGGCCGTGCCGCTGATCGTGGCCGCGCTGCGCCGCCGTGGCGCCTCCCTCAAGGACATCGGGTTCGACGGCCCCGGCCGGAGTCTGCGGGCCCTGCTCGTCGGAGCCGGGGTGACGGTGGGCGCCGCGGCGCTCGTGCTCGGCACGGGGACGGCGGCCGGGCTGCTGCGCTGGTCGCGCCCCGATCTGCCCGAGCTCGCCGGCTACCTGGTGGCGAACGGCGTGGTCGCACTGCTGCTGGAGGCGCTGCCGGAGGAGACGACACTGCGCGGCTACGCGTGGACGTCCCTGCGCGGCCGGTTCGGTGGCCTGGCCGCGGCGCTCGTCACCACGGCCGTGTTCCTCGTCGTGCCCGGTCTGTCGACGGTGGTGGAGGCAGGGGCCGCCCGCCTCGTCGGTGCGCAGCCCGGTCCTGTCGGATGGGCGCCGGGCGGCCGGAATCCGGTCGACTACCTGATTCTGCTCACGGTCTTCGGCCTGATGCTCACCACGGCCCGCACCGCCGTGCGGCACGCCCCGCTGTACGTCTGCATCGGCGCGCACCTGACCTTCCTCACCGTCAACCGGGTCGTGTTCGAGGGCGACCGGCGCGGTGCCGGCTGGTCCGCGGAGCTGTCGTCGCCGGACGTGGAACTCCTCGTACCGGTGTATCTGCTGGTCGCGACGGCCGGGTTCGCGGTGTGGCGGCGGGTGGCCGGCCGACGCGGGGGCGAGGGCGCGGGGGCCGCGGGACCGGGGGCCGTCGCCGAACCGGCCGGTCTCAGTAGTCCAGCAGTCGCCACGCGCTGAGCGCGAGCCGGGCGCGGCTCGGCCCGGTGGGCACGGCGGGCGGTGGGCACGGCGGGCACGGCGGGCACGGCGGGCACGGCGGGCACGGCGGGCACAGTCAGCCAGATCGCGTCGGGTGCGCGGACGCCCCATGGACTCCGGCGGGCGGCGTGCCGCACCATGGCGGGCAGACGGCTGCCCGGCGTTCCCCGGCACGCCATGACTGCCCGGGCCAACGCCTGGAAGGGAGCGGCCCCTTGGCCTCGCCACGGTCCCTGCCGACGCCGACCGGCGCCACCCACCGCACCCTGCCGTCCCGCGCCGATGTCGTGATCGTCGGCGGTGGGGTGATGGGCGCGAGCGTCGCGTTCCACCTCGCCGAGGCGGGCGTGCGCGACATCGTCGTCGTCGAACGTGGCGAGCTGGCCTGCGGCAGCTCGGGAAAGCCGATCGGCGGGGTGCGGGCTCAGTTCTCCGATCCGCTCAACATCGAGCTGGGCTACCGCAGTCTGCGCGCGTTCCGGGACTTCCCGCGCCGCCCGGGCGCGGACATCGGGCTCGACACCGTCGGCTACCTCTTCCTCTTGACCGGCTCGGAGCAGGCCGCGGAGTTCGAGGACAGCGTCCGGACGCAGAACGGCCTCGGCGTCCCCAGCCGCATGATCGGCCCCGGCGAGGCCCGCGACCTCTGCCCCTACCTCCGCACCGAAGGCCTCGTGGCGGCCGCCCACTCCCCCGCCGACGGCCATGCCAGGCCCGCGCGTGTCGTCCACGGGTACGCGCGGGCCGCGGCACGGGCCGGGGCCGTCTTCGCGACGCACACGACGGTCACCGGCATGGGCACGGCGGGCGACCGCGTCACCGTCGTGCACACCGACCGCGGCCCGGTGTCCTGCTCGACGGTCGTCTGCGCGGCCGGGGCCTGGTCGGCACGGATCGGCTCCATGGTGGGCGCGGACCTTCCGGTGCGGCCGCTGCGCCGCCAGCTCGCCTTCACCGTGCCGCTGACGCCCGCCCCGCCGCGCATACCGTTCACGATCGACTTCTCGTCCTCGGCCTACTTCCACAACAGCGACGACGGACTGCTCCTCGGCCTCGCCGACCCCGCCCAGTCCGAGGGCTTCGAGACGACGTGGACGCCCGAGTGGCTGGACCTGTTCCGTGCGGTGGCGCGGCGACGGGCTCCCGCCCTCGCGCGGATGGAGACGTCCGGCGGCTGGGCGGGCCTGTACGAGGTCACACCGGACCACAACGCGCTGATCGGCCGCTGCGCCTCGCCGGGCAACTTCCTCTACGCCACGGGGTTCTCCGGGCACGGCTTCCTGCAGGCGCCCGCGGTGGGCGAGATCGTCCGCGATCTGTGTCTGGGGCGACGGCCGTGCGTCGATGTCACGCCGTTCGACGCGGACCGCTTCCGCACCGGGTCCCCGAGCCGGCCGGAAGCCCATGTGGTGTGAGTCCGGGGCCGATCTCACGGTCATGGCCGAGGCGTGAACCGTGACGTGCCCAGGTTCCCCTTCGAGTTCGAGAAAGGACGACGTGCCGATGATCGGGCAGTGGCAGCTGCGCGCCGCGTTCGCCGCGCGGCTCTCACGGATGTACGGCAGGGAGGTCCCCGCGTACACGACGCTGGTGGACGTCTCCCGCGAGGTCAACGAGGACGTGCTGCGCGCGCGGGGCGCCGACGCCGAGCGCCTCGGCTCCATCGGGCGCGTCACCGCGGAACGGCACGGCGCCATCCGCGTCGGCACCGCGGAGGAACTGCGGCAGGTCGCCCGGGTCTTCGGGGCGCTCGGCATGCACCCGGTCGGCTTCTACGACCTGCGCGACACCGCGTCGTCCGCGCTGCCCATCGTGTCGACCGCGTTCCGCCCGGTCGCCGAGGAGGAACTCGCCCGCAATCCGTTCCGGGTGTTCACCTCCCTGCTCACCGTGTCGGATTCCCGCTTCTTCGACGCCGGCCTGCGCGCACGCCTCACCGCGTTCCTCGCCGTGCGCGAACTGTTCGGGCCCGAGTTGCTGGCCCTCGCCGACCGCGCCGAAGCCACGCGGGAACTGCCCGAGGCGGACGCCGAGCGCTTCCTCGAACGAGCCGTGCGGGCCTTCGAGTTGTCCACCGAACCCATCGACCGGGACTGGTACGCGGCACTGGAGCGGGTCTCCGCCGTCGCCGCGGACATCGGAGGTGTTCGCAGCACCCACATCAACCATCTCACCCCGCGCGTCCTGGACATCGACGAGCTCTACCGGCGCATGACCGAGCGCGGCATCGAGATGATCGACACGATCCAGGGGCCGCCGCGCTGGGCGGGACCCGACGTGCTCCTGCGCCAGACCTCCTTCCGGGCGCTCGCCGAGCCGCGCGCCCTGCGCGCCGCGGACGGCAGTGTGACGCGCGGCGCGCTGCGGGTGCGCTTCGGCGAGGTCGAGGCCCGCGGCATCGCCCTGACCCGCGAGGGTCGCGCCCTCTACGACCGGCTCCTCACCCTCGTCGACAAGAGCGTCGCGGAGCGTCCGGCGGCCGAGCGCGGTGACATCGCGCGCGCCGTGTGGACCGAGCACCTGCCGTCGACCGAACAGGAACTGGCCGTGCGCGGGCTCGGGTTCTTCACCTACCACGCCGTCCCCGGCAGGGCCGCCGACGGCGGCCGTCCGCCCGCCGACCTCGAAGGGCTCCTCGATCAGGGCTGGCTGCGGGCCGAGCCGATCGTCTACGAGGACTTCCTGCCCCGGTCGGCCGCCGGCATCTTCCAGTCCAACCTCAGCGACACGGGCGCCAGGAACAGCGGCCGGGAGGGCAGCGCGTACGACGCCGACCGGCTGTCGGCAGCCATGGAACGGGAGGTCATCGACCCCTTCGCGCTGTACGAGCGGCAGCGGGACCGCTTCCTCGCCCAGGTCCCCCGCGCACTGCGTCCCCCGGGAGCATCATGACCGGCATCGCCCTGTCCGCCACCGACGAACTCCGCACCCGAGCCCGCGCCGCACTCGACCGGATCGGCGTCACCGTGCCCCAGGGCGACGCCCTGCGCGCCCGCACCCCGATCACCGGCGAGGACCTCTTCGGGCTGGCCGCGACGGACCGGGACGGCATCGAGGAGGCGCTCGCGGCGGCCCGTGCGGCCTTCCTCGAATGGCGCACCACACCGGCCCCGCGCCGGGGCCAACTGGTCCGCCGCCTCGGCGAGTTGCTGCGCCACCACAAAGGGGACCTGGCCGACCTCATCACCCTGGAAGCGGGGAAGATCCGCTCCGAGGCGCTCGGCGAGGTCCAGGAGATGGTCGACATCTGTGACTTCGCCGTCGGCCTGTCCCGGCAGCTCTACGGCCGCACCATCGCCTCGGAGCGCCCGGGGCACCGCCTGGCGGAGACCTGGCATCCGCTCGGTGTCGTCGGAGTCGTCTCCGCGTTCAACTTCCCCGCCGCCGTGTGGTCGTGGAACACCGCCGTCGCGCTCGTCTGCGGCGACACCGTCGTGTGGAAGCCCTCCGAACTCACCCCCCTCGTCTCGCTGGCCTGCGACCGGCTGCTCGCCCGGGCCGGCGACGACGTCGGCGCACCCCGCGACGTGCACCGCCTGCTGCTCGGCGACCGGGCCGTCGGCGAGCGGCTCGTGGACGACCCCCGCGTCGCGCTGGTCAGCGCCACCGGATCGACCCGCATGGGGCGCGAGGTCGGCCCCCGCGTCGCCGCCCGCTTCGGCCGCTGTCTGCTCGAACTCGGCGGCAACAACGCGGCGATCGTGGCGCCGTCCGCGGACCTGGAGCTCGCCGTGCAGGGCATCGTGTTCGCCGCGGTCGGCACCGCCGGGCAGCGCTGCACGACGCTGCGGCGCCTCATCGTGCACCGCGACATCGCCGACACCCTGGCCGGGCGGCTCGCCGCCGCGTACCGGAAGCTGCCCATCGGTGACCCGTTCGACGAGGCCACACTGGTCGGGCCGCTCATCTCCGCCGGGGCCTTCGACGGCATGCGCGGCGCGCTGGAGCGGGTGCGCGAGGAGGGCGGCGAACTCCTGGCGGGCGGCGCCCGCAGGCCGGCCCCCGGGGCGCCGGGCGCCGTGTACGTGGAACCGGCCGTGGTCCGGGTCGCCCGGCAGAGCGACGTCGTGCGCGAGGAGACGTTCGCGCCCCTCCTTTACGTGCTGACGTACGACTCCTTCGACGAGGCGATCGCCCTGCACAACGACGTGCCCCAGGGCCTCTCGTCGAGCGTCTTCACCCGTGACCAGCAGGAGGCCGAGCGGTTCCTTTCGGCGGAGGGCTCCGACTGCGGCATCGCCAACGTGAACATCGGGACGTCCGGCGCGGAGATCGGCGGCGCCTTCGGCGGGGAGAAGGAGACCGGGGGCGGCCGCGAGTCGGGGTCCGACGCGTGGCGTGCCTATATGCGCTCCGCCACGAACACGGTCAACTACGCGAGCACGCTCTCCCTCGCGCAGAACGTCAGCTTCCTGTAAGGCCCGCGCCGTCGTGCCGCACGGGTGACGGCAGGCAACGGGTTCCCGGCCGCGCGGCCGGGAACCCGTGTGTCCTACGGGGCCATCTCGTACGTTCCCGCCAGCGCCTCGACGCGCTCCCAGACGCGCGCCGAACGGGCTTCGTCGACCACGGGGCGCCGGACCGCGCCCAGCGCCCACTCCTGCTGCTCCACCGTGGCGGAGTCCTTGCCGTGCAGCTCGACGGCGTGCGTGGAGAAGTCCCGTACCAGGACCGCGAAGAGCTCGTCGAGCACGTCCTGCGGCAACCCGGTCAGGCGCGCCTGCTCCAGGATCAGCTGGCCGTGCACGACCAGGGCGAACAGCTGCCCGACGGCGAGGAGGAGGTCGAGGTCGCGGCTCTGCTTCTCGTCGGGCGCGGCCGTGGTGACGAACGCGCAGAGCGCGTCGGCCTGCTCCCGGAAGCGGGCGACGTTGGGCACCTCGGCGTACGCGTCGAACGCGGTGCGCCAGTCGTGGAAGCGGATGGCGCCGAGGCCGCGGGCAGGGCCCTGCCCGAAGAGGAACGCGTCGTCGGCGGCGTCCAGGCGAGTCGGCACGGGCGTGTACTCGGCCGGGTTCAGCAGGTGGTTGCCCATGAACTTCAGGATGAGCGCGAGGTTGACGTGGACCGTGCCCTCCAGCTTGGGCAGGCCGCGGATCTCGACGGCCGCCTGCGCGAAGTAGTTGTCCTTCTCGAAGCCCTTGGCGGCGATCACGTCCCACATGAGGTCGATGACCTTCTCGCCCTCCGTGGTCACCTTCATCTTCGTCATGGGGTTGAAGAGGAGGTAGCGGCGGTCGTCGGGGCCCGCGGAGCGGAAGTAGTCCACGGCGCGGTCGCTGAACAGCTTCATCCCGACGAGGCGCACATAGGCGTCGGTCAGCTCGCGGCGCACGTGCGGGAAGGCGGTGACGGGGCGGCCGTAGAGGATGCGGCCGTGGGCGTGGGTGACGGCCTCGTACATCGCGTGCTCGCAGATGCCGATCGAGGCGGTGCAGAGGTTGAACTTGCCGACGTTGACGGTGTTGAGGGCGGCGTCGAAGGCGGCGCGGCCGGTGTGCAGGACGTCGTCGGGACCGACCGGGTAGTTCTCCAGACGGAACTCACTGACGTACTTGGAGGAGTCGACGACGTTCTTGACCAGGTGGTACGCGTCGTGGCGGCTGTCGGCCGCGAAGAAGACGTAGCCGTCGGGGCCCTCGATGTCGGTGCGGCGGCCGAAGACGGAGACGAGTCCGGCGGCGTTGCCGTTGCCGATGTAGTACTTGGACCCGGTGGCGCGGAAGCCACCGTCACCGTCCGGCTCCAGGAGCATGTCCGTGGAGTAGATGTCGGCGCCGTGGGACTTCTCGGAGAGGCCGAACGCGAACACCTCGCCCTGCGCGAGGAGTTCGGCCGCGCGCTCGCGCGCCACGGCGTTGTCGCTCTGCCAGACCGGTCCGAGGCCGAGGATGGTGACCTGCCACGCGTACCAGTAGTCGAGGCCGTAGAAGCCGAAGATCTCGTTGAGGGCGGCGATCCGGGCGGTGTCCCAGCGCTTCTCCTCCTGGCCCTCCCCCGCTGCCGAGGCCGGGGTGAGGAAGGTGGCGAACAGCCCCTCCTCGGCGGAGAAGGCCAGGAAGTCCGCGAGCCAGGCGCGGGTGCGGTAGTCCTCGATCAGCCGGCGCTTGCCGCGCGCCTCGAACCAGTCGACGGTGGCGCGCAGCAGCCTGCGCGTCTCGGGGTCGAAGTGCTGGGGGTCGTAGGTGTGGGGGTTGAACAGCAGCGGGTCGGCCATGGTTGTTCGCCTTTCCGGCTCGGGAGGGTGGGAGGGGTGGTCCATAGGGGTTCGGGGCCCGGCGGCCGGTTCAGCTTTCGGGCCCCAGGCGCTGGAGGGTGGCGATCACGTCGTCGAGCCAGGCGATGGTCATCCGCTCGTACGCGATGCCGCCGCGCAGGACGACGTGCTGGAGCTCCCGTCCGGCGTCGGGCGTGCCGGGGGCCGGGGCCTCGGGGCCGGTGAAGTCACGCCGCTCGCCCGCGAGGTAGTGCGCGAGCCGGTCGGCGTGGGCCCCGCGGTGCCGCCGCACCTCGTCGATGAGGGCGGTCGGGTCGTCGAAGGCCGCGCCGCGGATCTTCACGGCGAGCTCGTGCCGGACGCTCTCGGGCTGGATCGGCTCCTGCAGCCAGCCGGAGAGCGCGGTGCGGCCCGCGGCGGCGACGGAGTACTCCTTCTTGTCCGGCCGGTCCTGCTGCGCCACTTCACGGGCGCCGATCCAGCCGTCGCTCTCCATCCGCTTGAGGACGCGGTAGATCTGCTGGTGCGTGGCGGCCCAGAAGTAGCCGATGGACCGGTCGAACCGCCGGGCCAGCTCATATCCGGAGCCCGGCTTCTCCAGCAGGGACACGAGGATCGCGTGCTCTAGCGCCATGGTCGAATCCTTCTATGCAACTAGTTGCATAGACAAGCGGCACCGTGCAGGTGAGACACGGCTCACGGGCCCGAGTCCTGACTGGGGGACTGTCGCGGTCTCGGCCTCACCGCCCTGCCGAGGGCTCCGCTCCGGCGGGCACCTCGTGGATCCGGCCGTCCACACCCGCTCGGTACAGCGTGCCCGCCGAGAAACCGCGCCCGCCCTGTCCGTAGGTGAGCTGGGTGGAGAGGTGCATCCCCGACTCGACGGCACACAGGCGCCCTTCCTCGGCCCGCCAGATCTGCCCTGCCGCATGAGTGGCGATCAGCGGCCTTCCCGCGCTGTCCAGCGTGATGCCGTCGGGGAGCGCGAGGGCGTCGGACGGTGAGGTGGAGATCCAGCGGGCCGGGTGTGCCGGGTCGTCGGCCGGGATCCGGTACAGGCCCGGGGCGACGGTGGTCTGTACCACGTAGACCTGCCGGCCGTCCGGGGAGACGGCGACTCCGTTGGGCTGCGCCACCTTGGCCCAGGCGGGGTCGACGTGTCCGTCCGGCGTGACGCGGCCTATGTTCCGGCCGCCCAGCGTCGTGGTGTACACGGTGCCGTCGGGCGCGAGGGCCACCCCGTCGATGCCGCCGAGCCCGGCCGCGTACGTGGTGACCTTGCCCGACTCCGGGTCCACCAGCAGGAGTTCCGACGTCGGGAAGGCGTCGCCGGTGAGGGAGTGGGCGAGGTCGTTGCCGGTGCCGACGAGGAGGCGGCCGTCCGGGCGGACGACGATCCCGCCATTGGCGCCGACGTTTCCGGTGAGGGGCACGGGGTTGCGACCCGGCGCGTCGATGCGGTAGACGCGGCCCGTGAAGTACGCGGTGGCGAACATCCGCCCCTGCCGGTCGACGACGATCGACTCGACCCAGTCGGGTATGCGCGCCACCTGGGACGGCGGCGCCGACGCGGCGGCGTCACACGCCGGTGCCGCGTGCGCGGGGGACGGCGCGAGCACTCCTGCCCCGGCGGCGAGGAGCACCACCGGCACGATGCCGCGCCCGGTTCCGCGCAAGGCCGCACGAAACCTCCGACTCGCCTTCCACCGCATCGAACTCCCCCTCCGTCACCGGTCGGCACGCCGGGCGAAGTATCGGCTCCGGAGGCACCGTGCGCCACCCCCGCCCCCGTGGGTACGGCCCGACCGGCTGCTTTCCGCCCCTCAGCCTCTCAGCCGCTCTGCCTCTCAGCCGCCAGAGCCGCCAGAGCCGTCGGAGCCTCCCTCGGAGCCGTTCGCCGAGTTGAGCCACGCCCCGATGCGGGGCAGCGCCTCGGGGCCGCTGTCCTGCCGCACCGTTCCGACGAGGTCCGCGACGGAGACACCCCGCAGGGACGCGCGCCAGGCCTCGTCCGCGGCGCCCATCGCGCGGGCGATCGGGCACGGTTTCGTGCAGTCCTCGGGGGGCGTGCCGAACGGGCCGCGCTGACGGATCTCCGTACAGACGAACGCCGGGCTCGCCCCGTCCACCGCCTGCACGACGTCCAGGACCGAGATCTCTCCCGCGGCCCTGGTCAGGACGTATCCGCCAGTCTTGCCCTGGACGGACTTGACGAGACCCGCCCGGGAGAGCGCCTGCATCTGCTTGGCGAGGTAGCTGGGCGAGACGTCGTGCAGCTGCGCGAGCCGGGCGGCCGGGACCGGTTCCGTCGCCGCGGTCAGGACCACACAGCAGTGCAGCGCCCACTCGACGCCGCCGGACAGTTTCATGCACCCTCCCGATTGACTCGGACACAGACTATCCGAGTATTATCTCGGACATCGAATATCCGAGTTTGACCTTCCGTGGCCCCGGCCCACGGAAGGTCACTCGGTTCACGGAACGACACGCACGTCACAGAAGGGCTCAATCATGAAGATCACGGTCATCGGCGGTACCGGACTGATCGGTTCCCAGCTCGTCTCCGCGCTCGGCAAGGCCGGGCACGAGGTGGTCCCCGCATCCCTGTCGAGCGGGGTCGACCTGCTCACGGGCGAGGGACTCGACCAGGCTCTCGACGGCGCGGACACGGTCGTCAACGTCACGAACTCCCCCACCTTCGACGCGGCGTCCCCGGAGTTCTTCCGCACCACCACGGGGAACCTGCTGACCGAGGGAGAGCGCGCGGGCGTGCGCCACCAGGTCATCCTCTCCATCGTGGGGGTCGACCAGGTGCCTCAGCTGGACTACTACCGCGCCAAGACGCTCCAGGAGGACCTGCTGCGACAGGGCCCCACCCCGTACTCGATCGTGCGCGCCACACAGTTCTTCGAGTTCATGGACGCGGTCCTGTCCTGGACCTCCGACGACAGCACGGTCCGGCTGCCCGCCACCCCTGTCCGGCCCCTGGCGACGGCCGACGTGGTCGACGCCCTCGCCGACGTCACCGCGGCCGCGCCCCTGAACGGCACGCTCGACGTCGTGGGCCCCGACGTGTTCCGCCTGGACGAGCTGGGCCGCCGCACGCTGGCGGCGCGCAAGGACCCTCGTACCGTCGTCACCGACGAACGGGCGGGCATGTTCGCCGCGGTGGAGGGCGATGTCCTGGTCGGGGGTCCCGGCGCGCGCGTGGCCCGCACCCGCTACGAGGACTGGCTCAGCACCGCACGGTAGGCCGGGCTCGGTTGCCCGGACCTCGGTTGCTCCCGGTTCCGGGCCCAGGGCTGGATGCTCAGCCTTCGCCGAGGCGGTGGCTCACTTCTCGCCGGGGCGGTGGCTCACTTCTCGCCGAGGCGGCGTACGGCCGCCAGCGCGCGGTCTGCGTGCGCGCTCATGCGGAGTTCGCTGCGCACCACCTCGGCGACGGTGCGGTCCGTGCCGATGACGAACGTGACGCGCTTCGTCGGGGCGAGGGAGAACCCGCGGGTCACGCCGAACCGTCCGCGCACCGCGCCCTCGGGGTCCGCGAGCAGCGGGAACCCGAGGGTGTGCCGTTCCGTGAACTCCCGCTGGCGCTCGACCTCGTCGCCGCTGATCCCCACCGGCCGGGCGCCCGCGGCGCCGAACTCGGCGGCCAGGTCACGGAAGTGGCAGGCCTCCGCCGTACATCCGGGGGTGAGTGCCGCGGGGTAGAAGAACAGCACCACCGGGCCGTCCTGGAGGAGTTCGGAGAGCCTGCGCGGCGTCCCCGTCTCGTCCGGCAGCGTGAAGTCCTCGACGGTGTCACCGACCGCCACGCGCGCCGTCATGCCCGGCTCCTGAGCGACGTACGACCCATCGGGGACACGGTGCCTCCTGAAGTGGCGGGGAGCGACACCCTACTCGATCAACGGCGACCGCCCGCCCGTTCGGCACAAGCCCCCGTCCACCAAGCGGAGGCTGTCCCTCGACATTCCTCCCCACCGGCCTCGACCTCGGCAAACGCCGTCGTGCGATGCTGGGGCACGCCTGCGGGAACCGAGAGAGAGCGACGGGGAGAACGGCATCACGATGGCAGCGGCACGAAGGACAGCGAAGGTCGTCTGGGACCGTTTCTCGGCTTCCGACCCGGGACTCCTGCGCCTCATGGCGGGACTGCGCACGGTCGGGGCGATCCTCCTCGCACTCGCCGTACTCGCCCCGCTCGGCACCTCGATGACCCACCTCGTCGCGGGCGCGATGACGGCGATGGTCGCCACCTTCGCGATCCAGGAGAAGGAGGTGCGGGGGCAGGCGATCACGCTGGCGCTCGGGCTCCCGGTGGCCCTTGCGGCGATGTCCCTGGGCGCGCTGCTCAACTCCCGGGTGGTGACCGGGGACCTCTTCTTCATCCTGCTGATCTTCGGCGCCGTCTACTGCCGCCGGTTCGGCGAGCGAGGCACCGCGCTGGGCCTGATCGGCTTTCAGGTCTACTTCGTCTCGCTCTTCGTGAGCGCGTCGCCTTCGGCGCTGCCCAAGCTCTGTCTGACGCTGACCGTCGCGTTCGCGTGCAGTGCGGTCGTACGGTTCGCCGTGGTGCCGGAGACGCCGGAGCGGACGCTGGCGCGGCTGCGCGAGGCGTTCAGAGCACGGCTCGCCCAGTTGATCGCCCACCAGATCGAACTCCTGGACGCGGACACCGAGTCGGGCGTCGGTCCCGAGAAGGCCCTGGACGACCTGCGGCGCAGCACCGCCCGGCTGCACGAGGCGGCCCTCATGATCCAGGGCCGCCTGGAGGAGGGCACCCGCGACGCGGCCGCGGCGGCGCTGCTCCAGCGCAGGGTGGCCGACGCCGAGATCGCCGCGGAGCGCCTGGGCGTCCTGCTCCTGAACGCCCGCAGCGCCGAACGCGTGGAGACCCTCACCCTGCACCTCGCCGACCTCCGCCCGACGGCCCTGCCCCGGCGGGCCAAGATCGGGGCGGACGCGGGCACGGCGCTGCGCAGGGACCTGCGCGCCCTGCACCTGCTCGTGGTGCGGCTGGTGCCCGACGACCGGGGCACGGCACTCCCCTACGTACGCAACAGGCTGCTCGGCTACCGCGAGGAGCAGGGTCTGCCGCAGGGTTCGCCGGCGATCCAGGACTGCTTCCGCGCGATCGGTGAGGCGGCGCGCGCCATTCTGGGCCTGCGTCTTGCGACCGATGGGGCGCAGGCGCAGGACGAGGAGTACGACACGCCGGAGGTCGCCCGCTCCCGGGAGGAGTTCGAGGCGGAGGAGATCTCGATCTCCGGTGAGGCGGCGGAGGCCGACGAGGAGGAGCAGACCGGGCTGCGGCGTCCCACCACCAGGGCGGCCGTGCAGGTCTCGGTGGGCTCGGCGCTGGCCATCGTGGGCGGTGAGTTCCTGTCCACGCAGCGGTGGTACTGGGCGGTGCTGACCTGCTGGGTGGTCTTCCTCAACACCGCGTCCACGGGCGAGATCATGGTCAAGGGCTACCGTCGGCTGCTGGGCACGGTGCTCGGCGTGGTGGCGGGGGTGGCGCTGGCCGGCGCGGTCGGGAACCACACGTGGGCCGCGTTCGCCCTGGTCGTGCTCTGCGTCTTCGGGATGTTCTTCACCGCTCCGCTGTCGTACGCGCTGATGTCGTTCTTCGTCACGGCGATGCTGGGCCTGCTCTACACCGTGCTCAACACCTACAGCCTCGACGTCCTCGTGCTGCGGATCGAGGAGACGGCGCTCGGCGCGGCCTGCGGGATCATCGCCGCGGTGGTGGTCCTGCCGGTGCGGACCTCGCACCGCACGGACGAGGAGCTCGGCAACGTCCTGGCGCGGCTGCGGGACGTCGCGTCGGCCGCGGTGACCCAGCTCAGCGGCGGGCCCGCGGTCGACCTCGTGGACCTGGCGCGGGACCTGGACACCGCGCTCGACGACCTGCGCAGCTCCACGAAGCCGTTGACGCATCCGATCGCCCCGCTGCGGGCCCGGCGGCAGACCGCCCGCTACATCGTCGCGCTCCTGGAGACGTGCGCCTATCACGCCCGTTCGCTGGCGGCGACGGCCGAGCTCGTGCCCTCCAGCAAAAGCGTCGCGGCCGACGCGCGCCTCGCGCTCGCCGGGCGCCGGATCACGCACAACATCGACCTGATCGCCGCGCAGCTCCGCGACGAGGAGCCCGAGGGCGTCATCGAGTCGGGGGCCAGCATCGCCTCGATGCTCGACAGCGGCCGCCACGAGGTGCTGCGGACCGGTTCGGTGGCGTTCCGCGTGCTGCGGCACCTGCAGCGGCTCGACGAGGGCATCGTCGGTCTCGCGCGGCCGCTCGGGGTGCCCCTCGCGGCGCCCGACGAAGGCGGTGCCACGGTGGCACGGAAGGTCTGACGCGGGCGGGTCCGGGGTCGGGTCGTCCCCGCCTGCGGGCGGGGGCGGGCCGCATGGCGCGGTTGCCGCACAGGCCGGGAGGCTGACGGTCATGAAAGCGTCCACGAGATCGTTACGTCTGCGTACGGCCGTGACCGCGGCCGTGGTCCTGGCGGTGGCCCTGCCCGCGGTCGCCGACTCCCCCGAACGGCACGCGAGCGAGACCGCGTCGAGCCCGCGGGACTTGCGGCACGAGCCCGGCTTCCCGCCGGCCGACCCCGCCGACCCCGAACCGGACTGGAACTACTCCAACCCCAACTACCTCCTCGCCGGAATGATCGTCGAGAGGGTCACGGGAGCGTCGTGGGACGAGGAGGTCAGGGACCGCATCGTCCGCCCGCTGCGGCTGACGCAGACCTACGCCCCCGGGGACCACCCGCGCCTGCGCGGACCGTACACGCACGCCTACCAGCGGCTGCCCGGGTCACGCGTCCTGACCGACACCACCACGCGGAACATGTCGTGGGCCGACTCCGCGGGTGCCCTGGTCAGCAGCGAGCACGACCTGGACCGCTTCCTGTCGGCCCTGTACGGCGGCCGGCTGCTGCCCGCCGCGCAGCTCGCGCAGCTGCGGGCCACGGTGCCCGTCGGCGCCGACTTCGAGAAGGTCTTTCCCGGTCTGCGGTACGGTCTCGGCTCGATGCGGCAGCCGCTGAGCTGCGGCGGGTTCCGCTGGGGGCACGGGGGCGACCTCGAAGGGCAGACCGTCAGGACGGCGGTGAGCGGTGACGGTCACCGTTCGGTGGCCATCAACGCCACGGGCAAGAAGTCCGACGAGGCCTCGCTGCTGCGGGCGGAGCGGGCGCTGCAGGGGCTGTTGGACCGGGCCATGTGCGGCAGGACACGCTGAGCCGCACCGCCGCGCCGAGGTCACTCCGCGCGCAGCTCCTCGACAACCTCGCGCAGAACCGGCGCCGGGATGTCCGGCAGCATCATCGCGAAGGCGAGCACGAACCGGCCGAGCAGGAAGGTGGTGTCCGGCGTGGCGCGCACGATCTCCTGGACGGCCGTCACGTCCTGCGCCGCGACGGCCTCCAGGAGTCGGCCCACGTCCGGCGCCGCGCCCTCCTCCGTCAGCACGAACCGGTCGCCGAAGTCGGCCCTGCGCACCATGTGCCGCAGCACCCGGTCACCGGCGTCGGGCAGATACGCCTTGCGGACGCCCTCGTTGGCGATCCAGCACAGCGCGGAGATCAGATCGGCTGTCCGCTCGTCGGCGTCGAACTCCGCGACCAGGGCGTCGTACGCGAGTTGGTTCCCGTGCCGGAACGCGAGCAGCAGTCGTGCCGCCCGCGCCTTCGCCTCGGCCACCTGTCCTTCGGACACCTCGGCCCGATCGCCCGATTCCTGCTTGTTTACGCCCATCTGACACATGTTAACGATCACTGTGCCGGGGTCCACAAGGCCCCACGCCCCACGGCGTCGAGGTCAACGCACCCAGGCGCTGTACGACATGACGTCCCCCTTCTTCACTCCGTACTCCCGGTCGTTCCTGGTGACCGTAGACTCCAGACCGAGGACGGCGCCGCCCGCCGGGTCCAGGATCAGCATCCGGCGCAGCCCGTCGGTCTCGTGGACGTAGGCCTGGCCGCCGCGCCCCAGCCGGTCGGTGACCGCGCCCGCCGGGCGCAGGCCGTCCGTGTCGGCGAGGACGCGGGCCAGCGCCGCGGACTCGCGGGCTCCCGGGGTCCAGTGGCGCAGGAACATGGAGACGGCGTCCAGGAGTTCACCGGTGCCGGTGAGCGGGGTGCGGTCGCCGGGGTGGGCGAGTTCGGCCAGGTAGGCGCGGAGGGCGTCGGCCGTGTGCGGGGGCCGGGACTGCGGTGGCGCGGTGCCCCAACTCGGGGGGTAGCTGCGGTCGCTGAGGACCTTGCCGTCGTCGACGGTGCGGGGCCCGTCGCCCCCGTCGGTGATGACGGGGTCACCGGGGTGGCGCGGGTCGGTGGCCACGACGAGTTCGGTGTGGCTGCCGTCGGCCCGCCAGCGGGTGACACGCTCCTCGGGCAGGGTGACGGGGGCGGTGGCGCCGGGGCCCGACGACATGGCGAGGCTCCACGTCTGGACGTGGGTTCCCTTGCGCAGCCGCGGGGCGCCGTCGCCTCGCGCCGTCTGCGCCGCCCGCTCGGCGATCCGGTCGAGCGGCAGCGGCGTGGATCCGGGGCGGAGCGTGAGGGGGCGGGGGGCCGCGGCGGCGGGCGCGCTGCCCGGACCGGCGAGGACGAGGGCCAGGGCGGCCGCGACCGCGAGTGAGACCATCTCGATGCCCCAGACCAGGCGGCGCACTTGGCGTGCGGGCCTTCGGCGGGTGGCCCGCCCGCTGTACAGGAGCAGGTTCAACCGGCGTTCCGCGTGCGCGGGCAGTTCCCGGTCGCGGAACCGGCTGTCGTCGCGGGGCACGGGGTCGGCACCGCGCAGGAGGGCGAGTTCGTCGTCATGAGCCATGGCCGTGGTCCTCCGGAACGGTGGCGCGGGTCGCTTCAGGGGCAGGCCGGACGGCCGGGGCGGGGCGTATGCGGTCGACCTCGGCTCTGAGCCGGCGGCGGGCGCGGTGCAGTCTCATCGCCGCCGCCCGGTTGCCGCAGCCGAGCGCGGTGGCGAGCTCCTCGGTGTCCAGTTCCTCCCAGGCCGTCAGGCGCAGCACCTCCTGGTCGGGCGCGGAGAGCCGGTCCAGGGCCTCGTGCACCCAGTCCCCCGGGCGCTCGGCCTCGGGGCCCGCGACGACGTCCCTGCGGTGGCGGGTCTCGTCGTTGCCGACGCGTTCGAGCAGGCGCCTGCGGCGGCCGTAGCCGCGTACCGCGTTGGCCAGGCATCGCCGCGCTATCCCGTACAGCCAGGGCAGCGGCATCGGCGGCAGGTCGGCGCGGCGCCGCCAGGCGACGGCGAACACGTCGGCCACCACCTCCTCGGTGTCGTTGGCCGGGCCGCCGAGCCGCCGTGCCACGTAGCGGCTGACCGCCCAGTAGTGCTCGCGATAGGCAGCGGCGAAGGTTTCGTCGTCGCTCACAGTTACGAAGTGTCCGGCACCGCCCCGATCGTCACACCGGCGGGGTGTGATCCATGTCGCTCCGCGCACCTGTCACAGAAGCGGCCGCGCCGGACACAGGCGGGGCATGGACAGCAACACCGTGATGCCGCCTCCCGCGCGCGCCACCGACACCGATCCCGTTCCGGCGCGCGCGATCCCGCGGCCCCGCCGCCCCGGCCTCGCCGCCGTGAAGTGGCTGACCACCACTGATCACAAGACGATCGGCACGCTTTATCTGGTCACGTCGTTCGCGTTCTTCTGCATCGGTGGGGTGATGGCGCTCTTCATGCGCGCCGAGCTCGCCCGGCCCGGCACGCAGATCATGTCGAACGAGCAGTTCAACCAGGCGTTCACGATGCACGG
>NZ_JBVIXD010000013.1:30630-229222 GCF_055593965.1 Streptomyces sp. NPDC040622 | reverse complement strand
CAAGCCACGCTCATGGACGTGGCCTTCGCCGCCATGGACTGCATACCCGGCGCCAAGGGCATCACCACCGCCGCGAAACTCGCCAAGGGGATGAAGGGGCTCAAGGGTGGCCTCAAAGGGCTGAAGAGTGCCCGTAGCATGCTCGGCCGCGGCAAAGACGCGTTCGCCCGTAACGCCAAGGCCGTATGGAAGAAGCTGACCGACCCCGTCGACCTGGCCACCGGCCAGATGTTCCTGCCACAGACCGACATCGACCTGCCCGGCGTCCTGCCACTGACCTTCACCCGGCGCGTCGCCTCCGACTACCGCACCGGCTGGTGGTTCGGACCCTCTTGGTCCTCCACCATCGACCAGCGCCTCGAAGTCGACGAAGAAGGCGTCGTCTTCGTCACCGAGGACGGTCTGCTCCTCGCCTATCCGCACCCCGAAGGGCCCGGGGCACCGGTACTGCCGGAGGTCGGCCCGCGCCGGCCCCTCGTCCGCACGGACGACGGCGGCTATCGCATCGACGATCTCCTGACGGGGCAGTGCCGCTTCTTCGGCCCTCCGCACGAGGGCCTCGCGCTGCTCGAACGCGTTGCCGACCGCAACGGCAACACCATCGACTTCGACTACGACGGCGACGGCACTCCGCTCGCGATCCGGCACTCCGGCGGCTATCACCTCACGCTGGAGGTCGAGGACGAACGGATCACCGCTCTGCGCCTCGTGGGAGCGGCCGACGACGGCTCGGACAGGACCGTCAAGGAATATCGCTACACCGACGGAAACCTCACCGGGACGGTCAACTCTTCCGGTCTGCCGCTGAAGTTCACCTACGACGAGCGGCTGCGCGTCACGTCCTGGACGGACACCAATCACAGCCGCTACGAGTACACCTACGACGACCAGGACCGCTGTGTCGCCGAGGGCGGTGCGGGCGGCCACCTCGCCCTCACCCTCGACTACGACGGGACCGACCCCGCGTGGCCCGGCTGCCACGTCACCACGCTCACCACCGCGGAGGGAGCCGTATCCCGCTTCGTCATCAATGAGCAGTACCAGGTCGTCGCGGAGGTCGACGCGATCGGCGCGGTGACGCGGAGCGCGTACGACACGCATCATCACCTCGTCTCCTGGACCGACCGCTGCGGGCACACCACGGAGTTCAGAAACGACGCGTACGGCAGGCCCGTCCAGGTCATCCGCCCCGACGGGGCCGAGAGCAGCACCGAGTACGACGAACTCGGCCTGCCGGTGCGGGTGGTGACCGCCGACGGCTCCGTGTGGGAACACGAGTACGACGAGCGGGGCAACCGCGTGGCGCTCACCGGGCCCGACCTCGCGACGACCCGGTTCACCCACGACGCGGCAGGCCGACCGCTGACGATCACCGACCCGCTGGGCGCCACCACCCGGGTGCGGTGCGATGCCGCGGGCCTCCCCGTCGAGATCCTGAGCCCGCTCGGCGAACGGACCACCCGCTCCTACGACGCCTTCGGGCGCCTCACCGAGGTCACCGATCCGCTCGGCGCGACGACGCGGATGTGGTGGACCGTCGAGGGCAAGATCGCGCGCGTGCTCTCCGCGGACGGGACCGAGCAGACCTGGGAGTACGACGGCGAGGGCAACTGCGTCCGCAGCACCGACGCCAACGGCGGGGTCTCGGCCTTCGAGTACACCCACTTCGATCTGGTCAGCGCACGGACGGGGCCGGACGGGGCCCGCCACGAGTTCCGGCACGACGCCTCACTGCGCCTCACCCAGGTAACCGACCCGCACGGTCTGACCTGGAACTACGAGTACGACGCCGCCGGGCACCTGGTGGCCGAGTCCGACTTCGACGACCGGCTCACCAGCTACGCGCGCGACGCCGCGGGGCGGCTTGTGAAGCGCACGAACCCGCAGGGGCAGTCGGTCCGCTTCGCCTACGACGTCCTGGGCCGGCCGGTGGCCAAGGACGTCGACGGACGGCAGACCACGTTCACGTACGACCGCGCGGGGAGGCTTGTGCGCGCCGTCGGACCGGACTCAACACTGACGTGGGAGCGGGATCCGCGCGGGCGGGTGCTCACCGAGCGGACGGACGACCGGACGCTGGCGTTCGGCTACGACGCCAGGGGGCGGTGCATACGACGCACCACACCGACGGGCGCCGTGGCCCGGCACGCCTACGACCCGGTGGGCCGGGCGACCCGGCTGGACACCTCGGGGCACGAACTGTCCTTCGCCCACGCCGCGAACGGCCAGGAGATCGAGCGGCTGGTGGGCGGCTCCCTCGCGGTCACCCAGACGTGGGACCCGGTCGGCCGTCCTCTCACGCAGACGGTGACGGCCGGAGACACCGTCGTCCAGAACCGGGACTACACCTACCGGCCCGACGGTTTCGTCTCCGGCATCGAGGACCCGCTGCTTGGCCGTATCGCTCTGGGGCTCGACCCGACGGGGCGGATCACCGGCGTCAGCGGCCACGACTGGACCGAGCGCTACGCCTATGACGCGGCGGGTCAGCTGACCGCCGCCGAGTGGCCCGAGCGACACCCGGGCCCTGACGCGCGGGGCGAGCGGCGCTTCGCCGGCACCCGGCTGACGCGTGCGGGGGCGGTGCGCTACGAGTACGACGCGGCGGGGCGTGTCGTCGTACGGCGCAAGCGCCGGGAGTCGAGGAAGCCGGACGCATGGCGGTACACCTGGGACGGCGAGGACCGGCTCACGGCCGTGACGACGCCGGACGGGACCACCTGGCGCTATCTGTACGATCCGCTGGGGCGGCGCCAGGCGAAGCTGCGGCTCGACGAGGCGGACAACGTCGTGGAGCGGACCGACTTCACGTGGGACGGCCCCCTGCTCGCCGAACAGACGACCACCGCATCCGACCTGCCCCACCTCGTCACGCTGACGTGGGACTACGACGGGTTGCGCGCCATCGCCCAGACGGAGCGGCTGCTCGACGAAGCCACCCAGGAGGAGATCGACTCCCGGTTCTTCGCCATCGTCACCGACATCGTCGGAACCCCCACCGAACTCATCGGTGAGGACGGCGACGTGGCGTGGCGCACCCGGCGGACGGTCTGGGGTCTCACCTCCTGGCCCGCGCACGGCACGGCGTACACACCGCTGCGCTTCCCCGGTCAGTACCACGACCCGGAGACGGGCTGGCACTACAACTTCCAGCGTCACTACGACCCCGAGGCCGCCCGGTACACCACGCTCGACCCACTCGGCCTGGAGCCGGGTCCCGACCCCTATGGGTACGTCGCCAACCCGTTCCGCCAGATCGACCCCTACGGCCTCTCCGGGTACGACGAGAACGTGGTCCTGTACCACGGCTCGCAGAACTGGCACGGCGACGCGTTCTCACTGCCGAGGGCAGTGGGCGACTCCCGGCCGTACACACCGGACGCCGGGGTCTATCTGACGGACGATTTCCTGCGGGCGGCCAACCAGTACGCTGGGCCGGGCGGTCATGTCGTGCGCACCGAAGTGCCGCGGGCACACGCCGATCGCTGGCTCAGGCAGCACGAGGGGCCTGCCGGAAACCAGCCGGAGTACTTCGTGAACACACAGGACGACGTGGACATTCTGAACGCCGGGTCGCCACGGGTGCTGCCGATGGGCGAGGCGTTCATGCAGAACGTGGCCGGGAACTTCTAGAAAGGTCAGTCCAGTTGAGCCAGGCGGAGTGGAACATCTCGGAGAGCGTGCTCGGCCGTTCGATCTTCGGTCCGCTCGGCGGGATCGTGGAGATCGGCGCGGTCTCCACGACGGGAACGTGGTCGCCGGCCGACGCGTCCATCGCCTCATTCGTATCGGCACACCGGTCCGACGTGACCCGCCTGCTGGAAGTGATCCGGGACATCGGTGACTTCGGCGGCCCGACGATGGGGATCTTCGACGAGTTGGGCTATCTGCGCGATCACCCCGTGGAAGTACCGTCGCTGCTGATGTGGTCCTCCCTGTACGAGGACGTGTCGCCCCTGCTCGCGGAGCCCGCCCCCGTACGGCGGATGAGCCGCGCGGGAGCCGACCTCCAGCTGACGCGATTCCTCCAGGAACTGGTCAACGCGGCGATCGCCCGCGGCCCCGACGTGTCCCGGGGCGCGCCGCTGATCGCCGAGGCGGTGCGGATCGGAGCGGGACTGGTCGCCGGGGCGCTCGACGACGATCCCGTCACCGCCTCGCGGACCGTCTTCAGGATGTGGCGCACCGGATTCCTCGCCGATCTGCTGCTCCCCAGTTCCACGGCTCACCCCGAGGCCCGCCCCCTGTTCCGGGCGTACGGGCACGCACTGGAGACGTTGCTTTCGCCCCCTGCCACTCGCTGAGTCCGACAGGCCGGGCCGACCGGCACGCCACGGCCGCCGCCCCCGTACCTTCCCACCAATCCGCACCCTCGTAGAAACACACCGTAGTCACCACCCCCACGGGCGCCTACGGTGTGCCCGTGCAATCGAGCCGACCGCCGCACCAGCCCACGCCCCCTTTCAACTTCCCCGCCGCCCGGCGCCTGCGGGAGGCGCTCGGGATGGCGCACGGGCATGTCGCCTACGGGATACGGGCCAGTTACGGGCTCACTCACGTCACCGCCGACACCGTCGCCGCCTGGGAGCGGGGCCTCGCGTCGCCCACGTCCGCCGAGCTCACCGCGCTGGCCGCGACCCTGTGGTGTTCGCCGGGGGAGCTCATGGGGGCCGCGCGGACCCTGCGTGAGCACCGGCTCGCGCGCGGGCTCGCGCCGGAGGACGTGGCGCGGGCGGCCGGCGTGGAGATTCAGGCGTATCTGCGGATGGAGGAGACCAGCACCTGGCGCGGGAACGAGCGGCAGTCGGCCGCCCTCGCCCGGGTCCTGGAGCTCGCACTGCCCGATTTCGTCACCGTGACGGGGCGGGCCGACACGCTCGCCGAGTTGCTGCGCAGCGCCGTCAGCACGCGCTGGCAGGGGTACGTCCGGCCGGTCGTCAAGCTGCTGCCCGTGGAGCGGCGGCACATCGAGGACGTGCTGCGGCAGATGCACGACGACTACCAGTCACGGATGGCGCGCACGCTCAGCTGGGGCGGCGGGGCCGGTTCGGACGCGTCCGGGGAGGCCGGGCGGGACTTCCTGGACCGGATCCTCGAACATTTCTGGTCCTTGGTCCGCGGCGGGCGGGGCTGAGGCCCCGGGGCCGGCGCGGACCAAAGGACCGCGGGGGCCGGGCTAGAAGACCGACTCCGCCTCGTCCATCCGGTCCTTCGGGACCGTCTTGAGCTCCGTGACCGCCTCCGCGAGCGGCACCATCGTGATGTCCGTGCCGCGCAGCGCCGTCATCTTGCCGTACTCCTCGCGGTGCGCCGCCTCCACCGCGTGCCAGCCGAAGCGGGTCGCGAGGACGCGGTCGTAGGCCGTCGGAGTGCCGCCGCGCTGGACGTGGCCCAGGATGACCGGCTTGGCCTCCTTGCCGAGGCGGGACTCCAGCTCGTAGGCGAGAGCCGTGCCGATGCCCTGGAAGCGCTCGTGGCCGAACTGGTCGATCGCGCCCTTGCCGTAGGCCATCGTGCCGTCCTGCGGGTGCGCGCCCTCGGCCACGCAGATCACCGCGAACTTCTTGCCGCGCGCGAAGCGCTCCTCGACCAGGGCGACCAGGTCGGCGGGGTCGAAGGGGCGTTCGGGCAGGCAGATGCCGTGCGCGCCGCCCGCCATGCCGGACTCCAGGGCGATCCAGCCCGCGTGGCGGCCCATGACCTCGACCACCATGACGCGCTGGTGGGACTCGGCCGTGGTCTTGAGGCGGTCCATCGCCTCGGTGGCCACGCCGACCGCGGTGTCGAAGCCGAAGGTGCGGTCCGTGGAGGAGATGTCGTTGTCGATGGTCTTGGGGACGCCGACGACCGGCACGCCCGCATCCGACAGCATGCGTGCCGCCGTCAGGGTGCCCTCGCCGCCGATCGGGATGAGCGCGTCGAAGCCGCTCTTCTCGATGAGCTCCTTGGCGTTGTCGCAGGCCGCGCGGAAGAGGTCGCGCTCCAGGCGGGAGGAGCCGAGGATGGTGCCGCCGCGGGCCAGGATGCCGCTGACGGCGTTGAGGTCGAGGGGGCGGTAGCGCCCGTCGAGCAGGCCCGCGTAGCCGTCCTCGAAGCCGATGACCTCGTCGCCGTAGTGCGTCACGGCGCGGTGCACGACCGACCGGATCACTGCGTTGAGGCCGGGGCAGTCGCCGCCCGCGGTGAGAATTCCGATACGCATCGCGCTGTGTCTCCTGCTCGCTATTGGTACTTGTGAGCCGGTCCGATTGTTCCACGGCCGGAGGGGGGTCGCCGCTCACGGATGTCCGACGGATGTGTGCCCGAGGGCTGGGCAGGGACCTTGGTACCGGCCTCGTCGGGCCTTTCGTCCGGCGGGCGACCTACCCAGCCGCAGAGGTATTGTCAAGAGGGCACAGCCGCGATATCGGGTACTTTGTCCAGCTCGCCGGACACCTCGCGCCGGCGAGCCGCAGGACACCAGGCAGGACAGGCAGAAGGGGAGAGCACGCGTGACGCGCAGCGTGTACGTGACCGGGATCGACCGGGGCGACGGTCGCCAGGTCGTCGAACTGGGAGTCATGGAGCTCCTGACCCGCCAGGTCGACCGGGTCGGCGTCTTCCGGCCACTCGTCCACGACGGCCCCGACCGCCTGTTCGACCTGCTGCGGGCCCGCTACCGCCTCTCGCAGGACGCCTCGTCCGTCTACGGCATGGACTACCACGAGGCCTCCGCGCTCCAGGCCGAGCAGGGCACCGACGAGCTGGTCTCGCAGCTCGTCGACCGGTTCCACCGGGTCGCGAGGGATTATGAAGTCGTCCTCGTGCTGGGCACGGATTTCGCCGCCACCCAGCTCCCCGACGAGCTCGCGCTCAACGCCCGCCTCGCCAACGAGTTCGGCGCCTCCGTGCTCCCCGTCGTCGGCGGCAAGAACCAGACCGCCGAGTCGGTGCGCGCCGAGACGCGCAACGCCTACCGCGCCTACGACTCGCTCGGCTGCGACGTCCTCGCGATGATCACCAACCGGGTGGCCCCGGCCGACCGCGCCGAGATCCACGAGCGCCTCGAGGCCCGCCTGCCCGTGCCCTGCTACGTGCTGCCGGACGAGGCCGCGCTCTCCGCGCCGACCGTCGCGCAGATCACCCACGCACTGGGCGGCCGCGTGCTGCTCGGCGACGACTCGGGGCTCGCCAGGGACGCCCTGGACTTCGTCTTCGGCGGCGCCATGCTGCCGAACTTCCTGAACGCCCTGACGCCCGGCTGCCTGGTGGTCACCCCCGGGGACCGCGCCGACCTCGTGGTGGGCTCGCTCGCCGCGCACAGTGCGGGCACCCCGCCGATCGCGGGCGTCCTGCTGACCCTGAACGAGCAGCCCGGCCAGGAGATCCTCACACTCGCCGACCGCCTCGCGCCCGGCACCCCGGTGATCGCGGTCTCCGGCGGCTCCTTCCCCACGGCCGCGGAGCTCTTCGCGCTGGAGGGGAAGCTGAACGCGGCGACTCCCCGCAAGGCGGAGACCGCGCTCGGCCTGTTCGAGCGGTACGTCGACACCGCGGACCTCCTGGGCCGCGTCTCCGCGCCGAACAGCGACCGTGTCACGCCGATGATGTTCGAGCACAAGCTGCTGGAGCGGGCCCGCGCCGACCGGCGCCGCGTCGTGCTGCCCGAGGGCACCGAGGAGCGCGTGCTGCGCGCCGCCGACGTGCTGCTGCGCCGCCGCGTCTGCGACCTGACCCTGCTCGGCCCGGTCGAGCAGATCCGCAAGAAGGCCGCGGACCTCGGCGTGGACCTCGCCGACACCGAGATCACCGACCCGCAGACCTCCGAGCTGCGCGACCGTTTCGCCGCGAAGTACGCAGAGCTGCGCGCCCACAAGGGCGTCACCGTCGAGCTCGCGTACGACGTGGTGGCGGACGTGAACTACTTCGGCACGCTGATGGTCCAGGAGGGCCTCGCCGACGGCATGGTCTCGGGCTCGGTGCACTCCACCGCAGCGACCATCCGGCCCGCCTTCGAGATCATCAAGACCAAGCCGGAGGCTTCGATCGTCTCGTCGGTCTTCTTCATGTGCCTCGCCGACAAGGTCCTCGTGTACGGCGACTGCGCGGTGAACCCGGACCCGAACGCCGAGCAGCTCGCCGACATCGCCGTGCAGGCGGCCGCCACCGCCCAGCAGTTCGGCGTGGAGCCCCGGATCGCGATGCTCTCGTACTCGACGGGCACGTCGGGTTCGGGCGCGGACGTCGACAAGGTGCGCGAGGCCACCGAGAAGGTGCGGGCCGGCCGCCCGGACCTGAAGATCGAGGGCCCGATCCAGTACGACGCCGCCGTGGAGCCCTCCGTCGCGGCCACCAAGCTGCCCGGCTCGGACGTCGCGGGCCAGGCCAGCGTGCTGATCTTCCCGGACCTGAACACCGGCAACAACACCTACAAGGCCGTGCAGCGCTCGGCCGGCGCGATCGCCGTCGGCCCGGTCCTGCAGGGCCTGCGCAAGCCGGTCAACGACCTGTCCCGGGGCGCGCTCGTCCAGGACATCGTCAACACCGTCGCCATCACGGCGATCCAGTCCCAGACCCAGACACCGGCCCAGGCCCCGGCCGCCGGCTGATCCCCCACAGAAAGCGTCCCGATTCCGTGACCGCCACCCGCGTACTCGTCCTCAACTCCGGCTCCTCGTCGGTGAAGTACCAGCTGCTCGACATGCGCGACAGCTCGCGCCTGGCCGTGGGCCTGGTCGAGCGGATCGGCGAGGAGACCTCGCGGCTCAAGCACACCCCGCTGACCGGCGGCGGCGCCGAGTCCCGGGAGCGCGAGGAGCCGATCGCCGACCACGAGGCGGCGCTCAGGGCCGTCGCCCAGGAGCTGGCCGCCGACGGGCTCGGCCTCGACTCCCCCGAACTGGCCGCGATCGGGCACCGGGTGGTGCACGGCGGTCTGAAGTTCACCGAGCCGACGGTGATCACCGACGAGGTGCTCGCGGAGATCCAGCGCCTGGTCCCGGTCGCCCCGCTGCACAACCCGGCGAACATCACGGGCATCCGCACCGCCCAGGCCCTGCGCCCCGACCTGCCCCAGGTCGCCGTCTTCGACACCGCGTTCCACACGACGATGCCGGAGGCCGCGGCCCGCTACGCGATCGACGTGCGGACCGCCGACGAGCACCGGGTGCGGCGCTACGGCTTCCACGGCACGTCCCACGCGTACGTCTCGCGCAAGACCGCGGCGCTGCTCGGCCGGGCCCCCGAGGACGTCAACGTCATCGTGCTGCACCTGGGCAACGGCGCGTCGGCCAGTGCCGTGCGGGGCGGGACGTGCGTCGACACGTCGATGGGGCTCACGCCGCTCGAGGGGCTCGTGATGGGTACCCGTTCCGGTGACCTGGACCCGGCCGTCATCTTCCACCTGGCCCGGGTCGGCGGAATGTCCATCGACGAGATCGACGTCCTGCTCAACAAGAAGTCCGGCCTGATCGGACTCTGCGGCGACAACGACATGCGGGAGATCCGGCGCCGTGTCGACGAGGGTGATCAGGAGGCGGCACTCGCCTTCGACATTTACATCCACCGTCTGAAGAAGTACATCGGCGCCTATTACGCGGTGCTCGGCCGCGTCGACGCCATCGCCTTCACCGCGGGCGTCGGCGAGAACGCCGCCCCGGTGCGCGAGGCGGCGGTGGCGGGCCTCGAAGAGCTGGGGCTCGCGGTCGACGGCGCGCTCAATTCCGTACGTTCCGACGAAGCGCGGCTGATTTCGCCGGAGTACGCGCGCGTGGCCGTCGCCGTGGTGCCGACCGACGAAGAACTGGAGATCGCGTCGCAGACGTATGCGTTGGTCGCCGACCGCAACGCCTGAGCGCGCATCCGCCCATTTGTAGATTCCACCAGACGGAATATTCCGTAGCGAAACAAACCGATAGGATCGCCCCCATGCGCCGTTCCAAAATCGTCTGCACGCTGGGCCCCGCCGTCGACTCCGAAGAGCAGCTCGTCTCGCTGATCGAGGCCGGCATGAACGTGGCCCGCTTCAACTTCAGCCACGGCACGCACGCCGAGCACCAGGGGCGGTACGACCGCGTCCGGGCCGCCGCCGAGAAGACGGGCCGTGCCGTCGGCGTCCTCGCCGACCTGCAGGGCCCCAAGATCCGTCTGGAGACCTTCGCCGAGGGCCCCGTCGAGCTGGTGCGCGGTGACGAGTTCACCATCACCACCGAGGACGTCCCGGGCGACAAATCGATCTGCGGCACGACCTACAAGGGTCTGCCCGGCGATGTCTCCAAGGGCGACCAGGTCCTGATCAACGACGGCAACGTCGAGCTGCGCGTGGTCGAGGTGGAGGGCCCGCGCGTGAAGACGATCGTCGTCGAGGGCGGTGTCATCTCCGACCACAAGGGCATCAACCTGCCCGGCGCGGCCGTGAACGTGCCCGCGCTCTCCGAGAAGGACATCGAGGACCTGCGCTTCGCCCTGAAGATGGGCTGCGACATGGTCGCCCTGTCCTTCGTGCGCGACGCCAACGACGTCAAGGACGTCCACAAGGTCATGGACGAGGAGGGGCGCCGCGTCCCGGTCGGCGCCAAGGTCGAGAAGCCGCAGGCCGTCGCCAACATGGAGGGCGTCGTCGCGGCGTTCGACTGGATCATGGTGGCCCGTGGTGACCTGGCCGTCGAGTATCCGCTCGAGAAGGTCCCGATGGTGCAGAAGCGCCTCGTGGAGATGTGCCGCCGCAACGCCAAGCCGGTGATCGTCGCGACCCAGATGATGGAGTCGATGATCACCAACTCGCGCCCCACGCGCGCCGAGGCGTCCGACGTCGCCAACGCGATCCTGGACGGCGCGGACGCGGTCATGCTGTCGGCCGAGTCGAGTGTCGGCGCGTACCCGATCGAGACCGTCAAGACGATGTCGAAGATCGTCAAGGCGGCCGAGGAGGAGCTCCTCTCCAAGGGCCTGCAGCCGCTCGTGCCCGGCAAGAAGCCGCGTACGCAGGGTGGTTCGGTGGCCCGTGCCGCGTGCGAGATCGCGGACTTCCTCGACGCCGAGGCGCTCATCGCCTTCACGCAGTCCGGTGACACCGCCCGGCGGCTCTCCCGCTACCGCGCGGCCCAGCCGATCCTGGCCTTCACCACCGACGAGGCCACCCGCAACCAGCTCTCGCTGAGCTGGGGCGTGGACACCTACGTCGTCCCGCACGTCGACAACACCGACGCGATGGTCGAGCTCGTCGACGCCGAGCTGATCAAGCTCAACCGCTTCAACGACGGCGACACCGTCGTCATCACCGCCGGCTCGCCCCCCGGCGTCCCCGGCACCACCAACATGGTCCGGGTGCACCACCTGGGCGGCGGCGACCGCGACTGATCCCGCGGCCGGTCACCGGGAAACACAGAGGGCGCCCCCTGCGAAAGGGGGCGCCCTCGGCGCTTTCTGCGGTTCCTTCGGCGGCGCTCCGCGCGGTTCCGTCGCGGAGCGCGTTCAGTCCGTGATCGACTGGTGCAGACCGGGAATCGTCAGGTCCCCGCCGAACTGGCCCGCCTGCTGCACCTTCACGTCGGTGAAGTAGATCAACGGGATGTTCAGCGGCGGCGGGTGCTCGGGGTCGAAGGTGATCGGGATCAGACCGAACAGCTTGCCCGAGATCCGCTCGGTGTACATCGTCGTCTCCCCGCCACGGATGGTGGACGTGGAGCCCTTGGCGGCCTGGACGTGGTACTTCTTGCCGGCCGGCCCTTCGACGATCTGGTGCAGGTCACCGATGTCCGTGTTCTGGACGACGTACTTCAGGGCCTGCTTGGACTGGCCGTTGGGCATCGACAGGTTCACGACGCCCTGGTAGTCGGCGCCCTTGAGCGTCAGGGAGCTGGCTTCCAGCTGCCACGGCTGGTTCGGGATCGGCGCGGGCGTCCGCTCGGCCTCTCCGTCGACCTTCTTCTCGACCACGCACGGGAAGGGCTTCTTGCCGTTCTCGTCCGGGGCCATCGGGTCCGTGGACTCGGCCTTCTCCTTCGCCGCTTCCCGGGCCGCCTTCTCGGCTTCTTCCTTGAGCTTGTCCGCCTTGTCGCCGGCGTCGTCCGCGCCGTCCTTCAGGCCGTCCTTGAGCCCGTCCACGGTGTCCTCGACGGGCTTGGTGACCCTGTCCGTCGTGTCCTTGAGCGGGTCCTTGGCGTCCTTGCCGTCCTTGGACTCCTCGGCCTCGTCGTCGGAGGAACCGGCGGAGGACGTGCCCTCCTCGGACTCGGACGGGGTCGGCTCCGGGGTCTCGGACTTCTTGTCGTCGGGCGTGAAGACGTCCTTGAGGGCGTCGCCGACACCCAGCGGGTCCCAGGGGTTCTTGGTCTCGGTCGGCTCGGGAGCCTTCTCGGGCTCCTTGGCGCCGTCGTCGCCGTCCTTCTCCCCGGTGGACGGGGTGGGCCCGGCCTCGTCGTCCTCGTCCGCCTTGTCGCCCGATGAGGGCGAGTCGGACGGAGTGGGCTCCTTGGCGTCGTCCTTCTTGGTCCCGTCCCCGTCGGCCTTGTCGTCCTTGTCCGCCGACTTCTTGGCGTCCTCGGCCGCCTTCTTCTTGGCCGCCTCTTCCTTCGCCTTGTCCGCGGCGTCCTTCTTCGCGTCCTCGGCGGAGTCCTCGGCGTCCTTGTCCGGCGCCGTGACACACGGGCCGTCCTGGAAGGGGTTGTCGGGGACACCCGGCTTGGCCTGGGCGAGCGTGGGGGTCAGCCCCATGCCCATGAGCACGGCGGTGGGCATGGCGGCGATGGCTATCGCCTTCCCCGCGGGAACCTGCAGCCGGGTCAGCAGCGGCTTCCTGGGTGCCGCGTGGCGCGGCCCGGTTCTCGCACGGGGCTCCGCCGCGAAGCCCTCGTGGTGCACCTCGTCAGCCGGCACGGTGCCTCCCGTTCGTCCCGTTTGTCGGGCTCGTTCCTGACAGATGGTCCTGTTCGCCGTTCACCCCACCCGCGCCGGCCGCACCGGTGGGCTCGGGCACCCCGTCGCCCGCGGGGCCGTCGGACTCTCCGGTCGCGGATCCCCTCGCGGGTTCACCGGCAGGCTTCGCGTGCGCCCAGGAGACGCCGAGGGCGCCGCCGATCAGGGCGAGCAGGAAGCCGATGACGAAGCCGCCGAAGTTGGAGACCACCAGGGAGACCAGAGCGAGCAGAATCGCCGCGACACCCGCGAAGACCCGGGAGTGCGGCTGGAACCACATGGTCAGGCCGAGCACGACCAACAGCACGCCGATGATCAGCGATCCGGCACCGGCGGTGGTCGCCATCCGGATCGTCATCGTGCCGAGCGTGAGGTTCGCGTACGGGAAATACATGATCGGGATGCCACCGAGCAGTGTCAGCAGACCACCCCAGAACGGGCGCTGACCGCGCCACCCTCGGAACGATCGGCGCATCCGGCCGAGCTTGTCGCCCAGTCCCACTTGCGCTTCGGCGCTCATGTCGTACAGCTCCTCGGGAATGGCGTTGGTTCTGTGTGTCGTGCGGATTCGGGCACGGGGACGGCTCCGTCATGTGCCGTCGCGCCCCCGCGCCCGGCCGTACTCATCGCATCGAGTGCGCACCGGGCCGCCTGATGCGGCCCGCTAGGGCATCAACTGCCCTAGTAGCACTCGTGCTTGCCCTTCTTGACCGACATGCCCAGGCCAGAGAGCTTGAAGGTGCCGGCGGTGGTCGCCCACGCACGCTGCTTGACGTCGGTGAACTTCACCGACTCCGCCTGCTGCGCGAACGAGTCCGGGGCGTACTTGTCGCCCTTCGCCGGACCCGGTCCCTTGGTGGTCTGGTCGACCGAGACGCCGATGTCGACCTTGTGGAAGGTCGCGTTGGCCTTCAGGTCATCGGCGTCGATGTAGAGCTTCTTGGCCTCTACCTTCGGACCACCCTCGCCACCGGCCTTGAGGGTCATCGACACATCGCCGAAGACCGGGACCGGCACGACCACCGACTGGCAGAGGTTGGTGATAGTGGCCTCTTCGAGACCGACGACGGCGACCGGGTGGTTACCCGACTTGCCGCTGTCCAGGGCTCCGTACTGGACGAATCCCGTACCCTTGAGCTCCTTCGCAGTCACCTTGAACTGCTGACCGGACACACTGAACGATGCCGCGAGCGCACCCTGGGACAGGGCGACGCCTATCGCGGCTGTCGCCGCGACGCTCGGCACCATGACCACGGCGAACCGCTTCCATCTGGTTCCGCCACGAGCCACGGACTCCATGACTTTCCTCCTTCTCGGACGTACATCTCCGGCCCTGACTGCTCCCGTTCGGGCGGCTCAGCCGGGCAGGGATGGGAGAAGTGCTACGTCCTCGGGAAGGAGAGCGCCCGCATCGGAGGCGCGCAACCGCACCACTCTTCACCGGCGATCACCCCCGAGCGACAACCACTGGTCGCGCCTGACGCATCACGCACAACCTCACGGACAGGCCCTGCCGGGACCGGCAGAGACCCCCCTGTCCAGACCGGCGACGGCGTCACCGGCCTGCTCGGTGGGGACCCAGAAAGCCCGTTCCCGACCGGCTGTCGGGCTGCGGATTATCGGACCGAGCGTCGCCGATCGTGGTGCATTCTCGGCCCCCGCACAAGGGGGTTCGTTACTCGCTAGTAACGGCCGGATAACCGAAGCGCGACCGGGCGGTATCGAACGGGCACAGACGGTGGCTCAATCGGCCGGAGCAGAACGGGACACGAGCGGGCGAATGCGCTCAGAAGGAAGCCGTTGTCTTACTCCAAGTAACAGCGGCCGCGTTTACCAAGTTTTGGTAAAACGCGGCCGCTGTTGCGTCCTGTGAACAGACTTTTCACTCCGGCATCACCAGCACCGGTGTTTAGGGACTGGTCAGCGCGAGGGTCGATGATCGCCCCCGCGAAGAGGTGGGGGCGTCGGTCAGAAGAGCACCCTGGCGAGCGAGGTGCGCGCCGCCGTCACCCGCGGGTCCTCGGCACCCACGACCTCGAACAGTTCGAGCAGACGTACCCGTGCCGCATCCCGGTCGTCGCCGGCCGTGCGCCGCACCGCGTCGATGAGCCGTCCGAAGGCGTCCTCGACATGGCCCCCCACCAGGTCCAGGTCGGCGGCGGCGATCTGCGCCTGCACGTCCGCCGGCTTCTCGGCCGCGTCCTTGCGCACCGTCTGCGCGTCCAGGCCCTGCACGCGCTGGAGCAGTTCCGCCTGGGCGAGGCCGAGCTTGGCCTCGGTGTTGGCCGGATCGTCGCTGAGCACGTTCTTGTACGCCTGGACGGCGCCGGCCAGATCGCCCGCGTCCAGCGCCTGGACGGCCGCTTCGAGGAGGGCGTCGTACGGACCGGCGGGCACCTCGGCCGGCTCGGGGGCCTCCTGGCCCTGGGCGTCGCCGTCGACGACCAGGCCGGTCAGGCCGAAGCGCTCCTCGCCGACCTGGATGAGCTGGTCCAGGGTCTGGCGGATCTGCGCCTCGGGGGCGGCACCCTGGAAGAGCGGCAGGGCCTGTCCGGCCACCACCGCGAAGACAGCCGGGATCCCCTGGACCCCGAACTGCTGCATCAGCATCTGGTTCGCGTCGACATCGATCTTGGCAAGGAGGAAACGGCCGTTGTACTCCCGCGTGAGCCGCTCCAGAAGGGGGCTCAGCTGCTTGCACGGCTCGCACCACTCGGCCCAGAAGTCGATGACGACCGGGACCTCGGTGGAGCGCTGCAGGACCTCGCGCTCGAAGCCCGCCTCGTCGACATCGATGACGAGGGAGGCCGGGGAGACCGCGGCGCCCGCCGCGCCCCCGCCCTGCCGTGCCGCTTCGGCGCGCGCCTGCTCCGCCTTGGCCTTGGCTTCCTGGGCCGACTTCACCGCGGCGAGGTCGACGACTCCGCTCATGGACATGTTCCGTGGCTGCATGAGTACATCCTCCCCCAACCCGTGCGGGAACCGCGCCCGTCCGTGACCCCCCGCCGGATTGCGGGGCCACGGGGCGCACGGCCCGATGTCTGCCCAAGGTCCGAAAGCGGACCGGTGGTTGGCCCGAAGTCCCCACCCCGGGCCGGTGGTCGTGCTGCGTGACTGTCTTTCGTGGTTGTCTCTCGTGGCTCTCGCTCATGGCGTACGAGGCGTGCGTTCCGCCGCGCTCACGAGCTTTCGCTACAGGTCGTAGCGTAACTGTCGGGTCCCGCACGTGGGGAGAGGCCTGCGGTGATCTCTCTCACTCGGCACCCCGGAACGCTCCGTACTGGCCGGTATGGTCGCGGGCATGCAGAGCCGCACCACTCCTCCCCACCGCACCGGCGGGCGCCCGCGCAGCGCGACCGCCGACGCCGCGATCCTGGAGGCGACCCGGCAGGGCCTCGTCGAGCTCGGCTGGTCCAAGCTGACCCTCGGCGCGGTCGCCACGCGGGCGGGCGTCGCCAAGACGACCCTGTACCGGCGCTGGGCGGGCAAGAGCGAGCTGGTCGTGGACGCGGTGGCCGAACTCTTCGACGAACTGGAACTGCCCGACCGGGGCAGTCTCGCCGCCGACATCGAGGGCGTCGTCCTGCAGTTCGCGCTGCTGCTCGGACGCCCCGAGACGAAGACGGCGCTGATGGCGGTGGTCGCGGAGTCGACGACGGACGAGCCCCTGCGGGACCGCATCCGCGAGTCCATCGTGGACCGCCAGAAGCGACTGGTCCTCGCGGGGCGCAAGCGGGCCCAGGAACGCGGCGAACTCCCGCCCGAGCCCGACGAGGAGTCGGCCCGCCAGACCACGGACCTGATCTTCGACGTGACGGCGGGAGCGGTGGTCCACCGGGCACTGGTCAGCGCGGAACCGGTGGACGAGGCCTGGGCCCGCCGCTTCACGCTGCTGCTGCTCGGGGGGTTGGCCGCGGCGCAGGGCGGGGCGGGAGGCCTTGAGGGGTGAGGCGCCCGGGGCTGGGCGGGCTCGGACGGGGTTCGGGGGCTGAGCGGCCGCCGACGGGCCCCTGCGGCCAGAGGGCGGCGCGGGGCAAGTCGGTGGGTGGGTGGGGACGTGTCCGCCGCGCAGCGGCGGGACAGGACTCCCCCCACCCCCCAACCGCCCCCCGGCGAGGAGGAATCAGACCTGATAGCGGTCCGGCGCGAAGAGCCGGAGATGGTCCGCCACCCACGCCGAGGTGAGCTTGAGACCCTCCGCGAGGGAGACCTGGGGCTCCCAGCCCGCCCACTCCCGCGCACGGGAGTTGTCCGAGAGGAGCCGCTCGACCTCGCTGCCGGAGGGCCGCAGCCGCGCCGGGTCGACGACGACCGACGCCTCCCGCCCGGACGCCTCGATCAGCGCCTGCGCGAGGTCCCCGATGGAGATCTCCCGGCCCACGCCGAGGTTCACCGCGTGGCCGAGCGCCCGGTCGGCGACCGCCATCGCCATGAAGCCGCGCGCCGTGTCCGTGACGTACGTGAAGTCCCGCGTGGGCGTCAGCGAGCCGAGCTTGATCTCCCGCGCGCCCGCGTGCAGTTGGGCGAGGATCGTGGGGATCACGGCGCGCGCCGACTGCCGGGGACCGTAGGTGTTGAAGGGCCGGACGACCGTCACGGGCAGCTCGAAGGCGTGCCAGTGCGAGAGCGCCATCATGTCGGCGCCGATCTTCGAGGCGGAGTACGGCGACTGCGGCTGGAGCGGGTGCGACTCGGCGATCGGCGCCGTGCGCGCGGTCCCGTACACCTCGCTGGTGGAGGTGTGGACGAGCCGCCGCACGGAGTGCCGCCCGCACGCCTCGGCGACGTTCTCGGTGCCGACCACGTTCGTCTGGACGTACGCGCCCGGGGAGTCGTACGAGTAGGGGATGCCGATGAGCGCGGCGAGGTGGAAGACGGTGTCGCACCCGGCGACCGCGTCCATGACCCGCCCCGCGTCCCGTACGTCGCCCGCGATCATCTCGACCCTCGGGTCGCCGATGAGGTGCGCGAGGTGCCCCTTCTCCGCGTACGGCTTGTAGTGCACGAGGGCGCGGACCTTCGCGCCCGCGTCGAGCAGCAGGTCGACGAGTGTCGAGCCGATGAAGCCCTCGGCGCCGGTGACGAGGACGGTGCGGTTCTTCCAGGAGAAGTTCTCCAGGGCGGCTGCGGCGGTGTTCATGCGTACTCCAAGCGGTGGGGCGTGATCTGGGCGAGTCGGAGGACCTGCGCGGCCAGCAGGTCGGCGGCGCGGGCGTGCGGGCCGGGGTCCGCGGCGCCGCTCATCGCGGCGAGCCGCGCCGGGTCGGCGAGCAGGGGGCCGAGCAGTTGCGCGAGGCGGTCCGCGGTGGTCTCGGCGTCGGGCAGCAGGAGGCCCGCGCCGGCATCGGAGAGGACGCGGGCGTTGTGGGTCTGGTGGTCGCCGGGCGCGTGCGGGTAGGGCACGAGGACGGCGGGCACGCCGGTGGCGGCGAGTTCGGCGACCGTCGCGGAGCCTGCGCGGCACACGACGAGGTCGGCGGCGGCGTAGGACAGGTCCATGCGGTCGAGGTAGGGGACGGCCCGGGCGACGGCGTCCCCGCCGTCGAGAGCGAGCCGGGCGCGCGTCTCCTCCAGTGCCGCGGGTCCGGTCTTGACGAGGAGGTGCACGTCCGTGCGGTCCCGCCAGCGCGCCGCGAGGCCCACCGCGGCCTCGGTGAGGCGGGCGGCGCCCAGGCTGCCGCCGTTGAAGAGGACGAGGCGGGCCCCGGCGGGCACGCCGAGCGCGCGGCGGGCCTCGTCGCGCAGCGCGGCCCGGTCGAGCGCGGCGAGCGGCGCGGCGATGGGCATCCCGGTGGTGTGGGCGCGGTCGCCGCCCGGCAGGTGGGCGCGGCTGCGGTCGAAGGCGACCGCGATGTTCGGGGTGAGGCGGGCCGCGAACCGGTTGGCGCGGCCGGGTACGGCGTTGGACTCGTGGATGAGGCTCGGCAGCCCCGCCATGCGGGCGCCGACGATGACGGGGGCGCTGGGGTAGCCGCCCATGCCCACGGCGATCTGCGCGCCCTGCTCGCGCAGGATGGCCCGGCACTGGGCGCCGGACTTCATGAGGGCGGCGGGCAGCAGGTAGCGGCGGGCGCCGAGCGAGGGGTCGAAGGGGATCATGTCGACGGTGTGGAGGCGGTACCCGGCGTCCGGTATCAGCCGGGTCTCCAGGCCCCGCTCGGTGCCGACGAAGGAGATCACCGCCCCGGGCACGGCCCGGCGCAGCGCGTCGGCGAGGGCGAGGCCCGGATAGATGTGGCCACCGGTGCCGCCCGCGCCGATCACGACGGAGAGCCCGGCGCGGCCCGGGGCGGCGGCGCGGTCGGAGTGAGTGGTTCGCATGGCAGTGGAGCTTCACGCGAGGGTCTAAGAGGGTTTTAAGAGCCGCGTTTGGCACCTTTGGTGCATGAGCTTCACGAGCTTGACCAGCAGGGGCGGTCCGCCGGGTGCGGGTGAGCCGGCCGCGCACAAGATCCTCGTCGTGGACGACGACCCCGAGGTGCGGGCCGCCGTCGAGGACGCCCTGACGGTCGAGGGGCACCATGTGCGGGGCGCGGCCGACGGCCACCGCGCGCTGACGGCGGTGGCCCGCTGGGAGCCGGACCTGGTGGTCCTGGACGTCCTGATGCCGGTGATGGACGGCCTCGCGGTCTGCCGTCAGCTGCGCGCGGCGGGCGACCGCACCCCGGTCCTGGTGCTGACCGCCCTGGGCTCGGTGAGCGAGCGCGTGGACGGCCTGGACGCGGGCGCCGACGACTATCTGGTCAAGCCGTTCGCCCTGGACGAGCTGGTGGCCCGGGTGCGGGCGCTGCTGCGGCGGGCGACGCCGGAGCGGGCCGCGGACGACGGCGACGACCTGGCGTACGGCGATCTCGTCCTGGATCCGGCCACCCGCACCGGCCGCCGGGGCGGGCGCAGGGTGGAGTTCAGCCGCACGGAGGCCGTCCTGTTGGAGCTGCTCCTGCGCAACGCGGGGCAGGTCCTGCCGCGCGAGCTGATCCAGCAGACGGTGTGGGGCCGCGACTTCGGCCCCGACTCCAACTCCCTCGCCGTGTACGTCGGTTACCTGCGCCGCAAGCTGGAGTCGGGCGGCGAGCCCCGGCTCGTGCACACCGTGCACGGCGTCGGCTACCGGCTGGGCTCCCCGTGAGCGCCCGGCGCAGGCTCGGCGCGCGCTGGCGGCGGCGCAGGCCGCTGCGCACCCGCCTCGCGGTGGCCGCGGCGGCCGCCGTGGCGCTGGTGGCGGTCGGGGTGTGCGCCGCCGCGTTCTTCGTGATCCGCTACAAGCTCTACCAGCAGCTCGACCAGAACCTCGCGCAGTCGGCGACGCTCATCGCGCAGCAGCGGCACTACGACACGGAGCCCGGCGTCGTCACGGGCGAGTGCCGCTTCCTGGGCGCCCCCGCCTGCTCCCAGATCGTCCCCGCCACTGCCGAGGACGACCCGGCCAAGCCGTATCTGCTGCCGGTGACCGCGCAGACCCGCGCGGTCGCGGCCGGGCAGGCGAGGCCGTACTACACGAGCCTGACGCTGCACGGGAAGCCGACGCGGATGTACACGACGCACTACGGCGAGGGCGACGCCGTCCAGGTCGCCCTGCGCGCCGACATCGCCGAGCGCGGTGTCAGCCAGGCCGCGTCGCTGCTCTCGGCGGTGGGCGGCGCCGGCGTGCTGCTCTCCGGGGTCGGCGGCTACTGGGTCTCGCGCACCGGTCTCGCGCCGATCACCCGTCTCACCGCGACGGCCGAGCGCATCGCGGCCACCCGGGACGCCCGCCACCGCATCGAGCTGCCGCCGGGCCCGCCGGGGAGAGAGGGGCATCAGGACGAGGTCACGCGCCTGGCCACCACGTTCAACACGATGCTCGCCGAGCTGGAGGAATCCGTCGCGGCCCGCCGCCGCCTGGTCGCCGACGCCTCGCACGAGCTGCGCACCCCGCTCACCGCGCTGCGCACCAACGCCGAACTCCTCGCCAAGGCAGACCGGTTGACGGACGCACAGCGCGAGCGCGCGTCCGCGGCGCTCGGGCGGCAGCTGCGCGAAGTCACCGGTCTGGTCAACGACTTGATCGAGCTGGCGAGGGACGAGGAGCCGCAACCGCTGCTCGAAGAGGTGCGGCTCGCGCCGCTGACCGGGCACGCGGTGGACGCGGCGCGCGGCCACTGGCCCGCCGTCCCCTTCACGCTCCACGTGGCGCCGGAGGCGGTGGACCTCAGCGTCCCCGGCGTACCGGCGCGGCTCTCCCGGCTGCTCACCAACCTCCTGGACAACGCGGCCAAGTTCAGCCCGGCGGGCGCGCCCGTCGAGGTCTCGCTGACCGCTACCGCGCTGACCGTGCGTGACCATGGTCCCGGTATCGCCGAGGAGGATCTGCCGTACGTCTTCGACCGGTTCTACCGTGCCGAGAAGGCCCGCGCGCTGCCGGGCTCGGGCCTGGGCCTTGCGATGGCCCGGCAGATCGCGCACGCGCACGGGGCGGAGCTGACGGCGGAACGGGCGCCGGGAGGCGGCGCGCAGTTCCGCCTCACCCTGCCCGAGCCCTGAGGCCCGTCTTCCGGACGCGCGTGCGGTCTACTTCTTCTTCCAGGCGCAACTGCCCAGCGTGGCCTTGCCCTTGGCGACGAACCGCTCGGCCTCGCTGGCGACCAGGACGCGGGTCTTGCCGCCCTTGCACACGACCGTGCGGTCCCCGTGCCCGGCGAGGTCGACCAGGATCTGGTCCCAGTGGCGGTACTGCACGTCGTGCCCGGAGTCCGCGTACGTCCGCACCTTCTCCTCGCCGGGCAGCGCCTGCTGCCACGTCTTCAGCGTGGCCGGCGGCACGGTGGTGTCCTTCTTGCCGCCGTAGAGGTAGACCGGGGCGTCGAGCCTGGACAGGTCGGGGGCGGGGCGCTGGCAGTACAGCTTCTGCTCGTGCACCTGCGGCGCCGGGTCCGCCTGCTGGCCGCGCTGGTTGTAGGTGCGCGCGCCCTCTTCGTACGCCGTGTCGACGAAGCCCGGGATCGACTTCACGGGGCTGTCGTCGGGGAAGGCCCACCACTTGCGCGGGTCCTTGATCTGGTCCTTCACGGCCGCGGCGAGCGCGTCGTCGGACAGGTCGCAGTAGGCGGGCTTCTCGCCGGCCGGCGGCAGGGCGGCGGCGAGGTGGAGCTGCGAGATCCGCTCGGGGGCCCGGGCGGCGAGCTCGGCCGCGTACGGGCCGCCGCCGGAGATCGCGATGACGGACACGTCGTCCACGTCGAGCCGGTCGAGGACTTCGAGGGCGTCCTTCGCGAAGTCGGCCTTGCCGAGGTTCTTGTCGTACGCGGTGTCGCCGAAGCCGTTGCGCTCGACGGAGATGAGACGCAGGCCCAGGTCCTCGCGCGTCGTGCGGAAGAAGTCCGTCATGTGCGAGGCGCGGGCGCTGGTGCCGGTGCCGCCGATGAACAGGACCGGCTTGCCGTCCTTGTTGCCGGTGTCCGAATAGTGCGCCGTCCGCCCGTCGGAGAGCTTCGCCGCACGGACCTCGGGGCCCAGCGAGTCGAAGTCGTCCTGGACCTTGGGCTCCGGCGGCGGGCTCGCACTGACCTCACCGGAGCCGGTCGCGAACAGCGCACCGAGGACGGTGACGGTGGCGGCGCCTATGGCGAATGCGGCAGTGCGGGCGTGGCCGGTCGAGCTCAACGGTGACTCCAAGGGCTGGGACGGCTGACGCGGCCGCACCTACCCCGGCCCCCGGAAATCACACCTGTCTTTTTCGGACGGCCTCAGAAGCCGGGCGGTTCGGTGTAAACGCCCCATTCGTCCCGGAGGACACCGCAGATCTCGCCGAGTGTCGCCTCGGCGCGCACGGCCTCCAGCATCGGCCCGATCATGTTCGAGCCGTCCCGCGCGGCGGCCAGCATCGCGTCGAGGGAACTCCGTACGCGCGCGTCGTCCCGCCCGTCCTTGCGCCCGGTGAGCTCCTGCACCTGGTCGCGCTCGACCTCGTGGCTGACGCGGAGGATCTCCAGGTCGCCGGTGACGGAGCCGTGGTGCACGTTGACGCCGACGACCCGCTTGTCGCCCTTCTCCAGGGACTGCTGGTACTGGAAGGCCGACTCGGCGATCTCGCCGGTGAACCAGCCGTCCTCGATGCCCCGCAGGATGCCCGAGGTGATCGGACCGATCGGGTGCTGCCCGTCCGGGTGGGCGCGACGGCCGCGCTCCTTGATCTGCTCGAAGATCTTCTCGGCGTCGGCCTCGATGCGGTCGGTGAGCTGCTCGATGTACCAGGAGCCGCCCAGCGGGTCCGCCACGTTGGCGACGCCGGTCTCCTCCATCAGCACCTGCTGGGTGCGCAGCGCGATCTCGGCGGCCTGCTCGCTGGGCAGGGCGAGCGTCTCGTCGAGGGCGTTGGTGTGCAGGGAGTTGGTGCCGCCGAGGATCGCGGAGAGCGCCTCGACCGCGGTGCGCACGACGTTGTTGTACGGCTGCTGCGCGGTGAGCGAGACGCCGGCGGTCTGCGTGTGGAACCGCAGCCACTGCGCCTTGTCCGTGCGCGCCCCGTAGACGTCCCGCAGCCACCGCGCCCAGATGCGGCGGGCGGCGCGGAACTTGGCGATCTCCTCGAAGAAGTCGAGGTGCGCGTCGAAGAAGAAGGAGAGCCCCGGCGCGAACACGTCCACGTCGAGCCCGCGCGAAAGGCCGAGTTCCACGTACCCGAACCCGTCCGCGAGGGTGTACGCGAGCTCCTGCGCGGCCGTCGCCCCGGCCTCGCGGATGTGGTAACCGGAGACCGAGAGCGGCTTGTACGCGGGGATGTCGCGCGCGCAGTGCTCCATCAGGTCGCCGATCAGGCGCAGGTGCGGCTCGGGCTGGAAGAGCCACTCCTTCTGCGCGATGTACTCCTTGAAGATGTCGGTCTGGAGCGTGCCGTTGAGGACGGCGGGGTCGACGCCCTGGCGCTCGGCGGCCACGAGGTACATGCAGAAGACGGGCACGGCGGGCCCGCTGATCGTCATGGAGGTCGTCACGTCGCCGAGCGGGATGTCCTTGAAGAGGACCTCCATGTCGGCGGCGGAGTCGATGGCCACGCCGCAGTGCCCGACCTCGCCGAGCGAGCGCGGGTCGTCGGAGTCGCGGCCCATGAGGGTCGGCATGTCGAAGGCGACGGAGAGGCCGCCGCCGCCGTTGGCCAGGATCATCTTGTAGCGCTCGTTCGTCTGCTCGGCGTTGCCGAAGCCCGCGAACTGGCGGATGGTCCAGGTCCGGCCGCGGTAGCCGGTCGGGTAGAGGCCGCGGGTGAAGGGGTACTCGCCCGGCCAGCCGATCCGCTCGAACCCGTCGTACGTGTCGCCGCTCCGGGGCCCGTAGACGGGCTCGACCGGGTCGCCGGAGAGCGTGGTGAAGTCCGCGTCGCGCTTGCGGGCCTTGTCGTAACGGGCCTGCCAGCGTCGGCGGCCTTCCTCAATCGCGTCAGCGTCCATGCCGTCAAATTTACTAGGACGTCCTAGTAAATGTCGATGGGGAACCGCCACGGGCTTGCCCGTGGCGGTCGGCGTTACGCCTTGGCCGTGGCCGGCGTGCCGTCGGCGATCAGCGGCTCGACCTCACGGACGACCTTGCGCTCCACGAAGAACGCGGCCGTCGGGATCGTGCCGGAGACCAGCACCCACAGGAGCTTGCCGAAGGGCCACTTCGCCTTGGACCCCAGGTCGAAGGCGAAGATCAGGTAGATGATGTAGAGCACGCCGTGGATCTGCGACACGACGAGCGTCAGACCCTCGCCCTTTTCGAAGCCGTACTTGGCCACCATGCACGCGCACAGGATGAGAAGCATGACGGCGGTGACGTAAGCCATCACCCGGTAGCGGGTCAGCACGCTGGATTTCATGACTACGAGCGTAACCGCCCGGAAAACCCCCGCGTCGGCGGGGAGCACGCCATCACCCGGCAGTGGGTGAGCGCTCTTCGCGGACCACCCCCACCGGCGTGGGGACACCGCGCCGACCTGCGGGAACCGTGGCCCCGGCCGTCAGCCCCTGTCCTCGAAGTCCTCCGCCGCCACCCGCAAGGGCCGCAGCATCGCGAAGATCTCCGCGCACTCCTCCGCGTCGTACACCCCGAGCCCGAAGTCCATCGCCATCAGCTCGCGGGTGGCCGCCTCGACGACCTCGCGGCCCTTCTCCGTGATGGAGGCGAGCGTGCCTCGGCCGTCGTTGGGGTTGGGGCGCTTGGCGACCAGGCCGGACTTCACCAGGCGGTCCACCGTGTTGGTGACCGACGTCGGGTGCACCATGAGCCGCTCGCCGATCTTCGACATCGGCAACTCGCCGGCCTGCGAGAACGTGAGCAGGACCAGCGCCTCGTAGCGCGCGAAGGTCAGTCCGTACGGCTTGACGACCGCGTCCACCTCGGCGAGCAGGATCTGGTGCGCACGCATGATCGAGGTGATCGCGCCCATGGCCGGGACCGATCCCCAGCGCTGCTTCCAGAGCTCGTCGGCGCGGGCGATGGGATCGAAGGGGAGGCTGAGCGGCTTCGGCACGGCATCGACCTTACCCGCCGGTCACATGCTGGTCAGCCCCGTCTCGCAATTCGGGCGTACGTTCCCCGCCGGCCGCCGCCGTACGCTCCGGGGCCCCCGCTCCCGGGCCCCGCGTGCGCCGCACCTCCCGCGCGAGGAGCAGACAGCACACCGTACCGAGGACGCTCGCGCCCGCGACGACCGTGCTCACCGCCCAGAACTCCGCGGCCAGACCCGCCAGCGCCATGCCGACGCCCTGGATCGTCATCAGCCCCGCCGTGTGCACCGTCATCGCGCGGCCCCGCAGCCCGTCGGGGACGGCGTCGACGAACCAGCGGTCAAGCCCCAGGGTGTACGCCGATCCCGCGCCGGCGAGCGCGAGGGCGGCCAGCGAGGGAACGAGGCCGGGGGTGAGGGCGTACACGGCGAGCGGGAGCAGCGTGAGCGAGGCGAGGGGGAGCACGACGCGGGCGCGGGCGGACGCGGACAGCGCGGAACCGGCGTACAGCTCGCCCGCGATGGTGCCCACCGGCAGCGCGCACATGAGCAGCCCCACACCCGCGACGCCGACGCCGATCTCGTCCGCGTAGGGCGCGGCGAGCACCTCGGGGACGACCATGAACATGGGCGGCACCCAGAAGAGCAGCAGCAGGGCCCGGACCCGCCGGTCGCCGAGCACCTGCCGGGCGCCGCCCAGCGAGTACCGCACGAGGGTGCCGCCACCGCCGCCCCCGGCGCGTGCGGGGCGCCGACGGGTCCCGCAGCGCAGCAACAGCGCCGAGGCCACGAACGTGCAGAGGGTGATCACGAGCGCCCCGCGCGGCGTCACGAACGTGAGCAGGACGCCGCCGAGCCCGAACCCGGCCAGGACGGAGCTCTGCGAGACGATGCGCAGCACGGAGCGGCCGAGCACGAACACGTCGCCGTCGCCGAGGATGTCGGTGAGGGTCGCCATCCGGGTGCCGTTGAAGACGGGCGAGACGAGGGCGATGGCGCAGCGCAGCGCCAGCAGCCCGGCCACGGGGGTGGCGGGCAGCGCCATCAGTCCGGCGCACCCGGCGCAGATCAGGTCGCACACGACGAGCACCCGCCGGGGCGGGTACCGGTCGGCGATCCCGGCGAGCAGGGTCCCGCCGACCAGGTACGGGAGCATGCCGAGCGCGAAGGTGAGCGCGCTGAGCAGCGGCGATCCGGTGAGCCCGTAGACCAGGACGGTCAGCGCGATCTCGCTGACGACGACGCCGAGCAGCGAGAGCGCGTGCGCGACGAAGACCGCGCGGAACTCGCGCACGGCGAAGACGCGGGCGTACCCGGCGGACGCGTCGGCGGGGAGGGACCCGGTGGCGGCAGGGGTGGGTTCGGGTGGGGGTGCGGTGTCGGGCATGGGCGCAGCCTCACGCGGGCGGACGCCCTGCCCTAAAGTTTCGGTCTCCGGCGAATCTCCGTCCGGAGCAAGCAGCCGGAGCATGGGGGATTCCGTGCCGTTCCACTTCCACTTCGGGCAGGACGACCTGCTGCGCTGCCGGTTCGCGGTGTCGCCGCTGTGGGAGACGCAGGAGGCCGTACGGACCCTCAAGCGCCCGGAGCGGCACGGCTACCACCCGCAGTGGCTGCGCCGGATCCGTGCGGCGAGCCACGGGCTCGACCTCTCCGGCCTGTGGCTCCTGATGCCCCGGCGCGGGCACTCCCCCGACTTCCTGGGGCCGCCGCCGATCGGTCCCGCGGCCCGCTTCGACGAGGAGATCGCGGGGGTCCGCGCGGCCGATCCGGCGGCCGCGGCGGACGACATGGCACGCGCGCTCGCCTGCACCCCGGGCGCCGCGGATTCACCGAAGGGCCGGGCCCTGCTCGCCGATCCCGCGCGCGCGGTCCAGGAGCTGGCGGACGCCATGGAGGCCGCCTGGCACGCGCTGATCGAGCCGGACTGGCCGCGGCTGCGGGCACTCCTGGAGGCCGATGTCGCCTTCCACTCGCGCAGGCTCGCGGAGGTCGGCCTCGGCGCGCTGCTCCCCGAGCTCGACCGGCGGCTGACGTGGGACGAGGGGACGCTGACCGTCGAGTGGCGGGACGACCACGTGCGGCACCTGTCGGGGCAGGGGCTGATCCTCATCCCGAGCGTGTTCTCGTGGCCGGACGTGGTCAGCGGCTTCGACTGGCCGTGGCAGCCGACGGTCGCCTATCCGGTACGGGGCATCGCGGGGCTGTGGGCCGAGCCGGCCGACCGTACTCCCGAGGCGCTCGTACGCCTCCTCGGCCGCGGGCGGGCCACCGTCCTGACCGCGCTGGACGCGCCGGCCACCACGTCGGCGCTCGCGCACCGGCTCGGGCTCGCGCCGTCGACGGTCTCGGCGCACCTGGGCGCACTGCGGGACGCCGGGCTTCTCGTGGCCCGGCGGTACGGGCACCAGGTGTTCTACGAGTGCACGCCGCTCGGCATCGCGCTCGGTGCCGGGGGCGGTGTGGCACAAGGGCTTGACCAGTCCCTTATGTAACGATTGCCGGGCTGACTGACCGTCACCGAAAGACACCGTCACCGTCGCCCAAGGGGGCTGGATGCACCGGCTGCTCCGCACGTTCACGGCACTCGCGGCCCTCGCCGCCCTCGGGCTCTCGGCGGGCTGCTCATCGGACTCCGGGGACGGCGGGGAGTCGTCCGCCGTGCGCGGGCCCTCCACCGAAGCGTCCAAGGCGCCCGAGGGCGCCTTCTGGGTCGACCCCGACAGCGCCGCCGCACGCCAGGTCAAGCAGTGGGAGGAGCAGGGCAGGGCGCAGGACGCGCAGGCCCTCAAGCGCATCTCCGAGCAGCCCGTCGCCGTGTGGCCGGCCGGGGACGACCCGGCGCCCGACATCCAGGAGGCGACGCGGGGCGCGGCGAAGGAGGGGCGCACCGCCGTCCTCGTCGCCTACAACATCCCGCACCGCGACTGCGGCCAGCACTCGGCGGGCGGCGCGGGCAGCGCCGACTACTACCGGAACTGGGTGGACGGCTTCGCCAGGGCGATCAGCGACGCGCCCGCCCTGGTCGTCCTGGAGCCCGACGCGATCCCGCACATCGTGGACGGCTGCACCCCGGCCGAGTACCACGCGGACCGCTACCGGTTGCTCTCCGAGGCGATCCAGCGGCTGAAGCGGCAGCCGAGGGCGAAGGTCTACCTCGACGCGGGCAACCCGGGCTGGATCTCGGACGCGGGCAAGCTCGGCGAGCCGCTGCGGAAGGCGGGCGTCACGCGGGCCGACGGCTTCTCGCTGAACGTCTCCAACTTCCAGAGCGACGCGACGACCACGGCGTACGGGCGCACGCTGTCGGCCACCGTCGGCGGCAAGCACTTCGTCATGGACACCAGCCGCAACGGCAGGGGCCCGCTGGCGGGCGACCGTGCGGACGCCTGGTGCAACCCGCCGGGCCGCGGCCTCGGCACCCCGCCGACCGACCGCACGGGCGACCCGCTGCTCGACGCCGTCCTGTGGATCAAGCGTCCCGGCGACTCGGACGGCCCGTGCCGGGGCGGCCCGGCGGCCGGGCAGTGGTGGCCGGACTACGCGCTGGGCCTCGCGCGCAACGCCAAAGCGGCCTGACGGCCCGGACGCCCGGCCGTCCTCACCGACATGGATCCACCGCTCAGCCCTTCTCGCCGACGTGGATCCACTTCGCCTCCGACGACGTGCCGTCCTTGTCGGTCACGAACAGCATGTACCAGCCCGGCGGCACCAGGGCCGCGTCGTCCCTCGGCACGTCCACGGTCACCGACCCCTTGCCCTTGCTGAGCTTCAGGGCGATGGACCGCTGTTCGACGTCGGTCGTGTGCGTCACCGCGCTCGGGCGCATCAGACGGGCGGACGCGAGGTTCTCGGGGTGGTCGGTGCGGAACGTCGCGCGGCCGTCCGCCGCGAGCCGCTCCGGGCCCTCGCCGAGGACCGGGCGGTTCGCGCCGCCCTTGTGCAGCGCGGGCGGCGTGAAGATCTCCATGCGCTGCTCGAAGTGGCCGAGCTTGGTGTTCTGCTCGTTGTCGTAGAGCGGGTCGGAGCCGAACGTGGCGACGCGTCCGTCGGGCAGCAGCAGCGCCTCGGAGTGGTAGTTGCGGCCTACCTTGGGCGAGGCCGCGTCGCGGAAGGCGTTGGCCTTCGGGTCGTAGAACTGCGCCTTGAGGATGTTGCTCGCGCTGCGGCCCCGGTAGTTTCCCGAGCCGTTGGACGTGAACACCGAGTCGTCCGGCATGAGGACGCTGTTCAAGTAGCGCGTGCCCTGCGGGAGCTGAGGTCCCGTCTTGAAGGACGGGCTGTCCTCCTTGAGGTCGATCACGGCCGTGCGGGGCGTCGACTTCTCCGACTCCCCCACGCCCCCGCCACCCATGATCATCACCTTCTGGTCCTGCGCGGGCGGCAGCAGCACGGACGCGGACGTCTCGGTCTGGTCGAGGTCCTCCAGGCCCGGGACCTTCTCGAACTTGTTCGTCTCCAGGTCCCACAGGCCCGGCTCGCGGCCCTTCTCGGCAGGTCCGTAGCCCGCGTTCGACGCCGGGTAGAAGAGCTTGCCGCCCTTGGTCAGGAAGAGCGCGGGGTAGGTCGGGAAGTACCGCTTGGGCCCGTCCGTCCACTTCTTCGTCTTCGGGTCGTAGATCTCGTTGTCGCCCGGGTCGATCACGCCCACGTCGTCGAGGCCGGAGACCGCGAGCACCTTGCCGTCCTCGAGGCCGACGAGCGTCGGGTACCAGCGGGCCTTGTCCATCGGCTCGACCGGCACGTACTTCTCGGCCTTCGGGTCGAACTCGTACGCCGCCTTGATCCCCTGGAAGTCCTGCTTCTCCATGTCGATCTTCTCGGCGATGCCGTACGTGTTGTCGGCCTCCTCGCCGGTCAGTCCCTCGATCTCGTACTGCGCCGACTTCTCGGTGACCGACTGCTGGCCCTGCTGGGCCGCCTCCACGAAGACGCGCGCCTCGCTCGCCTTGACCTTCGTCTTCCAGGGCTGCATCACACCGGACTTGGAGTACGTGATCTCGAAATCCCGCTTGGCCTTCGGGACCTCGACGTCGAACTTGCTGACGTACTCGATCCCGGACGGCGAGCGGAACGTGGTGCCCTTCTTGAGGACCACCGGCTTGTCCGGGTTCTCGTTCTTCACCCGCATGCCGCCGCCGGCCCGCTCCACCTCCCCGTCCAGCAGCTCGTAGCGCGCGGTGCCGCCCGCCACCAGGAGCCGCCCGTCGGGGAGTTGGGCGTGCCCGGAGCAGAAGAAGTCCTCGGGTGTGTCGATCTTCTTGAAGGTGTCGTTCTTCGGGTCCCAGAGGACCGTGTCGAACGACCCGGCGTCGAACTTCTTCTGCTCGTTGCCCGAGCCGGCGACGATCAGCACCTTGCCGGTGTGCAGCAGCGCGGCGTGGATGGCGTTGGTACGGAACTCGTCGGGGATGTCGAGCTGCTTCCAGGAGCCGTACTTGGCCTTGTAGCCGGGCCGGGAGATCTTGTACGCGTAGTACTGGTCCTCGGCGAAGGAGAGCGCGGCGGGGGCGTTCAGGCCCACGAGCAGGACGCCCGCTCCGACTCCGATGAGCGTCTTCCTGGTGCGCTTCGAGGGGCGGTAGGCCATGGGTCAGTTCCCTCCTGTCGTCGTGCCGGTGGCGAAGGCCGGCTCCGGCTCACCCTCCGCCGCCTCGTCCCGCAGCCCCGCGGGCCGCTCCTGACGGGCCTCCTTGCGCGCGCCGCGCGCCTTGCGCTCCCTCACGAGCGTCCAGCCCCAGATCGTGACCGGCGCCAGCGAGATGACCATCGCGAGGACCGCCCAGGTGCGCATCGCCACGTGCGTGTGGTCCAGGACGAAGGAGGCGGCCAGCGAACCGGCGAGCACCACCGCCCAGAAGAGATGGATGCGGAAGGTCATGAGCCGGTCCGGGCTCGCGTCACCGCCCTTGGGCGTGACCACGAAGCGGCTGGGGCGGCGCAGGAGCGCCGAGCCGAGCGACTTGGCGTAGATCGGTGCGGACAGCGCCGACATCGCCATGCCCGCGAGGCCGCCGGAGCCCTCCGGCTCGTGCGGGGACACGTTGTGCCTGCGGTTCCAGAGGTAGAGGCCGACCTGGAGGGCCGCCGCATCGCTGTAGAGCATCAGCCACACGGACGCGGCGACCTGCGTGCCGCTCGCCCCGAACCAGAGGAACAGCACGCAACTCAGGATGCCGAGCAGCCAGTTGACCGCCGTCATGGGGTAGTACACGAGCATCAGCGAGTACGAGAAGAGACGCCCGGGCGGCATCGTGAACGGCGCCTTCCAGTACTGCTTGAACAGCGTCTCGTACGTGCCGCGCGACCAGCGCATCTGCTGCGTGAAGAAGTCCGTCCAGGAGGCCGGGCCCTCGCCGACGGCCAGCACGTCCGGGGTGTAGACCGAGCGCCAGTGCCGCCTGGTGTCGGGGTTGCGGTGCCGGTGCAGCTCGAAGCCCGTCGCCATGTCCTCGGTGATCGAGTCGTACAGGCCGCCGACCTGGGTCAGCGCGCTGATCCGCACGACGTTGTTCGTGCCGACGAACATGGGGGCGCGGTAGCGGTTGCCCGCGCGCTGGATCAGCGCGTGGAAGAGGAACTGCTGCGACTCGGCGGCCTTGGTCACCGGCGTCGTGTAGTTGCCGTAGACCTGCGGGCCCACGACGAAGGCGACGTCCGGGTCGCGGAAGTACCCCATCATCCGCTCAAGGAAGTTGGGCAGCGGGACGTGGTCGGTGTCGACGGACGCGAAGAATTCGTAGTCGGCGTGGTGCATCGCCAGCCAGGCGTTGTAGTTGCCGTGCTTGGTGCGGGTCTTGTGCGGGCCCTTCTTGCGGTTCCACTCCGGCACGCCGTTGCGCGTGAAGTGCCGTACGCCGAGCTCTTCGCACAGGGCCTTGGCCTCGGGACTGTTTCCTTCGTCCAGGAGCCAGACGTCCAGGGGGCCCGGGTGGTGTACCCGGACGGCGCCTTCGAGGGTCGCCCGGACCATGGCCAGGGGCTCCTTGCCGGGCACGTACGTGGTGAGGAACGCGACGCGGGTGCCGGGCTCGGGGACGACGGGGATCGGGTCCCTCGCCACCATCGTGGCGTGCGCGATCGAGATGACGTTGACGAGCATGAAGAGCTCGATCAGCCCGATCGCGACGAGCATCGTGACGTCCAGGCCGATCAGCCAGCGGTCGGCGCCCTCGCGCTCGGTCCAGTGGGTGGGCCAGACGAGGTAGACGAGGAGGAGGCCCGTGAGGAGGGGGGCCAGCGTCATGAGGAGTACGGCGCGTATTCGGTGGGGCTCGCCGGCCAGGAGCTTGCGGTACTGGACCCGGTACCTTCCGGCGTCACTGCCGCCTTCGCCGGCCGGCTCTGTGAGCGGACCGGCGAGCGTGCTGTGGGTCTCGTAGTCGTAGCCCTCCGGCTGCCGCACAGCGCCCTCCAGGTTCTGGTGATCGAACGAGCCGATACCCATACAAAAGTGGAGATACGTCGGCGTGTCGAACCGGGTACGCCCGTGCGAGCGGTTTTATGGTGGGCGGTTTGAGCGGGTTTGCGGTGGGGGCACCTTGGGCTGGTGTCGCCTCGGGTTCGTCTGTGGGGCGGGGTCGCGGGGGTATGTACGTACTCACTATCCCTGCGCCACGCTGCACGAACAAAGACGCCATTGTTTCCTCGGTGCTCCGTGCGCACATACCCCCGCGCCCCCTCGGGCCGGTTGGGTGGCTGCGGCCCGGTGGGGCGTTTACCCGCGGCCCCTCGGGCGCGTACGCGGGTGCGGCCCGGTGGGGCTTTTCAGCGCGAGCGCTTCAGGCGTACGAGGGCGGCGCGCTGTCGCTTTCAGGGGCGTGGGGGCGGGGACTGTCGCTTTCAGGGGTACGAGGGCAGCGGACTGTCGCTTTCAGGAGCGCGGGAGCGGCGCGCTGTCGCTTTCAGGGGCGCGGGGAACTGCGCGAGCGGCCACAACGCACCCGCAGCCACACACGCAGCGCGGCCCGCAACGGCGGGTGGGCTTTTAAGGGGCGCGGGGAACTGCGCGACCAGCCACAACCAACCCGCACCCACACACGCAGCGCGCCCCGCAACGGCGGGTGGGTCTTTAGGGGCGCGGGGAACTGCGCGAACGGCGACGACGAACCCGCAGCCGCAACACGACCCCGTCCGCCGCGAAATCCGCCGCGAAGCGGTGGGGCTGGGTCACGACCCGGCCCGGCGCAGCCGGTGCCGGACCGCCCGCTGGGCCAGCGGCCCAAGGTCCTCGACCGCCGTGACGAGGACGGACAACTGGTCCAGGGCCTGGAGCGCCCGCTCCGTACCCTCCGCGTCGACCCCTTCGTACAGCTCAAGCCCCACGAAGGACGCCGCCACCGCCCGGGCAAGCCCCACCGGATCCACGAACTCCCCGAGCGGGGACGGCGCGAGCACCCGGACCAGGACCTGCTCGATCTCCTCGATCCAGAGGGCGAGCCCCGCCGCCGTCGCCGCCGCGAGCCTCGGCTGGGTCTGCGCCCCGGCGAGCAGCTGGCCGAGGACGGCGACGTGTCCCGCCTCGCGTTCCTCCTCGTGCATCGAGCGCCCGAAGGCGAGCAGTCCGGAGAGGGAATCGATCGTGGCGAGCCGCTCCCGGTAGAGGGCGACCCGCTGCTCCGTACCGTGTCGGCACGCCGCCGCCAGGAGTTCGTCGACGGAGCCGAAGTGGTAGAAGACCAGCGCCTGGTTGACCCCGGCGGCGGCCGCGATGCTGCGCGCCGACGTCTTGGCGATGCCCTGCTCCGTGAGCGTCCGCAGGGCCCCTTGGAGGAGCTTGGTCCGCGTCTCCTGACTCTTGGCCGGGTCCTTGGCCGCGCTCACGCGCGCGCCTCCTCGCGAACCGGACGGAGTCCGGGCCGCACGCCGCAGCTGCGGACGTCGTCGTACGTCGCCGCGAAGGACCCCTCGTAGCCGAAGAGCGGTCCGAAGCGGCGGTTGGTGACGCGGACCCGGATGCGGAAGCGGCCGGTCGCGTCGTCGTAGGACTCGCGCACCTCGGCGTCGCCGCCGATCAGCTCGGGGACGCGGCAGTCCACCGGGCCCTCCCGGAAGCGGTGCGTTCCGGAGCGGATCAGGAGCGAGCCGTCGGGCTCCGCCGTGAAGTGCAGGTCGCTGGCGAGGTGCTGATGCGTGCCGAGGTAGTCGAGCACGCGGTCGCCCTGGGGGCTCAGGACCATCTGGGCGTCGAAGCGGCGGGGTCCGCCGGGCAGGTCGAAGGTGCGCACGAAGGTCACCGTCTCACGGCCGTACGTGTCGGTGTACGGCACGTTCTCGATGACGAAGGGGACGTTCCTGCCCTGGCGCGGGACGAGGATGTTGCGGGTGCCGCCGAGCGCGAGGAACGGCCTCACGAAGCCCCGGCCGTGCCAGACGCGGTCCATCACGCCCCGGCCCGTGCAGGCCTCACCGCTCGCGAGGCCGACGGAGAACCGGCGCCGGAGCTGTGGGTGCAGCCGCTCGAAGTCGGCTCCCATCACGGTGCGGAAGATCGATGCGGGCTGCTTCACGAGTGCTGCTCCTTGGCCGGGGCGAGGGTGCCGAGGATGCGCGGGGAGCGGGAGCGTTGCGGTGGGGTGCGCAGGCAGCGGCGGGCGGCCGGGGTCGTGGGCAGGGGCGGGAGGACCAGCATCAGCGCCGCCGTGGCCAGGGCCAGCATGGGGACGAGGGCGACGGCGGCCACGACGCACAGGACGCGGGCGGTGGTCTCGGCGACGGCGTTCCACAGGGCGCGTTCGGGGGTGATGTCCCGCTCCAGCCAGAGCCGCAGACGGTCGAAGGACCAGGCGGTGGCCCAGCCCATCAGGGGGCGGAAGAGGACGCGGTCGGCGATCCGCCCGGGGCGGCCCCAGCGCGGGCGGTAGTCGTAGCCGGTGAGGAAGCGGATGCCGTCGCCGTCCTCGGTCGGTACGTAGCGCCAGTAGCCGCTGCCTTCTTTGAGAAGGGAGAGCGGGTGCGGGGAGGCGAAGCGCAGGGCGGAGGTCCTGGTGCCGTCGGAGCGCCGCTTCTCCCCCGCGGACACTCCGGTGCCGGCGATGGTCAGGAACGGCAGTACGCGCGTGGCGTACCGGAAGTGCTGCGGCTCCCCCTCCCGGCACGGCAGGTAGTCGATCTCGGTGAAACGCAGGTCCCAGCGTTGGTGCCGGCCGGGCTCCTGGGTGCGTGCCCAGAGGTCGTCGAGATCGGCGCGTATCCGTGCCTCGATGTACAGGCTCACGGTTAACCCCCACGTCAGCGTCTTTTTGAGCGAGTGCTCAAACAGAAGGTACTGGTGTTTGAGCACTCGCTCAAGTCGCGAGTCGAAAGGGGGCAGGAGTCCGTGAGCGGCCTCACCACAGAACCGGCAGCCTCTCGGGGACCCGCTTGATGTTGCCCGTGCGCCAGACCAGCTGATCGACGGGCACCGCGAGCCGCAGATCCGGGAGGCGTTCGAGGAGGACGGTCAGGGCCTTCTCGGCGTGCACCCGGGAGATCGCGGAGGCGGGGCAGTAGTGGCGGCCCGCCCCGAACGAGAGGTGCGTGGCGGGCGAGCGGTCGATGTCGAACCGCTCGGGATCCGGGAACTGACCGGGGTCGAAGTTCGCCCCCTCGACGCAGACGAGCACCAGCTCTCCCGCCCGCACCAGGACGTCACCCAACCGCACGTCGGCGCGGGCGATCCGGGGCAGCCCGTCGCCGATCGACAGCGTGCACCGCATCAGCTCGTCCACCGCGCGGGGCATCGCGTCGGGCCGCTCCCTCAGGCGGCGCATCGCCTGCGGGTGCTGGATCAGCGTCAGCACGGCGTGCAGCAGGAACACGTACGTACTCATGGCGCCTGCACCGAAGAGCGAGGTGACCGTGGCGGCGAGCATCTCGTCGGTCAGGTCGCCGCCGTCGCGCTCCGGATCGTCGCGCAGCTCGCACAGCCGTCTGATCAGGCCCTGCTGGTCGCCGCGGTCGGCGCACACCTGGCGCAGTACGTAGGCGTAGTCCTTGTCCCAGTTGGCCGTGCAGCCCTCGTAGGCGACGGGACTGGTGACGAAGCCGAGGTCCAGGCCGGACATGAGCCGCAGCCCGTCCTCGTACGGCAGTCCGAGCACCTTGCAGACCAGGGCGGCGGAGTACGGCTCGGCGAACCGCTGCCGCAGGTCGACGGGGGCCCCTTCCTCGACCATGGCGTCGACCAGTTCGTGCGCCCGCTCGGCCATCCACTCCGCGGACGCGGGACCGGAGCGGGGTCCGAAGGCGCGCAGCACCTCCTGGTGGAGGCCGGCGCTGTTGACGTTGCCCATGGTGTTGACGACCTCAGGGGGGATCGTCAGCGCGTACTGGCGCGGCACGCCGGGAGCCGCCGTGTCGCGCAGGCTGAAGCGTTCGTCCTCGAGGACCCGCAGGGCCAGCGCGTGGCTGGTGACCAGCCAGGCGTCGTCGCCCGTGAGGGTCCGGATCCGCGCGACAGGGCTCTCCTCGCGCAGGCGTGTGCACGCGGCGGGGACGATGTCGCCGCGCCGGGACAGCGGCCACTCGACGTCCGCGTACGGCTGGGAGGCTTCGGTGCTGGTGGATGCCATGGCGATCTGCTCTCTTCCAAGGGCCCGCAGGAGCCCTCCTGGGGTCAGTCCTGGCACGCGACGACGGCGTAGCCCTGGGTCTCGGCAGGGCGCAGCCCTGTCTGCCGCTCGCTGAACAGCAGATCGCCCAGCGAGAGGACGGTGTGGTAGCAGTGGACGGACGAGGCGACGCCCAGGATCCGGGGCGTGTCGACAAAGAACGGCAGCTCCGCGTCCACGTACGTGAGCGCCGCCTGCACCTGGGCGGGAGTGGGCGAAGCGTTCGGCCGCAGCCGCTTGACGAGGAACTGGTACGCCATGGCGTCCCGCACCGACCGCAGCTCCGTGTCGGTCCGCAGGGCCGTCCGGGTCCGCGCCAGGACCTCCTGGTAGCCGGGCTGGTCGAGGAAGGCGGACAGGGGCCGGGCCCGTACGCGCTCCGCCGTCGCGCCGAGGTCGGCGAGGGCGCCGTCGACGCGCCGCCGCACGCCGCGCAGCTGTTTGCTCACGCTCCTGCGCGCGGCGGGGCGTTCGTAGCCGAAGGCTTCGAGCATCGCCTGAAGGGCGACGTCCGCGTGCACCACGTCCACGACGGCGAAGCGCTCCGCCGCCCACACCATCGCCTCGGACAGCCGTTGGCGGCTGAAATAACTGTTGCCCGTACTCACCCCGAACAGCGCGTGATCCCCCCGTTGAAGGATCGCTTCGCTGCCGGTGCCGAACGGTATGACCCTCACGCGTCGATCCGTCAGGGTCCTCGACTGGCCGTGGGTCACCATCACTCCTCGCAGGCATACATCCGCATATGCCGCTGGCTACCCACGCAGAGTGATGAGAATGCCGTCAACGCCTCGAAGGTATGACGCTGAGTAACTGACGGCCGGGTCGCGCGCCCCCTCCATGCTCCCCGCACGCGCCACCCGCACTTGCCATCTGTCACTTGCCGGACGCGGGGCGGACGACCGGGGCGGACGACCGGGGCGCACCACCGGGACGGACCGGTGGGGCGGTCAGGTGGCGCACACACGAACACGCCGCGCCGGATTCGGCGCGGCGTGCGGTTGCCCGCCGCGCACGGCGGGCGGCGGGCCGTCGGGCAGGAACTGCCCCGGTGGTCCTACGCGGACAGGTGGCGCTCCACCGTCTCGACCTTGGAGGTGAGGCCGTCCGTCACGCCGGGGCGGATGTCCGCCTTCATGACGACGGAGACGCGCGGGGCGCGGGCCTCGACCGCGGCGACGGCGCGCTTGACGACGTCCATCACCTCGTCCCACTCGCCCTCGACGGAGGTGAACATGGCGTCGGTGCGGTTCGGCAGCCCGGACTCCCGGACCACGCGGACCGCGTCGGCGACGTAGTCACCGACGTCCTCGCCGACCCCGAGCGGGGTCACGGAGAAGGCGACGATCATGCGTTCACGACCCCTTCCTTGCGGGCGCGCGAGGCGATCACGGCGGACTCGGCCTCGTGCTTCAGCTTGCGCTCGGCGAAGAAGCCGCCGGTCGGCAGGACGGAGAGGACGAAGTACAGGGCCCCGGTCTTGAGGTCCCACTTCGTGCGGTTCCAGGCGTCGAGCCAGAACACCACGTAGAGCACGAAGAGGACGCCGTGGATCATGCCCATCGCCGGCACGGCGTTGAACTCCGTGGTCCGCTTGAGCACCGAGCAGACGAGCAGCAGCAGGAAGGAGACGGCCTCGGGGGCCGAGACCAGGCGGAGGCGGCGGAGTGCGGAAGCGGTCTTGATGTCCACGGGTCACCTTCGGTGAGTGGGGCGGCGGGCGCAGGCGGGGGCTCGGCGGCGATCTTGTGAACGGGCGCACAAGCGACCCCCATTGTGACATCGGGGTGTTCTCCGGGTTCGCTCAGGGGCCTTCACCCTGTTCTGGGTGGGTACGCGGCGGCTACCGTCGATTCGTGGCTACGTTCCGGCTCCAAGGGAGCAGAGTGCTCGCCGTCGACATGACCGGCGACGCGGTGAAGGCGAAGAACGGCTCGATGGTCGCGTACGACGGCCAGATGGCCTTCAAGAAGATGACCGGCGGCGGTGAGGGCATCCGCGGCATGGTGACCCGCCGCGTCACCGGCGAGCAGCTGACGGTGATGGAGGTGAAGGGGCACGGCACCTGCTGGTTCGCCGACCGTGCCACGGAGATCAACCTGGTGCGCCTGAGCGGCGAGAAGCTGCACGTCGAGGCGAGCAATCTGCTCTGCACCGACGCCGGCCTGCGCACCGGCACCACGTTCACGGGACTGCGCGGCGCGACGCAGGGGAACGGCCTGTTCACGACGACCGTCGAGGGCACGGGACAGGCGGCGATCGTCTCCGACGGTCCCGCGGTGGTGCTGCGCGTCTCACGGCAGTACCCGCTCACCGTCGACCCGGGGGCGTACATCGCCCACCAGGGGGACGTCCACCAGAGCTTCCAGTCCGGCGTGACCTTCCGCACCCTCATGGGCGAGGGCGGCGGCGAGGCCTTCCAGATCCGCTTCGAGGGCGACGGTCTCGTCTACGTGCAGCCCAGCGAGCGCACCACGATCGGGGGTGACGTCTGAGATGCCCTTCCGAGAGGTCAACTCGAAGATGATCGAGGCCACGGTCCAGCCGGGCGCCAAGATCTTCAGCCAGCGCGGCGCGATGCTCGCCTACAAGGGAAACGTCTCCTTCACACCCAACCTCCAGGGCGGCCAGGGCGGCCTCGCCTCCATGCTCGGGCGCCGGGTCGCGGGCGAGGCCACGCCCCTGATGACCGTCGAGGGCAGCGGCACGGTCCTGTTCGGGCACGGCGGCCACCACATCCAGGTGATCGGCCTCTCCGGAGACACCCTGTACGTGGAGGCGGACCGGCTGCTCGCCTTCGACGGCACGCTCCAGCAGGGCACGATGTTCATGGGCTCGCAGGGCGGCGTCATGGGCATGGTCCGCGGCCAGGTCAGCGGCCAGGGCCTGTTCACCACGACCCTGAAGGGCCACGGCGCGGTCGCCGTCATGGCGCACGGCGGCGTCATCGAGGTGCCGATCACCCCGCAGCGCCCGGTGCACGTCGACCCGCAGGCGTACGTCGCGCACCACGGCGAGGTGCGCAACAAGCTCTCCACGGCGCTCGGCTGGCGCGACATGGTGGGCCGCGGCTCCGGAGAGGCCTTCCAGCTGGAGCTTTCGGGCAGCGGCGCGGTGTACGTCCAGGCTTCGGAGGAGAAGCTGTGAATCCGAACGTCTCGACCCCCGCGGGGGCGCCGGCCGTCTTCGACCCGATGACGCTGCCGAGCGACGACAACGTCAACGCGTACACCTTCTGCGTGGAGCTCAAGGGAAGCCAGTGGTTCCTGCAGAAGGGCAAGATGATCGCCTACTACGGGCGAATCGACTTCAACGGCATCGGGCACGGCCGCCTGGACCGTCTGGTGCGGACGAGTTTCCATTCGCCGCTGCACGCAAGCGACTGGGTCGTGGCGGACGGCCAGGGCAAGATGCTCCTCGCCGACCGGGCCTTCGACGTGAATTCGTACGACCTCGACGAGGGCAACCTGACCATTCGCTCCGGCAACCTCCTCGCTTTTCAGCCAACTCTCGCACTGAAGCAATCGATCGTTCCGGGGTTTCTGACACTCATCGGCACGGGCAAGTTCGTCGCCGCGTCGAACGGCCCGGTGGTCTTCATGGAGCCGCCGATCCGCGTCGATCCGCAGGCGCTCGTGGGCTGGGCGGACTGCCCCTCACCGTGCCACCACTACGACCACGGATACCTCACCGGCGTGATCGGAGGCGTGCGGGCACTGACCGGCATCGGCGGATCCTCCGGCGAGGAGCACCAGTTCGAGTTCGTGGGCGCGGGGACGGTCCTGCTCCAGTCCACGGAGGCACTGATGCCCGAGCGGGCAGCGGGAGAGGTGCCGCACCAGGCGGGCGTACCCGGCGGACGGGGCACTCCGGGGCAACCGGGTCAGCAGCCCGGGGCACCGCGCCTTCCCGGACAACTGGGGGACCTCCAGCGTCGCTTCGGGCTGTGAGCGGTAGTCTGCGGAGTGTGACGGCGAACGCCTGTGCCCCTCCGCCAGCGGGGGATGCGAGGCGCGTCACATCCCACCATTCGTTCACCTTTCAACTTCTTAGGTAGAATCGATTCCATGGAGACCGAGACGGCCCCGCAGTGGCTGACCGACGAGGAACAGTGCGCTTGGCGCACCCACGTGGAGGTCAACAGGATGCTGACGTATCAGCTCGAAAAGGACCTTCAGCCGTTCAACCTGACCATGAACGACTACGACATTCTCGTGTATCTCTCCGAATCGGAAGAGCTGCGGATGCGCATGAGTGATCTTGCCGCCGCCACGCTGCAGTCCAAGAGTCGCCTGTCCCACCAGATCACCCGCATGGAGAACGCGGGCCTGGTGCGCCGCGAGAACTGCGAGTCCGACCGGCGAGGGCTCTACACCGTCCTCACCGAGGAGGGCATGGAGACCATGCAGAAGGTGGCTCCGCACCACGTCGCCTCCGTGCGGCAGCACTTCGTCGACCTCATCTCCGCCGAGGCCCTCGACGATCTGCGCAAGGCTCTGACCCCGATCGCGGAACACCTGCGCTCCCAGCGCGGCAGGCCCTAGCTCCGAACCGCCACGGCCGGCCGCGACGTCCCTCAATCCGCCGACGACTGAGGGCAGGGCAGCCGGAGCTCGAAGAGCGCACCACCCGACGGCGCCCGGCGCACCACGAGTGCGCCGCCGTGCCGCACCGCCACGTCCCGCGCGATGGCGAGGCCCAGACCGGCCCCGCCCTCGTCGCGGGTCCGCGCGTCGTCGAGCCGCACGAACCGCTCGAAGATCCGCTCCCGCTCGCCCTCCGGCACGCCGCTCCCGTCGTCGGACACCTCCAGGACGGCCCAGGTGCCGTCGCTCCGGGTGGTGACCGTGACGCGGGAGCGCGCGTGCCGCTGGGCGTTGTTCAGGAGGTTGCCGAGCACTCGCGCCAACTGGCCTCGGGAGCCCGCGACTTCGACGCTCTTCAGGTCCGCGTGCACCTCGACCCGGTCCCTGGTGCGCTGCGAGAGCTCCTCGCGCACGAAGGCCGCGAGGTCGACCCGCGCCCCGCCCGGCTTCTCCCCCGCGTCCAGGCGCGCGAGGAGCAGCAGGTCGGCGGCGAGCTCCTGGAGGCGCACGGTGTCCTCGACAGCGCCGTCCACGTCCAGCAGCTCGGGGTGGGCCGCGCCCACTTCGAGCTGGGTGCGCAGCGACGCGATGGGGCTGCGCAGCTCGTGCGACGCGTCCGCCACGAAGCGGCGCTGGCGTTCCACCGAGGTCTGCAGGGCGGTGAGCGTCTCGTTCGTGGTGCGGGCGAGACGGGCGATCTCGTCGTGCGTGGCCGGTTCGGGCACGCGGCGCGCGAGGTCCTGCGACGCGGTGATCGCGGACATCTCCGCGGTGATCGCCGCCACCGGGCGCAGGGCCCGCCGCGTCACCAGCCAGGTGACGCCCGCGACGACCGCGAGGAGCAGCGGGAAGCCGATCAGCATGGACGTCAACGCCGTGGAGACCGCGCTCTGTTCACTGGAGAGCGAGCCGCCCGCGTAGACGGTGAGGTCGCCCTTGGTCTCCGTGCTCACCTCGACGGCGGCGAAGCGGAAGTCGGCGCTCTCGCCGTCGACGGTGGCGGTGCCGTCGCTGTACTCGCTCTCGTCGTCGACGTCCCCGAGTTCGCCGTCGCCCTCCGCCTTCTCCCGGGCCCGCTCCCGGGCGTCCTCGGCATCCTCGGCGGTGTCCTCGCCGGTGTCTCCGGCCCGCGGAGCGGGCTTGACGTCGCCGGTGCCCGTCCCGCTGATCTTCTCCAGGTCCTCGCTGGCCGCGACCACCCTGCCCTTGCCGTCGACGACCTGGACGGGCTCCTCCTCGTCGTCCGGCAGGTCGAGATCGACGTAGGGCCGGTCTGCCGCGAGCTGCGAGGCGACCTTGCGGGCCGTGGAGTCGGCCCGCGCGTCCGCCTGGTCGGTGAGGTTGGCGCGCAGCGCGAGCAGCACGGCGGCGCCGGCGGCGACCAGTGCGAGCGCGACGACCAGGCTCGCGCCGAGCGTGGCCCTGGCCCGCACCGAGCCGAACAGCTTCCTCATCGCGGGGCCTCCAGTCGGTAACCGGCGCCGCGCACGGTCTTGATGAGGGCGGCGCCGAGCTTGCGCCGCAGCGTGCTCACGTACACCTCGACGATGTTGGGGTCGCCCTCGTACGCGAAGTCCCAGACGTGTTCCAGGATCTCGCCCTTGGAGACGACCTCGCCGGTGCGCAGGACCAGCTGCTCCAGGACCGCGAACTCCTTCGCGGTGAGGGTGACTTCGTCCTCGTCGCGGAAGACCCGGCGCGCGGCCGTGTCGATCTTCAGGTCGCCCAGGGTGTGGATCGGGGACGGTCCCCCGGAGCCGCGGCGGCGCAGCAGCGCCTTCACACGGGCGACCAGCACCACGTACGAGAAGGGCTTGGTGAGGTAGTCGTCGGCGCCCGTGTCGAGCCCCTCCGCCTCGTCGTACTCGCCGTCCTTGGCGGTGAGCATCAGGATCGGCACGTCGTGGCCGGCGGCACGCAGCGTGGAGCAGACGCGGTAGCCGTTCATGCCGGGCAGCATGATGTCGAGGACGACCAGGTCGTACGTGCCCTCGCTCGCCCGGTGCAGTCCGTCGACGCCGTCGTGGACGACGTCGACGGCGTAGCCCTCGGCGGTCAGGCCCTTGGCGAGCGAGAGGGCCAGCCTTTTTTCGTCCTCAACGATCAACAGGCGCATGTGTTCAGGGTGGCAGAGCGAAGCTGAAGAGTTCTTCAGGACGCTTCAGCGTGCGTTCAGGATCGTTCGGCCAGATTGGTCCTCGTCGAAAGCGAACGGCCAAGCGCCGAACGACTCGGGAGGAACCCTCATGAAGCGCAACATCGTCATCGCCACCGTCGCCGCACTGACCCTCGTCGGTGGCGGCACCGCCACCGCCCTCGCGGTCACCGGCGACGACGGGCCGACCGGCGCCGACAAGTCGAGCGTCCAGCTCAAGGACGGCAACGGCAACGCCAACGGCAACGACCGGGACGACGACCGCGACGACGCCGCGGAGAACACCGCCGAGGCGAAGGCCGCGAAGGTGACGGCCGCCGAGGCCATCAAGGCCGCGCTGGCGGACACCAAGGGCACCGCCGTCTCCGCGGACCTCGACGACGAGGACGGCGGGCTGGTCTGGGAGGTCGACGTCCTGGACGGCAAGACCTGGCACAACGTCGAGGTCGACCCCGGCACGGGCAAGATCCTCGGCTCGTGGGTCGACAAGGACGACGACGGCGACGACGCGGCCGACGCCGCCCGGGTGAACTCCGCCCTCAAGGGCGCGTCCACCAGCGCCGAGGACGCCGCGAAGGCCGGTGCCGCCAAGGGGAACGTGACCTCCGTGGACCTGGACGACGACGGCGGGGCGACCGCCTGGAGCGTGGAGACGACGGGCGCCAAGGGCGCCGAGTCCGAGTGGAACGTCGACCTCCAGAGCGGCAAGGTCACCGCGGACCGGCACGACGACGACCGTGACGACCACGGGGACCACCGCGACAGCGACGACGGTGCCGACCACGACGGCCAGGACCACGACGACGACGGCCAGGACGACTGACCGGAGTACGTTTTCCGCCACGGAGGCGGCGTCATCGGCGCCGCCTCCGGGCCGTCCCGCGGGCCGCGGGGTCACCGAGAGTGATCACCGCCGGAAGCCCGGCCCGGACCCGGGTCCGGGCCGCACCCGTGCGCCGGGCCGGTTGCCGGGGCCCGTGCGTCGGTCCGTGTGCCGGGCCACGGGCATCAGCCCTCCGTCAGGCCCTCGACCAGTTCGTCGGCGGCCGTGTAGGGGTCGAGCTCGCCCGCCACGATGCGCTCCGCCAGTGCGGAGAGCCGGCGGTCGCCGTGCAGGGACTCGATGCGCTCCCGCAGGGCGGTGACCGCGATGGTCTCCACCTCGCGCGCGGCCCGGGCGGCCCGCCGCTCCTGGAGGACCCCCCGCTCCTCCATCCACGCCCGGTGCTTCTCCAGCGCCTCGACGACCTCGTCGGTGCCCTCGCCGCGCGCCGCGACCGTCTTCACGATCGGCGGGCGCCAGTCGCCGGGGCCGCGGGACTCACCGAGGCCCAGCATGTGGTTCAGCTCCCGCGCGGTCGCGTCGGCGCCGTCGCGGTCCGCCTTGTTGACGACGTACACGTCGCCGATCTCCAGGATTCCGGCCTTCGCCGCCTGGATCCCGTCGCCCATGCCGGGCGCGAGGAGCACCACCGAGGTGTCCGCCTGCGAGGCGATCTCCACCTCGGACTGCCCGACGCCGACGGTCTCGACGAGGATCACGTCGCAGCCCGCCGCGTCGAGCACGCGGATGGCCTGCGGCGCCGCCCACGCGAGCCCGCCGAGGTGCCCGCGCGTGGCCATGGAACGGATGTAGACGCCGGGGTCGGACGCGTGGTCCGACATCCGCACCCGGTCGCCGAGGAGCGCGCCGCCCGAGAACGGCGACGACGGGTCCACGGCGAGGACACCGACGCGCTTCCCGGTCCGCCGGTAGGCGCTGACGAGCGCGGACGTCGATGTCGACTTGCCGACACCGGGCGATCCGGTGAGGCCGACCACGTAGGCGTGGCCGGCCAGCGGCGCCAGCGCCGCCATCACTTCACGCAGCTGCGGTGACGCCCCCTCGACCAGTGAGATCAGCCGGGCCACGGCCCGCGGCCTGCCCTCGCGGGCCTGCGCCACCAGGGAGGGGACGTCCTGCATCACAGCTCCGATCGAGTCGTACGGGACATGCGCACGAGGGTGTACGCACGCTCACCGCGTACGGGACATGCCCGCGGGACGGCCGAGTGCCGACGCCTCAGGCCTTGGCCACCTTCACGATCAGGGCATCGCCCTGACCACCGCCACCGCACAGCGCGGCCGCGCCGACACCGCCGCCGCGCCGCTTCAGCTCCAGGGCGAGATGCAGCACGACGCGCGCTCCCGACATACCGATCGGGTGACCCAGGGCAATGGCCCCGCCGTTGACGTTCACCTTTTCCGAGGACACCCCGAGGTCCTTCATGGACTGCACCGCGACGGCGGCGAAGGCCTCGTTGATCTCGATCAGGTCGAGGTCCGAGGCCTGCAGGCCCTCCTTCTTCAGCGCGTGCCTGATCGCGTTCGAGGGCTGCGACTGCAGGGAGTTGTCGGGCCCCGCCACGTTGCCGTGCGCACCGATCTCCGCGATCCAGGCGAGGCCAAGCTCCTCGGCCTTCGCCTTGGACATCACCACGACCGCGGCCGCGCCGTCGGAGATCTGCGAGGACGTGCCCGCGGTGATCGTGCCGTCCTTGGCGAAGGCGGGGCGCAGCTTGCCGAGCGACTCGGCGGTGGTCTCCGCGCGGATGCCCTCGTCCTGGGAGAACAGGACCGGGTCGCCCTTGCGCTGCGGGATCTCGACCGGGGTGATCTCGGCCTCGAACAGCCCGTTCTTCTGGGCCGCGGCGGCGCGCTGGTGGGACAGCGCGGCCACCTCGTCCTGCTCCGGGCGGGCGATGCCGAGGCGGGTGTTGTGCTTCTCCGTGGACTCGCCCATCGCGACGCCGTCGAAGGAGTCGGTCAGGCCGTCGTGCGCCATGGAGTCGAGCATCTCGATCGCGCCGTACTTGTGGCCCTCACGGGATTTGGGGAGCAGGTGGGGGGCGTTGGTCATGGACTCCTGACCGCCCGCCACCACGATGTCGAACTCGCCGGCACGGATCAGCTGGTCGGCGAGCGCGATGGCGTCGAGACCCGAGAGGCACACCTTGTTGACGGTGAGCGCCGGGACGTTCATGGGGATGCCCGCCTTGACGGCGGCCTGGCGTGCCGGGATCTGCCCTGTCCCGGCCTGGAGCACCTGGCCCATGATCACATACTGCACCTGGTCGCCGCCGATGCCCGCACGGTCCAGGGCGGCCTTGATCGCGAATCCCCCCAGATCCGCACCGGAGAAGGACTTCAGGGAGCCGAGAAGACGGCCCATGGGCGTGCGCGCGCCCGAGACGATCACTGAGGTGGTACCGGTCGTTCCTGCCATGTGCGACGACCCCTTGGGAGGAGAGGAGTTAACGAGGGTTTATCTGAATGTACTGAGCAGTACCCCTGCCGTCACCGGGCGGCGAGTGTGATCGCGCGCACGTTGCGTAATCACTGCGACTAGCGCTGCACTTGAAGCATGCTGACGCGAATCGATCACATCGGGATCGCCTGTTTCGACCTCGACAAGACCGTCGAGTTCTACCGCGCGACGTACGGATTCGAGGTGTTCCACACCGAGGTCAACGAGGAGCAGGGCGTGCGGGAGGCCATGCTCAAGATCAACGGGACCGACGACGGAGGTGCCTCCTACCTGCAGCTCCTGGAGTCCACCCGCGACGACTCCGCGGTGGGCAAGTGGCTGGCCAAGAACGGCGAGGGCGTCCACCACATCGCCTTCGGCACCGCCGACGTGGACGGCGACGCCGCGGCCGTCAAGGACAAGGGCGTGCGCGTCCTCTACGACGAGCCCCGGATCGGCTCCATGGGCTCGCGGATCACCTTCCTGCACCCCAAGGACTGCCACGGAGTCCTCACCGAACTCGTCACTTCGGCACCTTCCGAGCCCTCGGAGCACTGACCTCGGTATATCCGGGCCGGTAGGGTGAGCGACGGCCGTCCGAAGTTCGGGGCGGCCACGTGCCGGGGTCCGGGTTTCGGGGGACGAGCGTCGGGGCAGCAGCCCATGCTCCGCTGTTGATCTGACACCATTCACCCGGGGGCCCCGTTCGGCGGATGGACGGGGCTCGTTGGAGAGACTTGCGACCAGGGTTGGGGCATCCCCTGCTCGGAGAGCTTGGGGAAGGATGGGACCGCGCAGTGCGGGGCTACGAACGCCAAGAGAACTCGCGGGCTGAGACCGACAGTCTGTCGCGGTTCGAGGCCGAGATGGACCGGCTGAAGACCGAGCGGGAGAAGGCCGTCCAGCACGCCGAGGACCTCGGCTACCAGGTCGAGGTGTTGCGCGCCAAGTTGCACGAGGCGCGCCGCAACCTCGCGTCCCGCCCTGCCTACGACAGCGCGGACATCGGGTATCAGGCCGAGCAGATGCTCCGCAATGCCCAGATCCAGGCCGACCAGCTGCGCCAGGACGCCGAGCGCGAGCTCCGCGAATCCCGGGCGCAGACCCAACGGATCCTCCAGGAGCACGCCGAGCAGCAGGCCCGCCTGCAGTCCGAGCTGCACGCCGAGGCCGTCTCGCGCCGCCAGCAGCTCGACCAGGAGCTGGCCGAGCGCCGCCAGACCGTCGAGTCGCACGTCAACGAGAACGTGGCCTGGGCCGAGCAGCTCAGGGCCCGCACCGAGCAGCAGGCCCGCAGGCTCCTCGACGAGTCGCGCGCCGAGGCCGACCAGGCCCTGGCCGCCGCCCGCGCGGAGGCCGCCCGCGTCGCCGAGGAGGCACGCCAGCGCCTGGCGGGCGACTCCGAGGCCGCCCGCGCCGAGGCCGAGGCGATCCTGCGCCGCGCCCGCACGGACGCCGAGCGCCTCCTGAACGCCGCCTCCACGCAGGCCCAGGAGGCCACCGACCACGCGGAGCAGCTGCGCTCCACCACGGCGACCGAGTCCGAGCAGGCCCGCCGCCAGGCCACCGAGGCGAGCCGCGCCGCCGAGCAGCGCATGACGGAGGCCGAAACGGCTCTGCGCGAGGCGCGTGCGGAGGCGGAGAAGGTCCTCGCCGAGGCCAAGGACACCGCGTCCAAACAGCTCTCGGCCGCCGAGGGCGCCAACGAACAGCGCACGCGTACCGCCAAGGAGCAGGTCGCCCGGCTGGTCAGCGAGGCCACCAAGGAGGCCGAGGCCACCAAGTCCGAGGCCGAGCAGCTGGTCGCCGACGCCCGCGCGGAGGCCGAGAAGCTGATCGCGGACGCCGCCGAGAAGGCGCGCACGATCACCGCCGAGGAGACCGCGGGCCAGCTCGCGAAGGCCGCGCGGACCGCCGAGGAGGTCCTGGACAAGGCCTCCAAGGACGCCAAGGAGACCACCAAGGCCGCCACCGAGGAGGCCGAACGGATCCGCACCGAGGCGGAGACCGAGGCGGACCGGCTGCGCGCCGAGGCGCACGACATCGCCGAGGAGCTCAAGGGCGCGGCGAAGGACGACACCAAGGAGTACCGCGCCAAGACCGTCGAGCTGCAGGAGGAGGCGCGCCGGCTGCGCGGCGAGGCCGAGCAGCTGCGGGCCGACGCCGGCGCCGAGGGCGAACGCATCCGCGGCGAGGCGCGGCGCGAAGCGGTCCAGCAGATCGAGGAGGCGGCCAAGTCCGCCGAGGAACTGCTCGCCAAGGCGAAGGCCGACGCCGACGAGCTGCGTACGGCCGCGACCGCCGAGAGCGAGCGGGTGCGCACCGAGGCCGTCGAGCGCGCCACGACGCTGCGCACGCAGGCCGAGGAGACCCTGGAGCGCACCCGCGCGGAGGCCGAGCGGCACCGCGAGGAGGCCGCCGAGCAGGCCGAGACCACCAGGTCGGACGCCGAGGACGCGGCGCGCGAGCTGCGCGAGGAGACCGAGCGGGCCATAGCGGCACGCCAGGCCGAGGCCGCCGACGAGCTGACCCGGCTGCACACGGAGGCCGAGGAGCGCCTGGCCGGCGCCGAGCAGGCGCTGACCGACGCCCGCGCGGAGGCCGAGCGCATCCGCAAGGAGGCCACGGACGAGACGGACCGGCTGCGGGCGGAGTCCGCCGAGCGGATCCGTACGCTCCAGGCGCAGGCCGAGACCGAGGCGGAGCGGCTGCGCACCGAAGCGGCCGCCGATGCCTCACAGGCCCGCGCCGAGGGCGAGAACATCGCCGTACGCCTGCGTTCGGAGGCCGCGGCCGAGGCCGAGCGGCTCAAGACCGAGGCGCAGGAGTCGGCCGACCGGGTCCGCGCGGAGGCCGCTGCCGCCGCCGAGCGCGTCGGCGCGGAGGCCGCCGAGGAGCTGGCCGCCGCCCAGGAGGAGGCCGCGAGGCGCCGCCGGGAGGCCGAGGAGACCCTGGGCTCCGCGCGCGCCGAGGCCGACCAGGAGCGCGAGCGGGCCCGCGAGCAGAGCGAGGAACTCCTCGCGTCCGCCCGCAACCGCGTCGAGGAGGCGCAGGCCGAGGCCGTCCGTCTCGTCGAGGAGGCCGACCGCCGCGCGACCGAGATGGTCTCGGCCGCCGATGCGCACGCCCAGTCGGTACGGGACTCCGTGGCCGGTCTGCACGAGGCGGCGCAGGAAGAGGTCGCCGGGCTGCGCTCGGCCGCCGAGCACGCCGCCGAGCGCACGAAGACCGAGGCGCAGGAGGAGGCCGACCGGGTCCGCACCGACGCCTACGCCGAGCGGGAGCGCGCCACCGAGGACGCCAATCGCACCCGGCGCGAGGCGTCGGAGGCCTCGGAGGCCGCCAAGGCCCTTGCCGAGCGCACGGTGTCGGAGGCCATCGCGGAGGCAGAGCGGATGCGCTCGGACGCGTCCGAGCACGCCCAGCGGGTGCGCACGGAGGCGTCGGACACCATCGCGTCGGCCGAGCAGGACGCCTCCCGTACGCGGGCCGACGCCCGCGAGGACGCCAACCGCATCCGCAGCGACGCGGCGACGCAGGCCGACCAGCTGATCGGCGAGGCCCGCAGCGAGGCCGAGAAGCTGCAGACCGACACGGTCGCGGAGGCCGAGCGGCTGCACACGGAGGCCACCGAGCAGGCCGAGCGGCTGCGCGCCGAGTCGACCGCGGCGGCCGAGCAGCTCAGGACCGAGTCCACCACCGAGGCCGAGCGGGTCCGTACGGAGTCCGTGGCGAAGGCCGAGAAGCTCATCTCGGACGCGTCGGGCGACGCGGAGCGGCTGCGCGCCGAGGCCGCCGAGACGGTCAACTCCGCGCAGCAGCACGCCGAGCGGATCCGCAGCGACTCCGAGCGCGTCAAGGCGGACGCGGCCCGGGAGGCCGAGCGCCTCACGTCCGAGGCGCGCGAGGAGGCGGACCGGACCCTCGACGAGGCCCGCCAGGCGGCCAACAAGCGCCGTCAGGAAGCCGCCGAGCAGGTCGACACGCTCATCACGGAGGCCGCCGCGGAGGCGGAGAAGCTGACCGCCGACGCCCAGGAGAAGGCCCTCAAGGCCACCACGGACGCCGAGGCGCAGGCCGACACGATGGTCGGCGCGGCCCGCAAGGAGGCCGAGCGGCTGATCTCCGAGTCGACGGTCGAGGGCAACTCCCTGGTGGAGAAGGCCCGTACGGACGCGGACGAACTGCTCGTCGGCGCCCGCCGGGACGCGACGGCCATAAGGGAGCGCTCCGAGGAGCAGCGCGACCGGCTGACCGCCGAGATCGAGGAGTTGCACGAGCGCGCCCGCCGCGAGTCCGCCGAGGCGATGAAGACCGCGGGCGAGCGCTGCGACGCGCTGGTCAAGGCCGCGGAGGAGCAGCTGGCGGAGGCCCAGGCGAAGGCCAAGGAACTGGTGTCCGACGCCAACTCCGAGGCGGGCAAGGTCCGTATCTCCGCCGTGAAGAAGGCCGAGGGGCTCCTGAAGGAGGCCGAGGCGAAGAAGGCCGAGCTCTCGCGCGAGGCAGAGCAGATCAAGGCCGACGCGCAGGCGGAGGCGACCCGTGTCGTCGAGGAGGGCAAGCACGAGCTGGAGGTGCTGGTCCGGCGCCGAGAGGACATCAATGCCGAGATCTCCCGTGTCCAGGACGTGCTCGAGGCGTTGGAGTCTTTCGAGGCCCCGTCGAGCGGTGCGAAGACCGGGCCCAACAGCGGCTCGGGCGCGGGCGGCGTCAAGGCCGGAGCCGCGGCGGGGTCGACACGTTCGGGTGGCAAGCAGTCAGAGAGCTAGCCAAAGAGCATCTGCCGTGCTCTGTAAGGACCTTTGACCCTGTCGCTGGCAAGCGCTCCGGCGGTTAGCCACTCAAAAGGGGTGTCATTCTCCAGATCAAACGGGCATCTGCTCGATGACACGCCGCTCGGACCCCTAGGATTCCCTCTATCACCTCACCGGTCTCATTCGACAGGAACCCCATGAGCGACACTTCCCCCTACGGCTTCGAGCTTGTGCGGCGTGGGTACGACCGCGCTCAGGTGGACGAACGTATCTCCAAGCTCGTCTCCGACCGTGACAGCGCTCTTGCCCGTATCACTGCTCTGGAAAAGCGCATCGAGGAACTGCACCTCGAGACGCAGAACGCCCAGGCCCAGGTTGCCGACGCCGAGCCGTCGTACGCCGGTCTCGGTGCTCGCGTCGAGAAGATCCTCCGCCTCGCCGAGGAGGAGGCGAAGGACCTGCGCGAGGAGGCCCGTCGCGCGGCCGAGCAGCACCGCGAGCTCGCCGAGTCCGCCGCCCAGCAGGTGCGCAACGACGCGGAGTCGTTCGCGTCCGAGCGCAAGTCGAAGGCCGAGGACGAGGGCGTCCGGATCGTCGAGAAGGCCAAGGGCGAGGCGAACGCGCTGCGTGCCGAGGCCCAGAAGGACGCGCAGTCCAAGCGCGAGGAGGCCGACGCCCTCTTCGAGGAGACCCGCGCCAAGGCCGCCCAGGCCGCGGCCGACTTCGAGACGAACCTCGCCAAGCGCCGCGAGCAGTCCGAGCGCGACCTGGCCTCGCGTCAGGCCAAGGCCGAGAAGCGCCTCGCGGAGATCGAGCACCGTGCGGAGCAGCTGCGCCTCGAGGCGGAGAAGCTGCGCACCGACGCCGAGCGCCGGGCCCGTCAGACGGTCGAGACGGCGCAGCGGCAGGCCGAGGACATCGTCGCCGACGCCAACGCCAAGGCGGACCGGATCCGCTCCGAGTCCGAGCGCGAGCTCGCGGCGCTCACCAACCGCCGTGACTCCATCAACGCGCAGCTCACCAACGTGCGCGAGATGCTGGCGACGCTCACCGGTGCGGCCGTGGCCGCCGCCGGGACGCCCGCCGAGGACGAGCCGATCTCTCGTGGGGTGCCCGCGCAGCAGACCCGCTGAGGCCTCGTGCATCTGCGTAAAGCCCCCTGTCACCAAGTGGCAGGGGGCTTTGTCCCGTTTTAGCGTTGCTGCATGATCGAGCTCGAGGGGCTGACCAAGCGGTACGGCGAGAAGGTGGCCGTCAACAACCTGACCTTCAGCGTGCACCCCGGCATCGTGACCGGCTTCCTGGGCCCGAACGGCGCGGGCAAGTCCACGACCATGCGCATGCTGCTCGGGCTCGACAACCCGTCGGCCGGCGCGGTGCGCATCGACGGCATACGCTACGCGCAGCTGAAGGACCCCCTGAAGTACATCGGCGCCCTCCTCGACGCCAAGGCCATGCACGGCGGCCGCAGCGCCTTCAACCACCTGCTGTGCCTCGCGCAGAGCAACGGCATCCCGCGCAGCCGGGTCACCGAGGTCCTCGACACCGTCGGCCTGACCGCCGTCGCCAAGAAGAAGGCCAAGGGCTTCTCGCTCGGCATGGGCCAGCGCCTGGGCATCGCGGGCGCCCTGCTCGGCGACCCCGAGATCCTGATGTTCGACGAGCCGGTCAACGGCCTCGACCCCGAGGGCATCCACTGGATCCGGAACCTGATGAAGTCCCTGGCCGCGCAGGGCCGCACGGTCTTCGTCTCCTCGCACCTGATGAGCGAGATGGCACTCACCGCCGACCACCTCGTCGTCATCGGCCAGGGCCGCCTGCTCGCCGACATGTCGATGTCGGACTTCATCCGGCAGAACTCCCGGTCGTACGTGCGCCTTCGCTCCCCGCAGCGGGAGCGGCTCCTCGACGTCCTGCACGGGGCGGGCGTCACCGCCGTCGAGGCGGGCGGCGGCACCCTGGAGGTCGACGGGACCCCCGCCGAGGAACTCGGCGAGCTCGCCGCGAGCCACCAGCTCGTCCTCCATGAGCTGAGCCCCCAGCAGGCGTCGCTGGAAGAGGCCTTCATGCAGCTCACCGCCGAATCGGTGGAGTACCACGCGCACACGGACCACGACAGCGCCGCGCCGCCGCCCGCCACGGGCTGGGGCGAAGGCTGGCAGCAGCGGAAGGACGCCTGAGCGATGGCCGCGACGCAGGTTCTGAAGTCGGAGTGGACCAAGATCCGCTCGGTGTCGTCGACCGTCTGGACGCTCGGCCTCGCCGTCGTCGTCACGATCGCGCTCGGCACGTTGATCAGCATCCTGTCCAAGAACGACTACGACAGCATGGACGCCAAGGACAGGCTGACCTTCGACCCGACGTACATCAGCTTCGCCGGGATGTCGCTCGGCCAGCTCGCGATGATCGTCTTCGGGGTGCTCGTCGTCTCGAACGAGTACAGCACCGGCATGATCCGCACCTCGCTGGCCGCGGTCCCGCAGCGCGCCACGTTCCTGTTCAGCAAGATCGCCGTGGCGACGCTGCTCGCGTTCGTGGTGGGCCTGGTGACCAGCTTCATCACGTTCTTCGTCGGGCAGGCGATGCTCGGCCAGTACAAGGCCCAGCTCGGCGACCCGGGCGTGCTGCGCGCGGTGATCGGCGGCGCGCTCTACATGACGCTGATCGCGATGTTCTCGATGGGCGTCGCGACGATGCTGCGCAGTCCGATGCTCTCCCTGGGCATCCTGATGCCGTTCTTCTTCCTGATCTCCAGCATCCTCGGCAACGTCTCGGCGACGAAGAAGATCGGCCGCTTCCTGCCCGACCAGGCCGGCAGCCGGATCATGCAGGTCAAGTCGCCGCTCGACGACGACACCCCCTACGGGCCCTGGGGCGGGTTCGGCATCATGGTCGCCTGGGTCGTCGTGGCGCTCATCGGTGGGTACGTACTGCTGAAGAAGAGGGACGCGTGACCGCCGCGTCCTGAGCGAGTACGCCCGCGGGGCGCAGGGAGACGTGTGACGACGCAGGACCGCGGACTCGCGGCGCTCGGCCTCGACGGCGTGCCCGCCCTCCAGCCCCTCACCTACCCGGGCCTGCCGGCCACGGCCCCCTCCCTGCTGACCGGCGCCGAACTGCTGCCGCTGCACGTCACGGCCGGCGGGCCCGGCGCGTGGACGGTGGAAGGGGCCGGGGCCGGCCACCGGCCCCGGCGCACGCTGGACGACGTCCTCGCCCGCCTCGGACAGCCGCCCGTCGCCGAGCGCGTCCCGGTGATCGCCGTCGGCTCGAACGCCTCCCCCGGGCAGCTCGCGTACAAGCTCACCCGGCTCGGGCTGCCGAGCGCCGTGCCGATGGTGCCCGTGCGGCTGAGCGGCATCGGCGTGGGCTGCTCCGCCCACATCGGCCGGGCGGGGTACGTGGCGGCCGCCCCCTACGCCGCGCCCGCGACCCGGGCCACGCTCGTCGTCTCCTGGCTGGACGGGGTGCAGCTGTCCGCGGTCGACGCCACGGAGCACCCCAACTACCGGCGCGTGCTGCTGCCCGGCGACCCGTACGGGATGGACCTGCCGTCCGGCGAGCGGCTCGCCGGGGCGTACGTCTACGTCGGTGTGCACGGCGTCCTCGCCGACCCGCTCACCGGCCTGCCGCGACCGGGCGGCGGCGACCAGGCGGCACTCCTCGGCGTACTCCTGGACGCCTCCGCACGCCTGCGCGAGCTGCTCGGGCCGGACGCGGCGTCCTGGGTGCGGCGGGCCGCCGCCGACGCCGAGCTGCGCGCTCGGGGCACCCGTCTCTTCGCCGAGGAGGGCTGGGTCCTGCCGTGGACGGAGCTCCCGGTCCCCCCTCTGTGAGCCCGCCGCTTTTACCCGCTCTTGGCTGGAACCGTCAGCTCCCCGTTATCCTCCTAACCCTTACGGGGGCGTGTGCCCCGACGTCCTGAACCATTCGATGGGTGCGGAGAATGATCGAGGCAGTCGGCCTGACGAAGCGCTACGGCGACAAGACAGCCGTGTACAACCTTTCCTTCCAGGTGCGACCGGGTACCGTCACGGGCTTCCTCGGGCCGAACGGCTCCGGGAAATCGACGACGATGCGCATGATCCTGGGGCTCGACGCGCCCACCTCCGGGCAGGTGACGATCGGCGGCTATCCCTACCGCAAGCTCCCGAACGCCCCGCGCCAGGTCGGCGCGCTCCTGGACGCCAAGGCCGTGCACGGCGGCCGGCACGCGCGCAACCACCTGCTCTGCCTCGCGCAGCTCTCCGGCATCCCGGCCCGCCGGGTCGACGAGGTGCTCGGCGTCGTGGGCCTGCAGGAAGTGGCGAAGAAGCGCTCCAAGGGCTTCTCGCTCGGCATGGGCCAGCGCCTCGGCATCGCCGCGGCGCTCCTGGGCGACCCGCAGGTGCTGCTCTTCGACGAGCCGGTCAACGGCCTCGACCCCGAGGGCATCCTCTGGGTCCGCAACCTGATGAAGTCGCTCGCCGCCGAGGGACGCACGGTCTTCGTGTCGTCCCACCTGATGAGCGAGATGGCACTGACCGCAGAGCACCTGATCGTGATCGGCCGGGGCCAGCTGCTCGCCGACATGAGCGTGAAGGACTTCATCTCGGCGAACTCCGCGGACTTCGCGCGGGTGCGCACGCCGGACAGCGACCCGCAGCTGCGCGAGAAGCTGACCGCCGCGCTGACCGAGGCGGGCGGCCAGGTGATGCCGGAGCAGGACGGCGCGCTGCGCGTGCTCGGTCTGCCGCTCCCCCGCATCAGCGACCTCGCGCACGGCGCCGACGTGCGCCTGTGGGAGCTCTCCCCGCACCAGGCCTCCCTGGAGGAGGCGTACATGCGGATGACGCAGGGCGCCGTCGACTACCGCTCCACGGCCGACCAGCGGGCGGGTCTCCAGCAGCAGCTGCCGCCCGGCGCGGTGCCGCAGGGCCAGCCGCCGGTGCCCGGCCAGGGCCAGCCCGGCTGGTACGCCCCGCCGCCGCCCCAGCCCGGTGGCCGGCCCTTCGCGATGCCGCACCCGCAGGGCGCGCCGGAGACGCCGAACCCCTACGCCACGGCCCCCCAGCAGGCCCCCGCACCCCAGCAGGCCCCCGCCGCCCCGCCGGCCCCCGCACCCGCCCCCGACATGACCAAGCGAGACAGCGAGGACCTTCGATGACCACGCCTCCGACTCCGCAGCAGCAGCCGCAGGCGCAGCCCCAGCAGGCGTACGCACCGGCGGGCGCCCCGGTCCCGGGCGCCCCGATGCAGGGCGCCCCGGCGGCCCCCGCGCCCGCCGCCCCCGCACCGCCCTCCGCCTGGCAGCAGGCGATGGCCAACGCCTACACCTCGCCGATCCCGGTCAAGAAGACCCACCTCGGCAACGCCCTCTCCTCCGAGTGGACGAAGATCAAGTCGGTCCGCTCCACGGTGTGGACCCTGGGCATCTTCCTGCTCCTGGTCGTCGGCATCGGCCTGCTGGCCGTGGCGAACACGCAGCCGAGCGACTACGCGGACATGCCCTTCACCGTGCCGGCCTTCTTCGGCCTGATGCTCGGCCAGATCTGCCTGATCACGCTCGGCGTCCTGGTCACCTCGTCCGAGTACGGCACGGGGATGATCCGTACGACGTTCACCGCGTCGCCGCAGCGCCACCGCGTGCTCACCGCGAAGATCATCATCTTCTTCGTGCTCGCCTTCGTGGTCTCCGCGGGCTCCATCCTGCTGGTGGGCCTCGCTGCCTCGGCCGCCCACAGCGGCCCGGAGGCGGGCGACCTGCCGTGGGCCGGCACGGTCTTCAAGGGCGGCCTGTACGTCTCGCTGCTCGGCGTGCTCGCGCTCTGCGTCGGCTCGATGCTGCGCCACTCCGCGGGCGCCATCACCGCGATGCTCGGCGTGGTCCTGGTCCCCGCGATCCTGCCCGCGTTCCTGATGATCTGGGAGAGCACGGAGCCGCTGGGCGAGAAGATGAACGACTACAACGCCATCACCGCGCTCGCCAAGGTCTTCGGCGCCGACGACACCGGCGGCAGCGGCGGCTCGCAGCTCGCGCTGCTCGCCGTCGTCACGGCCGCCGCGGTGGCCGGTGCGTTCGCCCTTCTGGAGAAGCGCGACGTGTAGGCCCGCGGGCCTCAGTGCCTCGGCGCGTTACGGGACCGCTGCACCCGCGTGGTGCGGCGGTCCTTCGCGTTCCAGCACGCCTTGTGCCAGTGCCTGCGCTCGTCCACGCCCGAGTGCTCGGGCCAGGCCACCACGTGCGCGAGCCCCGAGGGGATCTCCTGGTCGCAACCGGGGCAGCGGTACCGCTTGCCCGCCGCGCTCGCGCCCGCGACGTGGCGCACGCTCCACTCATCGCCCTGCCAGCTCTCCGTGCTCTGGAAGCCGCCGTAGCGGCCCGGCGGAGGCGCGTCCGCGGACGCGGTCGGCTCTCCGGCGCCCTTGGGGCGGTTGCGACGCGGGGACACGGAAACACCTCACGGGCTGTACGGCGGTCAAGGGGGCTACCAGCCTACGCGCCGCGCCCTGGGGTACCCGTCCCGCGCCGACGGCTCCCGGCTCCCCTCGACCGCACGGAAAATCCAACAATCTTCTCGCCAAGCCGTGCCTTTGGCACGTGTCACGCGTTGTTGCCCGTAGGGGGAGTGCCTGCGTCGGCGCCATAGGAGGCAGGAGTTCGATGCGTGTAGGTAGTTTTGTTCTGGCCGCCCAGTTCCCGGGACAGGGGCAGGGGGAGGCGCTGCACCGAGCGGTGCGGTCCGCCGAGGTGGCCGAGGAGGCGGGGCTCGACTCGGTCTGGCTCGCCGAGCACCACTTCGTTCCGTACGGCACGTGCCCGTCGGCGGTGACCCTCGCGGCGCTGCTCCTCGGACGGACGCGACGGATCCGCGTCGGCACAGCCGTGAGCGTCCTGCCGACCGCGCACCCCGTGGCGCTCGGCGAGCAGGCGGCGCTGCTGCACCTGACGTCCGGCGGCCGCTTCTCGCTCGGTGTGGGGCGCGGCGGCCCGTGGGTGGACCTGGAGGTCTTCGGAGCCGGCCTCGAGGCGTACGAGTCGGGGTTCCCGGAATCCCTCGACCTGCTGCTCCAGTGGCTGAGGGAGCCCCGCGTCGAAGGCCGCGGCGAGCGCTTCGCGTTCCGTGAAGTGGCCGTCGTTCCCAGCCCGCAGGAGGCTCTGAACGGCGGGGGCGGGAGCGGTCCCGAGGTGGTCGTCGCCTGCACCTCGCCGTCCAGTGTGCGGCTGGCCGCGGAGCGCTGCCTGCCGATGCTGCTCGGCATGCATGTGGGTGACGAGGAGAAGGCCGAAATGGTGGCCTTGTGGGATCGGCACGCGCGTGCCGCGGGGCACGGTCGCGAGGCGATGGCCGCCGCGTCACACGTGTCGGCAGGCGTCGCACAGGTCGCGGACCGGCGCCTGGAGGCGGCCGAGACGTTACAGAAGGCGATGCCGGGCTGGCTGAAGCAGGGCTTGGACGCCCATGTGACCGTGGACGGCCGGCATCGCTCGATGCGGGATCCCCTGGCGTACACCGAACTGCTCTGCGGGCTGCACCCCGTGGGGACCCCGCAGGTGTGCGCCGACCGGATCGCCGCCACGTCGGAGCGGACCGGCATCACGCGTTTCGCACTGCTCGTGGAGGGCTCGGGCGATCTCGCGGCCACCGAGGAGAACGTCCGCAGGCTGGGCGCCGAAGTGCTTCCCCAGCTCGGCTGAGAAGCGCTGTCGTGCCGCGGAGCTGCCGCTCCGAACTGAAACACCTCCCGCGCACGGAGCGGCAGCAACAGACGTCAGCAGTCCCGCAGTTCCGGTGACTGGTTGAGCAGCTGGCCCCGTATCGAGGTGAAGCGGGCGAGCCGGTCGTCCACCGAGGAGTCGAGCGGGAAAACCGCCACGCGGTGGCAGTTCTGGAAGGCCAGACGGACACCGAAATGCCTCTGCAGCGCGCCGCGAATCGCGTCGCTCGCGAGCGCGCGCAGCAGCTGACCACGAGCCTGCTCGTCCGGCGGCGGAGTCTGGTTGTCGGCGAACTCGCCGCCGTCAACCTTCAACTGGGCCACCAGGGAGCTGACCATCTCCCATGCGTAAGGCAGGGAGGTCCGGACGCAGTCGACGAATTCCGCTTCGTCGACCTCGCCTCGCTCGGCCTGTTCCAACAGTGCCGGTGAGACGTCGAGCGACATGGGTTCTCCTCTCGCACCCCCGGAGAGCGGGGGCCTACGGACAGGGATGGAGTCCGCCTACGCAGCGTGCACGGATGACGACCTCTAGCTTCTACGGTAGGCAACGGGCGGTGACCGCACCAGAAGATTGGGCGCATAACCGGCCAGGATCGAACAGGTTCATCGACGGACAAGTCACGCGCGCCCCGGAGCGTACGGCGGGCGCTCAGCGGCCCGGAGGCTACCGCCATTGCACGGGTGGCGGGAGGGGGGAAGGCGAATCGCGTGCACCGCCCCGAGTCGAGTAGCGTTGCGCCCCATGCGTCTCGTCATTGCCCGATGCTCCGTGGACTACGCGGGCCGGCTCACCGCCCACCTCCCGTCGGCCCCCCGTCTGATCCTTGTGAAGGCCGACGGCAGCGTCTCCATCCACGCGGACGACAGGGCCTACAAACCGCTCAACTGGATGTCCCCGCCCTGCACGTTGAAGGAGGGTTCGGGGGACGACGCCGGTGTGTGGACCGTCGTGAACAAGGGGGGCGAGAAGCTCATCATCACGATGGAGGAGATCCTGCACGACTCCTCGCACGAGCTCGGCGTCGACCCCGGTCTCATCAAAGACGGCGTGGAAGCACACCTTCAGGAGCTGCTGGCCGACCGTATCGAGACGCTCGGCGAGGGTTACTCACTCATTCGTCGGGAGTACATGACGGCGATCGGCCCGGTGGACATCCTCTGCCGCGACGCCGACGGCCAGACCGTCGCCGTCGAGATCAAGCGGCGCGGCGAGATCGACGGCGTCGAGCAACTTACCCGCTACCTGGAGTTGTTGAACCGCGACCCGCACCTGGCACCCGTCAAGGGCATCTTCGCCGCCCAGGAGATCAAGCCGCAGGCGCGCGTTCTCGCCACGGACCGCGGCATCGGCTGCGCCGTCCTGGACTACAACGCGCTGCGCGGCATCGAGGACGACAAGCTGCGGCTGTTCTGACGCGCGCGCCTGACACGTCCTGTCACGTACAGGCCCGTCACCTACGGGCAAGAGGGCCGGGTCCTGGTGGACCCGGCCCTCTTCCGCGTTCACGTGGCCGCTTCGCCGTCTCGGTCAGCCCGCCGTACCGCTGTCCGCCTCCGGAGAGCTCGCCGGTCGGCTCACCGAGTTCGAGCTGTTCGGCGCCGAGGGCGGGGCCCCGCTCGTGGGCGGGGACGTCGGCGGGTCCGTCGGCTCGGTCGGCGGGTCCGTCGGCTCGGTGGGCTTGTCCGTCGGCTTCGTCGGCTTGTCCGTGGGCTTGGTGGGCTTGTCCGTCGGCTTCGTCGGCTTGCCGGTCGGCTCGGTGGGCTTGCCACTCGGCTCGCCCGACGGTTCGTCACTGCCGCTCGGCTTGCCGGACGGCTCGTCGCTGTCGCTCGGCGTGGGCCCGTTCGAGGTGCCGGTGGCGGTGCCCTCGCCCGGGCCGCCGGGGCGGCTGGTGGAGTCCTTCTGCGGCGTGTCGGCGGTCAGCCCGTCGTCGCCGCCGCCCTCCTGCGCCGACTGCTCCGTCGTGACCTTGTCGCCCGGCGGGTCGTCGTTGTCGGACGTGGCGCCGAGCGTGACGACGGTGCCGAGGACGGCGGCGAGCAGGGCTCCCGCGCCCGCGGCGACGAGGTTGCGCCGGGTGCCGCTGATGATGGAGCGGCGGCTCGGTGCCGGTCCCGCGACCACGGCGGGCGTGACGCGGCTGGTGACCAGCGTGTCCGGCTCCGGGGGCGGTACGGGCAGCGCGAAGGCGGCGGGCACACCGCCGGGGGGCGACGCCGACTCCTCGTGGCGCGCGTCGGGCAGCTCCTCGCCCGCGGCGGTCTGCCCGCCGGGCGGCGTGCCGCCCGAGCGGTCGGCGACCAGGGCGAGGGCCCTGCGCCCGGAGATCATGCCGCGCTTGTCGGCGAGTGCGCCGCGCAGCCCGATGGAGGCCTCCAGCTCGGCGCGGGCCCGGTCGAGCTGTCCGCCGCAGAGCGCGAGGATCCCCAGCTCGTGGTGGAAGTACGCCTCCTCGGCGACCTCGCCCGCGTTCCGTGCCGCTTCCTGGCCGGAGCGCAGGGCACGCTCCCAGGCGCCCCAGGCGAGCCCGCCGGCGAAGGCGGGCGCCGCGGTGCGGGCGAGCAGCACGGCCGCGCCGCTCTCGGTGGCGACCAGGGCGCCGAGGGCAGCCTGCACGGCGGCCGCCTCGGCGGCGACGCGCTCCGGGGTGACGGAGGGGTGTCCGGCCCACCAGGCGTAGTGCTGGGCGGCGGCCAGGGCGTGCTCGGGGGCCGCGTCGGCGTACCCGGCGGCCTCCAGCTGGGCGCGCACTCCCGCGGCGAGGCGGTAGTGCGCGCCCACCGCGGTGACCAGGGCGCAGCCGACGAGCTCGGCGAGGGCCGCGTCGGCGTGGGTGTCGCCGACCAGGGCGGGCAGGTGGGCCTGGTGCGGGAGTTCGCCGCCGAGGGCGACGGCGAAGGTGAGCGTGGTGCGGGCGGACGGGCTCAGGCGCGCGGCGAGCAGGGCGGCGGGCGCGGCTCCGTCGGCGACCGAGGGCAGCGGCACGTCGTAGCCGTCATCGGCGTCGAAGGGCGCGTCGGCCGGGGCGTCGCCGAAGGAGCCGCGCTCCTCGAAGGCGTGCGGGTCGGCGCGCAGCTGGTCGCGCTGGCGGAGCAGGGCGCCCGCCTGGACGAAGCGCAGCGGCAGGCCCTCGGACTCGAACCAGAGGTCGCCCGCCCAGTTGGCCTCGTCGTCGTCCAGGACCCGGCCGACGGCGCGCTCCAGGAGCTCCAGGGCGCCGCCGCGGCCGAGCCCGCCGAGGAAGACCTCTTCGAGGTGGGAGTCGGCCGAGGGTGCGGCGACGTCGGGGGTCGCGGAGATGAGGAAGGCGCACTCGGGCGTCGCGTCGAGCAGCTCGTCGAGTCCGGCGCCGCCGAACTCCAGGTCGTCCAGGACGACGACGGCGCCGATGTCGTGGACGAGTTCGAGGAGCTGGGCGCGCTCGGGGCGGTGCAGCGGTGCGTCGTAGACCGTCGCGAAGAGGTCGTGGAGGAGCTCGGTGGGCGTCCTGCGGCAGCCCGAGAGGCGCACGACGCCGTCGGGGGCGAGGTCCGCGCAGTCGTCGGCGACGGTGTTCAGGAGCGCCGTGCGGCCCGATCCGGCGGGCCCGGTCAGCCGCACCGAGCGGCCGCGCGCGAGGAGCCGTACGAGGCGTTCACGGTCCTCCTGGCGCTCCAGAAGCGGCAGCCTGGGCAGCGCGGGCCCCGGCGGCACGGGCGGCATCGAGGCGCGGCGCAGCTCGGCGCGGTCGTCGGCGGTGCGCTTGGCGGGGCGCTCGGGCCGTTCGCCCGGCGGGCAGGGTTCGATCTCGCTGCCGTCGACGGGGTTGACGGTGACCAGGAAGTCGCCGGAGACGAGCTGGACGGTGCGGGCCAGAGCGGGCGCGGGCTGACTGTAGTCGGCGGTGATGGGATCGCGCGGCCGCTGCGGCCGCGCCGGGCCGTCGTGATCGTCGCCACCGGAACGGTGGCCGTACTCTTCGGGTCCCCGGTTCATCGGGTCCATGGTCCTAGCCCCCCAGATGCGTCGTGTGCAGAGCCCCCTCCGGCCTTCGTGCACACTGCGCTGTCGCTTCTGGTCCGGTGCCCCCGTGCGGGTTCGTCATATCGGTGGGCGACCGAACCCTAGACCTTTGCTCAGTATCTACGAGTGGGCGGGGTCCCGCCCCGCCCGAGACGTCACAGTCTCGTGAGGATTGTGCGCGAGGTGCGGTTCAGGCTCTGGGGAGCGATTCGACACCGATGCCGCCTTCGATGGCGAGGATGCGGTGGAGCCGGGTCGCCACGAGAAGGCGCTGCATCTGCGGCGGCACGTGGCGCAGGACGAGTCTGCGTCCGCACCGTCCGGCGCGGCGGTGCGCGCCCATGATCACGCCGAGTCCCGTGGCGTCCCACGAGTCCAGTTCGGACAGGTCGAGCACCAGGTCGCCGGCTCCGTCGTCGACGGCCGAGTGCAGGACCGTGCGGGCGTCCGCCGCGCTGCGTACGTCGAGGCGTCCCCCGACGACCAGCTGGGCCTGGTCGCCCCTGATGTGCATATGCGCTCCCCGAGAGTGCTGTGTCTGCTGTGACGCCCGGTACGTAGGGCATCTGCGTATGTCACTGCAACTGACTGCCCCATGGGCGAGGAAGTTGCCGTCTGTAAGCGAACCGATACCGAATTCACTCCGAGGGGTGACCCGTAGGGCGCCGAAGCGTCCGACGGGCCGTCAGACGGCGTACGTCAGTGCTGGTTCAGTGCTTGTAGAACCCCTGCCCGCTCTTGCGTCCGATGTCACCGGCGTCAACCATCCGGCGCATCAGCTCCGGCGGCGCGAACTTCTCGTCCTGGGACTCCGTGTAGATGTTGCTCGTGGCGTGCAGCAGGATGTCGACGCCCGTCAGGTCGGCGGTCGCGAGCGGTCCCATGGCGTGCCCGAAGCCGAGCTTGCAGGCGATGTCGATGTCCTCGGCGGTGGCGACGCCCGACTCGTAGAGCTTGGCGGCCTCGACGACGAGCGCGGAGATCAGACGGGTCGTCACGAAGCCGGCGACGTCGCGGTTGACGACGATGCAGGTCTTGCCGACGGACTCGGCGAACTCTCGGGTGCGGGCGAGGGTTTCGTCGCTCGTCTTGTAGCCGCGCACCAGCTCGCAGAGCTGCATCATCGGGACCGGCGAGAAGAAGTGGGCGCCGACGACGCGCTCCGGGCGCTCCGTGACGGCCGCGATCTTGGTGATCGGGATGGCGGAGGTGTTGGAGGCGAGCACGGCGTCGTCGCGCACGAGCTTGTCGAGCGTGCGGAAGATCTCGTGCTTGACCTCGAGCTTCTCGAAGACGGCCTCGACGACGATGTCGGCGTCGGCGACGGCGTCCAGGTCGGTGGTCGTGGTGATGCGGCCGAGCGCGGCCTCGGCGTCGTCGGCGGCGAGCTTGCCCTTGCTCACGAACTTGTCGTACGACGCCTTGATGCCGTCGGTGCCGCGGGTCAGGGCTTCGTCGGTGACGTCGCGCAGGACGACGTCCCAGCCCGCCTGGGCGGAGACCTGAGCGATGCCGGACCCCATGAGTCCGGCTCCGATGACGGCAAGCTTCCGTGCCACTGTTCCGACTCCCCTACCGCTTATCACGCTTGGCTTACACGCTGTTTACGCATGCCTCTGCGGCGCACGTTAGCGTCCGTGAGGGCGCCTGTGGCGGTGAAGAGATGCGCGTCACGTCTCAGATGACGGACATCACACCGGTACGCCTCATTCGGCGGCGCGCACCGCGTAGTTGAGGACCTTCTCGCCGAGCAGCTCCTCCATCTCGTCGAGGAGCGCGAGGGCTTCGCGGGAGACCTCGGCGGGTTCGCGGCGCTGCGACATCTCGTCGCCGATCCAGGCCATGAGGGTGCTGTGGACCCAGGAGAGCTGGCCCGCGACCAGGCCGGGCAGCGGGTCGCCCGGCCCGGCGCCGGTCTCCTCGGCGAGGGTCTTCGTGAGCCGGTCGAGGGCCTCCTGCTGGATCGCCCAGAGCCGGGAGCGCAGGGGGTGCGCCTCGGTGATGACCTTCATGAAGTCGGCCCAGCCGGGGAAGAGCCCGACGGCCGGTGATACGGCCTCCACGTCGGCGCGCAGTTCGCGCAGGACGGCGTCGGCGGCCGACTCGCCGTCGCGGCGGCCGCGCACGTGGCGGGCGAGGCGGTCGGTCACGTCGTCGCCCCGGTCGAGGAAGAGGTCCTCCTTGGCCGGGAAGTAGTTGTAGACCGTGTTGACCGAGACGTCCGCGGCGTCCGCGATCTCCGCGATGGTCACGGTGACGAACCCGTACTCCAGGAAGAGCCCGGTCGCGATGTCCGAGATCCGCTGCTTCGTCTGCCGCTTCTTGCGCTCCCTGAGGCCTTCCGTCATGGCCTCATCGTAGGCCGCTCCCTAGAGAGCCTGAAAACTTGGTGCCACTGAATTTTTGGGGACGTTGCAAAAATTCAGGGACTCTGTTTTTGTGGTCGCCATGGCAATCATCAGCACCGCCGGACTCGCCCGGACCTTCCGTACGAAGGGCGGCCCCGTCGAGGCCGTCCGCGGCATCGACCTGCGCGTCGAACCCGGCGAGATCCTCGGCTTCCTCGGCCCCAACGGAGCGGGCAAGACGACCACGCTGCGCATGCTGACCACGCTGCTCCCGCCCACCGGCGGCGCCGCCACCGTCGCGGGCCACGACCTCCTCAGGGACCCCGCGGGCGTACGGAGCCGGATCGGGTACGTCGCCCAGTCCGGCGGCGTCGACCTGAGCATGTCCGTACGCGAGGAGCTGGTCACCCAGGGCCGGCTCTACCGCCTGACGAAGGACCGGGCTGCCGCCCGCGCCGAGGAGCTGGCCCGCGACCTCGGCCTGACCGAGCTGATGGAGCGCCCCTGCGCGGCGCTCTCCGGCGGCCAGCGCAGGCGGCTCGACATCGCCATGGGCCTCACCCACGAACCCGAGATCCTCTTCCTCGACGAGCCGACCACGGGCCTCGACCCGGGCAGCCGGGCCGACCTGTGGCGCCTGGTGCGGCAGTTGCGCGACGAGCACGGCACGACGGTCTTCCTCACCACGCACTACCTCGACGAGGCCGACGCGCTCTCCGACCGGCTGGTCGTCGTCGACCGGGGCGTGGTCGTCGCCGAGGGCACGCCGAGCGCGCTCAAGCTCCAGTACGGCGGCTCGATCGACGCCACGCTCCAGGACACCTTCCTCGCCATCACCGGGCGCGACATCGCCCCCAAGGACACGACTCCCGTCGCCGTCTGACCCACCCCACCCCACCACCGCGCACAGGAAACCGGGACCCCGCCATGTCGTTGTCCGCACTGCTCTCCGACACCGCGCTGATCTTCGGGCGGTACGCCCGGCAGACGCTGCGCTCCACGTTCCAGATCCTCTTCGGCGTCCTCACTCCCCTGCTCTACCTGCTCTTCTTCGGGCCGCTGCTCACCGACCTGCCGCTCGGCTCACAGGGCGACTCCTGGCAGGTGCTCGTGCCGGGCCTGCTGCTCCAACTCGGCCTGTTCGGCGCCACCTTCAGCGGCTTCGCGCTCATCATCGAGAAGCAGTTCGGCGTGGTGGAGCGGATGCGGGTGACGCCGGTCAGCCGCCTCGCGCTGCTGCTCGGCCGGGTCCTGCGCGACGCCGCGCTCTTCGTCTTCCAGGCGGTGCTGCTCGTGCTCGCCGCGCTGGCGATGGGGCTCAGGGCGCCGCTCGGCGGCATCCTCATCGGCTTCGCGTTCGTGGCGTTCCTGACCGCGGGGCTCGCCTCCCTCTCGTACGCGCTGGCCATGAAGGTCGACAAGCCCCACGAGTTCGGCCCCGTCGTGAACGCGGTCAGCATGCCCTCGATGCTGCTCTCGGGCCTGATGCTGCCGATGGCGCTCGCGCCCGCCTGGCTGGACGTGCTCTCCCACTTCATGCCGTTCCGCTATCTCGTCGACGCGGTGCGGGCGGGCTACGTCGGGGAGTACGCGACCACGACCATGCTGTACGGCGCCCTGACGGCCCTCGGCTTCGTGCTGCTGTCCGTGACGGTGGGCACACGGGTCTTCAGGAGGGCCGGCGCCTAACTACGCTGGCCGCATGGTCAATCTGACGCGCATCTACACCAGGACCGGCGACCGGGGGACGACGGCCCTCGGGGACATGAGCCGCACCGCCAAGACCGATCTGCGGATCTCGGCCTACGCCGACGCCAACGAGGCCAACGCGGCCATCGGCACGGCGATCGCCCTCGGACAGCTCGACGCGGAGGTCGTCAAGGTCCTGGTCCGGGTCCAGAACGACCTCTTCGACGTGGGCGCCGACCTCTCCACCCCCGTCGTCGAGAACCCGAAGTACCCGCCGCTGCGCGTCGAGCAGAGCTACATCGACAAGCTGGAGGGTGACTGCGACCGCTTCCTGGAGGAGCTGGAGAAGCTGCGCAGCTTCATCCTGCCGGGCGGCACCCCCGGCGCGGCCCTCCTGCACCAGGCGTGCACGGTGGTGCGGCGGGCCGAGCGGTCGACGTGGGCGGCGTTCGAGGTCCACGGCGACGTCATGAACCCCCTGACGGCCACCTACCTGAACCGCCTCTCCGACCTCCTCTTCATCCTCGCCCGCACGGCGAACAAGGCGGTCGGGGACGTGCTGTGGGTGCCGGGGGGCGAGCGCTAGGGCCGGTCTGTTCCCGGCCGTCCCCGGCCGTGCCCTCGGCCGGGGAGTGATCCCCTCCGCTAGAGCTTGCTCAGGAAGTTCTTGCGCTCCTGGGTCGGGTCCGGGGCCGGCCCCGCGTCCTCGCTCGTGGCGGCCGGTGCCTTCGCGGTGGCCGGCGCCTTCTTGGGGAAGAGCGTGTACGTGGCGGCGATGACGACGTTGATGCCCATCACCCACAGCATCCTCTGCTGCCACATCCGCAGCGAGTCGGTGTTCCCGTCCCCGCCCACGTACCAGACCGCGCCCTGCAGCAGTGCCGCCGCGATCAGCGCCGCGAGGATCCAGCGTGCGGCGATCTTCCACTCGTGGAGGGCGCGGGCGGCGCCGTACTTGGGGGTGCGGGGCGGCGGGCCGCCCGCGAAACGGTGGGCGACGCGGACGTCCACCCACTTGATCGTGTAGTGGCCGAGCGCGACGGAATAGCCGATGTAGGCCGCGGCCACGCCGTGCTTCCAGTCCGGCTCGGCGCCGTTCTTCAGGTCGATCGCGGTGACGACGAAGAGGACGACCTCCAGCAGCGGCTCGCACAGCAGGACGCCGATGCTCGCCCTCGGCATCTTCGCCCAGTACCGCAGGGCGAGCCCGCCGGCCAGCAGCACCCAGAAGCCGACCTCGCAGATGATGATCAGTGTGACGATCACGGCGCACTCCTCGGGGTCGCTTCTTCGGTCACCCCTCAAGGTTCTCCTCGCGAAGGCCGCGGATCATCGTCGTCAGTGACGAAGTGGGACTGCATCCTTCGATGTAGCGGCGCCGCTACGGCCGTCGCCGTACCCAGTTCGATGTACTCGCCACCGGCCCGGCTCCTCCCCCGGGACCAGGCAGCACCGCCGGTTCACCGTGTTGGATGGGGGCATGGCCCTGCCCCTCGCCCGTCCGCACCGCGTCGATGTCGCCATCGCCTCGGCCAGCCTGCTCAGCGGGCTCACGCTGTGGGCGCTCGGGCTGCACGCGCAGACGGACCGGCCGCTCGGCGGCACCTGGGCGCTGATCCCGCTCGGCACCCTGGCGTGCCTGTCGCTGCTGCGCCGCACGGCTCCCCAGTTCGCCCTGGTCGTCGGCACGCTCGCGCTGGTCGCCGACCAGTTCACCGACGGCAATCTCGTCTCGATCATGATGTACACGGACCTCGTGTACGCGGCCGTGGTGTACGGCACCCCGGCCGCCGCCCGCCGCATCCCGGTCACCACCGGCCTGGTCACGGTGGCGGTCACCGTCGGCTTCCTCGCCTGGTTCCAGAAGCCGGAGGCCATCCTCCTCGGCTTCGTCACCGGTGTCGTCTCCTTCGCGCCGGCCACGACCGGCGTCCTCGTGCGCAACCACCGCGAGGCCGCGGAGGCGGCGAAGCTGCGGGCCGAGCAGACCGCGCTGCTCGCCGAGATGGACCGGGCCCAGGCCGTCACCGCCGAGCGCGCCCGGATGGCCCGCGAGCTGCACGACATGGTCGCCAACCACCTCTCGGCGATCGCCATCCACTCCACGGCCGCGCTCTCCCTGGACGACGCGGCGACGAGCAAGAACGCCCTCGCCGTCATCCGCGAGAACAGCGTCGAGGGGCTGGCCGAGATGCGCCGCCTCATCGGCATCCTGCGCGACCACACCGGCGATCTGGCGCCCGTGGCCGCGCCCACCCTGGACGGCCTGGGCCCGCTGGTCGCGAACGCGCGTACGAACGGCCTGGACGTGGACCTCGACGACACCCGCACCCCCGACGGGCCGAAGCTGCCCACACCGGTGGAGCTCGCCGCGTACCGCATCGTCCAGGAGTCCCTGACCAACGCCCTCAAGCACGCGTCGCCGGGCCGCGTCACCGTCTCCCTCACCCAGCGGCGCCGCGCCCTCGACGTCCGTGTGACCAGCCCCTACGGGGACCCCTCCGGGCCGCGTGCCCCCGGCTCGGGCGCCGGCCTCGTCGGCATGCGCGAGCGCACCGAACTGCTCGGCGGCACCTTCGAATCGGGCCCCGAGACCAGCCCCGACGGCAAGGTGTGGATCGTCTCCGCGACCCTGCCCGTCGACCCCGCAGACGAAGGAGCCGATGCATGATCCGGGTGCTAGTCGCCGAAGACCAGTCAGCCGTGCGCGCGGGACTCGTGCTGATCCTGGGCAGCGCGCCCGACATCGAGGTCGTCGGTGAGGCGGGGGACGGCGAGGAGGCCGTCGCGCTCGCCCGCGAACTCCGCCCCGACCTGGTCCTGATGGACGTGCAGATGCCGCGCCTGGACGGGGTGTCCGCGACCCGCCAGGTCGTCTCCGAGGGGCTCGCGGACGTCCTGGTCCTGACCACCTTCGACCTCGACGAGTACGTGTTCGGGGCGCTGCGCGCGGGCGCGTCCGGCTTCCTCCTGAAGAACACCGAGGCGAAGGACCTCCTCGAAGGCGTGCGGACGATCGCGCGCGGCGAGGGCCTGATCGCGCCGGCCGTCACCCGGCGCCTGATCGCCGAGTTCGCCGCCCCGGCGAAGGCGGTGCGCCACCAGAACGCGCCGGACCCGGCCGTCCTGGACAGCCTCACCCGCCGCGAGCGCGAAGTGCTCTCCTGCGTCGGCGACGGCCTGTCGAACGCGGAGATCGCGACCCGCCTGTCCATGGCGGAGGCGACGGTGAAGACGCACGTCAGCCGGTTGCTGGGCAAGCTGGAGCTGCGCAGCCGGGTCCAAGCGGCGGTACTGGCACAGGAGTTGGGCGTCTGATCCGGACGGCGGCCGGCGGACCGTCGCGATCCGGCCAATGGTTCAGACCTCTTGACCGCTGGTCCAGACCTTTCTATTCTCGCCGCACTGCGGTGAGCACTCCCCCACGTGTCCACGTGCTCACGGGCGGCGCAGGGTTCAACCCCTAAGACCCCCGGATCTCACCCGAGGAGCACCTCGTGCGCTTCAAGAAGAGCACCACCCGCCCGAGACTCAGATTCAGACACAAAGCCGTGGCGGGAGTGACCACGCTGCTGCTGCCGCTCGCCACCCTGGTGGCGCTCGGCGGCTCCGCCGAGGCGGCTCCCGACGCCGCCCCCGCGGCCACCGCCACGTACGCCAAGACCCAGGACTGGGGCAACGGCTTCGAGGGCAAGTGGACGATCAAGAACACCGGCACCACCAGCATCAGCTCCTGGAACGTCGCCTGGGACTTCCCCTCCGACACCAAGGTGACCTCCGCCTGGGACGCCACCGTCACCAACTCCGGCAACCGCTGGACCGCCAAGAACCTCGGCTGGAACGGGACGCTCGCCCCCGGCGCCTCGGTCTCCTTCGGGTTCAACGGCACCGGTCCCGGCGCGCCCGCCAAGTGTGAGCTGAACGGCGCCAGTTGTGACGGCGGCAGCGTCCCCGGTGACAACCCGCCGAGCGCCCCCGGCACCCCGACCGCCTCCGGCATCACCAACACCGGGGTGAAGCTCGACTGGAAGGCCGCCACCGACGACAAGGGCGTCAAGAACTACGACGTCCTGCGCGACGGAGCCAAGGTCGCCACCGTCACCGGCACCACCTACAGCGACTCCGGCCTGACCGCCGGCACGGACTACTCGTACACCGTCCAGGCCCGCGACACCGCCGACCAGACGGGCCCCGTCAGCGGCGCCGTCAAGGTCCGCACCACCGGTGGCGGCGGCCCGGACCCCGAGCCCGGCGACAAGGTCAAGCTCGGCTACTTCACCGAGTGGGGCGTCTACCAGCGCAACTACCACGCGAAGAACATCGCGACCTCCGGCTCGGCCGGCAAGATCACGCACATCAACTACAGCTTCGGCAACGTCCAGGGCGGCAAGTGCACCATGGGCGACTCCTACGCGGCGATCGACAAGGCCTACACCGCCGACCAGAGCGTCGACGGCGTCGCCGACACCTGGGACCAGCCCCTGCGCGGCAACTTCAACCAGCTGCGCAAGCTCAAGGCCAAGTACCCGAACGTCAAGATCCTCTGGTCCTTCGGCGGCTGGACCTGGTCCGGCGGCTTCACCGACGCCATGAAGAACCCGGCCGCCTTCGCCAAGTCCTGCCACGACCTGGTCGAGGACCCGCGCTGGGCCGACGTCTTCGACGGCATCGACCTGGACTGGGAGTACCCCAACGCCTGCGGCCTGACCTGCGACACGAGCGGCCCGGCCGTCTTCAAGACGATGATGCAGGCCTTCCGCAACGAGTTCGGCGCCAAGAACCTCGTCACGGCCGCCATCACCGCCGACGGCTCGGACGGCGGCAAGATCGACGCGGCCGACTACGGCGGCGCCTCGCAGTACGCCGACTGGTACAACGTGATGACGTACGACTTCTTCGGCGCCTGGGACGCGAAGGGCCCCACCGCCCCGCACTCCCCGCTCACGTCCTACCCGGGCATCCCGAAGGACGGCTTCAACTCCGCTGCCGCCATCGCCAAGCTCAAGGCCAAGGGCGTCCCCTCGGCCAAGCTGCTGCTCGGCATCGGCTTCTACGGCCGCGGCTGGACCGGCGTCACCCAGAAGGAGCCGGGCGGCACGGCCACCGGCGCCGCCCCGGGCACCTACGAGGCGGGCATCGAGGACTACAAGGTCCTGAAGAACTCCTGCCCGTCCAACGGCACGGTCGCCGGCACCGCCTACGCCCACTGCGGCAGCAACTGGTGGAGCTACGACACCCCGGCCACCGTCCGCGCCAAGATGACCTGGGCCAAGGACCAGAAGCTCGGCGGTGCCTTCTTCTGGGAGTTCAGCGGTGACACCAGCAACGGCGAGCTGGTGAGCGCCATCAACGACGGCCTGAAGTAACCGGGACCGTCCCCCACGGACGAAGCCGGGGAGACAGGATCGCCCCCTGTCTCCCCGGCTTCTTCATGCCGTCGGCCGGTTCACGCTATTCAGGTGGTACGCGGGCTACGCCACGTTGACGCGCTGCCCGGGAGGCGCCGCCTCCAGCCAGGCGAGGAAGCCCGTGAGGGCGTCCTCGCTCATCGCCAGTTCGAGGCGGGAGCCCCGGTGCAGACAGCCGAGGACGATGGCGTCGGAGAGCAGGGCCAGCTCCTCCTCGCCGTCCGGCGCGCGCCGGTCCACGACCTCGATGGCGGAACGCTCGAGGACCCGGCGGGGCCGGGGAGCGTAGGAGAAGACGCGGAACCACTCGACGCGGTCGCCGTTGTAGCGGGCGACGCCGTACCCCCAGCCCTTGCCGGACGTGTCGCCCTTGTCCGGCGCGTGCCAGCGCAGGCTGCAGTCGAAGGTGCCGCCGGAGCGCTGGATCAGCCGGCGCCGCAGTCCGAAGACGAAGAGCCCCAGCAACACCAGCACGATCAAAGCAAGTCCGCACACGAGCAGAGTGAGGATCATCCGGCACCGACCTCCTCGCCTCTACTGTCGGTCGAAGGACCGACAACGGACCAATACATTGCACCCGCATTGCCTCAGCCGCGACCCGGTCCGGAACCTTCCCGGACCTGGCCGCGGCTGAGTCACGTTACGCCGCGCGCTGGGGTCAGCGCGCCACCGCACGCAGTCGGACGTCGGCACGCCGCTCCGCGGAGGCGTCCGCCTCCGACTTCGCGCGCTCCAGCGCCCGCTCCGCACGCTGGACGTCGATCTCGTCGGACAGCTCCGCGATCTCGGCCAGCAGCGACAGCTTGTCGTCCGCGAAGGAGATGAATCCTCCGTGGACGGCGGCGACGATCGTGCCGCCGTCGCTCGTACGAATGGTCACCGGGCCCGATTCCAGCACACCGAGCAGCGGCTGGTGACCGGGCATGACGCCGATGTCGCCGGACGTGGTACGCGCGACGACCAGGGTGGCCTCACCGGACCAGACACTGCGGTCCGCTGCGACCAGCTCGACATGCAGCTCAGCAGCCAAGGGTGGCTCCTCGGGTCACCACCCGGCGGTTCAGCCGGGTGTTGGGTCAAATTCTAGTGGGCGTACGAAGAGGGGCGGGACACGGCCCCCGCGCGGGGTGCAACCCGCCCCTCTCCGACATGAGCTACGAGGCTCAGGAGACGCCGAGCTCCTTGGCGTTCTTCTTGAGGTCCTCAAGACCACCGCACATGAAGAACGCCTGCTCCGGGAAGTGGTCGTACTCGCCGTCGCAGATCGCGTTGAAGGCCGCGATCGACTCGTCGAGGGACACGTCCGAACCGTCCACGCCGGTGAACTGCTTGGCGGCGTGGGTGTTCTGGGACAGGAAGCGCTCCACGCGACGGGCACGGGCGACGACGAGCTTGTCCTCTTCGCCGAGCTCGTCGATGCCGAGGATCGCGATGATGTCCTGGAGGTCCTTGTACTTCTGCAGGATCGTACGGACACGCATGGCGGTGTCGTAGTGGTCCTGCGCGATGTAGCGCGGGTCCAGGATGCGGGACGTGGAGTCCAGCGGGTCCACGGCCGGGTAGATGCCCTTCTCGGAGATCGGACGGGAAAGCACCGTCGTCGCGTCGAGGTGGGCGAACGTGGTCGCCGGGGCCGGGTCGGTCAGGTCGTCCGCGGGGACGTAGATCGCCTGCATCGAGGTGATCGAGTGACCACGGGTCGAGGTGATGCGCTCCTGGAGGAGACCCATCTCGTCGGCCAGGTTCGGCTGGTAGCCCACCGCGGAGGGCATGCGGCCGAGCAGGGTCGAGACCTCGGAACCGGCCTGCGTGAAGCGGAAGATGTTGTCGATGAAGAACAGCACGTCCTGCTTCTGCACATCGCGGAAGTACTCCGCCATAGTCAGACCGGCCAGGGCGACGCGCAGACGCGTGCCCGGCGGCTCGTCCATCTGGCCGAAGACCAGGGCGGTCTTGTCCAGCACGCCGGCCTCGTCCATCTCGACCATGAGGTCGTTGCCCTCACGGGTGCGCTCGCCGACACCGGCGAAGACGGAGACACCGTCGTGCAGCTTGGCCACACGGACGATCATTTCCTGGATCAGCACGGTCTTGCCGACACCGGCACCACCGAACAGACCGATCTTTCCACCCTTGACGTACGGGGTGAGAAGGTCGACGACCTTCAGGCCGGTCTCGAACATCTCGGTCTTCGACTCGAGCTGGTCGAACGCCGGGGCCTTGCGGTGGATCGTCCAGCGCTCGGCGTCGGCGACCGTGGACGGGTCGTCGTTCAGGACCTCACCGAGGGTGTTGAACACCCGGCCCTTGGTCACGTCGCCGACCGGCACCGAGATGCCCTTGCCGGTGTCGGTGACGGGCGCCTGGCGGACCAGGCCGTCGGTGGGCTGCATCGAGATCGCGCGGACCACGCCGTCACCCAGGTGCTGGGCGACCTCGAGGGTCAGCGTCTTCTTCGCGCCCTCTTCGGCCGGGTCGTCGACCTGGACGTGCAGGGCGTTGTAGATCTCCGGCATCGCGTCGACGGGGAACTCCACGTCGACGACCGGGCCGATGACCCGGGCGACGCGGCCCGTGGCAACGGCCGTCTCAACAGTGGTCGTCATTACTTGTCACTCCCCGCGGTCGCGTCGGCCAGCGCTGCTGTGCCGCCGACGATCTCGCTGATTTCCTGGGTGATTTCGGCCTGGCGGGCCGCGTTGGCAAGCCGGGAGAGGCTGTTGATCAGGTCCCCGGCGTTGTCGGTCGCCGACTTCATCGCGCGGCGCGTGGCGGCGTGCTTGGAGGCAGCCGACTGGAGCAGCGCGTTGTAGATACGGCTCTCGACGTAGCGCGGCAGCAGGGCGTCGAGGACGTCCTCCGCCGACGGCTCGAAGTCGAACAGCGGAAGGATCTCGTCCTTGGTGGACTTCGACTCCTGCGCGACCTCTTCGAGACTGAGCGGCAGCAGGCGGCTGTCGACCGCCGTCTGCGTCATCATCGAGATGAACTCGGTGTAGACGATGTGGAGTTCGTCCACGCCGCCCTCAGCCGTCTCCTTCTCGATCGCCTCGATCAGCGGCGCCGCGATCTGCTTGGCGTCCGCGTACGTAGGCTCATCGGTGAATCCCGACCACGACTCCACGACCTTGCGCTCGCGGAAGTTGTAGTGGGCCAGACCACGGCGGCCGACGATGTACGAGTCGACCTCCTTGCCCTCGGCCTCGAGACGCGCGGTCAGCTGCTCCGCGGCCTTGATGGCGTTGGAGTTGAAGGCGCCGGCCAGACCGCGGTCGCTCGACAGGAGCAGTACCGCGGAGCGCGTCGCCGACTCCGGTTCCGTCGTCAGCGGGTGCTTGGTGTTCGAACCCGTTCCGACCGCCGTGACCGCGCGGGTGAGCTCGGTCGCGTACGGCGTGGACGCCGTCACCTTGCGCTGCGCCTTGACGACGCGCGAGGCGGCGATCATCTCCATCGCCTTGGTGATCTTCTTGGTCGCGGTGACGGATTTGATGCGACGCTTGTAGACCCGGAGCTGGGCTCCCATGAGTCAGGTCCCTTCCGTCGTCACTTACCGGCGGCGGCCGGAGCGTCCTCGCCGAGAAGCTTCCCGTCCGAGGTCTCGAACTGCTTCTTGAACTCGGCGATGGCGTCGCTGATGGCCGACAGCGTGTCGTCCGACATCTTGCCGCCCTCCTTGATGGAGGTCATGAGGCCCTGCTCCTTGCGGTGCAGGTACTCGAGCAGCTCGCGCTCGAAGCGACGGATGTCGTTGACCGGCACCTCGTCCATGCGACCGGTGGTACCGGCCCACACGGACACGACCTGGTCCTCGGTCGCCATCGGCTCGTACTGCGGCTGCTTGAGCAGCTCGACCATGCGCTGACCGCGCTCGAGCTGGGCCTTCGACGCGGCGTCCAGGTCGGAACCGAAGGCGGCGAACGCCTCCAGCTCACGGAACTGGGCGAGGTCCACGCGGAGGCGGCCCGAGACCTGCTTCATCGCCTTGTGCTGCGCGGAACCACCGACTCGGGAGACGGAGATACCGACGTTCAGCGCGGGGCGCTGACCGGCGTTGAAGAGGTCCGACTCCAGGAAGCACTGGCCGTCGGTGATGGAGATGACGTTGGTCGGGATGAACGCCGACACGTCGTTCGCCTTGGTCTCGACGACCGGCAGACCGGTCATCGAGCCCTTGCCCAGCTCGTCGGAGAGCTTGGCGCAGCGCTCGAGCAGACGCGAGTGGACGTAGAAGACGTCACCCGGGTAGGCCTCGCGCCCCGGCGGGCGGCGGAGCAGCAGGGACACGGCGCGGTAGGCGTCGGCCTGCTTCGAGAGGTCGTCGAAGATGATGAGGACGTGCTTGCCCTCGTACATCCAGTGCTGGCCGATGGCCGAACCGGTGTACGGCGCAAGGTACTTGAAGCCGGCCGGGTCGGACGCCGGGGCGGCGACGATGGTCGTGTACTCCAGCGCGCCGGCCTCTTCGAGGGCACCGCGCACCGAGGCGATGGTGGAGCCCTTCTGACCGATGGCGACGTAGATGCAGCGCACCTGCTTGTTCACGTCGCCCGAGCGCCAGTTGTCGCGCTGGTTGATGATCGTGTCGACGGCCAGGGCGGTCTTGCCCGTCTGGCGGTCGCCGATGATCAGCTGACGCTGGCCACGGCCGATCGGGGTCATCGCGTCGACGGCCTTGTAGCCGGTCTCCATCGGCTCGTGCACCGACTTGCGCTGCATGACCGTGGGGGCCTGCAGCTCAAGGGCACGACGGCCGACGGTCTCGATCTCGCCGAGGCCGTCGATCGGGGTGCCGAGCGGGTCGACGACGCGGCCGAGGTAGCCCTCGCCCACCGCGACCGACAGGACCTCGCCGGTACGGCTGACCGACTGGCCCTCCTCGATGCCGCTGAACTCGCCGAGGACGATCGAACCGATCTCGCGCTCTTCCAGGTTGAGCGCGAGACCGAGCGTGCCGTCCTCGAACTTCAGCAGCTCGTTGGCCATGGCCGAGGGCAGGCCCTCGACCTTCGCGATGCCGTCGCCGGCAAGGGTGACCGTACCGACCTCCTCGCGCGAGGCCGCGTCCGGCTTGTACGCCTGGACAAAGTTCTCCAGCGCGTCCCGGATCTCCTCCGGCCGGATCGTGAGCTCCGCCATCTGGGTTCCCTGCTCTCCTTGTTGGGCCCGAAGTTTCTTTGGGGGGATGGGGACTCCCCCCAAGAAAGAGGTGAATCCTCTGCACGGCCCAACTAGGGCCGTAGGTCATGCTTGTTGAATTACTGGCCGGCCACGCGGCGGCCGGCTTCCTCGATGCGGTCCGCGATGCTGCCGTTGATGATCTCGTCGCCCACCTGGACCGTGATCCCGCCGAGGACCGTGGGGTCCACGTCGAGGTTGAGGTGCATCGGGCGTCCGTACACCTTGGCCAGGACGGCGCCGAGACGCTCCTTCTGCCGGTCCGAGAGCGGAACGGCGGAAGTGACGACGGCGACCATGCGGTTGCGACGGTCCGCGGCCAGCTTGGCGAGGGACTCGAGTCCCTCTTCCAGGCTACGTCCACGCGGCGCGGTCACAAGGCGCTCGACGAGACGCTCCGTGACGTCCTCGGCGCGACCGCCGAGCAGGCTGCGCAGCAGCTCGCTCTTGGCCGTACCGGTGGCGGCGCGGTCCGTCAGCGCGGCCCGCAGCTCGGTGCTGGAAGAGACGATCCGGCCGAACCGGAAGAGCTCGTCCTCGACGTTGTCCAGGGCGCCGGTCTTCTGCGCACCGGTCAGGTCGGCGAGGTTGGCGAGCTCCTCCAGGGCGTCCACCAGGTCGCGCGAGCGCGACCAGCGCGAGCGCACCATGCCGGCCACCAGGTCGGCGGCCTCGCCGCCCACCTGGCCGGTCAGCAGGCGCCCGGCCAGCTCGGCCTTGGCCTCACCGGACTGCGCCGGGTCGGTCAGGACCCGACGCAGCGAGACCTCGCGACCGAACAGCGCGGTGACGGCGGCGAGCTCGTCCGCGAGCCGCTTGGCGTCGACCGAGGTGCTGTCCGTCAGCGCGTCGAGGCGCTCGCGCGCGGCGGCCAGGGCCTCGCGGCTAGCTCCGTGCGCTGTCATCGAGCAGCCTCGGCCTTCTCCTCGAGCTCGTCGAGGAAGCGGTCGATCGTGCGGCTCTGGCGGGCGCTGTCCTCGAGGGACTCACCGACGAGCTTGCCGGCCAGGTCGGTGGCCAGCTGGCCCACGTCCTGGCGCAGCGACTGCGCGGCGGCCTTGCGGTCGGCCTCGATCTGCGAATGACCGGCGGCGACGATCTCCTCGCGCTGACGCTGGCCCTCGGCCCGCATCTCGGCGATGAGCTGGGCGCCCTGCTCCTGCGCCTCCTGGCGCAGACGCGCGGCTTCGTGCCGGGCCTCGGCGAGCTGAGCCTTGTACTGCTCAAGAACGCTCTGGGCCTCGGTCTGAGCGGCCTCGGCCTTCTCGATACCGCCTTCGATCGCCTCCCGGCGCTCGTCCAGAACCTTGTTGATGTTCGGGAGGAGCTTCTTCCAGAAGAAGAAGAAGACGATGGCGAAGGCAAGGGCGCCGACGAGCAGCTCAGGACCCGGCGGGACGAGCGGGTTCTGCTCTTCCTCGGCCGCCAGCTGAACCAGGTTGGCGATCACATCAATGCCTTTCGTCGAAAAGTGTCAGTAAGAAGTGCTTACTTACCGAACACGAACGGCATAACGATGCCGATGAGGGCGAGCGCCTCACAGAAGGCGAAGCCGAGAATCTGGTTGGCGCGGATCAGGCCGGCAGCCTCGGGCTGACGGGCGAGGGCCTGCGTGCCGTTACCGAAGACGATGCCGACGCCGATGCCGGGGCCGATGGCCGCGAGGCCGTAGCCGATGGAACCGAGGGAGCCGGAGACGCCAGCGGCGAGTTCGAGGGTCGCGGACATGCCGTTACTTCCTTCTCTTTCATGGGCCGGTGGGGGTTGGCCACCGGACGATCTGGGGGTTTGGAGGGCAGGGTGCTCAGTGGTGCTCGGCGAGAGCGCCCTGGATGTAGGTGCAGGCGAGGAGCACGAAGACGTACGCCTGGACGGCCTGCACGAAGAGCTCGAAGAGGATCATGACCACGGTCATCACGAACGAGACGCCGGCGGCCGGGATCATGTAGCTGTTCAGCAGGTACCAGGAGGCGACGGTGAACATCACCAGCATCAGGTGACCGGCGAACATGTTCGCGAAGAGTCGCACGGCGTGCGTGAACGGGCGCACCAGCAGGTTCGAGAAGAACTCGATGAACGACACGAGCCACTTGATCGGACCGAGCGAGTTGTCGTAGCCGGTGATGTTCTTCCAGCCGCCCACGAAGCCATGGCGCTTGAAGGTCAGGGACACCCAGAGCACGTAGACCAGGACCGCGAGCACGATCGGGTACGCGATGACCGACGAGACGGGGAACTGGGCCAGCGGGATCACGGACCAGATGTTCATGATCCATACGAAGAAGAAGATGGAGACCATGAGGGGGACGTACTTCTCGCCCTCCTTCTTGCCCATCGTCTCGTAGACGATCCCGCGTCGTACGAAGTCGTAGCCGGCCTCACCGATCATCTGCAGCTTGCCCGGGACCACCTTGGCCTTGCCGAACGCGGTGTAGAAGAAGGCGACCACGACAAGCGTGGTGAGCAGGGCGAGCAGCATGACCTTGTTGAACTCGAACCCGCCGACCGTCGCGATCGGCTTGAAGAGGAACGAGTGCAAACCCGGAGCCGGGAAGCCACAGCCGTTGTCGGACATGATCCGACAGCTCCAGTCAAAGGCGAGCTCAGTTTGGTCAGCACTCACCGCGGGCTCCTTCGGCGTGACGCATAGGTACGGCAACCTCGTTGTCGTGTCGGCGCGGCGCGCAGCCGCGGGTCGGCACCGGACTGGTGTTTCGGAAGTGTGAGCGGCATTCAGGCATCGAGCCTCGCGATCGTGCAGGCGTCAGCTCAGATGCCCGCGCCCGCAGTGCCGCAGTTGGCACCGGACGATAGCAGCATCTCGAACGGCCATTTATCCCGCCCCTACCCTTCACTGCGACGACCCCGACTTCTCCGGCTTGTCGCTCTGCTCGGAGTCGGGTTCGACGTAAAGGATCTTGGCTTTCATGAACGCGCGGGCCTGCGACGCCATCCATACGACGGTCGCGACCACAAGACCGACGGCGAAAGCCTTGGGGTTGAACAACGTGGTGTCCTTGAAGAGCGCCACGAAGACAAGAAGCAGCAGGAGTTGGGCGACGTAGAGCATCAGCCCCATCGCCTGGAACAACTGCGGAAGCGATTTCGCCGTGCGTTGGAGTACGAACACTCCGAGCCCCATGAAGACGATGACCACCAACGTGCCGACGACAGCACCGAGCGCCCCCTTGCCACCCGCGACCACACCACTGACCGCGGCGACGATCGCGCCGGCGGCAGCCGTGGGCACGGCGGACTGAAGGAGATTTCGGGCGTCTTGAGACGGCATGGCGGCAGCTCCGCTTACTGATGGGGGCAGGGTGTCGTCATGGACGAGCGTAGACCCGGGCCGAGAGGGTCCCTCGGGCCAATGGACCGTCGCACTACGGTCCTTCGGCTCTACCCCGGGATCTCGTGAACCGTATCACAAACTATTTGATGAGGTCTTTACCTGCCTGGTGTGCTCACTGTCACACATGAGAGGTAATCCGCGCGTCTGTGCATCCGGAGCGTCAACTTGTCTGGTAATGGAGCGATTTAGTCCCACGCGTCAACGGGACGACTCCGCTTCTCGCCGTTCCTCGAAGCGAGAACGCCCGCCGATGGCGGTCGCTCCGTTGACGCCCGCGGCCACCGGAGCCTTCGGGTCCGGGTCACCGGACGCCTGCCCCTCCCCGCCGTCCCCGCCCGTCCCGAGCGCCGCCTCCCGCGCGTCCGACGCGGCCGTGCCCCGGCGCCGGTAGCGCGGCGGCACGAACGCCTCCGCCCACCGCGGGGTGCGCGGCGTGAAGCGCGGCAGGAGGAGCAAAACGAGGCCGACCGCGCTGAGGGCGACGATGAGCAGCAGGATCCAGGTGCTCGTCGAGTGCACCGAGTACGCGACGGTGCCGAAAGCGATGAGCGCCGACCAGAAGTACATGATCAGCACCGCGCGGCTGTGCGAGTGGCCGATCTCCAGGAGCCGGTGGTGCAGGTGACCGCGGTCCGCGGCGAACGGCGACTTCCCGTTCCAGGTGCGCCGGACGATCGCGAGGACCAGGTCGGCGAAGGGGATCGCGATGATCGTCAGCGGCATCAGGAGCGGGATGAAGACCGGCAGCATCGCGTGGGTGGCGTCGCGGCCGCCGCCGAAGTTCAGCTTCATCGCGGCCGGGTCGACCTGCCCGGTGACGGAGATCGCGCCCGCCGCGAGGACGAGACCGATCAGCATCGAGCCGGAGTCGCCCATGAAGATCCGGGCGGGGTGCATGTTGTGCGGCAGGAAGCCCAGGCACATGCCCATGAGGATGGCGGCGAAGAGCGTGGCGGGTGCCGCGGCCTCGATGCCGTACCCGTACCAGATCCGGTAGGCGTACATGAAGGACGCCGCGGAGGCGATGCAGACCATGCCCGCCGCGAGGCCGTCGAGGCCGTCGACGAAGTTGACCGCGTTGATCGTGATGACGACGAGCGCCACGGTGAGCAGCGTGCCCTGCCCGGAGGTGAGCGACACCGTGCCGACGCCGGGGACCGGGATCCACAGGATCGTCAGACCCTGCATGACCATGACGCCCGCGGCGATCATCTGGCCGCCGAGCTTGATCAGGGCGTCGATCTCGAACTTGTCGTCCAGGACACCGATCAGCCAGATCAGCGCCGCCCCGGAGAGCAGCGCGCGCGGCTCGTTGGAGTTCTCGAAGACCGTGTTCAGGTTCGGCAGGTGGTCGGCGACCAGGAGTCCGGCGCACAGGCCGAAGAACATCGCGATGCCGCCGAGCCGCGGTGTGGGCTCCCGGTGCACGTCGCGGGCGCGGATCTCCGGCATGGCGCCGGCCACGATCGCGAACTTCCGCACCGGGCCGGTCAGCAGGTAGGTCACCGCGGCCGTGATGCAGAGCGTCAGGAGGTATTCACGCACGGGCTTCCCCACAGGTCTCGCTGGCCATCTCAGCCCCACACCCTAGCTTTGCGCGCATACGGTTGGGGACTTCCGGGTAGCGACGATGGTTGCACGAGTAGCTGTCGGTCCCCGACGCGGCCGCCCCGTCCTACCCCGGATACGGCGGAAATCTTCCCACCAGTTCACGTACCTCTTCTCGTACGTCCGGGTCCTCGCGCACCGCGCCGACCAGCAGTCCGGCGATGCGCACCATCTCCGGGCCGCCCATGCCCTGGGTCGTGGCGGCGGCGGTGCCAAGGCGCAGGCCGCGGATCTCGCCCTGCGGCAGGGCGCAGGTGTCCAGGACGATGCCGGCCGCGGCGAGCCTGCCGCGGGCGGTGTGCGCGTCCACTCCCAGGGGTGCCGGATCGGCCAGAACCAGATGGGTGTCCGTACCGCCGGTCGTGATCGCGAAACCGCCCGCGGCCATCGCCTCGGCCAGGATCCGCGCGTTCGCGACCACCTGATGGGCGTACGCCGTGAAGGCCGGTGCCGCCGCCTCGCCGAACGCCACCGCCTTGGCGGCGATCGTGTGCATCTGTGCGCCGCCCTGCGTGAACGGGAAGACGGCACGGTCGATCCGTTCGGCGAGATCGGCCCCGCACAGCAGGAGGCCGCCCCGCGGGCCGCGCAGGACCTTGTGCGTGGTCGCGCAGACCACGTCGGCGTGCGGCACCGGGCTGGGTGCCGCTCCCCCGGCCACCAGGCCCATGGGGTGGGCGGCGTCCGCGATGAGGTACGCGCCCACGTCGTCGGCGATCTCGCGGAACGCCGCGTAGTCGATGTGCCGCGGGTAGGAGATCGAGCCGCACACGAGCGCCTTGGGCCGGTGCTCGCGGGCGAGGGCGTGCACCTGGTCGTAGTCGATCAGGCCGCTCTCGGGGTCCACGCCGTAGCCGACGAAGTCGAACCAGCGCCCGGAGAAGTTCGCGGGCGAGCCGTGCGTGAGGTGGCCGCCGTACGGCAGGCCCATCGCCAGGACGGTGTCGCCCGGCCGCAGCAGCGCGGCGTACGCGGCGAGCACGGCGGAGGACCCGGAGTGCGCCTGCACGTTGGCGTGCTCGGCGCCGAACAGGGCCCTGGCCCGGTCGACGGCGATCCGCTCGGCGACGTCGACCAGCTCGCAGCCGCCGTGGTGGCGGGCGCCGGGATAGCCCTCGGCGTACTTGTTGGCCAGCGGGGAGCCGAGGGCGGTCAGGACGGCGGGCGAGGTGAAGTTCTCGGCGGCGATCAGCTGGAGCGCGTCGGCCTGCCGGGCGGCCTCACCGATGAGGACGTCGGCGAGCTCCGGGTCCTGTCGGCGCAGCGCGTCGAGATCCGTGTACGCCGCGGGGGCGCTGGGTGCCGTGCTGACCGTCATCGTGGGCTCCGGGGCCTCGCAGGGGTGACCTCAGATCCAATGTAGGCCGGTGCGGGCGGGCCCGCGCGGGGCCGCGGCTACATGTGTGCGGGCACCCCGGTCAGCGCCGTCACCACGGGGTCCAGGGCCTGGTTGATCTCGTCGCCCACCGAGCGGAAGAACGGCAGGGGCGCCCCGTACGGGTCGTACACCTCGTCGGCCTCCACGTTGGGCGCGAGGAGCCAGCCGCGCAGCGCCGCGGCGGCCCGCACCAGGGCGCGGGCACGCTCGACCACGCCCTCCCCGTCGGGGTCGGGCAGGGTCGCCGGGTCTATCGCCCGCACGAGCCGCGTGAACTCCTTGAGGGTGAACGTGCGCAGGCCCGCCGAGTGCCCCATGGAGATGACCTGCGCGCGGTGGTCGCGCGTCGCGGTCAGCACGAGGTCGGCGCGGATGACGTGGTCGTCGAGGAGCTCGCGGCCCATGAAGCCGCTGGCGTCCGCCCCGAAGTCGGCGAGGACGGTCTCGGCGTTGGTCTCCATCGGGGCGCCCTCGTGGCCCCAGGTGCCCGCGCTCTCCACGATCAGGCCGCCGGTCAGCGGGTCCCCGAGGCGGTCGGCCAGGGCATGCCTGGTCAGCCGCTCGGTGATCGGCGAGCGGCACACGTTGCCGGTACTGACGTGGAGGATGCGGAACGCACCCGCAGAGCCCGGGAAGCCCGCTATGCCACGCCCCGTCTCAGGGGCTGTCAATTCGCCACCTCGAGGTCGGGTACCACCTTGCGCAGCTCGTCCGCGTCAAGGGCGCCCGCACGGAGCAGCACCGGCACCTTGCCCGTCACGTCGACGATCGACGACGGGACGATGCCGGGGGTCGGGCCGCCGTCCAGGTACACGGAGACGGAGTCGCCGAGCATCTCCTGGGCGGCGTCGCAGTCCTCGGGGGCGGGGTGCCCGGTGAGGTTGGCGGAGGAGACGGCCATGGGGCCGACCTCGGTGAGCAGTTCGATGGCGACGGGGTGCAGCGGCATGCGGATGGCGACCGTGCCGCGGGTGTCGCCGAGGTCCCACTGCAGGGAGGGCTGCTGCTTGGCGATGAGAGTGAGGGCGCCGGGCCAGAAGGCGTCGACGAGCTCCCACGCCATCTCGGAGAAGTCGGTGACCAGGCCGTGCAGCGTGTTCGGCGAGCCGATCAGGACGGGGGTGGGCATGTTGCGCCCGCGGCCCTTGGCGTCGAGCAGGTCGGCGCACGCCTCCGGGGAGAAGGCGTCCGCGCCGATGCCGTAGACGGTGTCGGTGGGCAGGACGACCAGCTCGCCACGGCGGACGGCGGACGCGGCCTCGCGCAGACCGGTCGTACGGTCGGTCGCGTCGTTGGTGTCGTATCGCCGTGCCATTAGTCCGGACTCCTCACTGAAACGTGCTGCTGACTCGAAGTCTTGGTCCTCACGGCATCGCCCTGCGGGCCGTCGCGAAGCGCGGGCGGTTGTTCAGGTCGGGGTGGTCGGCCGCGTCGGCCCAGCCCCGCTCCTCGGTGAAGATCCACGGGACCTGCCCGCCCTGGGTGTCCGCGTGTTCGATGACGACCACTCCCCCGGGGCGCAGCAGCCGGTGGGCGGTGCGCTCGATGCCGCGGATCAGGTCGAGGCCGTCCTCGCCGGAGAAGAGGGCGAGCTCGGGGTCGTAGTCGCGGGCTTCGGGGGCGACGTACTCCCACTCGGTGAGCGGGATGTACGGCGGGTTGGAGATCACGAGGTCGACCTGGCCGTCGAGCTCCGGGAAGGCCTCCCTGGCGTCTCCGCGGCGGAGGTCGACCCTGGACCCCTCGACGTTCTTCCGCGTCCACTTCAGGGCGTCCTCGGAGAGCTCCACGGCGTGCACCCGCGAGCGCGGGACCTCCTGGGCCATGGCGAGGGCGATGGCGCCGGATCCGGTGCACAGGTCGACGATGAGCGGCTCGACGACGTCCATCGCGCGGACGGCGTCTATGGCCCACCCGACGACGGACTCGGTCTCCGGGCGCGGCACGAAGACACCGGGGCCGACCTGCAGTTCCAGGTAGCGGAAGAAGGCCCGCCCGGTGATGTGCTGCAGCGGCTCACGGGCCTCGCGCCGGGCCACCGTCTCCCAGTAGCGGGCGTCGAAGTCGGAGTCCTTGACGGAGTGCAGCTCGCCCCGCTTCACGCCGTGCACGAAGGCGGCGAGCTCCTCCGCGTCGTTGCGCGGCGAGGGCACGCCGGCGTCGGCCAGCCGCTGGGTGGCCTGGGCCACTTCCGCGAGCAGCAGGTTCACGCTGGTCCTCCGGGGCGGGTCGTGAAGGGTCTTTCGGGGGGTGCCTTACGCGGCGGCGAGCTTGGCGGCGGAGTCCGCGTCGACGCAGGCCTGGATGACCGCGTCGAGGTCACCGTCGAGCACCTGGTCCAAGTTGTACGCCTTGAAGCCGACGCGGTGGTCCGAGATCCGGTTTTCGGGGAAGTTGTACGTCCGGATCTTCTCGGAGCGGTCGACGGTGCGGACCTGGCTGCGGCGGGCGTCCGCGGCCTCCTTCTCCGCTTCCTCCTGGGCCGCCGCGAGGAGCCTGGAACGCAGAATACGCATGGCCTGCTCCTTGTTCTGGAGCTGGCTCTTCTCGTTCTGGCAGGAAGCGACGACTCCGGTGGGAATGTGCGTGATGCGCACCGCGGAGTCGGTGGTGTTGACGGACTGGCCACCGGGGCCCGAGGAGCGGTAGACGTCGATGCGCAGGTCGTTCGCGTGGATCTCGACGTCGACCTCCTCGGCCTCGGGCGTCACCAGGACGCCGGCCGCGGAGGTGTGGATGCGTCCCTGGGACTCGGTGGAGGGCACGCGCTGCACACGGTGCACGCCCCCCTCGTACTTCAGTCGCGCCCAGACGCCCTGGCCGGGCTCGGTGGCGCCCTGGCCGCCCTTGGTCTTCACCGCGACCTGGACGTCCTTGTAGCCGCCGAGCTCGGACTCGGTGGCGTCGATGATCTCGGTCTTCCAGCCGACGCGCTCCGCGTACCGCAGGTACATGCGCAGCAGGTCGCCGGCGAACAGGGCCGACTCGTCGCCGCCCGCGCCCGCCTTGACCTCCAGGATGACGTCCTTGTCGTCGGACGGGTCCCGGGGCACGAGCAGCAGCCGCAGCTTCTCGGTGATCTCCTCGCGCTGCCGCTCCAGGTCCTTGACCTCGGCGGCGAAGTCGGGGTCGTCGGCGGCGAACTCGCGCGCCGTCTCGATGTCGTCCCCGGTCTGCTTCCAGGAGCGGTACGTCGCGACGATCGGGGTCAGCTCGGCGTAGCGCTTGTTGAGCTTGCGCGCGTTGGCCTGATCGGCGTGGACCGACGGGTCAGCGAGCTTCGTCTCGAGATCGGCATGCTCGCCGATCAGTTCCTCGACCGCCTCGAACATCGGGGGCTCCTGGGTTTCTGCGCGGTGGATCCACGCGAATTGGCTGCGGGACGGCAAAAGCGCCGGTCCCGGCCGCCCCCTCGCGAGGGCGGCCGATGACCGGCGCAGTGGCTCGCTACTTCTTGGCGGAGCCTGCAGCCTTGCCGAAGCGGGCCTCGAAGCGGGCCACACGGCCACCGGTGTCGAGGATCTTCTGCTTGCCCGTGTAGAACGGGTGGCACTCGGAGCAGACCTCGGCGCGGACGGTGCCGCTGGAGATCGTGCTGCGGGTGGTGAACTCGGCGCCACAGGTGCAGCTGACCTGGGTCTCGACGTACTCGGGGTGGATGTCGCGCTTCAAGGTGTCTCCTAGTTTCGGGAGGGCACCGGGTCGTACGCGCGGATTGCTCGTACGTGAACCGGGGCCGACGTACCAGTCTGCCAGGACCGGCCGTATCTCCCAAAACCGGGGTGGGGGCCGATCTATTCCCCAAGGTCCGGGGGCCGGGCTCAGTGACCGGCCGGTGACCGGTCAGTGGCTGCCCACCGACTGCTCACCGACTGCTCAGTGGCTGTCGACCACGTCACCCGCGTCGCCCTTGTCGCCCGCCGACTGCTCGGTGGCGGACTTGGGGATGGGCTTGTCGGCCCTGAGCGCGTCCCAGACCTCCTGGTCGGCCTTCTCCAGGGGCAGCACCCGGTTGGGGTCGGCCGGGTCGTACTGGATGGGCAGCGTGACCATCTTCATGTCGCCCGCGCCGATGCCCTTGAGCCCGTTCGCGAAGCTCGCGAGGCTCTTGACGTCGTTCAGGTCGGAGTCGGTGGTGATGGCGCTGGTCGCGTCGTTCGCGAGGTCGTACAGCTTCTTCGGGTTGCTGAAGACGCCGACGTCCTTGACCTGGTTGAGCAGGGCCTTGATGAAGGCCTGCTGGAGCTGGATGCGGCCGAGGTCGCTGCCGTCGCCGACGCCGTGCCGGGTGCGGACCAGACCGAGGGCCTGCTCCCCGTTGAGGGTGTGGGTGCCGGCGTCCAGGTCGAGGTGGCTGTCCTTGTCGCGGATGTCCTTCTTGGTGGTGATGTCGACGCCGCCGAGGGTGTCGATGAGCTTCTTGAAGCCCGTGAAGTCCACCTCGACGTAGTGGTCCATCCTGACGCCGGACATCTTCTCGACGGTCTTGACGGCGCAGGCGGGCCCGCCCACCTCGTACGCCGTGTTGAACATCTGCCGCTGGCCGCCGGGGTCCGTCTCGTCGTCGTCCGTCGTGCACTCGGGCCGGGATATCAGGGTGTCACGCGGTATGGAGACGACGCTGGCCTTCTTGTGGCCCTTGTAGACGTGGACGATCATCGCGGTGTCCGAGCGGGCCGCGCCCTCGTCCTTGCCGTACTTGGCGTTGTCGCCGGAGCGCGAGTCGGAGCCGAGGACGAGGATGTCCTGGGAGCCGTTGTCGACGTCCATGGGGCGATCCGTGCCGAGCGCGGCGTTGATGTCGACGCCCTTGATGTTGCCGTTGAGCTTGAAGTACAGGAAGCCGAGGCCTCCTCCGCCGAGAACGACCACCGAGGCCGCGGTCCACGCAGTGACCACGAGCGCCTTGCTGCGCTTGCGCGGCTTGCGGCGACGGCCACCTCCCCCGCGGGCGCGCCTGGCCTTCGATTCGGCCGCGTCCGCTGAAGTGCTCTCGTCGGTCATGGGCTCCTCGGTCCTCGTCGGTCGGATATCCCCTGCTTCCAGGGTCAGGCGCGGTTTGTCGTACTTGTCAGACGGCAAAACCGCTTGAAGGGTTGCACAGCGACCCGTGCGCGCCCCGGCGCACACTCGTGACCGACCGTGTACCCCTCCCCCTCGATTTCAGCCCCTCACCTGCGGTTTTTTCCGCCACGGCGCTACTGCCCGTGACCGTGAGAATCTCTTATGTGTGTGGCCAAGGTCTCGCTCGCGCCACACCACATGCCAGAAGGGCCGTCCCGTCACAGCAGTGACGGGACGGCCCTTCCAGTGGCCTGTGACGGCCGGGGACCGCAGAGGACGACTAGTCGTTGCCGTTGCCCGGCGTCGGGGTCGTCTTCTGGATCTGCAGCAGGAACTCGGCGTTCGACTTCGTCTGCTTCATCTTGTCGAGCAGCAGCTCGATCGCCTGCTGCTGGTCGAGCGCGTGCAGCACGCGGCGCAGCTTCCAGGTGATGGCGAGCTCGTCGCTGCCGAGCAGGATCTCTTCCTTACGGGTGCCGGACGCGTCGACGTCCACCGCCGGGAAGATGCGCTTGTCGGCGAGCTTGCGGTCGAGCTTGAGCTCGGCGTTGCCGGTGCCCTTGAACTCCTCGAAGATGACCTCGTCCATGCGGGACCCGGTGTCGACGAGCGCGGTCGCGAGGATGGTCAGCGAGCCGCCGTCCTCGATGTTGCGCGCGGCGCCGAAGAAGCGCTTCGGGGGGTACAGCGCGGTCGAGTCGACACCACCGGACAGGATGCGGCCGGAGGCCGGCGCCGCCAGGTTATACGCACGGCCCAGACGCGTGATCGAGTCGAGCAGCACGACGACGTCGTGGCCCAGCTCCACCAGACGCTTGGCGCGCTCGATGGCGAGCTCGGCGACCGTGGTGTGGTCCTCGGCGGGGCGGTCGAAGGTCGAGGAGATGACCTCGCCCTTCACCGACCGCTGCATGTCGGTGACCTCTTCCGGACGCTCGTCGACCAGGACGACCATCAGGTGGCACTCGGGGTTGTTCACCGTGATCGCGTTGGCGATCGCCTGCATGATCATGGTCTTGCCGGTCTTCGGCGGGGCCACGATCAGACCGCGCTGACCCTTACCGATGGGCGCGACGAGGTCGATGATGCGGGTGGTGAGCACGCCCGGGTCGGTCTCCAGACGGAGCCGGTCCTGCGGGTAAAGGGGCGTCAGCTTGCTGAACTCCGGCCGCCCGCGCCCGGATTCGGGCGCCATGCCGTTCTGCGAGTCCAGGCGGACGAGCGCGTTGAACTTCTCGCGGCGCTCGCCGTCCTTGGGCTGACGGACCGCGCCGGTGACGTGGTCGCCCTTGCGCAGGCCGTTCTTGCGGACCTGGGCCAGCGAGACGTACACGTCGTTGGGGCCGGGGAGGTAGCCCGACGTACGGATGAACGCGTAGTTGTCGAGGATGTCGAGGATGCCCGCGACGGGGATCAGGACGTCGTCGTCGGAGACCTGCGGCTCGTTGCCGAAGCCCTGCTCGTCGCGGCCACGACGGCCGCGGCGGTCGCGGTAACGGCCCCGGCGGCCGCGCCGGCCGCCCTCGAAGTCGTCGTCGTCCTGCGGACCGTTGTCACGCTGCTGGCGGTCCTGGCGGTCCTGACGGCCGCCGCCACCCTGCTGCTGGCGGTCCTGACGGTCCTGGCGGCCGCCACCACCCTGCTGGTCGTCGCCCTTGTTGCCGCGGCGGTCGCGGTCACGGTCACGGCCGCGGCCCTGGCGGTCACGGCGGTCCCGGCGGCCGTCGTTGTCGCCGGAGCCGTCGCCGCCCTTGTCGGCCTTCTCGCCCTTGCCCTCGGACGCGTCGCCCTTGTCGGCCTTCGCCTCGGCGGTGACCGTCTCGGGGCTGCCCGCGTCGGCGGTGGCGCGACGGCGGCGGCGCTCACCGGCCGGCTGCTCGTCCCGCTCGGCGTCGCCCGAGCGTGCGGGGCCGCCGGCCGGCTGGCCGGGGATGTCGATCTGCTGCTGGGCCGTGGCCTTCTCGGCCTTGGCACCGGCGGACTTGTCCGCGCTCGCCTTGGCGGGCTCGGCGGCGTCCTCGCCCGTACGGGCCTTCGAGGTGGCCCGGCGCTTGGGCTTGGACTCGGTGGTGTCCCCGGAAGCCGCGGCGCTCTTCGCCGGGGCTCCGCCCCCTGCCTGCGCCTCCTTGATGACCTCGATCAGCTGGCTCTTGCGCATGCGCCCGGTGCCCTTGATCCCAAGGCCCGATGCGACCTGCTGCAGTTCCGCCAGCACCATGCCCTCGAGGCCGGTGCCGCGGCGCCGCCGGGACCCGGCCGAAGCACCGGTGGCAGGCGCCGCGGAGGCGTCCGTGGCGGGCGTGTCGGCAGTCACGCCCATCAGATCGGTGGTGTCGCTCACGAAGGGTCCTTCCCTGGAGCGGACGTCGGCCTGTCTGGCTCGGCGACCGGTTGTGCTGTCCGGCGGTCGGTCCTTGCATTCTGTGGACCGTGCCGGGGCGGTGGTCCGCCAACGCGGCGGAAGAATTCATTGGTGATGGCGATTCCCGGCGCGGTGCCACTGATGTGCGGTGTCACCCGGCTCGGTCATGCCGGTTCCGGAGCGTGTTCAGGACCGCTCAGTGCAAGGCACGAAGCAGTTTGGGGGGCTCCCGGAAGAATGGTTGTCCCGGACGGGGACACAAAGCACCTCGCCATGGTGAGGACGGGTGCAGACTTGAGATTAACACTACCGGATCCAACAAACATTCCCCCTCTCGGGATCGGGACACCCCGAAATCCCTGTGTTCACTGCGTCAGGACGCAAGTGGCAGCACGCTCGCTCCCGTGGCGTCGAGTGCCAGGCGATTGGCCGCCCAGCCCTCTCCCGCCAGACGTGCGACCTTGTCGGCCGCGCTTTCCTCGGCCAGCGCGAGGACCGTGGGGCCCGCGCCGGAGATCACCGCGGGCACGCCGTCGGCGCGCAGCCGCTCCACCAGGGCGGCGCTCTCCGGCATGGCCGGGGCGCGGTACTCCTGGTGCAGACGGTCCTCCGTGGCGGGCAGCAGCAGCTCGGGGCGCCTGGTCAGGGCCTCGACGAGCAGGGCCGCCCGGCCCGCGTTGGCAGCCGCGTCGACGTGCGGGACGGTGCGCGGCAGGAGGCCGCGGGCCGTCTCGGTGAGGACGGGCTTTCCGGGTACGAAAACCACCGGAACGATGGAATCGGCGGGGTCCATCCTGATGGCCCGCGCGGCTCCCCCGTCCATCCAGGAGAGCGTGAAACCGCCGAGCAGACAGGCGGCGACGTTGTCCGGATGGCCCTCGATCTCGGTGGCCAGTTCGAGCAGCGCGGCATCGTCGAGCCGGGCCTCGCCGCCTATGGTCACGGCGCGCGCGGCGACGATGCCCGCGCAGATGGCCGCGGACGAGGAGCCGAGGCCCCGGCCGTGCGGGATGCGGTTGGCGCAGACGATCTCGAGCCCGCGCGGCTGTCCGCCGAGGAGGTCGAAGGCGGTGCGCAGGGAACGGATCAGCAGATGCGACTCGTCGCGCGGGAGGGTCTCACTGCCCTCTCCGGCGATGTCGATGTTCAGCCCGGAGTCGGCCACCCGGACGACCACGTCGTCGTACAGACCCAGCGACAGGCCCAGGGCGTCGAAGCCCGGACCGAGGTTGGCGCTGGTGGCGGGGACGCGCACCCGGACGGCGGCGGCGCGGAACGCGGGACCGGCCATCGCTCGATGACTCTCCTTGAGCTGCGTGTTTTTGAGGCTCCGTATTTTCAGTACGTGCCACATGTACGGAACACCCGAAGGCCGCGAACGACGGCGGCACCGCGGCATGTGCGGCGGGGCGGGTTCGGTACAGCCTATCGAAGGAAGGTTCTGTGGCGACATAGGGCGCACAGGAGGCGCACGATGCGTGTCGTAAGCCCCCTGTGCCACCCCCTGTCCGGAGTCGCGGGTTTGGCCTGCGGTTACGCGAGGCCCAGACGCTCGGCCGCGGCCGCCGCGTCGACCGGGACGGTGACGGGCTGCGGAGCGCCCGCGACGGCCCAGTCCGGGTCCTTGAGGCCGTTGCCGGTCACGGTGCAGACGATCTTCTGCCCCTTGTCGACCTTGCCCTGCTCGGCGGCCTTCAGCAGACCGGCGACGGACGCGGCCGACGCCGGCTCGACGAAGACACCCTCCTGGGACGCCAACAGCTTGTAGGCGCGCAGGATCTCACGGTCCGTCACCTCGTCGATGAAGCCGTCCGACTCGTCGCGCGCGGCCAGGGCGAAGTCCCAGGACGCGGGGTTGCCGATGCGAATCGCGGTGGCGATCGTCGAGGGGTCCTTGACGACCTCGCCGCGCACGATGGGCGCGGACCCGGAGGCCTGGAAGCCCCACATCCGGGGGGTACGGGTCGACACCGAGTCGGCCGCGTACTCCTTGTAGCCCTTCCAGTAGGCGGTGATGTTGCCGGCGTTGCCGACGGGAAGGACGTGGATGTCGGGCGCGTCACCGAGCGCGTCGACGATCTCGAACGACGCGGTCTTCTGGCCCTCGATGCGGAACGGGTTCACCGAATTGACCAGCGCCACCGGGTAGTTCTCCGACAGGCCTCGAGCGAGGTTCAAGCAGTCGTCGAAGTTGCCGTCGACCTGGAGGATCTTCGAGCCGTAGACGAGGGCCTGGCCCATCTTGCCGAGCGCGATCTTGCCCTGCGGCACGAGGACCGCGCAGACCATTCCCGCGCGTACGGCGTAGGCGGCCGCGGACGCCGAGGTGTTGCCGGTGGAGGCGCAGATGACGGCCTGCGCGCCCTCCTCCTTGGCCTTGGTGATCGCCATGGTCATGCCGCGGTCCTTGAAGGACCCGGTGGGGTTGGCGCCCTCGACCTTGAGGTGGACCTCGCAGCCCGTCCGCTCGGAGAGCACCTGTGCGGGCACGAGCGGCGTGCCGCCCTCGCCGAGCGTCACGACCGGCGTGGTGCCGGAGACCGGAAGACGGTCCCGGTACTCCTCGATGATTCCGCGCCACTGGTGGGTCATTGCTGCTTACTCCCCTTCAACCCGCATGATGCTGGCGACACCACGCACGGTGTCGAGATTGCGCAGCGCCTCGACGGTGCCGGTGAGGGCGGCGTCGGGCGCGCGGTGGGTGACGACGACGAGGGAGGCCTCGCCGTCCTTCCCCGTCTGACGGACCGTATCGATCGATACGCCGTGCTCGGCGAAGACCGTCGCGACCTGGGCGAGCACGCCCGGCTTGTCGGCCACGTCGAGGCTGATGTGGTAGCGCGTCACGACCTCGCCCATGGAGCTCACGGGCAGCTGGGTGTACGCGGAGTCGCCGGGCCCGGTGGCCTCGGCGAGCTTGTTGCGGCAGACGGCGACGAGGTCGCCGAGGACGGCGGACGCGGTGGGCGAGCCACCGGCGCCGGGGCCGTAGAACATCAGCTGTCCCGCGGCCTCCGCCTCGACGAAGACGGCGTTGTAGGCGCCGCGCACCGATGCCAGCGGGTGGCTGAGCGGGATCATGGCGGGGTGCACGCGCGCGGTGACGGACCCGCCGTCGGCGGCCCGCTCGCAGATGGCGAGGAGCTTGATGGTGCAGCCCATGCGTTTGGCGGAGGCGAAGTCGGCGGCGGTGACCTCGGTCATGCCCTCGCGGTACACGTCGTCCAGGCGCACGCGCGTGTGGAAGGCGATGCCGGCGAGGATCGCGGCCTTGGCGGCGGCGTCGAAGCCTTCGACGTCGGCGGTCGGGTCGGCCTCCGCGTACCCGAGGGCGGTGGCCTCGTCGAGGGCCTCCTGATACCCGGCCCCCGTCGTGTCCATGGCGTCGAGGATGAAGTTGGTCGTCCCGTTCACGATGCCGAGGACGCGGTTGACCTTGTCGCCGGCGAGGGACTCGCGCAGCGGCCTGATCAGCGGGATGGCGCCGGCGACGGCGGCCTCGTAGTAGAGGTCGCGGCCGTGCTCGACGGCCGTGGCGTGCAGCGCGGCGCCGTCCTGCGCGATGAGCGCCTTGTTCGCCGAGACGACGGAGGCACCGTGCTCGAAGGCGGTCGTGATGAGGGTCCGTGCGGGCTCGATGCCGCCGATCACCTCGACGATCACGTCGATGTCGCCGCGCTTGACCAGGGCGGTCGCATCGGTGGTGATGAGGGAGGGATCGATTCCCTCGCGCACCTTGGAGGGGCGGCGGACGGCGACCCCGGCGAGCTCCACCGGGGCGCCGATCCTGGCTGTGAGGTCGTCGGCGTGCGTCGTCATGATGCGCGCCACCTCTGAGCCGACAACCCCACAGCCCAGCAGCGCCACCTTCAGCGGACGCGTACGCATCATCCGACCTCACTTCTCATACATCTACGGTGGAACCAGTCTCACCCACCGGAACGGACTTTCTGTCCATTGTCCGGATCCTGAGACGGTTATTTCATTATCCGACGTCGAGACGCAGGAGATCTTCCTCCGTCTCGCGCCGGACGATCACCCGGGCCTCGCCGCCGCGGACGGCGACGACGGGCGGGCGAAGCGCGTGGTTGTAGTTGCTCGCCATCGAGCGGCAGTACGCGCCGGTCGCCGGCACGGCGATCAGGTCGCCGGGCGCCAGGTCGGCCGGCAGGAACGCGTCCCGCACGATGATGTCCCCACTCTCGCAGTGCTTGCCGACGACGCGCACCAGCACGGGGTCGGCGTCCGAGGAGCGCGAGACGAGGGCGACGGTGTACTCGGCGTCGTACAGCGCGGTGCGGATGTTGTCCGACATGCCGCCGTCCACGGAGACGTACGTGCGCAGCCCTTCGAGCGGCTTGATCGTGCCGACCTCGTAGAGCGTGAAGGCGGTCGGGCCGACGATGGCGCGGCCGGGCTCGACGGAGATGCGCGGGGTGCTGAGCTTCGCGGCCGCGCACTCGCGCGTGACGATCTCGTTCAGCGCCTTGGCGATCTCGTGCGGCTCGCGGGGGTCGTCGTCGGAGGTGTACGCGATGCCGAGGCCGCCGCCGAGGTCGATCTCGGGCAGCTCGACGCCGTGCTCGTCCCGCACCTCGGCGAGCAGCTGGACGACGCGGCGGGCGGAGACCTCGAACCCGGCCATGTCGAAGATCTGCGACCCGATGTGGGAGTGGATCCCGATGAGTTCGAGCCCGTCGAGCTTGAGCGCGCGCCGCACGGCCTCGGCGGCCTGCCCGCCCGCGAGCGCGATGCCGAACTTCTGGTCCTCGTGGGCGGTGGCGATGAACTCGTGGGTGTGCGCCTCGACGCCCACGGTCACGCGGATCTGCACGCGCTGGCGCTTGCCGTGCCGCTCCGCGATGTGGGCGACGCGCACGATCTCCTGGAAGGAGTCGAGCACGATGCGCCCTACGCCGGCCTCGACGGCCCGCTCGATCTCCTCGGGCGTCTTGTTGTTGCCGTGGAAGGCGATGCGCTCGGCGGGCATCCCGGCGGCGAGGGCGGTGGCGAGCTCACCACCGCTGCACACGTCGAGGTTGAGCCCCTCCTCGTCCAGCCACCGCACGACTGCCCGCGAGAGGAAGGCCTTGCCCGCGTAGAAGACGTCGGCCCCGGGGCCGAAGGCGTCGCGCCAGGCCTGGCAGCGGGCGCGGAAGTCGGCCTCGTCGACGAAGTACGCCGGCGTGCCGAACTCCTCGGCGAGCCGGGTCACCTCGATGCCGCCCACGCTGACGGCACCTTCGGGGGTACGGGTGACGGTGCGGGACCAGACCTTCGCGTCCAGGGCGTTGAGGTCGGCGGGCGGCGCGCTGTAGTGCCCCTCGGGGAGCACGTCGGCGTGGCGGGGCCCTGCGGGGTGTGCGGAACGGCTCATGGCTGTGTCGTCTCGTCTCTCACGTGTGTTACGTCCGTCACATCCGTCGCATGCTCTCTCACGTTCACGGATGTCACAGGTATTCGGGTGCGCTGATGCCGAGCAGGGACAGGCCACCGGCGAGCACCGTCCCGGCGGCTTCGGCGAGCGCGAGCCGGGCACGGTGGGCGGCCGAGGGTTTCTCGTCACCGAGCGGCAGCACGCCACCTCCGGGCGTCCCCTGCGGGGGGCTCTGGAAGGAGAGGAAGGCGTCGGCGGTGGCGACGAGGTGCCGGGCGAGGCGGTCGGGGGCGCGGTGGCGCGCGGCGGCGGCGAGGACGGCCGGGTGGTCGCCGAGGGCGTCGAGCAGGACGGTGTCGCCGGGGGCGAGGCCATCGCGGGCGGGGGCGCCGTGCGCCGGGTCGCCGTGTCCCGGGTCGTCGTGTCCCAGGTCGCCCTGTCCCAGGTCGCCGTGTCCCAGGTCGCCGGGAGCGGCGTCGAAGCCGAGCGCGGCGGCGTTGCGCGTCAGGGCGCGGGCCCTGGCGCAGGCGTACCGCACCCGGAAGAGCGGGTTGGCCTCACGCTGCGCCAGATGCTCGTCGCCGCCCTGCTCGGGGCTGACACGGGGACGGTCGTGGGCGGCGGGATGGAGCAGGGCCCACCGGGCGGCGTCGCGGCCGAGGCGGAGCGGGTCCGCTCCGGCGGGGACGGGGCGGGGTCCGGTCAGCGGCACGGGCGGCCTCCCCCATGCGTCCACCCGCACGCCCAGCACATCCACCCACGCGGGATCCGGCGCTTCGTCGCAGGTCACGCGGACAAGAGCACCCTGGGACCGGAGAATCCGGCAAACGCTGTCGGCGACGACGACGGCGCGGACCTCGCGCGCCACGTGGAGCTGCGCGAGCTCCCCGGTGCCGGGGTGGACATGCCCGTAGCAGCCCCCGCGCTCAAGGATGTCCCGCACGAGAGTCTCGGCGCGGCTGCCGGCGAGGGTGATGTTCAGAAACCCGGGCCCGGTGATCTCGACCCCGGCGACACCGGGCTCCGCGACGAGCCGCGGGGACAGCACCTCGGCCACCTGCCGCGGCGACCGCCCGGCGGCACGGGCCAGCCGCAGGGCCACATTGGTGGCGTAGTCCCCGCGCCCCCCGGGCCGCGGCCGCTCGACGCGCACGCTCCCGGCCTCGGGCAGCACCACGCTGAGTTCCCCGGCATCGACGGCACGGCGCATGGCGCGCAGCACGGTGCGGGAGAGCTCGACGGGTGTCACGGGACAAGCGTATGGGAGGAGGGGGGCCGGAACGCGACTTGGTTTCCCGGATAGTCCGGGATGTGGACGGGGGCGCCGGCGCACGGGAGGAGTGAGCGCGTGGGGGCGGGTGTGGGCAGGTGGGGACATGTACTACGTACGCATCGGCCTACGTACGTATCGGTACGTCACGTGGGACTACGCGGAGCGCTCGCTCCCGCCGGACCCGCTGGCCCGGCACTCGTTCCGCACGGGGCCGCGGTCGCGCGTGTATCCGCGTCCGGGCCCCTGATGGCCGGGATCGTGTCCGGGTCCGCGCCCGCCGCGCCCCATCAACCGGCGGACGGCCTCGACCAGTTCGTTGGGCTCGAAGGGCTTGGCGAGGAAGGCGTCGACGCCGACCTCGAGCCCGCTCTCGACCTCGTACTGGGTGCAGGCGCTGATGACGACGACGGGCAGGTTCCGCGTCCGCGCGTCGGCGCGCAACCGCGCCGCGGTGCGCAGGCCGTCGAGCCGGGGCATGACGACGTCGAGGGTGATCAGATCGGGCTGGACCTGGTGCACGACGTCCAGGCATTCGACACCATCGGCCGCGGTCACGACCTCGAAGCCCTCCAGCTCGAGGTTGACCCTGATCAGTTGCCGAATGACCTTGTTGTCGTCCACAACAAGCACGCGGCCGGGCATGCCTGGCACAACTCGAGAGTAGGTCCGCGCCCGCCACCGCGTCCCGGTTTTCCCTACTTCCGCCCCGTGCGGAGCGCGTGCACGGGGGCCTCCGCCCCGCCGCCCGGACCCGCTCCGGCACCCCCGTCGAGGCCTCGAAATACCTGTTCATGGAGAGCCCCGGAGAGCTGGTAGTGTTCTACCCGTCACCGCGCAAACAGCGCTGATACGCCCCCGTAGCTCAGGGGATAGAGCAACGGCCTCCGGAGCCGTGTGCGCAGGTTCGAATCCTGCCGGGGGCACACTGTGCAAGTGTGCCTAAGACCCCGTCACCAGCGGAGACGCTGACGACGGGGTCTTTTTGTATATGCAGGTGGAGGCGGGCTGAAGCAGTCGTTTGCCAGTGATCACGTAATGGCTACGTAATGATCTTGGCGGCTGTTGGTGCAGGTGAGCGGCCGTTTTCGGGGTGCGGTCGATGGCATGGAGAAGGCCCCGGAGCACAACGGCTCCAGGGCCTTTCTCAGCGGGCTTCCCTCGGTCTCAGGTCTCGCCGTCCCCCTCCCCCAGCCCCTGCATGATCCGGTCGTTCATCTCCGCTTCCTGGCCGTCGACGCACTTGGCGTAGATCTTCAGCAGCACGTCGACCGAGTGCCCGGCCCGCGCGGCTACTTCAGGCGCGGGGACGCCGGAGTTGAGCCACTGTGAGACTCCCGCGTGCCGGAGGTCGTACGGCCGGGCCGCCATGACCGACCCGACCTGTTGCGGAGGGAGCGCCAGTTCCCGAGCCTGCTTCCAGACCCGCGAGTACGACGAGGCCGCGACGACGTTGCCCCGCTCGCTGGAGAAGAGACGCCCGTCCGCAGCCGTACCGAACTCCTTGATGTGGTCGAGGAGCAGTCGAACCAGAGGGGGCGGGATGGGCACAGTCCGGATCTCACCGGCTTCCCGCTGCTTGAGTCCACGACGATCGTGAGCCTCGCCAGAGTCCGTCCACGCCTTCCCGGCTGTCGGCCGGGTCTCCGCCAGCTCGATGCGGCCCCATCCCTTCTCCGGGAGGAAGCAGTCCGAGCGACGCAAGCCCAGTGCTTCGCCGGGTCGCACCGCCGCGTAGTACAGGCACCCGAAGAAGGCGCGGAGTCGACGGCCGCTCGCCCGGTCGTACTCGCCGACGTAGGTGAGCGCGGTCAGCAGCTCCCGCGCCTGCCGGGGATTGACCACCACGCGCCGATCAACCTCATGCACCGCCCGCTTGCCCCGAGTCCGGCGCACCTGCGAGAGCGGGTTGACGGTCAGTGCGCCAAGTTCGACGGCGTACTGCAGCACGTTGAAGACCACCGCGCGGCAACGCCGGTAGGTCTGCGTCGCGGCCGGTTTGCCGTCGAGACGTCGGGTGAGCGCGTCGACCAGGTCCTGTGCGCGGGTTCCCTCAGAGAGTTCGACCACCGGCAAGGACGCCTTCGACAGCCAGGCCAAGGCAGCGGCAATCTCCTCGGGACGCTCCCGTTCTCGACGAGGCGGAGGCAGCAGGTGCGACCGCAGCGCCCGACGCAGGGCTGATGGGTCAGGCCGCCCGCGCAACGCCTTCACGGGGACCGGCAGGACCGTGGCCAGCGCATCGGTGACACTGTCGCGCTGCTTTGCCGAAGCCTCCGCCCACCGGGCATCGAGGTACTTCACGGCCAGTTCCACGAAACTCAGCGCGACTTTGCCGCCCCGTAGGGAGTCGGGCAGGCCCGTCACCGTGTCGAAGGCTTCGCCTCTCTCCGTGGCACGCAGGAGCTTGGCGCGGAAGCGGTCGGCGAGCGGCTTGGTCTTGTAGGAGTCGTGGAACGGCTCGCCCTCCGCTGACCAACGCACGAGATGAGTTGGCTTCTTGGCAGAGCGATTCACGCTCAGCTTCCAGATGACGACCTTGTACGACTTCACCGCGCATCCCCGTCCACGCCTTCCGCCCGCTCGTCCACCCAGGCGTCGAGTACGTCGCGGCGCACACGGAGTTGGCCGTTCGGGAGGCGAATGCAGGTCGGGGCGAGTTCGAGTTCACGCCAGCGGTAGAAGGTGCGGCGGGAGACGCCTCCTAACTCCTCCAGGACCTGCCGCACGGTGAGGAGTTCGGCCGATGGCCGGTTACGCGCCATGCCGACAACCGCCTTGCCGTACGGAGGCCGCGAGCAGCGCCCCTTCCGGTGAGAAGCCGCGCCCGGCGTACCGCCAATTCCCAACCAGGGCTACGGGACGGCCGGCGAAGCCGAGCGCGGCTCGCTGCTCCTCGGCCCGGTGGTCGGCGCGGGTACGACGGAGTTCACCGAGAGTGGTCGAGTAGCGGCGGGACTTGGTGGAGAAATGACCGCCGTAGCCGAGCATGTGGGCCCAGCGACGCAGGCCGAGGGCGGCGAACGCGGGCAGGCCGCCGAGCCACCAGCACGTACCGATCATCCGCAGCACGTGCGCCCGCACCGGCAGAAGGACCAGTTCCCGCGGGGAACGGATACGCCCGTCAACCGCGCCGGCCGACTCGGCGCCCTTGGTCGCGTACTTGGCGATGTACCCGGCCACAGCCCCCGACGATGGCCGCTCTCCCGTCGCGGAAGCGGCGACCGGGCGTACGTCGATCTGCGCGCCGAAGCACAGCACCCGGGCCCCGACGACCGAGCTACCCGGCGCCCGCAGCCGCACTCGGGAGGCTGCGGCCGGGACGGCATCAGCAAGCAGGGCGATGCTCGCCCAGGTGGGCGGGAAGGAGTCCGGTCCGTCCGGGCCGTCGAGGCGGACGACCACATGGAAGTGGACCAGGCCGCGCCGCTGGTACTCGGCGACCTTGGCGTACGAGACCCGGGCCCCCCAGCTCCGTGCGGGAGATTCCGACCCGGCGGGCGATCTCCCGTCGCAGCTCATGCCGAAGCGGTGCCAGAGCAGGCCCGCGCAGGACTGCCAGAGCACGGCTCCGGCGTAGTCGTAGCAGCGCGGGCAGAGCGGTTCGCCAAGGCGAGGGTCGTCCGCAGCATGGCGGAGGGTGCAGCCGAGGGGCAGGCCGTGCGGACAGTCCGCGGCACCCCGCCGGGGGCGGCACGGGCGTACGCGGCCCGACTGCTCCCGGCGAGTGTGGACCGGTCCGAAGCCGGGCGCGGTGAGAGTGGCGAACACCCGGGGGTGCGTGTCCACCGTCTCCGGGACCGCCTTGCCGCCGACGAGGCCGGCGCGTACGAGCTGGTACGTGTCTGCTTGATAGAGGCGGGAGCAGGCAGGGCAGACGGATGCCCGGCGGTTCCCGCAGGCGGTCAGCAGACGCCGCGCGCTGGCCGGACTGCTGGGCTCCTCGGCACCGGCCAAGGTCTCCCCCGTGGCGGTGTCCACCAGGACGCTGGAGCCGACGAGATGAACGGGGTTGGTGCAGCCGCCTAGGCGGACGATGGCGCGACGCCAACCGGGGAAGTCCGGCTGTGCCGCCCGCTCCAGGAGAGCGGCAACGCCCGGGGAGGGTGAGAACGGCGCGTTCATCGCCGACCACCGCCCCCGGGGCCGAAGGCGTGCCCCATCACGGCGGCGATGGCATCCGGCGGGGTCTTAGCGCTGAAGCGGTACGTCGGGTCGGTCAGCCAGACCGCAGCGGCATGTCCGGGGCAGAGTCGGCGTTCGGTGTCGTCGAGGGCGACCAGGACGACCTGTTGCCGAGCAGCAGCACGGCCGACGTGGTGACCAGCACGGTGACTCTCCTTGTCAGGCCAGGGCGACGGACAGTTCGGGCAGTGCGGGTGCCAGGTGCGCGTGGGCGGCGGCAACGGCTTCGGCCTCCGCTTCGGTGATCAGGTGAGACCGGCCGCGCTCCCAGCCATCGCCAGAGGCGAGCACGGCAGTGCCGGCCTCTTCGGGAGCGATGGCCTGAGCAGCCTTGAGCGCGTCAGGGTTGAGGTCGCCGAGTGTCATTTCCGCCGTACCGGGATCAGCGACCCGGTGGCAGACCCGGCCACCGAGCTGGGCCCGGAGCGCGGTCACCCCGGGGCCGAGGTCGGAGCCGACGCGCTGTCCGGCGACGACGAGGAACACCCCGAGAGCGGCGCCGAGTTGGGCGAGCCGGATCAGCGCGGTACCTGCTGCGTGTGCTTCGTCCTTCTCGTGGCGCCCGGCGACGAGGAAGAGTTCCGCGATCTCGTCGACGATCACGACGACCGGTACCGGCCGTTCCTTCTCCGCGAGGCCCCAGATGTTGCGGACGCCGGCCGCGCGGCAGACCGTCATGCGATCGAGGGTGAGATCCACCAGCGCGGACAGCAGCCGCACCGCCTGCCTCCGGTTGGTCGCGAGGGCGGAGAGGCGAGGCCCGTAGAGCGACAGTTCCATGCCGCCCTTGCAGTCGATGCCCACGAGGGCGACCGGTTGCGGCGCGAGACCGGCGACGAGTGCGTTGATCAGCGTCGACTTGCCGGAACGGGTGGCACCGACGATCAGCCAGTGCGGTATGTGGCGCAGGTCTATGACCCAGGCCGCTCCGGTCTCCAGTGTCCCGACGACGACCCGCAGCAGTCGCCCTGGTCCACGGGTGTGCGGCGCCCGTGGTGCGGCGAGCGGGTTGGCGTACAGGGCGTTGATCCGTACGACACCGGGCCGCTGGGACGTGACCCGGACCGCGTGGATCTGCCAGTCCTCCGCCATGGCGGGAGCCGCCTTCACGAAGTCCTCGGGCAGTTGCCCAGGGAGCAGGCGAGCCAGGAAGACGAAGCCGGTAGGCGTGGGCCGGATGAACCCGTAACGGGGAACGCGGGGTTGGGGCGGCGGAGCCCCGTTGCCGACGAGCCCGGCCACCACCGTCAGCGCCGGGCGACGACTCACGGCGAGTCCGCACCCTGCCATGAGAGCCCGCCAGGTGCGGGTGACGCGGAAAGCGGCGGCCGGGTAGCCGAGTAACAGCCACCAGGCAGCCGGATGCCTCCGGCGAAGCGCCGGGCCCGCTATCAACAGGCCCAGCACCACGACGGCGGCGACCACAAGGACCCAACTCGGCCAGATAGCCCCGGCCGCCGGGTCGGAGGACGCCAGGGTCATCACTGCCCGGCCCCCTTTGCGGCAGAGGCCGCCTGCAGAGGTCGAATCTCGGCGGCGCGGTAGGCGATCCCGTGCCGACCCTCGTTCTCCCAAGGGATGGCGACGAGGTCGCGCACGGAGACAGGCGTGCCGTTCTGCACGCCGGACGGCTCACCGGGAACGCTCACGTTCACCACGTCCGCCGAGGTGCCAGCCATCAGGCACAGGCCCACCTGATTCAGCGTCTTGCCGGTGTCCCGGTCCACCCGGACCTGCCCGGACTCACGGCTGACGAGCCGCGGAGTCGGGGGCACGGCGCAGATGATCCCCGTGAACTTGGCGGTGTCGATCGGAAGGGTTGCCACTTCTTGGACTCCTCTCATGGGCACCCGCAAGCGAGTCCTGCGGGTTGCTAGACCACCCGTAGTACGGGTGACGTGAGTCCAGATTGGCGACCCGTAGTACGGGTTGTGAACCGTGTTGGGATAAGAGAAGCTGTCCACGTTCGTGGACAGCTCGTCTACGGAAACGCACAAGCCGCGAAGGCCGAAGGCCGAAGGCCACGGAGGACTGGGCATGCCGCCAAAGAACACGCAGCCGAAGTACCGGCAGATCGCCGACTACCTGCGCGAAGGCATCCTGGACGGCACCTTCCCGGCCGGCCAGCCGCTCCCCTCTGAGGAGTCACTGGCCAAGCAGTTCGGCGTGACGCGCCCGACAGTCCGTCAGGGCCTCACCGAACTAAGGGCGTCTGGACTGGTCGAGGCCATCATGGGCCGAGGCACGTTCGCCCGCTCTCCCCAAAACCGCCCCAGCCTCACGCTCCCCCGGGGCGTCCGCCGTGCCTCCGACGGCTCATACACAGAGGCCGACGGCATCCGCTGGACCGACGCCGAAGAGCCCACGGCGACGCGCACTGACGCCCCGCTTGCCCTGGCAGACCTACTCCGTATCCCGCCCGGCGAGCCCCTGTTCACCTACGACGCCCTGCAGACCGCCGACCAGGGCCGCCTACGCCAACTCCACCGCACCTACATCCCGTTCTCGGTTCTCCTGGACACCAAATACGAGGAGCAGCCCCCGCCGCCGGCTCCGCACCTCTACAACGCGCTCGCCGAGCTGGGCCACGAACTCCACTTCACTGAGTACATCCGCACCCGCATGCCCCTCCCGGATCAGGCCCAGACCCTCCGACTCGCCGACGGGGTGCCGATGCTGCACATCCTCCGAGTCACGCTCACAGCCACGGACAAGCCGCTAGCCTTGGAGGAGTTCCACCTTCCAGGGCATGACTTGGAGCTTGCGTTCCGGCTGTAGCGAGCCACGCTGGATTCAGCGCACGGTTCAGACTTTCTCTACTTCTTCAAGTACCCGGCGCCGCTCCGCGCCGCCGGGCGGGCTCACGGCTCCGCCGGGGCTGCCGCTCCTGCCTTCGGCCCGCTACGCCCCGGCTGCGCCGACGCCCGCCCACGCATGGATTGGCCCGGGGTCATGAATCGAGCGCCCCACTCACGCGACACACGGTCACAGACGATGCCTCCGGCGGGGGATCGGCCAGCACCGGGATGGAGGGGGCGCCATTCCCGGCCGCGGGCACATCGTGGCGAGCGTTGGGAGCTCCCATCCCGTCCACCATCGACCCAGGCAGAGCCGAGCAGACGCGGCCCGGGGCGTCAAGGTCGTTCGTACAGTGGCGCGCTCCACCTTGACGCCCCGAACCACGCCCGCTCCACGGAATGTGGGTCGACGGCGGACGGGATGGGAGCTGGGGAAGTTGCGGGTTAAGGAGGTGGGCCAGCTTGGCAAGCTTCATCAACTCCCGAGCCGTCGAGGGCACAGCTCCCTATGATGAGCGCTCGGACGATGCACGGAGGGCGCCTGGGAAGACCGCACACTGAGCCCTTAAGCGACCGCCTGACGCTTCAATGGATCAAGTGCTCGATGTAAAATCGACGCAGAACGGGCGGCACGCTTGACGCTCCGAGGCGTCATCGGGTTGCATGGTTACTGGCCAGTGATAAGGGGTCCAGGGGACTTCTTCCCTTACGGGATAGCTGGCCTTTACCTTGTCTGCCCCCAGGGAGTGAAGGTCGAGGCGAGGGTGGGCGCCACACAGGGCTCGTACCAAGCACACTTACGGCCTTCCAAGATCCGCTGTACCGCCCACAGCGCGTAGTCGGCCACCTGGACACCCCACGAAGTGGGCGCGTTCCAGACACAAAGGATGATCTCGCGATCGGTTGAGAGCTGTTGGCACACATCTTGAAGCGCGAGGCGTGCACTGCCCTCCTTCTTGTTCGTCGTCAGGGAAGCAGCAATCACGTACACCGTGTCGCCCGGTGAGCTGACGCGACGGACTATCTCTTTGAAGTGCAAGTACCAGGCGAGTTTGTACAGCCGCATCTGGCCTGCGTCACGTATTCGCTGGTAGGCGTTCTTCTTCAACAGGAAAGTCGTGTCGATGCGGGGGGCTTGCTCCTTGATGAGGTCGAAGACCTCGGACCGGGTGGCGTACGAATCGTTCTTGGCGTGCAGCCCTTGAGGCAAAAGGACGCCATTGCGTTCTAGGCGACACCGCAGCTGGAGCCCCTGCCAGAGGCAGTGGCCATGATCGCCCTCAAAGACTGCCGTTCCAAAGCCGAAGTAGGTACTGGCGCCCGTGGAGCCCGACATGTCGAGGTCGCCAGTTTCGTCGGCATACATGTAGATCTCGGCCACGCAGCCCTCCGGTCTTCCACTCCCGTTGATGTCGGAGTGGTCGCCTGTTGGCCTCAACTCCGTTGATGTGTGCATATGTTGGCATGCTCACCCGACACATCCGGGATGGAATAGGCTTAAGTGTCCACCTACAGTGGACGCATGGACGACGTACCTGCGGAAAATTCGCCGGTCAACGATCCCGGCCACCCGGTGTTTGACCCTTCGCGCCCGTGGCCTTGGGTGTCGTACGAAGATCCCGCCTGGCCTCTGGATCCATGGATCGTCTCCAACGACGAGGACCTGGCAGAAGCGGCGGTGCGCTTCGGCATCTGGTACTTGCACGCGCACGTCGAGGGGATAAGCCTCCTCCGCGCTGCTGCACTGTGCGAGGACGCAATGCCACGTGTGGTGGGAGACGTTGTAGCTGAGGCTCGGACCAGACGCTATTCGTGGGGTCGTATCGCCGAGCACTTCGGGGTCGGGCGAACGGCTGTGCAGAAGCGCTTTGGTAAGCACCCCGACGGAGCACGGGTGACGTCCTTGGAGTGGCAGTACCGCATGCTCTCCGAATACCTCTACGCAGCGGAACGAGACAGGCCTGACGCGTACCCCGACAGGCAGGACGTGGAACTGACGCGAGCACGATGCATCAGCCGTAGGAGAGGGCGGTTTCAAGACCCTCTAGATCAGATACGCAAGGTCGTTGCACGGCGGCGCCGACCGACGGATGAGGCACGGTAGTGAACCTCTCTACCGCTGGAGCCTCGTGCCGACAATACGATGGTGACTTCCGTGTCGTAGGACCGGTACGCGATGGCCAGCTGCACGGACGGAGCCTCGGCATGCGGCACGCCAGTCCGCGCACCACAAGCGCACCAGATCGCGCGGAGAACAGCGGGGAACCACGGTGAAGGCTGTCAATCCCAGGGAGGCCGAAGTTCAACCTTTCTCCCACGTCAGTTCCGAATAGGCCCCAGATGATCGCCGCTTCCCAAGCGGAGGGCTCGTCGCTCGGGCTCGACCTCCACTCCTTTCCGCCCATGCCGTTGCTCATCACGCCGTTTTGACCGGCGCGGTCGAGGCGAGGATGCCTCCATGAGTAGCTGGGGAGAGCTAGCGGGCGAGACGACGAGTGCGCTGATAGGGACCTTGGCCGGCGGAGCAATCGCGGTGTATGTGGCACGTTGGCAAACCGCTAAGTCCATAGAGGCTCAAGGTGCACTTGCCGCTGAGCAGCAGACTGCCGGTGCGGCGTTGGCGCGTAGCCAATGGACTCAGCAGCGCTCTGCCGAGGCTGCTCAGCGGCTGTTAGAACGACTCGCAGCACTCTACGCATGGCTACCCTCACTTCCGGACGTAGCTTTGGATGAGCCACGGTTGAGTGCGGAGGCTCGTGAGCGGTGCGCGGAAGCTCTCGAATCCGTCCGCCATGGCATGCAAACGGATCTTCTGTCCATCGAGGACGATCAAGTCCGGGCACGCTTCAGAACTCTGGTTAAGCTGGGCTTCGATGTCGCACGGCGAGGCATAGGGCAAGGAAACAGTGCTCGCCAGATCCGTGACGTACGTGGGTACCTTCGCTACGTGCAGCTCACCCTGGAGTCTGTCATCGACGGAAGCCCTGTACCCAATCACTGTGAGCCGCCCGTACTTGACCGGGGTAGCGGCGATGCCTGGGTGCCTCCGCACGTGCCTTGGCACTGGCAGGACCCAGCCGACGGCAGTTGAATAACTGACGGGGTCGGCTACGAGCGCTCGTGATCATGCCAAACGGTGTCGCCTGACATCTACGACTGACATCAACATCGGCAGATGGCAACGGCTCTGCGCAGTAGTAGGTGTCGGTTCAAGCGCCGCTAAAGCCGTCCGGTTTCGGTGTGCGGCAGAACTCCTAAAGCGGTGCTCAGCCAACCGTGCCCAATGCGTGACCTTGTCGCCCTAGTCCGCCACGTGCAGGGCCGTGACCTGCTGCGGTGCCCAGCTCCCAAGGGGTCTCCGGAGCTCTCGCGCATTCAGCCCGCCAGCCGACGTGGTGGCGGGGCGTGCCCTTCCGAGGTCAGCGACGGAGCCGCCACTGCCGTTCAGGACGCAGGATCGAGGCATCACGCAGGACTTTGAACAGGCGGTCTTCGGCCTGTTCCCATTCGCGGGCTCTGTGTTCGGCCATAGCCCAGGATGCTTCGAGGAGGATTTGTGCCCCTTCTGGCTCCGGTGAGCCCGACAATCGCGCCGTCTCGTTTTGATAGCCAGCAACAGCGAGGACGAAGCCGACGAGTTTCGTTCCCCAATCCTTGTAAGCATCAGAGACCGCCACTGGCGCGTACAGCGCAACCTTCGTTTCGAGCAGGCGTACAGGTTCCTGAGGTCGGTTGGGGTCCCAGTCGTCCGGTAGTCGCTTGCTGGCCATCACCCACCCTCGGGTGTTCTTGCGCGCCAGCGTGTACCGGTGGATCTCCTCCAGTGCGTCGGCTCGCCGCTCCCACAGTTTGTGGTCGCGTTCGCGCGCGTTGGTGGCCCGCTGGGTCAACACTGACGCAGCGATAGACGCGACGGCTCCGATTACGGTGCCGAGGAGTCCAGCCACAACAGGTGTGATCGTCACAGGATGAGCGTAGGCACGGACGCGGCACCGTAGGCCTGTATCTCGCGAGGTCCCGGAAGCAAGGTGAGTCCACCGGGAACTTCGAGAGTGTTCAAAGCACGCCGAGCGACGTGAGCACCACCAGACAGAGCGTCAGCGACCCGCCGAAGACGCCACCGCCGTACAGGACCGCCGGGCCCTTGGGGGTGGTGGGCTTGCGATGGGCGCGACAAGGACATAGGTGTGCCAGATCCTGCGGGGAACCACGGGGAACAGCGGGGCACTCAGTCGCCAACCAACCGACGTCGGCACCACATACCCACAGGTCAATAGGGCACACGCCCTCAAAGAACCCAAGCTTCCCAAGCTCAGAGCCCCGGCCGCGCAGCTAGGGCTCACGCCAGGGGGGCGCGCAGTTTGTGGATCTCCGGGCGCACCTTGTCCACGAGGTCATCCCTCAGCATGGCGTTGAAGGCTCGTCGAGCGGTCAGTGCTCGCTCATCGACCTCCACACCGTGCCGCAGTTGCCGCACATAGGTCTCCCGCACCAGGTATTCCGCGGGCAGGTAGGTGTCCTTCAACCACCGATACAACTCATCTGAAGCCAAGAGCAACAACCGCCGATACGCTTCGTCGCGGGCGCGGACCCGATGGTTATGCTCCTTGTGCTTTCCTTCGCAGCCGGTCTCCTGGACGAACGTGAGCCAGTCCATCCACAGGCTCGTTGCCAACATGAAGCTCTCGATGCTGGCCAGGCGGCGCTCCTGAGCCTTCTCCAGCAGGCTTGCCCGCAGCCGCAACCGCTCCACGGACCGTGTGGCGAACGCGGTCGGGAGGCCCCCGACCACCGCTGCAACAGCCGCAATCACGGCCGCCATAGTTACGCTCTCCATAGTTGCCCTTCCCCCCACGGCTACCCAGAGGTGTTGGCCAGCCTCGTCGGAGCCGTCTCAGTTTGCGTCTCATTCAGCTACGTTCACAGCCGTTCAGGCGAGACCCAGAACAGAGCTGGCACAGGTAGCTGACCGGCCATGAACCCAGGTGGACGCCCCCGAACGCACCCCAGCGCCCCACCACCACAGTTGGAAAGCGTGTTGGCGGGCATCCTTCCCCTGTGAACGCCTGGGGAACGCTTCTCGCAACCGCCACGGGAGCGGCAATTGCGCTGCTGGGCCAGTACCTGAGCAAACGGAGTGAGGCACGCGCGAGGGCTGTGGAGTCACTCATGGAGGCGTGCGCTCATGTCGCAGCCTCCAGTGGAGATCTTCTAAACCGTATCTGGGAAGAGCAGGTCCTGAACCTTGAGGATCGCGTGATCCATTGGGACTTGGCCAGTCATCGTCTGGCCACTGCGCGCATACAAATCTTGTCTCAGGATGCTGCGCTGTTGGCCGCCCTGCAGGAGGTCAACGACGCCGGCCAAGCCTTAGGGGCGTACTGGCGTCGAGGTAATGCGGCAGAACCCGAGTATCGATCCCGACGGGACAGGTACCGCACAGCGCTGCACAGATTTGTTGAACAGAGCAGCCGGGTCGTTGGGAAGCGGCTCCATCGTCCGTAGTCAATCACCGCACGATGTCTGCACCAGCCGAGCTGGGAGCAGCAATGCATCGCGGAAGGGCATTGAACCGAACCATCTTGATACTCGACGAAGGTGGCCTGTCGTCCGCCCGGGCTGCGGCGCTGGGGCGCCGGTCCCGGCCGGGCGGCAGGCCACCTGGCTTGTGATCGCGATGTAGTGCGTGGCGTTCAGCGGGCAACAGCCGAGGCAGACAAGGCTGCTCGCTAGGCTTTCGCCTGTACTCCCGCAGTGATGAGCTGCGCCAGCAACTCGGCCGCTTCCGGGCGGATCGTGCCGAGGCGGACCAGTCCGTCACCGCGCACGTTCACGTCAACCCTGAGGCCGGGGAAGTCGGATTCCAGGCCGAGGGCGGCGAGCTGCTGAGCGAGGGTGTCCGCGCTGCGCCGGCCTTCCGCCCAGCCTCGGACGTAGTTCACGCCGGTGTTCAGATTCTCGGCGCGCGGGGCGATGACTCCGTGTCGGTCGGTCATGGCTCACTCCCCCGGGGTGTGGTCGGTCGCGGTGTCTGGGCGGGATTCTGCGGGGCTCGACAAGCCCAGCCGCAACAGTTCGGCCAGGTGCTCGGCCGTGCTTGGCGAGACACGGCCCAGTTCGACCAGGCCGTGGCCGAGGGCATTCAAGTCGGCGCGTAGGTACGGGAAGTCGTGGTCGAGGCCAGCACTGGTCAGGGCGTCCCGGAGGGCCATGGTGGCGTTGCGGGCGGCGTACCAGCCGTCGCTGTCCAGTGGTGTCCAACGGGCGGCATCGACGCGGCCAGACGGTTCGTCATGCACTGGTGCTCGGCTCCTCGGGATAGGCCGCGAGGGCATCGGCGGGAGAGCGGAAACGCTCTCCGTAGTGGTCGACCCGGGTCAGGAGCTCGGCGGAGGCAGCAAGGAGCATGGCCAACGCGATCGGCCGGAGGGGGTTGGCTTCCGGCCGGCGGATCGGTGCACGGAGCCATTCATAGCGATCGCCGGACAAGGGCATGGGACCCGGCACTACGACTACCGCGTTCGCACCGAGGTAGCGGTAGGCCAGCGGCTTGGTGCTCTCGCGGTTGACGAAGTGCGCGAACCAATCGCGGCTGTTCGAGCCGAGGAAGAAGCCGACGCGCTGGGCTGCGCGATCCACCATCGCCGGGCCGCAGGGCAACCCCTGGCGGCACATCTGCTCGAAGGTCTCCAGCCCGAGGCGTTGTCCGACGGACACCACGTCGAAGAGGCGTCCGGTGTGGAGCATCGTCGGCTGGCGCGGGTCGTCGGCCCAGTGGGCTCGACACGTCATCGGGTCGTCTGCGCTCGCCGAAAGCCACTCGATGCCTCTCCTGGTCATCGTTTGCACGTCGTCTCCCCACCTCGGTTCCGCCGTCGCACTGTCCTGCGGCGCGGTGGTTCCACACTCCCGGTGAGGGCGTTGAGCTGGGCAGATGACGAGAGGCGACGAGGGGTGACGTGCGGGACGAGGAAGCGTCACCCCTCGTCATCCGCGAATGGAGTTCGATTGAATTCCGTTCGCCTATGCCAACAGGCCGGATCCGTCACGTACGTTCATGATGGACAAGCACCACGCACCACCCCTTTGCCATGCGTCGAGGAGGGCGGGGACACGTCAGCCATGGGTCCGGTCAACGAACGTCTGCGCCGTGCGCGAGCCGAACGCGGCTGGAGTCAGCTCCGATTGGTACGTGAGTTGCGGCGAGTAGCAGCCGCACGCGGACACCAACTCCCCTCCGACGAGAGCGTGAAGCGGCGCATCGCCAGCTGGGAGAACGGACACAGCACACCCGACGCGTTCTACGGAGCGTTGCTTGCTGACGCGCTCGGGCTGGGGCCGGACGCACTGGGGCTGGAGCAGGGCGGAAGCCAGGACGCTGCTCTTCTCGACGCCGGCTACCCGGACAGCCCAGACACTGCGATCGGCACCGTTGAACGGCTCTGGACTGCGGATCTGAACCGGTACGAGCCGCTGTTACAGGCCGAAGCATCCGAGCCCGCGTGGAACGAGGCTTCCTTGCGGTGGCTGGTCGCACCGGGACCCGCACCCCGGTCCGTGCGGCCGGGAGCAGTGCGGGTGGGGCTCGGCGACGTAGCCGCGGTGAAGACGACAGCCGACATGTTCGCCCAGCTCGACGATCGGTTCGGGGGCGACCACGCTCGGCGCTCCGTGATCCAGTACCTCAGCACGGACGTGGTCCCCCTACTGCGCGGCAGCTACAGCGATGCCGTGGGGCGTGCGCTCTACTCCACCGTGGCGGAGGCGACGCTTCTCGCCGGGTGGATGTCCTACGACGCGTGCCATCACGGACTCGCGCAGCGCTACTTCCTCCAGGCCCTCCGGCTCGCCCAGGACGGGAACGACCGTCGCCTTGCCGGAAGCATCCTGTCGGCCATGAGCCACCAGGCCACTTTCCTCGGTCGGTACACGGAGGCCGCAACCCTCGCCCGCGCCGCGCTCATGGGGATCTCGGCGGTGGCTACGCCGACGCTTCGGGCCCAGTTCCACGCCATGGAGGCACGCGCGCTTGCCAGGACCGGGGACGTAAGGGGATGCGAAGCCGCCCTAACGGCCGCGACACGTGCCCTGGAGAGCCGCAACGCGGAGGACGAGCCGGAGTGGATCACCTACTTCGACGCCGCTGAACTGGCCGCCGAAGCCGCACACTGCTTCCGTGACGTGAACAGCGCTCGCCAGGCCGTCGCGCACGCCGAGAACGCGATGAGCGGCAGCCACGTGCGGAGCGACTTCTTCGCCACCATGGTGCTCGCCGACGCCCACCTTCGCGCCGGCGACATCGAGGAGGCGTGCCGGGTGGCTGTGGATGCGCTGGATCTCGGGGAGAACCTGAAGTCGGCGCGGTGTGTGAGCTATCTGGCCGAGTTCCGGACGGGCCTTTTCACGGCCGGGGACAACGCCGTGTCACGGGCGTTCGCGGAGCAGGTACGCGAGCACCGGTTGTGGCTGACCGCGGAGAGCGGTACCCGTTCGTCCGCGTAGGCGTGCCAACTACAGATCTACGGGCGCGCTCAGAAGGCGCCCCAGGTCTCCCGGCCTTCGCCTGTCCGGAGTGAGTGCAGGCGCTTCCTGAATTCCGCGGCCGAGCGCTCGCTGTCATTCGCCTGATGGCCAACCCAAGCGACCATCATCAGTTCGCGGAGATCGGCGAGGGTTTCGTAGCCGGGCCAGTTCATCAGGTCGAAGCCGTAGCGGAAGACGAAGTCCTGGTACTCCTCAGCCGTGTGCCAGCCGTACCGCTCGTAGTACATGGCAGTGAGGACCAGGTCCCATTCCCGCGGGGCGAGAGCGAACCCGTCGAGGTCGATCAGGACGGCGTGGCCGTCTCGGTGGCGGAGGATGTTGCCGATGTTGGCGTCGCCGTGGATCAGGCCGAAGGGGAGGACGAAGTCCAGGCGGTCGTACTCCTTGCCGAGCCTTGCCGCACGCTCCTCCAGGAACTCCCGGTCTTGGTCCGCGATGGTGTCCAGACCGGCCAGGGAGGCCGCCAGCTTGGCGTGTGGGTCGAAGTACGGGAAGCCGAGGGATTCGGGCTCCTCCAGCCAGTGCAGGCGGCGCAGGAGGTCGGCCAGCTCGCCCACGGTGGCGTACTCCTCCTGGTCCTGGACGCTCTCCCAGAAGGTGACCACGCGGCCGCCGAACACGGCCGGTTGAGTGGCGTGCGGCGGAACCCGGTTCGCGGGGAAGTCGGAGCGCTCCAGCCAGCGGGCCACGCCGACGGCTCGCTCCATCTCGGAGAGGACGGACGGGTCTCGGGCGATGCGGACGATGATCGGTTCCGAGGCAAGGCGGTAGACCGCGTTCGAGCCGAGGCGGAGGAGTTCGGCGCCGGTCGGGTCGAGGCCGGCGGAGCGGCAGGCGTCCCGGAGGATGCGGCCCGTACTCTCGGCCGTGAACCCCGTATCGTCGCCGCCGTCGCTGCCCGAGATCATGCCAACGACCATACGGGGCACGGGCGGAGGCTGACAGGTCGCCCGCGTAATAGGGACGTAATGATCATGGAGCGCGAGCCCTGGCTGACGCTCCCCCGCGCAGGTCAGATGGTGGATGGACGATCCGGCTCCTCTGGCCTCCGGAGCCGTGTGCGCAGGTTCGAATCCTGCCGGGGGCACCTTGTATGAGGTGCCCGAAGACCCCGTCACCAGCGGAAACGCTGAGGCCGGGGTCTTCGCGTATGTGCAGCCCGAAGCGGCCGCATGTCGAGGTCTGTGGACGAGGCGTGGACCAGGCGTTGACGAGATCTTGGAGCGTCGCCGCCGGCGATGCCACACGGCAGAGCCGAGCACGCCTCTACCCCTTGTTACGCCTTTTGTTACGCCATGCCCCCACGACCACACGGCAGGTGGGCGTGCGCCTGGCGGAGTGATCCGGCGGCCATCGCCGTCAGCTGGTGGTGGCGGTCGAACGGCTGGGCCCGTTCCGCAGCCTCCTCCTACTCTTCGCGGAGAACGGTCTCGATACCCTCCGCCATGAACGTCGTACGCCGTCCCGGCCCTCGCCGCTGCCGGAGAACACGCCTCCGGCCTTACGGCTCACGGCCGCGGCCCGACAGAGCGGGAGACGGACATGGATGCGGGCGACAGGCCCTGGGGCGCTCCCCGGCGTGCCGCGGAGCTCACCGGAACTGAGCCCTTCATCGGCTTGGGCGGCAGGACGGTTGCCGATTTCTGGCGGTACGCGGTTCCCAGTCTGGTCACCAACACCTCGCGCGGGCTGCTTGCCCAATTCCTCGTGCACACCGCTTTGGGAAGCACCGGCCAGCCGGATGAGTGGGACTGCTACGACGTGGAGGGCGACGAGGGGCTTCGAGTCGAGGTGAAAGCCAGCGCCTATCTCCAGTCGTGGGAACAGCGCGAGTTGTCGCGGATCAGCTTCTCCGTGGCAAAGCGCCGGGTCCGGGCGCCGGGGGGCGGCGAGGTCGAGGCCACCCATAACGCGGACGTCTACGTCTTCGCACTGCACACCGCTGTCCAGCACAAGGACTACGACTCGCTGAACGTCGCCCAGTGGTCGTTCCACGTTGCCTCACGCACCGCGATCTCGGACCTCGGCCAGAAGACGGCGAGTCTCCCGACGGTGCGGCGTATCGCGGAAGGCCCCATCGGCTTCGACGGCTTGGGCGACCTGATCAGGTCGGTCGCGGAAATCCAGAAGGGTGGCTCAGGCCCCTGTTCGGCTCGTCAGGCGATGTGTTGAGCGCCTGACGTCCGCCCATCGCCCCGCGATGACCGTGCGTGACCGCGGGTCGCCCCACCGTGCATCCACAACTTGTTGATCCTGTGCATCCTTGTCGCCGATGCCATGGAAGACGGACGAGGCGGGCCATCTCGCTGTGTGGTGGGTGGGTGGGGCGGGATAGAACGAGGGGTCAAGCGGAGTGATCAATTCGGAGGAGGGTACGACCTCGTGGGCATCTTCAGCCGGCGGCAGACCGACACCATCGAGCCGGCGCCGACGGGCGGGCCCGGGAGCGGTGGGGTCGCGCTCGACCCCTCGTTGAGCGCGTTGAGCGGGCAGTGGACCATCGACCGGCCGCACAGCCGCATCGGGTTCTCCGTGCGGCACGCGATGGTCACCACCGTTCGCGGGGCCTTCGCCGATTACGAGAGTGCCCTGTACTTCGACGGTGACCGGCCCTCGCGGTCGCGGGCCGAGATCGTCATCCGGGTCGGCAGCGTCGACACCGGAGTCGAGCAGCGGGACGCCCATCTCGTCGGGGGTGACTTCTTCGACGCCCGCCGGTTTCCCGACATGGTCTTTCGCAGCACCTCCGCCGTTCACGACGGTGGCGAGAGTTTTCGGATGGCGGGGGATCTCACCATCCGCGATGTCACCCGGCCCGTCGAGTTGCAGCTCGACTATCTCGGGTCCGTCGTGGACCCCTTCGGGTTCGAGCGGGTCGGCTTCGACGGGACCACCACCATCGACCGCACCGAGTGGGGGCTCGTCTACAACCAGCGCCTCGCCGCCGGCGGCACCATGGTGAGCGAGAAGGTGCGGTTGCAGTTCGACATCTCCGCGGTGCGGGCGCCCGCCGTCGAGTAGGGGGAGCCCTACTCGCCCTTCGCGCCGCCCTCCTCCTTCAGCGCCCTCGTCTCGCTCTTGAGGATGCGCATCGACTTGCCCACCGAGCGGGCGGCGTCCGGGAGTCGTTTCGAGCCGAACAGGGCGATCACCACGATCGCCACGATCAGTAGGTGCCAGGGCTCCAGGGCGTTGCGGATCACTGCGGGGCCTCGCCTTCGTCGGGTTCTCTGCCGTGCAACAGTTGCTATATTGCGCAACTGTACAACCGACGGCGACGGGGCTGCAGTGAGGTGGGCGGATGGCTGGGGTCCGGCGGAAGCGCGGGCGGGGACGGCGGGCTCGGCGGGTGGGGCTCGGCGTTCTGGGGGCCCTCCTCGTGCTGGGTGTGGGCGGGGGCGGCTGGCTCTATCTGAAGCTGAACGGGAGCATCGAGACGTTCAGCGCCGACGGTGTCTCCGGGGACCGGCCCGACGCCGGGAGCTCCGAGGGACAGAACGTGCTCGTCATCGGGTCCGACGCGCGGACCGGGGGGAACAAGGCGCTCGGCGGCGGGGACGCCGAGGACATCGGGCGGTCCGACACCGCCTTCCTGCTGCATGTCTACGGTGATCGGCGCCATGCCGTCGCCGTTTCCATACCCCGCGACGCCCTCGTCGACATACCGCCGTGCAAGTTGCCGGACGGGAAGTGGACCGAGCCGCAGCGTCACGTGATGTTCAATGCCGCGTACTCCGTGGGAGAGACCGCGAAGGGGAATCCCGCCTGCACGCAGAACACCGTGGAGAAGTTGAGCGGCCTGCGGGTGGATCACACCGTGGTCGTCGACTTCAAAGGGTTCTCCGAACTCACCGATGTGGTGGGGGGTGTTGAGGTCTGTCTCCCCAAGGACGTGTACGAGCGGGATCTCAATCCCCATCGCACCGCCCGCGGCAAGCGGATCTTCAAGGAAGGCGTCCAGGAGGTCTCCGGGCGGCGTGCGCTCGACTACGTACGCATTCGGCACGGCATCGGCGACGGCTCCGACATCGGGCGGATCAAGCGGCAACAGGCCTTCGTGAGCGCGTTGTTGAAGAAGGTCAAGAGTGACGGTCTGAGCCCCGGCAAGCTGTTTCCGCTTGCCGATGCCGCCGTGCATTCCATGACCGTCGATCCCGGGCTCGGGTCCGCCGACAAACTGATCTCCTTCGCGATGTCCATGAAGGACATCGATCTGCACAACACCAAGTTCGTCACGCTTCCCTGGCGTTACGACGGCGCCCGGGTCGCCGTCGTCGAGCCGGACGCCTCGGAATTGTGGGCCGCTCTCAAGGGAGACAAGGCCGTGGACGGGAAGAAGTCGCGGAGCGACGCCGCCGTCTCCGGTGACGGGATTTCCGTCGGCGTCTACAACGGCACCACCGTCGACGGTCTCGCCGCCGACGCCGCCAGGGCCCTGTCCTCCCGCGGGTTCACCGTCACCGACACCGGTACGTCCGGGAGTCAGGCCTACGCCGACACCGTCGTCGAGTACGGGGAGGGGCGAGGGGCAGCTGCGAAGGGGAGCGGGAAAGAGTTGAAAGCGCGGGCCGAGATCGTGGCCCGCGCCTTTCCGGGGGCCAAGGTCAGGGCCGCCACGGAGGGGACCGGTGACGGGCGTGCCGGGATCAGCGTGATTCTCGGCAGGTCGTACGTCGGGCAGCAGCGGGCGGGAGACAAGGCGGAGGGTGGCACGGCCGAGGGAACAACCGGTGGGGCGAAGGGGGCGGCCCCTGCGGGCGAAGGGCGCTCCGGTGCCAAGGCGCGGTCCGCCGACGACGGGCCCTGCTCCGATCTCTCCTACGGCTGAGCCGGCCGACGCCACGCGCGGCTGACCCGGCCCGCGACCGACCCGGCGCGCGCGACCGACCCGGGCTCGCCTAGCGCCACCCCGCGGACCCGCGCCTCAGCATCGTCAACGCCCCCGCGTACAGCGCGAGGACCGCGGCCAGGAGCGCGTAGTAGAGGGGTGGCAGCGCGGTCATCGCCAGCAGGGGGCCGAGCGGGGAGAGCGGGAGCAGGAGGCCCGTCGTCGCCAGGGCAGCCGCCGCCCAGGTGATCGGCGTGGGCCTGCCGCGGACCGTGCGCAGGAGCAGCATGACCAGGGCCTGGGTCAGCAGGTTCTCGGTGAACCAGCCCGAGTGGAACAGCGACTCGTCCTCCGTACCCGTCGGGCCCGGCACGGCGAGGGCGAGGACCGCGAAGGTCGCGAGGTCGGCCACGGCGTTCAGGACGCCGAAGCCCGCGATGAAGCGGAGGAAGGAGCGCGGGCGCAGGGCGGCGGGGCGGCGCAGGGCTCCGGGGGCGGGGCGTTCGTACGCGAAGGCCAGTTGGGCGGCGTCGAAGCAGAGGTTCTGTGCCAGGACCTGGGCCGGGAGCATCGGCAGGAAGGGGAGCAGGAGGCCGGCGGTGAGCATCGCTATGACGTTGCCGAGGTTCGAGGAGAGCGTGATCCGCAGGTACGTGGCGATGTTCGCGCTGCTGCCCCGGCCGGCGGTGATGGCGTGGCCGATCGCCGTCAGGCCCGAGGGTCCTTCGGGCGCTTCTTCCGTCCGGCCCACGAGCGTCCGGCCCACGAGTCCTGCGGGCGGTCCTTCGATCAGGCCCGGGGGCCCGGCGGGCGGTCCTTCGGTGGGGGCGCGCTCCGGCAGGACCACGTCCGCCGCCTCCCGCGCCAGCGGCACCGCGTCGTGCGGGGCCACACTCACGTCGGCCGTCCGCAGGGCCGGCAGGTCGTTGACGCCGTCGCCGAGGAAGCCCGTGGTGTGGCCGTGGGCGCGCAGGGCCTCGACCAGGCGGGCCTTGTGTTCGGGGGTGCAGCGGGCGAAGACGGTGGTGCGGTGGGCCAGTTCGGCCACCTCGGCGGGTGTGAGCGCGTCGAGGTCCGCGGCCGTGCGGATGTCGTCGGGGGGCAGGTCCAGGCCCAGGTCGGCGCAGGCCCTTGCCGCCGTGCCCGGGTGGTCACCGGTGAGGATCTTGACCTTGACGCCGCGGTCGGCGAGGGCGCGCAGTGCGGGTCCCGCGGCCGGTGCCAGCGTGTCCCGCAGGGTGACGAAGCCGCGGAACGTCAGGCCGCGCACGTCGGCGGGCATCCAGTCGCGGTGCCGGGCGGAGCGGTCGGCGGTGGCCACGGCGAGGACGCGCAGGCCCTCCCCCGCGAGGCGTGCCGCGCGGGCGTTCAGGCATGCGCGCTCCTCGTCGGGCAGCGCGCAGTGCTCCAGTACGTTCTCGACGGCGCCCTTGACCACGAGCGTGTGGACACCGAGGCCGGCGCCGGGGCGCAGGACGACGGCGGTGGCGAGCCTGCGTACGGGATCGAAGGGCAGGGCGGTGACGCCCTCGCAGCGGGTGACGGCGTCCTCGTCGGCCGCGTCGAGGATCGCCTCGTCCAGCGCGTCCGGTGCGGGCAGCTCGGCCAGCTGGAGCGTCCACCAGGCGTTGACGGCCGCCCAGTGCAGGGGCTCGGCGGCGGGGCGGCCCTCCGCGTCGACGCCCCGCTCGACCACGGGGCGGTCCTGGGTGAGCGTGCCCGTCTTGTCGACGCACAGGACGTCCATGGCGCCCAGGTCGTGCAGCGCGGGCAGCCGTCCGACGATCACGCCGTGGGTACGGGCGAGGCGTGCGGCGGCCCGTGCCAGGCAGGTGGTGACGACGACGGGCAGCATCTCCGGGGTCAGCCCGACCGCCACCGCCACGGCGAACGGCAGCGTCTCCAGGCCGCGGCCCCGCAGCGCCGCGTCCGCCATGAGCACCAGCGGGGGCGTGAGCAGCATGAAGCGGATGAGGATCCACGAGATGCCGCGCACGGAGCGGTCGAAGGCGGTGGGGCGGCGGCCCCCCGCGGCCCCGGAGGGCGGTGCGGCGCCCGGAACGTGCGCCGTCGCGAAGCGCGTACGTCCGCCCGTCGCCGTCACCACCGCCGTGCCGCCTCCCGCCGTGACACTGCTGCCCTGGAAGCAGAGGTGAGGGGCCTCGAAGAGGGCGGGGGAACGCGGCGGGGCTGAGGAAAGGCTCGGGGCGGGGAGGGCCGGGGAGGAGAGCGGGCGTGCCGCCGTGGTCGGCGCGTGCTTCGGTGCCGGCGCCGACTCCCCCGTCAGCGGCGCCTGGTTCACGTACAGGCCCCGCGATCCGAGCAGGTGGACGTCGGCCGGGACCAGGTCGCCGGGGCCGAGGCGGACGATGTCGCCGGGGACGAGCTCGTCCACCGGGAGTTCGCGGGGCTCCGCCGGCGCGTCGGGGGCAGGGCGGCGCAGGACCGTCGCCGTGCTGGGCACCAGGTCGCGCAGGGCCGTCATCGCGCGGTCGGCGCGGTGTTCGCCGGTGGCGCGGAGCGCGCAGCTGACCGCCACGAGGAGGGTGATCACGCAGGCCGTGCCCCAGGCCGCGACGGTCGCGGAGACCAGGCCGAGACAGAACAGGACGGCGGTGAACGGGTCGCGCAGGCCGCGCAGGAAGCGACCCGGCCAGGGAATCGTCCGCCGGGCCGGCAGGGTGTTCTCGCCATGGCGGGCGAGGCGGGCCGCGGCCTCGTCCTCGGTGAGGCCGCGCGGTCCGGTGTCCAGGGCGCGCAGCACCTGGAGTGCGGTCGGCGCCGCGGCGCCCGCTTCCCCGACGGCCGTCGGCGTCTCGGACACCGGGCCGTCGGGCACGGGACCGAGCCCGTCAGGCACCGGTTCCGCGCAGGCCGCGGACCGGGGCGGCGGACGCCTCGGCGCGGGAGGCGAGTTGGGTGACCATCAGCCGCACCACCGTCACCACGTCGGGGTCGGCGACGAAGTACACCACGCGGCGGCCCTCGCGGCGGGAGCCCACGAGTCCGGCGAGCTTGAGCTTGGTCAGGTGCTGGCTGACGGCGGGCAGTGCGCCGCCCACCCGTTCCGCGAGGCCGCTCACGTCGCTCTCGCCCTGGGCGAGGGCCCACACGATGTGCAGGCGCGCGGACGAGGCGAGCAGGCCGAAGGCGGCGGCCGCCTCCGTGAGCAGCTCGGCGGGGGGATCGTGCGCGTCGTGGCCGTCGACTCCCGTCGTCGTCACGTGCCCGCCTCCCGCCCGCTGTTTCCTCCAGGTCCAGGGGCAAGTCTAGGTGGGTGCGGGTCCGGTCCTCCCCGCGTGCCGCGGCTCCGTGGTCTGCGGCGTGAACCGCACAGTGACCCGCACCGTGACCTGAGCCGTGACCCGCACCGTGATCTGCGCCGCCCTCCGCCGAACGATCAACGCGGCGGCCCGTTCATCAGGCATGCTGGCGGTCATCGTCACGCCTGACACCTGACACCTGACACCGAACCCGCCGCCGAACGCGGCACGCGAAAGGAGGGCGCGCTCGTGGGCGACTGGATACGTTGCTTCCACCCCGCACCCGATGCCGGGACCCGTCTGCTCTGCTTCCCGCACGCGGGCGGTTCCGCGAGCGCCTACAACCCGCTGTCGGCCGCCGTCTCCGGCATCGTCGACCCGCTGGTCGTGCAGTACCCGGGCCGTCAGGAGCGGTACGGCGAGCCGTTCGCCGAACGTGCCGACGAGATCGTCGACGCCGTGCTCGCCGCGCTGCCGGGGTGGCGCGACGGCACGCCGACGGCGCTGTTCGGGCACAGCATGGGCGGGGTGCTCGCCTTCGAGACCGCGCGGCGCATGAGCGCGGAGGGGCGGCCGCCGGTGGCCCTGTTCGTCTCCGCGCGGCAGGCGCCCTCGGTGCCGTGGCGACCCGCCGCGGTGGTGCGGCCGGTGCACGAGATGTCCGACACCGAGCTGGTCGCGGAGATGCGGAAGCTGTCGGGCACCGCCGACGAGGTCCTGTCCTCCCCCGAACTGCTGCCGATCATCCTGCCGCCGGTGCGCGCCGACTACCGGCTCCTCGACGGGTACGTCCACCGGCCCGGGCCCCCGCTCGACTGCCCGGTCATCGCCCTGACCGGTGACGCCGACCCCCGGGTCGCGGTGGACGACGTGCGCCCCTGGGAGAGCGAGACCCGGGGCGAATTCTCCTGCCACGTGCTGGACGGCGGGCACTTCTACCTCGACTCCCACCTGCCGTACGTCGCCGAGGTCATCGCCTCCGCGCTGCCCGACCGGAGCGCGGCGACGCCGTGACGGGTGACGGCGCCGCCCTCACCTGATGTGCGCGGCGCCGCCCCGGGCGGGCGCGGCACCTCACTCCGCTTCGAACTCCGACAGGAGCGCGTCCAGCGAGTCCTCGGTCCCGTCGGACTCCTTCGACTCGACGATGCGAACGGTCAGTTCCCCGAGGGTCAGCTCCTCCAGGAACAGGGTGATCGGCACGTCGATGCCGAAGTCGTCCCGGAGCCTGCCCACCAGGTGGACGGCGGTCAGCGAGTCGCCGCCCGCCGCGAAGTAGGTCGTCCCCGGGGCGGCGGGCTCGTCCAGGCCAAGGGCCTCCTCAAGGAGGGCGGTGATTCCCTCGGCCAGGTCGTCGCCCGGCGCGGCTGCCTCCTCGACCGCCGTGGACGGTTCGGTACGGCCCACGAGGGTGAGCGCGCCGAAGCTCTCCCCCGCGAACGGGTACGTCGGCAGGCTGACCCGGCGTCCCTCGCCCACCTCCTCGGGCCACGGCACCGTGCCGCCCTTCAGCCACCGCTCGCCGAGCGCGCGCAGCCCGTCCGGGTCGGGACCGGTGTCGGGGCCGGTGTCCGCGTCGGTCCCGCCCGTCGGCCGGCCCGCCGCCAGGGCCGCGAGCCGGTCGGCCGCCTCCGCCCGGTCCGTGGCCACCACGTACGCCCGTACGTCCATGGGGGTGCGGCCGGTGCGCAGGGTGTGCGCCACATCGGCGAGGGCCGGGGCGCCGGGGGCGCGCAGGGCGGCGGCGAGCTTGCCCGCGAGGGTGGCGAGGGCGGTCTCCGTGCGGGCGGAGAGGGGGAGGAACTCGGTGCGGCCCGCCGCCCCCGGGGTGTGTGGCGCGGAGTGTTCCGGTGCCTGCTCCACGACGACGTGGACGTTCGTGCCGCCGATGCCGAGGGAGCTCACCCCCGCGCGGCGCGGGCCGCCCCGGGCGGGGAGCGGCCACGGGGCGGTGCGGTCGACCACGCTGAACGGGGTTGCCGCCAGGCCCAGTTCGGGGTGGGGGCGGGTCAGGTTGACGGTCGGGGCGAGGGTGGCGTGCTCCAGCATGAGCACCACCTTGATGAGCGAGGCCACGCCCGCGGCCGCGTCCAGGTGGCCGATGTTGGACTTCACGGAGCCGATACCGATACCCGTGGCAGTGGCAGTGCCAGTGGTGATATCGGTGGCGGTGTCCGGTTCCGTGCGGGAGTCGGGGGCGTCCGTGAACGCCGCTGTGGCCGCCGCGAGTTCGATGCGGTCACCCAGCGCCGTGGCCGTCCCGTGGGCCTCCACGTACTGGGCCGCGGACGGTGCGAGACCCGCCGCCGACCATGCCTCGACGACGGCCGCCGTCTGCTGTTCGACGCCGGGGGCGGTGAAGCCGACCTTCGTCGCGCCGTCGTTGGTCAGTGCGGTACCGCGCAGGACGGCACGGACCGGGTCGCCGTCGGCGAGCGCGTCCGAGAGGCGGCGCAGCACGACGACGCCCACACCGCTGCCCGGCACGGTGCCGCCCGCCCGCTCGTCGAAGGGCCTGCAGCGGCCGTCGGGCGAGAAGATGCCGCCCTCGTAGTGCACGTACCCCTGTTTGCGTACGGAGTCGACGCTGACGCCGCCCGCGAGCGCGGTGTCGCACTCGCCGAGGAGCAGCGCCTGTGCGGCGAGGTGGACGGCCGTCAGCGAGGTCGAGCAGGCCGTCTGCACGGTCAGGCTCGGGCCTTCGAGGCCGAGACGGTAGGAGATCCAGGGGGCCAGGAACTCCCGGTCGGTGAGGATGCGGATCTGCATCGCCCCGATCGAGGCGGCGAGGCGGCGGTCGGTGTGGGCCGCCAGCATGTGCTCGGTGGGGCTGCCGCCGACGTAGACGCCGGTGCGGCCCGGCGTGGCGAGCGGGTCGCGCCCGGCGTCCTCCAGGGCGGCCCAGGCGGTCTCCAGGAGGATCCGGTGCTGGGGGTCGAGCGCGGCGGCCTCGGTCCGGTTGAAGCCGAAGAGCTCGGCCTCGAAACGGTCGGCGCCGGCGAGGTGGCCCTTGGCGGGCACGTGCTCGGGGCCGCGCAGTTCCGCCGGGTCGGCGCCGTCGGCCAGCAGCTCCTCCTCCGTGAAGTCGGCGATGGAGCAGACGCCGTCACGGAGGTTCGTCCAGTACGTGTCGAGGTCCGGGGCGCCCGGGAACCGCCCGCTCATGCCGACGATCGCGAGGGCGGAGTCGAGGTCAGGACCGAGGTCGAGACCAAGGTCGGAGTCGAGGTCGAGGTCGAGGTCGAGGTCGGGGTCGAGGTCGGGCGCTGTGCCGGAGCCGGTGTCCCGAGCGGCTGAAGTGGCTGGCGTGGCTGGCTCGGTCATCGTGGCGTGCCCTTCCTGGAGCGGAGCCGTTGTGCGGCGGCGTTCTGGCGTGCGCGGCGGTCGTTGCCCCGGCGTTGTGCGTCGGCGGCGGTGGCGGAGGCCTCGGGGGTGGTGGAGGTCCCTGTGCCGGGTTCGGCACCGGCTTCGGTGACGGCTTCGGCCGTGGCTCGGGCGGCCCGGTCGAGGTGGGCCGCGAGGGCGGCGACGGTCGGGTTGCGGAACAGGTCCACGAGGGAGAGGTCGGCCAGGGCCTGCCCGACGGGGGGCGGGTCGGCCGGGGCGGGGTCCGGCGAAACCACCTCCCCGTTCCGCGGGCTCTGCGGGCTCTGCGGGCTCTCCGGGGCCTGCGTTCTCTGCGGGGTCTGCGGGGTCTGCGGGGCCTGCGGGGTCTGGCTTCCCGGGCTCTCTGGGGCCTGAGTGCTCTGCGGGCCCTGCGGGCTCTGGCTCCCCGGGCTCCCCGGGTTCTCCGCCCCCGACGTCCGCGCCGACGCGCGGAGCCCGTCCAGGACTCCCAGCAGCCGCACCGAGTTGCCGCCCAGGTCGAAGAAGTTGTCGTGGACGCCGACCCGTTGGAGGTTCAGGACGCGCCCCCACACCCGTGCCACGTGCCGCTCGGTCGCGGTGCGTGCCTCGGCGTACGGGCGGGCCGACTCCTGGCGGTCGGTGGGGGGTTCGGGCAGGCGCGGGCGGTCGATCTTGCCGGAGCGGTTGAGCGGGAGCTCGTCGAGGTGGACGTAGACCTCGGGCAGCATGTAGCCGGGCAGCCGCTCGGCGAGGTGGGCGCGGAGCGTGGCGTCCGAGGGGGCCGCGCCCTCCCGGTGCACGACGTAGGCGACCAGGCGCTGTTCGGCGCCGCTGCCGCGCACGGCCGCCGCGGCGACGGCCACGTCCGGCGAGCCCGCCAACAGGGCCTCGATCTCCCCGAGTTCGAGGCGGATGCCGCGCAGCTTGACCTGGGAGTCGGAGCGGCCGAGGTAGTGCGTCCTGCCGCGCGCGTCGATGCGGGCGAGGTCGCCGGTGCGGTACATGCGGGCGCCCGGCGGGCCGTACGGGTCGGCGACGAAGCGTTCGGCGGTCATGCCGGGGCGGCCGATGTAGCCACGGGCCAGCGAGGCACCCGCGATGTAGACCTCGCCGGTCACGCCCGTGGGCACCGTACGCAACCGGTCGTCGAGGACGTGCACGCGCGAGCCCGGCACCGGACGGCCGATCACCACGGGCTCGTCGGGTTCGAGGTCGGCGGTGGTGGCGTAGACGGTGGCTTCGCTCGGCCCGTACGCGTTGACGATGCGGCGGCCCGGCTCGCTGAGCCGCTCGACGAGTTCGGCGGGGCAGGCCTCGCCGCCGACGGCGAGTGTCCGCAGGTGGGGCAGGCGCCCGGCGACGTCGGGCAGCAGCATCGCGGCGGACGGCGGCAGGAACACGTACGTGATGCGCGAGTCCCGCAGCCGGGCGTACAGCGCGTCGCCGAGCCGCTCGTCGTCGCGTGCGATGTGCAGCTCGGCGCCGGCGACCCAGGGGAAGAAGAGGTCGGAGACCGCCACGTCGAAGCCGAACGACACGAACTGCAGCACGCGGTCCTCGGCGGTGACGGGGAACGCGGGGCGCACGGCGACGGTGAGGTTGAGCAGTGCGCGGTGCTCGACGGCGACGCCCTTCGGCACGCCCGTGGAGCCAGAGGTGAAGAGAACGTACGCGAGATCCTGCGGCGAGGGCCGGTCCTCCGGAGAGCGGGCGGGCGTCTCGTCGGGCGTGGCCACGCCATCCGTGACCGTGACCGTGACCGTGTCCGCGTCCGTGTCCGTGTCCGTGTCCGCGACGGCCGCCGTCGCGTCGGCGGGTTCGTCCGCGCGCAGGCACGGCACGGCCAGCGCCTCCCCCTTGGCCGCGGTCTCCGCCGCCGTGACGAGCAGGCCCGTTCCTGACGCCTCGACCATGTGCGCGAGGCGGGCGTGCGGGTGGGCCTGGTCGAGGGGGACGTACGCGCCGCCCGCGCGGAGCACCGCCAACGCGGCGATACCCATCTCGGGCGAGCGGGGCAGCAGCAGGCCGACCCGGAAGCCGGGGCGCACTCCCGCCGCACGCAGCCGGTCCGCCAACGCGTCCGCACGGGCGAGGAGTTCGCGGTAGCTGAGCCGGACGTCGCCGCAGACCAGGGCGGTGGCGTCGGGGCGGGCGGCGGCGACGTCGGCGATGAGGTCGGGGACCAGGCGGTCGGTCGGCGCGGCCTCCGCGGTGCGGTCGGCGGCCGCGACGACGCGGGCACGTTCGTCGGCCGGGACGGGGTCGAGGGTGGAGAGGGGCGCGTCGGGGCGGGTGAGAGCCGCGTCGAGGAGCGTCTCGAAGGTGCGCACCCAGTCGCGCACGGTGGCGGGCTCGAAGAGGTCGCTGCGGTAGATGAACTGCGCGGCGAGGTCGTCGCCGCCCGCGCCGGCCTCACCACCCGCTGTCGGGGCCGCGTCCGCGCCGGCCGCCCCACCCGCACCCCTCCATCGCTCCACGTGCAGGTGGAAGTCGAACTTGGCGGTATCCAGGGCCAGTTCGACACGCGAGACGCGGGCTCCCGCAAGATCGAGGGAGAGGTCCGTGTCGTCGTCGTAGGCGAAGACGAGCTGGACCACCGGGTCGTGGCTGGTCTCGCGGGCGGGGGCGAGGGCGTCCACGACGTCCTCGAACGGCGCGTCCTGGTGGGGCTGTCCGGCGAGCAGGGCGGCACGGACGCGGCCGATCAGCTCGGCGTAGGACGGGTCGCCGGAGAGGTCGACACGCAGGGCCAGGGTGTTGGTCAGCATGCCGACCATCTCCTGGAGCTCGGGCCTGTCGCGTCCGGACACCGGGTAGCCGACGACCAGGTCGTCCCGGCCGCTGAGGCGGGCGAGGAACGCGGCGTACGCGGCGAACAGCGCCATGAACGGCGTGGCGCCACGGGCTCCGGCCGCCTCGGCGAGGCGGGCGCGGACCCCGCCGTCCAGCAGGAACCGTTCACTGCCGCCCGCCGCCGAGCGCACTGGGGGTCGCGGCCGGTCCAGCGGCGGCGAGACGACCTCGGGCGCCCCGCGCAGCCGTCCCGCCCAGTGGGCGACGGCCTGCGCGTAGGCACCCTCGGCCTGCCGCTCGCGCTGCCAGACGGCGAAGTCCGGGTATTGGAGCGGGAGTTCGGGGGCCTGGTGGGCCACTCCCCCGGTCTCGGACGCGTACGCGGCGGACAGGTCGCGCAGGATGACGCCGAGCGACCAGCCGTCGCAGATCAGGTGGTGGGCGACGAGCAGCACGCGGTGGCTGCCGTCGTCGACGGCGTACACCGCGCATCGCAGCAGCGGTCCGGTCGCCGGGTCGAAGGGCAGGGCGGCGTCGGCCCGCAGCCGGGCGTCCGCCTCGCCGACGGCGACGTCCTTCTCCACCGCGAGGTGTGCGCGGCCGGTGGCGGCGACGATCTGGGTCTGCGTGCCGTCGGGCGCGGTGCGGAATACCGTCCGCAGGGACTCGTGGCGGGCCACGAGGGTGTCGAGCGCGCGTGTGAACGCACCCAGGTCGAAGGGGCCGTGCACGGCGAAGGCGGCGGGCACGTTGTACTGCGCGGTGCCGGGGTTCATCCGGTCGAGGACCAGGAGGCGGCTCTGGGCGTCGGAGACGGGGAACTCGTACTCCTCGACGGGCGTCGGAGCCTCGTCCAGGGTGTCGGCCTGCGCCTCCGGGCCAGCCTGCCCCACCTGACTCGCCGGATCATCCTCCGGGATCACCGCGTCCACCGGGTGCAATGGATTCACTGGATTCACTCTCCCTGGAGGGGTGTTTCGGAGCCGTGCTGGAGGGAGCGCCGGACGGAGCTCTCGATGGCCGCGGCGATCCGGGCGGCCGGTGCCGGGTCGAGCACCTCGGCGTGGGCGCACGCCAGTTCGTGCACCTCGACCGCTGCGGCGGCGCGCCGCCAGGCTTCCGCCTTCGTCCCGGTGGGGATGGCCTCGGGGTCACGGGTGGCGGCGAAGAGGGACACGGTGCCGTCGTACGGGGACGGCACCCACGCGCGGCCCAGGACGACGTGCTCGGCGATCGCGCCGGACAGGGCGGCGAGGCGGCGCGCGCCGATCCCGTCGAGTGCGGCCCCCTCCTCCTTGAGGATGCGCCGGGCCTCTTCCTCGACGACGTCAGGGGCGAGCGGCGTACCGGCCACCTCCGGTGGCTTGGGCATGGCGTCGACCACGGCGAGCAGCGCGACCTCCTCGCCCGCCGCGCGCAGCCGCACCGCCATCTCGTGCGCGACGGGTCCGCCGAAGGACCGGCCGAGCAGGAGGTACGGGCCGTGCGGCCGGACGCCCCGGACGCGCTCGACGTACGCCTCCGCCAACTCGCCCACACTGGCGTGCGGTTGGTGAGACTCCTCGGTCAGGGCCGGGGCCTGCAGGGCGTACACCGGTCGGGCGGGGTCCAGGTGCGGGAGCAGGGCCGTGTAGGCCCAGCCCACGCCGAGCCCCGGGTGCACGCAGAACAGCGGGACGCCGTCGCCCTCCGCGCGCAGGGCGAGCAGCGGGGCCAGGCTCTCGGCGGTGTCCCGCGCCGGGCCGTCCAGGCGGGCGAGCAGCGCGGCGGGCGTCGGCGCCGCGAAGAGCGTCGCCACCGGGACCCGTACGCCCCAGGCCGTCTCGATGCGGCCCACCAGGCGCAGCGCGCTCAGCGAGTGCCCGCCGACCGCGAAGAAGTCGGTGTCGGGACCAGCCTCCGCACCCCCGAGGACCTCGCCGAACAGCGCGCACAGCTCCTTCTCGCGGGCGGTGCGCGGAGCACGCGAGGGCGCTGCCCCGGTGCCGGGTTCGGGCAGGGCCGCCCGGTCGGTCTTGCCGTGCGGGGTCAGCGGCACGGCGTCGACGCGGGCCCAGGCGGTGGGCAGGAGGTGCGCGGGAAGGAGTCGGGCGGCGGCCTCCCTGACCCGCTCCAGCGGATCGCCGTCGGCGACGGGCGAAGCCACCGGCGCGTCCGGTGCCCCCTGCCTCTCCGGCAGTCCCTCGGCGCCCGCCGGCCCGGCACCGTCGGCGATGACCACCCACGCCGCCAGCCGCTTCCCGCCGCCCGGGGCGGGTACGGCGGCGACCACCGCGCGGGTGACGCCGGGGCAGGCCGCCAGGGCCGCCTCGACCTCGGCCGGCTCGACGCGGAAGCCGCGGATCTTCAGCTGGTCGTCGGCGCGCCCGGCGAAGACGAGGGTGCCGGACGGGGCCCGGCGGGCGAGGTCGCCGGTGCGGTACATGCGGGTGCCCGGCGGACCGTACGGGTCGGCCACGAAGCGTTCGGCGGTGGCGCCGGGGCGGCCGAGGTATCCATGGGCGAGCCCCGCCCCCGCGATGTACACCTCCCCCACGCACCCGTGCGGGACGGGCCGCAGGCGGGCGTCGAGGACGTGGACGCGGGTGCCGTCGAGCGGGTGGCCGATCGGGACCGGTCCGCGGGGGGCGGGGCGCCCGACGGGGTGCGTGGTGGCGAACACCGTGGTCTCGGTGGGTCCGTAGCCGTTCACGACCTGCGTGCCGGGGCAGTGCTCCTGGACGCGGCGCACCGCTTCGGGGTCCACGACGTCGCCGCCGGTCCACACCTCCCGCGCCCCGCGCAGCGCACCGGGCGCCAGCTCCGCGACCGTGCGGAACAGCTCGGCGGTGAGCCACAGCGCGGTGACGTGCCGCTCGGGCAGCACCCGCGCGAGCAGGGCGGGCGTGACGGGCCCGGCGGGGCAGACGACGACGGTGCCGCCGTTCAGGAGCGGGACCCACACCTCGTAGGTGGCGGCGTCGAAGGTGTGCGGGCTGTGCAGGAGCACGCGGCGGTGCGCGTCGCCCCCGAAACGGCTGTCCGCGGCGAGTTCGACGAGGGCCCGCTGGGGAACGGCGACGCCCTTCGGTTCGCCGCTCGACCCGGACGTGTACATCACGCAGGCCGTGGACCCGGGACGCGAACGGTCACCGAACGGCGACTCGGGCGACGCTCCCCGTACGGACAAGTGGCGTACGTGCGGCGGCAGTTGTACGGGGTGTGCCGGGTCCTCGTCCGTCAGGACCAGCTCCGCCGACGCCTCGTCCAGGAGCCGGGCCAGCCTCTCGCGCGGCTGTGCCGGGTCGAGCGGCAGCCAGCACGCGCCCGTCTTGAGCACCGCGAGCTGGGCGACGACCAGGGACGGGGAGCGGCGCAGCAGCAGGCCCACGGTGGCCCCGGGGGCCGTCCCGGCCGCGGCGAGGCGGCGGGCGAGGCGGTCGGACTCCTCGTCGAGCCGGGCATACGTCATGACCTCGCCGTCGGCCTCGACGGCGGGCGTGTCCGGCGTACGGGCCGCCTGCGCGGCGAACCGCGCCGTCACGGTCGCCGGCACGGCCCCCGGCCCGCCCTGGTCACCTTGATCGGCTTGATCGCTTTGATCGGCTTGATCGCTTTGATCGGCTTGATCGGCTGGGCCTCCGGCCGCCCCCGCCACCAGCTCCCGGTGCTCCTCCACGGGCAGCACGTCGATCCGGTCGGCCGGTGTCTCCGGGTCGCCCGCCAGCTGCTCGAAGGCCCGCACCACCCGGGCCGCGACGGCGGAGGCCGAGAGGCCGCGGCGGCAGCCCACGGCGAGGAGCATCCGCTCGCCCGCGACGACGGCGAGCGTCACCGGGTAGTGCGTGGCGTCCTGGACGTCGACGACACGGACCGTGCCGGGCCCGTCCTGGGCGGCCTGGCTGCCGCGCGGGAAGTTCTCGAACGCGAGGACGGAGTCGAAGAGTTCACCCGATCCGGATCCGACGCCGGTCCCGGCACCGGCAGCCTGCGCCACGTCCGCGAGCCGCACGTGATGGTACGCGCCGAGGCGTGCCTGCTCGTCCTGGACGCGGGACAGGAGGGCGGCGACGCTCTCCCCTTCGCGGAGCCGGATCCGCACGGGGAGCGTGTTGATGAACAGGCCGACCATCTCGCCGGCGCCGGGCAGGTCGTGCGGGCGGCCCGACACGACCCCGCCGAAGACGACGTCCCGGGCGCCGGTCATCCGGGCGAGCACCAGGGACCAGGCGGCCTGCGTCAGGGTGTTGAGGGTGACGCCCGCGTCGGCGGCGCGGCGCACCAGGGCTGCGGTCAGGTCGGCGGTGAGCCGCACGCGGACCGTGTCGACGCGGGTCGCGTCGTGCTCCCCATCGCTCTCTCCCCCGGTGGCGGGCTCCCCCGCGCTCACCGCCTCGGCAGCGAGCGGCGCGGGCCTTTCCAGGCCGTCGAGCGCCTCGCGCCAGGCCGCCTCCGCCAGGGCCCGGTCCTGGCGGCTCAGCCAGAGGGCGTACTGACGGTAGGGCACGGCGGGCGGCAGGGCGGTGCCGGAGACGAGGGCCGCCAGGTCCCGTTCCAGGATGGGGATCGACCAGCCGTCGAGCAGGATGTGGTGGAAGGACAGGACGAGTTCGTGGCCCGTGTCGTGCCGGGCGAGCGTCGCGCGGACCAGCGGCGGGCGCGCCACGTCGAAGCGGCGCGTGCGGTCCTCGGCCAGCAGCCGCGCGATGCCGGACTCGACGTCGTCGGGCGCGCGGCCCGTCAGGTCGGCCTCGGCCCAGGGCAGGGTGACGGTGTGCGGGATCACCTGCACCGGGCGTTCGAGGCGTTCGTGGCGGAAGCAGGCGCGCAGGTTGGGGTGCCGTTCCAGGAGGGCGGTGAGCGCGGTGCGCACGGCGGCCGGGGCCACGGCGGGGCCGATGCGGAAGCGGGCCTGGACCAGGTACGGGTCGGGTCCCTCGGCGTCGCGCACGGCGTGGAAGAGCAGGCCCTCCTGGACCGGGGTGAGCGGCAGGACGTCCGCGATGCGTCCGCTCGTGGGCCTTGTGCCGGCCGGGTGTCCGCTCATCGGGCGGCCTCCGCACCGGGGTCGCCGTCGAGCAGCCCGTCCATGTCACCTTCCAGCATGGCCAGTTGGTCGTAGGACAGGTCCACGAGCGGGAAGTCGGAGGGGGTGGCGCCGACCGGCCCGCCCTGTTCCGTCTCCCGTATGAGGGTGTCGAGCGCCTCCTGCCAGAGCCGGGCGAGCTCGCGCACGTCGTCCCGCGCGAGGATCCCCTCGGCGTACGAGAAGGTGGCTTCGAGGCGCAGCCCGTCGCCGCCGCCCGTACTCCCGGCCCCGCCCGCGGCCTCCGCGGCCTCCGTGGCCTCCGTGGTCTCCGTGGCGAGGACGTCGATCTCCAGGGCGTGGCCGAGCGGCACCGCGCCGGGGCCGCCGTCGAGCAGGGTGCCGCCCGCCGCGTCGCCGGACGCGAGGCGGCCGAGGTAGTTGAACCGCACGTCGGGTACGGGGAGTCCGGCGAGCTCAGGGGCCGTCTTCGGGTTGAGGTGGCGCAGGAGGCCCCAGCCGATGCCGCCGTCGGGCACGGCCCGCAGCTGCTCCTTCACCGACTTCAGGGCGTCGCTCGTGGCGGCGCCGCCCGATGTGCCGTACCGCCCGGCGCCCCCGGCTCCCCCGGCTCCCCCGATGTCGAGGAGTACGGGGTACTGCGTGGTGAACCAGCCGACCGTGCGGGACACGTCCGCGGGACGCGACAGTGTCTCCCTGCCGTGCCCTTCCATGTGCACCAGCAGGCCGGTGCCCGAGCCCCGGTGGCGTACGGCCGCGAGCGCCAGGGCGGTCAACAGGACCGCGTCGGCGCCGCAGTTGTAGGCGGCGGGCAAGGTGGTGAGGGCGGCCGTGGTGAGGTCGACGGGGAGTTCGACGGTGACGGTCGCGCGGTGCGCGCCGGCGCCGCGGCCGTCGGCGATCCTGGCGTCATCGGCGGTGGCGGGCTCCACCTGCCGCTGCCAGTAGGAAAGTTCGGCTTCCCGCTCCGGACGCACGGCCTCTTCGTCGAGCAGATTGGCCCAGCGCGGGAAGGAGGTCCCGGGAGGCGTCGGCGCCGCCCCGGTGTCCTCTCCGGAGAGGGCGGCCGACAGCTCCGGCCCGATGATCCGCCACGAGACGCCGTCGACCGCCAGGTGGTGCAGGGTCAGGAGCAGCAGGCCCTGCCGCTCGGGGCCCGCGTCGCACCAGACGGCCCGCATCATCTCGCCGTCCTCGGGGGCGAGGCGGACCGATGCCGCCCGTACGCGGGCCAGGTCCAGGGCTTCGTCCTCCCCTGCGACGGAGACGCGCTCCGGGCCGACGCCCGCGCCCACGCCCGCCGGGATCACCTCGGCGACCTCGGCCGCCGCTTCCTCCGGCAGGAGGCGCATCCGCAGCACCCCGTGCCGTTCGGTGAGTCCGCGGACGGCGGCCCCGATCCGCACCGGGTCCGTGCCGGGCGGCACGGGGAAGGCCATCGACTGGGTGAACGCCCAGGTGTCGCCGCCCTGTTCGCGCCACCACCGCATGACGGGGGTCAGCGGGAAGCGGCCGGTGCCGGAACCGTCGGGGCCCTCGATGGCGCCGACGCCGTCCGACGACCGCGCGTGGAGAGCCAGTTGGGCCGGGGTGCGGAGCGTGAACACGTCGCGCGGGGCCAGTACGAGACCGGCGGCCGAGGCCTGCCCGGCCAGCTGGATGGCCATGATGCTGTCGCCGCCGAGGCGGAAGAAGTCGTCGTCGGCACCGGCCCGCTGCACGCCCAGGATGTCGGCGAAGAGGCCGCACAGCTCTTTCTCGCGGGCGGAGGCGGGCGCGCGCGTCGCCGTGGCGGCCCGGGGCGCGGGCAGGGCTGCGCGGTCGAGCTTTCCACTGCGGGTCAGGGGGAGTTCGGGCAGGTCCACGATGTCCGAGGGCACCATGTGGGCCGGCAGACGCGTGGCGGCGTACGCGAGGAGCGCGGTCGGGTCGACGGTCTCCCCGGGGGCGGGCACCGCGTAGCCGGTCAGCTGCGGGCGGCCCGCGTCGTCGTCGCGTACGACCGCGGCGGCCACGGACACCGTCGGGTGTCCGGAGAGCACGGACGCGATCTCGCCCGGCTCGATGCGCAGGCCGCGCAGCTTCACCTGCTCGTCGGTGCGGCCCAGGTAGTGCAGGGTGCCGTCGTCGTCGCGGAAGACCAGGTCGCCCGTGCGGTACATGCGGGAGCCGGGGGTGCCGAAGGGGTCGGCGACGAAGCGTTCGGCGGTGGCGCCCGGCCGGTTCAGGTAGCCGCGGGCCAGCCCCGCCGAGGAGAGGTAGAGCTCGCCGGCGACGCCGGTCGGCACCGGGCGCAGCCGCGCGTCCAGGACGTGGGTGGTGGTGCCCGCGACCGGGGTGCCGATGGGCGGGACCGTGCCGTCGCCGGTCAGTGGTCCGGAGAGGGTGGCGGCGACGGTGGCCTCGGTGGGTCCGTAGGCGTTGTGGAAGCGGCGGCCGCCGACGGCCCAGCGGGCCACGAGGGCGGGCGGGCAGGCCTCCGCGCCGACCGCGAGGGCGCGCAGCGCCGGGTAGGACCCTTCGGGGACGGTGGCGAGGACGGACGGCGGCACCATCGCGCAGGAGATCCGCCGCTCGGCGAGGACCCGGCCGAGCGCGGCGCCGACGAGCGGCCCCCGCGGGGGCACGACCAGCGTGCCGCCGGGCCCGAACGCCATGCACATCTCCGCCACGGAGATGTCGAAGGACGGCGAACCGAGCTGCAGCACACGGGTGTTCGCGTCCAGCGCGAAACGGTCCACGAGACTGTGGGCCAGCGCGGCGACGCCCGCGTGCGGGACCACGACACCCTTGGGGGTGCCGGTGGAGCCGGACGTGTGGATGACGTAGGCGGCGTGCGCGGGGTCGAGGGGCGGGGCGGGCACCGGGGCCTTTCCCGCGAGCGGCACACCGGGTGCGGCGCCGTCCGCAATGCCGTTCGCCGTGCCGCCCGTGTTGCCGTCCGTGATGTCGTACGACTCCCCGCACACGTCGTCGTCGAGGACGAGTCGGGGCAGGCCCGTGTCGGGCAGTACGCCCGCCGCGGCCGTGCGCGCGTCGGTGACCAGGAGCGCGGGGGCCGCGTCGTCGAGGGTGCGGCGGACACGGTCGGCCGGGTAGTCGGGGTCGACCGGCAGATAGGCGGCGCCCGCCCGCTGTACGGCGAGCGCGGCGATCGGCAGCGTCGCGCACCGGCCGAGCGCGAGGGCGACGGTCCGCCCGGGGCCCGCACCGTGCCGGGCGAAGAGCCCGGCCAACAGGTCGATGCGGTCGTCGAGTTGGGCATACGTGAGGCGCACGCCGTCACCCTCGACGGCGACCGCGTCCGGGGTGCGGGCGGCGTGCCGGGCCACTGTGCCGGGCAGCGTCTCGGGGGCGGGCGCGGCGGGGCCCGCCGACAGGGCGAGGACGCGGCGGCGCTCGGCGGCGGGCAGCACGTCGAGGTCCCGGACGAGGGCGGTCGGGTCCGCGGTGATCTGCTGGAGCAGCGCGAGATAGCTGTCCGCCCAGCGGCGCACGGCCTCGGCCGAGAACTGGTCGGTGCGGATCTCGAAGCTGCCGTCCATGCCGTCGCCGCTGTCCCGCACGACGCCGACGAGGTCGTGCTCGCCGCCGGTGTGGATGCGCTCGGGCTCGGCGAACTCGCGTACGGCGGACACGCTCGACTGCTCCGTCAGGTGCATGAACACCCACTGGAACAGCGGGGAACGGCCCGCGCTGCGCTCCGGCGCGGCGGCCGACACGATCCGGCCCACCGGCAGGTCGGCGTTGCCCATCAGCGCCGCGAAGTCGGTGCCGAAGCGGGCCAGGACGTCCGCGAAGGAGTCCTGGTCCGCGATGCGCCAGCGGGTCGGCACCGCGTTCATCACATAGCCGATGACCTGGTCGAGGCCCTTGGCCGAGCGGTTGGCGACCGGGGTGCCGAGCACCAGGTCGTCGGCGCCGGTGACGCGGTGCGCGAGGACCGCGAAGGCGGTCATCAGGACGACGTACACGGAGGCGCCGCGCTCACGGGCCAGCGCGCGGACGGCCCCGGCGGTGGGGGCGTCGACCCGGAAGCGGATCTGGACGATGCCGTCCTCGCCGTCCGCACCGTCCCGGCCGTCGTCGGCGAGCCCTGCGCCGCCGCGGCCCGGCACGGTCAGCGGTCCCGGTGGCGCGGCCAGATAGCGGCGCCAGAAGTCCAGGCGCGCCTCGAAGACCCCGGCGGCCTCCAACTCGCCCTGCCAGGAGGCGAAGTCGGCGTACTGGACGGCGGGCCTGGTCAGCCGCGGCTCGGTACCTTCGCGCAGCGCGCGGTACGCCTCGGCGAACTCCGTCTGCAGGACGTCGAAGGACCACCAGTCGGTGATGATGTGGTGCAGGCTCAGCATCAGCGTCGAGCGCCGTTCGTCGACGCGCACGAAGCGGCCGCGGATCAGGCGCTCGCCGGCGAGGTCGAACGGGCGGCGGCGGAAGGCGCGGAAGGCCTCCTCGATGGTCGTGCCGGTGCCGCGCAGGTCGTCGCGCTCCAGGACGAAGGGGCCCTCGTCGGGGAAGTCGACGCGCAGGTCGTCCGCCGTACCGGAGATGCGGGTGCGCAGGATGTCGTGGTGGGCCTGGATGAGGGTGAGCGCGGCCTCCAGATGGGCCGGGTCCACGGGGCCGTCCGACTGTGCCGGGTCCGACGCCTCCGGTGACTTCGGTGACTCCGGCGTCTCCTCGAAGTGGTAGGCACAGCAGAGGTTCAGCGCCGGGGTGCCGGGATAGAGCGACTCGTACACCCACAGGTCGCGCTGCGCGGAGCTCAGCCGCACGCTCCCGTCCGGGTCCCGGGGCGGCACGACCGCGGGGATCTCCCGGGCGCGGCCGGCCTCGACGAGGCGGCGCATGAGCCGCACCCGCTGCTCGGCGCTGAGCGCGCTGAACCGGTCGGCCATGGAGGGGGATGTCGACGTCACAGTGCGGCCTCTCTCAGTTCCGCGAGGCGGTGCAGTCCGGCGAGGACCTCGTCCCGTCCGATGCCGAAGTCGATGAAGCAGGCCACCTCGTCGACGCCCAGGTCGCGCAGGTCGGCGAGCATCTTGGCGCAGGTGCCCGGCGAGCCGAGCAGGCTGCCCCAGTTCAGGTAGCGCTGGAACGCGAACTCGGCGAGCATGCCGGTCTGTTCGTCGGTCAGCTTCTCGCCCTCCCGGCCCTGGGCGGCGCGGTTGGCGGCGGTCTGGCGCAGGTACGAGGCGAGGTACGCCTTCAGGGGCGCGGCGGCCAGGCGCCGCACCTGGGCGTCGTCGGCGCCGACGTAGGTGTGCGCCATGAGCGTCACACGGCCGTGGGTGTCGGTGCCGCCCTGGTCGGGGGCGTCGGCGCAGGCCGCGCGGTAGCGGGCGATCTTCTCGGCGAGCTCGTCCCTGCTCTGCCCGACGGTCGCGCCGAGCACACCGGCGCGCAGCCTTCCTGCGGCCTCCCAGGTCTCCGGGTTGCCGGACGTGGTGACCCACAGCGGCAACTCGCGCTGAACGGGCCTGGGCTGGGGGACGACACTGACCGGCTGCCCGGTGCCGTCCGGGTACTCGACCGGCTCGCCCGCCCACAGCCTGCGCAGTTCGGGGATGGTTCGCAGAGTGCGTTCCCTGCGGTCCTCGTAGTGGCCGGGGGCCAGGGCGAAGTCGGCGGAGTGCCAGCCGGTGGCGACGGAGAGGCCGACCCGGCCGTGCGAGAGGTTGTCGACGACCGCCCAGTCCTCGGCGACCTTCAACGGGTGGTGCAGGGGCAGGACGACGCTGCCCGCGCGGATGCCGATGCGCTCGGTGGCGACGGCGAGGGCGGCGCTGAGCACGGGCGGGCTCGGGAAGACCTGCCCCACCTGCTGGAAATGGCGCTCGGGGGTCCACACGGCGTGGAAGCCGAGCCGGTCGGCGGTGCGCGCGACGGTGAGGATGTCGTCGTACGTGTCCGCGTGCCGGGTGCCCGTTCCCGCGGGGTCGGTCCCCTCCGCGCCGGCGCCGCTGTCCGCGCCGAAGAACATCACGCTGAGGTCCACGGCCTCTCCTCCTGTTTCCCGCCGAGACGGCTCTGTTGGTCCTGTTGGCGCGGCACGCGCGGCCGCCGGGTGATGGGCGCCGGGGCGGGCCCGTCCTGGGTGGGCGTCCGCGCCAGTTCGGCGGCGAGGGCGGCGACGGTGGGCGCGGCGAAGAGCTGCGCGGCCGTCACGGTGCGGGTGCCGGTGCTGAGCCGCGCGGCGACACGCACCGCGCGCAGCGAGTTGCCGCCGAGTGCGAAGAAGTCGTCGTGGCGGCCGATGTCGGGGCCGGTGGCGGCATCGGCATCGGCATCGGCATCGGCATCGGCATCGGGGACAGTCTCTGTGCCCGCCCCGCGCGCCCCGTCTCCCGCTCCGGCACTCCGCCCCGCCAGCACGTCGCGCCAGACGGCGGCGATCTCCCGCTCCAGCGGGGTGGCGGGGGCCTCGGAGACCGCCGCGGAGGCGGCCGTCGAAGCGGCCGGGAAGGCGACCGGCGGGGCCGCGTTCCCGTCCCGCTCGTCGGCGCGGCGCGGCGGCTCCGTGGTGATGAGCCGGGTGAGCGGGGTGTCCGGTGCGGCGGCGGCCCTCTCCAGGGCCTGCGGCAGGGCGTCCGCCAGCCAGGTCACGAAGTCGGCGGCCAGGGATTCGGCGCGGTACTCGAAGGTGAGGGTCAGCCCTTCCGGTACGCCGCCGGGGCCGGTCGCGTCGGTGACGTCCACCAGGAGTTCGAAGCGGGCGGCTCCGGCGCGCACCACCTCGACGCCCCGGTCGGCGCCGGGCAGGCCGACCTCGGCGCGCGCGTTGTTCTGCAGGGCGAGGACGACGTCGGTGAACGGCTGCCTGCCCTGCGTCCGTACGGGATTGAGCTCGCCCACCACGTGCTCGAACGGCACGTCCTGGTGGGCGAAGGCGCCGAGGTCGGCGTCCCGGACGCGGGCGAGGAGCTGCCGCGCGGTCGGGTCGCCCGAGACGTCGGTGCGCAGCACGAGCATGTTCACGAAGAACCCGACGGCGTCCTCGACGCCGTCGTCGCCCGCTCGTCCCGCGACCGGCGCCCCGACCGCCAGGTCCGCGCCGGCGCCCACCCGCACGAGGGCCGCGGCGAGCGCGGCGTGCAGGGCCATGAAGAGGGTGCCGCCCTGGGCGCGGGCGGCCTCGACGACGCGGGCGTGGCTCTCCGCGTCCATGCGGCGCACGACGGTCGCCGCGGCCGGGCCCGGCACGGCGGGCCGCTCCGGACGCCTCGGCAGCAGCGGGCCCTCGGGGTCCAGGCCCGCCAACACGTCCTTCCAGTAGCCGACTTGGCGCTGTCGGAGGGATTCGGGATCGTCGGCCCGTCCGAGGCGGTCGGCCCGGCGCCGGGCGTACTCGGCGTAGGAGACGGCCAGGGGCGGGAGTACGGGGGCGTCCGCGTCACCTGCGGAGCCGGCCGCCCGTACGGCGTAGGCGCGGGACAGGTCGCGGAAGAGCGGCGCGAGGGACCAGCCGTCCCCGGCGATGTGGTGGATCAGCACGAGCAGCGCGTGCTCGTCGGGGCGGTCGCGCAGGCTGAACAGCACGCCTCGCACGGGGAGTTCGGTGGCGAGGTCGAACCGGTGCCGGGCCGCCGCGTCGATCGCCCCCGCCAGCTCGTCCGCACCGAGGGTGCGGTGCAGGAACGGTGGACGCGCGTCGACCCCGCGCGGCACGCGGCGCACCGGTGCGCCGTCGACCTCGTCGAAGACCGTGCGGAGCACCTCGTGGCGTACGACGACGTCCCCCAGGGCGTCGCCCAGCGCAGCCGCGTCCACCGGGCCGCGCAACCGCACCAGCACGGGCAGGTTGTACGCGACGCCGGCGCCGAGCCGGTCCAGGAACCACAGGCGGTGCTGGGCGTCCGAGACGGGGAGCGGCGCGGAGCCGAGGGGGCGGGATGGCCTGACCTCCGCCCCGGGCCCGGCGGCCACCGCCGCGGCGGCACGGTCCACGTAGGGGGCGAGGCGCGCCGGTGTGGACGCCGCGAAGAGCGTCCGCAGGTCGAGCTCCGCGCCGAGCGTCCGGTGCACCCGGCCGAGGACCCGCGCGGCCAGCAGAGAGTGGCCGCCCAGGGCGAAGAAGTCGTCGTGCGCGCCGACCCCGCCGCCCCCGGCGATTCCATCGGCCCCCGCGACTCCAGCGTCTCCAGCGGCCCCACCGACTCCCAGGACGTCCGCGAACAGCTCGCGCAGTGCCCGCACGGTCCGGCTCTCCTCCGTGTCGCCGAGCGCGGCACCCGACGACACGGCAACGGCCCCCGGCAGGGTCGGCGCGTCCGGCGCGGGCAGGGCCGCCCGGTCCAGCTTCCCGCTGGCGGTCAGCGGCAGCGCGGCCAGCGGCACGAACACGGACGGCACCAGGAAGTCCGCCAGGAGCCCCGCCGCATGGTCGCGCAACTCGGCCTCGGTCGGCGCCTGTTCGCGACCGGGGCCCGGCACGACGTACGCGACGAGCCGGCGCTCCCCGTCCGGTCCCGCGGGAGTGGCGAGCACGGCGGCGCGGTCGACGCCGGGGTGGCGGGCCAGGACGTTCTCGACCTCGCCCGGCTCCACGCGGAAGCCGCGGATCTTCACCTGGCCGTCGGCGCGGCCCCGGTACTCGAAGGTCCCGTCGGGACGGCGCGCCGCCAGGTCGCCGGTGCGGTACATGCGCTCGCCCGGCGCGCCGAAGGGGTCGGCCACGAAACGTTCCGCCGTCAGCCCCGCCGCGCTGTAGCCGCGCGCGAGGCCCGCCCCGGCCGCGTACAGCTCGCCGCTCACGCCGTCGGCGACGGGCGCGAGCCGCTCGTCGAGGACGTACAGCCGCTTGCCGTTCAGGGGGCGGCCGATCGGCACCGGCGCCCCGTCGCACACGTCGTCCGGGGTGATGCGGTGGACGGTGAGGAAGACCATGCATTCGACGGGGCCGTAGCCGTTGCCGAGCCGCAGGTCCGGGCGGCGCTCCAGGGCGCGGGCCACGTGCGGGGGCGACAGCGCCTCGCCGCCGACGATCAGTTCGCGCAGGCCTTCCAGGGCGCGCGGGTACTCGTCGACGACGACGTTGAAGAGGGACCCGGACAGGTACATGGACGTGACGCCGTGCGCGGCGACGAGCCGCGCGATCACCACCGGGTCGGGGCGGCCGCCGGGGTGCAGCACGCAGGTGCCGCCGCCGGTCAGCGGCCCCCACAGCTCCATCGCGAACGCGTCCCAGGAGACAGGCGCGCACTGCAGCCACACCGCGCCGGGCCCGAAGGAGGCGAAGTCCTGGCCGGTCAGCGTGGCGGTGACGGCGCGGTGCGGCGCGACGATGCCCTTGGGGCGTCCCGTGGACCCGGACGTGAACATCACGCACGCGATGTCGTCGGGCTCGGTCCGTACCGCACCGCGCGCCAACGGCCGCGCGTCCGCGGCGTCTTCGACGTGCACCACCGTCACCGCGTCGGCGCGCGACGCCTCCGGCACGCCGTCCTTCGGGGACAGCGATTCCGGGGAGGGCGTTGCCGGGGATGCCGGTTCCGGGGACGGCCGGCCCGGGGACGGCCGGCCCGGGGACGGCCGGCCCGGGGACGGCCGGCCCGGGGACGACGGCTTCCGGGACAGCAGCGCGGTGATGCCCGCGTCCGCCGCCATGCCGCGCAGCCGCTCGGCCGGGAAGGCCGGGTCGAGCATCGCGTAACCGGCTCCGGCCTTCAGTGCGCCGAGGACGGCGACGGCCAGTTCGGCGGTGCGTTCCAGGTGGATCCCGACAGTGTCTCCGCGCGTCACTCCACGCGCCGCGAGGAGGCCCGCCAACCGGGCGGCGCGGGAGTCGAGTTCGGCGTAGGTCAGCCGTTCGTCCTCGTGGACGAGGGCCGTCGCGCCGGGTGTCCGCGCCGCCTGCTCCTCGAAGAGCTCATGCACGCAGAGCTCACGCACGCAGCGCGTCATCCTTCTCACCGCCCCCGTCCCCGCCGTCGGTTCCTGCCCGTGCCGCGAGCGGGGCCTCGGACCCGGACGCGGGAACGTCCTCGGAGCCGGCCTGAGAACCGGCCTCGGAGTCGTCGACCTCGTCGATGTCCGGCAGGAGCGTGTCGATGTGCCGGATGGAGCGGCTCGCCAGGCCCCACAGCGCGACCACGACGCCCGCGGCCCCGGCGAGGAAGAGCATCCCGGCCATGCCGCTGCCCGGCTCGTCGCCGAGGAGCGGTCCGAGCGCCACGAAGACACCGGTCCCGTCGGCGGCCTGCGGCTCGAAGAGGTTGTCGGCGAGCGGCCCCGAGCACGCCATGGCCAGCGGCCCGGAGATCTGCGACAGGAACATCACCGCGCCGAAGACCCGGCCCTGCCACTCCTGGGGCACCTTGGTCTGCACGATCGACTGCATCGAGGCGTTGACGACGGTCATGAGCAGCGCGCCGACCAGCATGGCCGCGCACCAGCCGACGACGCCGCCGACCAAGGACATGCCGATCTGCGCCGACAGGCACATGCCGAGGATGCCGAGCATCATGCCGCTGCCGCGGTTCTTCGGCCCGCCCCAGGCGGCCATCAGCAGGCCGCCGAGGACGCCGCCGACGCCGATCGCGCTGTTCACGGCGGCGAGTTCGCCGTTGCCCGACTTGAGCAGGACCATGGGCTGCACGACGGCGAAGCCGAAGACCATGACGAGGTTGACCGTGCAGAAGTTCACGGTCATGTCGCGCAGGCTCGCCTGCCGGAAGAGGTAGCGCATGCCCTCGACGGCCTCGGCCGTGATCTTCGTGCGCGGGGCGCCGGCCCCCTCGGGGACCTTGTCGCCCTTCATCCGCACGATCCGGATGCCGATGAGCGCGAAGGCGTAGCTGGCCAGGTCGATGACGAGGATCGCGCCGATGCCGGACAGGGCGATCATGATGCCGCCGAGCGCCGGGCCGCAGATGCCCGCGGCGCTGCGGGCGCCCGCCAACAGACCGTTGGCGCGGCCGAGTTGGTCCTTGCGTACCAGGAGCGGCACCGCGGCGGTGAGGGCGGGCAGCTGGAAGGCGGCGGAGATGCCGAGCAGCACGGTGGCGGGGTAGACCTGCCAGGGCTCCAGGCCGCCGCCGAAGAAGTGCACGAGGGTGAGCAGGCCGACGGCGAGGATTCCGCCGACGTCGGCGATCTGCAGCGCGGACCGTTTACGGATGCGGTCAATAATCGCGCCAGCAAATGGGCTGAACAGCGCCTGCGGCAGCACGGCGCAGAGAGACAGGGCGGTGACGGCCGACGCCTGCTCGCCGGTGGACCACACCTCGATTATGAAAGCGAATCTGAGAACGGCGCTTCCGACCAGTGAGACGGCCTGTCCCGACCAGACGAGCATCAACGGTCCCGCATCGGCGAAGCGCCCCGGCGGTCGATTACCGCCGCTCTTCACACCCGCCGTCCCCCGTGCCCCCGATTTTCCCTCTTCCCTTTTACGATCGGTCACGTCAGGAGCCGGATATCAGGCTCGCGGGACGCAGATCCGTCCAGTTCCGCTCTACGTAGGCCAGGGAATCGGCCCGTGAACTCGCCTCTTGCACGACGGTCCAGCCGGGCGGGACATCGAGGCCGGCGGGCCAGAGCGTGTGCTGATTCTCGTCGTTCACGAGCACCAGATATTCCGCACCATCATCTTCGAATGGATTACTGGCCATTTACCTTAAACCCTCCGGAAATCCTAAAGAATCCCATTGTGTCCGCAGGAATCATTGCGCGGAGGATCTAATTCCATCAAGGATTTGTGACATGGATCACATGTCGGTAAGGGTGCAGAGGGTGTGATTTGACCGAATTCCGATGGTGGTCTTTTCGGGCGGCCCGCCGAGAGCGCTCTCCATCGGCCCGCCCGGCCCGGCTCCTGCACTTTGCAATTTGCCGGTCCGAGTCAACGCCTCGGCCCGATACGGACGCGATACGGACCCGATGCGGACCCTTCGTAAACACCGGTCAGGCGGAGCTGCGGCGCTTCGCCGTCGTCTTCTTCGCCGCGGTCTTCTTCTGCGTAGCGGCCTTCTTGGCCGCCGTCTTGCGCCCGGTCGCCTTCGCCGCGGCACCGCCGGTCGACTTGCCGGCCGAAGCACCCGGCGCCCGCCCCGCCGCCCCGGTACCCGACTTCGCCGAAGAGGCCTTGGCGGCCGTCGACTTCGCGTCCGCCGACGACTTCGTCGCCCTCTTCCCTGCGGGGGCGGCCTTCTTCTTCGTCGCGGACGACGTCGATTTCTTGCCACCCACCTGTTTGGGCGTCGTGCGGGCCGACTTGCGCGAGATCGGGGTGACTTCGGCGTCCTTGCCCGCGCGCCCACGCCCGTTCCCGCCCCCGCCGCCCGGCGCTTCCTCGCCCCGCGCCGCGCGGACGCTGTTCTCCAGCGCGGCCATCAGGTCGATGACCTTGCCGCCCTCCTCATCGGCCGGTGCCGGCTCCGCCGGGGCCTTCCCGTCCGCCTTCGCGGCGATGAGCTCCTCGACCGCCGCGCGGTAGTCGTCGTGGAGCGTGGCGATGTCGACCTCGCCGAGCGTGTCCATCAGTGCGTCCGCCAGGTCGAGTTCGGCGTCGCGCACCGTGACCTTCGCGTCCGGGGCCACCCCGTCGGACGAGCGGATCTCGTCCGGCCAGAGCAGCCCGTGCATGGCGATCACGTCGTCGACCGCGCGCAGCATGCCGAGCCGCTCCCGGCCCCGGAGCGCGAACTTCGCGACGGCCACCTTCTCGCTCCGCCGCAACGCCTCGCGCAGCAGCGTGTACGGCTTGGCGGCGGGGACGCCGTTCGCCTCCAGGTAGTACGCGGTGTCCATCTGGAGCGGGTCCACCTGGTCCGCGGGCACGAAGGCGACGATCTCGATCGTCTTGGCGGTGGGGACGGGCAGCGCGGCCAGGTCCTCGTCGGTGATCGGGACGATCGAGCCGTCGGCGTCCTCGTACCCCTTGCCGATCTCCGCCGTGGGCACCTCCTCGTCCTCCAGCTCGCACACCTTGCGGTAGCGGATGCGGCCGCCGTCCTCGGTGTGGATCTGGCGGAAGGAGACCGCGTGGTTCTCGGTGGCGTTCACGACCTTGATCGGGATGCTGACCAGGCCGAAGGAGATCGCGCCGTTCCAGATGGATCGCACGTCCGACACCTCACGGGGGGGGGCTGGGAGCGGGAGGACGGGGGCGGGAGGACGGGGGGTGGGAGGACGGGGGCGGGAGGAAAGAGATCGGGAGGGTCGAGGCTGGGGGGGGAATTCGGATAGCTCGCGGATCTTGTGGCGCTATGGGCGTTTCATGGGACTCTCATCGTATGACGCCGATCACAGACGTGGAGGGGCGACGGCTCACGCTCAGCAACCTGGAGAAGGTCCTCTATCCCGCGAGCGGCTTCACCAAGGGCGAGGTGCTGCACTACTACGCCACCACGGCCGACGCCCTCCTCCCACACCTCCGCGACCGGCCCGTCTCCTTCCTGCGCTACCCGGACGGGCCGGAGGGCCAGCAGTTCTTCACCAAGAACGTGCCGCCCGGAACACCCGACTGGGTGCACACCGCCGAGGTGCCCCGCTCCGAGGGGGACGTGCGCCAGCTCCTCGTCCAGGACCTGCCGTCGCTGATGTGGGCGGCCAACCTCGTCACCGAGTTCCACACGCCCCAGTGGCGGGCCGCCGCCCCGGGGCGGGCCGACCGCCTGGTGCTCGACCTGGACCCCGGCCCGCCGGCCACCGTCGTGGACTGCTGCCGGGCCGCGCTCGCGCTGCGGGAGCGACTGCGGGCCGACGGCTTCTCCGTGTACGCCAAGACATCCGGCAGCAAGGGGCTGCATCTGCTCGTACCGCTGGAGCCGACCCCCTCCGAGCAGGTCACCGCGTACGCCAAGGAGCTGGCCGTGGCGGCCGGGCGCGAGCTGCCCGACCTCGTGGTGCACCGCATGACGCGGAGCCTGCGCCCGGGGAAGGTCTTCGTCGACTTCAGCCAGAACGCCGCCGCGAAGACCACCGCCACGCCCTACACCCTGCGGGCCCGCCCCGAGCCGACCGTCTCCACGCCGGTGACCTGGACCGAGGTCGAGGAGTGCGACGAGCCGGGGCTGCTCGCCTTCACCGCCAACGACATCGCGGCCCGGCTGCGGCGCCACGGCGATCTGCTCGCGCCCCTCTTCGACCCGGACCGCGCACGCCCGCTGCCCGCGAGCACGTGACCCGGACCCCGCACCCCGGACCTCGTAACCCGGATCACATCTAATCAAGTTTGACTAGCAAGGGTTCGTGGCATACCTTCTCCATCAGTAGTCAAACTTGATGAGACCACCCGCAGAGGAGACCGCGTGACCCTTCTTCCCGAGACCGGATACGTCCCGACCGCCGAGGACCGCGCGAGCCTGGACGCCTGGTTCGCCGCGTACGACGGCCACAGCGCCGAGCGCGACATCGAGCGCATGGCCGACCTGGCCGTCTTCCCGCTCAACCTGGTCAGCGACGACTCCGCGGGCGACGGGCGGGCGACGCAGTGGGACCGGGAGCAGTTCGTGCGGACGATGACGCACGTGATGGGGGAAGGGAGCGAGGACATCACCTTCGAGTCCACGCGCACACCCGTCTTCCTCTCCCCCGCGATGGCCGTCGTCTTCACCGACTCGGTGATGACGGCGAACGGCGGGACGCAACAACTGCGCTACGCCGACATCCTGATCAGGCGCGGCGGATCCTGGGCCTTCCAGACCATGATCCAGGGCGGCTGGGGGGACAACCTCTGACCGGGTGAGCCCCGGCCCGGGCCCGCCGCCCCGCCCGGGGTGGCGGGCTCAGACGCGCGTCCAGGTGTGGCGGTCCCTGGCCAGCGCGTGCAAGGCCTCCACATCGGCCGGTTTCAGCACCCCGCCGAGGCGGGCGAGGCCCGGCAGGTCCGCCTCGCGCAGCACCCGTACGTCACGGGGCGGCGCCGCCACGTCCAGATCGGCGGCGCCGGTGCCGGCCAGCACCAGGACGGGACGGACCTCGGCCGTCAGCGCGAAGGAGGCGCGGCCCGCGTCGGAGCGGACCGTGCGCAGCAGCGGGACGGGGCCGGCGCGGCCGACGGTGACCATCGGGTCGGCGATGCGCACCCGTTGCCTGCGGACGGGGACGGTCGCCACGCAGAACAGGCCACCGGGACCGATCAGCAGATGGTGGATGCGGGCGCCGCCCGGCAGCGGGACGGAGTGCAGTACCCGCCAGCCCGCGCCCTCGAGCGCGTCGAGGGTCGTGCCGACCGCCTGCTCGGCGGCGAACGCGCGGTGCCGGGCGTCGGCGCGCAGCCTGCGGGCGGGCACCGGGTCGCGGTCGAGCGAGATCACCAGGGCCTCGCCGGGGCGGTTGGGGGCGAGGTCGTCGTCGGGGTGGAGGGCGAGGCGGGCGAGCTCGGCCGGGGTCGGGACCGGCGGCGGGCCCACCGTCACCTGACCGGTCAGGAAGGGGCCGAGAACGTCCAGGACGTCCTCCTCGCGGTCCTCGCTGAGCAGGTTGACGCGGGAGGAGTCGCGGTCGTACCAGGCGACGTTCCTGCCGTCCGCGAGACAGACGTACAACCGCTCCTGACCGTGCCGCCAGGCCGGTACGACGCGCAGTCCTGTCATGCGCCACCACCCCCTCGACCATGGGAACAGCCCGCACGCTCCCGCGGCAAGAAGCCGGCCCCGGCGGGCGGAAGTTGGGTCGTCTTTGCGCCGGATCCGACCGGTCCGGGAGCGGCGTCCCCCCGGTTCCGTAACGGCACTGCCCGCACAGCTATGGCCCGCTGTTACATAGACGACGAACCGCCGCAATAGCGGACATCTAACTTCGTAGCTGTCCACCCCCGATCCCGCCGGAGCGATCAGCCGGAGCGACCAGCCGACCGAAGGTAAGGAACGTCCCGTGAGCACCAACCGCCGCCACACCCTCCTCCGTACCGCCGCCGTCTCCACCCTCGTCGGCGGGGTGCTGCTCATACCGGCCGCGGGCGCGTTCGCCGACTCACCGGCTCCGGAGCGCACGGCGTCCCAGGGAGAGCCTTCGACGCCGGACGGGACACCCGCCCAGAAGCCGACCGACGAGCCGACGCGGCAGCCCGGGTCCAAGAGCGACGTCTTCGAGGTCACCCTCGGCAACGGCGCGAAGGCGAAGGTCCAGAACCGCGGCGGCTCGTTCGTGGCGACGGTGTCCCTCAAGGGCAAGGAGATCGCGACCCTCTCCGCCACCCACCCCACCGTCACCCGGGGCGGCGTGAAGTACGAGCTGTACCCCTCCAACGGGCACATCGGCATCGCGTACCCGAACGGCAAGGGCGACACGAACGACCAGGGCGCCGAGAACCACGGCGGGCGGGACCAGAAGGTGACCCCGCAGCCGCGCCCCCACGGCGACAAGACCGTCACCCCCAGGGGCGGCGTCAAGGCCGGTGCCGAGAACGTGCGGGACGCCGGCGACCCCGCGTTCCTGGTGGCGGGCGGCGGCATGGCCGCGGCCGGCGCCGCGGGCCTCGGCTTCGCGATGATGCGCCGCGGCCGCACCGACGCCTGACCCCGGCCCCCCTGACCCCGCACCCCCCGTCCCCCTCTCCCGGCCGCCGGACGGCCCCCTCCGTCCGGCGGCCACACGCCTGCCGTCCCCCTCTCCCCCACAGGAGTTCCCCGTGACCACTCCCACCGGCTTCGAGCCCGGCACCCCCGACGAGGTGCGGGCCCCCGACCGGCAGCGCCGCCGCACCGCCCGCATCGCGGCCGCCGCGGCCCTGACGGTGGCCCTCGGCATCGGCCTGATCGCCTGCGGCCAGGGCGGCAAGGGCGACCCGGCCCCCGACGTCAAGGTGCACAACGCGGCCACGGCCCAGGCCAAGCAGGCGGGCGCGCCGCTGAAGCCGTCCAAGCCGACCGGCCTGCGGATCCCCGCCGCGGGCGTCGACGCGAAGTCGATGCTCGGCCTGAAGGTGGGGGCGGACCAGGAGTTGGAGGTGCCGCCCGCGGACAAGGCGGACGAGCCCGGCTGGTGGACCGGCGGGGTCACGCCCGGCGAGAAGGGCGCGGCCGTGGTCGTCGCGCACTACGACACGGCGAACGGCCCCGCGCTGATGAAGAACGTGGCGAAGGTCGGGGTGGGTGACACCATCGAGGTGCCGCGCGCGGACGGCAGCACGGCGACCTTCACGGTGCGGGAGATCCAGCAGGTCGACAAGAAGGACTTCCCCACCAATAAGGTGTACGGGACGACCGACCGACCCGAGTTGCGCCTGCTGACCTGCGGCGGGCCCATCGTGGACGGTCATCGCTCCGACAACATCATTCTCTACGCCGACCTGGTGTCGTAACAGCAGGCCTGGTGTGACGACAGGCCGCGCCCCGCGGCAGGCAGGAGTGCAGTGAACCGCAGCCGGCTCGCGCCCGCCGCCTTCGCCGTGCTCGCGGTGCTCGGCGTCCTCGGCGTGAGCGGTTGCGGTGATCCCGGCGGGCTGCGGGGCGCCGGCGCGACGCCGACCGCCGAGGGCCCCACGCACCTCTGGCCCGACCTGCCGTCCCCCTCGGCGCCCGCCGAGGACTACGGCGCCATAGAGAGCGTCAAGGTCGAGGGCGTGAAAGTGCCCGGGGGCGACCTGCGCAAGGTGGACCCGGCCGACGTCGTGCGCGCGGACTTCACCGAGAACCCCGGCACGTACGAGCGCTCCGACTCCGCGTACAAGAAGACCGTCGAACGGCTGGGGGACTGCGCCGAGGACAACTCGGGCGAGCAGGGCCGCTGCCCGGTCCTCAAGGCGTACTACCGCGATCTGACCGGCGACGGCAGGGACGACCTGATCGTCGGCGTCTCCACGCCCGACGACAACCTCGACATCCGCGTCTACGCCGAGGAGGACCGGCAGCTCACCCAGATCATGGAGATGAGCGACGCCGTGCTCGGCGTGGAGCTGGCCGGGCGCGACCTGATCATCCGCGCCATCTCCAGCCTCGCGGGGTACGAGTACCACACGGTCTGGTCCTGGGACGCGCACCAGAAGGCGATGCTGCCCACCCGCGACGAGATCGTCCGCTCGCCGAACGCGCCCCGGCCCACCTCGCCCCGGCCGTCGCCCGCGCGGCCCTCCGGCACCGCCACGCCGTCGCGGAGCGCCACGCCGTCCGAGAGCGTCTCCCCCTCCGCGGGCGGCGGCCGATGAGCCGCCGTCCGTCGCGCGGGCCGCGGCTGCCCGCCTGGACGGCCAGCCTCACCTGGAAGGCCGCCGTCTTCATCACCGTCATGTGCTGCGCGCTCGCCGCGCTGCTCGGCGCGCTCGTGCACGTCTCGGTGACCAACCAGACCGTGGGCCAGGCCCGCGAACGCGCCCTCTCCCACCTCAAGGAGGTCACCGGACGGTACGAGGCGGGCGACCGGCTCGGGCCGGGCGCGGGCGTCGACCCGGCGGGCCTGCCCGGGCGGCTGCGCGAGCTCGCGGTGAGCGGGCAGCGCGGCACGATGGTCGCCGCCCACGAGTCCCGGCCGACGATGTGGGCCGCCGGGCCCGCCGACGGGGACCGCGCCATCGCCGTCCAGGTCGACTACGCGCAGGGCGCCCGCACCATCGACGGACTCGACCGGGCGATCCTCGGCTCCTCGGTGCTCGCGATCGGCGCGACGCTGCTGGTCGGCGCGTTCGCCGTGACGCGGGTGACCCGGCGGCTGCACCAGACGGCGCAGGTGGCGCGGCGGATCAGCGCGGGCGACCTGGACGCGCGCGTCAAGGACCCGCACGCGGCACCGAACGCCGAGGGGCTCACCCGCCACCAGGACGAGGTGGCCGCGGTCGCCGGGGCCCTGGACACCATGGCGTCGACGCTGCAGGGCAAGCTCCTGAGCGAGCAGCGGTTCACCGCGGACGTGGCGCACGAGCTGCGCACCCCGCTGACCGGGCTGCACGCGGCGGCCGAGCTGCTGCCGCCGGGCCGGCCGACCGAGCTGGTGCGCGACCGGGTGGCCGCGCTGCGCACCCTGACCGAGGACCTCCTGGAGATCTCCCGGCTCGACGCGAAGAGCGAGCGGGTGGACCTGGACGCCCATCGGCTCGCTCCACTGGCGGAGCGGGTGGTGCGCTCTTCGGGTGAGGGCACGGAGCTCGTCGTCGTGCGCGACGTGTGCGTGGAGACGGACCGGCGGCGCCTGGAGCGGGTGCTCGGCAATCTCGTCGCCAACGCCTACAAGCACGGGCGGCCGCCGGTCCTGGTGACCGTCGACGGTCCTGCCGTCGTTGTGCGGGACCACGGCGACGGCTACCCCGACTACCTCGTGGAGCACGGGCCGCAGCGGTTCCGTACGGAGGGCACGACCAAGGGGCACGGGCTCGGTCTGACGATCGCGCTCGGCCAGGCGGCGGTGCTGGGCGCGCGGCTGACGTTCTCGAACGCGCCGGACGGCGGCGCGGTGGCGACGCTGCGGCTGCCGTTCGAGGAGTCGGCCGACCGCGCCGACGGGGACGAACCGGGCGCGTCGCGCGGCTCCGCGTGAGCTTGTGCGGGTGCAGGGCGTCGCTTTTAGTGTGAATTGCGGCTTCCGGCTCCTGTCGGGGCCGCCCGTTCCCTTCGCTAGAGGAGGCCCCATGTCCCTGCGGACCACCGCCATCCGACTCGGCATACTCGCCGCCGGCGGCGCCCTCACCGCGCTCACCGCCGCCGGTCCTGCCGTCGCCCTGGACGACGCCAACAACCACCCGCCCGTCTACAAGGGCCGCGTCACCGCCAAGTCCGGGCTCCTGCTCCGCGACGCCCCCACCCGCGGCAGCCGCGTGATCCGCAGCGAGCCCTACGGCAAGGTCGTCACGATCTACTGCAAGACCACCGGCGACCGCGTGGGCCACAACAACATCTGGTACCTGCTCACCGACGGGACCTGGGCCTGGGGCGCCGCGTACTACATCGCCAACATCGGGCCCGCGCCGCGCTGGTGCTGACGCCCGCCAGGACCATCTGGCCGACATAGTCGACATAGCCTGATTTCGGGCCGATTGCTTGCTACGTTCCCGGCATGGCCGGAACAAGGACGGGCGCCGCACCCCCCGCGGTCCCCGCTGTCCGTCTCCCCCGGCGCCGCGGCACCGAACTGGCCCTCCTCGTCGTCGCCGTCCTGCTCTGCGTGTACGGATACTGCGACGTCGGCCTCGCCAAGAACGGCACCGTCCCGCCCGGCGCCGCCGGTTACGGCGCCGGGCTCGGTGTGCTCGCGCTCCTCGCGCACCTCGCCGTCCGCTTCCGCGCCCCGTACGCCGACCCGCTGCTGCTGCCCATCGCGGTGCTCCTCAACGGCCTGGGCCTGGTGCTCATCTACCGGCTCGACCTGGAGACCCCGCACGACGAGGCCGCGCCCACCCAGCTGGTCTGGTCGACGATCGGCGTGGGCCTGTTCATCGCCGCCGTCCTCTTCCTGCGCGACCACCGCGTCCTGCAGCGCTACGCGTACCTCTCCGTCGTCGCCGCGCTGGTCCTGATGGTCGTGCCGATCTTCTTCCCCGCCGTGAACGGCGCCCGGATCTGGATCAGGATCGGCGGCTTCTCCATCCAGCCCGGCGAGTTCGCCAAGATCCTGCTCGCCGTCTTCTTCGCCAGCTACCTGGCGGCCAACCGCAACGCCCTCGCCTTCACCGGACGCACCGTCTGGCGGTTCAAGCGCCTCCAACTGCCCACCGGCCGGGTGCTCGGCCCCATCGTCGCGATCTGGCTGCTGAGCGTCGGAGTCCTCGTCCTGGAGCGCGACCTCGGGACCTCGCTGCTCTTCTTCGGGCTCTTCGTGATCCTGCTGTACGTCGCCACGGGCCGCACCGGCTGGATCGCGGTCGGCCTGCTGCTGGCCGCGCTCGGCGCGTTCGCGGTCGGCTCGCTCGAACCGCACGTGCACGGCCGCGTGGAGGACTGGCTGCACCCCTTCGCCTCCATCGACGCGGGACAGGGCCCCAATCAACTCGCCCAGTCGCTCTTCGCGTTCGCGGCCGGCGGCATGCTCGGCACCGGGCTCGGGCTCGGCCACTCCATCCTCATCGGATTCGCCGCGAAGTCCGACTTCATCCTCGCGACGGCCGGCGAGGAGCTGGGCCTCACGGGCCTCTGCGCGATCTTCCTGCTCTACGCCCTGCTGGTCGAGCGCGGCTTCCGCGCCGGGCTCGCGCTGCGCGACGCCTTCGGGCGGCTGCTCGCCATCGGGCTCTCCTCGATCGTCGCGCTGCAGGTCTTCGTCATCGCGGGCGGCGTCACCGGACTCATCCCGCTCACCGGCATGGCGATGCCGTTCCTCGCGCAGGGCGGTTCGTCGGTCGTCACCAACTGGATCATCGTGGCGCTGCTGATCCGGGTCAGCGACTCGGCCCGCAGCCAGCCCGTCGGCAGGGAGGCCCCGTGACCAGGTACATCCGCCACGCCGCCGCCTTCTGCGCGCTGCTGCTCGTCGCCCTGCTCGTCAACGCCACCCGCGTCCAGGTCGTGCAGGCGGGCCGCTTCGACGACAACTCCGCCAACCGCAGGGGCGCCATCATCCGCTTCGGCCAGCCGCGCGGCGACATCCTGGTCGACGGGCGGCCCGTCACGGGGTCCAAGGACACCGGCGAGCAGCTCCGCTACGAACGGACGTACACGAACGGGCCGTTGTACGCCCCGGTGACCGGCTTCGCCTCGCAGGTGTACGGCACGACCTTCCTGGAGAGCGCCGAGGACGACCTCCTCTCCGGCACCGACCCGATGCTCGCCCCGCTCCCCCTGTGGAACGACATCACGCGGGCGCAGAACCCCGGCGGCCGGGTCGAGACGACCATCAAGGCGGCGGTGCAGCGGGCCGCGTACGCGGGCCTCGGCGGCAAGCGGGGCGCGGTCGCCGCGGTCGAGCCGTCCACCGGGAAGATCCTCGCACTGGTCAGCGCCCCCTCGTACGATCCCGAGCGGCTCTCGGGGACGCGCCGCTCGGTCGCCGACTCCTGGGCGGAGCTGAACGGCGGCCCGAGCAAGCCGATGCTGAACCGGGCGATCCGTCAGACCTATCCGCCCGGTTCGACGTTCAAGGTGGTGACGGCCGCGGCGGCGCTCGACGCGGGCACGGTGACGGACCTGGACGCGCCGACCAGGTCCCCGAACCCGTACACGCTGCCCGGCACCAGCACCCAGCTGACCAACAAGGTGGACGGCTGCACGAACGCGTCGCTGCGCTACGCCTTCCAGTGGTCGTGCAACACCGTCTTCGCCAAGCTCGGCGCCGACACGGGCCTCGGCCCGATGCTCGGCACGGCGCAGAACTTCGGCTTCAACGACAGCGGGCTGAAGATCCCCTCATCCGTCGCGGCCAGCAACTTCGACACCTCGATGGACCGGGCGCAGCTCGCGCTCTCCGCCATCGGCCAGTACGACACCCGGGCGACGCCGCTGCAGATGGCGATGGTCTCGGCGGCCGTGGCGAACGGCGGCTCGGTCAAGTCGCCGCACCTGGTGGAGCGTACGACCACCGACGACGGCGACGTCATCGACACCACCGGTTCGAAGTCCCTGCACCAGGCGATGAACCCGGCGACGGCGATGCAGCTGCGCGAGATGATGACGCAGGTCGTCGAGGAGGGCACCGGCACGAACGCGGCGATCCCCGACGTGACGGTCGGCGGCAAGACCGGCACCGCCCAGCACGGCATCGACAACTCCGGCACGCCGTACGCCTGGTTCGTCTCCTGGGCGCAGGCCGCCGACGCGGGCGAGCCGGAGGTGGCGGTCGCGGTGGTCGTCGAGGACGCGTCGGCCGACCGGGGCGACATCAGCGGCGGCGGCAGCGCGGCCCCGATCGCCAAGGCGGTGATGGAGGCGGCGCTGGCGTCCTGAGCACGGTCGGACCGGTTGGGAGGATCGGACCGGTTCGGAAGGTCGGACCGGTCCGGCGGGTCAGACCGACTCGCCGGACGCGATCGCGTCCGAGACCTCCGCCACGCGCGCGTGCTCCTCGGCCGCGAAACGCTCCGCGTCCAGCCTCTCGGCGACCTCCTCGTCCTCGGCCATGAGCTGGTCGAGATTGGCGTTGCCCATCTCGAAGACGCCCATGTCGACGTACGCCTGCTGCAGGCGCTTGCCCCACAGGCCGATGTCCTTGACGCACGGCACGATCCGGGAGAACAGCAACTGCCGGAAGAGCGCGAGGAATTCGGACTGCTCGCTGTACTCCTCGGCCTGCGCCTTGGGGATGCCGAAGTTCTCCAGGACCTCGACGCCGCGCAGCCGGTCGCGCATCAGGTAGCAGCCCTCGATGACGAACTCCTCGCGTTCGCGCAGTTCCGCGTCCGTGAGCTGCTTGTAGTAGTCGCGCAGCGCCATCCTGCCGAAGGCCACGTGCCGGGCCTCGTCCTGCATGACGTAGGCGAGGATCTGCTTGGGCAGCGGCTTGTCCGTGGTGTCGCGGATCATGCCGAACGCGGCGAGCGCGAGGCCCTCGATGAGGACCTGCATGCCGAGGTAGGGCATGTCCCAGCGCGCGTCGCGCAGGGTGTCGCCGAGGAGCGACTGGAGGTTGTCGTTGATCGGGTACAGCATCCCGATCTTCTCGTGCAGGAAGCGGCCGTAGATCTCCGCGTGCCGCGCCTCGTCCATGGTCTGCGTCGCGGAGTAGAACTTCGCGTCCAGGTCGGGGACCGACTCGACGATGCGGGCCGCGCAGACCATCGCGCCCTGCTCGCCGTGGAGGAACTGGCTGAACTGCCAGGAGGTGTAGTGCTTGCGCAGCTCCCCCTTGTCCTTCTCGGTCATCTTCGCCCAGTGCGGCGTGCCGTAGAGCGACATCGACTCGTCGGGGGTGCCCAGGGGGTCGAGCGGGTCGACCTCCAGGTCCCAGTCGATGCGCCTCGCGCCGTCCCACTGCTTGTCCTTGCCCTTCTGGTAGAGAGCAAGGAGGCGGTCGCGCCCTTCGTCGTACTCCCAGCTGAAGCGGGCCGAACTGGCCGACGGAACTTGCCAGTTGAGCCCAGCCGGCGGACTGGTGTAAAGCTCGTGCGTCGCCATGACGGCAGGCTCACACGCTACTGGACAAGGGGTCAACAAGTCGTGCGCAAGGGATTGACGGCCTTGCTGACAAGCAGTCTCATAAGACCTGACCGCCGGTAACCCGCGACAAGGCAGGAACAGTCATGACGACCGTGACGGAAGACGTTTCGCTCGAGGGCCTGCGGGACGCGCTCGGACTCCTCAAGGACCGCGAGCAGGTCGCCGCCCGGCTCCTGGAGTCCTCAGCCAAGCACTCCTTCGACCCCGACAAGGAACTCGACTGGGACGCCCCGGTCGAGGCGGGCAAGTGGTTCTGGCCGCCGGAGCTCGTCTCCCTCTACGACACCCCGCTGTGGAGGCGGATGTCCGAGGAGCAGCGCCAGGACCTCGCCCGGCACGAGGCCGCGTCCCTCGCCTCGCTCGGCATCTGGTTCGAGATCATCCTGATGCAGCTGCTGGTGCGGCACATCTACGACAAGTCGGTGACCAGCTCCCACGTGCGGTACGCGCTGACCGAGATAGCCGACGAGTGCCGGCACTCGATGATGTTCGCGCGGATGATCGAGAAGGGCGGCGCGCCGACGTACCCGGTCACGCGCCTCAACCACAACCTCGCCCGCATCCTGAAGACGGTCTCCACCACCCCCGGCTCGTTCGCCTGCACGCTGCTCGGCGAGGAGATCCTCGACTGGATGCAGCGCCTCACCTTCCCCGACGAGCGCGTCCAGACGCTGGTGCGCGGCGTCACCCGCATCCACGTCGTCGAGGAGGCCCGCCACGTGCGGTACGCCCGCGAGGAGTTGCGGCGCCAGATGGTGACCGCGCCCCGCTGGGAGCGCGAGCTCACCCGCCTCAGCTGCGGCGAGGCCGCCCGCGTCTTCTCCCTCGCCTTCGTGAACCCCGAGGTCTACACGAACGTCGGCCTGGACCGCCGCGAGGCCGTCGCCCAGGTGAAGGCGAGCGGCCACCGCCGCGAGGTCATGCAGACGGGCGCGAAGCGGTTGACCGACTTCCTGGACGACATCGGTGTGCTGCGCGGCGCAGGCCGACGGCTCTGGCGGTCCTCGGGGCTGCTGGCCTAGTTGTCCGGCCGCGGGCCGGGCTGTGGCTGATCGCGCAGTTCCTCGCGCCCCTCACCGGCCGCGTCCCGAGTTACGCTGCGAGGCATGACCTCGCCCGCCACGACCCCCGCCTACCGCCGCCTGAGCGTCGAAGCGCGGCGGCGGCAGTTGCTCGACTCCGCGCTGACCCTCTTCGCGCACCGCGCGCCCGAGGAGGTCAACCTCGACGACGTGGCGGAGGCGGCCGGGGTCTCGCGACCGCTCGTCTACCGCTACTTCCCCGGCGGGAAGCAGCAGCTGTACGAGGCCGCGCTGCGCTCCGCCGCCGACGACCTGGAGCAGTGCTTCGCCGAGCCGCCGGACGGGCCGCTCACGCGGCGGCTCTCCCGCGCCCTCGACCGGTACCTCGCCTTCGTCGACCAGCACGACACGGGCTTCAGCGCGCTGCTGCAGGGCGGCAGCGTGGTGGAGACCTCGCGGACGACCGCCATAGTGGACGGCGTGCGCAGGGCCGCCGCCGAGCACATCCTCAGCCACCTGGACGTGCCGAAGCCGGGACCGCGGCTGCGGATGACCGTACGGATGTGGATCACCGCGGTCGAGGCGGCCTCGCTGATCTGGCTCGACGAGGACAAGCAGCCGCCGCTCGACGAGCTGCGCGACATGCTCGTGGAGCAGTTCATGGCGGTGCTCGTGGCGACCGCGGGGCGCGACCCGCAGACCGCGCAGGTCGTGCGGTGGGCGCTGACCCTGGAGACACCGGAAGGCCCCGTCGGCGACCTCGCGCGCCACGTGCTGCCCGTGGTGGCCGACGCGGCCCACCTGCTCTGACGCCCGCCGTGTGACACCGCGGTGTGACACTGGGGGCGTGAAGAGCGAAGAGACCCCCTTCGTGGGTGGCCCCCTGGACGGCCGGGTGCTCCCGGTGCTGCTCGGGCCGACCGGACACCCGCCGAAGGTGTACCGCGTGCCCGTCCCGGACGACGCGGGCGGCCCGCCGACCGTCCTGGTGTACCGGCGGGTGGCCGCCGAGAGTGGCCGACGGCTCTCGCTCACCCCGAAGTGGCGCTACGAGTTCGACGCCGGCGGCGACCGTGGCGGCGGCCTGAAGTGGCCGTGGTCCAAGCCCTCGGGCGCGGGACCCGCCGCGTAGCCGACGTCCAGGGTGGCGCGCCGTCGCACCCTGGACGAGTGACCCCATTGCGCCAACCGCACACCGCCCGCAGGCGGGCGCCGCGGGCCCGGACGATGCTCGCGGTGCGTGACGGAGGGACCGTCGCGCACCGGAGGTGATGAAGTGTCAGGAAGGTTGCTGCGGTGGGTCTGTACCGGTGCCGTCGTCGGCGCTCTGGTCACGTCCGCGCCCGGGGCGCACGCGGCGCCCGAGCCCGCACCGGGCCCCGGGCAGCGCCCCGTCTCCGAGCTCCTGTCCGACCTCCAGCGGCGCTACCAGGCGGCCGAGGAGGCCGCGGAGACGTACAAGGCGACCGCGGAGAAGCTCAGGAAGCACCGTGCCACAGCCGCCGGCCTGGACCGGAAGCTGGCGAAGGCGCGCGCCTCGGTGCGCGAGGGCCGGGGTGCCGCGGGGCGCTTCGCCCGGCAGCAGTACCAGGGCACCAGTGAGCTCTCCCCGTACATGCGCCTGCTGCTGGCCCGCGACCCGCAGCGCGCCCTCGACCAGGGCCACGTCATCGGGCGGGTGGCCGCGGGCCGGGCCGCCACCGTGGAGCGGCTGGCCGGCGGCGAGAAGAAGGCGTCCGAGCTCGCGGGCGAGGCGCGCAAGGCCCTGGCCACCGACGTCGCGCTCGCCGCGCGGCAGCGGAAGCAGCGGGACACGGCCGACGCCGGGCTCAAAGAGATCGAGGAGTTGCTCTCCTCGCTCACCGTGGACCAGCTGATCGCGCTGCGCCGGGCGGAGGAGTCCGGCACCGCGCAGTCGCAGCGGCGGTTCATGGCGTCCGGCGCGCTCGGCGGCAGCCCCGCCACCCGGCCGCCCTCGCGGCAGGGCAACACCGCCCTGGACTACGCGGTCCGGCAGATCGGGCGGCCCTACAAGTGGGGCGCCGAAGGACCGGACTCGTTCGACTGCTCGGGGCTGACCTCGCAGGCCTGGGCGCGGGCGGGCCGGAAGATCCCGCGGACCAGCCAGGAGCAGTGGGCGGAGCTGCGCCGCATCCCGCTGTCCAAGCTGCGCCCCGGCGACCTCGTCGTCTACTTCCCCAAGGCCACGCACGTGGCGATCTACCTGGGGGACGGCAAGGTCGTCCAGGCGCCGCGGCCCGGCGCCCGCGTCAAGGTCTCCCCGATCGCGGCGAACCCGGTCCTCGGCGCCGTGCGGCCCGACCCGGGGGGCCGGGCCATGCCCGGCTACACCCCGCCGAAGCTGCCCGCGGGCGCGTCCACGGGCAGCGACCTCGGCCACCGGGGCGCTCAGGCGCCGGGCGCGAGGGACTCCAGGTAGGCGGCGGCCTTCTCCGGGTCGTAGAAGAAGTTCTCGAAGTCGGCCGGGTCGTCGAAGCCGTTGGCGAACCGGTCGGCGACGGGCTGGAGCTGTCCCGCCGCGCCCAGGATGTTCAGGACGTGCTCCGGCGGGGCGCCCAGCATCGCGTTGGTCCACTTGGTGACCCACTGCGCGGTGTCCCAGTAGCGGTCGAACGCCGACTGCATCCAGGCCTCGTCGAAGGGCTTGTCGCCGTGCTCGACGATGGAGGAGATGTACGAGGCGGCGCACTTGGACGCCGAGTTGGAGCCCTGTCCGGTGATCGGGTCGTTGGCGACGACGACGTCGGCGACGCCGAGCACCAGACCGCCGCCGGGCAGCCGCCCGATGGGCTTGCGCACGGTGGGGGCGTACCGGCCGGCCAGCGTGCCGCCCGCGTCGGTCAGTTCGACCTTCGTGGCGCGCGCGTACTCCCAGGGCAGGAACTTCTCCAGGAGCTCCAGCGTCAGCGCCAGGTGCTCCGAGGGGTCCTTGACGCCCTGGAAGACGTCGAGCGGGCCGCCGGGGACGCCCTCCCAGAAGAGGATGTCCGCACGGCCCGAGGTGGTGAGCGTCGGCATGACGAAGAGCTCGCCGACACCGGGCACGAGGTTGCAGCGCACCGCGTCGAACTCGGGGTGCTCGGGGCGCGGGCCGAGGCCGTGGACGTACGCCACCGCGAGGGCGCGCTGCGGCTCCGCGTACGGGGAGCGGGACGCGTCGCGCTCGAACATCGAGACGAGCTCGCCCTTGCCCGCGGAGACCAGGACCAGGTCGTAGGTGCGCGAGAAGTAGTCGAGGTCGCCGACCGCCGCACCGTGGATGACCAGCTGGCCGCCGCGCTGCGCGAACGTCTCCATCCAGCCCGCCATCTTCACGCGCTGGTCGACGGACTGCGCGTACCCGTCGAGCTTGCCGGCCCAGTCGATGACGCGGGACGAGTCCGGCCCGGCCACCGAGACGCCGACGCCCTCGATCCTGGGGGCCTGCGACTCCCAGAAGTTGGCCTGGATGTCGCGCTCGTGCTGGAGCGCCGTGTGGAACATGCACTGCGTGGACATGACCCGGCCCGACCGGATCTCGTCCGCCGTGCGGTTGGACATCAGGGTGACCTCGTACCCCTGCGTCTGGAGTCCGAGGGCGATCTGGAGCCCGGACTGGCCGGCTCCGACGACAAGTATCTTGCGCATGGGGGCACTTCTCCTACGTACGTTCTCAAGGACTGAAGCCACCGAAGCCGTGGGGGGCGGCTCCGGCTGCTCGGGGTGGCGCTATTCGGGGGTGACGTCCAGCGCGTGGCCGACCAGGGCGAGCAGCGACTCGACCACCGAGATCCGCTGCCGCGCGTCCATGATCAGCACGGGGATGTGCGGCGGCACGGTGAGGGCCTCGCGGACGTCGGCCGCCGCGAACTCCTCGCTGCCGTCGAAGTGGTTGACCGCCACGACGTACGGCAGGCCGCAGCTCTCGAAGTAGTCGAGCGCCGGGAAGCAGTCGGTCAGGCGGCGGGTGTCGGCCAGCACGACCGCGCCGATCGCGCCGCGCACCAGGTCGTCCCACATGAACCAGAACCGCTGCTGGCCGGGCGTGCCGAAGAGGTAGAGCACCAGGTCGTCGTCGAGCGTGATGCGGCCGAAGTCCATGGCGACCGTCGTGGTCGTCTTCTGCGGGGTCGCGCTCAGGTCGTCGGTGTCGGCGCTCGCCTGGGTCATCAGCGCCTCCGTCTGGAGGGGCGTGATCTCGGAGACGGCGGTCACCAGCGTCGTCTTGCCGACACCGAAGCCGCCCGCCACCACGATCTTCGTGGCGATCGGGGCTCGTGACCTGTCCGTCTGCCAGGCCTGCAACTGATCCTCGTCCGCGAGGAGTTCAGAGACGGCGGAGTCCACTCAGCACCCTTTCCAGCAGTGCGCGGTCGGGCTGTCCCGGGCCGTGGCCCGTTCCGTACACGCGGATCTTTCCCTGGTCGGCGAGGTCGCTGAGCAGCACGCGGACCACACCGAGCGGCATCTTGAGGAGGGCCGCGATCTCCGCCACCGTGCGCATGCGCCGGCAGATCTCGACGATCGCCCGCATCTCCGGCATGACCCGCGCCAGCGAGCCCTTGGGCAGTTCGAGGCGCTCCTCGGGCGCATCGAGCGCGGCGACGAACGTCTCGACGAGCAGGACGTGCCCGAACCTGGTCCGGCCGCCGGTCAGCGAGTAGGGGCGCACCCGGGCGGGCTTCCGGTCGCCGCCGCGCTGCGGCAGCTTCGGTGACGTGCGGCTGCCGCTCATCGGGGGCTCTCCATCGACTGGCGCAGCTCGCTGCGGAGTTCGGGGGTGAGGACGTGCCCGGCACGGCCGACGAAGAGCGCCATGTGGTACGCGACCACGCTCATGTCGCAGTCCGGCGTCGCGTGCACGCCGAGCAGCGAGCCGTCGCTGACCGACATGACGAAGAGGCTGCCCTCCTCCATCGCGACCACGGTCTGCTTGACCCCGCCGCCGTCCATCAGCTTGGCGGCGCCGATGGTGAGGGAGCCGAGCCCGGAGACGATGGTGGCGAGGTCGGCGCTGGATCCCCTGGGGCCCGAGGGTTTGTCCGCGGGGCGCTCGGCGTTGCGCCCGGGGTCGGAGGAGAGCAGCAGCAGTCCGTCGGAGGAGACGACCGCGACCGAGAGCAGCCCTGGCACCTCCTCCACGAGGTTCGTCAGGAGCCAGTGCAGATTGCGGGCTTCGCTGCTCAGGCCGTAAGCGGCGGGTTCGGCGGAAGAACTGGGCGTGCGCATGGGCGCAGTCAACTGCTTGCCTCCTCGACTGGGTCCCCCATTACGTCTGCGGCTCGTACGTTCTTTTCGTCACGTCCCGACGGTTCGTCCGGCGTCGGCTTTGCGGGCTCGTCCCCGGCGATCTCGGCCTCCACGTCCCGTCGGCCGCTGATCGCGCCCTGGTGGAAGCCGCCGAGGCGGCGCCGCAGCGCTTCCGCGTCCACGGAGCCGGTGCGCGGCTTGGGCGCGGCGGGCGCGGGCGTGCTGATCTTCGGGGTGCGCTTGGGCAGCCCCTTGTCGGTGACGCGCTCCCACTTGGGCGCGGGGGCGGGGTCCGGGTCGGGTTCGGGGTCCGGCTCGGGGTCCGGGTCGGGCTCGGGCTCGGGCTCCCGCTCCGCCTCGGGGGGCGGGGGCGGCACGAGCTCCATGGTCGTCTCCGCCGAAGGCGCCGGCTCGGGCTCGGGCTCGGTTTCGGGCTCCCACTCGGGCTCGGGCCCGGATGCGGGCGCAGGCGCGGGCGCGGGAACCGGCAACGCCGACTCCACGGTCCGTTCGGCCGCCGCGATCAGCGGATCCTCACCGGACGCACTGGTCAGGCGCGCCGGCAGCACATTGGAGTTGGCCTCGGCCGCGGAGCCGGGCAGGTGCACCAGCGAGTCCCCGCTCCGGGGCGGGCCGACCGTGGCGGTGGAGGCCTCCGCCGGTGAGGGCGCGGCCGCCAGGATCGCCTTGGGCAGCACCACGACCGCCGCGACCCCGCCCTGCTTCTGCTCCCGCAGCCGTACCCGCGCCCCGTGCCGGGCCGCGAGCCGCGCGACGACGTAGAGCCCGAGGCCGAGGCCGTCCCCGCTCTCCTGGTCGTACGCGTCGTCGGGGTCGAAGTCCGCGAGGCGGGCGTTGAGCTCCCGCATGCGGTCCTGGGCGACGCCGATGCCCTCGTCCTGGACGGAGAGCATGACCTCGCCGTTCTCCAGGAGCCAGCCCGACACCTCGACGGAGGCATCCGGCGGCGAGAACGAGGTGGCGTTCTCCAGGAGTTCGGCGGTGAGGTGGCTGATGTCGTCCGCGGCGAAGCCCGCCACGTGGGCGTGCGACGGCAGCGTGGCGATGCGGACGCGTTCGTACCGCTCGATCTCGGAGACGGCCGCGCGCACGACGTCGACGAGCGGAACGGCGCCGGGATGCTGGTGGCCGTGCTCGGCGCCGGCGAGGACCAGGAGGTTCTCGCTGTGCCGGCGCATGACGGTGGCGAGGTGGTCGAGCTTGAAGAGGGTGGCGAGCCGGTCGGGGTCCTGCTCGCGGTCCTCCAGGTTCTCGATGACGGCGAGCTGGCGCTCCACGAGGCCCAGGGTGCGCAGGGCGAGGTTGACGAAGGTGCCGTGGATGGACTGGCGCACCCGCTCCAGGTGCGCGGAGGCCTCGGCGAGTTCCTCGCGCAGCGCGGCGCGCTCGTCGGCCATGGACGTGCGCTGCCCGATGAGGTGCTTGCGGTCCGATTCGAGGGTGGCGAGGCGGTCGGTGAGGGCGGCCGCGTGGCCGTGCAGGGCGTTGACGGAGCGGACGACCTGGGCGAACTCGTCGTCGCGGCCCGTGAAGCGGATCGGCTCCTGCGGGGCGGGCTCGGTGGCCAGGCGGGCCGAGCCGAGGCGCAGGACGGCGAGCGGGCGGGTCAGCGAGCGGGCCGCGCCCATGGCGACGCCGACCGCGACGAGCAGGCAGACGCCGACGAGCGCGACCCGGATCTCCAGGGCCGTGACGTCGTCGTCGCGCAGCTGGGCGAGGAGCTTGGTCCGCTCGACGCCGAGTGCGGACTCGGTGCCGCGCATCGTCTCGATACGGGCGGAGAGCGCGGCGTCGACCTTCTTGCGGTCGTAGCCGCGCTCGGCGGTGGAGAGGGTCGGCCGGTCGGTGAGGCGGTCCAGGTACTTCTCGGCGGCGCCGACCTCGGCGCCCGTGACGGTCGACTCGTACGTGGCGCGGGCGGAGTCGCCCGCGGTGTCGCGGAAGTCGGCGAGCGCGGCCAGTTCGCGGACGCGGGCCTGCTGGGCGGCGGAGCTGAGCTCGTCGCGCCGCTCGGTGTCCGCGGGGGACTCCTCGTCGACGGTGCCCGGCAGGCCGGTGACCGGGTCGATGGCGGAGGTGCCGGTGGAGCGGGGCAGGGCGAGCGCGGCGAGGAGGAGGCCGCGGGCGGCGGCGGCCTGTTCGACGGCGTGGTCGAGGTCGGCGAGGGCGAGGGCGCCCCGGTTCGCCTCGGGGGGCAGCTGCTCGGCGAGGTCGCGGGTCAGGCCGTGCAGCTCGGTGATGACCTTGGTGTACGCCTCATGGGCTTCGAGAGCGGTGCTCTTGCCGGTGAGCGCCGCTCTGCGCACGGCGGCGATGTCGGCGAGGTCGTCGCGCAGGACGGCGGGCGTCTCGGCGTCGCGCAACTCGTCGACCTGCCGGTCCACCCGCGCGCTGCGGCTCTGCGAGAGCCCCTTGCCCTGCGGGCGCCCGGAGGCGATGAACGTGGTGACCTCGTCGCGCTCGTCGGCGAGGGAGTGGCCGAGCGAGACCGCCTGCTGGGTCTGCTCGGCGAGGGTCACCAGGCTCTGGGTGTCGTTGAGGCGCCCGGAGGCGGCGACGATCGCGGGAGCGCCCGCGCCCGCGACGGCGGCGGCCACGACGGCCACGGCGACGATCAGCCGATTGCGTACGCGCGCGGTGGGCGCCTTGTTGACCGGGGGCTGCGGCACGGAGGGGGACGCGGCGGGCTGCGCGGGGGGTGTCTGGGCGGCGGGCCGCCCTGCGGTCGGGCCGGAGGTGGTGGTGTCGGAGGGGGCGGAGTCGGCCGACCCGCCACGCGCGTCCGGGGCTCCACTGCCCGTACCGGGCGCTCCGGCACCCGCGTCCGGGGTGCTCGTGCCCGCGGAGGGGTCCGTGGCCGTGCGCTCCGGCGCACGCTCGGTCGGAGTGGTCGCGCCCGGCGTGACCCCTTCCGGGGCCTTCTGCTTGCCTTTGCGCCCAGGCCGCATCTTCTGCACCGGTGCTCGCATTCTAGTTTTCGTCTGCCCTTGGGCCCGGGTGACGATCTGTCGACGCGAGCGCTCCCCCGGTTCGGCTCCTGACCCTTCCAGTGCCGGTGAGTGGCGGTCGCGCATCGCCTGCCTGGCCACCCGAAGGAGTGAACATCGGCGGGAGTTGGCGGGCAAGTCCCGGCGCGGCAGCCGCGCGGCCCTCTCGGTGCGCCGGTTGGACGTCTCCGACGGGCTTTGGCAGGATGCGCCGCCACACCCCGCCGGAGGTGATCATTCCGGCAGAATTCCGGCGTGCCTCCCGCCGGTGAGGAGCGGTCCACCGCCCCTTTGCGGCTTCTGGCGGGTCCCGTGAAGGGCTCGTGCAGACTGGCCGGATGCGTATCGAACTGGCCACGGAACCCGGCGACCCCGCACGCCCCAACGAGGACTACGCGTCGGTCGCGCTGCCCGCGTACGGACAGGGTGGATCGCTCGTCCTCCTGGACGGCGTGACGCCGCCCGAGGGCACGGTCGGGTGTCCGCATTCCGTCCCCTGGTTCACGGCGCGGCTCGGCGGCACGCTGGGGGAACTGTCCGTTTCACGCCGGGATATGACGCTCCCTGAGATCCTGGCGGCGGCCATTTCACGTACCGCCGACGCCCATCGTTCAACCTGTGACCTTTCTCACCCACGCACACCTCAGGCCACGGTGGTGCTCGTGCGGTGGGACGCGGAGCGCGTCGAGCATCTGGTCCTGTCCGACTCGGCGCTCCTCGTGGCGGACCGCGACGGCGGGGTGAACGCCGTCCTGGACCGCCGCCTCGCCGAACTGCCGCCGTCCGTGCGGGCCCTGCGCGACCAGGTGCGGGCCCTGCCGCGCGGCTCGGCCGAGCGGGACGTGGCGGGCCGCGCCTACGGGGCGGCCGTCGAGGCGCTGCGCAACGCCGAGGACGGCTTCTTCACGGCCGCCGCCGACCCCTCGGCCGCCGGGCGCGCGGTCGTCGGCGAGGCGCCGCGGTCCGAGGTCACGGCGGTGGCGGCGCTCACCGACGGGGCGGGCCGGTGGGTCGAGACGTTCCGCGAGGGCGACTGGGCGGACTGCCTGACGCTGCTGCGCAAGCAGGGGCCGCAGCACCTGGTGGACCGGGTGCGGGAGTTGGAGCGCGCGGACCCGGACCGCCTCGCCTTCCCGCGCGGCAAGCGGCACGACGACGCGGCGGTCGTGTACGCGGAGCTGTGACGCGTCACGCCGTTCCGCGCCGTGGGCTCAGGTGTCCGCGCTCGCGTTCAGCCGCCCGAGCAGCCGGGCGAGTTCGGCGACCTCCGCGCGGTCCCAGGCGGAGAGCCGGTGCACGTACTGGGCGCGGCGGGCGGCGCGCACCGTGCGGAAGCGGGTGCGGCCGTCGGGTGTGAGCCGGATGAGCCAGGCGCGCCCGTCGGCCGGGTCCGGCTCTCGGGAGACCAGGCCGAGCTCCTCAAGTGCCCGCAGCTGGCGGCTCATCGTGGCCTTGCCGACCCCGATGAAGGCCGCGAGCTCGGTGGCCCGCTGCGGTCCCGAGTCGTCCAGGCAGACGAGCAGCCCGTACGCGGCGGGCTCCAGGTCGGGGTGGACCTGCCGCGCCATCTCGCCGGACGAGGCCCGTGCCCGGCGCAGCAGGAGCGACAACTCCCGTTCGAGGGAGAGGAACTCCGGGTCCGCCCCCTGTTCCACGTCGTCCCGCGCGCCGCGCTCCACGCCCTCTTCTGCAGCACCCATGTCCCGCTTTCCCGATTCTGAAAGTTATCGCCGGAAGGACCTCGCACCGCGGCCTCGGCGGCAGCGGCCTGACCAGTATTTCGCAAGGTCGAGGGGGTTCCCTTCCGATGGTTCCGCCACAGGAGTGGACCAACGGCAGAACTCTGACCCTCTTCCCCAACCGCGGTCTACGTGCGTAGCGTTTCACCTGACATGTTCACACCATTGCATGTCGACAGGTCCCCACCGAGCACCACCGAGGCCTTCGGAGGCACGCCCATGCCCGTGCACAGACCCGGACCGGCCCGCCGCTCGCGCTTGTCGCCGGCGGGGGTTCTCCTCGCAGCACTGTCCGCACTCTCCCTCCTCCTGACGCTCCCCACGGCGGCCCGGGCGGACGACGTCCCCGACCGCGGCACCGCCCGGCTCGGCCAGGGCGTCATCGAACACGACGGCCAGGGCCCGCTGCCCGGCGGCAGCGACGCCACGCAGACCGAGGGCGTCGACGTCAGCGGCCACCAGGGCAACGTCGCCTGGCAGACGCTCTGGAACAGCGGAGTGAAGTGGGCCTACGTCAAGGCCACCGAGAGCACCTCGTACAAGAACCCCTACTTCACCCAGCAGTACAACGGCTCGTACAACGTGGGGATGATCCGCGGCGCGTACCACTTCGCGACGCCCGACACCTCCACCGGCGCCGCCCAGGCCAACTACTTCGCGAGCAGCGGCGGGGGCTGGTCGCGCGACGGCAGGACGCTGCCGGGCGCGCTGGACATCGAGTGGAACCCGTACGGGGCGGCCTGCTTCGGCAAGTCCCAGTCGGCGATGGTCAGCTGGATCCGTGACTTCCTGAACACCTACAAGGCGCGCACCGGGCGCGACGCCGTCATCTACACGGCGACCAGCTGGTGGAAGGACTGCACCGGCAACTACAGCGGCTTCGGCGCGAGCAACCCGCTGTGGATCGCCCGCTACAACACCGGTCCCGGCGAACTCCCCGCGGGCTGGGGCTTCCAGACGATGTGGCAGTACACCTCGTCCGGGCCGACGGTCGGCGACCACGACAAGTTCAACGGCGCCCTCGACCGGGTCGTGGCGCTCGCCAACGGCTGAGCACCGCTCCCCGGCCGGTACGCGAAGGGCGGCCACCCCGCGGTGCGGGGTGGCCGCCCTTTCCCTTGCCGTTACGCCGCCGCCGTGATCTGCACCCCGGGGCTCACCTCGGCCTCGGTGAGGGCGAGTTCGAGCACCTGGCGCACATCGGTGACCGCGTGCACGTCGAGCTTCTCCAGGACCTCGGCCGGGACGTCGTCGAGGTCGGCCTCGTTCCGCTTCGGGATGATCACCGTGGTGATCCCGGCGCGGTGCGCGGCCAGCAGCTTCTGCTTGACTCCGCCGATCGGCAGGACCCGGCCGGTCAGCGAGATCTCACCGGTCATCGCCACGTCCGTGCGGACGAGCCGCCCGCTGAGCAGCGAGGCGAGGGCGGTCGTGAGCGTGACACCCGCGCTCGGCCCGTCCTTGGGCACCGCGCCCGCCGGGAAGTGGATGTGCACGCCGCGGTCCTTCAGGTCGCCGACGGGCAGTTCCAGTTCGGCGCCGCGCGAGCGCAGGAAGCTCAGCGCGATCTGCGCCGACTCCTTCATGACGTCGCCGAGCTGACCGGTGAGCGTGAGCCCGGAGGCGCCGGTCTCCGGGTCGGCGAGCGAGGCCTCCACGAAGAGCACGTCGCCGCCCGCGCCGGTGACCGCGAGCCCGGTGGCCACGCCCGGCACCGCCGTTCGGCGCTCGGCCGGGTCCTGAGCGGACTCGGGCACGTGGTGCGGCCGCCCGATCAGGCCCCGCAGGTCCTCGTCGGTGACGGTGAACGGCAGCTCCCTGTCACCCAGTTCGTGCTGGGCGGCGACCTTGCGGAGCAGCCGTGCGACGGACCGCTCCAGGTTGCGCACGCCCGCCTCGCGGGTGTACTCGCCGGCGAGCTTGCGCAGCGCGCTCTCGTCGAGCGTCACCTCGTCCTGGCCGAGTCCGGCCCGCTCCAGCTGGCGCGGCAGCAGGTGGTCGCGGGCGATGACGACCTTCTCGTCCTCGGTGTAGCCGTCCAGGCGGACGAGCTCCATGCGGTCGAGCAGGGCCTCCGGGATGGCTTCGAGGACGTTCGCCGTCGCGAGGAAGACGACGTCGCTCAGGTCGAGCTCGACCTCCAGGTAGTGGTCGCGGAAGGTGTGGTTCTGCGCGGGGTCGAGGACTTCCAGGAGAGCGGCGGCGGGGTCGCCGCGGAAGTCCGAGCCGACCTTGTCGATCTCGTCGAGGAGCACGACCGGGTTCATGGACCCGGCCTCCTTGATGGCCCGCACGATGCGTCCGGGCAACGCACCCACGTACGTACGACGGTGTCCGCGGATCTCCGCCTCGTCGCGCACGCCGCCGAGCGCGACCCGCACGAACTTGCGGCCCATGGCGTGCGCCACGGACTCGCCCAGCGAGGTCTTGCCGACGCCGGGCGGGCCGACCAGGGCGAGCACGGCACCGCCGCGGCGGCCGCCGACGACCCCGAGGCCCCGGTCGGAGCGGCGCTTGCGCACCGCGAGGTACTCGGTGATGCGCTCCTTCACGTCCTGGAGGCCGGAGTGCTCGGCGTCCAGGATCTGCTGGGCACCCTTGATGTCGTACTCGTCCTCGGTGATCTCGTTCCAGGGCAGTTCCAGGACGGTGTCCAGCCAGGTGCGGATCCAGGAGCCCTCGGGCGACTGGTCGCTGGAGCGCTCCAGCTTGTCGACCTCCTTGAGGGCGGCCTCGCGGACCTTCTCGGGGAGGTCGGCGGCCTCGACGCGGGCCCGGTAGTCGTCGGACTCCTCGGCCGCGTCCTTGCTGTCGCCGTTGATCTCGCGCAGTTCCTTGCGCACGGCGTCCAGCTGGCGGCGGAGCAGGAACTCGCGCTGCTGCTTGTCCACGCCCTCCTGGACGTCCTTGGCGATGGACTCGGCGACGTCCTGCTCGGCGAGGTGCTCGCGCAGCTGCTCGGTGGCGAGCTTGAGGCGGGCGACCGCGTCCTCGGTCTCCAGGAGTTCGATCTTCTGCTGGGTGGTGAGGAACGGCGAGTACCCGCTGTTGTCGGCGAGCGCGGAGACGTCGTCGATCTGCGTGACGCGGTCGACGACCTGCCAGGCGCCGCGCTTCTTCAGCCAGCTGGTGGCCAGCGCCTTGTACTCCTTGACGAGCTCGGTGACGGCGCCCGGCAGCGGCTCGGGCACGGAGTCCTCGAGCTTGAGGCCCTCGACCCACAGCGCGGCGCCCGGACCGGTCGTGCCGGCGCCGATGCGCACCCGGCTCCGGCCGCGGATGAGCGCGCCGGGGTCGCCGTCCGAGAGGCGCCCGACCTGCTCGACGGTGCCGAGGACGCCGGTCGCGGCGTACGTCCCGTCGATGCGCGGAACAAGAAGCACCTTCGGCTTGCTGTCGCCACTGGACCGCGCGGCGGCCTGTGCGGCCTCCACCGCGGCGCGCACGTCGGCGTCGGACAGGTCGAACGGCACGACCATGCCGGGCAGGACGACCTCGTCGTCGAGCGGCAGCACGGGCAGGGTGAGCGGCGCGTTCGCGGCGGACTCAGCAGACATGATCTCCCCTTCGGCATTCAAGTTGAGCTATACCGGCTCAATGCTTGTGAGCTCCGCGTTGTTCCCCGGGGCCTGTTCGCTGTGAGCGATCGCCGGAAACAGCGGTACTCCGGGGCCGGTCACGGTCGGCCCGGCGCCGGTTTCCGGCCACGTGACGCGGAGTCGGCGTTCCCTCCTGGCCGCCCCCTTGGGACCGTGGGCACTCCGACTCTCTGGAGGGCATCCATCGTGGACACATCCGGGAACGGTGACACCGACGGCGTGCGGGACGCGGCCGGACAGCTCGTGGAGCTCTCACTGGGACACCTCTTGTCGGCGGCGCTGCGCACGGTGGCGCGCTGCCGGGTGGCCGACCACCTGACGGCGGGACCGCGCACCGCCGGGCAGCTCGCCGAACTCACCGGCACGGACGCGGGACAGCTCCGCCGCGTCCTGCGCTGGCTCGCCACGCGCGGCCTGTTCCGCGAGGACGGGGCGGGCGCCTTCCACCTCACGCCGCTCGGGAACACGCTGCGCACCGATGCGCCGGACTCGCTGCACGGGGCGGTCCTGATGCTCACCGACCCGACGTTCCAGCGCGTCTCCGCGGGCCTGGAAGAGACGGTGCGCGCCGCGGGCCCGTCCTTCGAGCGCGCCTTCGGGAAGCCGTTCTTCGCGCACCTGGCCGAGGACCCCGCGCTGCGGGAGCTGTTCGACAGCGGCATGGCGTCGATGTCGGGCCCGGTGGACGCGGTGATCGCGGGGACGTACCCCTTTCCCGAGAAGGGCACCGTCGTCGACGTCGGCGGCGGGCGCGGCGGGCTGCTGCGCGCGGTCCTGCGCGGGCGTCCCGGACTGACGGGTGTCCTCTTCGACCAGGCGCCCGCGGTGAGCACCCACCTCCTGGCGGGCGACGACGAGGTGCGCGGCAGATGGCGTGCGGAGTCCGGGGACTTCTTCACGGAGGTCCCCGAGGGCGGCGACATCTACGTGCTCAAGCACGTCCTGCACGACTGGCCGGACGACGCCTGCCTGCGGATCCTGCGCAACTGCCGCGCGGTGATGGCCCCGGACGCCCGCCTCCTGATCGTCGACTGCGTCCTGCCCGCGGGCAACGAACCGCACATCGGCAAGACCCTCGACGTGGCGATGGCGGCGATCATCGACGGCCGGGAACGGACGGAGGACGAGTTCGCCGGGCTCCTCGTGGGCGCGGGGCTGCGCCTGACGCGCATCCTGACGACCGACGCCTTCCCCTCGATCGTGGAGGCGGAGGCGGTGCACAGGGAGCTTCCCCGGTAAGGGTTGACGTAATACCCCCTGAACGTGATCAGCTATTACGGTACGGGTCGCGGCGAGGCATGCCGCGACGTGCCGGGCACGCGTCGGGGAGGAAGCATGTCGAGCCGTCAGGAGCAGCGGGAACCGGAACGGACACGTCCCGGCGAGGCCACGAGCCACGTCGTACGGGCGTGGGTCGCGGGCTGGGTCGTCTCACGGGGAGCGGCGGAGCCGGTGGCCGAGCCCTGGGGCTGCACGGTCGACGTCGGACAGCCCCAGCAGGTGGCCCGGCACGTCTTCACGACGGCGGACGAGGCGGCCGTCCGCAAGGTCGCGGGCGCGACGACGGCGCCCGGCGTCTGGCTGAAGATCTTCGAGGAGCCGGGAACGGTCGCCCGCTGGCTCGGCCCCGGCTGGCGCGTCGACGACCCGGCGTATCTGATGTCCACCACCCTGCGCCGCACCGAGGCCCCCGCCGTCCCGGACGGCTACCGCCTGCGCACGTGGGAGCGCGGCGGTGTGGTCCGCGCGCTCGTGACCACCGAGGCCGGCGACTTCGCCGCCCGCGGTCAGATCGCCCCCGTCGGCGCCTCGGCGGTCGCCGACCAGGTGGAGACGAGCCCGTCCCACCGCCGCAAGGGCCTCGGCTCGACGGTGATGCGGGCGCTCGCGCACGCGGCCCTGGACCACGGCGCCCACACCGGCGTCCTGGGCGCGACGGCACAGGGCCGTGCCCTGTACGAGTCGGTGGGCTGGCGCGTGGAGGCGCCGCTGACGAGCGCGGTGCGGGAGGGCGAGCGCCGAGGCTAGGGCCGGCGCTGCCCGACGCGTCGCGCGGCCGTGGGGGACCGCAGAGGCTCACGCGCCCCCGTGGGAGACCGCAGAGGCTCACGCGAGCGGAGGGATGCGCGGGGACGCCCGAGCAGGGGCCAGGTGGAGACACCGATCACCAGCGCGAGCAGGTGGCCCCAGTTCGTCATGGGGTCGGTGAACGCGATCAGGTCGTCGAGCAGCATCCAGCCGAAGCCTGCGAGGACGGCCCACCGCAGCCACGGCGTGAGGAGGCCCGCGAGTGCGCCGACGCTGGCGGCCACCCCGAAGCTGATCCCGTAGTCGAGACGGTGCAGCGAACTGTCGGGCAGATGACCCGCGAGCACCGAGAGCCCGACCGGGACCTCCGTGGCGAGGGTGGCGACGATGTGGCCGAGCAGGAAGACCCCGGCGGTGCGCACGCCGCCGATGCGGCGCTCCAGTGCGGTGAGGACCAGCAGGAACCCGATCGCGTACGGGGAGGTGATGCCGCCCGCGACCCACAGGGCGCTGGCGACCAGGACGAGCACGGGGCTCTGCGCGAGGTGCGCCACGTCGGTGCTGGATCCGCGCAGGACCGAGGAGACGAGGTCCGGGTCTGCGTACTGCGTGAAGAGCGAGGTGGCGGCGAGCACGAGGGCGTACCCGAAGGTGAAGGGCGTGCCGGTGGGCGTGGGCAGGATGCGCCAGGGACGCAGGCGCCTCGCGGTTCCGGTCCCGGATTCGGTGCCGACTTCGGTTCCTGATCCGGATTCGGATTCGGTTCCGGATTCGGTTCCGGTGCCGGATTCGGCGTCAGCCTCCGCTGCGACGGCCGCGCTTGACGGGCCGTCGTCGGCCGGTGCGCGGGTCTCCCCCAGGGACTCCCCCGAAGGGGACTGGGCCGGGATGCCGTTCAGGACACGTTCGTCCGCCTCCGGCCGGCCGGAGGCGGGTGCCGTCAGCCCACTGCGATTCACGGTGAGGCGCTCCTTCCGTCCCGGCCCACCCTTTGCCCTTATTTCTGGCGTTGTCTATGACCGGCGCCACGTGAGACGCAGGTCACAGCAACCTCTCGGGCCGCCGCTGCGTTGCGTGGAGAACTCTTCCCTACCCCGGGACCCGCCCCTCCTACCTCTCCTAGGCTGGCGCCATGCACACCCACACCACCGCCCCCGTCGTCCTCGACCGGCGCGAGGGTCCATGCGGCGAGGTCGTCCTGCGGCGCCACGGTGAGTTGCTGCAGATCATCGCCAACGGCTGTTTCCTGATGGACACCTCCGACGGCCGCTCCGAGCGCCTGCTCGTCGACGCGGCCCGCGACGCCCTCGACGACCGGCCGGATCCCGCCCTGCTCATCGGCGGTCTCGGCGTCGGCTTCTCCCTCGCGCACGCCGCCGCCGACCCCCGCTGGGGGCGCATCGCGGTGGTCGAGCGCGAGGAGGCGATCATCGACTGGCACCGCGGCGGCCCGCTCGCCGAGCTGTCCGGATCCGCGCTCGCCGACGCACGTGCGCAGATTCTTCACACGGACCTCGTCGCGTATCTCTCGCAAGCCCCGGAGACGTACGACGCGCTCTGTCTGGACATCGACAACGGCCCCGACTGGACGGTGACGGAGGGCAACAACTCCCTTTACTCGCCTGCGGGTCTGGCCGCGTGCAAAGCCCGTCTGAACCCCGGCGGAGTGCTCGCCGTGTGGTCCGCCAAGCCCTCGCCCGCTTTCGACGACGCTCTACGGAATGCCGGGTTCCAACAGGTACGGGCGGAAGAGATCCCCGTTGCCCGAGGCGTCCCGGACGTGGTCCATCTCGGCGTAAGGGCTGCGTAGCCGAGGTGCCTTCGCGACCCGTACTCTGCTGACCGAACACAAGCGATCAGTGTCAGGGGCGGGCGATGGAGCAGACACACACCTCCCAGAACGGCGCCGCGGCGGCGACGCAGGGCGCTCAGCGCCGGGTGCTGGTGGTCGAGGACGACCCGACGATCGTCGACGCCATCGCCGCCCGGCTGCGGGCCGAGGGTTTTGTTGTGCAAACGGCGGGCGACGGCCCGTCCGCGGTCGACACCGCCCAGGCCTGGCAGCCCGACCTGCTGATTCTCGACATCATGCTGCCGGGCTTCGACGGCCTTGAGGTGTGCCGCCGGGTACAGGCCCAGCGGCCCGTGCCGGTCCTCATGCTCACCGCGCGTGACGACGAGACGGACATGCTGGTCGGGCTCGGGGTCGGCGCGGACGACTACATGACCAAGCCGTTCTCCATGCGGGAGCTCGCGGCCCGCGTGCACGTCCTGCTGCGTCGCGTCGAGCGGGCCGCGCTCGCCGCGACCACGCCCCGCAGCGGCATCCTGCGCCTGGGCGAGCTGGAGATCGACCACGCCCAGCGGCGTGTGCGGGTGCGCAGCGAGGACGTCCACCTGACGCCCACGGAGTTCGACCTCCTGGTCTGCCTGGCCAACACCCCGCGGGCGGTCCTCTCCCGGGAGCAGTTGCTCGCCGAGGTGTGGGACTGGGCCGACGCGTCCGGCACCCGCACCGTCGACAGCCACATCAAGGCGCTGCGCCGGAAGATCGGGGCCGAGCGGATCCGCACGGTGCACGGCGTGGGGTACGCGCTGGAGACCCCCACCCCGTGAGGCTCCTCGTGCGGCCGGACGCGCGATGAGCGGGCCCTTCGGAGAACTGCGGCCGTTCTCCATCAAGACCAAGCTCGGCGCCCTCGTGGTCGTCTCGGTGTTCATCACCACCGGTCTGCTCCTGGTGGCCATGGAGACCGAGACCGAGCTGCGCTTCATCACCGTGTTCTCGGTGATCGCGACGCTCCTCATCACCCAGTTCGTGGCGCACGGCCTCACCGCGCCGCTCGACGAGATGAACGCGGTGGCCCGCGCCGTCTCGCACGGCGACTACACGCGCCGGGTGCGCGGCGCCGACCGGCGCGACGAGCTGGGCGACGTGGCGTCCACGATCAACGCGATGGCCGACGACCTGGAGGCCCAGGACACCCAGCGCAAGGAGCTCGTCGCCAACGTCTCGCACGAGCTGCGCACCCCCATCGCGGCCCTGCGCGCCGTCCTGGAGAACGTCGTCGACGGCGTGTCGGCCGCCGACCCCGAGACGATGCGCACCGCCCTGAAGCAGACCGAGCGCCTCGGCAGGCTCGTCGAGACCCTGCTCGACCTCTCCCGCCTGGACAACGGCGTCGTCCCGCTCAAGGCCCGCCGCTTCGAGGTGTGGCCCTATCTGTCGGGCGTCCTCAAGGAAGCCAACATGGTGGCCTCCGCGCGCGCGGGCATCGCGTCGGGCTCCGGCAGCCACACGCGTACGGACGTCCATCTGCACCTGGACGTCTCGCCCCCGGAGCTGACGGCCCACGCGGACGCGGAGCGGCTCCACCAGGTCGTGGCGAACCTCATCGACAACGCGGTCAAGCACAGCCCGCCGCACGGGCGCGTGACGGTGCGGGCCCGGCGCGGCCCCTACCCCGAGTCCCTGGACCTGGAGGTCCTCGACGAGGGCCCCGGCATCCCGGAGTCGGAGTGGCACCGCGTCTTCGAGCGCTTCAACCGCGGCAGCCACGCGGGCTCGCCCGGCAAGGGCTCGGGCAACGACGGCGGCACGGGCCTCGGCCTGGCCATCGCGCGCTGGGCGGTCGATCTGCACGGCGGTCACATCGGGGTGGCCGAATCCCCTCGCGGCTGCCGGATCCAGGTCACTCTTCCGGGCCTGCCCGAAGCGTGAACTTGACGTAGGGTTCGAAGCGGAAGCGATTCACGGGTGCCTGTTCGGGGCACTCGGGAGCCGCCGCCGCGCGTAGACGTCGCCCCGACGTACCCGCGCGGCCATCTGGCGTTGCAGAACCTCGCTTGTTTCCCGCCATTTACCGCCCCGAAACCACTGATCCAGTGTGACTTACGCGACGGATGCCGGGCCCGGTCTGCACCTCACGGCCTGGGAGGCGTAGCCTTTATTTCCGCTGTCCATCACCTTGTGAAGCGGAAGAGGGCGGTTACCGCCGTGTCGTCACAGTCCCCCAGTAGCTCGAGCGTCTCGACCGACCAAGACGGGCAGGGCAAGGACCCTGCTGCTGCCTTCGGTCCCAATGAGTGGCTCGTCGACGAGATCTATCAGCAGTACCTCCAGGACCCGAATTCGGTCGACCGAGCCTGGTGGGACTTCTTCGCCGACTACAAGCCAGGAGTCGGGGCTTCCGTACCCGCCGCCCCGGCGAAGCCGGCGGGTGACACGGCCGCGGGGGCCGCGTCCACCAGCACTCCCGCCGCACCCGCCGCGCCCGCCGCCTCCCCGGCGAAGCCCGCGGCCCAGGCTCCGGCCGCTCCCGCGAAGCCCGCCGAGGCCGCTCCGGCCCCGGCCCCGGCCGCGAAGCCCGCGGCCAAGCCCGCGGCCGCCAAGCCCGCCGCGAAGGCGGAGCCGGCGACCGAGGCCCCGGCAGGCCCCGAGTACGTGACGCTGCGCGGCCCCTCCGCCGCCGTCGCGAAGAACATGAACGCCTCGATCGAGGTCCCGACGGCCACGTCGGTCCGCGCGGTCCCGGTGAAGCTGCTCTTCGACAACCGCATCGTCATCAACAACCACCTCAAGCGCGCCCGCGGCGGGAAGATCTCCTTCACGCACCTCATCGGGTACGCGATGGTGCAGGCCATCAAGGCCATGCCGTCGATGAACCACTCCTTCGTGGAGAAGGACGGCAAGCCGACCCTGGTCAAGCCGGAGCACATCAACTTCGGCCTCGCCATCGACCTGGTGAAGCCCAACGGCGACCGCCAGCTGGTCGTCGCGGGCATCAAGAAGGCCGAGACCCTGAACTTCTTCGAGTTCTGGCAGGCCTACGAGGACATCGTCCGCCGCGCACGCGACGGCAAGCTCGGCATGGACGACTTCACCGGGGTCACGGTCTCCCTGACCAACCCCGGCGGCCTCGGCACCGTCCACTCGGTCCCGCGCCTGATGCCCGGCCAGTCGGTCATCATGGGCGTCGGCTCCATGGACTACCCCGCGGAGTTCCAGGGCACCTCCCAGGACACCCTGAACAAGCTCGGCATCTCGAAGGTCATGACGCTCACGTCGACCTACGACCACCGGGTCATCCAGGGCGCCGCCTCCGGCGAGTTCCTGCGGATCGTCGCGAACCTGCTGCTCGGCGAGAACGAGTTCTACGACGAGATCTTCAAGGCGCTGCGCATCCCCTACGAGCCGGTCCGCTGGCTCAAGGACATCGACGCCTCGCACGACGACGACGTCACGAAGGCCGCCCGCGTCTTCGAGCTGATCCACTCCTACCGGGTGCGCGGCCACGTCATGGCCGACACGGACCCGCTGGAGTACAAGCAGCGCAAGCACCCCGACCTGGACATCACCGAGCACGGCCTCACCCTGTGGGACCTGGAGCGGGAGTTCGCGGTCGGCGGCTTCGCCGGCAAGTCGATGATGAAGCTGCGCGACGTCCTCGGCGTGCTGCGCGACTCGTACTGCCGCACCACCGGCGTCGAGTTCATGCACATCCAGGACCCCAAGCAGCGCAAGTGGCTGCAGGACCGCATCGAGCGCACCCACGCCACCAAGCCCGAGCGCGAGGAGCAGCTGCGCATCCTGCGCCGGCTGAACTCCGCCGAGGCCTTCGAGACGTTCCTGCAGACGAAGTACGTCGGCCAGAAGCGCTTCTCCCTGGAGGGCGGCGAGTCCGTCATCCCGCTGCTCGACGCCGTGCTCGACAGCGCCGCCGAGTCGCGCCTGGACGAGGTCGTCATCGGCATGGCCCACCGCGGCCGCCTGAACGTCCTGGCGAACATCGTGGGCAAGTCGTACGCCCAGATCTTCCGCGAGTTCGAGGGCAACATGGACCCCAAGTCCATGCACGGCTCCGGCGACGTGAAGTACCACCTGGGCGCCGAGGGCACCTTCACGGGCCTGGACGGCGAGCAGATCAAGGTCTCGCTGGCCGCGAACCCGTCCCACCTGGAGACGGTCGACCCGATCATCGAGGGCATCGTCCGCGCCAAGCAGGACATCATCAACAAGGGCGGCACGGACTTCACGGTCCTGCCCGTCGCCCTGCACGGTGACGCGGCCTTCGCGGGCCAGGGTGTGGTCGCCGAGACGCTCAACATGTCGCAGCTGCGCGGCTACCGCACGGGCGGCACGGTCCACATCGTCATCAACAACCAGGTCGGCTTCACCGCCGCCCCGGAGTCCTCGCGCTCCTCCATGTACGCCACCGACGTGGCCCGCATGATCGAGGCGCCGATCTTCCACGTGAACGGCGACGACCCCGAGGCCGTCGTCCGCGTTGCCCGCCTTGCCTTCGAGTTCCGGCAGGCGTTCAACAAGGACGTCGTCATCGACCTCATCTGCTACCGCCGCCGCGGTCACAACGAGTCGGACAACCCGGCGTTCACGCAGCCGCTGATGTACGACCTGATCGACAAGAAGCGCTCGGTGCGCAAGCTCTACACCGAGTCCCTCATCGGTCGCGGCGACATCACCCTGGAAGAGGCCGAGCAGGCGCTGCAGGACTTCCAGGGCCAGCTGGAGAAGGTCTTCACCGAGGTCCGCGAGGCCGTCTCGCAGCCGGCGCAGGCCGAGGTGCCCTCGCCGCAGGCCGAGTTCCCGGTGCACGTCGAGACCGCGATCTCCCAGGAGGTCGTCAAGCGGATCGCCGAGTCCCAGGTCAACATCCCCGACCGGGTCACCGTCCACCCGCGCCTGCTGCCGCAGCTGCAGCGCCGCGCGACGATGGTCGAAGAGGGCACGATCGACTGGGGCATGGGCGAGACCCTCGCCATCGGCTCGCTGCTCCTTGAGGGCACCCCGGTCCGCCTGTCGGGCCAGGACTCCCGCCGCGGCACGTTCGGCCAGCGCCACGCGGTCCTCATCGACCGTGCCACCGGCGAGGACTTCACGCCGCTCATGTACCTCTCCGAGGACCAGGCGCGCTACAACGTCTACGACTCGCTGCTCTCCGAGTACGCGGTGATGGGCTTCGAGTACGGCTACTCGCTGGCCCGCTCCGAGTCGCTGGTGATGTGGGAGGCGCAGTTCGGCGACTTCGTCAACGGCGCGCAGACGGTGGTGGACGAGTACATCTCCGCCGCCGAGCAGAAGTGGAACCAGCACTCCGGTGTCACCCTGCTCCTGCCGCACGGCTACGAGGGCCAGGGCCCGGACCACTCGTCCGCCCGCATCGAGCGCTTCCTGCAGCTGTGCGCGCAGAACAACATGACGGTCGCGATGCCGACCCTCCCGTCGAACTACTTCCACCTCCTGCGGTGGCAGGTGCACAACCCGCACCACAAGCCGCTGGTGGTCTTCACCCCGAAGTCGATGCTGCGCCTCAAGGCGGCGGCCTCGAAGACGGAGGAGTTCACGACGGGCGGCTTCCGCCCGGTCATCGGCGACGACTCGGTCGAGGCGTCGGCGGTCCGCAAGGTCGTCTTCTGCTCCGGCAAGCTGTACTACGACCTGGAGGCCGAGCGTCAGAAGCGCGGCGCCACGGACACGGCGATCCTGCGCATCGAGCGCCTGTACCCGCTGCCGGGTGCCGAGCTCCAGGCCGAGATCGCCAAGTACCCGAACGCAGAGAAGTACCTGTGGGCGCAGGAGGAGCCGGCGAACCAGGGCGCGTGGCCCTTCATCGCCCTCAACCTCATCGACCACCTGGACCTGGCGGTCGGCGCGGACATCCCGCACGGCGAGCGCCTGCGCCGCATCTCGCGGCCGCACAGCTCGTCCCCGGCGGTCGGTTCGGCCAAGCGTCACCAGGCTGAGCAGGAGCACCTGCTCAGCGAGGTCTTCGAGGCGTAAGCGGCTGCTTCTGCGGCGCGACGTGCGGTGGGCCCGGCCCCGAGTTCAGACTCGGGGCCGGGCCCACCGGCGTTCTCCGTCAGATCGGCTGGGGCTCGAAGTCCCAGTGCGGGGTGCGCCCCTGCGTGCCGGTGCCGAGGGCGAGGACCGAGCCGAGGTCGCGGGTCAGGGCGTGGGAGGCGCCGAGCGTGCGGGCGGCCCGCTCCGCCGCCGGTCTGCCGAGGGCCAGCGCGCCGTCCGTGTCACCGCCCAGCGCGAGGGTGGTGGCGCCGTTCAGGGCGCAGCCCAGCGCCCAGGGGTGCTCGGGTCCCACCGCGCGCTCCATCTGCCGGCTGGTCCGCCCGGACAGGGCGAGCGCCGTGCCCAGGTCCCCGGCGTCCCGCAGCAGCGCGGCCACGTTGCCCCGGGCCCCTATGGCGTACGGATGGGAGTCGCCGAGCTGTTCCGCGTACACCGCGGCGGTGCGCTCGGCCAGTTCGCGGGCCTCTCCCGCCCGGCCCAGGTGGCGCAGGAGCATCGCGTAGTCGCAGCAGACCATGAGCGCGTCGGGGTGCCGCTCGCCGCGCCTGCGCAGCACCTTCTCGTAGACCTGGCGCATCAGGACCTGGGCGAACTGGAGGTCGCCGGTCCGGCGGGCGCACAGGGCGAGGTTGTGCTCCGCGTACAGCGTCTGGCTGTGGCTGCGGTCAAGGACCTGGGCGTGCAGCCGGGAGTTGTGGCCCTGGATCTCCTGGGCCTCGGCGTAGTTGCCGAGCAGGCGGAGCATCCAGGCGGTGCGCAGCGCGGAGTGCAGCGTCAGCGGGTTCTTGCCGCCCAGGAGCTGCACGCGGTCCTCCAGGATCCTGCGGTGCAGGGCGAGCGCCTCGGCGTAGTGGCCCTGGAGGCCGACGGCGACCGCGAGGTTGCTGCGCAGGCTGAGGGTGCGGGGCACGCTCTCGCCGCCCAGCTCCGCCGATGCCTGGTCCGCGGCCGCCTCGAAGAGTACGCGTGCCTCGTCGTAGCGGCCCATCGCCATGAGGGTGCCGCCGAGGCCGTCCTTGGCGCGGATCACCTCGATGGGCCGGGCGCCGTCCGCGGCGGTGAGCCGGTCCAGGATGTCGCGGCCCACCGACTCCGCCTCGGTGGTGCGGCCCAGGCTGCGGAGCATGTTGGCCTGCTGGTGGACGGCGACGAGCACGGCGCGGTCGGTGGGCCCGGACTCCTCGCGCCAGTGCCGGACGGCCTCCGTGCTGAGCCAGTGGCCGTCCCTCTCCTCGCCGCGCATGCGCAGGTACTCGATGCAGTTCAGGACGAGTTCGCGCACGTCGTCGTCGGTGGCGGCGAGGGCGCCCGACGGCTCCAGGTGCGGGATCAGCTCTCCGTAGCGCGCCCAGTTGGCGGGTGATCCCGGGTCGCGCGGGTCGGCGGTGACCAGGACCTTGCGGGCGGCCTCGGAGTAGCGCCTGCGGTCGTGCGGGGACTGGATGCCGACGACGTAGCGGTGGAAGAGGCGGTGCATGCGCAGGGTGCTGACGCGCTGGATGTCCATGCGTCCCGGCTCGTACTCGACGCGCATGGAGGTGATCTCGGAGAGCCTGCGCAGCGCGGTGTTCCAGCTGCTCGGCTCGGACACCAGGTCGGCCAGCGGGCGCGGCAGGTCGCCGCGGCGGGCGGTCTGCAGCAGGCGGACCGGCACGACGTCCGGGGAGAAGCAGGCGAGGAGGTTGAGGAGCTGCCAGGCCGTCGCGGCGCCCTCGCGCAGGGTGTTGAGGGTCTTGGCCCAGGCGATCTGGAAGGACTCGGGGTAGTCGCGGGACTCCACGACGCCGAAGCGGTCGGGCCTGCCGCCGCGGATGTCCTTGATGTAGCCGGGCACGTCGGCGGTGGGGGTGACGTCGAGCCAGGCCGCCATCTGGTCGAGGAGCAGCGGCATGTCCTCGACGGCCTCGGCCAGGCGCGCCGCTTCGCCCTCGGTGAGCCGGGCGGCCCTGCGGCCGACGAAGGCGACGCTCTCGCCGCGCTCGAAGGGCGGGACGAGGACGGCCGCCTCGGTGTGGGCGGCCCAGTCGGCGCTGAGGGTGGTGATCAGGACGTGGCCGCGCCCGTCGGGGACGAGGTCGCCGACCTTCTCGGGTGACTCCGCGCCGTCCAGGACGAGCAGCCAGGGGCGTGCCGTGCGGGTCAGTTCGCGGCGCACCGCGTCGATGACCGTGTCGAGCTGTCCCGTCACCTCGATGCCGAGGCGGGGCGCGAGGGCGGCGAACTGCTCGCGGGCGGTGACGCGGGCCGCGGCGGTGACCCACCACACGATGTCGTAGTCCCCCGCGAACCGGTGGACGTACTCCAGGGCGAGCTGGGTCTTGCCGATGCCGCCGGGCCCGTGCAGGGCGACCGCGCACCCCTCGCCGCCGGCCGCGGCGAAGGTGTCGTGGACGCTCTCCAGCAGGTGGGTGCGGCCGGTGAAGCGGCGGTTGCGGCGCTGCGCGTTCCACACCTCGGGCAGGTCGTCGGGGAAGCGGGGGCCGCGCGCGAGGGCGACGAGGGTCATCGGGGCGGCGATGCCCGCGCATTCCAGGACGCGGCTGCGGGCGGCCTCGGGGCGCAGCCCGCGCAGTTCAACGGGGGCCAGCGCGATGACGGCGTCGGGCAGCGCCTTGGCGGTGATGCTGACGGCGGCGATGCGGTCGCGGTGGGCGGGCAGGACCGCGCGCAGCGCCGCGGCCCACGCCGCGAAGCGTTCGGCGCCGAGCTTCTCGTACCAGTCGTCGATGAGCAGGAGGATGCGGCCGGGGGCGTCGAGGAGGTCGGTGAGGGCGTCGGCGGTGGGCGGGCGCTGCAGCGGGTTCCAGCGGACCAGGGTGGTGCCGCGGCCCGCCGCGCGGATCTGGTGCTCGATCCACTTGGCCCAGGACTCGCTCTGGCCCGCGAAGATCACGGTGACGTGCGGACGCTCACCGCCCGGCTGTCCGGTCATGGCGTGGCCTCCTTCAGCGGTGGGGCGACGGCGGAACTGTCACGCGCGTGCACAGGGAATCCAATTGTGCGTCAAAGCTGGGTCAGATGAGTCGAGTTGGTGCGGTGGAGAGCGAGGTGACGGCCGCGAGGCGGTCCGCCATGTGCCGGACGAGGCGTTCCAGGTCGGGGCAGTAGACGCTGGGGTGCAGGAATCCGCTGCCGGGAGCGTAGCGGTGGACGTAGTTGCCGCCGCCGCAGACCCGGACGACGGGGCAGCCCCGGCATTCCTCGGAGCGGGCTTCCAGGCCGAGTTGGCGGGCGGCGATGCCGGGGTGGCGCAGGGCCTCGTCGAAGCCGTTCCTGAAGACGTCGAGGCCGGTGGCGGGGGCGCCGGGGTAGGCCGACTTCAGCGAGTCGACCTGTTCGATCGCGCCGTCCGTGTCGACGACGACGGCGGCGAGCGGTGACAGGCCGACGGCTTCCGCGGTGCTGTCCAGGCCCAGCAGCAGCGCCGCGATCTCCCGGAAGAGGCGGACGCGGGTGCGCATCCGTCCCGCGTCCCACCAGACGTCGAAGAGGGCGGCGAGCCAGTCGCCGTAGGGGGTCGGCCGCGGCCGGTGCCTGCCGGGCCGCTCCTCGGGGGCGACGCCGGGCGGCGGGGCGCCCCAGTGGGCGTGCGGCAGCAGGAAGTCGACGCCGGGCGGGGCGAGGCCGAGCAGCGACTCGTACACGTCCAGCGGGTCGGCGGCGAGGTCGATGGTGCAGAGGATTCCCGCGTACGCGTCGGGGTGCGCGGCGAGGAGCCGTGCGGCCGCCCGTGCGGCGGGCCAGGCGGGGCGTCCCGCGTGGTCGGTGCGGCGGGCGTTGAGGTCGGCCCGCCCGCCGTCGAGGCTGAGGCCGACGCGGATGCCTGCGGCGGTCAGACGGTCCAGGGCGTGCCGGGTGAGGAGGGTGCCGTTGGTCTGGACGGTGGCGGTCACCTCGCAGGCGGCGGGGACGGCGTCCCGTACCTCGCGGGCGTACGCGACGACGGCGTCCGGGCCGCTCAGCAGCGGCTCCCCGCCGTGCAGTTCGACGCGGATGCGGGGGATGCGGTGCCGGACGACGTGCTCGGCGATGCGCTCCGCGGCGCGCCGCCGCACGTCGGCTCCCGCGCGGGCCGGGCGGTCGCGCCAGCTGGTGTCCGGGGAGCGGTAGATGTAGCAGTACGTACAGTCCAGGTTGCAGCGGCCGTGGACCTTCAGGACGAACTGGCGGAAGGGGACGGGGTGGTGGGCGGCCGGGTCCAGGGTGGCGTGCGGCCAGGTGGGGTGCGGTCCCTCGGGGCCGTTCACGGGGCGTCCTCGTAGCGGGCGACGACCGGGCCCCCGGCGGCGGCGCGCCCCGCGAGGTCGGCGAGCAGGGCGGCGTAGACGGGGTGGCCCGCGCGGGCCGCGTGGGGCGCGAGGGCGGCGAGCGGCGGCAGTTCGGGCAGCGGGCGCCGGTCGGGCAGGGGTATGCCGCTCTCGGCGGCGGGGGCGCTCACGCCCCTCCCAGCAGGTTCTCTAGCCGGGTGATGGCGGCGCGGATCTCGTCGGCGCGGACGTAGACGGCGGCGTCGGGTCCGTACTCGGGGAGCAGCCGCCGCGCGTTGTGGTACTCCGTCAACGCCCGCTCCGGGTCTTCGAGTTCCTCAAGGGTCTCGGCGTGCGACTGGTAGGCCTCCGCGGCGAGGGAGGGCTCGTCGGCGGCCACGGCCGCCTCGGCCGCCCTGCGGTAGTACTCGGCCGCCCAGTGGAGCTGTACGAGGGCGTCGGTGCGGGCGAAGATCTGCGCGGCCACCTCGCCGCGCCGCAGCCAGCAGTACGCGGCGAGCACCGGCTCGGTGACGCTTCGGGCGACGGCGCCGAGGAGCCATTCGGCCTCGTGCAGGTCGGCGAGGACCTCCTGCACCTGGAAGCGGGCGATGTACGCGTTGGCCAGGTGCATCCGGCGCTCGTCCCTGCCCGGGTCCAGGGACGGTGTCGCGTCGACGGCCTCGCGCAGGTGGCGCACGGCGGCGTCGGTGTCCGCCGCGGAGTGCGTCTCGACGCCCCGCTGGGCGAGCGCGGTGCCGAGCCTGGCCATCAGGACGACCTGGCTCGGGTCGTCGCGCGAGGTCATCGGGAGGGCCTTCTCCCAGCCTTCGACGGCGAGTTGGCGGTACTCGGGCAGGCCGGTAGCCACATGGCGCGCCCAGTACATGTCCGCGCCCCGCACATGGCAGGCGAGCGTCAGGCCGTGGTCGCCGTCGGCCGCTTCGAGGGCCTCCTCCAGGGCGTTGCGGATCAGCCGCCGGCCGCCCTCGTCGGCGTCGTGGCACCAGGCGAGCTGCAGCGCCTCCGCGAGGTCGAGCCAGGCCAGGCTGCGTTCGTCGGCGGCGAACGTGCCCCGCGCGAGGGCCTCCTGGAGGTCGTCGCAGGCGTCGGCGGCGATGGCGCTGCCGTCCGGCGCGCCCCGGTCGCCGCCGTCCCGCGCGATCTCGCCCCGGCCCGTGCAGTGCCGCGCGAGGCGTTTGCGCAGCCGCCCGCGCAGCAGGAAGCCGTCCGCCGGGTCGGGGCCGAGGGTCAGGACGCCCGTGGTGTCGACGGCGCGGCGCATGAAGTCGACGTACACGTCCTGCGGGAGCGGCCCTTCGAAGCCGTGCCGCGGCAGGCCGAGCGTGCTGCCGCGGAAGGCGGCGTCGCCGAGGTCGAGGCGGTCGCTCCGGGGTGCGGAGCGCGCCGCGGCGGCGGGGACGCTCGCCGCGGCACCCGCCGGGGGGAGGAAGACACCGGCGCTGAAGTCGACGCGTGGGACGCCGCCGGACGTGCCCCCGAAGGTGTCCGCGAGGCCGCCACGCCCGGCGCCGCCCTCGACCACGCGCCCGCCGAACACGCCGCCGCCCTGGCCGCCCGACGTGCCGCGCCGGGAGGTGCGGGGTGTATCGGTGGACGCCTCGGGGGCGGAGGTCTCGGCCGAGCCGGAGCCCGGTGCGGTGTCCGGTCCCGTGCCTTGGCCGCCCGCGGCTCCCCCGCCCCGGATCCGTACGCCCGCCTCCACCAGGCGTGCCACGACCACGGCGAGGCGGCCGAGCACCTCCGCCAGGGCGCGCTGCGCGGGCCAGCCGGGGTGGGCGGAGTCGTCGCCCACGTGGGCGGGGACCGGGAGCAGTTCGGCCGCCGCGTCGTTCAGGAGCAGGTACTCGGCCCAGAGCGCCCCGCGCGTGCCGCGGGGGCCGCGCGGCGCGTCGCCGCCGAGGCGGGCCGCCCGTGCGCGCACCTCGTCGGGCAGCGCGGCCGCGGCCGTGCCGGAGCGCTCCACCTCCTCGGCGATCTCCATGAGCACCGCGCCGAGCAGCAGGCGGGTCTGCGGGGGCCGGTCCGTGACGGTGGCCGCGGCCCGCAGGCCCTCGCGCAGGTCCGCGACGCTGCGCCGCGCCGTCCACCGCAGGAACAGCGTCTCGCCGAGCTCGGCCAGCAGGCTGTCGCGCACCGGGCCGCCCCGCGCGCCCGCGACGGCGGCCTCCAGCAGGTCCACCGCGCGGTCCAGTTCCCGCGCCTGCCGCCCCTGCGCGTACCGCTCGCGTGCGGCCCTCGCCTCCGCCCGCAGCGCGGCCGTGTCCGCGCCCTCGGGGTCCTGCCCGTCCTCGGTCCTGGACCTGGGCAGGAAACGCCGCAGCACCTCCCCCGACACCTCGGCGAAGGCCCGCAGGCCGGGGTGGTCCGCGTCGCCGCCGGTGCCCGGGGAGCGCGGGGGCTCTCCCGTGTCGCCGAGCAGCGCGACCGCCGTGGCGGGGAAGTTGTGCACGCTGCGCCCGAACCGCCGCTCCAGATAGTCCGAACAGTGCTTCTGCAACAGCCGCGCGTCGTCCTGCGCGAGGTGCCCGATGAGCTCCGCCTCGACACCGTCCAGGAACTGGTACGCGAGCACCTCCGGGTCGTCGTCCCGCTCGCTGCGCTTGAGGAGCCCGCCGAGCAGCACCTCCGCCAGTACCTCCGGTCCGCTGCCCGCGAGCATCGCGCGCTGCACGAGCTGCATCACCGGCAGGATCGTCGGCACCGCCGAGAGGAACACGGCGAGCTGCCAGGCCGCGGGGGACGCGGTGCGCCGGAACGCCCGCACCCGCTCCGCCCCGCCGACCTCCTGCCGGGCCCGCACGGGCGCCGACGACGGCCGGTGCTCGGCCTGGGCGAGGCCCGCCGCGGCCTCCAGGGACTGGCCGGTCGCGCCCGAGACGAGCCGGGCCCAGCCCTCGACGGCGGACCGCCGCAGCCCGAGCACCGGCACGGGGATGCTCCGCCGCCCGGACTTCGTCCCGCCGCCGGCGGGGGCGAACTCCAGGCGCCCCGCCGGCCCTTCCCACCGGTGCAGGTGGCCGCGGCGCGCGGGCAGGTGCGTGCGCCGCCACATCCGCTGCGGCAGGGGCTGCACCACGGCGACCGGCGCGAGCGAACCCCACCGGTACAGGAGCCGCTGCATCCGTCCGCTGCGCCACATCGGGCCCGCGCAGTCGCTGAGCACGAGGGTCAGCCTGCTTCCCGTGGGGTCGCTCAGGCGCCCGGGGTCCTGGAGCGCGGCGCCGGGGCGGGACGTCGCCGCGTACCCGGGCCGCCCTTCGTCGCCCTCGTGCAGGAACTGCACCTGCACCTCGCGGAAGGCGCCGGACCGCTCGCAGACGTGGCGCAACTCGCCGAGTGCCTGCTCCCACACGACCGTCGAGGTCGACAGGTCCATCACGAGCAGCAGCCGGGCCTCGCGCCGCCGCGCGTGCCGCATCACCGGGACGACGAGGCCGGTGTCGGCGGCCCGCTCCGCCGTGGCCGGTTCGTCGAGGTCGCGCGGCACGGGACGGACGGGCGGCCGGTAGCGCTGAAGGGGCCGCAGCGCGCGCTGAAGGGCGAGCGGGTCGGGCAGCACCGCGGCGGCGGGCACCTGCACGGGGACGCCGCCGGGCCGTTCGGGGCCACCGCCGTCGCGGACGGGGACGACGAGGCGGGCGCGGGGCGCGGGACGGGGCGGCACGCGGGGTGCGGGGGCGGGCGCGGCGGGCGACCGGTGCGGCGTGGCCTCGGGGGCGGCGCCGGGCCGCGCCGGCCGCGCCGGCTCCGCCTCGACGGGCCGTTCCCCGGTGTTCCCCTCGCGCTCGGCGAGCCGGGCCGCGAGCCACAGGGAGTCCGCGAGTTCCTGGGCGGTGGGGGTGAGTTCGGCGTCCCGCAGCCGCGCGACGAGCGTCGCGAGCGCGTCGCTCACGGCGTCGGCGCGGTGCGGGGCGGAGGTCACGGCGTCACCGCGGCCCTCGGTCCAGGGGCCGCATGAGCAGCCCGGCGATCTCCTCGCGCCGCTCCGGCTGCTGCCGCGCGGCGTGCTGGGCGAGGAAGATGGCGTTCAGGAGCTGGTCGGTGGGGCGCAGCGCGCCGTCCGCCTCGGCGTCCGTGAACTGGTCGACGAGGTCGATGTTCGTGTCGTACGCCCCTGTCCCGAAGTGCGCGAGGACCATCGCGGCGAGCCGCTGGTCGCGGGGCGGTTCGAGGTCGAGGGGCACGCAGCGGCGCAGCAGCGGGCCGGGGAACTCGCGCTCGCGGTTGCTGGTCAGGACGACGACGGGGAAGGCCCGACAGCGCACCCGGCCGCGGGTGACCGGCACGCGGCGGCCGTCGTCGGTCAGGACCTGCACGGTCTCCTGCCCCGGCCGGTCGGCGATCCGCTCCAGTTCGGGGATGCCGAACTCGCCCTCCTCCAGGACGTTCAGGAGGTCGTTCGGCAGGTCGATGTCGCTCTTGTCCAGCTCGTCGATGAGCAGCACGCGCGGCCGGTCGGACGCGATGAGCGCGGTGCCGAGCGGGCCGAGCCGCAGGTAGCGGCCGATGTCCTCGGCGTGGTCGCGGCCGAGCTGGTTGTCCTGGAGCCGGCCGATCGCGTCGTACGTGTAGAGCCCGTCCTTGAGCTCGCTGCGGCTGACGACGGCCCACTGCAGGACACGGCCGAGCCCCAGTTCGTACGCGAGGGAGTGCGCGAGGGTGCTCTTGCCGGATCCCGGTTCGCCGGTCACGAGCAGGGGGCGCCGCAAGTAGAGGGCGGCGTTGATGAGTTCGAGGGTCTCGGCGCCCTGCACGGAGAACGGGACGTCGGCGTCGCCGAGCCTGCGGCGCGTCGCGGAGTCGATGTCCGGCACGTCGTACGGCACCGTGGGGGCATCGAAGGCACGCCACGGCGGCGGGGCGGGCAGCCGACGGACCTTGTCCGGATCCGGACCACCGACGCCCTCGTAGATGAACCATCCGCTCACTGCGTGCTCCTCGTCGACGGTCGGTGGCTTGGGTCGCTGACCACGTCCTGGCCGACGAGGGCGGTGTGCGCCCACAACGGGCCCCTGGGAATGTACCCACGCAGGGCCCGCTCAACGGCCTTTTCCGGACAGGTGGTCGGGGCGGTGCGCCTGCCCGTGCCGGTACACGGCGTGGCCGCCCTCACGGCGAGTCCGCCGGGGTCGTGTCCTCGGGCGGCAGCGGCCGCCGCGGGTCGTCGTACAGGAGGGCGAGCGGTTCCGCCCAGTGCCGGTCGTCCCTGCCCCGGCTGATGTCCTGGCGGATGTGCCGGATCCGGTCGGGGAGTTCGGCGACCGAGCCGAGCCGGGCGAGCAGTTGCTCCACTCCCGTGTGCAGGTCCTCGCAGGTGTCCTGGCAGCCGCGGGTCGCGTGCCCCTCGATGTGCCAGAGCACGACGCCGTGACCGCTGCCGAGGGCGAGCTTCATGGCGTCGCGTCCCACGCCGCGTCCTGCGGGGCGGCACATCACGGGGATGGCGGTCTGCGGCAGTTTCTGGAAGTGCCGGGCCTGCGGCCTGCTGTCCCGTTCGGGGACGCGTGCGGGCGCCAGCTCGCGGGCGGCGGTGACCGAACGCCAGCGGTCGTGCCAGTCGGGGTTGTCCGGATCCGCCCGGCGGGCGAGGTCGCGCAGGACCACGCGGCGCTGGGTGCCGAGCCGCTCGGTGGCGTACAGCTTCGCGATGTCGTCGAACTGCCAGCGGTGCACCTGGGTGTCGAAGTGCTCGGCGGGCAGGGCGAATTCGAGGGGCACGGGAGGTCCCTCGCCGTCCAGGCGGTGCAGGGTCCTGCTGAGGGGGGCGCGCAGTGCCTGGACGAGCTCCCGCGGCAGGTAGCCCTCGCCGGAGTAGTCCTCGGCGGCGAGCTCCGGGTCACCGCGCCCGAACTCCCCTTCGTAGGAGTCCTCGTACGTCTCCTCGTACCCTTCGCCCTCCTCGGGACGGTCGCCGTGGTTGACCCAGATCTGCCAGTGGAAACGGGCGGGCGCCACGCTGATCACCGGGTCGAGCAGGACGGTGACGGTGGGTCCTTCGCCGGGGCCCGGGTAGGGCACGGCCACGCGGTCCGGGCCGCCGGGCGCGGGCAGCAGCCCGTCGGGCAGGCGGGCCTCGGTCACCAGGGCGTGCAGATGGATGCGGTCGTCCTCGTGGAGCCGCTGGGCGACCCAGGCCTCCAGCGGCTCCGCGTCGCCGCCGCGGCTGCGGACGTACGCGGCGACGAGCCGCAGGTAGTGCAGGAACGTCAGGGTGTCCTCGGGCAGCGCGCTGTCGTACAGCAGGCCGTGGCCGTCACGCCAGGTGAGCAGCGCGGGCGCGGCGCCGGGCGGCCTGCGGCCGCGCACCTTGCGCACGATCTTGGCGACGGACGGCGCGGCGCCCGGGTCGGGCAGGCGGGCGAGCAGGTTCAGGGCGGCGCGGCGGTCCCTGGGGGTCCACTGGTCGGGGCCCGGGCGACGGTCGGTACCGAGCAGCTGCTGCTGTTCGTCGATCCAGTTGTCGCCGGTGATGACGCGCGGGGCCGTGCCGTGCCAGCGGTCGTGGGCGGCCGTCACCGTGCGGTAGGCGTCGCCGAACCGGCGCAGCGCGAGCGTCGCGACGGCCATGCCGCCGTCGCGCTCCCTGCGGCGCGATTTGATCAGTCCGACGACGGCGCCGGTGCGCGGATCGAGCAGCGGGCCGCCCGAGACACCCTTGGGGAAGGCGATGTCGGGCTTGAAGCGCAGCCCGACGCCGTCGTCGCGAACGTTGATCTCGGCGTCGGCGCTCCAGGGCTTGGCGCCCGCGCTCCCGTCGTTCTCGTCGGGCCGGTAGCCGTACGCGACGACGTCACCGAACGGGCGTACGGCACCGTCGGCGAGCCACACGCACTCGTGCTCCACGGTGTCGTCGTCGAGCCGGACCAGGGCGAGGTCCTCCTCGGGCGGCACCACGGGCCGCTCGTGGTCGCCGATCAGCCAGTGCGCCAGGCGGGCCGCGACGGGGATGCCGTCGTTGAGGTCGGTGCCGCGCACGGCGAAGGGCCGGCCGCGGTCCTTGGCGAGATGGGGCCGCAGGACGTGGGCGCAGGTCAGCACCCAGCCGGGCGCGACGAAGAAGCCGCTGCCCCACATGGCTGCCTCTCCGGCGTTCCCGGCGCCGCGTGCGCCGCGTGCGTCGCTCCCGGCGCTCCCGGCGGTCCCGGCGGTCCCGGCGGTCGTACCGTGCGCGCCGTCGTCGTCCGCCGCCAGGAGGTGCACGGTGGCGGCCTGGGCGAGGGCGTCGAGGCGGGGGGCGGGTTCAGACATGGGGGGTCACGGCGGGCTGTCCGTCGGGGCGGGCGGCGGGGGCGGTGTCCGCGGCCGCGCCGGGAGCGGTGCCTGCGGCCGCGCCGGGAGCGGTGCCTGCGGCCGCGCCGGGAGCGGCGTGCGCCCGGGCGTCCGGCGGGGTGTTCTCGCGGCGCTCCAGCTGCCAGGTGAGCGTGACCTGCACGGAGGCCTTGGCCTCGCCCTCGGCGAGCACGGCGATCACCTTGCCGGGCTTGGCGCTGAGCTCCACACCGAAGGTGACGCTGGCCTCGTCGGGTTTCGCGGCGGCCGCGGCGTCCAGCACGGAGGCGCCCACCGAACGGATGAGGTCGCCGAGCTCCTCGACCCGGGCGACGGCGCTGTCGAGCACGCCGACGTCCTCGTCGTCCTCGCCGTGGGCACCGGTCGCGCCGATGCGCGCGTGCACGATCTTCCCGCCGGGCAGCTCGATCTGCTGGACATGTCCTGCCACTGTCCCCCGCTCTCCGCTCAACTCACCCTTCGCCCTCGCTACTTGATCTGCGACGAGGTTAATGGCCCGCATGGTTGCAGGCGACCCCCGGACGGCGCACGAAACCGGCCAGGTCGGCGCCGCCTCCGTACCGCCTACGATGAATCGGAATCCGCCGTCCTCCCACAGAGGGCCGTCCGCAACAGGAGCATGAGTTGTACTTCACCGACCGTGGCATCGAGGAGCTGGAGAAGCGGCGCGGCGAGGAAGAGGTCACCTTCGAGTGGCTCGCCGAGCAGCTCCGCACCTTCGTGGACCTGAACCCCGACTTCGAGGTCCCGGTCGAGCGCCTGGCGACGTGGCTGGCGCGGCTGGACGACGAGGACGAGGACGAGTAGGCGCCCCTGGGGGGCGCCGGTCCCCTCTGAGGACCCGGACCGGACCCGGGCTCGGCCCCGGACCGGACCCGGGCCTCGGCCCTCGGCTTCGGGCATCCGGATCCGGGCGATGCGACGCCGCGGAGATCCGTCGGAGGGGTCCGGGTCCCGCGCCGCAGCATCCAGCCGTATGTGAGGCCCCCGCGCCCTGCGCCGGCAGCAGCACGCCACGCTGACCTGGGCGGCTGCCGGCATCCGCGCTCTGGGGCGGGCGAGGGCCGTCCGTGCCCGTGCGGCACCCCGAACCGACACTCCGGACGGCCAGCCCCCTAGCCCCGCCCCCGCCACCGGTCGGTCGTACACGAGCCCTGCCGCACCCTGCGCCGGCGGCAGCGCGGCCACCCAGACCCGGCGGCGATCAGCATCCGCACCCTGGGGGCGGCCGAGGGTCATGCCTGCCGGCGCGGCATGCCTAACCGGCACTCCGGGTGGCCAGTGCCCGAGTCCCGGGTCCCGCGCCCGCAACCGGTCGTACGCGAAACCCTCCGCACCCTGCGCCAACAACGGCACGCGCCCCGAACCGGCGGCAACCAGCATCCACACCCTGGGGGCGGGCGACGGTCGCGCCGGCCCGAGCGGCACCCGAACCGACACTCCGGACGGACAGAGCCTTAGCCCCGGCCCCGCGCCCGCAACCGGTCGTACACGAGCCCCGCCGCACCCTGCGCCAGCAGCAGTGCCGCCGCCGCGGCCCAGCCTCCGCTGCGGCGCCGCGCCGCCCACACCGCGAGCGGCAGTCCTGCCGCGACCTGGGCGGCGGCCAGCATCCGTGCCCTGGGGCCGCGCACCCAGGGGCCGAGCGGGCCCTTCTCGACCGCGCCGAACTCCGCCCGCACCGCGTCCCGCCACCCGGACCACTCGACCTGCCGCACGCCCTGCTGGACCCGTGCCACCTCGCGCAGGCGGTCGGCGGGTTCGCCGGGGCCGAGGCCCGTCGGCAGGGTCAGCCCCGTCCGGGTGAGGACGGCCAGGAGTCCGAGCATTCTGGCGCGCGCGTCGGCCGCCGTGTCGGGCCGGGCGAGGGCCTCCAGGGACTGCATGTCCAGTACGGGGTCGAGGCCCAGCCGCGCGGCGAACGTCCGCATCGCCTCGTCCTCCCCGACCGGCGTACCGTTCGCCAGCCACACGTACCCGACGGTCCGCCGGAAGCCCGCCGCGAGGGTGTAGCCGGACCGGTCGGTGTCCCACCACAGGGCGAGCACGGGCCACCCGGAGCCGACCGCGAGCGCCGTGGCCCACCCGGTCAGGACCCGGTCCACGGGCTCCTCGCCGTGCAGCCACGGCTTGCCCTCGGGCACCAGCACGCTCCAGCCGCGGCCCGCCTCCACGAGCAGCATCCGCTCGCGCAGCAGCTGGGCCGCGACCTCGACGACGTCGGGCTCGGCCCGGCAGAGCAGCAGGGCGCCGGGGGTCGCGGCGGACCGGGGGGCGTCGGGCTCGGAAGCGCCGGGCGCAGAGGTGTCGGGCACGGAGGCGGTCACAGCGGCGTCGGGCACGGAGGTCTCGGGCAGGGAGGACTCGGGCACGGAGGTCTCGGGCACCGGAGCGCCAGGGGCGTAGGCGTCAGGAGCGTCGGGGGCGGGCCCGGAGACATCGGGGGCGGGGCCGGACGCATCGGGCGAAGAGGCATCGGACGACATGGCCCCACGCTAGGACAGATCGCCGCAATCGGCGCATAAAGCGCCAGACGCCACAGCAGCCCGGAGGCGAGCTGGTCTTTCCGTACCGGTTTCGTAGGGCCATCGCTTGACGAGCCTCGGGCACTGTCCGGGCCGGCCGGTACAGCGGGGTTCACTCCTCGGGTGTCTTGACTTACGGGATCCGCGATATATCGTGAATGACAGAGACGCGATATGGCGCGTCGCGTCCACCCGCCCGCCCTCCAAGGAGGCCAGCCCATGTCAGAGTGGTCCGTCACCGAGCCCCGGAAGTTCACCTTCGACGCCCCGGTGACAGCGCTCCACGTCCGCGTCGTCAACGGCACGGTGAACGTGGTGGGCACCGACGAGGGTTCCGCCCGTCTGGAGGTCTCCGAGATAGAGGGCCCACCCCTGCGGGTGACGCAGGAGGGCGGCACCCTCACCGTCGCCTACGACGACCTGCCCTGGAAGGGCTTCCTCAAGTGGCTCGACCGCAAGGGCTGGCGGCGCAGCGCGTTGGTCTCCCTGGCCGTGCCCGCCACGACCCGCGTCGAGGTGGGCGTCGTCGGCGCAGGCGCCGTGGTCTCCGGCATCGAGGGCGGCGCCGAGGTGAAGGGCGTCACCGGCGACACGACGCTGCTGGGCCTCGCGGGCCCGGTCCGCGCGGACACGGTCTCCGGGAGTGTGGAGGCGCAGGGCGTCACCGGCGACCTCCGGTTCAACTCCGTCTCGGGCAGCCTGACCGTCGTCGAGGCGGCGGGCCCCTCCGTGCGGGCCGACTCGGTGAGCGGCTCGATGATCGTGGACCTCGCCCCGGCGGGCGGCATGACGGAGGTGAAGCTGACGAGCGTCTCGGGCGAGATAGCGATCCGGCTGCCGCACCCGGCGGACGCCGAGGTCGAGGTGGACACGGCGAGCGGTTCGGTGTCGAACGCCTTCGACGACCTACGGGTGGGCGGCCAGTGGGGCGCCAAGCGGATCACGGGCCGGCTCGGCACCGGGCGCGGCCGGCTCAGGGCGACGACGGTGTCCGGCTCCATCGCGCTCCTGCGCAGGCCACAGATGGAGGAGGAGCCGCCCGGCGGGACCCCGCTGGACGACCACGTCCCCCTGGACCACGAGAACCGAGAGAACGCAGAGAACGCAGAGAACCGAGAGGACCACGGGGACCGCGAGGACCGCGAGGACCGCGAGGACCGCGAGGACCGCGACGTCCCCCTGGACATCGCCCCGGCCGACAAGGCTGAGACCATCGAAGCAACGGCCCCGGAGGCGGACACCGCCCCCGCCGACGCCGCGCCGACCGACGGCCCGCGCACCGGCCCGACCGACAAGAAGGTGCTCTGACATGCCCCCGGTGTTCGCCCACGGCCGCCTGCGCCTGTACCTGCTCAAGCTGCTCGACGAGGCCCCCCGCCACGGCTACGAGGTGATCCGCCTCCTCGAGGAGCGCTTCCAGGGCCTGTACGCGCCATCGGCAGGCACGGTCTACCCGCGCCTGGCGAAGCTGGAGGCCGAGGGTCTGGTCACCCACACCACCGAGGGCGGCAGGAAGGTCTACGCGATCACGGACGCCGGCCGCGCCGAGCTGGCCGACCGCAGCGGCGAGCTGGCCGACCTGGAGCTGGAGATCCGCGAGTCGGTCGCCGAGCTCGCCGCCGAGATCCGCGACGGCGTCCAGGGGGCCGCGGGGGACCTGCGTCGCGAGATGCGGGCCGCCGCCAAGGAGGCGCGCGCCTCGGGCGGCCCGGACACCGGCAAGCCCTTCCCCGACCCTGCCGACTTCTTCGACGGCACCTGGAGCGACAAGGAGAGCTGGCGCCAGGCCAAGGAGGAGTTCAAGCGGGCCAGGCAGGAGTGGAAGGAGCAGGCGCGCCGCGCGAAGGACGAGAGCCGCCGGGCACGCGACGAGGCCCAGCGGGCCCGCCGTCAGGCCAAGGACGCCCAGGACAAGGCGCGCGCCCAGACCCGGGAGGCCCAGGAGGAGGTCCAGCGTATCGCCCGGCGCGTGCAGGAGCAGGTCCAGGACCACTTCGCGCGGGGCGACTGGCCGACGGGCGTTCGCGAAGGACTGACGGAACTGGCCAAGGAGTTCGGCGAGTTCGGCATGGACTTCGGCAAGGACTTCGCGAAGAACTTCGGCAACGGGACCGGCGCCGCGAACGGGAGCGGGACAGGGACCGGGACCGGGACCGGGACCGGGACCAAGCCTGACACCCCCGCCGATGTCCCTGCCCCGGCCCCGGCCCCCGGAACCGGGGACCGGAGCAAGCCGGCGAACGGGACCGCGGCCGGGACCGAGTCCGCGCCCAAGAGCGGGCCCGGCCCTCAGACATCGGGCGCCGAGGCGCGAGGCACGGAGGCACCGGCACCGGGCACCGGCCCCGCGGATCCGGCAGGAGCCGGGCCGCAGTTCAGTCCCGCTCACGAGGACCTGCGCGTGGACTACGTCGCCGACTGGGCCCGCGAGGACTCCACCGGTGACCCCGGCCGGGATCTCGACCGGCTCCTGGACCGCTTCCGGGACGACATCCGCGACGCGGCCCGTGACCACGGCGTCACGGAGGAGCAACTCCGCGTGGCCCGACTCCACTTGTCCCAGGCGGCGGCACACATCGGGGCATCCCTGCGCACCTCCGCCCCCTGACCGCGATCCGAACGACACCGACCACGAACGGAACCGACCCGAACGGAACCCGAACGACACCGACCCGCGCTTCACCGACCCGGCGCCACCGGCCCGACACCGACGCGGCGTGGGGGGGGGGGGGGGGGGGGGGGGGGGGGGGGGGGGGGGGAAGAAAAAAAAAAAAAAAAGAAAAAACAAAACAAACAATGCACAAACAGAAAAAAACAAAACCACAAGAA
>NZ_JBVIXD010000013.1:0-30620 GCF_055593965.1 Streptomyces sp. NPDC040622 | reverse complement strand
TCCCCTCCACCCCTCTCCCCACACCCCCCCCTCCCCCCCTCCCTCCCCCCCCCCCCCCCCCCCCCCCCCCCCCCCCCCCCCCCCCACGACCGCCAGCCACGACCACGCACAAGAACCGCACACCGGCCGTAGGAGGACCACAGGACGACCGCGACCCTACGGATACAGAACCTCAGGCCGCTCCGGCGTACAGCACCCGCTCCAACTCCCCGTACGTCACCCCGTGATCGGCGAGCACCTCCGAGACCACGCCGGGCCGGACCGTGAGCGCCAGGAGCATGTGGTGTCCCCCGATGGTCCTGTCGCGGCGCGCGGTCGCGATCCGCAGGGACTTCGCGAGGACCTCCTTGGCGTCCCGCGTGAAGGGCAGGCGGCCGAGCCGGGCCTTCCAGCCCTTCCGAGCGGCCCTGCCGCCATCACCCCGTTCACCCTCACCGCCACCCTTACCGCCACCGCCACCCTCACCGTCACCGCTCCCGTCGGCCTCCGGCCCGCCCGCCCCGTCGGCCAACACCCCGACCCCGTGCGCCTCCTCGACCCGGGCGACGATCTCCTCGACGTCGATGCCGAGGCCCGCAAGCGCTTCCGTGTCGGCCTGCGAGAGGCCGCCCCTGCGCCGCGCACCGGCCAGCGCCCGTTCGATGGACGCGCGCCGGTCCGCGGCCCCCAGGGCCGTCAGGGCGAACGAGGCGCGGGTCCCGGCGCCTTGGTCGAGCTGGGCGAGCAGGGCCAGGAGCAGGTGCCCGTCGTCGACCGAGGCGGCACCCGCCCGCTCCGCCTGCTCGACCGCGCCCACGACCACGGCGCGGGACTCCGAGGTGAACCGCTCGAACATCACTGCCTCCCGTACTTCTTGTGCACGGCCTGCCTGCTGACACCGAGCTCGGCGGCGATCTCCTGCCACGACCAGCCCTGCCGGCGCGCACTGCGCACCTGCACGGCCTCCAGCCGCTCGACCAGCTTGCGCAGAGCGGTGACGGCCCGCAGACCGACCCGTGGGTCGCTGTCACCCGCACGCTCGGCGAGATCCGTTGCTTCGGTCATGCGCGTCAACTTACGTTGACACGAGTCGAGTGTCAACCATGGTTGACACGCAGGGTAGGCAGGACAGGGAGGGTGGAGAGGGGAGGGAGGGAGAGGCGGCTCAGACCTCCAGGACGATCTTGCCGAACTGCTCGCCGGACGCCAGGCGCTCGAAGCCCTCGCGGGCCCGGTCCAGGGGCAGGATCTCGTCGACCACCGGCCGCACGCCCGTCGCGGCACAGAAGGCCAGCAGGTCCTCCAGCTCGTCCTTGGTGCCCATGGTCGAGCCGACGACCTTCAGCTCCAGGAAGAAGATCCGGGTGAGCTCGGCGTGCGAGGGGCGGTCGCCGCTGGTCGCGCCAGAGATGACCAGCGTCCCGCCCGGCTTCAGCGACTTGACCGAGTGCGACCAGGTCGCCGCGCCCACCGTCTCGATGACGGCGTCCACCCGCTGCGGCAGCCGCGCGCCGGCCTCGACCGCCTCCACGGCGCCCAGTTCGAGTGCCCGCTTCCGCTTGGCCTCGTCCCGGCTCGTCGCGAAGACCCGGAGGCCCGCCGCCTTGCCCAGCACGATCGCGGCCGTGGCGACACCGCCGCCCGCGCCCTGCACCAGGACCGAATCCCCGGGGCGCACCCCGGCGTTGGTGAACAGCATGCGGTACGCGGTCAGCCACGCGGTCGGCAGGCAGGCCGCCTCCGCGAAGGAGAGCTCCTTCGGCTTGGGAAGCACGTTCCAGGTGGGGACGGCGACGCGTTCGGCGAAGGTGCCCTGGTACTTCTCGGTGAGAATGGAGCGGCCTTCGTGGGGCCCGACGCCGTGCCCGCTCTGCCCGATGACGGAGTGGAGCACCACCTCGTTCCCGTCCTCGTCGGTCCCTGCGGCGTCGCAGCCGAGGATCATCGGCAGTTTGTCCTCGGCCAGGCCGACCCCGCGCAGCGACCACAGGTCGTGGTGGTTGAGGGAGGCGGCCCTGACGTTCACGGTCGACCAGCCGGGGCGCGCCTCGGGGGCGGGCCGCTCCCCCAACTCGAGGCCGTCGAGCGGCTGGTCACGGTCGATACGGGCAGCGTAGGCAGCGAACATGAGGCGACCCTAGGCGGCAGGCGTGCGGTGACGGAACCACGTACGGCTGTGACACGCGCCGCTGCCGGACCGGCTGGGTACGCAACCCCGGTACGCAACCCGGGTACGCGCCGGCACGCATCCCCGGCGAGCCCGGCCGACGCACCTGCGGCACGCACCCCCGCACGCACCGCGCCCCCTGCCGCACGCTCGTGCGGCAGGGGGCGTGTCGGTTCGCGGGGCCGGCGTCAGCGCCGGGCCACGCCCTCCGCCCGGGCGGCGGCGGCGACCGCGGCCGTCACGGCCGGGGCGACCCGCTCGTCGAACGGCGACGGGATGACGTAGTCCGCGGAGAGCTCGTCGCCGACGACGGCCGCGAGGGCCTCGGCGGCGGCGATCTTCATGCTCTCGGTGATGCGGGAGGCCCGCACCTGGAGGGCGCCCGCGAAGATGCCCGGGAACGCCAGCACGTTGTTGATCTGGTTCGGGTAGTCCGAACGGCCCGTCGCCACCACGGCCGCGTACTTGTGCGCGACGTCCGGGTGGACCTCGGGGTTCGGGTTGGCCATGGCGAACACGAAGGAGTTCGGCGCCATGGACGCGACGGCCGGCTCGGGGACGGTGCCGCCCGAGACGCCGATGAAGACGTCGGCGCCGTCGAGTGCCGCCTCCAGCGAACCGCTGATGCCGGCCTTGTTGGTCAGCTCGGCGAGCTCGCGCTTGACCGGGGTGAGGTCATCCCGGTCACGGCTGACGATGCCCTTGCGGTCCGCGACCGCCACGTCGCCGAGTCCCGCCTCCAGGAGGAACTTGGCGATGGCGACGCCCGCCGCACCGGCGCCGGAGATGACGGCGCGCAGCTCGCCGAGCGTGCGCCCGGTCAGCCTCGCGGCGTTGCGCAGCGCGGCCAGCGTGACGACGGCCGTGCCGTGCTGGTCGTCGTGGAAGACGGGGATGTCGAGGCGCTCCTGGAGCTTGCGCTCGATCTCGAAGCACCGCGGCGCCGAGATGTCCTCCAGGTTCACGCCGCCGAACGACGGCGCGAGGCGCACGACGGTGTCGACGATCTCGTCGGCGTCGGTCGTGGCGAGCGCGATCGGCACCGCGTCCACGCCGCCGAACTGCTTGAACAGGATGGCCTTGCCCTCCATCACGGGGAGGGAGGCCTCGGCTCCGATGTCGCCGAGACCGAGCACGGCGGTCCCGTCGGTCACCACGGCGACGACATTCGACTTCCACGTGTAGTCGTGGACGAGCTCCGGCTTCTCGGCGATCGCGCTGCACACTTTCGCGACGCCGGGTGTGTAAGCCAGGGACAGGTCGTCCTTGTCGCGGACCGGCACGGTGGCCTGCACGGCCATCTTGCCGCCGCGGTGCAGCGCAAACGCCGGATCGAAGGGCTCGTCAGCACCTTCGTGATCCGTACTGCTGTCGCTGCGAGGATTGACGATCTCCGCTGCCACTTGTTTGACCCCTTAAGTCTTATTCATCAGTTGAGGGTGTCCACTCCCGGTTGAGAAGTGGGCGGGCACCGCGTCCGTTCCCCGCCTGTCGGCGGAGGGAGGTACGGACACGCGGGCGCGCCGCACACGCGCCCTGGGCCCCGGATGAGGGGTGTAGCCAACCTTTGTACCCGAAGGCGGCGGGCACGGGCGAGTGACATTGGTTGCAGCATGCTCCGCAGACGTCCCTCGAGGCCGGGACGAGTGTCACTGGGCCGGACGGGACACGGCCTCCGCGGCCTCGCCCGCCGTCCGCGGAGCCGCGCGTCCGGCGATCAAGAACGGTATGCCCGCTTTTCCCGACATGATGCCTATCGCTCGGGAAAGGGTCGCCCACGCGCGCACCAAACCGTCAATGTCCGAATTCTCCGAATAGCACATGCCGACAGTCCGCATGGCGAGATTCACCGGATATCCATCGGTTAACGATGTTTCGCTCCTGCCCCCTTACGCCCTTGCTGTACCGGGGTGGTGCGATTCGCTGCTCGCCCGTTATCCGATTTTGACATCTTCGGCACCCAGAATCGGACGGTCCGAATGGCAAGATGCCGTCATCACACGAGGTCGCGACACCCGAAGGTGTGTGCCCGACCCATCGGCAACTCCCTCATCCGCCGGAGGACCCACCATGACCGCCAGCTCCCTTTGTCGTAAGACCGCAGCCAAGTCCGCAAAGTCCCGGATTGCGGCGGTCGGCACGATCGCGGTCGTCGGCACGCTGCTGCTTTCCGGCTGCGGCGACCAGACCAACGACAAGGAGAGCAACTCGGTCAGCGACGCGCCGCTCGCCGACAAGCTCCCCAAGGACATCCGCGACAAGGGCGTCATCAAGGTCGGGTCCGACATCGCCTACCCGCCGGTGGAGTTCAAGGACAAGTCCGGCAACACCGTCGGCATCGACCCCGACCTCGGCGAGGCGCTCGGCAAGCAGCTCGGGGTGGACTTCGAGTTCGAGAACGGCACCTTCGACACGCTCCTCGGCGGCCTGCGCTCCAAGCGCTACCAGGTCGCGATGTCGGCCATGACCGACACCAAGAACCGCCAGGAGGGCGTCGACGAGGACACGGGCAAGAAGGTCGGCACCGGCGTCGACTTCGTCGACTACTTCACGGCGGGCGTCTCGATCTACACCAAGAAGGGCGACACCCAGGGCATCAAGGCCTGGTCCGACCTCTGCGGCAAGAAGATCGTCGTCCAGCGCGGCACCGTCTCGCACGACCTGGCCAAGGCCGAGTCGAAGAAGTGCAAGGGCGGCAAGAAGATCGCGATCGAGCAGTACGACAACGACCAGCAGGCCCAGGCCCGACTGCGCTCCGGCGGCGCCGACGCGGGTTCGTCCGACTTCCCCGTGGCCGCGTACGCGGTGAAGACCTCGGGCGGCGGCAAGGACTTCGAGCTGGTCGGCGAGCAGGTCGAGGCGGCCCCGTACGGCATCGCGGTCTCCAAGAAGAACCCCGAGCTGCGGGACGCCATCAAGGCCGCGCTCGACGCGATCATCAAGAACGGCGACTACGAAAAGATCATCAAGAAGTGGGGCGTCGGGGACGGTGCGGTCAAGGAAGCCGTGGTCAACGGCGGCAAGTGACCCCCTCCCCCTCCCTCCCAGTCGCTGAAAGGCCACTTCCGTGACCCCCGACATCTCCAAGAAGGGCCCGGCGGACGACGTCCCGGCGGCCCGTCCGGCGGAGGCCATCAAGGCCATCCCGGTCCGGCACTTCGGGCGCTACGTCGCCGCGGTCCTCGCGATCGGCGTGCTCGCCTCGATCGTCTACGCCTTCTCGCAGGGCGACATCAACTGGGGTGCGATCCCCGACAACTTCTTCGACGACCGCATCCTCAGGGGCGTCCGCGAGACGCTGATCCTCACCTTCCTCTCGATGCTCATCGGCGTCGTCGGCGGTGTGCTGCTCTCGATCATGCGGCTGTCGAAGAACCCGGTCACCTCGTCGATCGCCTGGTTCTACATCTGGTTCTTCCGCGGTACGCCGGTCCTGGTCCAGCTCTTCGTCTGGTTCAACCTCGGCTTCGTCTTCGACTACGTGAACCTCGGCCCGGTCTACAAGGACGAGTGGTCGGACTTCATGACGCCGTTCCTGACGGCGCTGCTCGGCCTCGGCCTCAACGAGGCCGCGTACATGGCGGAGATCTGCCGCGCCGGCCTGCTCTCGGTCGACGAGGGCCAGACCGAGGCGTCGCACGCGCTCGGCATGAGCCACGGCAAGACGCTGCGCCGCGTGGTGCTGCCGCAGGCGATGCGCGTCGTCGTGCCGCCGACCGGCAACGAGTTCATCAACATGCTGAAGACGACGTCGCTGGTCGCGGCCGTCCAGTACTACGAACTCCTCAAGTACGCCCAGGACATCGGCACCTCGTCGGGCGCGACCGTCGAGGCCCTGCTGCTCGCCGCCTGCTGGTACCTGATCATGACGTCGATCCTCAGCGTCGGTCAGTTCTACCTGGAGCGGTACTACGCGCGCGGTTCGCTGCGCACGCTTCCGGACACCCCGTTCCAGAAGATCAAGGCCAATATGTTGTCGCTGGGCAACCGCTCGGGAGTTGGTCACTGATGACGACCGCCATGGTGAAGTCCGAGGGCGTCCACAAGGCCTTCGGCAACGTAGAGGTCCTCAAGGGCATCGACCTGGAGGTCAAGTCGGGCGAGGTGTTCTGCCTCATCGGCCCTTCGGGATCCGGCAAGTCGACGTTCCTGCGCTGCATCAACCACCTGGAGAAGATCAACGCCGGACGGCTGTACGTCGACGGCGACCTGGTGGGCTACCGGCAGAAGGGGGACAAGCTGTACGAGCTCAAGGACAGCGAGGTCGCCCTCAAGCGCCGGGACATCGGCATGGTCTTCCAGCGCTTCAACCTCTTCCCGCACATGACGTCCATCGAGAACGTCATGGAGGCGCCGGTCCAGGTCAAGGGCGTCTCCAAGGCCGAGGCCCGCGAGCGCGCCGGCCGGCTCCTGGAGCGCGTGGGCCTCGCCGACAAGGCGGGCAACTACCCCTCGCAGCTCTCCGGCGGCCAGCAGCAGCGCGTGGCGATCGCCCGCGCGCTCGCGATGGACCCGAAGCTGATGCTGTTCGACGAGCCGACCTCGGCGCTCGACCCGGAACTCGTCGGTGACGTGCTCGACGTGATGCGCGACCTCGCGGAGTCCGGCATGACGATGATCGTCGTCACGCACGAGATGGGCTTCGCCCGCGAGGTCGGCGACAGCCTCGTCTTCATGGACGAGGGCGTGGTGGTCGAGTCGGGCCACCCGCGCGACGTCCTGACGAACCCGCAGCAGGAGCGGACGCAGTCATTCCTGTCGAAGGTTCTCTAGCGGGGTTCTCCGGCTGAGTTCTCCAGCCGGGGCCTCCCACTGGGGCCTGTGGCGCTCGGCGCCGCCGAGAGGGGCGGTACGGATCCTGGATCCGTACCGCCCCTCTCGGCATGCCCGGCTCGCGGCCCGGTGTCTACTTGAGGCCGAGCACCAGGGAGTCCGACGGGGACGACCAGACCGGGCGGGCCTCGGCGAAGCCCGCGTCGCGCAGGGTGCGGGCGTGCCACTCGGCCGAGGGCATGTCGCCGTCCGCGTGCTCGCCGTAGATCTCGAACCGCTTGGCGGTAGGCGCGGCGAGGACCGGGTCCTGGGCGGCGAGCTGCCACCACTCCTTCCAGTCCAGGACGCCTTCGGCCTTGGCGCGGTCCATGTGGCGGTGGCGGTGGGCGCTCTCGGCGGCGTTCAGGCGCGGGGTGGCGGGGTCGGGCATGTGGTCGGCGTTCATGAAGACGCCGCCGTCCCTGACGAGCCCGGCGACCTGCCCGTAGAGGGTGGCGAGCGGCTCGGAGTAGAGCCAGTGCAGCGCGGTCGCGGTGAGCACGGCGTCGTACGAGTCGTACGGCAGGGCCGCGGCCCAGTCGGGGTCCTTCAGGTCCGCGGTGACGAACGTGACCCGCTCGTCGCCGGCGAAGGTGCCCTCGGCGATGGTGAGCAGCGCGGGGTCCAGGTCGACGCCGACGCTGGTGGCGTCCGGGAACCTCTTGAGCAGCCGGTCCGTAATACTTCCTGTACCGCACGCCAGATCGAGGACGCGCGGCGCGGGTCCGACCACGGCCTCGACCATGTCGAGCATGATCCGGAACCGCTCCTCGCGGTCGGGCAGGTACCACTGCTGCTGCCGGTCCCAGCTGTCCTGCCAGACGCGCCAGTCGGTGCCGAGCCCGGTCCCGGTCCCCGTTTCCGTCATCAGAACCCCTCCACTACGTAATACCCTGGTACCGCAATCGGCCATTACCGGCCGACGAGATGACCATAGCCCGCCCCCGTAAGGACTACAAGTGGAACTGGCCCATTACTCAGACTTCGCCGTACGCCTGGTCAACAGCGAGGAGCCGGGCCGCGGCAAGGACACGCTGACCTCCGTCGAGGCGATCACGGAGCTGTTCGGGCCGAGCACGCAGATGGCCCGCCGCGCCACGGACGCCGACGTGACCCGCTTCCGGTCCGTACGGGCGCGGCTCAGGGCGGTGTTCGAGGCGGCGGACGGCGGCGACGAGACGCTCGCCGTCGACCTGCTGAACTCGTTGCTCCTGGAGTTCCCGGTGAGCCCGCAGGTCTCGGGCCACGACCACCGGGACGAGGACGGCCGCCCGCTGTGGCACATGCACCTGGCGGATCACTCCTCGAACGCCACGACGGGGTACGCCGCGATCGCCGCGATGGGCCTGGCCTTCCACCTCACCGAGCACGGCGTGGAACGTTTCGGCCTGTGCGAGGCCGCACCGTGCCGCAACGCCTACCTCGACACGTCGACCAACCGCTCCCGGCGCTACTGCTCGGACCGCTGCGCGACCCGCGCCAACGTCGCCGCCTACCGCGCCCGCAAGCGCCAGGAGACGGAGCGTTCGGCGAGCACCGGCCGTACGGCACCCGCCGCCCAGCGCGCCAGCGCGAACGGCGAACGGAGCCCCGGCGTCGGCGGGCGGTAGCGGAACCGCACCTTGCCGAGGACGAGTTCCGCGGGCACGACGCCGTAGTCCGTGCTGTCCCCGCCCGCGAACGCGTTGTCGCCGCGCACCCACCAGCCGCCCTCACGGCGCTCCTTGGCCCGCTTGACGACCAACAGGTCCTGCTGGAAGGGGTGGCGCAGGATCACCACGTCACCCGGGCGCACCCGGGCCCCCCACCGCACGAGCAGCCGGTCCCCGTGGTGCAGCGTCGGCACCATCGAGGGGCCGGTCACCTCGGCGGCACCCCACGGCACCACGGCCCTTCCGGGCTCGCTCTCCTGCGACAGCTCCGGCATCACCGGCACCTCCCCGGTCCTATCCTCCACGAGTCCCAGTCTGACCCTGGACTTTTGTCCTAAGCCCATGGGGGCACTCGCGAAATCCCGTCTCTCACGGAGTAATGTCCCACCTGAGAAGACGATCACGAGGAGGACAGCAACATGCTTACCCGCCTGTTTGCCCCCAAGGTGAAGGTCAGCGCCCACTGCGACCTGCCCTGCGGTGTGTACGACCCGGCCCAGGCCCGCATCGAGGCGGAGTCGGTCAAGGCCGTGCAGGAGAAGATGGCCGGCAACGACGACGCGCAGTTCCAGACGCGCGCCGTGGTCATCAAGGAGCAGCGCGCCGAGCTCGCGAAGCACCACGTCTCGGTGCTGTGGAGCGACTACTTCAAGCCCCCGCACTTCGAGAAGTACCCGGAGCTGCACCAGCTGGTCAACGACACCCTGAAGGCCCTCTCGGCCGCCAAGGGTTCGGCCGACCCGGCCACGGGCCAGAAGGCGCTGGACTACATCGCCCAGATCGACAAGATCTTCTGGGAGACCAAGAAGGCCTGATCCACCGCTTCACGAGCGTGGATCCGTCTGACCGGCGTGCGGTGCACCCCCGCGGGTCAGCCGGCTTCTCGAAGGGCCCGGCCGAGTGATCGGCCGGGCCCTTCGGCGTGCCCCGTCCGGTGCGCCCGGTCTGGTGCGCCGGTCTGGTGCGCCCGCCGGGGCCGGGCCAGGCCCAGGTCGTACGCGAGGATCGTCGCCTGGACGCGGTCGCGCAGCCCCAGCTTGCCCAGCACCGCGTTGACGTGGGACTTCACGGTGCCGGTCGTGACGCCGAGGGCGTCGGCGATCTCCGCGTTCGTGTGACCGGCCGCCACCAGCGTCAGGACCTCGCGCTCGCGGGGTGTGAGGGCGTCGAGGAGTGCGGGGTCCGGGGCGGGGTCCGTACCGGCGAAGGCGTCGATCAGGCGGCGCGTGACGGTGGGGGCGAGCATGGCTTCGCCCGAGGCCACGATGCGGATGCCGGTGAGGAGTTCCTCGGGGTGCGCGTCCTTCAGGAGGAAACCGGAGGCGCCCGCGCGCAGGGCGTCGTGGACGTAGGCGTCCTGGTCGAAGGTGGTCAGGACCAGCACCCGCGGCACCGGCCCCGCACCGGCCGGACCGGCGGCACCCGCACCAGCTCCCGCACCCCCCGTCAGCAGGCGCGTCGCCGTCAGGCCGTCCATGCCCGGCATGCGGATGTCCATCAGGACGACGTCCGGAACGAGTTCGGAGGCCAGCTGCACCGCGTGGGCCCCGTCCACCGCCTCGGCCACCACCTGGAGGTCCGGCTCCGCGTCGACGATCGCCGCGAATCCGGCGCGGACCACGGCCTGGTCGTCGACGACCATCACCCGGACGGGCGTGCTTCCGCGGTCACCGGGGGCGGGGGCGAGGCCGGGGTCGGCGCCAGGGCCGCTCGCTCCGGCGCCGGACGCGTGCTCGGTACTGATGGGGGTGTCTCCTTCAGGCTCCCGGCCGGACTCCGGGCCGAGGTCGGGGTCGGGGTCGGGGTCGGTGCCGGGATCGACGTCGGGGGCGACGTCAGGGTCGGGGTCGGTGCCGGGGGCGACGTCAGGGTCGGTGCCGGGGGCTCGGGCAGCCCGTTCTGCCGCCGGTCCGGCTCGCGTACGGTACCGGGGCCCGTCACCTCTCTCAGCGCGGCCAGCAGGTCCCGCATCGCCGACAGGCCCGCCCGCGCCTCGTCCGCGACCCCGCGCAGGTCGCCCGCCTCGGCCCGGAGGACCACCGCGTCGGCGTGCCGCAGGACCTGGCCGCGCAGCTCCGCCGCGATCCGGCCGCGCTCCTGGTGCGCCTCGGCGACCGCCGCCCACACCGTCGCCGTGAGCGCGTGGCCCTCCCACGCCCTGATCCGCTCGCGCCGCGTCCGCACCCCCGCGCCGAGGCCCCAGAGCGCCGCCATCGGCAGCAGGAACACCGCGCAGAGCACGGCCGCGAGGAAGAGGAGGAGTCCGGGGCCGCCGTCGCCCTTCAGGTCCGGCATGCCGTCGGCCGACGCGACGGCGAGCGAGGACAGGCACAGTCCTGCCGCCGCCGCGCCCATCACGGGCCAGGTGAGGCGGGGCGGCCCCGCGAACGCCGCCACCGCGAACACGGCCACGCACTCGGCGAGGCCGCCCGCCCCCGCAAGGGACAGCGCGACGGCCGGTGTCAGCAGTCCGAAGGCGAGGCCGAGCGGTGCGAGCCAGGCCGTGGCGAGGACCGCGCAGAGCACCGCCCAGGGCGCCGCGCGCCGCCACAGGAGCGGGAGCGCGTGGGCGACGGCGGGGCCCAGGGCCCGGGCGGTCGCGGCGGGTTCCTCGACGAGGACCACGAAGAGCGGGAGCGTGGCGACGGCCAGCGTGACCGCGCCGTCGGACAGGTCGAGGCCGCGCAGGGCGCGATGGCGCGCGGCACGGGCGGGCAGGATCCCGGTGGCGCGCGGCAGCCGGGCCAGTACGGACCAGCCGGGGCCATCGGACCGCGGCCCGCACTCCAACGTGCCGCCGAGCGCCGCCGCCCGCTCCCGCATCCCCGCCGTACCCCGCCCCGACCCCAACCGCTGCCGCGCCACGAGAACGCCGCCCGGCGCCACCGCGGTGCCGTCGTCCTCGGCGCGTGCCCCGTCGTCCTCGACGCTCACCTCCAGCGTGCCGTCGGGGGCCGTGGCCCGGATCCGGACGCGTACCGCCGCACCGGGGGCGTAGCGCAGGGCGTTCGTGAGGGCCTCGCGCACGACGGCGAACGCCGCCTCCGCCACCGGGCCGCCCGCCACCGGGCCGCCCGCAAGCGACGCCGCCTGCGGCGACACCTCGACGGTGGGGCGCAGGCCCAGGCGGGCGAAGCCTGCGGCCAGTTCGCCGACACGGTCCTCCAGGGGGCTCTCCTCGTCCGCCGCCGAGGTCCGCATCATCGCCACCAGGCGGTGCAGCGCCGCCAGCGTCTCGCGTCCGGTGTCGGCGGCGAAGGCCAGGGCCTGTGCGGTCAGTTCGGGCCTGCGGTCGCCGAGCCGGAGCGCGGCGTCCGCGGTGACGACGACCGAGGTGAGGTGGTGGGCGCTGACGTCGTGCAGTTCGCGGGCGAGGCGCTCGCGTTCGGTGCGGGCGGCCCGGGAGCGTTCGGCCTCCGCCCGCGCGAGCTCCCGCGCGGCGGCGCCGCGTCCGGCGAGCCAGCGGCGGCGGCTGCGGCCCAGGCCCGCGACGATCAGGAAGAGCACGCCGTTGATCGCGACATCGCCGCCGGCCTCGACGCCCGAGTCGAGCAGCACCGCCGAACGGCCCGCCTCGCACAGGACGAGGACCGACCCGACGACGGCGGCCGTCCGCCCCGGGCTGCGCACCGTCACCGAGTACAGGGCGACCAGCACGCTCAGCGAGTGCAGGAGCGTCGCGTCCTCCGGCAGCGCCACCCCGGCGACCAGGACGGCCTCGACGGTGAGCGCCGCGGCGACGGGACGGCTCCGGCGCACGCCGAGCGCCCCGGTGATCACGGCCGCCGCGGCGAACGCGGCCACGAGCTGGCCGGTGCCGACCGGGTCGGCGTCGCGCAGGGTGCGGCCCGGCCAGTAGGCCAGCTGCTGGATCGCCAGCAGCACGGGCAGCAGCCAGTTACGTATCCGCTCCATAGGGCCTCCGATGATACGGAGGGTGATCTCAAGGCCCAGGTTCCGCCTCCCGGGACCGAGGTTCCGCCTCCCGGGGGCCGGGTCGTCCCCCGCGAGCTCTATCCCTGGTTGGAGAGCGTGATCGTACGGGCGGGGGACGCCCCGGCCCCGCGCGGCCGGAATGCTGGTGGGCATGACGACCACGCCCGACCCGGACCGCTCCCCGTACGCCTACGAGGAGCCCGCCCCCGCGGAGCACGCCCCGTACGGCTGGCACGGCCGGCCCGCGCGCGCCCCGTACCCGCCGCACCCGCCGTACGAGCCGCGGTTCCCCGAGGACACGCCGCCCCTGCCCTACCACCGTCTCGCCCTGGCCACCGGCCGCCGCCAGTGGTGGCGGCCGGTGGCGGGGACCGCTCTGGTGCTGGCCGGCGCGCTGGTCACGATGATGGGCGTGCTGCTCGTCTGGGAGGTCGCGGGGGCGTTCCTGCACCGGCCCGTCGGCAAGGACGGGTTCCGCGTCTGGGGCGGCATCGGGGAGACGGGGCAGTCGCTGCTGGTCCTCGCTCTCCTCACCCCCGTGGTGTTCCTGGCCGCGCGCTGGGCGCAGCGCCGTCCCGTGGGCACCCTGTCGTCGGTGACCGGCCGGCTGCGCCGTCGCTGGCTGGGGCGGTGTCTGGTCGTCGCGCTGCCGCTGGTCGCCGTGTCGTTGGGGATCATGCTGCTGCTGCCCGGCTCGTCGGACGACGGCACGGGCAGCACAGGCGGCGCCGAGTGGGCCGGGTTGCCGGACTTCCTGCTCGGCCTCGCGATGGTGTGCGTGCTGGTGCCGTTCCAGGCCTCGGCCGAGGAGTACGTGTTCCGGGGCTGGCTCACCCAGGCCGTCGGCGCCTGGTGCCGCTCGCCATGGGTGGCGGTCCTGCCGCAGGCGTTCCTGTTCGCCTCGGCCCACGGCTGGGGCACGCCGTGGGGCTTCGCCGACCTGGTGGTGTTCGGCCTGGTGGCGGGCGTGCTGACGGTCCGTACGGGCGGCCTGGAGGCGGCGATCGGCCTGCACGTGGTCAACAACCTGCTGGCGATGGGCGTCTCGGCCGCGATCGCCGGCGCGCTGTCCTCCGACGAGACGGCGGCGGACATGGACGTGCTGTCGGTGGGCGTCGACGTGGTGATGCTGTGCGCGTACGCGGCCATCGTGCTGCGGCTGGCGGGGCGGAGCGGGATCGCTGCGGTGAGCGCGGGGGCAGGGTCCGGCTCCGAATCCGGCTCCGGCTCCGAATCCGGCTCCGGCTCCGGCTCCGGCGTGAAGGAGAGCGCGGGAGCCGGGGCGGGGGTGGCGGGCCGGTGAGCGGCGGGGCGGCGAGGGCCGGTCCGCGGCCGCGGCGCCGGGCGGCTCGACGCACGCGGTGAGCCGCCCCGCTCCGTGCGCCGCTACTTCAGCATGTGCTCACACATCGGCTTCTTCGCCTTGCCGCCGTCGTTGTCGGCGACCTGCTTGCCGTCGACCTTGATGACGCACGGGGCGGCGCTGAGCATGCCGTCGCTGCCCCGGGTCGAGCCAGGCACGACGGACACCGTGTGGCCGACCTTCAACTCCGCGCCTTCCAGAGTCACTTGGACGGTCTTCTTCCAGGGCAGGGAGACCTGTTCCATGTGGTTGGTGTCGGAGACGTACATGATCTGTGTCTTGCCGGTGCCGCCCACCTCGAAGGTCACCTCGTGGGTGCTGGTCCCGCCACCCTCCTTCGACGCGCCGCCCTGCTCGGCCGAGGCCCCGGACGAGGATCCGCCCTTCTTCCCCGCCCCCTCGCCGGAATCCTTGCCCCCGTCCGAACCACACCCCGTGAGCAGGGTGAGCGCCGCGACCAGGGCGATTCCGGTGACTGTCTTGCGCATGCTTGAACTCTCCCGTTGCGAAACTGCCGTGAGCGCGTACTAAATCATTTGCCGCGCCCGACTGCCTCCTGCTGCACTGTCGGGGAGCCGGCGAGAGTCCGGCGGAGTCGGCGAAGGAGAGAAAATGCGGCGTTCGCGCATGTCCCAAGCGAAAGGAATTCCCACTTCCCCAAAGGACATGACGGTACGTGCATTCATCTGCCCCGCACACTCTGAACCTGGGCATTCTGGCCCACATCGACGCAGGTAAGACCAGCCTGACCGAACGGCTGCTGCATACCGCGGGTGTCATCGACGAGGTCGGCCGCGTCGACGACGGAAACACCCTGACCGACTCGCTCGCCCTGGAGCGGCAGCGCGGTATCACCATCAAGTCCGCGGTCGTCTCCTTCGTCATCGACGCACCCCCAGCCGACGGCGATGGCAAGGGCGATGCCGATGCCGATGCCGATGCCGATTGCGGTATCCGTCGTCACCCCCACGGCGTCACGGTCAATCTCATCGACACCCCCGGACACCCGGACTTCATCGCCGAGGTGGAGCGGGTCCTGAGCGTGCTCGACGGTGCCGTGCTCGTGGTCTCCGCCGTGGAGGGCGTCCAGGCGCAGACCCGCGTCCTGCTGCGCACCCTGCGACGGCTGCGCATCCCCACGCTGATCTTCGTCAACAAGACGGACCGCGGCGGCGCCCGTTACGAGGGCGTCCTGCGGCACATCGCCGAGCGCCTGACGCCGGACATCGTCCCGATGGGCACGGTCGCCGGACTCGGAACGCGCGGGGCGGGGTTCGCCCCGTTCACCGCGGCGGACGCCGAATCCGGCGGGTTCACCGCGCGGCTGACCGAGCTGCTCGCCGGGCACGACGACGCACTCCTGTCCGCGTACGTCGACGACCCGGCCTCCCTCTCGTACGACCGTCTGCGCACCGAGCTGGCCCGGCAGACCCGACGCGCCCTCGTGCACCCGGTGTTCTTCGGGTCGGCGGCGACGGGTGTGGGCGTTCCCGAACTGACGGCAGGCATCCGGGAGTTGCTGCCCGCCACCGTCGGTGACGCCGAAGGGCCCGTCTCCGGCAGCGTGTTCAAGGTCGAGCGCGGCACGGCCGGGGAGAAGATCGCGTACGTACGGATGTTCGCGGGCACCATCCGCACCCGCGACCGCCTGGACATCGGCGCCGGGCGCGGCGGGGACGGTCCGGGGGCCGCCCGCGAAGGCAAGGTCACCTCGGTCACCGTCTTCGACCGGGGCACGGACGTGCGGCGGCCGGAGGTCAGGGCCGGGGAGATCGGCAAGCTCTGGGGGCTGGGGGACGTCCGGATCGGCGACGTCATCGGCGTACCGCGCGAAGGGGTCGACCCGGCAGGTCACTTCTTCGCGCCGCCGACCCTGGAAACGGTCGTCGCCCCGCTGCGGCCCGCCGACCGGGGCGCCCTGCACCTCGCGCTCACACAGCTCGCCGAGCAGGATCCGCTGATCGGCCTGCGGCAGGACGGCATCCGCCAGGAGGTGTCGGTCTCGCTCTACGGAGAGGTGCAGAAGGAGGTCGTCCAGGCGACGCTCGCCGAGGACTTCGGGCTCGACGTCTCCTTCCGGGAGACGACGACGATCTGCGTGGAGCGGGTCGTCGGGACGGGCTCGGCGTTCGAGATCATCGACAAGGAGCCCAACCCGTTCCTCGCCACGGTCGGACTGCGGGTGGCGCCCGCGCCGGTCGGCGCGGGTGTGGAGTTCCGGCTCGGGGTCGAGCTCGGTTCGATGCCGTACGCGTTCTTCCGGGCCGTCGAGGAGACCGTCAGGGAGACGCTGCGCCAGGGCGTGCACGGCTGGTGCGTCCCCGACTGCGCGGTCACGATGACGCACGCCGGGTACTGGCCGCGCCAGAGCCACGCCCACGGCACCTTCGACAAGAGCATGTCGAGCACCGCGGGCGACTTCAGGAACCTGACGCCGCTCGTCCTGATGGACGCACTGCGGGAGGCGGGCACCACTGTGCACGAGCCGATGCACCGCTTCCGGCTCGACGTGCCCGCCGACACGGTCGGCGCGGTCCTGCCCGTACTCGCCCGGCTGCGGGCCGTCCCGCACACCCGGGCGGCCGGCGGGACGGCCTACCGCCTGGAGGGGGACGTACCCGCGCAGCAGGTGCACGCCCTGGAGCAGTCGCTGCCCGGACTCACGCGCGGCGAGGGCGAGTTGGAGTCCGCCTTCGACCACTACGAGCCGGTGCGGGGCGGCACCGTCCCGACGCGCGAACGGACGGACCACGACCCGCTGCACCGCAAGGACTACCTGCTGCGGGTGGTGCGCCGGACGAGCGGCACCGGGCGGGAGGCCGCGACCTAGGACGCGACCCCCGGTGCGACCAGGCGCCGCAGCCGGTCCTGGTCGGCGATGATGTTGATCTCCACGATCCTGCCGTCCACGACGGTGAAGGCGCCGAGCGAGACCGCCTCGCCGCCGGGGAGCCCGACCAGTCCGGGCAGGCCGTTGACGAGCACCATGTGCTGGTGGGCGGCCATCCGGGCGAACATCGCCGCCTGACCGGCCACGGCGGCGGCGCCCCGCACCACCTTGGAGAGGCCCGAGGCCAGTTCGCCGGTGTCGGCGCGCAGCACGACGTCGGGGTCGAGGACGGCGAGGAGCGCCTCGAAGTCGCCGGCCCGCGTCGCGGCCATCCACGCCTCGACGACCTCGCGCTGCTTGGCGACGTCGGTCTCCGCGGCCGGCGCGGAGCCCTGCACGCGGCGCCGGGCGCGGCTGGCCAGCTGCCGGGTCGCGGCCGTGGAGCGCTCCACGACGGGCGCGATCTCGTCGAAGGGCACGGCGAACATGTCGTGCAGCACGAACGCGAGCCGCTCGGCGGGCGCCAGCGTCTCCAGGACGACCAGGAGCGCGAGGCCCACCGAGTCGGCGAGCAGCACCTCCTGCTCGGGGTCGGCCGTGCCCACCCGGGTCACGACCGGGTCGGGCACGTGCGTCTCCCCGAAGGTCTGCAGGGACGCGTCCAGGGAGTCCTCGCGGCGGGACTGGCGCGAGCGCAGCTGGTCGAGGCAGATGCGGCCGACGACCGTGGTGAGCCAGCCCCCGAGGTTGTGCACCTCACCGGCACCCTGCCCCTCTCCCGCGCCCTGCCGCTCTCCCCCGTCCAGCTCCGTCCGCGCGCCGGCCTCCGTGCGGCTCAGGCGGAACCACGCCTCCTGCACCGCGTCCTCGGAGTCGCCCAGCGAGCCGAGCATGCGGTACGCGACCGCGTTCAGGCGTGGCCTGTGCTCCTCGAACCGGGCCGCGAGCGCGACCTGCGCCGATCCGTTCTCGTCCATCCGTCACATTCTCCCGTCGCGTCCCGTCCCAGCCGTGCCCAGCCATGACGGACCAACCCCACCCCTGCGTGACCAGCGCTCTCGATGCTGCCGAAGAGCCGGTGCTGCTGAAGAGTACGTGAGCCGCCGGCGCCGAAATCCGGTGGACAAGGGCCGGCGCGAGGGGTGGGATGAGGCCTCGCCCCACCGCCGTCCCCCGAGGAGAGCCGTACGTGACGATCGACGCCGACCTGGTCCGCGCGCTGCTCGCCGAGCAGTTCCCGCAGTGGGCCGGACTGCCGGTCTCCGCGGTGCCGCTGCCCGGCATGGACAACGCGACGTTCCGGCTCGGCGACGACCTGTCCGTACGGCTCCCCCGCTACCCCCGGTGGACCGGACAGGTCGAGCGCGAGCAGCGCTGGCTGCCGTGGCTGGCCCCGCAGCTTCCCCTCACCGTCTCGACGCCGGTCGCCGCGGGCCGTCCCGGGCAGGGCTATCCCTTCCCGTGGTCGGTCTACCGCTGGCTTGAGGGCGAGGCCGCGACCACCGACGGGCTCGCCGACCCCGTGCGCACGGCCCGCGAACTCGCCGCATTCATCGGCGCATTGCAGAAGGCCGACGCCACCGACGGCCCCGCCCCCGGCCTCAGCAACGCCTTCCGCGGGGAGCGCGTGGGCACCGAGTGCGACTCGCTGGCCGCCGACTCGCTCGTCCGGGCCAAGATCGCGAAGCTGGACGGCGTCGTCGACACGGAGGCCGTCACGGCCGTCTGGGACGCGGCGCTCGCGGCGCCCGCGTGGGACCGCGACCCGGTGTGGCTGCACGGCGACCTCGCGACCGGCAATCTCCTTTCCGTGGACGGCCACTTGAGCGCCGTCATCGACTTCGGCACGCTGGCCGTGGGCGACCCCGCCTGCGACCTCATCCCCACCTGGATGTTCCTGCCCGCCGAGGCGCGGGAGGCCTTCCGCGCGGCGGTCGCCCTGGACGACGCGACGTGGGCGCGGGCCCGCGGCCTCGCGCTCGCCGGGTCGCTGCCGGTCCCCGACGACCCGTTCTTCGCGGTCCCGGCGCGGGTGACGGCGGCGCTGCGGCACCTGAACGCGGTGCTCGACGACTTCGCCGAGCACGCGAAGTCGTAGCGCTGCCGGGGGACTTCGCGGGGCGGTCAGCCGACCTTCGTGTCCGCCGGGTCCGCGTCCCGGCGGGCGGGGTCGGTCCGGGCCGGATCGGCCGGGTCCGGGCGCCGCATGAGCAGGACCGACACGACGCCGAGCACCGCAGCGCACAGGGTGGAGCCGATCGTGATGGCGGCGAACCCCTGCCGTGAGGCGTGCGCGGCGCTGCCCGCGAAGCTGGCGAACAGCGACCCGAAGAGCGACACCGCGATGGCCTCGCTGCCCAGGCGCACCGTGTTGATCCAGCCCGCCCCCATGCCCGCCTCGTCCGCCGGTACGTGCGCGAGCGCCTCCCCGTCGACGAGACCCGCCTGCAGCCCGAACCCGATGCCGACGACCACCATCGGCAGCATCATCCAGCCGAGCCCCGGCCCGGCGGTCGCGCCCGCGAGGACGAGCCCCGCGACCAGCAGGCCGATGCTCCACGTGAAGACCGTGTGGGGCGGCGTGCCGCGTGCGGTCAGGCGGGCCGCGATCAGCGGGGCGACCAGCACGGGCAGGGTCAGGAACATCAGGTACGCGCCGCTGGCCCCGGGCGACGCGTCGTAGGCGCCCTGGAAGAAGACCGGCAGGTAGGCGACCGCGTTGGTGAAGGTGAACGACGCCACCGCGACCACCAGCGTGATGCCGGAGAACCGCCTGCTGCGCAGGGTGCCCAGGCTCAGCAGCGGGTTGGGCGCGGTGGACTCGCGCCAGGCGAACAGGGCGTAGCAGCCGATGCCGACGGCCGTGCACAGCAGGAAGGGCGGCGAGGCCCAGCCCGTCGCGGAGCCGAGGGCGAGGCCGCCGAGCGTGACGGTGGTCGCCGTACAGAAGAGCGCGGCGCCCGCCACGTCGATCCGGGCCGCGTGCCGCTTCTCGTGGGCGGCGGCCCCTCGGATCAGCGGCATGCCCGCGCACGCGAGGACCAGACAGACCAGCTGGAAGCCGTAGACCAGGCGCCAGCCGACGAGTTGGGTCAGCAGACCGCACAGGGAGGGGCCGAACGCCAGGGAGAGGCCGGCGACCGACCCGAGGAGCGCGAACGCGCGGGTGCGCCGTTCGCCCTCGAAGTTCGACGACACGACGGCCGAGCCCACCGAGAAGACGGCCCCGGCCCCCGCACCGGCCAGCAGCCGGGCCCCGTCAAGGACCAGGTAGTTGCCGGCGACGAGGCTGAGCGCGGACCCGGCGCCGAAGGTGATGAGCCCGAGGAGCAGGGCCCGCCAGCGCCCCACGACGTCGGCGACCGAGCCCCAGACGAGGGTCGAGCAGGCGAACGTCAGGTTGTACCCGTTGAGGACCCACTGCTCGCCCGCCGACGACCGGCCCAGGTCGTCGGAGATGTCGCCCAGGGACACCGCGGTGCCGGACACCGACAGCGGGACCGTGAAGATGGCGAGCAGGATGACGGGCATCAGCAGGCGCGTGCCGGGCGCCGCGGAGCCGCCCGGCCGCTCGTGCGCGGAGGTCATCGGATCTCTTTTCCGTTCCCTTGCCGTCGGATGCCGTCAGACCCGCGCCGGGACCGTGCGGCACTCGTCGAGGAAGTCGACGATGTGGCCGAACACGTCCAGCGCGGCGTTGCGGCCGATGAACGCGTCGAGGTGGCCGTAGCCGGGCACCTCCACGTAGCGGACGTCCGTCTCGGGGTAGCGGCGCCTGAGGATGTCGTGGCAGATCTCGTTCGAGTCGTACCAGAAGCGGTTGTCGCTGCCGGAGAGCAGCATCAACGGCGTCCCGAACTCGCCCGCGTGGTCCAGGGCGTTCTTCGGCAGCGCGTCGTAGCGGCCGTCGCCGTCGTTGTACCGCATCATCGTGTGGGCCAGTTCGATGCTGCGCAGATGCGGCAGGATCCACATCGGCACGGTGCCGTACAGGTCGGCGAGGCGGTCGTGGGTGACCTGGTCGAGGTTGTCGTGCTCGAACAGCGAACCGCCCACGCCCCACGAGTCGTTGTGCAGGATCTGGCAGTTGGGGTCCTTGCACTCGGCGCCCAGCGACACCTCGGCGAAGATCAGCGAGTGCTTCGACCACATCCCGACCTTCTTGAAGTCGGTGGGGATGTTGACGAGCCGGGAGCGCAGCAGTTCCCCGCCGAAGTGCAGGCGGGCCCGCGTCTTCCAGGACATCTTCGGGGTGAGGAACACGCCCTGCGCGACGACCCCGGACAGGCCGGGCACCAGGCCCGCCGCCATGCTCAGGGACAGGCACATCGCGCCGATGCAGTGCGCCACGACGAGGAGTTCACGGCCCTCGGTCCGTTCCCTGATCAGCGACACCGCCTCGGGGATGTCGTAGAGCGCCACGTCGTCGAAGGTGTACCGGACCCGGCCCTCGTTGTAGGGCAGCCGGCAGCTGCCCCGCCAGTCGAGGAGCCACGGCTCGTAGCCCGCGTCGAGCAGGACGTCCACCAGGTTGCGGGTCTCCGGCAGCAGGAACATGTCCGACGACGCGGTCAGTCCGTGCAGCACGAGGACGACCGGGCGGTCGGTGGAGCCGTCCTCGGGGGCGACCCGGGTCAGGCCGAGCCGGGTGCCGTCGGAGGCGGTGAAGGGGATGTCCTCGACCCGGTCGCCGAGTGCGTGGTGGAGGGGCCTCAGCGTGGTCATCGGGTCTGCTCCCTTTTGATCATCAGCTTCCTGATCTTGCGTTGCAGCTTGTCCTGGTCCCGGTCGATGGCGTCCTTGCGCAGGTCGAGGAGTTCGGCGACGGCCCGCAGCGACGGCTCGGCGAGCCCCATGCCGACCTGGACGAAGAACCAGGAGAGCCAGGCGAGTTTGGCCAGGCGGCGCTCCTGCGACGACAGCCGCGGGTCGACCTGGATGCCGTCGATCTGGTCGGGCACGTAGCTCTTGCCGGGGACCTTGACGACACCGGCGAGGCTCGCCGGTCCGCCCTCCCGGCCGAGGGTGACCTCGATGGTCCGGGTCTGCTTCCAGAAGTCGCGGCTGGCGCGCGCCGTCTTCCAGCCCTCGAGCCACCAGCGCCCGCCGTCGCGGTCCACCAGGACGAGCCGGTAGCGCAGCAGCGGATGGTCGCTGCCGTGCCGCAGCGGTACGCCCTCGTCGGGGCGGACCCAGATCTCTCCCGCCTCCACGGACAGCGGCTCCGGGTGCAGGCGCTCGCAGCTCACCTCGCCGCGCACGTCGATCTTCCGGTGCCGCACGACCTGGTACATGCTGGCGATGGAGAGGGTGAGCGCCATCCGGCACTTGGTGTCGCGCTCCCCGCCGACCGGCCCGACCCGGCCCTTGGTCCGCTCGCGGAACGACAGGTAGGGCGGGTCCTCGCGGCTGGGCAGCCGGGCGACCCCGTCCTTCGCCATCCGCTCGAACGTCTTCAACTGCGCCTGGGCCCCGTACCGTTCGGCATCGGGCAGCCGGTGGCGCGCGACGAAGCGGTCGGTGCGCTCCGAGCCGGCCTCCGGGCCGAACATCAGCGCCTCGAAGAGCTTCATGGCGGTGGGACTGCTCAGGATGCGGATCAGGAAGTCGAGTTCCGGCACCGGGTCGGCCGCGTGCCGCCGCAGCAGGTCGTCCCGCCACTCGCGCCAGTTGGCCACCCGGACGTTCATGCCCGCCAGCTTCATGTCCTTGACCAGCTCGGGCAGCGTCTCGGCCCGGCCGGTGACGTTGTAGTTCTGGCCCCAGGCCGAGGGGTCGAAGACCACGCCTGCGGTGATCCTGCTGATCCAGTCCACCGGCGCGAGGTTCATGAACTTGAAGGCCGGCACGGTCCGGTAGCGGGAGAACGCGCCGATCAGGCCGGTGCTGAGGTCGCGCGGGTTGTACACGCCGGTACGGGTGTGGCCGCCGATCGCGCCGGGCCGCAGGAACGTGACGGTCAGGCCGTGCTCGCGGGCCCGCCGCAGCACCGCCTCGGCGGCCCACTTCGACTTGTCGTAGCCGGCGAAGAGCCGGTCGATGTGGGCGACCGGGTCGTCCTCGCCCATCTTCTCGATGCCGACCTCGTTGAAGACGGCGACCGAGGAGATGTGGTGCAGCGGCTTGGCCCGTCCCGTCATCGCCAGCTCCGCGAGGGCCAGCGGGCCGAGCACGTTGGTCTGACGCAGCGAGGGGTAGCCGCGCAGGAAGTCGACCGCGGCGGCGACGTTGACGATCGAGTCGATGTCCTGGGCGAGGCCGTCCCAGGCCTCCTGGGTCAGACCGAGGCACGGCTGCCTGAGGTCGGCCGCGAGGACCGTGACCCGGCGCCGGACCTCGGCGGTCCAGGGCTGGTCGAACTCGGCCAGGGCGTCGCCGACCCGCCGTTCCGCCGCCGCGTCGTCGGCCGCGCGCACCAGGCACACCACGTGGGCGTCGCCCTGCCGCAGCAGGTCGAGCAGGAGGTGGCTGCCGAGGTACCCGGTGGCTCCGGTCAGCAGGATGCGGCGCGGCGGCACGGGGTCGGCCTGGCGGCTGAACGGCAGCCGGTCGGCCAGCGCGAGGTCGGCGAGGATCGTCTCCAGGTCCTCGTGCGCCCCGTCCTCGGAGGCCCGGACCACGACGGGCGCGATGGAGGCGCCTGCCTGGTCGGGCGTGGTGCTCGGGGTGACGGCGGGGGTGGGCGGGAGGACGACGGGAGTGGCCGCGGTCGGTGCGGTCTCGGTCGGTGCGGTCTCGGTCGGTGCGGTCGCGGGGGTCGTCGGCGTGGCCACGGTTACTGGTGTGGCCACGGCTATCGGTGTGGTCACAGGGGCCACCGGGTCCGCCGGGTCCGCCGTGGGCACGGTCGTGGGCAGGCCCATGGCCGTGGCCCAGCGCTGCGCGAGGCGCCGCGGCCTGGCGTCGGCGAAGACGTCGTCGAGGGTGAGCTGTACGTCCAGCTCCCGCGCCAGCAGCGCCACGAGTTCGACGGCGCCCACGGACGACAGACCGGCGTCGAACAGGTCCGTCTCGGTGTCGGGCGCACCGCCGGGCAGGAGGTGCGCGGCCCGGGCCGCGATGTCCGCGGCGACCTCCGTCACGGTCCGCGCGGGCCGGGCTTCGGCGGTACCCGTGGAGGTGGCGGCCTGCGGTGTCGCCGCGGCCCGCGCCTTCTCCGTACCCCCCTTGCCTCCCGTACCCCCCTTGCCTCCCGTACTCCCCTGGTCCCCCGTACTCCCCTTGTCCCCCGTACCTCCCGTGGCTTTCACCGTTCCGGTGACCGGCTGCGCTGCGGCGGGCCCGGCCGGCGGCTTGCGGAAGTGCGCGAGGAGATCGGACGCGGCGGCCCGTCCGGGGCCGCGCCGCTCGATCACCTCCTCCTCCGGCCGCCGGTTGACAGTGCGGTTGCGACTGGTGCCGCCGGCCGCCTCAGGCATTGCTGACCTCCGCTGCGTGATCGGTTGTGGGGTCCCAGGAACGGAACTCCCGAAGCTGTACGAGCCCCACCGCCGTCTCCAGGCGGGGTGCGTCGACGTCGCCGCCGCCGAGGCGGGACACCAGGCGCCGGGCGGGAATGTTGCGGGGCGTGTTCTCGGCGATCAGACGCACCGTGGCGCAGCCGTGGGCCTCGGCCCGGTCGGCCAGCCACTGCAGCAGCCGGTCCTCGACGCCACGGCCGAGCACCCGGCAGCTCATCATCCAGGCCACGACCTCCAGCGCGTCCCCGTCGACGGTCAGGGCCAGGACGCCGATCTGTCCGTACGCGCCAAAGCGGTCCCGTGCCGTCGCCGTCCACACCTCCCCGCTCTCCCGGAGCCGCGCGAGGCCGGCGTCGTCCAGGGGGCGGGGCCGCAGGTTGAACTGGTTGGTGCGCCTGCTGAGCTGGACGGTGCGCTCGGCCGTCTCCCCGGTCACCGGCTCGATGTCGAGTTCGAGCCGGAGGTTCTCCAGGAACTCGGCGAAGCCCAGCTGGGCGCGGGCCTCGTCGCGCACCTGCTCCTGCCGGTAGAAGTCGGCCCGCGCGGAGTCCTCCGCCGTCGCGGCCCGCGGCACCGCCGGCCACAGCCGGGCGACGAAGTCGGTGAGCTCGTCCGCGCCCGGGCAGATGAGGCAGAGCACCTCGGGCAGCTGGGCGCGCACCCCGGCGATCTCGACGGGGTTGTCGTCGAGGAAGAGGAAACTGTCGAGGCCGAGCCGCAGTTCGTCGGCGATCCGCACGATCCGGGTCCACTTGGGTTCCCAGGCCGCGGAGATCGCGGCGAAGTGCTCGCGGCGCAGCGGGCTGTCGGGGCGGTCGAGGATGCGGTGCACGGTTTCCTCGTCGTTGTTGGAGACCATGGCGAGCAGGACGCCGGCCTCCCGCCACTGCACCAGCCGCCGGGCGAGCACGGCTCGAGCCCCGGTGAAGTCGACGTTCTCGGGGCCGACTTCACCGGCAATGCCGCTCCACAGCGTCTCGTCGCCGTCGACGACGATCACCTTGGGTGCCCTGCGGCGGACCTGGCGCAGGACGTCGGCCAGGCGCAGCGCCACCAGCGCCTGGAACTCGTCCTGGAAGGGCAGGTGCGCCATGGCGTCGGTGTGGGCGTCGAACACGTCGCCCACCGGGTAGTCGTCGCCGGCCCAGGTGTCCGAGGGCAGTACGGCGACGCCGGGCAGGTCCGCGAGGTGCCGCGTCACCTGCCGTTCCCAGTCCCGCGAGCGGCCGCCGTCGGCGCTCTCCGGCAGGAAGGCCACCACGAGCGGGGTGCGGGTGCGCTGCGCCAGGGCGCGCAGCGCCGCCGGGTACTCGTCGGCGAGCTGGGCGAGCAGTTCGCGCTCGTCCCCCGCGTCCGTGAACCGGGTCAGGTCGCCGGGCCGCAGGAGCACGAGGTTCGCGGCCGTCGGGGCCTGCACGAACACGCTGCCCGGATCGTGCAGGCTCGCAAGCACCTGGTGGTACGGCGCCTCCACGACCTCGAACGGCCCGCCCTCGACCCCGGCCTCCCCCACGGCGAAGGACAGCATGGCCGGGAGGTTGCCGAGGGCGAAGGTGGCGGCGACGGCGATCTGGGGAGCGGGCGTCGGCGCGAGTGCGGTGCCGGCCTGTACGAAGGCTGCCGGGGCTTCCGGGACTTCCGGAACTTCCAGGACCTCCGAGACCTCCGAGACCTCCGGGACCTCCGCCGCGTCGACCCGAACGACAGGCTCGGACGCCTGCGCCGGGACGGCGATGCTCCTCGGCGCCGCGGCGGGCGTCTCCGCGTCGTCCGCGAACCGGGAGGCGAGCTCCAGGAGTTCGGCGGCGAGAGCCGCGCAGGAGGCGTCGTCGAGCACGTCGGTGTTGTACTCCAGGCCGACCTTGCCGAGGCCGGGCATCACCGTGACCATCAGGTCCAGGTCGGAGTAGCCGGTGCCCGCGGGGACGATCCGCAGGCCCTCCGCGGCTCCGGCCTGCGGCGGCATGTAGTTGAAGTAGACCTCGACCAACGGCGCGTCCGCCCGGTACAGGCCCTCCTGGACGAGCGCGGACATCGCGTCGAAGAACGTGACGCCGCGCTCCAGGACCCGGCTGAGGCGGCTGTCGGTGCGCCGCAGCACGTCCGCGGCGCTCTCTCCCGCCTCGACCTGGGCGGCGTACGGGATCGGCAGCCCGAAGTACCCGACGGCGTCGAGGGCGGAGACGTGCATGCGGGTGTCCACGGGGACCGCGAGGACGAACCGTTCGCGGTCGCGCAGCCGGGCGAGGTGCGCGGTCAGCGCGCCGAGCCAGAACGCGGCGGGCGTGATGCCGAGCCGCCTCGCCCGGTCCTCCACCCGCTCCTGGAGGTCCCTCGGGAGCTCCGCCAGGTGCATGGCCGAGCGGTACGACCGCTCGGCGGGGCGGGGCGCGGCCAGTTCCAGGTCGAGCCTGCGGACGCCCGCGAAGTCCGCACGCCAGTCGGTGCCGGACGGCGCTTCGGGCTGTCCGCCCTGCGCCCGCAGCAGCAGGTCGATGTCGCGGTTGGTGACCTCGGCGGGCGGTTCGGCGCCCACGAGTCCGGCTCCCAGGCCGTGCGCCACGAGCATGAGCGAGGCCAGATCGGAGACGGCGTGGTGAGCGCCGAACACGAGGACCTGCTCGCCGGACGGGCGGGCGAGCAGCTCGAACCGCCACAGCGGTGCGGCGGCCAGCTCGAACGGCGGCTCCATCAGCGCGCAGAGCCGCTCGTCCACGTCGGTGTCCTCGGCGACGTCCGACCACCGCACGAGGTCGCCGTCGAGCGAGCGGCGCACCTCCAACTGCTGCCCGCCGTCCGCGTCCTGGACGATCGCGGTGCGCAGCGCGGCGTGCCGGGCGGCGAGCGAGGAGACCACCTCGGCGAGCCGCGCCGGGGTCGTCGGCTCGGTCAGCCGCACGGCGAGCCCGATGTGGTGGGTGACGCCCGGCGTGCCGTGCTGTTCGGCACGGAGCAGCCGTACGACATCGCGGGTGGCGGGGTGGCGTACGACCTCCTCGACCACCTCTTCCACGGCCTCGGCCGCGGTGGTCCCGGCGCCCTCTTCGGCGCCCGTACCCGCGCCCGCGCCCGCGATCAGCTGGTCGGCGACGGAGTCCACGCTGGCGCCGTTGAACAGGGAGGCGATCGGCAGGGACTGGCCGAAGTCCGCCTCGATGAGGCTGCGGATCTGCATGGCCATCACGGAGTCGAGGCCCTGGCCGACCAGTGCGGCGCCGGCGTCGAGTTCCGCGGTGTCGTAGCCCATCGTCGCGGCGAACCGGTACCGCAGCCGGTCCACGACCGCGTCCCGCGAGTCCAGCGAGAGGCGTCCGCCCGTGTCCGACGCGCGCTCGCGACGGGCCCCGGCGAGCCGGCGGCGCGGCGGGAACAGGCCTACGAGGAGCGGGGGCAGCAGGGCGGGTTCGGTGGTGCGCAGGACGGGCTCGTTGAGGGCGGCAGCCAGGAGCAGCGCGTCGTCACCGTCCCGGGTCAGCGCGGCGTCAAGGAGCGCGAGGCCCTGGCCGGTGGAGAGGGCGGCGACGCCTCCGCGGTTGATCCGCTCCAGGTCGGCGTCGCCGAGGTGCCCGGTCATGCCGGTGGCCTCGGCCCACAGCCCCCAGGCCAGGGAGAGTCCGGGCAGGCCCGCACGGCGGCGCTGCTGCGTGAGCGCGTCCAGGAACGCGTTGGCCGCGGCGTAGCTGCCCTGGCCCGCGCCGCCGAGGACGCCCGCGAGGGAGGAGAAGACCACGAAGGCGGACAGCTCCGTCCCCTGGGTCAGGGTGTGCAGGTTCCAGGCCGCGTCGATCTTCGGCCGCAGGACGGCGTCCAGGTCGTCGGCGGCGATGGACTCGACGACGGCGTCGCGGAGTACGCCGGCGGCGTGCACGACGGCGGTCAGCGGGTACTCCGGCGGCAGCTCGCGCAGGACGCGGGCCAGCTGCTCGTGGTCCGCCGCGTCACAGGCGAGGACGGTGACCCGGGCCCCGGCCGCGGCGAGTTCGTCGCGCAGCTCCGGCACCCCTTCGCCGGCCGGACCGCGCCGGGACAGCAGGAGCAGGTGCCGGGCGCCGAGACGGGCGGCGTGCCGGGCCACCTGGGCGCCGAGGCCGCTCGTACCGCCGGTGATCAGGACGGTGCCCGTGCCGAACGCGGCGGCCGTCGACGCGCCGGGGCCGGGCTCCGACTTCTGGGGGCGGAGCGCGGGTACGTACAACTGGCCTGCACGCAGCGCGAGTTCGGGAACTCCGGACCGCAGCACGTCGGCCAGCGTCTCCGGGTCGAGCCCGCCGGCACGGGCGTGGACAGCGGCATCGGCGTCGGCAGCGGCAGCGGCAGCGGCATCGGCATCGGCATCGGCATCCGTGTCGACGAGGATCACGCGGCCCGGGTTCTCCGCGCGGGCGGCCCTGGCCAGGCCCCACACGGGGGCATGGGTGAGATCGAGCGCGGCATCGGGCTCCTCGGCCCCGGTGAGCACCGCGCGACGGGTCAGCACGACCAGGCGCGCGGTGGCGGGCCGTTCCCGCGCCAGCCATTCCCGTACCCGGTCCAGGGTGTCCTGGAGGACGGCCCGCGCGCGGACGGCGTCGTCCGCGGCACCGTTTACCCCGGCACGGTCCAGCCCGGCACCGTCGCCGGTCGCCTCGGCGACGTCCAGGACCGTCACGTCGGAGGTCCCGGCGCCGAGGGACGCGCCGCGCTCGGCCGTTTCGCCGTCGGCCGGGACGGCCGGGACGTACGGGGACCAGGCGACGGAGAGCAGCGCCTGCGTGCTGCTGTCCGGCGTGGCCAGGTCGCCGGCCGCCACCGGCCGCACGAGGAGGGAGTCGATCCGGGCGACCGGAGTGCCGGACGGGTCGGCCGCCTCCACCGTGAACGTGTCGCCGCCGGTGGGCACGATGCGTACCCGCACCTCGTTCGCGCCCCGGCCGTAGAGGCTGACCGCGCCGAAGGAGAACGGCAGTGGCGTGGCGCCGTCGAGGCCGTCCACGGCCGCGGCCTGCAGAGCGGCATCGAGGAGGGCCGGGTGCACGCCGAAGCGCTCCGCCTCCTCGGCCTGCCGGCCCGGCAGCGCGACCTGCGCGAGGATCTCGCCGTCGAGCCGCCACACGTCGGACAGGCCCTGGAACGCGGGCCCGTACTCAAGGCCCGCGTCGGCCATCGTGTCGTAGTGCGTGGCGGCGTCGAGCCGTTCGGCCCCGGGGGGCGGCCATGCGGCGCCGTGCAGGGGGCTGTCGGAGGCGTCCGGCGTCGCGGCGCCCACGGCGAGGACGGCGCTCGCGTGCCGCGTCCACTGCCCGGTGCCGTCGGAACGGCGGGGCCTGGCGAAGACGTCGAGGGGACGCCCGGCGCCGTCCGCGCCGCCGATCTGCACCTGGAGGTCGACCTCGCCCTGCTCGGGCAGGTGCAGCGGCGCGGTCAGCGTGAGGTCGCGCACCGTGTCGCAGCCGACCTCGTCGGCGGCGCGCAGGGCCATCTCGACGAAGGCGGTGCCAGGGAGCAGCACCGTGCCGAAGACCGCGTGGTCCGCGAGCCACGGGTGGGCGGCGCGCGACAGGCGTCCGGTGAGGACGACGTCGTCGCTGTCCGCGAGCCGGACGGCGGCGCCCAGCAGCGGATGCCGCACGGCGTCGAGTCCCGCGGCGCCGACGTCGGCGGCCGCGGTCGCGGCGGGCTGCCAGTAACGGCGCCGCTGGAAGGCGTACGTCGGCAGGTCCACGAGCGCGCCGCCCGCCAGCCACGGCGACCAGTCCACGTCGACCCCGGCGACGTACACCTCGGCCAGACCGCGCAGCAACTGGGCCTTCTCGTCCTCGTTGCGCCGCAGGGTGCCGACGGCGGTCACGCCCGGCGTACGGCGGTGATCGGCGTTCTGCACGACGGCGCCGAGGAGCACGGGGTGCGGGCTGGACTCGACGAAGACGTGGTGTCCTGCCTCCAGCAGCCCCTGCAGAGCGGCGTCGAAGCGGACGGTCTGGCGCAGGTTGGTGAACCAGTACTCCGCATCCATCACAGCCGTATCGATCAACCCACCCGTCACCGTGGAGAACAACGGAACCTGACCAGACCGCGGTACCACCCCTGCCAGCACATCCAAAAGCTCGGCCCGCAAGTCCTCCACCTGCGGAGAGTGCGAGGCATAATCCACCGCGATCCGCCGCACCTGCACACCATCGGCCTCACACCCAGCCACAAACACATCCAGCTCACCAGGCGAACCGGACACCACCACCTGCTCCGGACCATTGACCACAGCCACCTGCAGCCCATCCGTCAGCCGGCCCACCACACGACCCTCAGGCGCCAGGACAGACACCATCCCGCCACGCCCCGACAACCGCACAATCGCCCGAGAACGCAACGCCACCACACGCGCGGCGTCTTCCAGGGAGAGTCCACCCGCCACACAGGCGGCAGCGATCTCCCCCTGCGAATGACC
>NZ_JBVIXD010000012.1:297522-309904 GCF_055593965.1 Streptomyces sp. NPDC040622 | reverse complement strand
GCCGCCGAGAAGTCCCAGAAGTCCGCCCAGGGCGACGTCGACTCCGCCAAGAGCGCCCTGGACGCGGCGAAGAAGATGGCCGAGGACGCCCGCAAGATGCGGGAAGAAGCCGCGGGCACGGCCAAGCGGAAGATCGACGAAGCCTCCGACGCGGGCATCCAGAACCGCAAGTGGTGGGAGGAGATCGGCGACTGGGTCACCGACAACTGGGACTCCATCGTCGCCGTCTGCAAGGTCGTCGTCGCCGTGGTGGGTGTCATCGCGATGATCGTCGGCGGGCCGATCCTCGCCGCCATCGTCATCGTCGCCGGAGCCATCGTCCTGGCCGACACCCTGAGCAAATACGCGAAAGGCCAAGCCACGCTCATGGACGTGGCCTTCGCCGCCATGGACTGCATACCCGGCGCCAAGGGCATCACCACCGCCGCGAAACTCGCCAAGGGGATGAAAGGCCTCAAGGGCATGGGGAAGGGGCTCAAGAACGGCCTGCGGCGGGGCGCGGACGACGTGGCGACCAGCAAGCCCGCCAAGGGCCGCTGCAAGAACGGCGACCCCATCGACATGGCGTCCGGCGAGATGATCATGGAGAAGACCGATGTCGAACTGCCCGGCCTGCTCCCGCTGATCCTGCGCCGCACCCACCTGTCGAGCTACTTCTCGGGCCGCTGGTTCGGCCCGTCCTGGGCCTCCACCCTGGACGAGCGCCTCGAACTCGACCACGAGGGCGCCCTGTTCGCCACCGAGGACGGCATGATCCTCGCCTACCCGGTGCCGGCCCCCGGCACGTCGGTCCTGCCCTCGGCGGGCCCGCGCCTGGCACTGGACTGGGACGGCGCCCCCGGCGCGCCCATCCGCGTCACCGACCCGACGACCGGCCTCACCCGTCACTTCGCGCCGACCGCCAGGGCCACGGCCGCCGACGAGGCGTTCACCATGCCGCTCGTCGCCGTCTCGGACCGCAACGGCCACCGCTTCGACATCGACCGGGACGCCGAGGGCACCCCGGTGGCGGTGCGCCACACGGGCGGCTACCACGTCGACGTGGACGTCCGGCACGGCCGGGTCACCGCACTGCGCCTGCGCACCGGAGAGGACCGGCCGGACGGCATCACGCTGGTCCGGTACCGCTACGACGCCGACGGCCACCTCAGCGAAGTCCTCGACTCCCACGCCCGGCCCTTCGCGCTCACCTACGACGAACACGCCCGCGTCACCTCCTGGACCGACCGCAACGGGCACTGGTTCCGCTTCGGCTACGACAGCGAGGACCGCTGCGTGCGCGGCGAGGGCACCGGCGACTCCCTCAGCTGCGTCATCGACTACGACGCCGACGCACGGGTCACCCGCTACACGGACTCGCTCGGCCACACCACCGCCTACCACTTCGACGAGCGGCTGCATCTCGCCCGGGTCGTCGGCCCGTCGGGCTTCGCCGTGCACACCGAGCACGACAGCCGCGGCAGGCTGCTGTCCCGCACCGACGAACTGGGCCGCACCACCCGCTTCACCCTCGACGCGCACGGCCAGCCGCTGTGCATGGCCCGCCCGGACGGCACCGAGATCAGGGTGGAGTACGCCGAAGGCCTCCTGCCGGTCGCCGTCACCGAGGCCGACGGGTCCCGCTGGGAGTGCGCGTACGACGATCGGGGCAACCTGCTGACCAGCACAGATCCGCTGGGCGCGGTGAGTTCGTACGGCTACGACGAGCACGGCAACCGCGTCACGGAGACCGATCCGCTGGGCAACACGTTCCGGTTCGAGAACGACGGGACCGGGCTGCCGGTCCGGGTCATCGATCCGCGCGGCAGCTCCGTCACCGTCCGCAGGGACCCGTGCGGCCGCGTCGTCCAGATCGACGACCCGGTCGGCGGGACCGTCCGGCAGGCGTGGACTCCGGAAGGGCTGCTGCTGTGGCGGGAGCGCGCCGACGGCTCCCGCGAGACCTGGTCCTACGACGCCGAGGGCAACGTCACCGAGCACCGCGACGCGGCCGGCGCCACCACCTCGTACGAGTACGGCACCTTCGACCTGCCCAGCGCGCGGACCGACCCGGACGGCACCCGCTACCTCTTCACCCACGACACCGAGCTGCGGCTCACCGCGGTGACCAATCCGCACGGCGACGTGTGGAGCTACCGGTACGACGAGGCCGGCACCCTGGCCGGCGAGACGGACTTCGAAGGCCGCGCCCTCGCCTACGTCTACGACCCGACGGGACGCGAGGTCGAACGGCGCCTGGACACCGGCCAGTCGGTGACCCTGACACGGGACGCGGCGGGTCGCGTGATCGCCTCGCGCACCGGCGACGGCGAGCTCACCTCGCTGCGCTACGACCCGGCCGGGCGGCTGCTGACGGCCACCAGCCCGCGCGGCACGGTCGCCTACGGCTACGACGCGGTGGGCAGGATCCTCACCGAGAGCGTCGACGGCCGCACCGTCACCAGCGCCTACGACGCGCTGGGGCAACGCGTGCGCAGGACGACGCCCTCCGGCACCCTCTCGCACTGGTCGTACGACGCCGCGGGACTGCCCGCCTCCCTCGTCGCCGCCGGCGGCACGCTGGCCTTCACGCACGACGCGGCGGGCCGGGAGACCGCGCGCACCCTCGGGGACCGCGCCACCCTGATGCAGTCCTGGGACGCGGGCCACCGCCTCGTCGAACAGGTCATCCGGTCCGGTGCGCCGGAGGGTGGCGCGGCCGTACGGCAGGCCCGCTCGTACGCCTACCGTGCGGACGGCCTGCTCACCGGCATCAAGGACCTCCTGGGCGGCACGCGCAGGTTCGACCTCGACCGCACGGGCCGCGTCACCCGGGTGTCGGCCGAGACCTGGACCGAGGCGTACGCCTACGACGCCCTCGGCAACCTCACCTCCGCCGAGCACCCGGCCCCCGGCGGCGAGGGCACGCAGGGCCCGGCGCGCCACTCCGGCACCAAGGTCACCTCGGCGGGCCGCACCACGTACGAACACGACGCGCAGGGCCGCGTGGTCCGCACGATCCGGCGGACGCTGTCGGGTCTGCGCCGGATCTGGACGTACACGTGGGACACCGAGGACCGGCTCACCGAGGCCGCGACACCGGACCGCGGCACCTGGCGCTACCGCTACGACGCCCTGGGCAGGCGCACCGCCAAGTTCCGTCTGGGCGAGGACGGATCGGTCACCGACGAGACCCTCTTCACCTGGGACGGCGCCAACCTCGCGGAGCGGCAGACGCTCCGGGACGGCGTCGTGGAGGCCGACACCTGGGAGTGGGAGCCGGGCGGTCACCGGGCGGCGGCCCAGGTGCGGAGCCGGTGGCGGACCGCCGACCCGGACGAGGTCGACCGGCGGTTCTACGCGATCGTCACCGACCTGGTCGGCACGCCGAGCGAGCTCGTCGGTGAGGACGGCACGATCGCCTGGCGGTCCGCCACCAGCCTGTGGGGCCGGCCGCTGTCCGGCGAGGAGGACGGCCTGTGCCCGCTGGCCTTCCCCGGCCAGTACCGCGACCCGGAGACGGGCCTGCACTACAACGTGGCCCGCTACTACGACCCGGACACCGCGAGCTACCTCTCGCCCGACCCGCTGGGTCTGGCCCCCGCCCCCAACCACCACGCCTACGTCGACAACCCGTTCCGCTGGAGCGACCCGCTCGGCCTGGAGGGCGAACCGACCCGCGTCTACGACGACTCGGAGTACAGCAAGCACGGTTCCGGCTCGAGCTCGGGCGCCAAGGGCGAGGTCAGCCGGGCGCCGTCCAACGGTCAGGGCGCGCTGGAGCGCTCCATCGACATGGATCCCAACAACCCCAACGTCACGCGGCGCCTGGGCGTGGACCACGTCAACAACGAGATCGTGGTCCTCGACCGGCACCGGGAGATCACCGACAAGAACGGCAAGGTCGTCAAGGAGATCTACCATGGTCACGTGCAGTCCTCGTACCCGTCGAAGAGCGTCACCCAGGGCGATCTGACCAAGCTGAAGAAGGCGGGCATGATCGACAACGTGAAGAAGCAGCGGGTGCTGCCGCCCCCGCCCCCGCCGCGCTGCGACGGCTGAGAGACGGCGATGACATCCGAGTACGACTGGCAGAGCGGCGAGGGCCTGATCCGCGTCGACGATCCCGCCGAGGTGGACGCCGCCTTCGAGCGCGGCGAGGACCACCTCGGCACGGCGGTGATCGGGCTGGCCTTCAACTGTCCGCTGGCGGAGGCCTCCCCCCGGATCCTGCGGGCGATGCGGTTGCCGGATCCCGCGCAGCGCGGATTCGCGTTCACCGCGGCGGGGACCGCGGCCCGGCTCAACGGCGCGCTGACCCCGGAGCTGTACGCGGCGCTGCGCGCCGAGGGGCACGGCGGCCCCGCCCAGAACGCCGTCGACGACGTCCTCACCTTCGTGCCGTTCCGCTCGCTGCCCCGGTGGTTCAAGTGGCGGTGGCTGGTGACCACGGTGCGGGACAAGCTGGAGGGCTGGTGGCTCGGCTTCGCCGACGCGCTCGGCGACGCGTGGAACGCCGTGCGCCGGCGCCGGTCGTGAACGACGCGCCCCGCAACGAGCGCTGACCGGCTACGACGGGCTCCGACGCCCCCCCCGGCTACAACCCCGCCAACGCGTTCCACCGCTTCGCGAACTCCGTGCGCTCCTTCGACGTGATGTCCCGCGCGATGACCAGGCGCCTGCGCATCTCGTCGTCGGGGAAGATCAGCGGGTCCTCGGCGAGCGCCGCGAGGTCCTTGTCCTTGGCGGAGGCGAGGACGTCACGGGCGGCCGGGACGGGGCAGACGTAGTTGACCCAGGCGGCGAGCTCGGCCGCGACCTCGGGCTCGTAGTAGTAGTCGATGAGCCGCTCGGCGTTGCGCTTGTGGCGCGCCAGGTTGGGGATCATCAGCGACTCGGCCCACAGTTCGCCGCCCTCCTCGGGGACGATGAACTCGATGTCCGGGTCGTCCGCCTGGAGCTGGATGACGTCGCCGCTGTAGGCCTGGCAGGCCAGGACGTCGCCGCTGGAGAGGTCCTTGATGTAGTCGTTGCCGGTGAAGCGGCGGATGTGGTGGCTGTTCACCATCTTCTCGATCTTGTCGCACATCCGGTGGAAGTCGTCGGCCTTCCACCGGGTGATGTCGACGCCGTCCCCCTGGAGCAGCAGCGCGAACGCCTCGTCGAGTCCGGACAGCAGTGTGACCCGGCCCTTGAGGTCGTCGGCCCACAGGTCGGAGACGTGCTTGAGCTCGCGGCCGAGCCTGCGCTTGTTGTACGCGATGCCGGTGATGCCCGACTGCCAGGGCACGGTGAACTTCCGCCCGGGGTCGAAGTGCGGCGAACGCAGCTGCGGGTCCAGGTACTTGGTGACGTTCGGCTGCCGGGCGCGGTCCATCTCCTGCACCCAGCCGAGCCGTACGAAGCGGGCACACATCCAGTCGCTGATGACGATGAGGTCGCGGCCGGTCTCCTGGTGGTTCATCAGGGACGGGCTGATCTTGCCGAAGAACTCGTCGTTGTCGTTGATCTCCTCCGTGTAGCGGACGTCGATGCCGGTCCGCTTCTCGAAGGCGTCCAGGGACGGGCGCTTCGTCTTGTCCTCGTCGTCGGTGTCGATGTACAGCGGCCAGTTGGCGAAGGCCAGCCTGCCGTCCTGCCGGGAGCGGTCGCCCGCGGCGCGCTCCCCCGGCCCGATGTACGCGGCGGGCACCCCGCAGCCGGAGAGCGCGCCGAGTGCCGCACCGCCGCCCAGGACGCGCAGCAGGGAACGGCGTGACGCCGAGGAGACCGAGGAGGCTATGGGGTTCGCTCGCACCCCGGCAGCATGCGCCTTCGTACGACGGCGCGGCAATGGACGCAGCGTCGAGCCCCGCCCCGTGGAGCCGACACCTTGTCGATCACCGGGCCGCCGGACGGGTCACCCGGCGGGCTCCAGCCACCCCGCCAGGTCCCCCGCCGTGATCCGCGCAGCCGGTGCGGCGTCGACAGGCCCGGGGTACAAGCGGTACACGGTGCCGCCCGCGGCCTCCTCCGCGCCCGCCAACTCGCCGTGCAGCAGCGCGAGAAACACCCGTCGGCCGGCGAGCTCCGGCTCGGCGCGCAGGGAGTCGGGCTCCCAGCCGTCGCGGACGCGCAGCGCGAAGTCGGCGCGCGGCTCGTCCTCGGCGCGGCGGTAGCCCCACAGGACGTGGCCGCGCCCGCGCACGTGCACGACGCCGTCGGTGCGGGCGGCCGCCGTCCAGCACGCCAGGTCCCACAGGGTGGCCCGGCCGCCCGTCGTGAAGGTGTCGAGCAGGTCGTTCCCGATCCGGCCGAGCTGCTTGCGGTAGCGCCGCACGTCGTGGTCGGTGGCCGTCGTGGAGAGGGTGACGTCCGCCCACCAGGCCCGCCGCGCGCGCAGGTCGACGATCATCGGCACGCCCAGCTTGGCGTCGCCCGCGAGGTCGAAGCGCTGGCGGACCGTGCGCGGGTCGTAGCCGGCCCGCTCCTTGCCCTCGACCGCCATGAACCCGGCGAAGGCGTCCGGGAGTTCGTCGAAGGGCACGTCGTTGTACGAGAGGACCGCGGGCACCACGAACCGCACGCCCGAGTGCGCGAGCCTCGCCAGGTCGAGGTCCAGGTACTCGGTGGCGCCGTGCGGGGCGGGCGCGGAGGTCAGGTCGCCGGAGTGCCGGGCCGCGCCGCCCGCGTACTCCAGGTGCGTGTAGTCGCACAGGCCGACGAACCGCCACAGGTCGTCGTAGAGCGCGACGGAGAGGTCGAGGTCGACGCGGGTGCCCTTGGGCTGCAGCCAGTGCAGGAAGAGCCGCACGGTCTCGCTGTCGGCGGGCACCGGCAGGGAGCTGCCGCGCGGCACGGCGACCAGCGAGGCAGCCGATGCGCGCTCGGCGAAGGGCACCGGCAGGTCGGCGAGCGAGGCGTCCAGGACCGCCGCGTCGTACCGCTCGCCCGCCCGCTCGGCCAGCCGCCGCACGGCCTCCGCCTCGATCAGCTCTCCGGCGCGGCCCGCGACCCGGGAGGGCAGCGGCGGCCGGTGGTCCTCGACGGCGTAGGCCTTGGTCACGCGCCCGCGCGGGAAGAAGACGCGACGGTGCCCCGGCACGGCACGGACCTTCATGCGGCCGTACGCGCCGAGCAGCGGCCCCGGTCCGCAGCGGGGCAGGGCGTCGGCGAGCGCCTCGCCCACCGCGTCCGGGAGCGTCGTCTCGCCCGAGCGGGCCAGCAACAGGTCCAGGCGGCGCATGAGGTCACCGGGGCGCTCGGCGAGGAGGTGGACGGCGGCCCGGGTGTCCCAGCGGGCGAGCGCCTCCTCGACGCGCCCCTGCCAGGTGACGATCCGCAGCCGGTCGCCGGTGAGGCGGACGTCGTCGTGCCGGGCGGCCTCGGCGAGCAGCACCTCGCCGAGTGCGCCCTCGCCCACGCGGGTCCCGCGCAGGGCCGCGAAGGCGAGCGCCACGCGCGCGTGCCGGTGGGCCCGCTCGAAGGGGTGCAGGATCTCGCCGGCCCGCTTCCACGCGCGCGGGTGGCGGGCCATGTCCTCGGCGAGGCGCGCGAAGTCCAGCCCGTCGAGCAGGGCGAGGAGTGCACGGCGCACCGGTCGCGGGAGCCCTCGCAGGCGGGGCGGTTCGAGCAGGTCGGGGTCGCCTCCGGAACGTACGACGAGCATGCGCAGGACGTCCGTGGCGGTGTCCGCGTGCCCCGCGAGAAGCGGCCACGCCTCGGGGAGGTCGAGGAGCGGGGCGAGGGCGAGCGCCTTGCTCTCGCGCAGCGGGATGTCGGCCGGGAGCCAGTCGGCCGCGGCGGCCGGGTCCGCGCCGCCGAGCAGCAGGACGAGGTCGTCGTGGTCCTGGGGGTTCAGGGGGGTGCGGCCGGCGAGCAGCGCGGCGAGCTCGGCCGCGGCGTCGCCGGACGCGCCGAGGCGCAGGACGCGCAGGACGTCGCCGCCGTCACCGCCGAGGCCGGCCCCGGTGTCGAGCCAGGGATCGGTGGGCCCCTCGGTCTCGTACCGCTTCTCACAGATGGGGCAGGCGTACCAGACGCAGCACTCCTCGCAGCAGCCCCAGTTGTCGACCTTCTCGACGCAGCCGTCGCAGAGCAGGTGGCCGCAGGGCCCGAGCGCGCGGACGCGGCCCTTGGTGCCCGCGCAGTTCATGCAGGGCTGGTGCGGCTGGGCGGCGAGGTGGGCGACGACGGCGTCGACGTAGTGACCGCGCGCGTGCTCGTAGGGGGTCTCGGCCGGGAAGTCGCGGAACAGCGGCGCGTGCCGGCGGTCGGAGCCCATCAGCGCGTCGACGTCGGCGAGCAGCCCGCGCCCGGTGGTGGCGAGGGCGTCGGCGGACAGCGCGGTCAGCGCGCGGCGCAGCGGGCGGGTCAACAGGTGCCCGCGGTCGGCGAGTTCCGCTTCGAGGACGACCACGGCCGCGTCGGTCACCGCGGACCGTCCGGGCCCCGCCGGCACGTACACGCTCTGGCGGCGGCGCAGCAGCAGCGCCGCGAGGTCGTCGGCGGCCATGGTCTTCGTCATCAGGTCACACCCCCGTGAGACAGGAAAACGGGGGCGGGGAGTGGGTGCGCTACGGATCTTTTACAGAGAAGGAAGAAGGAAGCACACCGCGGAGCCGCCCCCGCGTACGCAACGGTACGCGGGGGCGGACGGGCCGTCACACGATTAACCCTCGATCGGCTAACCCTCGATCGACGTCATCACGTGCTTGATGCGCGTGTAGTCGTCGAAGCCGTACGACGAGAGGTCCTTGCCGTAGCCGGACTTCTTGAAGCCGCCGTGCGGCATCTCCGCGACGAGCGGGATGTGCGTGTTGATCCACACGCAGCCGAAGTCGAGGACCTTGGACATGCGCATCGCGCGCGCGTGGTCCTTGGTCCACACCGAGGAGGCGAGCGCGTACTCGACGCCGTTCGCGTACGCGACGGCCTGCGCCTCGTCCGTGAAGGACTGGACGGTGATGACGGGGCCGAAGACCTCGTTCTGGATGATCTCGTCGTCCTGCTTGAGGCCCGAGACGACGGTCGGGGCGTAGAAGTAGCCCTTCTCGCCGACCCGCTGTCCGCCGGCCTCGACCTTGGCGTGCGCGGGCAGCCGGTCGATGAAGCCGGAGACCTGCTTCAGCTGGTTGGCGTTGTTGAGCGGGCCGAAGAGCACGTCCTCGTCGTCCGGCTGACCGGTCTTCGTGTCGGCGGCGGCCTTGGCCAGCGCCGACACGAACTCGTCGTGGATGGACTCGTGGACGAGCACGCGCGTGGCGGCCGTACAGTCCTGACCCGCGTTGAAGAAGCCCGCCACCGAGATGTCCTCGACGGCCTTGGCGATGGCCGCGCTGTCGAGGTCCTCGAAGACGACGACCGGCGCCTTGCCGCCGAGCTCCAGGTGGACCCGCTTGAGGTCCTTGGAGGCGGACTCGGCGACCTGCATGCCCGCGCGCACCGAGCCGGTGATGGAGGCCATCGCGGGCGTCTTGTGCTCGACCATGGCGCGGCCGGTGTCACGGTCGCCCGTGACGACGTTGAAGACGCCGGGCGGCACGATGGAGCCGATGATCTCGGCCATCAGGACGGTCGACGCGGGGGTGGTGTCCGAGGGCTTCAGGACGACCGTGTTGCCCGCGGCGAGCGCCGGGGCGAACTTCCATACGCCCATCATCATGGGGTAGTTCCACGGTGCGACCTGCGCGCAGACACCGATCGGCTCGCGGCGGATGATGGAGGTGAGGCCCTCCATGTACTCGCCCGCGGCGCGCCCCTCCAGCATCCGGGCCGCGCCCGCGAAGAAGCGGATCTGGTCGACCATCGGCGGGATCTCCTCGGACCGCGTGAGTCCGATCGGCTTGCCGGTGTTCTCGACCTCGGCCGCGATGAGCTCCTCGGCACGCTCCTCGAACGCGTCGGCGATCTTGAGCAGGGCCTTCTGCCGCTCGGCGGGCGTGAGGTCGCGCCAGGCGGGGAACGCGTCGGCCGCGGCCTTCATGGCGGCGTCGACGTCGGCCTCCCCCGACAGCGGCGCGGTGGCGTAGGCCTCGCCGGTCGCCGGATTGATCACCTCGGTGGTCCGTCCGTCGGCCGCGTCCCGGAATTCTCCGTTGATGTAGTTGCGCAGACGGCGCAGCTCGGTGGTCACTTCCGGCCCTCCAGGTCAGATGTCCAGTGGATGAGACACCCACCCTAGTCGCTATACCGACGCTTTCAACATACCCAGCGGCCCAGAACTGCGGAATCCGTGATGATTGAACGTGCAGACAACGAATTTCATCGATCTGCCCTTGCGGAAGTGACGAGACGTCGTGCACAGTGAGGTCGTGGCCAGTCGCAGCGCAGACCCCAGCAACCCACGCAGCTCACGCACCGGGAATCCCGGCGGGAGCGGCGGTGGGAACGGCACCCCGCCCGTGGACGCCGTATCTCTGGCGATCATCGAACAGCTCCAGGAGGACGGACGCCGTCCGTACGCCGCCATCGGCAAGGCCGTGGGCCTGTCCGAGGCGGCCGTGCGCCAGCGCGTCCAGAAGCTGCTCGACCAGGGCGTGATGCAGATCGTCGCCGTCACGGACCCGCTCACCGTGGGCTTCCGCAGGCAGGCGATGGTCGGCATCAACGTCGAGGGCGATGTGGACCCGGTCGCGGACGCCGTGGCCGCCATGCCGGAGGCCGAGTACGTGGTGATGACCGCGGGCTCGCACGACCTCCTGGTGGAGATCGTCTGCGAGGACGACGACCACCTGCTCGAAGTCATCAACAAGCGCATCCGCGCCCTCCCCGGCGTGCGCTCCACCGAGAGCTTCGTCTACCTCAAGCTCAAGAAGCAGACCTATATGTGGGGAACCCGATAGCCGTGAGCAAGGACCTCAGCCGAACCGCGTACGACCACCTGTGGATGCACTTCACCCGCATGTCGGACTACGAGAACGCACCCGTGCCCACCATCGTGCGTGGCGAAGGCACCTACATCTACGACGACAAGGGCAAGAAGTACCTCGACGGCCTCTCCGGCCTGTTCGTGGTCAACGCCGGCCACGGTCGTCACGAGCTCGCCGAGACGGCGTACAAGCAGGCGCAGGAGCTGGCCTTCTTCCCGGTGTGGAGCTACGCCCACCCCAAGGCCGTCGAGCTGGCCGAGCGGCTGGCCCACCACGCGCCCGGCGACCTCAACAAGGTCTTCTTCACCACCGGTGGCGGCGAGGCCGTCGAGACCGCGTGGAAGCTGGCGAAGCAGTACCACAAGCTCACCGGCAACCACACGAAGTACAAGGTCATCTCCCGCGCGGTCGCCTACCACGGCACCCCGCAGGGCGCCCTGTCCATCACCGGCCTGCCGGCCCTCAAGGCCCCCTTCGAGCCGCTCGTCCCGGGCGCGCACAAGGTGCCGAACACGAACATCTACCGTGCCCCGATCCACGGCGACGACCCGGAGGCCTTCGGCCGCTGGGCCGCCGACCAGATCGAGCAGGAGATCCTCTTCGAGGGTCCGGAGACGGTCGCGGCCGTCTTCCTGGAGCCGGTACAGAACGCGGGCGGCTGTTTCCCGCCCCCGCCCGGCTACTTCCAGCGCGTGCGCGAGATCTGCGACCAGTACGACGTGCTGCTCGTCTCGGACGAGGTCATCTGCGCCTTCGGCCGCCTCGGCACGATGTTCGCCTGCGACAAGTTCGACTACGTCCCGGACATGATCACCTGCGCCAAGGGCATGACCTCGGGCTACTCCCCGATCGGCGCCTGCATCATCTCGGACCGGCTCGCCGAGCCGTTCTACCAGGGCGGCAACACCTTCCTGCACGGCTACACCTTCGGCGGCCACCCCGTCTCGGCCGCGGTCGGCCTCGCCAACCTCGACATCTTTGAGAAGGAGGGTCTGAACCAGCACGTGCTCGACAACGAGGACGCGTTCTACCAGACCCTGCGCAAGCTGCACGACCTGCCGATCGTCGGCGACGTCCGCGGCAACGGCTTCTTCTACGGCATCGAGCTCGTGAAGGACAAGGCCACCAAGGAGACGTTCAACGACGAGGAGACCGAGCGCGTCCTGTACGGCTTCCTCTCCAAGGCGCTGTACGAGAACGGCCTCTACTGCCGCGCCGACGACCGTGGCGACCCGGTCGTCCAGCTCGCCCCGCCGCTGATCTCCAACCAGGAGACCTTCGACGAGATCGAGGGCATCCTGCGTCACGTCCTCACCGAAGCGTGGACGAAGCTCTGACCAACGCTCTGATCACGCGGTGATCCACCGTGCGGCGGCCGGCCCGGCGCATCGTGTGATCGAGTGATGAACACCGGCCCCGGGGGGGGGGGGGGGGGGGGGGGGGGGGGGGGGAGGAGGGGGGGGGGGTGGGGGGGGGGGGGGGAGAGGGGATTGTACATGACCGGCTTGAAGGGGAAGATGCGGAGGTCGGCCTTGCTAATCACCGGCTTGATC
>NZ_JBVIXD010000012.1:98848-297512 GCF_055593965.1 Streptomyces sp. NPDC040622 | reverse complement strand
CCCTCCCCCCCCCCTCCCCCCCCCCTCCCCCCCCTCCTCCCCCCCCACCCCCCCCCCCCCCCCCCCCCCCCCCCCCCCCCCCCCCCCCCCACCCACCCCCCCCCCCCCCCCCCCGGGCCGCGTCGTTTCCGGGCAGGTCCGCCCGAATCCTTAGCGTGCCCAGTGACCGATCGGCCCCGCCTTCGTTCCCCCGTACGGGGGAGTCGAGCTGATCTGAACCGAGGTGTACGCCATGGTGGCCCCGCCGGACAACGACGTGCTGTGGGCACGCGCACTGCACGTCACGCACAACGGCTCCCCCGCCCTCACCGGCGTCTCGCTCGGTGTCCGCGAGGGCGAGATCCTCGCCGTCAACGGCCCCCGCGGCAGCGGGAAGACCACACTCCTGCAGTGCCTGTCGGGCCAATTGCTCCCCCAGCAGGGCGAGGTGTGGTTCAACAGCACCCCGGTCCACACGATGGGCCCGCTCGTACGGGAACGGCTGCGCCGCGACCGCTTCGGCTGGATCGACCCCGAGCCCCAGCTCGTCCCCGAACTCACCGCCTGGGAGAACGTCGCCCTGCCGCTGATGCTGCGCGGCGCCTCCCACCGGGTCTCCAAGCCCGCCGCCCAGGAGTGGCTGGAGCGCCTCGACATCGGCATGTGCGCCCGCAAGCGCCCGCACGCCCTGCTCCAGGCCGAACGCCAGCGCGTCGCCATCGCCCGCGCCCTGGTCACCACGCCTTCGGTGCTCTTCGCCGACGAGCCCACCGCTCCCCTGCACCGCGCCGACCGCGCGCACGCGCTGCGCACGCTGACGACGGCGGCCCGCTCGCACGGCATCACGGTGGTCATCGCCACCCACGACCCCGAGGTCGCCACCCTCGCCGACCGCACGTTCACGCTGCTGGACGGCCGCCGCGTGAACACGGTGCATCTGCCGGGGGCGGAAGGATTCGCGGAGACGGCGGGTGCTGCCGGGAGCGGCGGGACCGGGGCGGCAGGCGCGGTCGGCACGGCAGGTGCGGCAGGCGCGGTCGGCACCGTCGGCGCACCAGGGGCCGTCGGGTCCGCCGGGGCCACCCGGTCCGCCGGGTCCGCCGGGTCCGGACGGTCCGCCACCACGGAAGGCCGGGCCGCGTGCTCGCTCTCCGTCTAGCCCGCGGCGCCCACCCGCTCGTCCAGCTCCGGCGCCTCCTCGTCGCCGCCGCGTCCGCCGGCACCGGCTTCCTGCTGCTGTGCACCCTGGCCCACGCGATGGAGCACCCGGGCGCGGGATCCGTGCTGCGCCTCGCCTGGTGCCTCGCGCCCATCACCGCCACCGTGTACTTCTCCGTCGCCGTGGCCCGCACCGACCCGGGCACCCGGGCACGCGGCGGGCTCTCCGCCGTGGGCCTCGGCCCCGGCCGTCTGATGCTGCTCGCCGCGATCTCCACGGCCGTGTCCTGCACGCTCGGCTCGATGGTCGCGCTGCTCTTCTTCCTGCACCTGCGCGGCGACCTCTCGGGGCTGCCGTTCGACGGGGCCGCGGCGGACCTGCTGGCCGCCGACCGGCCGTTGCCGCTCGCGGCCGCGCTCACCCTGCTCGCCCTGGTGCCGATCGCCGCGTCGGCCGCGAGCGCCGTCGTGCTGCGGCCCCGGCCCGCCAAGGGCACCGGAACAGGCACCGGCGCCGAGTCCGCCGGGGACCCGGACGCCCCGGCCTCGCCGCCGAGCGGTCTGCCCTGGGGGGTCGCGCTGCTCGCGGCGGGGCTCGCCGTCGAGATGTACGCGAGCCGCTCGCCGGGCGGCGCGCGCGGCGGCCTCCCGATGCCGGGCAGTGCAGACGGCAGCCCGGCCGGCGTCCTCGCGGGATGGGCGCTGACCGCGCTCGGCCTGGTCCTCGCGGGCCCCGGCCTCACCTACCTCTGCGGGCGGATCCTGCAGGCGGTACGGCCCGGCGCGCTGCGCCTGCTCGCCGGGCGCGTCCTGCAGGAGGAGGCGCGGCGCATCGGACGGCCGCTCGGCGTGCTGTGCGCGGTGGCGTCGGGGGCGTTCGCCTCGGTCGTGGTGTACGCGGGGCCGCGCCCCGAGGTCGGCCCGCTCACCGCGCTGGGCGCGCTGCTGGTCGCGGGGTGCGCCGTGCTGACCCTGGCCACGTCGGCCGTCGAGGCCAGGCAGTCCCGCGCGCACACGACGGACGCGCTGCTGCGCCTCGGGGCACCGGTGACGATGCTGCGCGGCTCGGCGGCGCTCCGCGCGGGCGCGCTCGCCGCCGTGTTCGGGCCGCTGACCTGGGTCGTGGCCGAGCTGGCGGCGCTTCCCCTGGGGCAGTGAAGCCCGCGGCGTCGCGTCGGGAAACTCGCGGAAGAAAAGTTCACGGCAGACGATGAGTTCCGAGTCGAACGGGTGTCTACCCCTGCGAAAGGCACCCGCACCCACTGGGAGAGACGCTCATGTACCAGCAGATGATCTTCGTGAACCTGGCCGTGTCCGACGTCGCCGCGTCCAGAAAGTTCTTCACCGAACTCGGCTACTCGATCAACCCGCAGTTCTCCACCGACGAATGCGCGTGCGTCGTCATCAGCGACACCATCATCGCCATGATGCTGAGCAAGGAGCACTACGCGAACTTCACGCAGAAGGAGATCGCCGACGCGACCAAGGTCAGCGAGACCCTGGTCTGTCTGAGCGCCGAGAGCCGCGAGAAGGTCGACGAGCTCGTCGACGCGGCGGTGGCCGCGGGCGGCACCGCAGGCGAGGTCCAGGACTACGGCACGATGTACGGCCGCGCCTTCGACGACCTGGACGGCCACACCTGGGAGATCATGTGGATGGACCCCTCGGAGGTCCAGGGCTGAGCGAGGTCCAGGGCCGAGTGCGGTCCAGGGCCGAGCGGGTCCCGGTGAGTGCCCCTGCTTAGCATGGGCGGATGCAGCCGACCCCCGAAAGCGCGTCCGCCCGGCAACTCCCCGGCGAGGACCGAGAGATCGAGACCCTCGCCGAGTTCGACGAAGTCTGCGGACGCGACGGCCTCGCCGGCTTCCGCGTCCAGGCCGTCGACCTGACGGAGCGCTCCGCCGCGCTCCTCGCGGCCGACGTCGCGGGCGCCGTCTTCCTCGGCTGCCCGATGCGGGAGGAGGCGGCGGCGAAGGTGCGCGCCGGCGGCGCGCTGGTGTTCCCGCCGGTCCCCGGCCTCCCGTTCAATCCGTACCGCGGTCTGCTGTACTCCCCCGACGACCTGTTCGCCGGCCTCACCGACGGCGGGTACGAGGCGACGCCGGACGCCCACGCGTACGCCTGGTTCCAGCGGACCAAGTCCGACGGCGACGTCTTCTCCTCGATGGTGCGCGCCATCCACGACGACTCCATCTCCGACGCCCTCGACGAACGCCTGGTCGGGGCGCGGGTGGTGGGCGTGATGGGCGGCCACGCGATGGCCCGCGGCACGGATGCCTACGCGGGGGCGGCCCGGCTCGGCCGCTCGCTGGCACGGGAGGGCTTCACGGTCGCGACGGGCGGCGGTCCCGGCGCGATGGAGGCGGCGAACCTCGGCGCCTACGCCACCCCCTTCGGCGACGCGATGCTGGAGGAGGCCCTCGAACTCCTCGCCAAGTCCCCCTCGTTCACGCCGTCCGTCTCGGAGTGGGCACGGGCGGCCTTCGCGGTCCGCGAGCGCTGGCCCGGGGGCGGCGCGTCGGTGGGCATCCCCACCTGGTTCTACGGACACGAGCCGCCGAACGCCTTCGCCTCCGACCTGGCCAAGTACTTCGCCAACGCCACTCGCGAGGACGGCCTGCTCGCCCGCTCGAACGCGGGGGTCGTCTTCCTGCCCGGCGCGGCCGGCACGGTCCAGGAGGTCTTCGACAACGCCACCCCCAACTACTACGAGTCCCGCGGGGAGCCCACCCCGATGGTCCTGGTCGACCGCGCCCACTGGACGGAGCACCTGCCGGTGTGGCCGCTGCTCCGGTCACTGGCCCGCGGCAGGTCGATGGAGTCGCGGATCGCGCTGGTGGACCGGGTGGAGGAGGCGCCGGAGGCCCTGCGGAGGATGGGCACGGGGGCGCGCGAGAGCTGAGGGCCCAGAGCCGGTGGGGTGCGAGCCGTCGGGCCGCGGCCGGTGCGAGCCGTCGGGCCGCGGTCAGGCTCTGTCCGGCCCTTCAGGCCATCCGCCTCACCCGAAGGAAGCCCGCTCCAGCCAGAAGTCCAGCAGCTCCCGCTCCCCCAGGACCTCCACCGCGCCGCCGTCCGGCGACCGGCGCCGGTAGAAGGCCAGCAGCACCTCCGTGAGGGGGCCGCGCAGCGCCACTGTCGCCTTCGCGTGGCCGCGCCGCCAGGTGAAGCCGTCGTCGCCGAACTCGATGAGCCACTCGGCGTCGAGGCCGTCCGGCGCGTCGGTCGCGTGCAGGTGGATGCTGCGCCCGGCGCCCTTGAGCTCCGAGGCGCTGTCCTGCGGTGACGTGCGCTGGGCGAGCGAGACGAGGTCCAGCCATTCGTCGATCGCGTCGGCGGCGACGTCCGGCTCCACCTCGTAGGCGACACCGGCCGCGATGGCCGCGTCCGCACGGTGGATCGCCAGCTCGTGCGTCATGCGGCGCGCCCAGAACCCGGCGCGGTGGTCGTCGGTCCACGACCAGACGGGGGCGTCGGCGCCGGCGGCGCGGAACGTCCGCGCGCCGAGCTCGGCGGTCCGCGCCAGCCACGCGTCGAGGGCGGCCGGGTCGTCGCCATCGGGCCCCTCACACTCCGGGACGTCCTCCTCCGGAATGTCCTTCTCGGCACGGGTCGCGACGAGGCGTTCGCTCCAGCGCACGGCGCCGCCCGTGTGCCGTACCAGCTCGGCGAGCGTCCAGTCGGGGCAGGTCGGCACGGTGGCCGAGAGGTCCGCCCCGGTCAGCGTGGCCCTCAAGAGGTCGATCTGCCGGGCGACTTCGCCGCAGTACCGTTCGTGGCCGAGTCTCGTCATGATCGAATAGTAGGTCGACCCCAGGAGGACGGCACCCGGGTTTCCGCCGACGGTCCCCGCGCCGGTCAGCCGCCCCGTCCGAGGACCACGACGTCCCCCGCGTCGAACGCGACGCCCACCGTCTCCCCGACCTCCGGCGCCGCCCGCAGCGCGCACGCCGCCTCCAGACGCGGCCCTTCCTTCGGCTGCAGACGTACGGCGACGTGGGTACCGCGGAAGGTGCGCGCGGTCACCTCGCACGCGAGCCCCTCGTCGACCGGCACCAGCCGCACGCCCGCCGGCCGCACCAGGATCTTCCGCCGCCCGGCCGGGGCGCCCTCGGGGACGGGGATCTTGCCCCACACCGTGTCGGCGGCCTCGCCCACGACGCTCGCCTCGACGACGTTGTCGAAGCCGAGGAAGCGCGCCACGAACTCGTCCACCGGGTGCTGCCACACCTCAAGAGGCGTGCCGGACTGCGCGATCCGCCCGTCGCGCATGACGACGACCCGGTCGGCGAGCGCGAACGCCTCGCCCTGGTCGTGCGTGACGGCGAGCACCGTCGTGCCCAACTCGTCGAAGAGCTCGCGCAGTTCGACGACCAGGCGCTCCCGGAGCGAGCGGTCGAGCTGGCCCAGCGGCTCGTCGAGCATCAGGAGCCGGGGGCGCGGCGCGAGCGCCCGCGCCAGCGCCACCCGCTGCTGCTCGCCGCCGGACAGCGCGGCCACCGCGCGCCGCTGCGCCTTCGGCAGACCGACGAGATCAAGCAACTCCGCGACGCGGTCGGCCTGTTCGCCCCGCGAGGCGCCGTGCATGCGCAGCCCGAAGGCGACGTTGCCCGCCACGTCGCGCTGCGGGAAGAGCTGGTGGTCCTGGAACATCAGGCCGACGCCCCGCTTGTGCGCGGGCACCCCGCGCTGGTCGCGCCCGTCCAGCAGGACCTGTCCCTCGTCGAGCGCCTGCAGTCCGGCCACCGCACGCAGCAGCGTCGACTTCCCGCTGCCGCTCGGCCCGAGCACGCAGACGATCTCGTGCTCGGCGACATCGAGGGCGACGGCGTCGAGCACGGCCCGCGCCCCGAAACGTACCGTCGCCTCCCGCAGGGCGAGCAAGGCGGCCGCCATCAGAACTCTCCCGTGGTGCGCTCGGTCCGAATGCGTTCCAGGAGCAGCAGGGACACCGCGCACACCACCATGAGGATCGTCGAAAGGGCCATCGCCTGGCCGTAGTTGAGGTCACCGGCGCGGCCGAGCAGCCGTGCCACGGCGACCGGCAGCGTCGGGTTGTCGGGCCGCGCGATGAAGACGGTCGCCCCGAACTCGCCGAGCGAGACGGCGAAGGCGAACCCGGCGGCGATCAGCAGCGCCCGCCGCACCATCGGCAGGTCGACCTCCCGCCACGCCCGCAGCGGTGACGCCCCGAGCACCGCCGCCGCCTCGCGCAGCCGTCCGTCCACCGCGCGCAGGACGGGCAGCATGGTGCGTACGACGAAGGGGACTCCGACCAGGGCCTGCGCGAGCGGCACCAGGAGCCAGGTGGCCCGCAGGTCCAGCGGCGGCTTGTCCAACGTGATCAGGAAACCGAAGCCCACGGTCACCGCGGAGACTCCGAGCGGCAGCATGAGCAGCGCGTCGAAGCCGCGCACGAGCCGGCCCGCGCGCCGGGTGAGGGCGGCCGCGGCGAGCCCGCCGATGACGACCGCGATGGCGGTGGCCACGACCGCGTACCGCAGGGAGTTCCAGACGGCCTCGATCGGCGGTACGAGGAACGCGCCGCCGTCCGCCGAGGTCAGCTCCTTGTAGTAGAGCAGCCCGAAGCCGTCGGGCCCGTCGAAGGACCGCTGGACGAGCACGCCGAGCGGCAGCAGGATCAGCAGGGCGATCGTCGCCAGGACGAGGCCGAGGAGCGTCCACTGCCCCGCGCCCCGCGGGCGGCGCGCCACGGCCGCGGCGTCGACGAGCTTCAACGCGCTCTCCCGGCGCCTCGCCGTCCACGCGTGGACGGCGAGGATCAGCCCCACCGCCACGAACTGCACGATCGTCAGGACCGCCGCCGTCGGCAGGTCGAGCAGTTGTGCGGTCTGCCGGTAGATCTCCACTTCGAGGGTCGAGTACGCCGGTCCGCCGAGGATCTGCACGACGCCGAAGGAGGTGAAGGTGAAGAGGAAAACCATCAGCGCGGCGGCGGCGACGGCGGGCCCGAGCGCGGGCAGCGTGATCGTGCGCCAGGCCGTCCAGCGCGAGGCGCCGAGCATCCGCGCCGCCTCCTCCTGGCGCGGGTCGAGCTGTGACCAGAGCCCGCCGACCGTGCGGACGACGACCGCGTAGTTGAAGAAGACGTGCGCGAGCAGGATGGCCCACACCGTGGTGTCCAGGCGCACACCCCACAGCTCGTCGAAGAGCCCGCCCCGCCCGATCAGCGCGAGGAAGGCCGTTCCGACGACGACCGTCGGCAGCACGAACGGCACGGTGACGACGGCCCGCAGCACCCGCTTGCCCGGGAATTCGAAGCGCGCGAAGACGTACGCGCCGGGGAGCGCGACCGCCAGGGTGAGCGCGGTCGACGCGAGCGCCTGCCAGGTGGTGAACCACAGCACGTGCCGGATGTCGGACTGCCCGAGCACGTCCGTGATCCGCCCGAACTGCCAGACGCCGTCGACGCGCAGCCCGCGCGCGACGATGGACGCCACCGGGTAGGCGAAGAAGAGCGCGAAGAACGCGACGGGCACGGCCATCAGACCGAGCCGCGCCGCGCTCCCCCGGCTGAACCCCTTGCGAGGGGTGGCCCCTACTTCAGTACGAGCGAGGTCCACGACTTGATCCACGGCTCGCGGTTGTCGGCGATCTTCTTCGGGTCCATCGTCTCGGGCTTGTCGACCGTCACGCCGTGCTCGGTGAAGAGCTCGGGCAGCTTCGCGCCGTCCCGCACCGGGTTCACGAACATGTTGAGCGGCATGTCCTCCTGGAACTGCTTGCCCGCGAGGAAGTCCAGGAGCGCCTTGCCGCCCTTGGTGTTCCGGGCGTTGCCGAGCAGGCCCGCGTACTCGACCTGGCGGAAGCAGGTGCCGGTGGCGACGCCGGTCGGCGCCTGCTTGGGCTGTGGCTTGGCGTAGAGGACCTCGACGGGCGGCGAGGAGGCGTACGAGACGACGAGGGGCCGATCGCCCTTGGCCTTCTTGCCGCCGGACGACCCGGAGAACTCCTCGTTGTAGGCCTGCTCCCAGCCGTCGACGACCTTCACGCCGTTGGCCTTGAGCTTCTTCCAGTAGCCCTGCCAGCCCCCGTCGCCGTACCGCGCGGCGGTGCCGAGCAGGAAGCCGAGACCGGGCGAGGAGGTCGAGGCGTTCTCCGTGACCAGCAGGTTCTTGTACGCGGGCTTGGCCAGGTCGTCGAAGGACTTCGGCGGCGCGAGCTTCTTGTCGGCGAAGTACTTCTTGTCGTAGTTGACGCAGATGTCACCGCTGTCGACGGGGGTGACCCGGTGCTTGTCCCCGTCGGCCCGGAACTCCGGCTTGATCTTCTCCGCGCCCTTGGCCTCGTACGGCTGGAAGAGCCCGTTGTCGAGCGCGCGCGAGAGGAGGGTGTTGTCGACGCCGAAGAAGACGTCGCCCTGCGGGTTGTCCTTGGACAGGATGGCCTTGTTCACGGCGGCGCCCGCGTCCCCGTCCTTGAGGACCTTGACCCGGTAGCCGGAGCGCTTCTCGAAGTCCTTCAGCACGTCCTTGGAGACGTTGAAGGAGTCGTGGCTGACGAGCGTCACGCTCTTGGAGTCCGACCCGCCGGAACCGCCGTCGGAGCCGCCGCACGCGGAGACGGCGACGAGCCCGATCCCCACCGCCAGGGCGGTGAACGAGGCCTTCTTCGTGGTGCTCACTGGTTTTCCTCCTGGGTCACCAGGAAGAGACGCGGCCCTGCCCGCCGGCCGAAGGGCCGGCGGGCAGGGCGCAACAGCTTGAGTAATGACCGAACTTCCTACCCAGAATGACCTGGGCAAGGTTCAGAGGGTCTGCGGCCCACCTGTCCAAGGTGCCGCACTCTCAGCGCTGTGGCGCTCCCCTGTCGGAATATGCAGATGTGTGTACGAGGCTTACGCCCGCCAGACTACCGCTCGGCCGCGGCGAGCTGGCCGCACGCTCCGTCGATCTCCTGGCCCCGGGTGTCCCGGATCGTCACCGGCACACCGTGGGCGGCGATGGCCTCCACGAACGCCTTCTCGTCCTCGGGCCGCGAGGCCGTCCACTTCGAGCCCGGCGTCGGGTTCAGCGGAATCAGGTTCACGTGCACCGGCTTGCCCTTGAGCAGCCGGCCGAGACGGTCACCACGCCACGCCTGGTCATTGATGTCGCGGATCAGCGCGTACTCGATGGAGAGCCGGCGCCCCGACTTGGCCGCGTACTCCCACCCGGCGTCGAGCACCTCACGCACCTTCCAGCGCGTGTTCACCGGGACGAGCGTGTCGCGCAGCTCGTCGTCCGGCGCGTGCAGCGAGATGGCGAGACGACATTTGAAGCCCTCGTCCGAGAAGCGGTGGATGGCGGGCACGAGCCCCACCGTCGACACCGTGATCCCGCGCTGCGAGAGCCCGAGGCCGTCCGGCTCCGGGTCGGTGAGCCGGCGGATCGCACCGGTCACCCGCTTGTAATTGGCCAGCGGCTCGCCCATGCCCATGAAGACGATGTTGGACAGTCGCGCCGGGCCGCCCGGAATCTCGCCGTCGCGGAGCGCCCGCATGCCGTCGACGATCTGGTGCACGATCTCGCCGGTCGACAGGTTCCGGTCCAGGCCCGCCTGGCCCGTGGCACAGAACGGGCAGTTCATGCCGCAGCCCGCCTGGGAGCTGATGCACATGGTGACCCGGTCCGGATACCGCATCAGCACGGACTCCACGAGCGTCCCGTCGAAGAGGCGCCAGAGCGTCTTGCGGGTCGTGTCGTCGTCACAGCTGATGTGCCGCACCACGGACATCAGATCGGGCAGCAGCGCCTCACGGAGCTTGTCGCGCGCGCCGGCGGGGATGTCGGTCCACTCGGCCGGGTCGTGCGCGTACCGCGCGAAGTAGTGCTGTGAAAGCTGCTTGGCGCGGAACGGCTTCTCGCCGATGGCGGCGACGGCTTCCTTGCGCTCGGCGGGCGTGAGGTCGGCGAGATGCCGCGGCGGCTTCTTGACACCACGGGGCGCGACGAAAGTGAGTTCTCCGGGTACAGGCATGGTCCTTCCAGTGTCGCAGACATACGACAAGGGGCTCGCCGCCCTGTGGACAACGAACCCCTCACGCACATCTACGCAGGTCAGCGGCTTGCCGAGGCAATCAGCCGGACCCCACGAACACGACGAGCAGGAGCCAGACCACCGGCGCCGTCGGCAGCAGGGAGTCCAGGCGGTCCATGATGCCGCCGTGGCCCGGCAGCAGCGTGCCCATGTCCTTGATGCCGAGGTCCCGCTTGATCATCGACTCGCCGAGGTCGCCCAGCGTGGCGCTCGCGGCGACCGCGAGGCCGATCAGCAGCCCCTGCCACCACGTCCCGTCGTCGATCAGGAACTCCATGCACAGCGCGCCCGCCGCCATCGCGAAGGTGACCGCGCCGACCAGGCCCTCGCGGGTCTTGCCGGGGCTGATGCGCGGCGCCAGCTTGTGCTTGCCGAAGCGCCAGCCGATCGCGTACGCGCCCGTGTCGCTGACCACGGTCAGGAGGAGGAACGTGAGCACCCGCTGCGGACCGTCGTCCGCAGTGAGCATCAGCGCGACGAACGTCGCGAGGAAAGGAACGTAGAAGGCGGCGAAGACCCCCGCCGTGACGTCCTTCAGATAGCCCTCCGGCGGCTCGGTCATGCGCCAGACGAGGACCGCGAGCGCGGTGAGGGCCATCGCGACCCACGCCCCCTCGGCCCCTCGGACGTATCCGGCGACGACCATCGCCGCGCCGCCCACCGCGAGCGGTACGAGCGGCGCCTTGATGCCCTTGCGCTCCTCGAGCCGCGAGGTGAGCTCCCAGAGGCCGACCACGACGGCGACCGCTATGACGCCGATGAAGACGGCCTTCACGATGAACAGCGACGCGATGATCACCGCGCCGAGTCCCACCCCGACTCCTATGGCCGCCCCGAGATCGCGGCCCGCGCTCTTCTTCTGCGGTGCTGCCGGGGCGGGCTGCGGCTGTGGTGCGCTGGGCATGGGCTCCTGCGGAGGCTCGTCACGGAACAGGGGGCCGCCCGTCCGAGTGCCCCCCCGGTCGCCGTCCTGGTCTCCGCCGTTCACGGGTACGTCGGGCACGATGGGCATGGGCTGCGTCTCAGACGGAAACAGCGCGTCCTGCGCATCGTACGCGGGACCTGCCGGGGGCGCCCCCTGACCAGGTCCCTGGTCGGGCGGCCCCCAATACCCGGCTCTGGGCGGCGCCCCCCAGGAAGAGTCGTTCACGGATCGGTTCCCTGATTCCTCGGACTCGAGACTCAGACTTCGAGCAGCTCGGCTTCCTTGTGCTTGAGCAGCTCGTCCACCTGGGCGACGTACTTCGCGGTGGTGTCGTCGAGCTCCTTCTCGCCGCGACGGCCCTCGTCCTCACCGATGTCGCCGTCCTTGATCGCCTTGTCGAGGGCCTCCTTGGCCTTGCGGCGGATCGAACGGATCGAGATCTTGGAGTCCTCGGCCTTGGTCTTGGCGACCTTGATGTACTCCTTGCGGCGGTCCTGCGTCAGCTCGGGGAAGGTCACCCGGATGATGTTGCCGTCGTTGCTCGGGTTGACGCCGAGGTCGGAGTCGCGGATCGCCTGTTCGATGTTGCGCAGCGCGCTCTTGTCGAACGGGGTCACCACGGCCATCCGGGGCTCGGGCACCGAGAACGAGGCCAACTGGTTGATCGGCGTCAGCGCGCCGTAGTAGTCGGCCACGATCTTGTTGAACATCGCCGGGTGCGCACGGCCGGTGCGGATCGCGGCGAAGTCCTCCTTGGCGACCACGACGGCCTTCTCCATCTTCTCCTCGGCCTCGAGGAGGGTCTCTTCGATCACCACTTGCTCCTGCGTGTCTTGAGTGGGCCCGGCATGGCACGGGGGCGGCCGGCTGCGTCGCGTCTCTTTCCTGCACGGTGTCCGACCGGCAGGGCTTTGTCCATCCCTCTCAAGTGACGTCTCGCGTCCGTCCCTTGAGTCTGGTCCGGGTCCCTGACGGGTCCGGACCAGGTAGCTGGGATCAGGTCCGGCTTCCCTGGTCGCCGACGAGTGTGCCGATCTTCTCACCCTTGACGGCCCGGGCGATATTGCCGGCGGAGAGCAGCTCGAAGACGAGGATGGGCAGCTTGTTGTCCCGGCACAGCGTGATCGCGGTCATGTCCGCGACCTTCAGGTCCTGGGTGATGACCTCGCCGTAGCCGAGGGCGTCGTACTTCACCGCGTCGGGGTTGGTCCTGGGGTCGGAGTCGTAGACGCCGTCCACGCCGTTCTTGCCCATCAGCAGGGCCTCGGCGTCGATCTCCAGGGCGCGCTGCGCGGCGGTGGTGTCGGTGGAGAAGTACGGCATGCCCATGCCGGCGCCGAAGATGACCACACGGCCCTTCTCCAGGTGGCGCACGGCGCGCAGCGGGATGTACGGCTCCGCGACCTGGCCCATGGTGATGGCGGTCTGGACGCGGCAGTCGATGCCCTCCTTCTCCAGGAAGTCCTGGAGGGCGAGGCAGTTCATGACCGTGCCGAGCATGCCCATGTAGTCGGAGCGGGCCCGGTCCATGCCGCGCTGCTGGAGCTCGGCGCCGCGGAAGAAGTTCCCGCCGCCGATGACGATGGCGATCTGGGCGCCGTCACGGACGACGGCCGCGATCTCACGGGCGATGGCGTGCACCACGTCGGGGTCGACACCGAGGCCGCCCCCACCGGCGAACGCTTCGCCGGAGAGCTTCAGCAAGAAGCGTCCGGCAACTTTGTCGTCGTCACTCTTCGAGTCGGCCTGGGTGGTCATGTGGTTCTCGCTTCTCTTACTTGGCACACATGCGAAGAAGGCCACTGCCGGTGGGGTGTCGTTCGCATCCCATGCTCGGCAGTGGCCTCCTCGTCAGATCCTGCGGTCGTACGTCGCGCACGAGGGCCGTGCGCGGGCGACCGCTGTCGACCCTAGCGGGGTCTACCGTCGATCGCGGTACGGACTCAGATGCCGACCTTGATGCGCGCGAAGCGCTTCAGGGTGACACCGGCCTCGGCGAGAACCTTCTCGACCGACTTCTTGTTGTCCAGCGCGTACGGCTGACCGAGGAGGGTGGCCTCCTTGAAGAAGCCGTTGACACGACCCTCGACGATCTTCGGCAGCGCGGCCTCGGGCTTGCCCTCGGCGCGGGTGGTCTCCTCGGCGACGCGGCGCTCGGACTCGACGACCTCGGCCGGCACGTCCTCCTTGGAGAGGTACTTCGGCGCGAAGGCGGCGATGTGCTGCGCGACACCCTTGGCGAGGTCGGCGTCGGCCTTGTCCAGCTCGACGAGGACACCGATCTGCGGGGGCAGGTCGGGCATCGTGCGGTGCATGTACGCGGTGACGTAGGCGCCGGAGAACTGCGCGAAGCGGTCCAGGACGATCTTCTCGCCCAGGTTGGCGTTGGCCTCGTCGACGTACGCCTGGACCGTCTTGCCGGCCTCGATCTCGGACGCGAGCAGCGCGTCGAGGTCGGCCGGGGAGGTCTTGGCGACGTGGGCGGCGAGGTTGTTCGCCACGGCCTGGAACTTCTCGCCCTTGGCGACGAAGTCCGTCTCGCACTTCAGCTCGACGATGACACCGGAGGTGTTGTCGTCGGCGATGAGGGAGACCACGGCACCGTTCTCGGCGGAACGGCCCTCGCGCTTGGCGACGCCCTTCTGGCCCTTGATGCGGAGCGCCTCGACGGCCTTGTCGACGTTGCCCTCGGCCTCGTCGAGCGCCTTCTTGCAGTCCATCATGCCGGCGCCCGTGAGCTCACGGAGCTTCTTGACGTCAGCGGCGGTGTAGTTCGCCATGATCCTGAAATTCTCTCTCGAAGGTCTGAAAGATCTACGGGTGAACGGCGGGGGCCTGTAGGCCCCCGCCGTCGACTACCGAACCTGTGAAGGTCAGGCCTGCTCGGCGTCCGCGGCCGGGGCCTCGACCTCGGCGGCCGCGGCGGGAGCCTCGGCCTCCTCGGCGTCGGCGGCCTTCTCCGTCTCGGCGGACTTCTGAACCTCGGCCTCGTCGGCCTTCGGCTCGTCGGCCTTGGGCTCGTCAGCCTTCTTCTCGCCCTCGAGCAGGTCACGCTCCCACTCGGCCAGCGGCTCGCCCTGGGCCTTCTCGCCCGGCTTCGAGTCGCCGGTGGCCACGCCGGAACGGGCGATGAGGCCCTCGGCGACGGCGTCGGCGATCACGCGGGTGAGCAGGGTGACGGAGCGGATCGCGTCGTCGTTGCCCGGGATCTTGTAGTCGACCTCGTCGGGGTCGCAGTTGGTGTCGAGGATGGCGACGACCGGGATGTTGAGCTTCCGGGCCTCACCGACCGCGATGTGCTCCTTCTTGGTGTCCACGATCCAGACGGCGCTGGGCACCTTGGACATCTCGCGGATACCACCGAGGGTCTTCTCCAGCTTGGCCTTCTCGCGCGAGAGCACGAGAAGCTCCTTCTTGGTGAGACCGGACGCGGCGACGTCCTCGAAGTCGATCTGCTCGAGCTCCTTGAGGCGCTGCAGACGCTTGTAGACGGTCGAGAAGTTGGTGAGCATGCCGCCCAGCCAGCGCTGGTTCACGTAGGGCATGCCGACGCGGGTGGCCTGCTCCGCGATGGCCTCCTGCGCCTGCTTCTTCGTGCCGACGAACATGACCGTGCCGCCGTGGGCAACGGTCTCCTTGACGAACTCGTAGGCGCGGTCGATGTACGACAGCGACTGGAGCAGGTCGATGATGTAGATGCCGTTGCGCTCCGTGAAGATGAAGCGCTTCATCTTCGGGTTCCAACGACGGGTCTGGTGACCGAAGTGGACGCCGCTCTCCAGCAGCTCCCGCATCGTGACGACGGCCATGGCCGTTCTCCTTGAGAATCTCGGTTGTGCCGCGTGTGCCGGACGGCACTCGCGCCTGACGCCCGCTGTGCGCCTTGCCCACGAGGGACCGAGTGGCGCCGACACCGGCTGTTTCATGGCCTGGTGCCGGGGCGTGCGAAGTCGACCCGGTGACCCGGATCGCCACAAGAAGTGTACGGGACCCGCGGGGCAGCGGGTGACGCCGCCATCGCTGACCCAGGTGGCGGCCCTGCCCGGGTCCGGGGCATGCGGCGCCCCGCCTCAGGGATGACCCCGGCCACGAACGGGTGACGCCGTTGTCCACAGTCGGCCGGTCGTCCACAGATCCGGTCCATGATCCCCGCGGATCGGCCCGGCGCGGGACCGTTCTCACATGCGCCTGGACCTGCTGCTGCCCACGCTGGCAGCCCTGCTCGCGACCGCCCTGTCACCGACTGCCCAGCCTCCGACAGTCCAGCCCCCGACAGCTCTGTCGCCGACTGCCGCCCCACGGTCGGCCACTCCGTCCGCCACCGCCTGGCCGGTGGGCACCCGCCCTCAGGTCGTACGCGCCTGGCTCCCGCCGTCGACCCCGTACGGCGCGGGCCACCGGGGCGTGGACCTCTCGGCCCCACCGGGCAGCGTGGTGCGGGCGATGGCTCCGGGCCGGGTCGCCTTCGCGGGCCGTGTGGCGGGCCGGGGCGTGGTCGTGGTGGAGCTGGACGGCACGGGAGATCCCCCGCTGCGCACGACGTACGAGCCGGTGCGGGCATCGCTGAAGAAGGGCGACAAGGTCGGTGCGCGCGACGCGGTGGGCACGCTGGAGTTCCCGACAGGCCACTGCCCGCGGAGCTGCCTGCACTGGGGCCTGCTCAGGGCCAAGACCTACCTGGATCCGCTCACCCTGCTGCCCCCGTGGCTCCTGCACCCGGGCCCGTCCCGCCTGCTACCGATGACCACCGACGCGACCGTGCCCACGGATACCGCTGACACCACGGCCACCACAGGCATCACCGACGCCATCGGCACCACGGGCACAGACACCACGGAGGCACTCGGCAACACTGGAACGGCCGACAGGCAGGACCTCAGCCCCGTACGCCCCGCAGGGCCATGGCCACAGCCGCCTCGGTGATGGCGGTGGGATCCTCGGCGGCACCCAGCTCGATCCGGCGCACCGCGGCGTCCACGATTCCCTGGAGCAGCATGGCCGCCATCCGGGGCTGCTCGTGGCCAAGGACCTGCAGCGCCTCGACGATCATCGCGATGAGTCCGCCGTGCGCCGCGCGGATCTTCTCCCGCGCCCCGGCGTCGAGCTCGCTCGCGGAGATGGCGACCACGGCCCGGTGCCGCCGGTCCCCCACCAGAGCGAGCTGCTGGCGCACGTAGGCCTCAACCTTGTCCTCGGCTGATTCCATGCCTTCCATCGCCGCCGACACTTCCGCAGCCCAGACGGGAAAGTCGACCTCGCACAGCTCTTCCACCACGGCGGCCCGCGACCGGAAGTACTCGTACACGGAGGACCGGGCGAGCCCGGTGCGCTCGGCGAGGGCGGGGAAGGTCAACGCCTCCGTACCGCCTTCGGACAGCAGGGACCGCGCGGCGTCCAGCAGGGCGCCGCGCTGCATCGACCGGTGCTCGGCCACTGAGGCCGCTCGAATCCTTGGCACAGCTCCACTTTACGGACGGGACGCCGAGCGCGGGAGCCGCTCCCGCGCTCACGCCGTGAGGCAGGGACGATTCAGCGCTCTCAGCGGCCAAAACTCGCCAGCTTCGCCCGCAGCTGGAGCACGGACTTCGTGTGGATCTGGCTGACGCGGCTCTCGGTGACGCCGAGTACATTGCCGATCTCGGCGAGTGTGAGGCCTTCGTAGTAGTAGAGCGTCACGACGGTCTTCTCACGCTCCGGCAGCGTGTTGATCGCCCGCGCGAGCAGCCTGCGCAGCTCCCGGTCCTCCGCGACCTCCACGGGGTTGTCGGCCGCGTGGTCCTCGAGCGTGTCCATCAGGCTGAGCCGGTCGCCACCGTCTCCGCCGACGTGCAGGAGCTCCTCCAGCGCCACGACGTTCGCCAGGGACAACTGGCTGAAAACCGCGTGCAGTTCCTCCAGCGCGACCCCCATCTCGGCGGCGACCTCGCTCTCCGAGGGGGTCCGCCGCAACTGTGCCTCCAACGTGGCGTAGGCCCGCTCGACGTTGCGTGCCTTCTGCCGCACGGACCGGGGAATCCAGTCGAGCGCCCGCAGTTCGTCGATCATCGCCCCGCGGATACGGGTGATCGCGTAGGTCTCGAACTTGATGGACCGCTCGATGTCGAACTTCTCGATGGCGTCGATCAGCCCGAACACGCCGGAGGAGACGAAGTCGGCCTGCTCGACGTTGGGCGGCAGACCCACGCTCACGCGGCCCGCGACGTACTTCACCAGCGGCGAGTAGTGCAGGATCAGCTGCTCTCGCAGCCGCCCGTCACTCGTCTCTTTGTACGACCGCCACAGCTCGTCCAGCGACGAGGGCGCGGGGGGCCGCTCCCGCTCGCCGCTACGAGCCGCGGGGGGAACCGCTGCCCGATCGGACCCTGAGGTGTGCTGGGGCATTCGTCGCCTTGAGCCGTTCTGCCGTGAACTGGTGAGGTCGCGTGGGTTGGGGACGTCCCGTGAACCGGGGAGTTCACGGGGGTCGGGGAGATCGCGCGAGCCGGTGGGGAGGCCGGTGTCGCTCGCGCCGGAGCGGTGAAGAGTGTGCGTGGGGTGAATGAGGTAGTCCGTTTGGTTGCCTGTCCGCGTCGGAATCCTTGTGAGCGTAGCGTGACTGATGTGTCGCAGTGTGCGAAGAGTATGGGGTCGCGCGTGCGCAGATACGTTCCGCTGGACGCCTCAAGGTGTCAGACCGGTCGCTCTGCGTGACGGCGCTGGCGTATCAACTGCCCGATTTCCCAAGGCCGTCGGAAGTCATCCGTCCGGCGGAACACGCTCGGTCACTACTCGCCGTCATCGGTGAACACGGGCGGAATCGCCTGGCGTGTCAACTGCCAGCCGTCGCCGTGTCGTTCGACGAACCCCAACGACTGAAGCTCGTACAGTCGCCCTACCGCGTCATCCTCGGTCGTCCCCGCGCCGATCGCGACCTCCCGGACCGCGCCGCACCCCCGTGCGGGCAGCGCGGCCAGGACGCGCCGCACCCCCGGTTCCAGCAGGTCACGCGGCACGACGGGGCCCCGCCTCGCCGGGGCCAGCTCTCCCATGTCGCCGACCAGTTCGACGATTTCGGCGGCATCGGTCACCAGGGCGCCGTCTCCTCTCAACAGTTCGTGCACCCCGGCGGAGAGACCGCTGGTCGCGGGCCCCGGCACTCCCATGGTGAAGCGTCCCAACTCCTGCGCACTGCGCGCCGTCGCGAGCGCCCCACTGCGGTACGCGGCCTCGACGACCACCGTCCCCCGGGTCAACGCGGCGATCACCCTGTTCCGCTGGATGAAGCGGCTCGGGGTCGGATGATCACCCGGCGGCAACTCTCCGATGACGAGGCCCTGTTCCGCGATGCGTCCGATCAGCCCGGCATGCCCGCGCGGATACGGCCGGTCGACCCCGCAGGCGAGCACGGCAACGGTGGCACCCCCGGCCCCGAGCGCCCCGCGGTGCGCAGCACCGTCGACGCCGTACGCCCCGCCGGAGATCACGACCCAGCCGCGCTCCGCGAGCCCCGCCGCGAGGTCGGCGGCCATGTGCGCGCCGTACTGTGTGCAGGCCCGCGCCCCGACGACCGCCACCGACCGCAGCGCCCACATCCGCAGGGAAGGCCTCCCCCGGACCCAGAGCCCGACCGGACGCGCGTCCCCCAGGTCATTCAGAGTCATGGGCCACTCCGCGTCCCCGGGGCACACGAACCTCCCCCCGACACCCCGCGCCACCTCCAGGTCCCGCTCCGGCCGCGCCTCGGCGGCCCGCGCCCGCAGCCCCTCCCACCGCCGCGCGCTCACCCCTGGCAGCCGCTTCTCCTCCGAGCCGAGCCGTCGCAGCACTTCGCCGGGGCCGACCTCGCGCAGCCACCGACCACCTGCGGCTTCCCCCGGTTCCAGCACTCGGGTCAGGGCGACCCGGGCCAGTCGCTCCTCGTCCGCCGGCGGGTCGCCTGTCGTGTCCGAGGTCGCGTCGGCCGTCACGTCCCCGCCCCGATCACCATCGGCACACCGCGTGAGATGCCGGTGCGCAGTTGCAGGGCCAGGGCCACGTCCTGGGCGGAGGGCCGGTCGTGTCCCGCCAGATCCGCCACGGTCCACGACACCCGCAGGACGCGATCCAGGCCACGGGCGGTCAGGAAGCCCCGCTCCAGATCCAGTTCGGCCGCGTCCAACGCGCCGGGGGACGCGGGCCAGCGCGTGCGCAGGGCGTGCCCGGGGACCTCGCTGTTGGTCCGCCACCCGGTGCCGGTCAACCGGGCGGCCGCTCTCTCCCGTGCGCCGCGGACCCGGTCGGCGACCGTCCGGGTGGACTCTCCCCGGGTGCCGCACCCGGCGAGTTCGGACCGGGTGACGGCTTCCACCTCGACCTTCAGGTCGACCCGGTCGAGCAGTGGGCCGGAGAGGCGGGCCTGATAGCGGCGGATGACGGAGGCCGGGCACTCGCAGCCGTCGCCCAGCAGCGTGTGCCGGCCGCACGGACAGGGATTGGCGGCGAGGACCAGCAGGAATTTCGCGGGCAGCCGCACCACCCCCGCGCTGCGCGCGATCACCACGTGCCCCGATTCGAGGGGCTGGCGCAGGGAGTCCAGGGTCTGGGTGCTGAATTCCGGCGCCTCCTGGACTTTACCGACCCTCAGAGTGTCCGTATCGGATCTGACCTGCGGTGATGCGTCACGAAGGTGTTCGCGACGTGGTGACGGCCGTTTCACCGATGGCTGCTTCGAGTGCGTCTGCGTGCGTGGCTAGGACCGCGCTGAGCGATTCGGCGGCCGGGCTGAATCCGAAGTGGTCGTCCATGGCGTCGCCGACTTCCTCGTCGCAGTCGTCGAGGAACTTCTCGAACTGCCGAAGGAGCTTGGCGAGGGATTCCGCATCCTGCCGGGTGAGGTTGACCTGGTCCTGGCTGGGATCAGTCACGGGATGGTGCCTTCAGTTCGAGGAGTTCGACTTCGAGGTCGGCGACGCGCTTCTCTGTGAAACGAAGGTTGGAGCGTGCGCCTTGGAGCCGTTCCTGGAGCGATCGATGCTCCTGCGTGACCAGGTTGAGCCGACGCTTGAGCGTCGTGTTCTCGGTGAGGAGTTGCTGGACGGACTCGCCGGGGACCATCTGCTCGGTGTCGCGAAGGCGTCCCATGAGCTCGCCGATCCGTTGCCGCTGCGTGAGGATCTCCTTCTGGGCCTGGGTCAGGCCCGCCTCAGCGTTGAGCGCTCGTTCGCGCCAGGTCGCTTCGACTCGGTCGTGTTCCTCCCGGGTGCGGTGGTCGTGGCGGCTCTTGCTGGCGGCGACGGCGTTCTGGACCAGGGTGCGAGCGTCGGCGTTCTCGTAGAGGAACGTGGCGGAGACGTCCGCTCTCTCGGCGATTGCCCGGACGGTGAGTCGTCCGCGTTCGCGGCGGAGCTGGCCGATCGCCTTCTCGACCTGCCCGAGCTTGTCCTTTGTCTGCTGGCGGCGTGCGGCAGTGGCGGCGGCGGTCTGGGTGTTGGTGGTCACGGTGTCGCCTCACTCGGGTGCTTCGATGGCGTACTCGTCGTCGAGTTCGAGGTCGTCAACCTCGGCCTGGCGGGCGAGTTCCTCGGCTCGGAAGGCCGAGGACCAGACCCGGCCGAAGTAGTCCTGGGGCCTGCGGAGGTCGAGTTGAAGGGCTTCCTCGAGCAGGCCGACGGCGGCGAGGGCCCGTTCCAGGCCGTCGATCGCGCGGGCTGTGGGCTCGAAGAGTTTGTGCATGTAGTCCCGGGTTTCGTCGTGCGAGGACCCTTCGGCGAGCATCCGCCACTGTTCGCGCTTGCGGTGCCAGTAGACGAGGTCGGCGCCGGACATGACGAACTCGGTGCAGGAGTGGCAGTTGAGCTTCCAGGGGCAGGCATCGCCGTCGACGACCGGCTGGTAGGTGCAGAATCCGCCCTCGGCCGGTGTGGACTTGCGGGTGAGGTCGATGAGCATCGCCTCGGCTTCTTCCCTGGTCATCGGCTCGCTGCCGGAGAGCACGAGGCCCGGTTCAAGCGCTCCCGGACCGCTGGTCCAGACCGCATAGAGGGCGTCGTTGAGCTTGGGGTCGGTGTTGGCGATGTGCGTGTAGTGCTCGGCCATCGCCTCGGAGACCTGCCCGAGGTAGCGCTTGACCTGCGAGAGGTTGGCGCCGGCCTTGAGAAGGTTGGTGGCCAGCGTGTGGCGGGCCTGGTGGGGGACGGCTTTGCCGATGTCGAGCGTGAGGACCCAGCTCTTGAACAGGGTGTGGAACCAGGTGTAGCCGCATCCCTTGAGGAGCTCGCGGTTGGTGTGCTTCCTGGGGAACAGAGCGAGTTCCAGTCGTTCCTCGGGTGTTGGCGGGCGGCCCTTGCGTTGGACGAAGCGCGCGATGGTTTTGGCCTGCCGTGCCTCGATCCGCTGGTGGAAGCGTTCGGGGATGCGGATGCCCTCGTCGATGTTGCCGACCTTGGTCTGATCGTGCCAGAACATTGGGACTTTGCCGACACGGCTGATGCATTCCAGGCGGACATCGAGGACCTCGGTGCACCGGCGTCCGGTGACGATCAGGCCCTCCCAGGCGTCCCGCAGCCCGCGGTCCTCGACGTCCATCGCGTCCAGTGCTTCGAGGTTCTTCTCGAGGGCAAGTGCGCGGGCGACTTCGTCGGAGAAAGGCCTGCGCCGTCCCTTGGTCTTCGGTCCGAAGGGCAGGGCGAGGACGAAGCGGCGGTCCAGACCGAGGCGTTCGAGCTCGCCGGTTTTCAGGCCGGATCGCAGGACCCGGCGGGCGCCGTCGAAGATCGTGGCCATCGTGCCGGGGGTGGCAATCCCGTTCGCCAGGGCCTTGCCCCTGGCGCGCTGACCGAGCGAGGGCAGCTTGTTCCTGACGCGCTGGCGCTGGTCGGCCACGAAGTCGATCATGTGGGATTCGGTGAGCAGGGTCGGGTCGTGGCCGCCGACCGGGGCCTCGATCTCCAGGTAGGCGCTGAGCTCGTTGCAGCCCCGGCGGTCGAAATCGAAGGCGGCTCGGGAGCGGTTGTGCCCGGCGAGGAGGCGGGCGGCCATCAGGTCCCAGCACATGTCCCGCAGCCAGCGCTGGGTGATGCGGGTGAGGTCGATGTGGCTGCGGGCCTTGGGGAAGCGGATGCCGAAGTGCTCGGTCTCGATGAATCCGGCGTCCTTGGTGTCCTCGCGGGTGAAGTAGATCAGTCGCAGGTAGTGGTGCGTGACCTTGGCGAGCTGACGCACGTGGAGCTTGCAGGCGTCCAGGTCGAGGTCGGCCATCGAGTTCACGTCTTGGCGGCGGCACTCGTCGATGAGCCGCTGGATCCAGGAGATGGGCCAGATGCTGCCTTCCTCTCCCACGGTGTGGTGGGAGATGCACCACTTGATCTCGGCCTTGATCAGCGGGCGCAGGCCCAGCAGCGTCAGGTTGCCGTTGACGCGGTGCGGAGGGTCCTGCTCGTCGCACCACCTGCGGAACGCGGTTTTGTCGTCGTAGCTGACCGGGACCGGCTTGCCGGTCTTCGCCAGCTCACGGCTCCAATATCTCGGCAGCCGGGCCCCGCCGGGATGCTTATCCCGGATGTAGCTGGTGCGGTGGCGGTGACACAACTGCAAAGGGTGGTCGGCGCCGTAGGGGCAGGACCTCACCCGGCATGGGCCGAACCCCACGAACGGCCGGGCCTTGCCCAGCCAGTCCTCGAAGACGGCCTCCTGTTGGTGCTTCTTCTGCAGGTGACGGCGGTGGGAATTCCACTGCTGAGCGTGGAAGTAGCAGAGCTGAGTCTGGCTGCGGGCCGGAACGTCGGGGCAGATGAGGCAGGGCGGAGGGATCAGCCAGGCCCGGGGCTTCTTGGGCTGGGCGGTGGCCAGGAAATCCGTGATGTTCCCGCCGGCCTCCCGGACGGCCCTCCAGTCGTCGCTGTGCTCCTTGCAGTAGTCGTAGTGCGCGTCGCGGGTGCGTTCGCAGTCGGTGATGCCGCAGCCCCAGCCGTAGACCGGGTGGTCGCGCGGGATGTGCATCACGTCGGGCCGGAAGACCGGGTCGAAGTTCGGTGCCGCGATCAGCGCGGTCAGTACTTCCAGCCGGTCGCGCGTCGTGCGGCTCGGACAGCTCGGCGTCCGAGGGGCCGGGACGACCAGCGGCAGCAGTCTCGCCGTGGAGGTCACTCTTCCTCACTCCAGACCTTGTTGAGCGCGGTGATGAACTGCGGAGAGTGCAGGTCAGGGTGCCCGTAGACCTCGTCGACCATCTGTGTCGAGGCCCAGTTCCCGACGGCCTTGGCCACGTGCGGATCGTTGTCCGTGACGTCCATGACGTTGTTCGTGAACTGGTGCCGGAATGCCTGTGGCTTGATCCGGCCCGGCAGGTCGGCCCGGCGGCCGGCTCGCCGCAGCATCCCGCGTGCCGCGTCCGCCGACCACGGCTCGCCGCGGCGCGGACCGGACAACTGGATCAGGAGCATGCCGTGGCCTGCGGCGAACTGGGCGTACTCCGTCGTCATGTACTCGTAGTAGCTGCTGACCATGGCGGGGCTGACCCGGTAGATCTCCCCCTTGGTGATCACCCCGTCGACCATCGCCCAGTCCGGCTTGATCTTCGCTGCCGCCCCGTTCACGTTGCCCCACCGGTGGCAGACGTGGATGTGCGGGCTCTCGCACTCGCCGCATGGAGCGTTGTCGCGCAGGTGCAGGTCGACCAGGTGCAGACCGGTCAGGCCGCCGATACGCAAGCTCGTGTCGGACAGCCAGGTCACCACCATCCGGTCCCGGGCGGTGTTCACCACGTCCATCAGCTCGGGCCGGGTGCCGTTCGGCAGCATCTTGGGGTGGCGGCGCCGGGTTCCCCGTTTCGGGGCCAGTGGGTTGGCCGGCATCGAGGTCTTCACATGGCCCAGGAGAGCCCGGTTGCGGTCGGCCTGGGTGGGCAGCCGCCGGGTGTCCAGTGCGTCCCTCAGCTCGGGGTTCACGCCGCGGACGGCGCACTGGTGAAGGTAGAAGCCCTTCAGGCATGCCGCGAGGACCTGCAGGGCGGGCGTCTGGTACGGGCGTTTCGGCGGCACTCGCCACGGTTGCCCGTACGGCATGTTCACTTGGGCGCCCACCGCCCCCTGGTACCTGAACAGGTCGAGGATCGTGATCGTCTCGGTGGTCAGACGCTCTCGAACACGCCAGCGCATGTGATCAACGAGGTAGTAGGCGTACGTCTTCTGGGAGCCGCTGCCCTCGTGCGTACGCAGGAAGCTGTCTGCTTCCTCGTCCACCGTGACGTCGGGCCACACGATCGTGTACGACCAACCGCCCCCGGCCCGAGCCATCTTCTGTACCCGCAGGTCCCCCAGGACCACCGAGCTCCGCACCCGTTCTCCTCGCTCGCATTCGATACGTCACGAAGACAACAAGGCAGCTCGGTAAACAGACACGAGACGTGGGACTTCACCACTCAAACGAACGACCTGGAGACCCAAACTGTGATCGGTAAAGTCCAGGAAGAGCACCCCGCGATGGGCGAGCGACACCGCCCCTGGGCGCGCGATCCCCTTGCCGCCGCCCACGAGCGACTGCATGGTCGCCGAGTGGTGGGGCGAGCAGTACGGTGCGATGTCCACGAGCGGCTTGCCCGGGGGCAGCATGCCCGCCACGGAGTGGACCGCCGTCACTTCCAGGGACTCCTCCCTGGTCAGCCGGGGCAGGACGGCCGGCAGGCGCTCCGCGAGCATGGTCTTGCCGGCTCCCGGCGGCCCTTGCAGGAAGAGGTGGTGCGCCCCCGCCGCGGCCACCTCGACGGCGGTCCTTGCCGACGCCTGCCCGACCACGTCAGCCAGATCCAGTGCGTGGGCGTCGTCCAGAGCGCCACCGAGCCCCGTGCCGACGCCGGTCCCCGGCACGCAGAGCCCCGCGAGCATCGAGTCGGGCCGCCCCACCTCGTCCGGCTCCTCCTCCGGCACCGGCTCGTCGGTGAGCACGGCGATGAGCTGGCGCAGGCTCCGCACGCCGAGGACCGAGACGCCGGGCACCAGTGAGGCCTCCGCGGCGGTGCACTCCGGGACGACCACCTGTTCGTACCCCGCGTCGGCCGCCGCGAGGACCGCGGGCAGCACCCCGCGGACCGGCCGCACCCGGCCGTCGAGGCCCAGCTCTCCGATCATCACGATGTCGGCCAGGACCCTGGGGTCGATGCGCTCGGCCGCTCCGAGGACGGCACAGGCAACCGCCAGATCGAATCCGCTGCCGCCCTTGGGCACCGACGCCGGGCTCAGCCCGACCGTCAGCTTCTTCTGGGGCCACTCACCGCCCGAGTTGACCACGGCGGCCCTGACCCGGTCGCGGCTCTCGGTCAGGCTCTTGTCGGGCAGGCCCACCAGCGTGAACGCCGCGACACCTGGCTCCAGATCGGCCTGCACCTCGACGACCACGCCCTCGACGCCGACCAGAGCCACCGAACACGTACGCGCGAACCCCATCAGGCCACCCCTCGCGCGTGCTCGACCACGGCGACACCGCGCCGGGGGACCAGGACGCCGACCAGGTCGATGCGGACGCCGCCCGGCGGTGGGCCGCCGCGCTCCTCGATCCAGCGCTCGGCCAGTCTGCGCAGCCGCTCCGCCTTGGTCCGGCCCACGGCCGCCATCGGGTGCTCGAAGGGCGCGGCCCCGGCCCGGCCCGCCCTGCGCGTCTTGACCTCACAGACGACGAGGGCGTCGCCGTCCATGGCCACGATGTCGATCTCACCGGCTCTGCCCGCGCGCCAATTGCGCTCCAGAACCGTCATCCCCGACTCGACCAGCCGCCGCGCGGCCAGATCTTCGCCGTACCTGCCGAGTGCTCCCCGTGCGTTCATGTCGGCACCACCTCCGACACCCACGGTCACGGATCAGCGCGAACCCGTTGGATCTTGGTGCACTACTCGCCGGTTGTGGAAAACTCCGCCACCCCGGCGAGTGAAAGTCGCTCTCACCCGCACTCAGCTGCCCGGCAGCTCGAGGTCACTCTTGTTGAGCTCCTCGATATTCACGTCCTTGAACGTGAGAACCCGTACCTGCTTGACGAACCGAGCGGGTCGGTACATGTCCCAGACCCAGGCGTCCGCCATCGTGACCTCGAAGAAGACCTCGCCCTGGACCGAGTGCACCTGCATCTCGTAGTCATTGGTGAGGTAGAAGCGGCGCTCGGTCTCGATCACGTATTTGAACAGACCGACGACATCGCGGTACTCCCGGTAGAGCTTCAGCTCCATCTCGGTCTCGTACTTCTCGAGGTCCTCGGCGCTCATGGCATGTTCCCCTTCAGCCGTGCGTCCCCCTATTGTGCGTCAGCCCCGCGAGCCCCTACACGATTTCCGTGTCGAGGTTCTCGGGCCGCTCCGGGGGCCCCTCGTCGAGCAGTCTGCGAAACAGCCCGGCGAGCCTGGTCGGATACACCGTCTCATGAGCCTCGGTCAGTTCTCGGCACGTCCACCAACGCGCTCCGGCGACACTGCGTCTTTCCAGCTCCGTCAGGCCCTCGGCGACGGTCGCGGTCTGCGAGGTACGCGCCAGGAAGTACCACTCGTCCTGGTCCCAGCGCCGCCCGTCGAACGGGAAGGAGCAGACCCGGCGCCACAGCACAGGCCCCAGCTCGACCTCTGTGATGCCGGTCTCTTCCCGCAGCTCACGCAGGGCGGTCTGCTCCCGCGTCTCGTCGCCCTCGACGCCGCCGCCCGGTGTGAACCACCAGTCGTCCGTCGGATCCCCGGGCTCGTAGCCGTGCAGGAGCAGGATGCGGTCGTCCGGGTCGAGCAGGACGACCCGGGCCACCTTGCGCAGCGGCCGGCCCGACAAGGAGGGCGCCCCCGGAACCTCGGTCTCAGCCGACACCGGCAGCCTCCCTCGCACGGCTCCGGCCGCGTCCGCGGCCCATGCGCTTGGCCACCGGTCCGTACGCCGCGCCGCCCAGCACGAGGACCATGCCCGCCACGATGGCGATCACCACCAGGCGTACGGGACCGGGCTCGGAGATGCCGCCCGGCATGTCCGCGAAGCCCCCGGGGCGCTCCAGCATGCCGAACTTGTCCATCGGCCAGGCCACCGCGTCGACCCGCGCCTGCACGGCGCTCCGCGGCACCGAGCCGTGGTCCCCGTCACCGAGGTGCACGCTGGAGTCCAGCGAACCGCTGCGCTCGTCGCCGAGCAGGAACAAACGGCCCTTGGGGACCGTCGTGGCAGGGATGCCGGTGGCCGCGGCGCCCTGGCCCTCGGGGAGATACGGTTCTGCGACTTCCTTGCCGTTGACGGTCAGCTTGCCGTCCTTGCAGCAGGAGATGCGGTCGCCGCCTATCCCGACGACGCGCTTGACCATGGGCAGGTCGCCCCAGGTCGACTGCTTGAACACGACGACGTCACCGCGGCGCACGTCGTCGCCGTCGATCCGCTGCGCCAGCACCCGGTCGCCCGAGCCGATCGTCGGTGTCATCGATCCGGTGGGCACGGTGTACGGCTGGTACTGGACGGCGCCCCAGGCGAACCCTCCGAGGAAGAGCACACAGCCGAGGGCCACGGCGACGCCCGACAGCACGCTGCCGAGCCGTCCGCGGCCCTCGTCCGTACGTTGTGTCCTGCTCATCCCAGTGCTCCCCCGTCTCGGAGACGACCTGGCCGCCCGCATGCGCGGGCGGCGGAAGATCGGCGATCTGGGACGGCACCCTACCCGGCGGTACTGCCGCCAGAAACCCTCGCGTCACGCGCGGCAGCCACCGTGAGCCGGCGTCGGCGCCACAGCACGATCGGCACGGCACCCGCGAGTCCGATGGCGCCCGGCGCCGCGCTGGAGAGCGCGTTGAGGCCCGGCTGGTCGAAGGTGTCCGGCTTGGGCAGCGTCGCCCAGCGGGTGGGCGGCCAGGCGATGACGATCGCGCGGCCCACGACGTTGTCCACGGGGACGGCGCCGCCGCCGGGCTGGTTCTGGTGGTAGCGGGAGTCCAGCGAGTTCTGCCGGTGGTCACCCATGACCCAGATTTTGCCCTTGGGCACGGTCACCTTGAACTGACCGCCCTGGTCGTCGACGCTGCAGGGGGTGTTGCCCGCGAAGACGTACGGCTCGTTCAGCGCCTTGCCGTTGACCTTCACCGGGCCGGTGCCCTTGCACTCCACGGTGTCGCCGCCGACGCCGATGACGCGCTTGATGAGGTCCTTCTCGTCGGCGGACGGCATCAGACCGACCCAGCCGAGGACCCGCTGGATCGCGTTCGGGTCGGGCGTGGGCTCGCCGTCCAGCCAGTGGCCGGGGTCTTTGAAGACGACGACCTCGCCGCGCTCGGGCTCGGAACCGAACCACGGCGTCAGCTTGTCGACGAGGACGCGGTCGCCCTGCTGCAGCGTGTTCTGCATCGAGTCCGACGGGATCGAGAACGCCTGGACCAGGAAGGTCTTGATGACCAGTGCCAGGACCAGCGCGATGCCGATGAGGAGCGGGAGCTCCTTCCAGAAGGACCGGGGCTTCTTCGGCTGCTTGGCGTCCTCCGCGCGCGTGGCGCCGTCGCCGCCGTGGCCGTCGCCGTCCACGGTGTCACTCCCGGGGGTCGCACCGCCCGCGACGGCGTCGACGCCCGGCTCGTCGGATCGTCCCGGCTGCTCCTCGGGCCCCTCGTGTCCGGATCGTGCGCCGACCGCCAAATCCCCCACATCCACTCCTCAGTCCGTGCCGCCGCCTGCCCCAGATGCGATGCAGGCCCACCACTCCCATAACGAGCGGGAGTTCCGCAGGGGTCGGGAGCCGGATCAATCCGTATCGATCGTCGGCAGCCACCCTATGCGACGCTCGTGTGGCGGTGTCCGATCCCGCACGCGCGTCGGCTACTGCCGCGAACGTCTCCGGAGCATCAAGTTTGCGCCAGTGGCCGAAGGGCCAGGCGATGACCATCGCGCGCCCCACCACCTCGTCCTCGGAGACCGTCCCGTTGAACTTCTCACTGCGGTGGAACCGGGAGTCGGCCGAGTCGCTGCGGTGGTCACCCATCATGAACAGGCGCCCCTTGGGGACCTTCACTTCGAACGCGAAGGCCGAAGGCTTGTCCCCGGGGTGGATGTAGGGCTCGTCCAGCGGCACGCCGTTGACGGTGACCTTGCCGTTCTTGTCGCAGCACTTCACCGTGTCGCCGCCGGCACCGATCACGCGCTTGATCAGGTCCCGCTCGTTGTCGGAGGGCAGCAGACCGATCTGGGTCAGGCCTTCCTTGAGCTGCTTGACGACCACCGGGTCGTCCTTCTTCTTGCCCTGTTCCTCTTCGAGCCAGTTGCCGGGGTCCTTGAAGACGACGACGTCGCCGCGCGACGGCTTCGACCCGAACCAAGGGGTGAGCTTGTCGACAAGGACACGGTCACCGACCCGGATCGTCTGTTCCATGGAGCCCGACGGGATGACGAAGGCCTGCACCAGGAAGGTCTTCAGGACGAGGGCTATCAGCAGCGCCACGCCTATGAGCAGCGGTATCTCCTTGATCGCCGAGCGTCGTCGGCGCCGCTTGACCTTCTTCGCCAGCTTGCGGCGGTCGGCCCGGCCCGGCAGTACGGGACCGTCGGTCGGCCGGGATCCGGTGGGCAGCGGGGTGTCGCCGCGGTGGCCGGCGGCTCGTGTCCGCCCTCGGTTACCCATGGGGGCCGCCCGGTGCCGGCACGCGCGCGTAGCTGTCGGGGCGCTCCAGGGAGGTCCACCGGCCGATCGGCCAGCCGATCCAGTCGGCCCTGCCGATGACCTCGTCCACGGGGATCATGCCGCCGCCGGGCTCCCCCAGGTGGTCGCGGGAGTCCCGGGAGTCGCTGCGGTGGTCTCCGAGCAGGAAGAGGCTGTCCTCGGGGACGACGACGTCGAAGGGGACCTGGGAAGGGGCGTCCCCGGGGTACAGATAGGGCTCGTCGACGGGCTCGCCGTTCACCTTGATCCTCCCCCGCTTGTCACAGCAGACCACCCGGTCTCCCCCTGTGCCCACGACCCGCTTGATGTAGTCGGCGTCCCCGAAGTACCCGCTGCCGTCAAAGACGACCGCGTCACCCCGCTGCGGCTCGGACCCGAAACGGTACGCCAACTTGTTGACGAGTACCCGGTCCCCGGACCGGAACGCGGGCTGCATGGAGCCGCTCGGGATCTGGAAGGGCTGCAGCACGAAGGTGCTGACGACCAGCAGGAACGCCAGGCACAGCAGGAGCGTCAGGGTGAGCCTGCCGCCCGGCAGCCAGTCGGTCAGCCACATGACGACGGAGCGCGACCGTTCCTCCGTCTCCTCGGACGCTTCGGCGACGTGCGGGACGTCTCCGGATCCGGAGGGTGGGGAGGAGCGGTCGCGCTCCGTGTGCTGTGCTTCGGTGTCCATCGGGGCCAGATGCTATCCGGCCCCGCTGTGGACCCGCGCGCGAGCTCAGTTGTCGCGCTTCTCCTTGATCTTCGCGGCCTTGCCGCGCAGGTCACGGAGGTAGTACAGCTTCGCGCGACGCACGTCACCGCGGGTGACGAGCTCGATCTTCTCGACGATCGGGGTGTGCACCGGGAAGGTGCGCTCGACGCCGACGGAGAAGGAGACCTTGCGGACCGTGAAGGTCTCGCGCACGCCGGCACCCTGGCGACGGATGACTACGCCCTTGAACTGCTGCACACGGGAGCGGTTGCCCTCGATGACGCGGACGTGGACGTTGACGGTGTCACCCGGGCGGAAGGCCGGGATGTCGCTGCGCAGCGACGCGCTGTCGACGGAGTCGAGCAGGTTAGCCATGATCGTCTGCTTTCTTCACTGATGCCACAGGTCATCAGCGGAACGTGGTGATGAGGATTCGGTAGCTGATCGCGTCGGGCGGGCGTCTTGGCCCTCTCCGCAGCCGCGGAGAGAAAGCTTCGGCCGCTCCCCCTGTGGCAGGGGCGCACGCTGGACGTACAGCAGCGGCCTATTCTTCCACGGCCTCGGGGTCTGGCCCAAATCGGCCGTCGGGCCCCGGGCGCCACCCCAGGATCGAGAGCATCTCGCGGTCCTTCTTGTCGAAGACTCCGGGATCGCACCGCTCAATGAGATCGGGCCTGTTGCGCGTGGTGCGCCGCAGCGCCTCGTCCCGGCGCCAGCGCGCGATCTTGCCGTGGTGGCCGCTGAGCAGGACGTCGGGGATGCCGTGTCCGCGCCACTGGGGGGGCTTGGTGTACACCGGGCCCTCCAGGAGGTTGGCCATGGCTCCCGGGGCGAAGGAGTCGTCCTGGTGGGACTCGGCATTGCCGAGGACGCCGGGCAGGAGCCGGGCCACGGCCTCCGTGACGACCAGGACGGCGGCTTCCCCGCCCGCGAGGACGTAGTCGCCGATGGAGACCTCGTAGACGGGCATGCGGGTCGCGTACTCGTCCGTGACGCGGCGGTCGATGCCTTCGTAGCGCGCGGGCGTGAAGACCAGCCAGGGGCGTTCGGAGAGCTCCACGGCCAGTTCCTGGGTGAAGGGGCGGCCGCTGGGCGTGGGGACGACCAGGACGGGACCGTGGGCCCCGGACTCATACCCCTCGGCGAGCACGTCGTCGAGGGCCGCGCCCCAGGGCTCGGTCTTCATGACCATGCCGGGGCCGCCGCCGTAGGGGGTGTCGTCGACCGTGTTGTGCCGGTCGTACGTCCACTCCCTGAGGTCGTGCACCTGGACGTCGAGCTGCCCACGCGCGCGTGCCTTGCCCACGAGGGAGACGTTCAGGGGTTCCAGGTACTCCGGGAAGATCGTGACGACGTCGAGCCGCATTACGCCTCGTCCCCGGTGGAGGACTCGTCCCGCGCGGAGGCGACCTCGGCGCGGTCGTCGATCAGCCCGGGCGGCGGGTCGATGACGGCCTTCTGCTCCTCCAGGTCGATCTCGACGACGATCTCCTCGACGAAGGGGATCATCACCTCGCTGCCGTCGGGCCGCTCCACGATGAAGAGGTCCTGCGAGGGCAGGTGGGAGATCTCGGTGATCCGGCCGATCTCGGTGCCGTCCTTCAGGACGACGTCGAGGTCCATGAGCTGGTGGTCGTAGAACTCGTCCTCGTCCTCGGGGAGTTCCTCCGGGTCCACCTCGGCGATCAGGATCGTGTTGCGCAGCGCCTCGGCGCCCGTGCGGTCCCGCACGCCCTCGAAGCGCAGCAGGAGGCGGCCGCTGTGCACCCGGCCGGTCTCGATCGTCAGCGGGCCCGCAGAGGCGGGATCCGTGGCGAGGACGGCGCCGGGACCGAGCCGCAGCTCCGGCTCGTCGGTGCGGACCTCGACGGTGACCTCACCCTTGATGCCGTGCGCACGGCCGATGCGGGCGACTACCAACTGCACTGCGTTTCTCCTCATCCAACGACTACGGGCCGGGGAAGGCCCTGAAGCCCTCCCCGGCCCGAGCCGGTGCTGCTGTGGTTCTGCGAACCCGGTTCAGCGAACCTGGTCCACGTCGACGAGGTCGACGCGGACACCGCGGCCACCGATGGCTCCCACGACGGTGCGCAGAGCGCGTGCGGTGCGGCCGTTGCGGCCGATCACCTTGCCGAGGTCGTCGGGGTGAACCCTGACCTCGAGAACGCGCCCGCGGCGCAGGTTGCGCGAGGCGACCTGCACGTCGTCGGGGTTGTCCACGATGCCCTTCACGAGGTGCTCGAGAGCCTCCTCGAGCATGCTCAGGCCTCGGTCGACTCGGTGGACGCGGCCTCGGCCTCGTCCGCCTTCTTGTCAGCCTTCTTGGCCTTCTGGGTGATGGCTTCGCCCTTGGTGTCGTCGCCCTCGAGGCCCTTGGTGAAGGCCTCGAACGCGGCGCGCTTGTCCTTGGGCTCCGCGACGAGCAGCGGCGCCGGGGCCGGCAGGCCCTTGTGCTTCTGCCAGTCACCGGTGAGCTTCAGGATGGCCATGACCGGCTCGGTCGGCTGGGCGCCGACGGACAGCCAGTACTGGGCACGCTCCGAGTTGACCTCGATGCGCGACGGGTTCTGCACCGGGTGGTACAGACCGATCTCCTCGATGGCCCGGCCGTCACGGCGGGTACGGGAGTCGGCGACGACGATGCGGTAGTGAGGCGAACGGATCTTGCCCAGACGCTTCAGCTTGATCTTGACTGCCACGGGAGTGGTGTCTCCTGGTCTTGACGTGGGTGGGCACAACAGTGATGCCGCGTGGGGTTGCGGTACTCGAGTGCCCGATGGACGCGTCAGCCGGAGGAGAGAGGGGTCCTGTGCGACTGTCGAGTACAGCTAGCCATTGTGCCATACGTCGCCGGGGCGCCCGCACCCGGTCCGGGCGCCCCGGTCCAGCTCAGCCCACGCCCACGCCCACCACGTCCGGGATGCGGAAGGGCTTTCCGCAGCCACCGCACATGATCGGCGCCTGGGCCAGCACGGAGGGGACGACGCGGACGTTCCGTCCGCAGTCGCAGACCGCCTTGACGCGGACGCCGCCCCCGGAGGAGCCGTGCCGGGCGGCGGGGCCCCGGAAACTGCGGGCGGTGTCCGCCGTCGTCGCAGCGGTGTGCGCCTTGAGGGCGCGCTGCAGACGCTCGATGGTCGGGCGGTAGCGCTTCTTCGCCTCGGGGTTGAGTGTGACCAGTGAGAAGCCACTGCTGGGGTGTGGCTCCTCGGGGTGGTCCAGGCCCAGCTCCTCGGCGATCGAGAGGAATCTGCGGTTGTGATAGCGGCCGGCGCGTGAGGTGTCGCGTACGCCGCGCGAGGCGGCGATGCCATGGACTGCCTCGTGAAGCAGTCGCTCGAAGGAGAGCTCGGCGCCGCAGGCGGACGACGACTCTCCGATCAGGGATTCGGGCGCGGCAAGGTCGGGCAGCTCGGGGTGGTGCCGCTGAATGTCGGCCCACGCCTGTGCCAGCTCTGCGGCGAGAACAGGTGGTGTCGTGCTCACGTCGTGACAACGAGCCGGATGCCCTGGGGGTTCCATTCCGGGGCATCTCAAATAATTTGCACGTACCCGTCAGTTGCCGTTGATGCGTCCGGACGAGGGCGGGTGCGCTGATCTGCGGAGAAGCCTCACAGCTCGCACCAAGCCGGTACGTAGTGGCGCGTACGCCCCAGCGCGTAGAGCAAGTCCTCGCGCCGGGGCTTGTGTTGCCACGGCGGGCGCACGAGCCGAGAGCGGGGTGCGCCGGCACCGGAACCGCGCGCCTCAGTAGGCGCGGGCCACGAGAGCGACGTTACCCGGGGTCTCCTCGGCGTCCGGCACCGCCCCGTCCTCGGCGACCAGACACCGTACGGTCACGGAGTGCTCGGCCAGCCGGGCCTCGCCCTCCTCGCCGAGCACGGCCCACGGGATGCGCGCCCAGCCCCCGGCGGCGGTGGCCTCCACGGCCTCGTCGACCGTGGTGACGTCCGAGGTCCGGGACTCGCGGCGGTGCCGGGCCTGGGTCAGGAGGAGCGCCTGGTCCTCCTCGAGGACGGTGGGCAGCAGGGTGGCGAGGGCGTCGATCGCGACCGGCTCCTTGCCGCCCCCGGGAATGCGGCGGGTCACCATCGCGGTGCCGTTCTCCAGGTCGCGCGGCCCGACCTCGACGCGTACCGGCACACCCTTGAGCTCCCAGTCCACCGCGCGCCTCCCGAAGGGCGTGTCCGTGCGGTCGTCGACCTGGACGCGGATGCCCGCGGCCTTCAGGGTCTCGCCGATCTCGCGGACCCTGGCGAGCACGGCGTCGTCGCCCTTGACGGCGAGGACGACGGCCTGGACGGGGGCGAGCCGGGGCGGCACGCGCAGTCCGTCGTCGTCGCCGTGCATCATCACCAGAGCGCCGATCATCCGTGTCGTACTGCCCCAGGAGGTCTGCCAGACCAGCTCCTGCTTGCCCTCCTTGGACAGGTACTGGGTGTGGAAGGCCCTGGCGAAGTTCTGGCCGAGCTCGTGGCTGGTGCCGAGCTGGAGGGCCTTTCCGTCGCCCATCATCCCTTCGAGGGTGAGGGTGTTGATGGCGCCGGCGAAGCGCTCCTTGGCGGTCTTGCGGCCGAGCACGAAGTCCATCGCGAGGACGTCGCGCATGAAGTCTCCGTAGACGTGCCGGTGGATACGGGCCGCGAAGTCACGCGCCTCTTCGTACGTGGCGTGGGCGGTGTGGCCCTCCTGCCAGAGGAACTCCGACGTGCGCAGGAACAGGCGCGGGCGCATCTCCCAGCGGACGACGTTCGCCCACTGGTTGATGAGCAGCGGCAGGTCGCGGTAGCTCTGCACCCACTTGGAGAAGTACTCGTTGACGATCGTCTCCGAGGTGGGCCGGACGACGACCGGCTCCTCGAGTTCCTTGCCGCCCCCGTGGGTGACGACGGCGAGCTCCGGGGCGAAGCCCTCGACGTGTTCCGCCTCGCGGGTCAGATACGACTGCGGGATGAGGAGAGGAAAGTACGCGTTCTGGGTACCCGTCGCCTTGATGCGGGCGTCCATGTCCTGCTGCATCCGCTCCCACAGCCCGTAGCCGTACGGTCGGATCACCATGGTGCCGCGCACCGGGCCGTTATCGGCCAGCTCGGCCTTGTTGATCAGGTCCTGGTACCAGCGCGGAAAGTCGTCCGCCCGGGGCGTGAGCACAGGTGTCTTGGCCATGGCGCGCATGGTAGGGGCGAGCCTTCGGGGAAGGTGAATTCTTTTCCCGGAGGGGCGCACGAGGGTGGTACGCAAGGATTGGCACACAACCCCTGGACGCCACGACGGATGCGGAGTTCTCTGGCATACGGGGGGAGTGCGAGCGCACTGCACGGGGGCGGACGAACCGTTGATTTCCGGCACGGCACTAACTCTCGTTGGATTGGGGCGCTTTCGATGACACCAACACTCGTGCAGTCGCACCACCCCCACGCGGGCACGTCGCCCCGCGTGGAACCGGGTGCACGCGCGCGTGACTGGGCGGAGATCCAGGAACGGATGCTGGTCCCGCTCTATGAAGCGGTGTACGAACGACTCGAAGTGGGACACCACACCCGGCTCCTCGGCCTCGGCTGCGGCTCCGGGCTCGCTCTGCTGATGGCGGCCTCGCGGGGCGCCGCGGTCACCGGCGTCGACCCGGCGCATCCCGAGCGTCTCGCCCTCGCGCGAGAACGCCTGCTGTCCGATGCCACGGGAGGCGCACGCACGCGTGGCGACGCCCGTCTCGTCGACGGCGATCTCGCGGACGTGGCAGCCGCGACGGACACGGCCGCGACCTCGTCCGCCACAGACACGGACGGCCCCGCGTACAACCTCGTCACCGCGTTGCAGCCGATCGGCTGCACGGCGGGCGACTCCGAAGGGTTGTCCGGCCTCTTGGAGGCGGCGGCCCCGCTGGCCGGGCGCGGCGCCCCGATGGTGCTGGCCGGCTGGGGTCCCCCGGAGCGCTGCGCCACCGCTTCCGTGCTGAGGGTGGCGAAGAAGCTCGCCGACCCCATGCGGAGCACGGGCATCTGGCGTCCTGCGCTGCGGGACGACCTGGAGGAGGTCGCGCACCGGGCGGGACTCAAACCGGACGGCTCGGGCCGCGTCGCCTGTCCCTTCGGGTACGCGGACGTGGAGAGCGCGGCCCGGGGGCTGCTCTCGACAGGGTTGTTCGACGCCGCGGTGCGGGCGACCGACCAGGAGCAGGTCGACAAGGAGCTGATGGAAGCGCTGCATCCGCACCGGCGCGAGGACGGGACGGTGTGGATGTCGAACGTCTTCCGCTATCTGATCGCCCTCACTCCGTAGCGGTGCGAAGCGCTAACCGTCCTTGGTCATCCGCGTGATGCCGGCGACCCGGTAGGCCGCCGCCTCCTCCAGCGTCTCGTTCTCAAGAAGGGCCGCGGCCAGCGCGTCCAGCTGGTCCCGGTGGTCGCGCAGCTGGCGGCAGGCGCTCTCGTAGCACTCGTCGACGATCCTTCGCATCTCGACGTCGATGGCGTCGAGGGTCCCGGGTGCGGCGGCGAGCCCGTACGCCTGCTGGGCGTCGTTCGGCAGCGCGGAGAGACGGCCCACGCGCTCGCTCATGCCCCAGCGGCCGACCATGCCTCGGGCGATGTTGGTGACCTGTTCCAAGTCGTTCTCGGCGCCCGTGGTGATGACTCCGTAGACGACGTGTTCGGCGGCCATGCCTCCTAGGGCGCCGATGATGCGACCTCGGAGGTACTCCTCGGTGTAGGCGTACTTGTCTGAGTCCGGGGTCGAGAGCGTCACGCCCAGCGCCCGCCCGCGCGGCACGATGGTGATCTTGCGGACCGGGTCGGCGCCGGGCTGCAGCATGCCGAGCAGGGCGTGCCCGCTCTCGTGGTAGGCCGTTCGCCTGCGCTCCTCCTCGGGCATCACGAGCGGCCGCTCGGCGCCGAGCTGCACCTTCTCCATGGCTTCGGAGAGGTCGGACTGCGTGACCGTCTTCTGCTTGCGCTTGACGGCGATGAGGGCGGCTTCGTTGGCGAGGTTGGCGAGCTCGGCACCGGTCATGCCCGGGGTCGTCCGGGCGACCTGGGCGAGGTCTACGTCGTCGGCCAGCGGGATGGGCCTGGTGTGGATCTTGAGGATCGCCTCGCGTCCGCCCCGGTCGGGGGGCGAGACGTTGACGACCCGGTCGAACCGGCCCGGCCGGGTGAGCGCGGGGTCGAGGATGTCGGCGCGGTTGGTGGCGGCGAGCACGATGACGCCCTCCGCCCCCGAGAAACCGTCCATCTCGGTGAGGATCTGGTTGAGCGTCTGCTCGCGCTCGTCGTGCCCGCCCATCCCGCTGCCGCCGCCCCGCGCGCGTCCGATGGTGTCGATCTCGTCGATGAAGATGATCGACGGCGCGACCTTGCGGGCCTCGGCGAAGAGTTCCCGTACGCGCGAGGCGCCCACGCCCACGATCATCTCGATGAACTCCGACGCGGACGCCGAGAAGAAGGGCACGCCCGCCTCGCCGGCGACCGCACGCGCGAGCAGCGTCTTGCCGGTGCCGGGCGGTCCCGCGAGCAGTACGCCGCGCGGCATCTTGGCGCCCATCTCGCGGTAGGCGTCGGGGTTCTTCAGGAAGTCGACGACGTCGTTGAGCTCGCCCTCGACCTCGTCGATGCCCGCCACGTCCTCGAACGTGGTCCGCTTCGCCCCGGGCTCAAGCTCGACCGGCTTGGGGGGCGTCTTGCGCCCGAGCATGCCTCCCCCGCCGCCCATCCCGGCGCTCATGCGGCGGGCGATGAAGATCCACAGCACGACGAGCAGCAGCATCGGCGCGAGCGAGATGAGGAGGTTGGAGAGGAAGCTGCGCTCCTGCACCACGGGCTCGGCGGTGACGGTGACGTCGTGCTTGGTCAGGTCGCCCCAGAGCTTGTCGTCGGCGAAGGCGGGCCGCTGGGTCGTGAACTTGGTGTAGTTCCCCTTGTCGTCGCCCGGCTTGGGCTGCTCCTTCTTGAGCTGGCCCTGGATCGCGTCACCCTTGGAGTAGATCTTGGTGACGTTGCCGGCGTCGACCTGCTTGCTGAACTCCGTGTACGAGATCGTCGGCTCGTCGCCGTCGTTGAAGAAGGACAGGACGAGGTTGGCGATCAGGTACACGATCAGAGCCGTCAGGATCAGACTTCCCCAGCCGCCCGGCATCTTCTTCTTCGGCGGCGGTGTGGGGGCGGGCGGCGGCGCGCCCTCGGAGCGCCACGGCTGATCGGGCGCCTGGCGCGGTGGCACAGGGTTGCTCATATTCGGACGTTACGTCAGAAATCGAACCCGGGCACCCGCTCCGAGCCGCCCCGGAAAACGCCGGAGGCGCCCCTCCGCAGAGGGACGCCCACACGACGTACAGGCCCCCAGGCCTCGAGGAGACGAGCCGACGCCCGCCCCCACACCGGCCTCAGCCCATGAACTTCTTGAACTCGTCGGGCAGCTCGAAGTCCTTGGCCTGCTGGCCGCCCGGAAGGCCGAGGGCACCGCCGGCCTGACCGGCCGCCTCGCGGCGCGCGGCCGCCTCCTGCTCCTCCTGCTTGCGCTTCATCGGGTTGCCCGACTTGCGCTTGCCCTTGGCCTGCTTCTGCTTCTTCTTCTGCTTGCCGGGGCCACCACCCATGCCCGGCATCCCGGGCATACCCGGCATTCCACCGCCCTGGGCCATGCGGGACATCATCTTCCGCGCCTCGAAGAACCGCTCGACCAGGTTCTTCACGGCACTGACGTCGACACCGGAACCCTTGGCGATACGGGCACGGCGCGAGCCGTTGATGAGCGTCGGCTCCTGGCGCTCGGCGGGCGTCATCGACTTGATGATCGCGGCCGTGCGGTCCACGTCCCGCTCGTCGAGGTTGTTGATCTGGTCCTTGATCTGCCCCATGCCGGGCATCATCCCGAGCAGCTTGCTGATGCTGCCCATCTTCCTGACCTGCTCCATCTGGGCCAGGAAGTCGTCGAGCGTGAAGTCCTGGCCCTTCTTGGAGGCCAGCTTCTCGGCCATCTTCTCGGCCTCTTGCTGCGAGAAGGTCTGCTCGGCCTTCTCGATCAGCGTGAGCATGTCGCCCATGCCGAGGATGCGCGACGCCATGCGGTCCGGGTGGAACGCGTCGAAGTCGTCCAGCTTCTCGCCGTTCGAGGCGAACATGATCTGGCGCCCGGTGACCTGCGCGATCGAGAGCGCGGCACCACCGCGGGCGTCACCGTCGAGCTTGGAGAGCACGACACCGTCGAAGCCGACGCCGTCGCGGAAGGCCTCCGCGGTGTTGACGGCGTCCTGGCCGATCATGGCGTCGACGACGAAGAGCACCTCGTCGGGGCTGACGGCGTCGCGGATGTCCGCGGCCTGCTGCATCAGCTCCTGGTCGATGCCGAGGCGGCCGGCGGTGTCGACGATGACGACGTCGTACTGCTTGGTCTTCGCGAACTCGATGGAGTCCTTGGCGACCTGGACGGGGTCACCGACGCCGTTGCCCGGCTGGGGGGCGTAGACGCCGACGCCCGCGCGCTCCGCGACGACGCTCAGCTGGTTGACGGCGTTGGGGCGCTGCAGGTCACAGGCGACGAGCAGCGGCGAGTGGCCCTGCCCCTTCAGCCAGAGACCGAGCTTTCCCGCGAGGGTCGTCTTACCGGCACCCTGCAGACCCGCGAGCATGATCACGGTCGGCCCGGTCTTGGCGAACCGCAGGCGGCGCGTCTCGCCACCCAGAATGCCAATGAGCTCCTCATTGACGATCTTGATGACCTGCTGGGCGGGGTTGAGGGCCTGGGAAACCTCGGCGCCGGCCGCGCGCTCCTTGACCTGCTTGATGAAGGCGCGGACGACGGGCAGGGCGACGTCCGCCTCGAGCAGGGCGATGCGGATCTCGCGGGCCGTGGCGTCGATGTCCGCCTCGGACAGGCGGCCCTTGCCCCGGAGGTTCTTGAATGTCGCTGCGAGGCGGTCGGAGAGAGTATCGAACACGGCGGTCGCGAATCCTCGGGTCGGGGGAAGGGGGACAGGTCGCCTTCCAGAGTATCTGCCGACCGCGGGTGCCTGGAGCGGTGGTCGAGATTGTTCTCGCCGGGGGGCGTTGGGCAGTGCGGGGTGGGTGGGGGTTGCCCTGCCTGGGCGGGTGCGGGTTCGTCGTGGCCTTTTGCGCAGTTCCCCGCGCCCCTAAAGACCCACTCGCCGTTGCGGGCCGCGCTGCGTGGGCGACTGCGGGTCCGCTGTGGCTTGTCGCGCAGTTCCCCGCGCCCCTGAAAGCAACAGCTCGCCGCCCCCGTACCCCTAAAAGCAACGGCCCGCCGCCTCCACGCCCCAGGAGGCAACGGCCCGCCGCACCCTCGAGGCGCCGACCCGCCCAAAGCCCCCCTGAGGCACCGCCCCACCCGAGGCCACACCCGAGACCCCCAGGAGGCACCGGCCCTGCGGGGCTTGCCCGAAAAGCCCCCGCCGGGCCGCAGCCGCACACGCGCCCGAGGGGGCGCGGGGGTATGTGCGCACGGAGCACCGAGGAAACAATGGCGTCTTTGTTCGTGCAGCGTGGCGCAGGGATAGCGAGTACGTACATACCCCCGCGACCCCGCCCCACAGACGAACCCCAGGCGACACCGCCGGGCCCCAGGCCTACCCCCGCAGCACCCCTTCCACCCCCCGAGCCACCCCCACGGCCCGCTCCCCCGCCAACGGCACCCCATCCACCCCCGTCACATAGAACGCGTCCACCGCGTTCGCCCCCAGCGTCGACACGTGCGCGCTCCGCACCACCACCCCCGCCGCCTCCAACGCCCGCCCGATCCGATGCAGCAGTCCCGGCGCGTCCTGGGCCCGTACCTCGATCACCGTCGCGTGGCGCGAGGCCGCCGGTGCCACCGTCACCCGTGCCGGTGGAGCGAGCGTGCCCCGGCGACGGGGGTACGCCGCCTCCCGCTCCGCCAGCCTCGCCTCGATGTCCAGGGAGCCGTCGAGCGCCCGCGCCAGATCCGCCCGCAACCGCGCGGCCTGCGGCAGCGAACCGAACTCCGCGGCCACCCGCCAGCTCAGCAGGAGCACCGAGGTGTCACGGGGCACGCCCACCGCCACACGGGACCCGACGCCGGAAGGCAACGTCACCCCCCGCAGCTCCGCGGCCCGCACGGTGAGCCGATGCATCGCCAGCACCCCCGCCACCGCCGACAGCACCCCCGGCTGATCCGGCACCGCGACCAGCAACTCCACCCCGACCGGCTCGGAAACCCCGTCCGAACCTGAGGCACCCGACGCGACCGACCGGTCGCCGACCTCGCCCTCTGCCTCTACCCGCGCGCGCAGCGCCAGCACCGGGCCCCCCGTGCGGAACGCCTCCACCGCGAGCCGCTCCTGCTCGGCCGTGGGCGCCGCGTCCTCGGCCTCCTCCGGCGCGGACCCGGACAGCACCGCGGCGACCCGCTTCACCAGGTCGGCGACCAGCGCCCCCCGCCACGCCGACCACGCCGCCGGCCCCGTGGCCAGCGCGTCCGCCTCGGTCAGCGCGTGCAGCAGCTCCAGTGTCCCCACGGAACCCACCGCCTCGGCCACGCCCCGCACCGTCGCCGGGTCGTCGAGGTCACGCCGGGTGGCGGTCTCCACGAGGAGCAGGTGGTGGCGGACGAGGCAGGCGAGAACCGCCACGTCGGACCGGTCGAAGCCGATCCGCGTCGCGACGTCGCGCGCGATGATCTCCCCGGCGGCGGAGTGGTCCCCGGGCCAGCCCTTGCCGATGTCGTGCAGCAGCGCGGCGACGAGCAGCAGGTCGGGACGGCCCACCCGCCGGGTGAGTTCGGATGCGCGGACCGCCGTCTCCACGAGATGGCGGTCGACCGTCCACGTGTGGACGGCGTTCCGCTGGGGCCTGCACCGCACCCGCTCCCAGTCGGGCAGCAGCCGCGTGACGAGGCCCTCGGCCTCCAGTGCCTCCCACACCGCGACGGTCGGCCGCCCCGCGCCGAGCAGCGTCACGAGCTGCTCGCGCGCCTCGGCGGGCCACGGCGTGGGCAGGGGCCGCGCCGCCGCGGCGAGGCGGCGTACGGCGTGCAGCGACAGCGGGAGGCCGGCCTGTGCGGCGGCCGCGGCGGCGCGCAGCGGCAGGACGGGGTCCCGTTCGGGGCGGGCGGCGCGGGCGAGCACGGCCTCGCCGTCCTGTTCGACGACCCCCTCGGCGAGCGGCGAGCGCTCGGCAGTGGCTCCCCGGCCACCGCCCAGCATGGCCCGCAGCCTCGGCCGTACGGACCGCGCCCGCAGCACGCGCCCGACCTCGCGCCAGGTGACGTCGCCCGCGTACGAGACGACGCGGGCGGCCTCGTACACCTGTCGCAGCAGGGTGTCGGCATCCAGCAGGCCCAGCTCGGCGGCGACCTGGTCCTGTTCCTGGAGGGCGAGCCGGTCGGTGGCCCGGCCCGTCGCGAGGTGCAGGGCGTCACGCACGTCGAGGAGGCGTCGCCGGGCGTCGGCGAGCCCTTCGCGCGGGGCGTCCGCGAGCCAGGACGCGGCGACGGCCCGCAGCGCGGTGGCGTCCCGCAGGCCGCCCCGCGCCTCCTTCAGGTCGGGTTCGAGGAGGTAGCTCAACTCGCCCTGGCGCTCGGCACGTTCCTCGCACAGCTCGCGCAGTTCGGGCAGTCGTTTCGGCGCCTGGTTGCGCCAGTCGGCGAGCACGGTGGTGCGCAGCGAGGCCGTCAGTCCGAGGTCGCCCGCGAGGTGGCGTGCGTCGAGGAGCCCGAGGTGCACCTTGAGGTCGTCGCCCGCGGTCTTCCTGGCCTCGGCGGGCGTGCGCACGGAGTGGTCGAGGTCGAGCCCGAGGTCCCAGACGGGGTACCAGAGGCGGTCGGCGAGGGCGGCCACCTCGGCGACGTCCGCGTTCCCGTCGTGCAGGAGGAGGAGGTCCAGGTCGCTGCGGGGCGACAGCTCGCCGCGGCCGTAGCCGCCGACGGCGACGAGTGCGGCGCCCCGGGGCACGCCCGCGGCCTCGCCGCCGGACCGGAAGAGCCCGGCCAGCCACGCGTCCGTCAGTTCGGCGAGGGAGGAACGGCGCGGCGGCCCGGACCGCGACTCCTCCTGGAGGAGTCGCAGCCGGGCCGCCGCGTAGCCGCTGGGTCCGGAGTCTTCCGATTCCGATTCGGTAGATACGTCCACACTCGTCACCCGGCAGCTCCTGTTCTGTACTGCTCTGTCGTGCTCGGTCCCGCTCAGCCTTGTGCCGTCACGCTCGGTTCCGTTCAGCCCTGCCCGCGCGGGCGGGGTTCACAACGCGTCGGGCCCGCGCTCCCCGGTTCGCACCCGGACGGCCGTGTCGACCGGGACGCTCCAGACCTTGCCGTCCCCGATCTTGCCGGTTCGGGCGGCCTTCACCACGACTTCGAGGAGCTGTTCGGCGTCGTCGTCCTCGACGAGCACCTCGATGCGGATCTTCGGCACGAGGTCGACGGTGTATTCGGCGCCCCGGTAGACCTCGGTGTGGCCGCGCTGGCGCCCGTAGCCGCTGGCCTCGGTGACGGTCAGGCCCTGGACGCCGAAGGCCTGCAGGGCTTCCTTGATCTCGTCGAGCCGGTGCGGCTTGACGACCGCGGTGATGAGCTTCATGCGTCCACCTTCTTGTTCCGCTGGGCCTGGGCACGGTCCTGAGCGCCGTCGGGGGCGGGCACCGCCGCCGTGCGCGGGGCGGTGCCGCCGCCCGCGCCGCTGAAGTCGTAGGCCGTCTCGGCGTGTTCGACCTGGTCGATGCCCGCGACCTCGTCGTCCTCCTCGACCCGCATCCCGATCGTCTTGTCGATGAGGAGGGCGAGGATCGCGGAGGCGATCAGGGAGTACGCGAGGACCGCGCCGACCCCGGCGAGCTGCTTCCACAGCTGGGTCAGGCCGCCGCCGTAGAAGAGGCCCTCGGCGTCGGACTGGCCGCCGCCGGTGGCGAAGAAGCCGACGAGGACCGAGCCCACGATGCCGCCGACCAGGTGGACGCCGACGACGTCGAGGGAGTCGTCGTAGCCGAACTTGAACTTGAGTCCGACGGCCATGGCGCAGAGCAGACCGGCGATGGCACCGATGGCGATGGCGCCGAGCGGTGAGCAGGAGCCGCCGGACGGGGTGATGGCGACGAGCCCGGCGACGGCGCCGGAGGCCGCGCCCAGCGTGGTGAAGGCGCCGTGCCGGAGCTTCTCGTAGAGGAGCCAGGCGAGCATGGCGGCGGCGGTGGCGACCTGTGTGTTGACGAACATGAGCGCGCCGACGCCGTCGTCGTTGCCCAGCCACGAGCCGGCGTTGAAGCCGAACCAGCCGAACCAGAGCAGGGCCGCGCCGAGCATCACGAGCGGCAGCGAGTGCGGCCGCATCGGGTCCTTCTTGAAGCCGACGCGCTTGCCGATGACGAGGATCACGCCGAGCGCCGCGGCACCGGCGTTGATGTGCACGGCCGTGCCGCCCGCGAAGTCGATGACGCCGAGCTCGAAGGCCCAGCCGCCGGTGCCCCAGACCCAGTGGGCGACGGGGAAGTACACGACGGTGGCCCACAGGGCGATGAACAGCGCCCAGGCCGTGAACTTCACGCGGTCCGCGAGGGCGCCGCTGATCAGCGCGGGGGTGATGATCGCGAACATCAGCTGGAAGACGGCGAAGACGTAGACCGGGATGGTGTAGCCGTCCCAGAGTTGGTTGATGCCGAGGCCGCTGAGCCCGACGTAGTCGCCCTCCCAGCCGAGGAGGCTGCCGTGGTCGGTGCCGAACGCGACGGAGAAGCCGTACAGCACCCACAGGATGGTGACGATCCCCAGGCTGATGAAGCTCATCATCAGCATGTTCAGGGTGCTCTTGACGCGGACCATGCCTCCGTAGAAGAAGGCGAGACCCGGCGTCATGAGCATCACCAGGGCGGAACAGATGAGCATGAACCCGGTATTGGCGGCAGACAGCTCGGGGGCGTCTGCGGCGATCGTGATGCCTGGGGGCATCGGCGTCTCCTCGTCGTCGTATGCGGCCCGTGCGGGCGAAGCCTGTGCGGTGCCGAGGGGCCCCTGCTCGGGGAGCGCGGGGCGGTGGGCCGGTTGTGCGCCAGAGATTGGCGCAGCGCGGTTTCGGCGCGTGCCCCTCGGTGTTTCGCCGCAGTGACGAAGAGGTCGTACGTGTTACGCGTCCATGAACTGCCGGGTCGCGCGGGGTGCGATTTCCTACCCTGCGCACACGATGAGAACCGGCCGCGGCGGCCATCCGGCTGACCTGGCGCGGGGGAGCCGAGTCGGGCTGTTCGGGATGGTCCTGCCGCGGCCGGGGCCGGGTGTGCCGGGCTTCAGACCGCCTCCGCGGTCTCCGGCATCTCAAGGGCGAGCCGCTCGGTGATCTGGACGACTTCGGCGACGTCCCCGAAGTCCCGCACGGCGGTGTCGACGGTCTTGCGCAGGCGGGTGTTGACCCGCTCGGAGCGGACCTTCTTGGCGATGTCGAGGGCCTGTCCGGTCAGGACGGTGCTCTGCTCGGGCTCGCGTTGAAGCAGGTGGACGGTGGCTTTGCCGATGAGGTTCAGCGCGTACGAACGCTGGTGCTCCAGGTCCTTCTGGAAGAGCTCCACGGCGCGGTCCATGACGGGCTCGGCGAGCGAGGCGTACGTGGGGCTGCGGCCTGCCACGTAGGCCAGGTCGCGGTACGAGTGGGCGTTCTCCCCGTTGAGCTCGGCCTCGGAGAAGAAGCGGATCCAGTCCGGCTCGGGCTCGGTGAACTCCTCGGCGTCGGCGAAGGTGTCCTCGGCCATCCGCACGGCCCGCTTGCACTTGCCGGGCTGGCCCATGCTGGCGTACGCCCGGGCCTCCATCGCATACAGCATGGCCTGGGTGCGCGGGCTCGCCACGTCCCGGCTGCCGTACTGCGCGAGGTGGATCAGTTCGAGCGCGTCGTCGGGCCGGCCGAGGTGGATCATCTGGCGGCTCATGCTGGAGAGGATGTACGACCCGAGGGGCTTCTCGCCCGCCTCCTTCGCGGCGTGCAGCGCCAGGACGAAGTACTTCTGGGCGGTGGGCTGCAGGCCCACGTCGTAGCTCATCCAGCCTGCCAGCTCGGCCAGTTCGCCCGCGACCTTGAACAGGCGCCGGGAGGTGGCCTCGGGCTGGGGCTCCTGGAGCAGGTCCGTCACCTCGTGCAACTGCCCGACGACGGCCTTGCGCCGCAGCCCTCCCCCGCACTGGGCGTCCCACTGGCGGAACATCACCGTCGTGGACTCCAGGAGGTCGAGCTCCGGCTTGGACAGCCGCGCGGGGCGGCGCAGCGCGGCGGACTCGGGCTCCGCGGACGGCGCGGCGGTCGGCGAGGGCACCAGCCAGCGCTGCATGGGCTCGATGAGCGCGGGGCCCGCGGAGAGTGCGAGCGAGGTGCCGAGGAAGCCGCGGCGGGCGAGCATCAGGTCGCTGCGCGAGAACTCGCTGATGAGCGCGACCGTCTGGGGGCCGGTCCAGGGCAGGTCGACGCCGGAGGACGCGGGCGTGCGGTGGGCGGCGCGCAGGCCCAGGTCCTCGACGGCGACGACGCAGCCGAACCGCTCGGAGAACAGCTCGGAGAGGATGCGGGGAATCGGCTCGCGGGGATTCTCGCCGTCGAGCCAGCGACGCACCCGCGAGGTGTCCGTGGAAATGTGGTGGGCACCCAACTGCCGTGCTCTGCGGTTGACTTGACGGGCCAGCTCACCCTTCGACCAGCCACTGCGCACGAACCACGACGTGAGCATCTCGTTGGGGCGCTTCTCAGCGTTCACTCCGCCTCCGCCGTTGCCGCCCACTGGAACGCCCCCATCCCTCATGACGCTTACACGCTGTCCACGCCAAGCCCTAACAGAATGCCGCGTCTTGCGGCCGCCCGTCCGGAGAATGTCACCCATCGAACAGGAAACCGACTTGCCTCCGGCATACCCACGGGTGCTCGAACTCCCGGGGCCGTGTACTGAAAGTAATCCTACGATCACCCCTCTCGCGAGGGCGATCCCGGAAACGCCACCATTCGCCACCCCTTCGAATGAACTCCCGGGCGGCCACAAGCGATTCACTTGACATAGGTCGACGGAAAGTGGGCGGAACGGAGTGCGCCGGGGCGTGTACAGCCGGGCGCACCACCCGGGAGCCCACCGGGCGCCGTCGCCGAACGGACCAGAACAGCGGGTAACGATCCCATTCCGTCACGTAACCGCGGCACGCTCGACCCGTTGGAGGGGGCATGGGCTTCACGATCGGCGGCATCCGGGGTACCGACAAGCCCCGGACCGGAACACGGCGGCGCGGCCGCACGTCGGAGTGCACCACGGTGGCCGAGTACACCGGGCTCTGGGGCTGGGACGCGGTGCCCGGCGCGCGGGCCCAGGACGGTGCCTGCTCGTGCGGGACGGCCGGCTGCGCCGCACCCGGCGCCCACCCCCTGGACTTCGCCCCCGAGGTTCCCGCGGGCGCCACGCTCGACCAAGTGACGGACTCCTGGGCGCAGTTCCCCGGCTCGGCGGTGCTGCTCCCGGTGGGGCGGGCCTTCGACGTGATCGAGGTGGCGGAGACGGCCGGGCGCCGCGCCCTGGTCCGGCTGGAGCGGATGGGGCTCCCCCTGGGACCCGTGGCGGTCACGCCGGACGGCCGCGCGCAGTTCTTCGTCGCCCCCGGCGCCGCGGCCGAACTCCCCCAACTGCTCTACCGGATGGGCTGGGACGACGCCGCCCTCGACCTGCACGGCCTGGGCCTCGGAGACCACATCACCGCCCCGCCGTCCGACCGCGGCGGCCTCGGCCCGGTCCACTGGCTCCGCTCCCCCGCGCTGGACACGGCGACGAACCCGCCCCAGGCCCGCCTCCTGCTCGGCACCCTGGCGTACGTCGCGCACCGGTCACCCGCGTAGGCCCGGTCGCCCGCGTAGGCCCGGTCGGCAGCTCGCCCGCAACGGGCCCGCACACGGAAGGGCCCCTCGCACCTGCACCGTGCGAGGGGCCCTTCTTTCAGGACTGTCAGGGCATGTCAGGGCCGTCAGGGCACTTCAGGACCGTCCGGCCCCGGCCGCTCAGACCCTCATTCGCCAATGAGCGCGTCCACGAACGCCTCGGGCTCGAACGGCGCCAGGTCGTCCGCACCCTCGCCGAGGCCGATCAGCTTGACCGGCACGCCCAGTTCGCGCTGGACGGCGACGACGATGCCGCCCTTGGCGGTGCCGTCGAGCTTCGTCAGGACGATGCCCGTGATGTCGACGACCTCGGCGAAGACCCGCGCCTGCACCAGGCCGTTCTGTCCGGTCGTGGCGTCGAGGACGAGCAGCACCTCGTCGAGCGGGGCGTGCTTCTCGACGACGCGCTTGACCTTGCCGAGCTCGTCCATGAGGCCGGTCTTGGTGTGCAGCCGGCCCGCGGTGTCGATGAGGACGACGTCGGCGCCCTCCGCGATGCCCTCCTTGACCGCGTCGAAGGCGATCGACGCGGGGTCGCCGCCCTCGGGCCCGCGGACCGTGCGGGCGCCGACGCGCTCGCCCCAGGTCTGCAGCTGGTCGGCGGCGGCGGCGCGGAAGGTGTCGGCGGCGCCGAGGACGACCGAGCGGCCGTCGGCGACGAGGACGCGCGCGAGCTTGCCCGTGGTGGTGGTCTTGCCGGTGCCGTTCACCCCGACGACCATCACGATGCCCGGCGTCTCCAGGCCGGACTCGGTCTTCACGGTGCGGTCGAAGTCGGTGCCCTCGGCCGTGCCGAGGAGTGCGACGAGCTCCTCGCGGAGCAGGGTGCGCAGTTCGTCCGGCGTGCGGGTGCCGAGCACGCGTACGCGCTCGCGCAGTCGCTCGACGAGCTCCTGGGTGGGTGCGACGCCGACGTCCGCGGTGAGCAGCGTGTCCTCGATCTCCTCCCAGGTGTCCTCGTCGAGGTGCTCGCGGGACAGCAGCGTGAGCAGCCCCTTGCCGAGCGCGTTCTGCGAGCGGGAGAGCCGGGCGCGGAGCCGGACCAGGCGGCCGGCGGTGGGCTCGGGGGTCTCGATCTCCGGCGCGGCCGGCTCCTCGACGACCGGGGCCGACGGCTCGGCGAGCGGGAGTTCCACCTCCTCGATCGTGCGGCGCGGTTCGTCGCGCGGCGTCTCGGCCTCTTCGCCGACCTTCGGTTCGGCGGGAGGGGCGGTGATGGTGGGCGTGCTGGACGGGGCCTGCGGGGGCAGCTGCTTCTTCTTGCGGCTGCCGATCACGAGCCCGCCGAGCGCGCCGATCACGACCACGGCGATGACTACAGCAAGGATGACGATTTCCATAACCCGTCCAGTATCGGCCATGGCCCCCACAGAGGCCCATCTTGTGGTTTCCTCCAAAGAACATAAGCCCTGGGAGGGTACTACTCGGACTAAAGTACGATGGAGCTCGCCGCATCAACGCGCGTAGAGTCCATCGCGATCACCCCCACCGACGGATCGCAGCGTTGCGAGCCGAGCGAGAGGCACGGACCCACCCCCATGAGCACCACCGCCGAATCCGAAGGCGCACTCGAGACGCGCGGCCTTGAGCCCGTCCCGGACGCCGAGCGCACCGGCCGCACCCGTGAGCTGTTCCCCACCTGGGTGGCGGCCAACATCAGTGTTCTGCTGCTCACCATGGGCGCCGGCCTCATCGTGACCAACGGCCTCAACTTCTGGCAGGCCCTGGTCGTCGCCCTCGTCTCCCCGGTGCTCAGCTACGGCATGGTCGGCCTGATCTCCATCGCCGGCAAGCGCGGCGGCTCTCCCGGCATGACGCTCTCGCGCGCGGTCTTCGGCCAGCGCGGCAACCTCTTCCCCGGCGCGCTGATCTGGGTCGCCCGGTGGGGCTGGGAGACGATCAACGCGGTCACGGGCGCGTACGCGATCATCACCGTCCTGAACATCTGCTTCGGCGTCGAGTCCAGCACCTGGCTCACCGTCGTGACGCTCGTCGCGTTCGTCGCGTGCACGTTCCTCATCAGCGGCCTGGGCCGCAAGGTGCTGCACGTCTGCAACACCTGGGCGACGTACCTCTTCGGCGCGTTCAGCGTCCTCGTCCTGGTCTACCTGGTGGCCAACACCCCCTGGTCGGACGTCTTCTCCCGCTCCGCGGGGTCCACCGCCGCGATGATCGCGGGCATCGGCACCATCGCCGCGGGCGGCATCAGCTGGGTCCCCACGGGACCCGACTTCACCCGCTACCTCCCGCGCCGGGCCTCGAACAAGGCCCTGGTGGGCAACGCGATCGGCGGCGCCGGCATCGTCGTCGTCCCCATGGTCCTGATGGGCGCCGTGATGGCGGTCTCCACCCCGAGCCTGTCCCAGGCGTCGGACCCGGTCTCCTTCCTCGGCAAGCTCCTGCCGACATGGATCGCGGTGCCGTACCTCCTGATGGCCCTGATCGGCATGCTCCTGATCAACTCGATGTCCATGTACTCCGCGGGCTTCACCGCGATGACGCTCGGCATCAAGGTCCCGCGCGCGTGGGCCGTCTCCATCAACGCCATCATCAGCCTGGTCTTCGGCTACCTCCTGATGAACGTGGCCACCAGCTTCATCGGCTCGTTCATCTCCTTCCTGACCCTGCTCGCCGTCGCCTTCTCCGCCTGGATCGGCGTCTTCGGCATCGACATGCTGCGCCGCAAGACCTACGACGGCGAGGCCCTGATGGACACCAGGCGCACCAGCGCCTACTGGTACAAGGCGGGCTTCGCCTGGCAGGCCATGGCCGCGTGGGCCATCGCCCTGGTGGTGGGCCTGCTCTTCACCAAGGTCGACTGGTTCAGCGGCCCGCTCGCCACGTCCTGGATCGGCCGCAACGGCCTGGGCTGGCTGACCACGATCGTCATCGCCGCCGCGCTGTACGCGGTGCTGCCGAAGACCCCGCTCGTCGAGAAGGACGCGGCGCCCACGACCGGCAAGGGCGAGGGCGACAGCGAGCTGGTCTCCGCCTGACCCCCGCCTGATCCCCGCCAAGTTGCCCCCGGAGTACTCCAACTTCCGTACGAGGCTACCCATCTGACACAACGTCAACTAACGTCCCCCTTCGCCGCCGCCCACGCACGGTGAAGGGGGACGTTCCCATGACCGCCACAGTCGTACGTTTCAACCTCGTCGATCCCGCGGCGACGCCCGCCTCGCTGAGCGAGCGCTACCGGGCCGCCCTGGAGATGGCCGCCTACGCGGACGACCGCGGGATCTCCACGGTCCAGACCGAGGAGCACCACGGCGCCGAGAACAACTGGATCTCCTCGCCCTTCACCTTCGCCGGTGCCGTCTTCGGCGCGACCCGGCGCATCGCGGTCACGGTGTCCGCGATCATCGGGCCGCTGCACGACCCGCTGCGGCTCGCCGAGGACATCGCCGTACTCGACCTGCTGAGCGCGGGACGCCTGGTCACGGTGGCGGGCATCGGCTACCGGCCCGAGGAGTACGAGCAGTCGGGTGTCGACTGGAAGCGGCGCGGAAAGCTCCAGGACGAGCTCCTGGAGACGCTGCTCAAGGCCTGGACGGGCGAGCCCTTCACCTTCCGCGACCGCACCGTGCGCATCACCCCGCGCCCCTTCACCCGGCCGCACCCGCTGCTGCTGGTCGGCGGCTCCTCGAAGGCGGCGGCCCGGCGCGCGGCCCGGCTCGGCCTGCCGTTCTTCCCCAGCGCCCACCTGCCGGAGCTGGCGGCGTACTACGACGAGCAGTTGGCGGAGCACGGCACCGAGGGCTGGACGATGATGCCCGCCGCCGAGACCCCGCTCCTGCACATCGCGGACGACCCGGACCGCACCTGGACCCTGCACGGCGAGCACTTCCTGCACGAGGCCCGCACCTACGCCTCCTGGCAGTCCAAGGACATCCGCTCGGCGGTGAAGTCGGCGGCGACGACGGTCGAGGAGCTGCGCGCCGAGGGCGTCTACCGCGTCCTGACGCCCGACGAGTGCCTGACGTACGCGAAGAGCGGCGCCGAGAGCCTCGTCCTGCATCCGCTCGCCGGCGGCATGCCCGTCGACGAGGGCTGGCGGAGCCTGCACCACTTCTGCGAAAACGTACTGCCCCGGCTCAAGGACAGGTGAGAACGAGTCCTTCGGCCGGGGCAGCTTCCTGAAGAGGAGGGGGCAGCGGGGGTTAGCCCATCTCCTCCAGGGCCTTGCCCTTCGTCTCCTTGACGAACTTCATAACGAAGGGGATCGAGATCGCGGCGAACGCGCCGTAGATGATGTACGAGCCGGTCAGGGACCACTCGGACATGCTCGGGAAGGTCTTGGTGATCGCGAAGTTGGCGAGCCACTGGGCGGCCGCCGCGACACCGAGCGCGGCGGCACGGATCCGGTTGGGGAAGATCTCGCCGAGCAACACCCAGACCACCACGCCCCAGGAGAGGGCGAAGAAGAGCACGAAGGCGTTGGCGGCGATGATCGCGGTCAGGCCCTGCGCGTTGGGCAGCGAGACGTTGTCACCGGAGCCGGTCCGGTACGAGAACGCCCAGGCCATGGTGAACAGCGCCGCCGCCATGCCCGCGGAGCCGATGATCGCCAGCGGCTTGCGGCCGATCCGGTCGACGAAGATCATCGCGATGACCGTACCGACGATGTTCACGATCGACGTCTCGAACGAGTACAGGAACGAGCTGGACGGATCCTTGCCGATCGACTGCCACAGCTGGTTCGAGTAGTAGAAGATCACGTTGATGCCGACGAGCTGCTGGAAGACCGAGAGCCCGATGCCGATCCAGACGATCGGCAGGAAGCCGACCTTGCCGAGCAGGTCCTTGAAGGACGGCTTGTGCTCGCGGTGCAGACCGGCCTCGATCTCGGCGGCGCGCGCGTCCAGGTCGATGTCCGTGCCCTCGACCTCGCCGAGCACCTTCTTCGCCTCGGCGGTGCGGCCGACCGAGATCAGAAAGCGCGGCGACTCGGGAATGATGAAGGACAGCAGCCCGTAGAGGAGAGCCGGGACGACCATGACGCCGAGCATCCACTGCCAGGCCTCAAGGCCGAGCAGCTTGCCGCGCTGGTCGCCGTCCGCCATGTTCAGGATTCCCCAGTTGACCAGCTGGGAGACGGCGATGCCGATGACGATGGCGGCCTGCTGGAACGAGGCGAGCCGGCCGCGGTAGGCGGGCGGCGCGACCTCGGCGATGTAGGCCGGGCCGATCACGGAGGCCATGCCGATGCCGATGCCGCCGATGAGCCGCCACACCGTCAGGTCCCAGGCCGCGAAGGGCAGGGACGAACCGATGGCGCTGGCCGCGAAGAGGACGGCGGCGATCTGCATGCAGCGGATGCGGCCGATGCGGTCGGCGATGCGGCCCGCCACGGCGGCGCCGATGGCACAGCCGAGCAGCGCGGTGGCGATGATCCAGCCGAGCATGTTGGCATCGACGTCGAAGCGGTGCTGGATGGCGACGGTCGCGCCATTGATCACCGAACTGTCGTAGCCGAAGAGGAAGCCACCCATCGCGGCGGCCGCCGTAATGAAGATGACATGGCCGAGATGGTCCGGCTGGGCCGCTCTGGCTCCGGACTGAGGCGCCTGCGATGTGCTGGTCACGTGTACTCCTCGGGCCACCGGCAGCGTTGCCGGGGGTGGGGGCGAGCTCTTCAAGTGGCGCACAACTTCACGCCGCCCACCACCTGAAGGTAAAAGCAACGTTGCAGAGACTATGCCTTCAAGTTTCGAAGTCAATAGGGGGGCTGCTGTGAATTTATGGGCACTCTGCGGCTTCATACGTTCAAGCCTTGAAGTATTGGATACGGGGTACCCGGGTGGGCCTTCGGGGCGCCCGGGCGGTCCCTACCGGAGGCGCTGGCTGATGACCTTGGAGACGCCGTCGCCCTGCATCGAGACGCCGTACAGCGCGTCGGCGACCTCCATCGTGCGCTTCTGGTGCGTGATCACGATGAGCTGCGAGGCCTCCTGCAGCTCCTGCATGATGCGGATGAGCCGCTGCAGGTTGGTGTCGTCGAGCGCCGCCTCGACCTCGTCCATCACGTAGAACGGGCTGGGCCGCGCCTTGAAGATGGAGACGAGCAGCGCCACGGCCGTCAGGGACCGTTCACCGCCGGAGAGCAGGGAGAGCCGCTTGACCTTCTTGCCGGGCGGCCGGGCCTCGACGTCGATGCCGGTGGTCAGCATGTTGTCCGGGTCGGTCAGGACGAGCCGGCCGTCGCCGCCGGGGAAGAGCCGCGAGAAGACGCCCTCGAACTCCCGGGCCGTGTCGTAGTAGGCCTCGGTGAAGACCTGTTCGACCCGCTCGTCGACCTCCTTCACCACCTGGAGGAGGTCGGCCCGTGTCTTCTTCAGGTCTTCGAGCTGCTCGCTCAGGAACTTGTGGCGTTCCTCCAGCGCCGCGAACTCTTCGAGGGCCAGCGGGTTCACCTTCCCGAGCTGCTGATACGCCCGTTCGGCGGACTTCAGCCGCTTCTCCTGCTCGCCCCGGACGAACGGCACCGGCTTGTTGCGCGGGTGCTCCGGGTCCTCCGGCAGCTCCTCGCCCTCGGCGGCGGGCGAGGGCGGCACGGGCTGGTCCGGGCCGTAGTCGGCCACGAGTCCCGCCGGTTCCACACCGAGTTCCTCCAGCGCCTTGGCCTCCAGCTGCTCGATCCGCAGCCGCTTCTCGGCACCGAGTACCTCGCCGCGGTGGACTGAATCCGTCAACTTGTCGAGCTCGGCCTTGAGATCGCGCCCCTGGTTGCGCTCGGCGACCAGATCCCGCTCCCGCACCTCCTTGGCCCGCTCGGCGGCGGTACGTTCCTCCTGCGCCCGTACGAGGGAGACCTCGACGTGGGCGAGGAGCTGACGCCCGCCGGACGCGACGGCCTCGGCGACCGCGGCCTCGTGGCGAAGGCGTGCCCTGCGCTGCTCGGCACGCGCGCGTGCCTCGCGTTCCGCGCGCGCGGCCCGGTCCAGGGAGTCGGCGCGGCCCGCGAGCGCCTTGACCCGCTCCTCGTGCGTACGGGCCTGGAGCCGGGCCTCCATCTCGGTCTGCCTGGCGTTGGCGCCGTCGGCGGCGAGCCGGTCGCGCACGGAGGTGTCGGGCTCCTCCTGCACGGGCGTCTCCTCGGCGACGGTCAGCCGCTCGGCCAGCTCCTCGGCCTCCTCGACGGCCCTGTCCAGCGCGTCCTGGGCCTTGGCCGCGGCGGCGGTGCTGCGCTCGGCCTCGCCCGCGGCGCCCCGCGCCTGACCGGCGAGCCGCCCCAGCTGCTGCGCCACGGAGGACTTCTCCCGGTCGGCGGCCCTGCGCCGCTCCCCCAGCTCCTCGACGAGCGCGGCGCACGCGGTGCGCCGCTCCCCCGCGTGCTCCTGCACCTCGGCCAACTCCTCGCACTGCGCCGCCAGGTGCTCCAGCTCGGCGGCGGCCTCGTCGACGGAGGCCTGGACCTCGAGCAGGCTCGGCGCCCCCGCGGACCCGCCGTGGGCGAAATGCGCCCCGAGGAGATCGCCCTCGGCGGTGACGGCGGTCAGCTCCGGATGCGCGTAGACCAGGTCCTCGGCGTCCTCCAGCGTGCCCACGGCGACGGTCCCGCGCAGCAGCCTTCGCACGGCGGGCATCAGGTCGTCGGGCCCGCGTACGAGGTCGGCGACGTGCGGCGGCCCGTCGGAACGTTCCGCCTGCGGGGTGTCGGGGGCGCCGCCGAGCAGCAGCGAGGCCCGTCCTGCGTCCTGCTTGCGGAGCAGGCGGATCGCCTCGGCGGCCGTGGCCGGGCCGTTCACGGCGACGGCGTCGGCGCACGCGCCGAGCGCGGCGGCGACCGGCACCTCGTAGCCGGGGGCGACGGTGAGCAGCGTGGCGGCCGGGCCGAGCAGCCCGGTGAGCTGATCCTTGGCGGCGACCAGCGCGCCGGTGCCGTCCTTGCGGCGCAGGCCGAGCGCGAGGGCCTCGTGGCGGGCGGCGACGGCGGCCCGCTTGCGTTCGGCGGCGGTGGCCGCCTCCCGCGCCGCGCTCAGCGCGGCCTCGGCGTCGGCGAGCTCCCGCTTCGCCGTGTCGTGCCGATCGCCGAGCTCCGCGTCGCCCGCGTCGAGTCCGTCGACCTCTGCCTTGAGCTGCTCGTACTCCTCCTGGGCGGCGCCGGCGCGCTCGCCCGCCTCGTCCCGCGCCACGGCGAGCCGGTCGATCTCGGCCTGGGCGGAGGCCGCCCGTGAACGGGCCGCGTTGACCTGCCCGTGCAGCCGTGCGAGCCCCTCGCGCCGGTCGGCGATGGCCCGTGCCACGTCCTTGAGCCTGCGCTCCTCGACCGCGAGCTGCTGTTCGAGGTCGGCGCGGTGGGTGACCGTGTCGTCCAGGGCGTGCTCGGCCGCCTCGAGCGCCGCCTCCAGTTCGGCCTCCTGCTCGCGGATCCGGGCGGCCTCGCGCTCCATGTCCTCGGGGTCGCGGCCGCGCCGTTCCTCGGGGGGCGCGGCGGTGGCGCTCTTGACCCGCGCGTCGGCCAGGGAGACGGTGCCGCGCACCCGTTCGGCCAGCTGGGACAGCTCGTACCAGGTCTGCTGGGCGCGCTGCAGGCGCGGCGTGAGGCGCCGCACCTCCTCCTCCAGGCGGGCCTCGCGGTTCTGGGCGGCCTTGAGCTCGGCCTCGGCGCCCTCCTTGCGCTCCTTGAGGGCGGCCTCGTCGGCGACCTCGGCGTTCAGCGCCGCGCGCATCCGTACGAGGTCGTCGGCGAGCAGGCGCAGGCGGGTGTCGCGCAGGTCGGCCTGGATGACGGCGGCCCTGCGGGCCACGGCGGCCTGCCTGCCGAGCGGTTTGAGCTGGCGCCGCAGTTCGTCGGTGAGGTCCTGGACGCGCGCGAGGTTGGCCTGCATCGCATCCAGCTTGCGCAGCGCCTTCTCCTTGCGCTTGCGGTGCTTGAGGACGCCTGCGGCCTCCTCGATGAACGCGCGCCGCCCCATCGGGTCGGCGTGCAGCACCCCGTCGAGCTGGCCCTGGCCGACGATGACGTGCATCTCCCGGCCGATGCCGGAGTCGGAGAGCAGTTCCTGGATGTCGAGGAGGCGGCAGGTGTCGCCGTTGATCTGGTACTCGCTGCCGCCGTTGCGGAACATGATCCGCGTGATGGTGACCTCGGCGTACTCGATGGGCAGGGCGCCGTCGGAGTTGTCGATGGTGAGGGACACCTCGGCACGGCCGAGCGGGGGCCGCCCGGTGGTGCCGGCGAAGATGACGTCCTCCATCTTGCCGCCGCGCAGGGACTTGGCGCCCTGCTCGCCCATGACCCAGCTCAGCGCGTCCACGACGTTGGACTTGCCGGAACCGTTGGGACCGACGACGCAGGTGATGCCCGGCTCGAACTTCAGCGTCGTCGCCGACGCGAAGGACTTGAAGCCGCGCAGAGTCAGGGCCTTGAGATGCACGCCGTCGGACTCTACCTTTCACTGACCGTTTCACCCATGAAGGTGCAGGGCACATCAGACGGTAAAGAAAGCGCGTGCGCCGGAGCAAGCAAAGACGCCGGAGCAAGAAAGAAGGGACGCCGAAGCGTCCCTTGCAGATCTGGAGACAAGCGGCTGACACGAACAGCCTGACCACTTGGCTTACCTATGGGCGCAATTGCTGCAAGGCCCTTGTCGCATGCTCTCGTGCACTAGGAGTGGTCAGGTGAGCGCAGGCTCCGCCTGGGGTACGTCGATGCTCTCCAGGAGCGATTCGTGAGAAGCGGCAGCCGCGAGCTCGTCGTTCTCGGCCTGGATCCGAACGAGCTCGGATTCCAGGTCCTGGACGCGCTGCTGGAGCCGTCGCATCTCGGCGAGGAGTCGCGGGTCGCTGCCGCCGACGTAACCGAGAAGCGCCTTTGCCATGATGGATGGTCCTCCACACTGAGTGACCGACCGAAGCGGTGTGGGTCGTGAGGGAATCGCACCCGCGGTGCTTGGCACTCTTGCGTCTTGCGTGGTCTTGCTGGCCGTTCTCACATGCCAAACAGCTAAGGTGCGCGGGGCTTTCAGAGTCTCACCAAAAAGTTTGACGGTCAACACGATCACACCCCGTATTGACGGGCGGCCCGGGGGCGCGCGGCCTCGGAACGGGCGGCGCGGCTACTCCATCGGGGCCCTGGGGGCGTGGAGATCATCCTTACCTGCGGAGCCTGCCACTGCAAGCGATTCTTGGCAACCACCAGGCTTTTCCTGCCTCAGACAGGTGCCGCGGACACTCCCCCGGCACCGCGGCGCCCCCTCCCCGCCGCGTTCGCCCCGGTCACGCTCAGCGAATGGCGAAGGTCTCGTATATGCCACGCGGTGTGTCCCAGATCTCGGTGACTCCGTCCACCCGCCCGGGTGTGTCGCCCTCGCGGAGCCAGTCGAGCAGCTTCTGACAGCCGGCCCGGGGCCCCTCGGCGACGACCTGTACGCGGCCGTCCTCCAGATTGAGAGCAAAACCACTCAGGGCGCCGATCTCCAGCGCCTTGGCCCGCGTGAACCAGCGGAATCCCACGGCCTGCACGCGCCCGCGCACCCAGGCGGTGAGTCGTACGTCTTCGTTCATGGGTGCACGCTAACCGGCCAATTGCTCTCGGAGCACTTCGTCCCCATGCGCCATCGCGTACAGTCGCGACTCGATGAGCCTCACCCATATGGGTGAGTCACGTTGATCTTGGATCTTAACGCACGAAGATCCGAAAGAACGAAAGGCACAGGAGATGGGACGCCACCGACGCTCCGGCGCTGGACAGGCCGCCGCCACCCCTGAATTCCCACCGGGGACGGTGTCGCACCGTCGCAAGGGCCGCGCCTCCACCCCCGTGCGCACGGGTCTGCTCGGCGTCTCCGCCGCCGTGGCGATGGGCGCCGTCGCGGTCGCCGCGGGCGTACTCCCCGGCAGCGACACCTACCAGCTGGGCGGCGGGGGCGATCCCGGCAAGGTGCGCTCGGCCGCCGCACCGACCGAGGTGGACACCCACGGCGGCTCGGACTCGACCGCCGACCGGGGCGAGCCGTCACCGAGCCGCGGCACCGGCCGCTCAAAGGCGCCGGAGCCCACGCCCTCCCGGGCCGCCCCGAAGCCGTCGAAGACGCCCTCCGAGAAGCCTTCGGCACCGGAGCCGGACGCTGACGGGACCGGCAGGAACGACAGGAACGACAGGAACACTGAGGCCCGCAAGGACGAGTCGGCTCCGAGCCCGTCGCGCACGCCCGAGGAGAAGCCCGAGGCTCCCGCGGCGGGCTCCGCGTCGTCCGGCGACGAGAGCGCGGCCGAGGCCGCGGTGCTCACGCTCGTCAATCAGGAGCGGGCCAAGGCGGGCTGCCGTCCCGTCCGGTCCGACCAGCGGCTCGCGAAGCTGGCCGGCGACTTCAGCGCCGACATGGCCGCGCGCGACTTCTTCGACCACACCGACCCGGACGGTGCGACGCCGTGGGACCGCGCGGAGAAGGCCGGCATCTCGAACCTGGGCGGCGAGAACATCGCCCGGGGCCAGGCCGACGCCCGGTCCGTCATGGACGCCTGGATGAACAGCGCAGGCCACCGCGCCAACATCCTCAACTGCGAGTACAAGACCCTCGGCGTCGGAGCGCACTTCGCGGCGGGCGGCCCGTGGTGGACGCAGGACTTCGGCTTCTGACGCACCCTTTCCGGCGCGCCGAGGGACCCTCGGCACTACCGAATAGTTAGCGCTGTGCGGGAGTACGCTGTCGGCATGGAATCCACCGACCTGGCGTACGACGTGTTCTCCCGGCAGTGCCCGTCGCGGAGCACGCTGGAGCACGTCACCGGACGCTGGGGCGCGCTCACCCTCGGAGCCCTGCACGAGAGCACGCTCCGCTTCAACGAACTGCGTCGGCGCGTCGACGGCGTGAGCGAGAAGATGCTGTCCCAGACCCTGCACGCGCTGGAGCGCGACGGCCTGGTGCACCGGGACGCGCAGCCGACCAACCCGCCGCGCGTGGACTACCGGCTCACCCCGCTGGGACAGGAGATCGCCGGGCGGCTGTTGTCCCTGATCCACTTCGTGGAGGGGCGGCAGGACGAGGTCCGCCGGGCGCAGGAGCGTTACGACACGACGCGCGGCGCCCGCTGACAGCGGGGGCAGAAGTAGCTGGACCGGTTCATCCAGGGGCGTCGGCGGATCGCGGTGCCGCAGCGCCGGCACGGCTCGTCCTCCCGGCCGTACGCGTCCAACGACCGGTCGAAATAGCCTGATTCGCCGTTCACGTTGACGTAGAGGCTGTCGAAGCTGGTGCCGCCGACGGAGAGCGCCGCGTTCATCACGTCCCGCACGTGGCCCAGGAGTTCGGCCGTGCGCGGGCGCGTGAAGGCGCCGGTGGGTCGTTCGTAGTGCAGCTTGGCGCGCCACAGCGCCTCGTCCGCGTAGATGTTGCCGACACCGCTGATCAGCGACTGGTCGAGCAGCGCCCGCTTGATCGTCGTACGGCGGCCGCGCAGCGCCAGATGGAAGGCGTCGTCGTCGAACGCGTCGTCGAGCGGGTCCCGCGCGATGTGCGCGATGACGTCCGGGAGGCCGTCGGCGGTGTTGTCGTGGAGCGAGAGCCCGCCGAACGTGCGCTGGTCGACGAAGCGGAGCTCGGTGCCCTGCTCGTCCGCGAACCGCACCCGGATCCTCAAGTGCTTCTCGTCCGGGGCCTCTTCGGGCTGCACGAGCAGCTGCCCGCTCATGCCCAGATGGGCCAGGACGGACTGCGAGGTGTCGGCGAGCGGCAGCCACAGATACTTGCCGCGCCGCTGGGCGAGCCCGATCCGGTGCCCCACGAGACGGGCCCCGAAGTCCTCCCCGCCCGCCACGTGCCGCCGTACCGCACGCGGGTGGAGCACCTGCGCCGCGGCCACGATCCGGCCGCTGACCCACCGCTCCAGACCACGCCGGACGACTTCGACTTCGGGCAGCTCGGGCATGTCCGCTCCGGGGTGACGGGGTGGTGGGCTGGTGGACGGCGGGACGGCCGCCGGGGCGGCGCGGGAAAGAACGGTGCCGGCCGCCCTCTGGTTCAGAGGGCGACCGGCACCAAAAGGAGGGGCGGCCGTCAGGCCGAGGGAGTGTCGGCGGTTCCCTCGGGCTGTGCGGCAGCGGCGGCCTCGGCCGCCTTGATCCGCTCGTCCGCCGCGGCGCGAATCGCACGCCAGGCGGACTCCGCGGCCTGCTGCTCCGCTTCCTTCTTGCTGCGGCCGGTGCCGGTGCCGTACGAGACGCCTCCGACGCGGGCGGCAGCAGTAAAGGTCTTCTCGTGGTCGGGTCCGCTCTCCGTGACGAGGTACTCGGGCACGCCGAGGCTCTCCGTCGCGGTGAGCTCCTGGAGACTGGTCTTCCAGTCCAGGCCCGCACCCAGGTTCGAGGACTTCTCGATCAGCGGGTCGAAGAGCCGGTGCACCAGCTCGCCCGCAGCGTCCAGACCCTGGTCGAGATAGACCGCGCCGATCACCGCTTCAAGGGTGTCGGCGAGGATGGATGCCTTGTCCCGGCCTCCCGTGCCCTCTTCGCCCCGGCCGAGCCGGATGAAGGAGCCGAGTTCGAGGCCGCGACTGACCTCCGCCAGCGCACGCGAATTGACCACCGCGGCCCGCAACTTGGCCAGCTGGCCTTCGGGCAGGTCGGGGTGGGTGCGGTACAGCGTGTCCGTGACGACGAGACCGAGCACCGAGTCCCCGAGGAACTCGAGCCGCTCATTCGTCGGCAGGCCGCCGTTCTCGTACGCGTACGAACGGTGGGTCAGCGCGCGCACCAGAAGGGCGGACTCGAGCTTGTACCCGAGCCGCCCTTCCAGAAGCGTGTGGGACGAGGCCGTTGTCTCCGCCAATTTCTTGGCGTCTTCCGCCTTCTTGGGGCTAGACACGGTGCCTCTCACCAGCCGCTCAGACCTCGAGGACCTGGCGCTTGTTGTAGGTGCCGCAGCTCGGGCACGCGATGTGCTGCTGCTTGGGCTCCTGGCAACGCTCACACGAAACCAGGGTGGGGACCGCAGCCTTCCACTGCGACCGGCGGTGGCGCGTGTTGCTGCGCGACATCTTCCGCTTCGGAACAGCCACGGCTACTTCTCCTGCTTCTCGTCGACGCCCGCTTCCGCTTCGGCGCCGCTCATCTCGTCCTTCTCGCCGTCCTGGATGGTGCCAGCGAGTCCCTGCAATGCCGCCCAACGGATGTCGACGGCATCATGGTGGTGGTCCGGGTCGTCCGCGAGCCGCACTCCGCACTGGGAGCACAGGCCCGGACAGTCGTCCTGGCACACCGGCTGCATCGGCAGTGCGAGCACCACCGCATCACGCAGCACGGGCTCGAGGTCGAACATGCCGTCCTCGAGGTAGAGCCTGTTCTCGTCTTCCTCGGCGTCGTCGGCCGGTTCCGCGGTGCGGCCCCGGTCGTCGGCGTCAGGGTACGAGAACATCTCCTGGAAGTCCGCGTCGAGCTCCAGCTCAAGCGGCTCCAGACACCTTACGCACTCCCCCTCGGCCGACGCACGGGCGGTGCCTGTGACAAGCACCCCTTCCATGACCGACTCGAGACGGATCTCCAGCTGGACCGGGGCGCCCTGCGGCACTCCGACGACCCCTTCGATCCCGAAGGCGCCCGGCGGACCGGGTGCCTCGATCTCGCGGGTCAGCCGCTGCATGGCACCGGGACGCCGACCCAGCTCGTGTGTGTCGAACACGAGGGGGTTTCGGTGGTCGAGGCGCGTGCTCAGGGCTTTTCCTGCTTTCGAATCCTGGAAGTCCGGGGGAGGGCCGCCGCACCGGTGCCGCGTGGACGCGGCTCGTGTGGGCAGCCTGGGTCGCGGACGTATGCGCGACCGAAGAGCCAGGATACTTGACCTTCCGCTCTCGGCCCAATCCGGTCCCGATGTGCCGCTAACGCCCCTGCTCGTACGCGCGCAGCTGCTCCGCGCTGATCATGGTCGTGTCGAAGAGGCTGGTCTCGTCCAGCACCGCGGGCTGCTGGGGCTGGACCTGCGGGTGGTCCTGGGTGTGGTGGTGCGGGTGGTCCTGGGTGTGGTCCTGCATCGGGGCCTGCTGCAGCTGGTCGTAGCCCTGCGGCGGATACCCGTACTGGTCGTGCTGCTGGTACCCGTACGGATCCTGCTGGCCGTACGGGTCCTGCTGGTACCCGTAGGGGACCTGCTGCTGGTATCCGTACGGATCCGGCTGCTGCTGCACCGGCTCGTAGGCCTGGTGCGCCGGCTCGTAGGGCTGCTGGGCCGGGATCGGCGGGGTCGGGGCCTGGACGGGCTGCTGCCGTACGGGCTGCTGCGCGGGCTCCCCGACGGCCGCGGGTCCGGCCAGATCGGCGAGGTACTCGGCGTCGGTGGTGTGCCCCTGGGCCCCGGCGCTCTCCCCCAGGGTGCCGAGCTCGTCGGCGGGGGCCCGGCCGTGCAGGGTCTGACGGCCGCGGCCGACGGCCTCCAGCGTCTTGGCGAGGACCGCCTCGAAGGCGCCGAGCTTGGCGTCGACGTACGCGTCGGCGTTGCGGCGCAGCGTCTCGGGGTCGTGGCTGCGCTCGGGGGCGTCCTCGTCCTCGTACCCCTGCTCGTCGAGGCCGGGTCCGGTGCCGAGGAGCTTCTCGCGGCCGCGGCCGACCGAGCCGAGCGTCTTGGTGAGGACGACCTCGAAGTTGGCGAGCTTGCTGTCCACGTAGTCGTCGGCCTCGACGCGGACCTCGTCGGCGGTCTGGCGGGCCTCGGTGAGGATGCGGTCGGCCTCGCCCTGGGAGCGGCGGGCGACCTCCGTGTCGGAGATCAGGGAGCCGCGCTCGGCGTGCGCGGTCTCGATGATCCGCTCCGCCTCCTGGCGGGCCTGCTCGACCAGCTGCTCGCGGCCTCCGATGAGCTCCTGCGCCTGGGCGAGGGAGCCCGGCAGGGCCTGGCGCACCTCTTCGAGCATCGAGAGCAGATCGGCGCGGTTGACCACGCACGAGGCCGACATGGGCATGGACCGGGCGCTGCCGACCGCCTGGACGATCTCGTCGATCTTCTTCTGCACGTCCACCGTGTGCTCGCCACTCTCTACAGCTGGTTGGGAGACGGACGGGACGACTGTAAGGCCACTGGCCGCCCGTCCGACACCGGGTGACGAGCCGTCAGCGCACGGGCCGCCGGCGCCCCGGCGGGGGCGTCACTTCTTGCCCAGGCGTTCGACCAGGGCCTCGTGGACCACGGGCGGCAGCAGGTGCGCGACGTCGCCGCCCCAGGCCGCGACCTCCTTGACCAGCGAGGAGGAGAGGAAGCTGTAGGTGGGGTTGGTCGGGACGAAGAGGGTCTCGACGCCCGAGAGCCCGTTGTTCATCTGGGCCATCTGGAGTTCGTAGTCGAAGTCGCTGACCGCGCGCAGGCCCTTGACGATGGCCGGAATGTCGCGCTGCTTGCAGAAGTCGACGAGCAGGCCGTGGAAGGCCTCCACCTCGACGTTGCCGAAGTCGGCGGTCACCTGGCGGATCAGTTCGATCCGCTCGTCGATCTCGAACAGGCCCTTCTTCGACTGATTGATCATCACCGCGACGTGCACCACGTCGTACAGCTTGGAGGCGCGGGCGATGATGTCGAGGTGTCCATTGGTGATGGGGTCGAACGACCCCGGACAGACTGCGCGGCGCAACGTGAGTCCCTCGCTCTCCGGTCCGGTCATGGCGCGACGCTGGAGTCGTCGCACGTAGAGGCGGCGCGACCGTACCAAAACGTCCCTTCGCCGTAGCGACGGGACCTGAGGGCCTCGAAACCCTCCGGCCAGCCGAATTCTCCGCCTCTTGTACTGCGTTCAACGGTGACGAGCGCGTCGCCCGTGAGCCAGCCCCCCGAACGGAGTGTGAGCAGGATCTCCCGAAGATCGTCATCGCCGACGGCGTACGGAGGATCGAGGAAGACCAGGTCGTACGGGCCGGCCGGGGTCCCTTCCCGGACGATCTGGGCGGCTTTGCCCGCCCGCACCTCGGCACCGGGCAGCGCGACCGCCCGCACGTTCTCCCGGATGGTGCGCGCCGCCCTGGCGTCCGCCTCGACGAGCAGGGTGTGCGCCGCCCCCCGGGACAGCGCCTCCAGGCCGACGGCGCCTGAACCCGCGTAGAGATCGAGGACGCGTGCTCCGTCGAGCGTGCCCTGGAGTGCCTGCCAGGTGGAGAAGAGGCCCTCGCGCGCGCGGTCGGACGTGGGGCGGGTGCCGTTGCCCGGCGGGACGGCCAGGCGGCGTCCGCCGGCCGTGCCGGCGATCACGCGGGTCATCTGATTCCTTCTGGCTGAGGGGTGGTCCGGCTCCACGATATGGCGTGCGCGGGCGTCTGCCCTCGTCAGCCCGCGCCGGCCGGGTCAGCCCTTGTCGAGGTACTGCTCGCGCTCCGCGTCGAGCAGGGCGTCCAGGGCGGTGCGCAGGGCGGGCAGCCGCTCCAGTTCGGGGTCGTCGGCTACCACGGCGACCGCCTCCCCGCGGGCGGCGGCGATGACCTCCTCGTCCTCGATGACGGCGAGCATGCGCAGGCTGGAGCGGACGCCGGACTGGGCCTGGCCGAGCACGTCGCCCTCGCGCCGCTGCTCCAGGTCGATGCGGGAGAGCTCGAAGCCGTCGAGCGTCGAGGCGACGGCGCCGAGGCGGCCCCTGGCGGGGCTGGCCTCGGGCATGTCGGTGACCAGGAGGCAGAGGCCGGGGGCCGAACCGCGGCCGACGCGGCCGCGGAGCTGGTGCAGCTGGGAGACGCCGAATCGGTCCGCGTCCATGATCACCATGGCGGTGGCGTTCGGGACGTTGACCCCGACCTCGATGACGGTCGTCGCGACCAGGACCTGCGTCTCGCCCGCGGCGAAGCGGCGCATCACCGCGTCCTTGTCGTCGGGCTGCATACGGCCGTGCAGGACCTCGATCCTCAGCCCCTGCAGCGGGCCGCGGGCGAGCTGCTCGGCGACCTCGATGACGGCGAGCGGGGGCCGCTTCTCCGCGGTGGCCTCCTCCTCCGCCTTCTTCTCGGCCTTCTTCGCCTTCTTGTCGGTCTTGCCCGTCTTGCCGGCCTTGTCTGCGGGATCGTCGACGTCGTCGCCGATCCGCGGGCAGACCACGTACGCCTGGTGGCCGTTCTCCACCTCCTCGCGCACGCGCTCCCACGCGCGGGCCAGGAAGTGGGGCTTGTCCTCGGCCGGGACCACATGGCTGGCGATCGGCGAGCGTCCGGCGGGGAGCTGGTCGAGGACCGAGGTCTCCAGGTCGCCGAAGACCGTCATCGCCACCGTGCGCGGAATGGGCGTGGCGGTCATGACCAGCAGGTGCGGGGGCTGCTTGCCCTTGCCGCGCAGGGCGTCACGCTGCTCGACGCCGAAGCGGTGCTGCTCGTCGACGACGACCAGGCCCAGGTCGTGGAACTGGACCTTGTCCTCGATCAGCGCGTGAGTGCCGATGACGATCCCGGCCTCGCCGGTCACCAGGTCGAGCAGGGCCTGGCGGCGGGCGGCCGTCCCCATGGAGCCGGTCAGCAGCGTGACCTTCGTGGCGTGCTCGGTGCCGCCCAGCATGCCGCCCTCGGCCAGCTCGCCCATCATCTCCACGATGGAGCGGTGGTGCTGCTGGGCGAGGACTTCGGTGGGCGCGAGCATCGCGGCCTGCCCGCCCGCGTCCACGACGGCGAGCATGGCGCGCAGGGCGACCATGGTCTTGCCGCTGCCGACCTCTCCCTGCAGGAGGCGGTGCATCGGGTGCTCGGTCGCGAGGTCGTCGAAGATCTCCCCGGAGACCTTCTGCTGTCCCTCGGTGAGCGTGAAGGGCAGCTTGGCGTCGAAGGCGTCGAGGAGGCCGCCTTCCTGGGGCCTGCGGGCCACGGCGGGCAGCTGCGCGTCCGCGTACCGCCGTCGGGCCAGGGCGACCTGGAGGACGAAGGCCTCGTCCCACTTCAGGCGGTCGCGGGCGGCGGCGATGTCCGCCTTCGAGTGCGGCCGGTGGATCTTCAGGAGCGCTTCGGTGAGCGGGAGGAGACCGCGGTCGTCGCGGAGCGCGGGCGGCAGCGGGTCCACGGCCTCCTGGGCGCTCGGCAGGACCATGTCGACCGACTTGGCGATCTTCCAGGACTCCAGCTTGGCGGTGGCCGGGTAGATCGGCAGGAGGGCACCGGCCCAGGAGCCGACGGCTTCGCCGACCTCGTCGGCGTCGGCCTTCAGCAGTTCGTACGCGGGATGGGCCAGCTGCATCTTGCGGTTGAAGACCGACACCTTGCCCGCGAACATCGCGCGGGTGCCGGGCAGCAGGTCCTTGTGCGGCTTGTGGATGCCGCGGCCGAAGAAGACGAGCTGGACCTGTCCGCTGCCGTCGGTGATCGTGACCTCGAGGCGCTGGCCCCTGCCGCCGTTGAACGTCAGGATGCGCGCGCTCGCGACCTGGGCGACCACCGTGACGTGCTCGTCCAGCGGGAGGTCGGCGAGGCGCGTGAGCTCACCGCGCTCGGCGTAGCGCCGGGGGTAGTGGTGCAGGAGGTCGCCGACCGTGTGCAGGTCGAGATGGTCGGCCATCACCTTCGCCGTGGCGGGGCCGACCACTTTCTTCAGGGGTTCTTCGAGCGCGGGCACGAGATCCATTGCACACCACGGCACTGACAATCCGCCGAACGTCCCCCGGATCCACCGTCCGTACGCCGTGTCAGCCGGGGCCGCCGTGCCGGGTCTTGTCCGTCTCCGCCCGCGCGCTCCCGCGCCCGCTCGCGCCGCTACTCGACGCCGATCAGCATCAGCGCCGCCTGGCGTCCGCCGCGGTAGACCACGGTGTCGACGGCCAGGTACGCCTCGCGCACGTGCTTCTCCAGGTGGTCGGCGACGGTGTCGGGCACGGACTCGCCGAGCACGAGCGTGACCATCTCGCCGCCCGCCGACAGCATGCGGTCCAGGACGGACACGGCGGTGCGGGCCACCTCGGAGCCGATCACCGCGACGTCACCGTCGATGATGCCGAGCATGTCCCCGGCCTGGCAGATGCCCGCCATCGTCCAGGACTGCCGCTCGGCGACGGCCAGTTCGCCGTACCGGGTCGCACCGGCCGCGGAGGTCATGGCGACGACGTCCTCGTCGAAGCGGCGGTCCGGCTCGTGCACGGCGATGGCCGCGATGCCCTGGACCGCGGAGCGCGTGGGGATCAGCGCGACCCGGACGCCTTCCGTGCGGGCCTGCTCGGCGGCGGCCGCCGCCGTGTGCCGCAGCTCGGCGTCGTTCGGCAGGAGCACCACCTCGCGGGCGTGGGCCCGCCGGATGGCGTCGACGAGCTCGCCGCTGACGGGCGGCTCCCCCACGCGCGCGGGCACGGTGGTGGCGCCGGCCTCGGCGTACAGCCCGGCGAGGCCCTCGCCGGGCACGACGGCGACGATGGCCCGCCCCGCGCGCTCGCGGGGCGGCTGCGCGGTGGTGTGGGCGTCGCCGACCCCGAAGTGGGTGATGCGGATGCGGTGGGGGCGGCCCGCCTCCACGCCCGCCTCGACGGCCGCTCCCGCGTCGTCGACGTGCACGTGGACGTTCCAGAGGCCGTCGCCGCCGACCACGACGAGGGAGTCGCCGAGCCGGTCGAGGCGGGCCCGCAGCCGGGTGACGGCGGCGTCGTCCGCCTCCAGGAGGTAGATCACCTCGAAGGCGGGGCCGCCCTCGTCGGCGGGCGGCTCCTCGCACTCGACGGCCGCCACGCGTGTGTGCGGGCTCTCCGCGCCCTTGGGGACCACGGTCTCGCCCGCCAGGGCGGCGACCAGCGCCCCCAGGACCGCGACGAGCCCCCGGCCGCCGGCGTCCACCACTCCCGCGCGCCCGAGCACCGCGAGCTGTCCCGGCGTCGCCTCCAGGGCCGCGCAGGCGCCTTCGTACGCCGCCCTGGCGACCGTGCCGCAGTCGCCTGCGGTGCCCGCAGCCGCCTTCGCCGCCGCCGTGGCCACCGTCAGGACGGTGCCCTCCACGGGGTGGGCGACCGCTTGGTAGGCGGAGTCGGCCGCCTGCCGCAGTGCGAGTTCCAGGGCCGGCCCGTCGGCGTGATCTGCCTCACCGGCCTCGGTGCTGACCGTGCTGTCAGTGCCGTCGGCACCGCCGATGACCTGGGCCATCCCCCGCAGCAGCTGCGACAGGATCGTGCCCGAGTTCCCGCGGGCCCCGATGAGCGCTCCGTGCGCCATCGCGCGCACCGTCTCGGCCAGTGAAGGGAGGGCCGGATCGTGGCCCGTGAACGCCGCGTCGACCGCCTGCGAGGCGGATTCCACGGTCAGATAGAGGTTCGTCCCCGTGTCCCCGTCGGCGACCGGATAGACGTTGATGGAGTCGATCTCCTCGCGCGCCCTGCCGAGGGCGTCCAGAGCCAGTCGGCACCAGGCGCGCACCGCGACCGCGTCGAGGTTCTGCGGCACCTGTTCGCCTCCTTGACCATCCGGAATGGACGCAGCGTAGACCCAGGGTGAACAGCGGGCCCGGGGCGGGGGACGGACGAGCCATGGTAGTTTCGTTGTACCGAAGCAGTCGTTGTATGCTGCTCCGGTTGCCCGATACACATCGGGACATTCCTCCTGGCAACGCCACTCCGATCATTGCACTGATCCCGGCATGCCGGGATTAACCGTAAGTGCATCTGAAGTCTTTGGAGTGACCCGTGGCTGCCAACTGCGACGTCTGCGGCAAGGGGCCGGGCTTCGGCAACAACATCTCGCACTCGCACCGCCGTACGCCCCGTCGCTGGAACCCGAACATCCAGCGTGTGCGTGCCGTGGTGAGCGGGACGCCGAAGCGCCTCAACGCCTGCACCTCGTGCATCAAGGCCGGCAAGGTCTCGCGCTGACGTCAGCGCGGCCACCTAGCTGGTTGCTGAAAGAGCCGGTTCCCTTCGGGGAACCGGCTCTTTCGTATGTCCCGGCCCCCCTTCGCATGTCCCGGCCCCCCTGTAGGTCTGCACGCCTTCGCTCCCCCACGCGCGCGTGGGGGCTGCCAGAATCTGGCGGATGCGCTTCGGCATCCTCGGCCCCCTCGACGTACGCGCCCCCGACGGCACCCCGCTCGATCCCGGCGGGCCGCGCCCCCGCGCGCTGCTGACCCTGCTGCTCCTCGACGCGGGCCGCGCGGTCTCCGCGACGGGGCTGACCGGCCGCCTCTACGGCGACGAGCCGCCCGCGGGCGCCGCGAACGCCCTGCAGTCCCAGGTATCCCGGCTGCGCAAGCGCCTCGGCCTGGCCATCGAGGCCGTCCCCACCGGCTACCGCATCGCCGTCTCCCCCGAAGACGTCGACCTGCACCGCTTCGAGCGGCTGGCCCACGAGGGCCACCGGGCCCTCGCGTCCGGGGACCACCGCCGTGCCGCGGACCTCCTGAACGAGGCGCTCGGCCTGTGGCGCGGGCCCGCGCTCGCCGATCTGCCGGACGCCCTCCCCCTGGCCGTACGCCTGGACGAGCTGCGGCTGACCGCCGTGCAGGACCGGATCGAGGCGGATCTCGCGCTGGGCGGCGGCGCCGAGCTCGTCCCTGAGCTGCGCGAGCTGATCGCCGTGCACCCGCTGAGCGAGCGGCTGCACGGACAGCTGATGCGGGCGCTGCATGCGGGCGGGCGGCCCGCGCAGGCGCTCAGCGCCTACGAGGACGCCCGGCGTGCCCTCGCCGACGAGCTCGGCACGGATCCCTCCCCCGAGCTGTCCGCGCTCCATCTGGAGCTGCTCCAGGGCCGGGAGCCGGCCAGGCAGCGGGGCGTGCCCGCGCAGCTGACGCGGTTCGTCGGCCGGGCCGAGGAGCTCGCGCGGATCGGCTCGCTGCTGGGCGGGCACCGGCTCCTGACGCTCACGGGGCCGGGCGGCGCGGGCAAGACGCGGCTCGCGGTGGAGGCGGCCCGCGCGCTGCCCGACGTCTGCTTCGTGGAGCTGGCGCCGCTCGCCGACGGCTCCCGGGTGACGTACGCGATCCTCGCGGCGCTCGGCGTGCGGGACGGCTTCCACACCCAGGGCGGCGACATCACTGAGCGGCTGCTGTCCGCGCTGCACGGCCGTGAGCTGCTGCTCGTCCTGGACAACTGCGAGCACTTGGTCGACGACGCGGCCCGGGTCGCCGGACTGCTGCTCGGGGCCTGCCCGGGTGTGCGGGTGCTCGCCACCAGCAGGGAGGGGCTCGGCATCACGGGCGAGGCCCTGTGGCCGGTGCCGCCGCTGGCCGCCGGGCCCGCGGCCCGCCTCTTCGCCGAGCGGGCCGCCGCCGTACGCCCCGACCTGGCGGGCCCCCGCGACGAACGCGAGCGGCGACTGACCGACGAGATCTGCGCGGCCCTGGACGGGCTGCCGCTCGCCATCGAACTGGCCGCCGCCCGCCTGCGCACCCTCACCCTGGAGGAGCTCGCCGCACGGCTCGGCGACCGCTTCCGGCTGCTCTCGCGCGGCGACCGCACCAAGGCGCCCCGGCACCGCACCCTGCACGCGGTCGTGGAGTGGAGCTGGGAACTGCTCGACGACGAGGAGCGGGAGCTGGCCCGCCGGCTGACGGTGTTCTCCGGAGGGGCCACGTGCGACGCCGTGGAAGCGGTCTGCGGGATCCCGCACCCGGAGGATCTGCTCGCCTCCCTCGTGGAGAAGTCGTTCCTCGACGTGGTCGACGGGCGCTACGGGATGCTGCGGACCATCCGCGCGTTCTGCGCGGGGCACCTGGCCGGCGCCGGCGAGGAGGAGCGGCTGCGGGCCGCGCACGCGGCGTACTTCCTGCGGCTGGCGGAGGCCGCCGAGCCGCTGCTGCGCGGCCGTGCGCAACTGCCCTGGCTGGCCCGGCTCGACGCCGAGGTGACGAACCTCGACGCGGCGCTGCGCCACCTGACCCGTGCCGAGCCGCACGACGGGCTCCGGCTGATGGCCGCACTGTCCTGGTACTGGCGGCTGCGCGGCCGCTACGGGGAGCGGACGGCCCTCGCCGTCGAACTCCTGGACGCCGTGGGCCCCGTGCCGCCCGATGGCCTCCTTGAGGAGTACGTCCTCTGTCTGATCAACACGATCGTGGGCGACGGCGACGACCCCGGCGAACCGGCACGCCTCACGCGCGCGGACGAGCTGTTCGACGCTCTCGAAGGGCCGCTGCGGCTGCCGTACCTGGTCGTCCTCTGGTCGGTGGCGGGCGGCCCCGCGCGGTCGCGGACGGACCGGGTGCGGGCCCAGGTCGGCGACCACCCCTGGAGTGTGGCCCTCCTCGATCTCGGACTGGGCTTCCAGGAGATGTTCGCCGGCCGCGCCCAGGCGGCGGAGGCGGCCTTCGCCCGGTCCCTGGCGGACTTCCGCAGGACCGGCGACCGCTGGGGCACGGCCAACTGTCTCGACCCGCTGGGCATGTTCGCCGACTGGCGGGGCGACCGGGAGCAGGCGCTCGCCCTGCTCGACGAAGGCCTGCTCCACGTCAGGGAGTTGGGGGCTCCGGAGGAGACCGCCGACCTGCTGAACCAGCGCGCCACCGTCCTGCTGCACCGGGGCGACTACGAGGAGGCCGCAGCCCACTACACGCACGCGGCGGCCCTGGCCCGCACGGTCGGGGTCCCCGACAAGGTGGCGATCGCCCGGCGCGGCCTGGGGAACGTGGCCCGGCTGTCCGGCGACCCGGCACGCGCGCGTGAGCACTACGAAGCCGCTCTGGAGCTGTGCGCCGCCAACTGGTTCAGCCTCGGCGAGAGCGTGCGGACCCTGGTCGGGCTCGGCCGTGCGGCGCTCGCCGAGTCCCGTACGGAGGCGGCCGCCGACTGGTTCGAGCAGGCCCGCGCCCTGGCCTGGGGCACGGGCGGGCGGGCCACGGACTCCGGCACTCTCGACTCGGGCATCCTCGACTCGGGCATCGGCACGCTCGCGGAGGTGGCCGAGGCGTTGGCGGCCGTCGCCGTCGGCCCCGAGGAGGCGGCCCGGCTCCTGGGCGCCGCCCACGGCCTGCGCGGCACGCTGATCGCGGGCGACCCCGACGTCGTGGCCGTCGAGGAGGCCGCCCGCGCGGGGCTGTCCCCGCAGGCGTACGAGAAGGCCTTCGAGCAGGGCAGGAGCCTGCGGTCAGCGGCGGTCAGGAAACGGTAGGCGAACGGTCAGGGGTCCCCCGGACGCTTGCGGCATGACGAACTCGACGCACCCGAAGAAGAGCCCGGACACCGCCACCGCCACCGCCACCAGCCTCGCCCACCTGAAGGTCCTGATCTCCGGGGCCAGCGTCGCGGGCCCCGCCCTCGCTCTCTGGCTCGCCCGTTACGGAGCCCGTGTCACTGTCCTGGAGAAGGCGCCCGCCCTGCGCGAGGGCGGCTTCGCCGTCGACTTCCGCGGCGACGTCCACCGCACGGTGCTGCGGCGCACGGGCATCTGGGACGAGGTGCACCGCAGGCAGACGCACATGGGCCGGCAGACCCTCGTGGAGGCCGACGGCACGGAGCGCGTCGATCTGCCCGCGTTCCTGATGAGCGGCGATGTGGAGATCTTCCGCGGCGACCTCTCCCAGATCCTGTACGAACGCACCGCGGACCGCGTGGAGTACGTCTTCGGGGACTCCGTCGCCTCGCTGACCGAGGACTCCGAAGGCATCGACGTGACCTTCGACCGCGGCGCTCCCCGCCGCTTCGACCTCGTCGTCGGGGCCGACGGGCTGCACTCGCACACCCGCCGTCTGGCCTTCGGCGACGAGTCCCGGTACCTGCGCCACCTCGGGTACTACGTGGCGGGCTTCGGCGTCCCCAACCATCTCGGACTCGACCGCACCGCCCGCATCTACAGCGAGCCGGGCCGCACCGTCATGATCAACAACTATGACGGCGATCCGGACCGGGCGGGGGTGGGCCTGGTCTTCCGGTCCGCGCCGCTGGACCACGACCGGCACGACGTCGACCGGCAGAAGGAGATCCTCGCGGAACGGTTCGCGGGCATGGGCTGGACGCACGCCGCCAAGGCCCTGGAAGGCCTCCAGGACGCCGAGGACCTGTACTTCGACGCCATCGCGCAGATCCACGTCGACCGCCTCTCCCAGGGCCGTGTGGTGCTGCTCGGCGACGCCGGGTACGGCGCCACGATGGGCGGCATGGGGACGGGCACCGCGTTGGTGGCCGCGTACGTCCTGGCCGGTGAGCTCGCGGCGGCACGCGGGGACCACCGGGTCGGCTTCGCCTCCTACGAGGCGCTGATCCGCGACTACGCCAAGGGCTGCCAGAAGTCCTCGGGCAACGCCGGGCCCTTCCTCGCCCCGCCGACCGAGAAGAAGATCCGCAGCCGCGACCGCGCGTACCGCATGCTCAGCTCGCGCCTTTTGGCCGGCTTCTTCAAGAAGCTGACGGAGAAGGCGGCCGGCGACCTGGTACTCAAGGAGTACGTGCCGCTGCCCGCGCGGGGCCACGGCTCCCCTGCGCGGGACCACGCCTTTTTGAACCCTCGTCCGTGAGGGGCGAGTTGGGCGGCCTCGGTGCGCACGAACCTCCTGCCGGCGTCAGGACCGGGGCGGGACGCTCACCCGTCGTCCCCGTCGTCCCCGAAGTGGTCCCAGCCCTTGCTGGCCCACGGGGCGCCGTCGACGGTCACCTGAGGCAGCGCGGAGGGGTTCAGGACCTCGCCGATGACCTTCCAGCGGGCGGGCAGCTTCACGTCCGGCGGGAACGTCGCCACGATCGCGTGGTCCTCGCCGCCGTTGAGCACCCACTGCAGCGGGTCGACGCCGACGGCCTGCCCGATGTCGTTCATCTGCGAGGGCACGTCGACGTCCCCGGAGCGGATGTCGATGCGCACCTTGCTGGCGTCGGCGATGTGCCCGAGGTCGGCGATCAGGCCGTCGCTGACGTCCGTCATGGAGGTCGCGCCGAGACCGGCGGCCGCGGGGCCCGCGTGGTAGGGCGGCTCGGGCCTGCGGTGGGCCTCCACGAAGGCGCGCGGCGAGCGGAAGCCGCGGGAGAGCACGGCGTGCCCGGCGGCGGACCAGCCGAGCCAGCCCGTCACGGCGACGACGTCGCCGGGCTGGGCCCCCGCGCGCGTGACGGGTTCGTGGTTGCGCAGGTCGCCCAGGGCGGTGATCGCGACGGTGATCGTGTCGCCGCGCACGACGTCGCCGCCCACGACGGCCGCCCCCGCGACCTGGCACTCGTCCCTGAGGCCGTCCATCAGCTCGGTGGGCCAGCTCGCGGGGAGCTCGGCGGGCACGACCAGGCCGAGCAGCAGCGCGGTCGGCACGGCACCCATGGCGGCGATGTCGGCGAGGTTCTGCGCGGCGGCCTTGCGGCCCACGTCGTAGGCGGTGGACCAGTCGCGGCGGAAATGCCGCCCTTCCAGGAGGATGTCGGTGCTCGCCACGACCCTGCGGTCCGGCGCGGACACGACCGCGGCGTCATCGCCCGGGCCGAGCCGTACGGCCGGAGTGGAGGTAAGCCGCGAGGTGAGCTCTCTGATGAGCCCGAACTCCCCCAACTCGCCCACGGATCCCTTCACCGAGTCTCACCATGCCCTTTCACGCTGCCCGGCCCCCGGTCGCGAGCCGTCTCTGTCGTCGGTACGGTCGATGTGACCGTCAACTTCTGCTGGCCGTCCACCACGATGTGCGCGCCACAGGTCACCCGGGTCTCCCCGCGGCGTGCGGCGACGCGGTACCGTGGCGTCCCTTTCTCCCCCACATGATCCTCGTGGCCGCCCTGGAGGTTCCGTGGTACAGGCGTACATCCTGATCCAAACAGAGGTCGGCAAGGCGTCGACCGTCGCCGAGCTGATCGGCAAGATCCCAGGAGTGATCCAGGCCGAGGACGTGACCGGACCCTACGATGTCATCGTGCGCGCGCAGGCGGACACGGTCGACGAACTCGGCCGCATGGTGGTCGCCAAGGTCCAGCAAGTGGACGGCATCACCCGAACTCTGACCTGCCCGGTCGTGCACTTGTAGCCCCCGTCTACCCTGGCCCGGTGAACTTCCCCCACCTCCGGCGCCGCTGCCTCACAGGAACGTCCGCCCTCGCCCTGTTGATCACGACAGCGGCCTGCTCATCTACGGACGACGAGGCGTCAGTGGTGGTTCCGTCCCCGGCCGCGAAGGCCGCGGGACTCTGCCGGGACCTGCACGAACAGCTCCCGGAGAAGGTCGAAGGGCTGGGGCGCACCGACCCCGGCCCCAAGTCCGCTCTCACCGCGGGGTGGGGAGACCCGGCGATCATACTGCGCTGCGGCGTGCAGCGGCCCCCCGAGATGATCGACCCCGCCTACGCGGCGAAGAACGGGGTGCGGGTGAACGGTGTCGCCTGGCTGCTGCAGAAGCGCGACGACGGCTCCTACACCTTCACCACGGGGGCGCGCCTCGCCTACGTGGAGGTGACGCTGCCCAAGGAGCGGACGGGGGACGGCCTGGGCCCGCTCACGGACTTCGCCGCCCCCGTCAAGAAGGCCATCCCCAAGGGGATCGCCTGAGCGCCACCGGGGCGCCGGAGCGCTAGCGCAGCCCCGTGGAGCGGTTGAGGGCCGCCTGGATGAGGCGGTCCACCAGCTCCGCGTAGCCGACTCCGCTCTTCTCCCACATCTGCGGGTACATCGAGATGGGCGTGAAGCCCGGCATCGTGTTGATCTCGTTGATGACGAACCGGCCGTCTTCGGTGAGGAAGAAGTCCGCGCGCACCAGACCCTCGCAGGACGCCGCCTCGAACGCCTCGACGGCGAGCCGCTGGATCTCAGCGGTCTCCTCCGGCGTCAGCGGGGCCGGCACGATCCCGGGAGTCGAGTCGATGTACTTCGCGTCGAAGTCGTAGTAGTCGTGCGACTGCACCGGCGGGATCTCGGCCGGGACGCTCGCGCGGGGGCCGTCCTCGAACTCCAGGACACCGCACTCGATCTCACGGCCGCGCAGCAGCGCCTCGACGAGGATCTTCGGGTCGTGGCGCTGGGCCTCCGCGATCGCCGCGTCGAGGCCGTCGAAGGAGTCGACCTTCGTGATGCCGATCGAGGAGCCCGCGCGCGCGGGCTTGATGAACAGCGGCCAGCCGTGCTCGCCCGCGAACTCCGCGATACGCCGGCGGGCGCCCGCCTCGTCCTGCTGCCACTCGCGGGGGCGGATCACCAGGTACGGCCCGACGTCCAGGCCGAAGGAGGTGAACACCCGCTTCATGTAGTCCTTGTCCTGGCCGACGGCCGAGGCGAGGACTCCGGAGCCTACGTAGGGCACTCCGGAGAGTTCGAGCAGACCCTGGAGGGTGCCGTCCTCTCCGTAGGGACCGTGCAGCATCGGGAAGACGACGTCGACCTCGCCGAGCGCCTTGGGAACGGAGCCGGGCTCGCTGTAGACGACCTCACGGTTGCCCGGGTCGACCGGAAGCACGACGCCGCCCTCCACGGAGTCGGCCAGTTCGGTGACGTTCGGCATCCGGCGGTCGGCGATGGCCATCCGCTCGGGCTCGTCCGCGGTCAGCGCCCACCGGCCGTCCGTGGTGATGCCGATCGGCAGGACGTCGTACTTGGAGCGGTCGATGGCGCGCAGCACGGCACCGGCCGTGACGACGGAGATGCCGTGCTCCGAGCTGCGACCGCCGAACACGACGGCCACACGCGGCTTGCGGAGCGGCTGCTCAGGGCTTTGGGGGAGGTTCTCGCTGCTCATATCGCGTTGAGAGTACCCGTTGGCCCGAACGTAGTCAGGCGTGCCGTCAGCGGCGCTCGGGCTTGGCGCTGCGCGACATGAGGTCCTTGAGGGCGACCACCGGGGGCGTTCCCTCGTGCACGATCCCGACGACCGTCTCCGTGATCGGCATGTCGACACCGTGTCTGCGCGCCAGATCCAGCACGGACTCGCAGGACTTGACGCCCTCCGCGGTCTGCTTGGTGACCGCGATGGTCTCCTGCAGGGTCATGCCCTTGCCGAGGTTGGTGCCGAAGGTGTGGTTGCGCGACAGCGGCGAGGAGCAGGTGGCCACCAGGTCGCCCAGGCCCGCGAGGCCGGAGAAGGTCAGCGGGTCGGCGCCCATGGCGAGGCCGAGGCGGGTGGTCTCCGCGAGGCCGCGCGTGATGAGCGAGCCCTTGGCGTTGTCGCCGAGGCCCATGCCGTCGGCGATGCCCACGGCGAGACCGATGACGTTCTTGACGGCACCGCCGAGTTCACAGCCGACCACGTCGGTGTTCGTGTACGGCCGGAAGTACGGCGTGTGGCAGGCCGTCTGGAGGCGCTGCGCGACCGCTTCGTCCCGGCAGGCGACGACGGCGGCCGCGGGCTGCCGTGCGGCGATCTCCCGGGCGAGGTTGGGCCCGGTGACGACGGCGATCCGCTCCCCGGGGACCTTCGTGACGTCCTCGACGACCTCGCTCATCCGCATCGCGGAGCCCAGTTCGACGCCCTTCATGAGGGAGACGATGACGGTGCGGGGGGCCAGCAGCGGCGCCCACTCGGCGAGGTTCCCGCGCAGCGTCTGCGAGGGCACGGCGAGGATCGTGAAGTCGGCGCCGGCCGCGGCATCGGCCGGATCGGTGGTCGCCCGGAGGTTCTCGGGGAGCCGGACGCCGGGGAGGTAGTCCGGGTTGGTGCGCGTGGAGTTGACCGCGTCGGCGAGTTCGGCGCGGCGGCCCCACAGGGTGACGTCGCAGCCGGCGTCGGCGAGGACCATGCCGAAGGCCGTGCCCCAGGAGCCCGTTCCGAAGACGGCGGCCTTCACCGGGCCTGCCGAGTTCACGGGGTTCGTCACTTGCTGTCCTCCGGGGTGCTCTCTGCGGTGCTCTGCGCGGCACTGCGGCCGGCTGCCTTGCGTCGTTGTTCCAGCCGTGCCGTGCGCGGGTCGTACGGCGTCTCGGGGGCCTTCTCGTCCCTGACCTCCTCCAGGAGTTCGGTGATCGCGGCCATGATGGTCTCGGTCACCGCCCGCAGGACGTCGGGCGTCGGCTCCTTGTCGTAGTAGCGCGACAGGTCGACGGGCGGTCCGGCCTTCACCTGGAGGGTCTTGCGCGGGAAGAAGGCGGGCTTCTTGCTGTACGGCGGGAGCGCGAGGTTGGCGCCCCACTGGGCGACGGGGACCACCGGGCACTTGGTCTTCAGGGCGACCCGCGCGGCACCGGACTTGGCCGTCATCGGCCACATGTCGGGGTCCCTGGTGAGGGTTCCCTCGGGGTAGAAGGCGACGCACTCGCCGCGCTCGATGGCGTCGACCGCGGCGCGGAAGGCGTCGAGCGCGTTCGTGGTCTCGCGGTAGACCGGGATCTGGCCCGTGCCCTTCATGACCTTGGCGACGAACCCGCGCTTGAAAAGCCCGTCCTTTGCCAGGAAACGCGGCACTCGTCCGGTGTTGTACTGGAAGTGCGCGTAGGAGAACGGGTCGATATGCGAGTTGTGATTCACGGCGGTGATGAATCCACCGTCGGCCGGAATGTGTTCCATTCCACGCCAGTCCCGCTTGAACAGAACCACCAGCGGCGGTTTTGCAATGACCGCCGCGAGGCGGTACCAGAAGCCGATTCTGCGGCGGGACACGCGGACACCTTCCTCCATGAACCTGGTCGGCCGCACAAGTGTCGCCCCAGGCTGCCGGTCTGTCGAGAACACCGTACGCCCACCCGTCTCCCGCCACCCGCCCCTGTCACGGGGCGCCGCACACCGCCCCCTGGCCGCTCTCCCGTACGCCACCACCCCAGCAGGTCACAATGGGCTCGACGAGAAGGACGGAGCGCCCGTGCAGTGGACCCTGGTCATCCCCCTGAAACCGCTGGCGCGCGCCAAGAGCAGGCTCGCCGCCGCCTCCGGTGACGGTCTGCGCCCCGGCCTCGCCCTGGCGTTCGCGCAGGACACGGTGGCTGCCGCGCTCGCGTGCCGCTCGGTGCGGGGTGTGGCGGTCGTCACGGGCGACGCCCTGGCGGGGCGCGAGCTGGCCGCGCTGGGGGCGAGGATCGTGTCCGACGAGCCGGGCGGGGGCCTGAACGCCGCTCTGGCGCACGGAGCGGCCCGCGTGCGCGCCGAACGCCCCCAGACGCCCGTGGCGGCCCTGAACGCCGATCTGCCGGCGCTGCGGCCCCCGGAATTGGCCCGCGCCCTCGACGGCGCCGCCCTATTCCCCCGCGCATTCATGCCGGATGCCGCGGGAATCGGGACGACACTGCTGTGTGCGGCGCCGGGAGTGGAATTGCGTCCCGCGTTCGGCACGGCCTCACGGAGTCGGCACACGGCCTCGGGGGCCGTGGAACTCGCGCTCGACGGCGTGGATTCCGTGCGCCAGGACGTGGATACCGGGGACGACCTGCGGGCCGCGCTCTCCCTGGGCGTGGGACCGCGTACGTCGGCGGCCGCGGCCCGGTTGCTCATCGCCGACTGAGTACGCTGCTCCTCATGCAGGCGACCGCGTACACCTACGACTCCGAGACCCGCAGCGGCAGCGTGCTGCTCGACGACGGGACCCCCGTGCCCTTCGAGGCCGCCGCGTTCGACGCGGGCGGGCTGCGGCTGCTGCGGCCGGGGCAGCGGGTGCGCATCGAGGTCGACGGCGGGGCCGAGGCCCGCCGCATCACCCTGGTGACCCTGCAGACGTTCTGAACCCGGGCGCACGCTCCGGGCCCGGCGCACCCCGACTCCGCACGGACACACGACGCGGGCCGGGCTCCCCCGTGGGAGTCCGGCCCGGCGCGTGAGTGCCTTCGTGCCCTTACTTCTTGCGGGCCGTGGCCTTCTTGGCGGTCGTCTTGCGCGCCGTCGACTTCTTGGCGGGCGCCTTCTTGGCCGTCGCCTTCTTCGCGGGCGCGGTCTTCTTGGCGGTCGCCTTCTTCGCCGGAGCGGCCTTCTTGGCGGTGGTCTTCTTCGCCGTGGCCTTCTTCGCCGTGGTGGTGGCCGTGGCCTTCTTGGCGGTGGCGGCCTTCTTCGCCGTCGCCTTCTTGGCCGTGGCCGCCTTCTTCGCCGTCGCCGTGGTCTTCTTGGCGGTGGCCTTCTTGGCGGTGGCGGCCTTCTTGGCCGTCGCCTTCTTGGCGGTGGTCGCCTTCTTGGCGGTGGTCGCCTTCTTGGCCGCGGCCTTCTTGACCGTCGCCGAAGCTCCGCCGGTCAGGCTGCCCTTGGGGGCCTTCTTGACCGCGACGTCGTTCTTCGGGAGCTTCTTCGAGCCGCTGACCAGGTCCTTGAAGCCCTGACCAGCGCGGAAGCGCGGAACCGAGGTCTTCTTGACCCGCACGCGCTCCCCGGTCTGGGGGTTGCGGGCGTAACGGGCCGGACGGTCGACCTTCTCGAACGAGCCGAAGCCGGTGACCGAAACCCGGTCCCCGCTGACCACGGCACGGACGACGGCGTCCAGGACCGCGTCGACGGCGTCGGCTGCCTGCTGGCGGCCGCCCACCTTGTCGGCAATCGCTTCTACGAGCTGCGCCTTGTTCACGTCTTCCCCTTCGGAGACATTGCCGGGAGCGAAATACTCCGGCTTTTTCGCACGTTAGGCAGATATATACCGCAAATCAAACACGAAACGGGCTAATCACCCTTGTGCCGCAACGAAGTGGCCCATCTCAGAGTTCCTCGAAGGCCCGTTGAGGCTGCGGATCAGCTGTCTTGGGGGAATCGGCCCTCGTCTGCTTCGTCGAGGGACGCCATCAATCGCTCCAGACGCCTTGCCGCATCGGCGAGATCGTGTTTGGCCGCGGCCGTAATGACCAGCAGCTTCCGGGTCAGCGCCATCCGTACGCCCTCCGGGACTTGCAGTGCGCGCACCCTTGCGTGCGCTTCCTTCAGTTGGTCCGCGACGAGCCCGTAGAGCTCGAGTTGGCTGTCACGTCCCATGCACCGATTGTGCCATCTGGGGCGAGTTGTCGCCTCCGCAGGGGGTAACTGCCGCCGTCCGCCGACTTCCTGAGGGTACCCCGTCCCGCCGAGTACAAGGGGATTTCCAGCCTCTTCTTCCTTCTCGGGCACGGGAGTTGAGACCACCCGTTCAGGTCAGCGGGCGCCCCCGGGAGGGCGCACACAGATGTACCCCCAACCGTCCACGATTGGGGGTACATCAGGGTGTTGCGAGGTGTTGCGGGGTGTCAGACCCGCACCGTCCGCGGCTTGTACGAGGGCCGTCCGGACTCGTACGTGGCGATGTCCGGCTCGTTCTGCAGGGTGATGCTGATGTCGTCCAGGCCGTTCAGGAGGCGCCAGCGGGCGTTCTCGTCGAGCTCGAAGTCGGCGGTGATGCCCTCCGCGCGGACCTGGCGGTCCTCCAGGTCGACGGTGATCTCGGCCTGCGGGTCGTTCTCCGTCAGCTCCCAGAGCGCGTCCACGACCTTCTGGTCGAGCACCACGGTGAGCAGGCCGTTCTTCAGCGAGTTGCCGCGGAAGATGTCGGCGAAGCGGGACGAGATGACGGTCTTGAAGCCGAAGTTCTGCAGCGCCCACACCGCGTGCTCACGGGAGGATCCGGTGCCGAAGTCGGGTCCGGCCACCAGGACCGTGGAGCCTTGGCGCTCGGGACGGTTGAGGACGAACTCGGAGTCCTTGCGCCAGGCCTCGAAGAGCCCGTCCTCGAAGCCATCCCTGGTGACCTTCTTCAGCCAGTGGGCGGGGATGATCTGGTCGGTGTCGACGTTGCTGCGGCGCAGCGGAACGGCCCGGCCGGTGTGCTTGGTGAATGCTTCCATGGCTCTCAGACTCCGGCGGTCACGGGGGCGTCGGACAGGTCGGCGGGCGAGGCGAGGGTGCCGGTGACCGCGGTGGCGGCGGCGACCTGCGGGGAGACCAGATGGGTGCGTCCGCCCTTGCCCTGCCTGCCCTCGAAGTTGCGGTTCGACGTGGAGGCGGAGCGCTCGCCGGGCGCCAGTTGGTCGGGGTTCATGCCCAGGCACATCGAGCAGCCCGCGTGCCGCCATTCGGCCCCCGCGGCGGTGAAGACCTTGTCCAGACCCTCGTCGATGGCCTGCAGCGCGACCCGGACCGAGCCCGGGACGACCAGCATCCGCACGCCGTCGGCGACTTTGCGGCCCTCCACGATGGAGGCCGCCGCCCGCAGATCCTCGATACGGCCGTTGGTGCACGAACCTACGAAGACGGTGTCGACCTTGATGTCCCGCAACGGCTGCCCTGCGGTCAACCCCATGTACTCCAGGGCCTTTTCGGCGGCGTACCGCTCCGAAGCGTCTTCGTACGAAGCCGGATCGGGGACGGTCGCCGAAAGCGGCGCTCCCTGGCCCGGGTTGGTGCCCCAGGTCACGAACGGCGCCAGCGAGGCGGCGTCGATGTAGACCTCCGCGTCGAAGACCGCGTCGTCATCGGTCTTCAGGGTCTTCCAGTACGCGACCGCGGCGTCCCAGTCCTCGCCCTGCGGGGCATGGGCGCGGCCCTGGATGTAGTCGAAGGTGGTCTCGTCCGGGGCGATCATCCCGGCGCGGGCGCCCGCCTCGATGGACATGTTGCAGATGGTCATGCGGGCCTCCATCGAGAGCTTCTCGATGGCCGGGCCGCGGTACTCCAGGACGTAGCCCTGGCCGCCGCCGGTGCCGATCTTCGCGATGATCGCGAGGATCAGGTCCTTGGCCGTGACGCCGTCGGGCAGTTCGCCGTCGACGGTGATGGCCATGGTCTTCGGGCGGGACATCGGCAGCGTCTGGGTGGCGAGCACGTGCTCGACCTGGGAGGTGCCGATGCCGAACGCCAGCGCGCCGAAGGCGCCGTGGGTGGAGGTGTGCGAGTCGCCGCAGACCACCGTGGTGCCGGGCTGGGTCAGTCCCAGCTGCGGTCCCACCACGTGGACGACGCCCTGCTCGACGTCGCCCAGCGGGTGCAGGCGCACGCCGAACTCGGCGCAGTTCTTGCGCAGGGTCTCCAGCTGGGCCCGCGAGACCGGGTCGGCGATGGGCTTGTCGATGTCGAGGGTCGGGGTGTTGTGATCCTCGGTCGCGATGGTGAGGTCGAGCCGCCGCACCTGGCGGCCTGCCTGGCGGAGGCCGTCGAAGGCCTGGGGGCTGGTCACCTCGTGCAGCAGGTGCAGATCGATGAAGAGGAGGTCGGGCTCGCCCTCGGCGCGCCGGACGACGTGGTCGTCCCAGACCTTCTCCGCGAGTGTCCTACCCATCGCTTTCCCTCCGACCGGCCGCATCGCCGGCCCAACTAGAGAATCCGTTCGCCGACGCGCGTACCCCTCGTGCCGCACGTCGACCGCCGATCCGTTGGTCCGCGGATCGCTCGTACAGAGTGGCGCGTTCCACGGAAAATTGAACTTGCGTTTCACAGAGTGAGACGCGAGTATCGACGCATGGACAACTCTAGCGGCGTCGGCGTCCTGGACAAGGCAGCCCTTGTCCTGGGCGCTCTGGAGTCCGGTCCGGCCACCCTCGCGGGCTTGGTCGCGGCCACCGGGCTCGCACGACCCACGGCCCATCGCCTGGCCGTGGCACTGGAACACCACCGGATGGTGGCGCGGGACATGCAGGGCCGTTTCATTCTGGGCCCTCGCCTCGCCGAGCTCGCGGCGGCGGCGGGCGAGGACCGCCTGCTCGCCACGGCGGGCCCGGTCCTCACACACCTGCGCGACGTCACGGGCGAGAGCGCGCAGCTCTACCGCCGCCAGGGCGACATGCGCATCTGCGTGGCGGCCGCCGAGCGCCTCTCGGGCCTGCGGGACACCGTCCCCGTCGGTTCGACGCTCACGATGAAGGCCGGCTCGTCCGCCCAGATCCTGATGGCCTGGGAGGAGCCGGAGCGCCTGCACCGCGGCCTCCAGGGCGCCCGCTACACGGCCACGGCCCTTTCGGGTGTACGCCGCCGGGGCTGGGCCCAGTCGATCGGCGAGCGCGAGCCGGGCGTCGCGTCCGTCTCCGCACCGGTGCGCGGCCCCTCGAACCGCGTGGTCGCCGCCGTCTCGGTCTCCGGACCCATCGAGCGGCTGACCCGCCACCCCGGCCGCATGCACGCACAGGCGGTCATCGACGCGGCGGGCCGCCTCTCCGAGGCCCTGCGCCGCACCGGCTGACCCAGCCCGGCGCCACGGGGGCGCCACTTCGAGCGGGCACACACACAAGCGCCGGAAGGAACCGCCTCAACGCCGCGGCGGCCCCTTCCGGCGCTTTTCCGCGCTCGCGCCGGTGTTCGTGTCCGTATTCGTGTCCGTATTCGTGTCCGCGTTCGCGCCTCTGCGAAGCGGTGAACTTCAGGCGGTGGCCTTCAGGCGGTCGGCCGCCCGTTCCCCGCGACGACCCACCGGAATCACGCCGGTCGCCTCGCCCAGGCCGAACGGCGGCATGTTCACGTAGACCGCCTCATGGGCGCCGGCCGGCACGACGAACGTCTCGTGCCAGAAGCCGACCTTGCCCTTGCCGTCCTTGATCCGCCGGTTGAAGGCCGCCCACGCGGGCCGGTGCTCCTTGTCCGCCGCCGCCGAGTAGGCCAGCAGCTTCTCCGGCGACTCCCAGTACTGGACGACGTACAGCACGCGGGGCCCGCCCAGCAGGAGCCGGTATCCCAGCATGCCGCTCCCCCGGTCCCGCGACAGTTCCTTGAGCATCCGCGGCATGGCCAGGCAGACGGGCCACCAGCTGCGTACGGCGAGGACGTCGTTGATGCGCATCCCGATGTGGAAGACGACCACGCCTCCCTGTGCGTCGGCGGTCATGCGCCCTTCGATCGGCTTGCTGCTCATGGCGGTTCCCCCTTGACGGAGCCTTGGCCGAACATTGGATAGTTCCGCTATCCATGATTGGATAGTGCCACTCTCCAAAGAGGGACGCAAGAGGAGGCACGACAGGATGGGCACGAGTCGATGAGCACGGTCCGATGAGGCTGGCGGAGCTGAGCCGGCGCAGCGGGGTCCCCACGGCGACGATCAAGTACTACTTGCGCGAGGGACTGCTGCCGCCGGGGCAGCGCGTGACGGCGACACAGTCCGAGTACGACGACTCCCACGTGCAGCGACTCCGCCTCGTACGGGCGCTGATCCAGGTGGGCCGGGTTCCGATCGCGTCCGCGCGCGAGGTCCTGACCGCGCTGGAGGACGAGTCGCTGGATCACAACTCCCGCCTGGGCACGGCGGTCTGGGCACTGCCGCACGGTCCGGAGCCCACCGAGGACGACGAGGTGACCGAGGAGGCGCGCCGCACGGTGGACGCGCTGCTCGCGCGGCTCGACTGGCCGTACGCGCAGGGGTACGGGCAGGGATCCCCGGCCTACCGGATGCTGGTGACCGCGGTCGCCACGCTCTCCCGGCTCGGATATCCGTGCGCCGTCGAGGACTTGGCGCCCTATGCGCACGCGGGTCGCCAACTCGCGGTGTCCGACCTGGACTTGATCGAGCGGTACGAGTCGCCCGACCGCCAGCTGGAGGCGGCCGTCGCGCTCACGGTGCTGTACGAGCCGGTGCTGCTGAGCCTGCGCCGCATCGCCCAGGCCGAGGAGTCCCACCGCCGCTTCGGCGAGCGGGACGCGCAGGAGTGAGCGACGCCGGGGACGAGCGGGCCGCCCGCGAGCGGGAAACGACGAAGGGGCCCTCCCGAATGGGAAGGCCCCTTGCCGTTCTGTACCCCCGACCGGATTCGAACCGGCGCTACCGCCTTGAGAGGGCGGCGTGCTAGGCCGCTACACAACGGGGGCAAGGATCTTGCTTGTTCACTTGATCCAGCTGGGCTACCAGGACTCGAACCTAAACTAACGGAACCAGAAACCGTCGTGCTGCCAATTACACCATAGCCCAATGTGGTCTAGACCAGGTCCAGTACCAACCGTACCCCCGACCGGATTCGAACCGGCGCTACCGCCTTGAGAGGGCGGCGTGCTAGGCCGCTACACAACGGGGGCCCTAGCGATCCTGCATCAGAAACAGTGGGTGCGACCCGATCTGTCCCCGCGGGAAGGATCTGTACCCCCGACCGGATTCGAACCGGCGCTACCGCCTTGAGAGGGCGGCGTGCTAGGCCGCTACACAACGGGGGCCTGCGGATGAGATCCGCGGTTGCAGATGAGCTCTGCGAGCTGGCCTACCAGGACTCGAACCTAGACTAACGGAACCAGAAACCGTCGTGCTGCCAATTACACCATAGGCCATCAAAGCGCAACCCCTTGCGGGATTTTCTCTGACTTGCGCTTCCCTGCCGGACCTTTCGGCCCTCTCGGGCGGCGCAGGAAGAACATTACCCGAAGGTGGACGGCGCTCCAAAACGGGTATCCATGCGCAGCAACGCGGGGAGCTCGGCGAGGCGTGAGATGCGGTGCACGCCCGACGGACCGTCCTGCGCCGAGCCGTTGCGGTCGAGCCAGATCCCGAGGAGGCCCGCGTCCCTGGCGCCCCGCGCGTCGGTCTCCGGCTGGTCCCCGACGTAGGCGATCTCGGCGGGTTCCAGGCCCAGGGCCGTGCAGACCGCGAGGAAGGCCTCCGCCGCGGGCTTGGAGAAGCCCAGCTCGGCGGCGCACAGGACGGTCTCGAAGCGGCCGCGGATGCCGAGGATGCTCAGCTTGCGGTCCTGGACGGCCAGGGCGGAGTTCGAGAGGACCGCCTGGCGGTAGTCGCCGGCGAGGGCGTCCAGGGTGGGGACGGTGTCGGGGAAGAGCGACCAGGCCGACTCGTAGTGCCCGACGTAGCGCGAGAACCACGCGTCGGCGTCGGGGTCGGAGAGGGCGGGGAGTTCGAGGAAGTCCCGCACGCGGTCGCGGCGCTGCTCCTCGAAGGCCACCTCGCCCGCGCCGAAGCGGGCCCAGTGGCGCTCGGTGAGGCGCCGCCACAGGGTCAGGGCGCGCTCGGCGGACTCGTACCGCTCCAGGAGTCCCTCGGCGGTGAGGTGCGCGTGCATGCCGGTGGCATCGGCACGCGCGTAGTCGAAGATCGTGTCGTCGACGTCCCAGACCACGGCTTTGACCGGCATGACTCCGACGGTAGGCGAAGGACCCGGGAGCCGTCCCGGCTTCCGGGTCCTTCGTGGGTGCCGCGCGGGCGCTCCGGGCTAGGCGGTGAGCTTCGCCAGGGCCGCGTCGATGCGGGCGAGCGTCTTCTCCCGGCCCAGGATCTCCAGGGACTCGAAGAGGGGCAGACCGACCGTGCGGCCGGTGACGGCGACGCGGACCGGGGCCTGCGCCTTGCCGAGCTTCAGGCCGTGCTCCTCGCCGGCGGCCAGGACGGCCTCCTTGAGGGACTCGGGGGAGGTCCAGTCGGCGGTCTCCAGCTTGGCGCGGGCCGTGCGCAGCAGGGCGTCGGAGCCCTCCTTCATGGCCTTCGTCCAGGACGGCTCGTCGAAGACGGGCTCCGCGCGGAACAGGAAGTCGACGTTGGCCGTGATCTCCGAGAGGACCTTCAGGCGGGTCTGCGCGTGCGGCGCGATCGCCTGCCAGGCCGCCTCGTCGAACTCCTCGGGCGCCCAGTTGGCGTGCGGGGCCCGCAGCCAGGGCTCGCAGGCCTCGGCGAAGGCCTTCACGTCCAGCATGCGGATGTGGTCGGCGTTGATCGCCTCGGCCTTCTTCAGGTCGAAGCGGGCCGGGTTGGAGTTCACGTCCGCGAGGTCGAACTTCTCGATCATCTCGGGGATGGTGAAGACGTCCTGGTCCGCGGAGAACGACCAGCCCAGGAGGGACAGGTAGTTCAGCAGGCCCTCGGGGAGGAAACCGCGCTCGCGGTAGAGGTTCAGGGACGCCTGCGGGTCACGCTTGGAGAGCTTCTTGTTGCCCTCGCCCATGACGTACGGCAGGTGCCCGAACTCGGGGACGCTCTGTGCGATGCCGAGCTGGATCAGCGCCTTGTAGAGGCCGATCTGGCGGGGCGTGGAGGAGAGCAGGTCCTCGCCGCGCAGGACGTGGGTGACCTCCATCAGGGCGTCGTCGACCGGGTTGACCAGCGTGTACAGCGGGGCGCCGTTGGCGCGCACGATGCCGTAGTCGGTGACGTTCTCCGCCTGGACCGTGATCTCGCCGCGGACCAGGTCGGTGAAGGTGGTGGCCTCGTCGGGCATCCGGAAGCGCACGATGTGGCTGCGGCCCTCGGCCTCGTACGCCTGCTTCTGCTCGGCGGTCAGGTCGCGGCAGTGACCGTCGTAACCGGACGGCTTGCCGGCGGCGCGGGCGGCCTCGCGGCGGGCGTCCAGTTCCTCGGTGGTGCAGTAGCAGGGGTAGGCGTGGCCGCCGTCCAGGAGCTTCTGGGCGACGTCCTTGTAGATGTCCATGCGCTGCGACTGGCGGTACGGCGCGTGCGGGCCGCCGACCTCGGGGCCCTCGTCCCAGTCGAAGCCCAGCCAGCGCATCGAGTCCAGGAGCTGCTCGTAGGACTCCTCGGAGTCGCGAGCCGCGTCGGTGTCCTCGATGCGGAAGACCAGGGTGCCCTCGTTGTGCCGGGCGTAGGCCCAGTTGAAGAGGGCGGTGCGGACCAGGCCCACGTGGGGGTTGCCGGTCGGCGAGGGACAGAACCGTACGCGTACGGGGGTCGCGTTAGCCACGCTTGATCACCTTGTTGGTGAGAGTGCCGATGCCTTCGATGGTGACGGCGACCTCGTCGCCGACGTTGAGGGGCCCGACGCCTGCCGGGGTGCCCGTGAGGATGACGTCGCCCGGGAGCAGCGTCATGGCCTCGGAGATGTTCACGATCAGGTCCTCGATGGAGTTGACCATCTCGCTGGTGCGGCCGAGCTGGCGCTGGTTGCCGTTGACCGTGCACTGGATGGTGAGGTCGCCCGGGTCGAGCTCCGTCTCCACCCAGGGGCCGAGCGGGCAGGCACTGTCGAAGCCCTTGGCCCTGGCCCACTGCTTCTCGCGGCGCTGGACGTCGCGCGCGGTGACGTCGTTGGCGCAGGTGTAGCCGAAGATCACGTCCTTGACCCGCTCGCGCGGGACCTCGCGGCACATCCGGCCGATGACCACGGCCAGCTCGGCCTCGTGGTGCAGCTCCTCGGAGAACGAGGGGTACGTGATGGCGTCGCCGGTGCCGACCAGCGAGGTCGACGGCTTCAGGAACGCGAAGGGAGTGTCGGGCACTTCACTGCCGAGCTCTGCCGCGTGCTCCCGGTAGTTGCGGCCGAAGGCCACGATCTTGTTCGGAAGCACCGGCGGCAGCAGGCGCACCTTGCTCAGCGGGACCTTCGTGCCGGACCGTTCGAATTCGGCGTACGGGATGCCCTTGATGATGTCGAGGACGAGCCCGTCGGGGCCCTCCCCTTCGACTACGCCGTAGCCGACATTGCCGTCGATGGAGAACCTGGCGATGCGCACGCTCTAGCCTCTTGAGGTGGTTGCGGAGTGACACCCCAGGCTAACGCGGTGGCCTGCGGCCCGCCGACGGCCTCCCGTGCGTGGCCCCGCGTCTTCGCCCGTGCCGATCGCCGCTCGGCGGCCGTCCGGCGGCCTCGCCCTCAGACGCCGGACGGGCTGGAGCCCTCCGGAGCGACCATGAGGATCGTGCGCTTGGGGTTGGCGGTCTGCGTCGGCAGCTCGGCCGCGTGCTCCGGCAGCTCCGGTGCGGCCTGGAACTCGTCCGCGTCCGTGAGGTGCGCAAGAGTGGTGCGGCGCGGGTTGGCTATGTTGCGGAACATCGTCGACTTCACAGTCTTCATCTGCTGTTCGGACCTTGTCGGTTCAGGCGTCTTCTGATCGGACGCGGCTTGTCGGATTCGCCATCCCTGTAAAGCGTCAGGCTAAACATCCAATTCCCGGCCAAAGTCCGGAAGACGCCATGATCTTCGTGTGAGTTTGCTCACGAGGTAGCGGACAAAAGGGTCAATTCTCAGCACGGGCCAGCCCTCCGGAAACGGACATTGTGCCATTGAAGGCATCATTCCGCTCCTGATCATGAAGACTGGGACACCCCCCATCGGTAGGAGCTTTGTAAGGATCGGTCCGTTTTTTACTAGATCACTTTCTACGTCTCGTGACCCCTCACTCACACCGTGTCACGTAGGTCGTGCCGCGACACACGGGCCTTGTTGGAGATCCGGCACTGTGCTGGAATTCCCGGGACCGCCGCGGGATCGAACCGGCGCGCAGGGGCGCAACGCAGCGCCGAGTGGCGGCGGGAAGGGGGAGCAGCGCCGGTCACTCACGACCACCCATGGGGCGCTCGCCGCCCCACGACGCCGACACCGTCCCGCCGTTCATCCGGCAGGACGCCTGGTCCAGAGGTTGCGACGCTAGTGCAGGGACGTTTCAAGAGGGATGGCAAGGGGTCTCCCCAGGCCGACCGCGGCCGAGGGGATGCTCCGGCGGAGCCGGAGCGCGGCTCCTCGCCCCAGCACGCCCAGGGCCCCGGACCGGGTACGCCCGGCGACAGCGGCCCCGGCGCCGCGCGCCAGGGCACGACGGGCGGCGGCCCGACGGCCGCCCCTGCCAAGGGCAAGGGCAAGGGTTCGGCGGGCGCCAAGACGCCGACCGGTCCCGGCTCGCGAATAGCCCTGCGCAACTGGCGCATCTCCACCCGTCTGGTCTCGCTGCTCGCGCTCCCCGTGATCACCGCGACCTCGCTCGGCGCACTCCGCATCAACTCGTCCCTGGACGAGATCCAGCAGCTCGACAACATGAAGCTGCTGACGGAGATGACCAAGCAGGCCACCGAGCTGGCCGCCGCCCTCCAGGAGGAGCGCGACAAGTCGGCCGGCCCCCTGGCCCACGGCGCGAAGGCCTCCGACTACACGGTCAAGGGCGCACGCGACAAGACCGACCGCGTCTACCGCAACTTCCTGCAGAGCACCCAGGACCTGAATGACACCGACGGCGAGAAGGGCCTTCTCGGCGTCCGGCACAGCGCCGTCCAGATCACCCAGCAGCTGGGCGGCATCAACGACGTCCGCAAGGAGGCCTACGCGGACAAGGCCTCCACCTCGCAGACCGTCGAGGCCTACAGCCAGCTCGTCGAGCAGCTCCTCAAGCTCTCGCAGGACATGGCGCAGGCGACCAGCAACCCCGAGATGATCCAGCGCACGCGTTCGCTGGCCGCCTTCTCCTCCGCCAAGGAGTACGCGTCCGTCCAGCGCGCGATCATCGCCGCGGCCCTGCCGGCGAACGACAGCGACTACGGCAAGATCTCCGAGACGGACCGCACCTTCGGCCTGAGCGCCAACGAGAAGCAGCGCTCCGAGCTCACGACCTTCAGCAAGATCTACGCGGGCAACGCCGCCGAGCTGACCAAGCCCATCGACGGCGGCAACCCCGCGGTCAAGGCCGCCGACGAGTACGCCAAGCGCGTGCTCGAGCAGGAGGGCGGCATCAAGCTCCAGGACAAGCGGTCGTACAAGGACTGGGTCGACGCCGACACCACCAAGATCGACGCGATGTCCAAGATCGAGCTGACGCTGCTCGGCGAGATGGAGCAGAAGGCCCGCGAGCTGCGCAACGAGTCGGAGCAGTCGGCCATCCTCAACGGTGCGCTGATCCTGCTCGTGCTCGGCGTCTCGCTCGTCGGCGCGTTCGTCGTGGCCCGGTCCATGATCCGCTCGCTGCGCCGGCTGCAGGACACCGCGACCAAGGTCGCCCAGGACCGCCTGCCCGAGCTGGTCAAGCAGCTCTCCGAGGCCGACCCGCAGGACGTGGACACCTCCGTCGAGTCCGTCGGTGTGCACTCCCGGGACGAGATCGGCCAGGTGGCCGCGGCCTTCGACGACGTGCACCGCGAGGCCGTCCGCCTCGCCGCCGAGCAGGCCCTCCTGCGGGGCAACGTCAACGCGATGTTCACCAACCTCTCGCGCCGTTCGCAGGGCCTCATCCAGCGCCAGCTCTCGCTCATCTCCGAGCTGGAGTCGCGCGAGGCCGACCCGGACCAGCTCTCCTCGCTCTTCAAGCTCGACCACCTCGCGACCCGCATGCGCCGTAACGGCGAGAACCTCCTCGTCCTCGCCGGTGAGGAGCCGGGCCGCCGCTGGACCCGGCCGGTCCCGCTCGTCGACGTGCTGCGTGCCGCCGCGTCCGAGGTGGAGCAGTACGAGCGCATCGAGCTCTCCGCGGTCCCGACGACCGAGGTCGCCGGGCGCGTGGTCAACGACCTCGTGCACCTCCTCGCCGAGCTGCTGGAGAACGCGACCTCCTTCTCCTCGCCGCAGACCAAGGTCAAGGTCACCGGTCACGCGCTGCCCGACGGCCGCGTGCTGATCGAGATCCACGACACCGGCATCGGCCTCTCCCCGGAGGACCTGGCGGCCATCAACGAGCGGCTCGCCTCGCCGCCCACCGTGGACGTCTCCGTCTCCCGCCGCATGGGTCTGTTCGTGGTCGGCCGTCTCTCCCAGCGCCACGGCATCCGCATCCAGCTCCGCCCGTCCGACTCCGGCGGCACGACCGCGCTGGTCATGCTGCCCGTCGATGTCGCCCAGGGCGGCAAGAAGGTGCCCGGCAAGCCCGGTGCGCCCACCCCGACCGGCGGCCCCGCCGCGGCCCAGGCCTCGGCAGGTGCCGCGGCCGCGCGTCGCGGTGTCGGCGCGGGCAACAACGGACCCTCGCTGCCCGGCGGCCCCGGCCGCGGCGCGGGCCCGGGTGGCGGCGGCCAGGGCGGTCCCGGGCTGCTCGGCGCGGGTGCGCCGCGCCAGCAGGTCGCGGGCTCCGGTCCGCGCGCCGCGCTGCCCTCCCGCGACACCGGCCAGCAGCGTCCGCAGGGCGGTCAGCCGCAGGCGCCGCAGGGCGGTCGCGGCGGCAACGCGCAGCAGCCTCCGGTGCCCCAGCAGCGTACGAACGCCATGAACCCCGACCCCTCGGCCGGCGCGGACGCGTCGGGCCAGGGCCGCAGGCCTCAGCTGCCGCCCCGCGGCGGCCCGCGTGCCGAGCTGCCCGGCGGCAACCCCGCGCCGAGCGGGTCCGACGGCTACTCCCCGCAGCAGCGCGTGCCCAGCTGGAGCGACGAGAACGCGCAGCCGCAGGTCTCGCGCGAGCCCTTCGACACCCCGCGCGGGCACGAGGAGCACGAGTCCACGGGCCAGTTCCCGCAGGCCGACACCACCGGGCAGTTCCCGCTGCACACGGCCGACGACCGGCAGGGCCCCGGCTCCACCGCCGAGTTCGCCCGCCCGGACTTCGACGGACCGCCGCCCGGCACCCAGGCGCCGCAGGACACCGGCTCCACCGGTTCCACCGACGCCTCCGGCCAGTTCGTGCGCTCGGACGTCTTCGGCGGCCAGGGCGCACCGCGCCAGGACCGGCCGTCCGCGCCGCGGGAACCGTCCCTGTTCCAGCAGACCGCGCAGGACCGGCAGGCCCAGCAGAGCCGGCAGGACCAGGCGAACGGCGCCGCGCAGCGCGGCGGCCGGGAGAACCCCGACTACACCGTGCCGCGCCCGCCGGCCCCGCGCCGGAGCCAGGGCGACCCCCACCAGGGCATCCCCCAGCAGCCGCAGACGCCCGGGCAGCAGGGGCAGGCGCCGCAGCAGGGTCAGGCGCCGCAGCAGGGTCAGCCGCAGCGCGACCAGCAGCAGCACGACCAGCAGCAGCCGCAGCAGTACCACCAGCCCCTGCAGCCCACCGAGCCCGAGCCCCTGCCCCCGGCCGGCCCCGGTGACGGGCGTACCCCGCTGTTCGACACGCTGGAGACCAACTGGTTCCAGCAGCAGAACGAGCAGGCCGCCCCGCAGCAGCAGGAGCAGCACCGGCCCGCGCCGCAGCAGGAGCAGCCGGGCGGGCAGGCCCCGGAGCCGCCGCGGCGCCAGGCCCCCGAGCCGGTGCGCCAGCAGGCGCCCGAGCCGCCACAGCGTCCGCTTCCCTCGCGCCCCCAGCGCCAGGACCCGGCCGCGGCACCCTCGGGCCAGGGCGGCACCAACGGCGCGGGCATGCCCGCCGGTTGGCGCTCCTCCCCCAATGACGAGCTGGGCCGCCAGGCCGAGCGGGTCCGGCAGCCGTCCGCGGGCGGCGTCACCACGTCCGGACTGCCGCGCCGCGTCCCTCGGGCCAATCTGGTCGCGGGCACGGCCCAGCAACAGCAGGACAGCACAGGTCCGCAGGTCTCGCGTGCCCCCGAAGAGGTACGCGGCCGGCTGACGAATCTCCGTCGGGGCATCCAGCAGGGGCGCCAGGCCGGTACCGGCCAGACCGGCAGTTTCCCTCGCCCCACTCACCAGCAGGAGCGTTAGTTGAGTCCGATGAGCCAGGCGGCACAGAATCTGAACTGGTTGATCACCAACTTCGTGGACAACACCCCCGGGGTGTCCCACACGGTCGTGGTCTCCGCCGACGGCCTCCTTCTGGCCATGTCCGAAGGCTTCCCCCGGGACCGCGCCGACCAGCTCGCCGCGGTCGCCTCCGGGCTGACCTCGCTCACCGCGGGGGCCTCCCGGATCTTCGAGGGCGGCACCGTCACGCAGACCGTGGTGGAGATGGAGCGGGGGTTCCTCTTCATCATGTCCGTCTCCGACGGCTCGTCCCTGGCCGTCCTCGCGCACCCCGAGTGCGACATCGGCCTCGTCGGGTACGAGATGGCGCTCCTCGTCGACCGCGCGGGCGCCGTCCTCACTCCCGACCTCCGCGCCGAGCTGCAGGGCAGCCTGCTCCACTAGCCCCCGAGCACGCTCCGAAGCCTTACCCCTTCGGCCGCCCCACCGACCGAACGTACTGACCAACCGTCCGGCCGCCACACTGCCCCCACCGGCTCTGTCAGACGGCACACGCAGATGACCTGCTGTCCCGCCCGGAGGATCCATGACCCCGCCCACCGCCTCTCACAACCCGTACGGGGACGCTTCGTACGGAATGGAGGGCGACCAGCCGCTGGTGCGTCCCTACGCGATGACCGGCGGCCGGACCCGGCCCCGCTACCAGCTCGCCATCGAGGCGCTGGTGAGCACCACGGCCGACCCGGCCCAGCTGATGGGGCTGCTCCCCGAGCACCAGCGGATCTGCCACCTGTGCCGCGAGGTCAAGTCGGTGGCCGAGGTCTCGGCGCTCCTGTCGATGCCGCTCGGTGTGGCCCGGATCCTCGTGGCGGACCTGGCCGAGGCCGGCCTCGTCGCCATTCACCAGCCCGGCGGGGACGAGAACGCCGGCGGCCAGCCTGACGTGACACTGCTCGAAAGGGTGCTCAGTGGACTTCGCAAGCTCTAGCGGCGGCGGCCGTTCCACCACTTCCGCGAAGATCGTGGTGGCGGGCGGCTTCGGCGTGGGCAAGACCACGTTCGTCGGGGCGGTATCCGAGATCAATCCGCTGCGCACCGAGGCCGTCATGACGTCCGCTTCCGCGGGCATCGACGACCTGACCCACACCGGGGACAAGACGACGACCACCGTCGCCATGGACTTCGGACGCATCACCCTGGACCAGGACCTGATCCTGTACCTCTTCGGTACGCCCGGCCAGGACCGTTTCTGGTTCATGTGGGACGACCTGGTCCGTGGCGCGATCGGCGCGGTCGTGCTCGTGGACACCCGCCGTCTCGCCGACTGCTTCCCGGCCGTCGACTACTTCGAGAACAGCGGGCTGCCGTTCGTCATCGCCCTCAACGGCTTCGACGGCCACCAGCCGTACACGCCCGACGAGGTGCGCGAGGCACTGCAGATCGGCCCGGGTACGCCGATCATCACGACCGATGCCCGACACCGTGCAGACGCAAAGAGTGGCCTGATCACGCTGGTCGAGCACGCACTGATGGCACGACTCAAGTAGGCAGGTCCGTACGGCAGTTGCCGTAGTACACCCGGAGCGATCTGTGTCCTTTGACACGGTCGCGGGCCGTGTTCATAACGTTTCGACAGAGAATTGCCAGGTGACCGCCACACATCGCGGTCACCTGGTGTCGCTGCGCTCACAAGAGCCCCGTCTTTTGGCGGGGCTCGCTCTTTTTGACCGATTTATCTGAGGCTTACACCACGTGGAAGCCGCGCTTCCCGGTGTTTGGAAGAGCAGCCCCTGACGTGCTGGAATGCGCTGAACTGCCCAGTAGCACGGGCCTTGGAGACGACAGCGGCACGACGTGAGTGCCGCCGCCGAGAGGTTGTTGGTCGAGTGAGGCGAAGCAAGCCGAGTCCCGCGGCATCCCCGACCGGGGACGCACGGGGCAACTTCACCCCGCCGCCGCGCACAGCGGCGTCCCCCGTCGACACGGCCGCGGCGGCCGCCGCGCCCGGCAGCGACTCCGCGCCCTCCTCCGGTGGACGGATGTCCCCCCGCAACTGGCGCGTACCGACCCGGCTGAACGCGATCCTGCTCATACCCGTGCTGGTCGGCCTGGTCATGGGCGGCTTCCAGGTGAAGGGCTCCATCGACACCTGGAACGAGGCCCAGGACGCCGAGAACACCGCCCGGCTGGTGCGGGCCTCCCTCGACTACGGCAACCGTCTCATCGAGGAGCGCGACATCTCCGCCGCTCCGCTCCTGGCCGGCAAGCGGAACGACCCCGCTGTGGTCAAGGCGCGCAAGGCCACCGACCGGGCCGCCGCCGACTTCAAGGCCGCCGCCGAGAAGATGCCGGACAAGGAAGGCCTCAACCGCCGGCTCGACGGCTTCCACAAGGTCGAGCCGAAGCTGGCTCCGCTGCGCCAGGCCGCGTACACCACCAAGCTCCCGGGCGTGCAGACCGAAGAGGGCTACGTCGCCATCCAGCACCCCCTGATGGAGTTCGCCAACGAGCTCGGTCTGGGCACCGGCAACATCACCAGCTACGGCCGCACGGTCTACGCGATCTCCCTCTCCAAGGCCGCGCTCTCCCTGCAGCGCTCCATCGGCTCGCACCTCCTGGTGAAGCCGGGCCCCGGCAACGGCTCGCTGACGCTGCAGCGCACCTCCCTCTCCTCCTACGCCTACCTCGAGCGCATCGCCGTCGAGGAGTACACCGGCGGTGGCACTCCCGAGGACGTCGCCAAGCTGGAGGACGCCAAGAAGGAGCTGACGGCCGCCGGCGAGAAGCAGGCCAAGGAGGCCGCGGCCGCCGCGAAGGCCCAGGGCAAGGCGTTCGTGCCGCCGCCCTCGCAGGAGAAGATGGTCGCCGGCATCGCCGGTCTCGCCAGCACCCAGCCGAGCGCCCGCGTCGAGCTGGCCGGCAAGGGCATCACCCGTCAGGCCTGGTGGGCCACGACCACCGCCAAGTTCGACGCGTACCGCACCATCGAGTCGGACCTCGCCGACAAGGCCGTGGACGAGGCGTCCGACATCGCCGCCACCGCGCAGCGCAACGCCTACATCACCGGCGCCATCGTGGTCCTCGCGCTGCTCGCCGCCTTCATCCTGGCCGGGCTCATGGCCCGCCAGATGTCCCGCGCGATGCGCAAGCTGCGCACCGCCGCCTTCGGCATCGCCGAGCAGCACCTGCCGATGCTGGTCGACCAGCTCTCGCGCACCGACCCGGGCCGCGTCGACACCCGCGTCCAGCCCATCCCGATCACGTCCACGGACGAGATCGGCGAGGTCGCCCGCGCCTTCGACCAGGTGCACCGCGAGGCCGTCCGGCTCGCCGCCGAGCAGGCCCTGCTCCGCGGCAACATCAACGCGATCTTCACCAACCTCTCGCGCCGCAACCAGTCGCTGATCGAGGGCCAGCTGACCCTCATCACCGACCTGGAGAACAACGAGGCCGACCCGGACCAGCTGGAGAGCCTCTTCCGCCTGGACCACCTGGCGACCCGCATGCGCCGCAACGGCGAGAACCTGCTGGTCCTCTCCGGCGAGGAGCCGGGCCGCCGCTGGGACCAGCCGGTCCCGCTGGTCGACGTGCTGCGCGCCGCCTCCTCCGAGGTGGAACAGTACGAGCGCATCGAGCTCTCCGGCGTACCGGAGGCCGAGATCCACGGCCTGGCCGTGACCGACCTCGTGCACCTGCTCGCCGAGCTCCTGGAGAACGCCACCACGTTCTCCTCGCCGCAGACCAAGGTCCGCGTCACCGCGACCCGGCTGCCCGACGGCCGCATCATGGTCGAGATCCACGACAAGGGCATCGGCCTCACCGCCGAGGACTTCGCGGACATCAACCACAAGCTGGCCAACCCGCCGACCGTGGACGCCGCGATCTCGCAGCGCATGGGCCTGTTCGTGGTCGGGCGGCTCTCCGACCGGCACGGCATCCGCGTCCAGCTGCGCCCCTCGGGCGAGCAGGCGGGCACGACCTCGCTGGTCATGCTGCCGGACGCGATCACGCACGGCGGTGGCGGCGACCACGCGGGGCACGACTCCGAGTTCACCGTCTCCTCGATCATCCCGGAGCAGCAGTCCCTGGCGCCCGAGCCGCTGCGCACGGCCGCCGAGCTGGGCTTCGACGACACCCGCTACCCCGGTGACGGCGGCGAGGCGCAGCCGGACCTCGACCCGGTCGGCCGTTCGCTGATGCGTGAGGAGCGCCGTGCGGCGCTGGAGGCGCAGGCCCACCAGCCCGGCGACCACCGTCCGCTCTTCCGCGACGAGGTCGACCCGCAGCAGCAGTCGCAGCCCGGTCACGGTGCGTACGAGCAGCAGGGTTACGCGCAGCAGGGCGGCTACGACCAGGGCGGGGCGTACGAGAACGACCCGTACACCACCGGCCAGTACGCCACCCCGCAGTACGCGCAGGACGGGTACGGCGACGGGCAGCAGTACGCGAACGAGGCGTACTACGCGGACCAGGAGCAGACCCGGCACGGCCGGCAGCCGCAGCACGGCCAGCCTGCCCAGGACGGCTATCAGGACCCGCAGATCGCCTATCCGGAGCGGTCCCATCAGGACGACTGGCCCGGCAATGAGGGCTATCAGCAGGAGTACGGCCAGGAAGCGGAATCTGCGCAGGCGGGCCACGAGGCCGACGCCGAGCGCGTAGGCTTCGACCGGCCTGGACCGACTCCGTCCGTCGTCCACGAGATGACCGACGCGGGCCTGCCCCGCAGGGGTTCCTCTGGAGGGAACGAGAACGGAAGCTCTCCCGCCGAGAGCGAGGGCCGGGACGACTGGCGTTCGTCGAACGACGAGCGCTGGCAGCGGGCCGAACGCCTCAAGGAGCCGAAGGCGGGCGGGGTCACCTCGTCCGGGCTCCCCCGGCGGGTTCCCAAGGCCAACCTGGTCGAGGGCACCGCGGAGCAGACACCGCAGGGCGGCCCCCAGGTCTCCCGCGACCCCGAGGACGTGCGGGGCAGGCTGAGCAACCTGCGTCGCGGCGTCCAGCGGGGACGCAGCGCAGGCAGTGACACGAATGGCCAGGGCTTCAGCCCTGATAGCACCTACAACCAGGAGCGTTAGTGTGAGCCCGATGAGCCAGGCGGCGCAGAACCTGAACTGGTTGATCACCAACTTCGTGGACAACACCCCCGGGGTGTCCCACACGGTGGTGGTCTCCGCCGACGGACTCCTTCTGGCGATGTCCGAAGGCTTCCCGCGCGACCGCGCCGACCAGCTCGCGGCCGTCGCCTCGGGTCTGACCTCGCTGACCGCCGGGGCCTCCCGGATCTTCGAGGGCGGCTCCGTGACCCAGACCGTTGTGGAGATGGAGAGAGGATTTCTCTTCATCATGTCCATCTCCGACGGCTCCTCGCTCGCCGTTCTCGCCCACCCGGATGCGGACATCGGTCTCGTTGGGTACGAAATGGCACTTCTTGTCGATCGTGCGGGCACGGTCCTCACTCCGGACCTGCGCGCGGAGCTCCAGGGGAGCCTTCTCAACTAACAGACAGACGGTGCGTTTTCGCGTGCCGGGGCCGTAAGGTTTCGGGACGCGGCTCCACAGTGATGGTGCCCGGCACAGTTGGAGGAGGAAGCAACGTGGCAACACCCCAAGACGGTTCGTCTTCGGCGAACTGGTCCCCTGGTCACGGCCAGGGTGGCCAGCACGACGGCGGGCCGAACCGGTACAACTTCCCCTCCGCGCCGAGCCACCGCCGCCAGCCGTACGCCCCGCCGCAGCAGCCCGGGCCGCGCCCGTACGACCAGGGCACACCGGCGCACGCGCCCCGTATCCAGCCCGTTCAGCCCCAGCGGCGCGCCCCCGAACCGGCGCCCGCGGGGTCGGCGAACAACCCCCTGGTGCGCCCGTACGCCATGACGGGTGGCCGCACCAGGCCGCGCTACCAGCTCGCCATCGAGGCACTGGTGCACACCACCGCACAACCGCACCAGTTGCAGGGCCAGTTGCCCGAGCATCAGCGCATCTGCAACCTGTGCCGGGAGATCAAGTCGGTCGCCGAGATCTCGGCGTTGCTCTCGATCCCCCTCGGCGTCGCCCGGATCCTCGTCGCCGACCTGGCGGAGGCCGGACTTGTCGCCATCCATCAGCCCGGCGGCGACGAGACCGCCGGCGGCCAGCCAGACGTGACACTGCTCGAAAGGGTGCTCAGTGGACTTCGCAAGCTCTAGCGGCGGAGCAACAGCCCGCTCCACCACCAGCGCGAAAATCGTGGTGGCGGGCGGCTTCGGCGTGGGCAAGACCACGTTCGTCGGGGCGGTCTCTGAGATCAACCCGCTGCGCACCGAGGCCGTCATGACGTCCGCGTCCGCGGGCATCGACGACCTGACCCACACCGGGGACAAGACCACCACGACGGTGGCCATGGACTTCGGTCGCATCACCCTGGACCAGGACCTCATCCTGTACCTCTTCGGTACGCCGGGGCAGGACCGTTTCTGGTTCATGTGGGACGACTTGGTCCGTGGCGCGATCGGCGCGGTCGTCCTGGTCGACACGAGGCGGCTCGCCGACTGCTTCCCCGCCGTCGACTACTTCGAGAACTCCGGGCTGCCCTTCGTCATCGCCCTCAACGGCTTCGACGGCCACCAGCCGTACACGCCCGACGAGGTGCGCGAGGCGCTGCAGATCGGCCCGGACACCCCCATCATCACGACCGACGCACGCCACCGCGCGGACGCGAAGAGCGCGCTGATCACCCTGGTCGAGCACGCGCTGATGGCGCGGCTCCGCTAGCCGGCCGGCCCTCGGGCGCGGGGACACCCGCGCCGCCCCCTCTGCTGAACCCGCCGGCGGGCGGGGTCCGCGTACCGCTTTACGGCGGAACGGACCCCGCCCGTCGGCGCGTTCGCCCACAATGCGCACATGAGTGCTGAGGCAGCGGCGATCAGGCTGGGCGGAGCGGTGGCGACGCGCGCGGTGCGGCTCTGGCTCGCCCCCAAGGAACGCGAGCAGCAGGCGCGCGCCCCCATGGGCGAGCTGATCCGGGTCCGGGTGCCGGGGCTGCGGGCACGCCGTGGCGTCGAGCGGCAGTTCGAGCAGATAGCCGACGCGGTGGCGGGTCGTGTCCAGCCGCTCCTGGAGCACGAGTTCCGTGACCTGACGGAACACGGCAGGGAGGCGGTCCTCCAAGCCGTCGTCGACACCTTCGCGCGAGCCGGCCTCTCGGACGAGGCGGTCCTTGGTTCCGACGCGGACCCGGCCGAGCTGACCCGGCGTGTACGGGCCTCGGTGCCGATGCCGAGCGGCTTCAGCGAGGTCGAGGAGCGACTCTACGAGGTGGTGCTCGGCGAGTGCTGCGACTGCTACGTACGCGTCCTGCGCAGGCTGCCCGTGTTCACCGAGCGGGCGGTGGGCGAACTGCTCGCGCGGACGACCTCGTTGGGCGACGAGCTGGAGAAGGTCCTGGAACGGCTGCCCGCCCGCTCGCTCTACGCGCCGGAGGGAACCCGCGAGGACGAGGCGTTCCGACGCCACTACCTGGACCTGATCAGCCGCACCCTCGACGAGATCGAGCTGTTCGGGCTCGGCCCGGCCGACCAGGCGCCACGCACCAGGCTGTCGGTGGCGTACGTGAGCCTGCGGGCGTCGGAGGACGACGGCGGCCTCGGCCGGGTCCGGGCGAAGCCGGTGCTCAGGAGCGGCGCACGGCTCTGGGAGCCCGGCGAGGACGGACCGTCCTCCACCATGCGGGTGGAGGCCGCACTGCGGGGCTCCCCCAGGGTGCTGCTGCGCGGCGAGGCCGGATCGGGGAAGACCACGCTGCTCCAGTGGCTCGCGGTGACGGCGGCGCGCGGCACCTTCACCGGTGCGCTCGCCGAGTGGAACGGCCTGATCCCGGTCCTGGTCAAGCTGCGCCGGTACGCCGGGGAGCCGCCGCCCTCCCCGGAGGCGATGCTGGACCGGGTGGCGGGGCCGCTGAGCGGACTCATGCCGAAGGGCTGGCTGCACCGGGCGTTCGCCGACGGGCGGGTGCTGCTCCTGGTGGACGGCGTGGACGAGCTCCTCGCCGGTGAGCGGCGCGGGGTGCGCGACTGGCTGCGGGGGCTGCTGCGCCTCTACGCCGACACCCGCGTCGTGGTCACCTCGCGGCCCGCCGCGGCCCGGATGGACTGGCTGCGCTCCGAGCGGTTCACCGCGCTGCAGCTGGAACGGATGACGCCCACCGACCTGGCCTCCTTCATCCGCCAGTGGCATCAGGCGGTGCACGGGCAGGACGCGGGGCTGCCCTGCCCGCCGGAAGAGCTGCCGCGCTACGAGCGTTCCTTGCTGACCAGCCTCCAGGACCGCCCGCACCTCCAGGCCCTGGCCACCAACCCGCTGCTCGCGGCACTGCTGTGTGCCCTGCACCTGGCGCGCAGGGGCCAGCTGCCCCGCAACCGCATGGAGCTGTACCGGATGACCCTGGAGGTCCTGGTGCAGCAGCGGGACACGGACCGGGGCGTGCGCAGCGACCTGCGCGCTCCCCTGACCCTGACGGACAAGCTCTGTCTGCTGCGGGACCTGGCGTGGCGCCTGTCCGACAACAGCCGCACCGAGATCACCGTCGAACGGGCGGCGTCCCACGTCACGGCGAAGCTCGCGGCCATGCGGCATCTGGACGGGCTCGAAGGCCCCGCCGTCCTGGACCACCTCGTGCACCGCTCCGGGGTGCTGCGCTCCCCCGTCGAGGGCCGCCTGGACTTCCTGCACCGCACGTTCCAGGAGTACCTGGCGGCGCAGGAGGCCGCGGTCGAGGACCGGATCGGGAACCTGGTGGGGCGGGCCCATCTGGACCTGTGGCGGGAGACGGTGGTGATGGCCGCGGGCCACGCGAACCGTACGCAGCAGGAGGAGCTGCTCGGCGGCATCCTGAAGCGGGCGGACGAGGAGCAGCGGCACGCGCGGACGCTGCGGCTCGTCGCCGCGTCGTGCCAGGAGACGATGGCGACGGTGCCGGACGGCCTCGCGGCCCTGCTCGACGAGGCGGTGGTGCGGCTGGTGCCGCCGCGGCGCCGTTCGGAGGCCGCGTCGCTGGCCGCGGTGGGGTCACCCCTGCTGCGGCGGCTGCCGGAGACGCTCGACGGACTGAGCGATGCCGCCGCGGAGGCGACGGTCATGACGGCGGCGCGGATCGGCGGGGACGCGGCGCTCGCCCGGCTGGCGGTGTACGCCACGGACCCGAGGTGGGCCGTCCACACCCGGCTGCTGGATGCCTGGGAGTACTTCGACCCGGACGACTACGCGGAGCTGGTGCTCCGGCAGCTGCCCCTGGACGGTGACCACGTCCTCAGCCTGACCCTCAGGCACTCCGGGCAGTGGAAGGCGGCCACCCGGCTCAGGCACGCCCAGTGGGCCTCGGTGCGTTACCCCTTCGCCTCGGACCTGGGCTGCCTCGACGAGCTGCCGCCGCTCGCGGGGCTGTGGCTGCACCAGCTGCGCGGCGACGTCGACTTCTCCGCCCTGCGCGGACAGCGGGACCTGCGGGTGCTGGGCCTGAACGGGCGGGACCGGCTCCGGAACGCGCCTGATCCGGCGGAGCTGCCCGAACTCCGACTCCTGACCCTGACGTCGTGGTCGGCTCCGCCGCCGCTGGCCGAGCTGGCCTCGCTCGGCACCCTCACCTCTCTGCAGCTGGGTGATCTCGGTTCCGGCTACGACCTGGGACCGCTGGCCAGGTTCCACAAGCTGGACGAACTCGAACTGGCCGGGACCGGCGGGCCGCTCGGCATCGCCGACGTGGGGCAGGTGGAGCGGCTGGACCTCGCCTCCTACGATCTCAGCGACTGGGCCCCACTGCGCGGCGCCTTCCCGCGGTGGCTCCGTTCCCTGACGGGCTGCGTCCTGCCGCCCGACGTCGAGCCCCGCCCCCACTGCGGGATCCGGAACTGCCGCACGCCCGACGGCCACCCCCACCCCGCCAACACCCGGTAGGAACGCGCACGGGCCCCGCCCTCCCGAAGGAGAACGGGGCCCGGAAGGCAGCGGAGCCGAAAGACTCAGCCCTGCCAGCTGTGCGGCGCCCGGAAGCCCGGGGTCCGCTCCAGCCGACGCCAGCCGGCCTTGTCGCGGCCTCGGCGCGCGGGGGCGGCGGGCTGGGCGGCGGCGCGGGCCAGCAGGATCGCGGTGATGGCCGCGACCTCCTCGGGCTCGGCGTGGCCCTTCTCGACGCGAATGTCGGGGTTACTCATCTGCGGCGTTCTCCTTGTGGGCTACTGCGGCGCGGGGCGGGGGCGGGGGTGCTGCTACTGCGGGGGGTTGCCGTGCTTGCGCGAGGGCAGGTCGGCGTGCTTGTTGCGGAGCATCGCCAGGGACTTGATCAGGACCTCACGGGTCTCGGCCGGGTCGATGACATCGTCGACCAGACCCCGCTCGGCGGCGTAGTACGGATGCATCAGCTCCGCCTTGTACTCCTTGACCATCCGCGTACGCATCGCCTCGGGGTCCTCGGCAGCGGCGATCTGCCGCCGGAAGATCACATTGGCTGCGCCCTCGGCACCCATCACCGCGATCTCGTTCGTCGGCCACGCATACGTCAGATCCGCGCCAATGGACTGCGAGTCCATCACGATGTACGCGCCGCCGTAGGCCTTGCGCAGGATCAGCGAGATCCGCGGCACCGTCGCGTTGCAGTACGCGTAGAGCAGCTTGGCTCCGTGCCGGATGATCCCGCCGTGCTCCTGGTCCACACCCGGCAGGAAGCCGGGGACGTCCAGGAGGGTGAGGATCGGGATGTTGAAGGCGTCACACATCTGCACGAAGCGGGCGGCCTTCTCCGACGCCTCGATGTCCAGCACACCCGCCAGCGCCTGCGGCTGATTGGCGACGATGCCCACCACCTGGCCGTCCAGGCGGGCCAGGGCGCAGACGATGTTGCGTGCCCAGCGCTCGTGGACCTCAAGGTAGTCGCCGTCGTCGACGAGCTCCTCGATGACCTTGGTCATGTCGTAGGGCCGGTTGCCGTCCGCGGGAACCAGATCGAGCAGAACCTCCGAACGGCGCCCGGCAGGGTCCTGCGATGCGTGGGCCGGCGGGTTCTCCCGGTTGTTGGAGGGCAGCATCGAGATCAGGTAGCGGACCTCGGCCAGGCAGGTCTCTTCGTCGTCGTAGGCGAAGTGCGCCACGCCCGAGGTCTCGGCGTGCACGTCCGCGCCGCCCAGACCGTTCTGCGTGATCTCCTCACCCGTCACCGCACGGACCACGTCCGGGCCGGTGATGAACATCTGCGACGTCTCACGGACCATGAACACGAAGTCGGTCAGGGCCGGCGAGTAGGCCGCGCCGCCCGCGCACGGGCCGAGCATCACGCTGATCTGCGGGATGACGCCGGACGCCTTCGTGTTGCGCTGGAAGATGCCGCCGTAGCCGGCCAGCGCCGAGACACCCTCCTGGATACGGGCACCCGCCCCGTCGTTCAACGAGACCAGCGGGGCACCGGCCGCGATGGCCATGTCCATGATCTTGTGGATCTTCGTGGCGTGCGCCTCGCCCAGCGCGCCGCCGAAGATCCGGAAGTCGTGCGCGTAGACGAAGACCGTACGGCCCTCCACCGTGCCCCACCCGGTGATGACACCGTCGGTGTAGGGCTTCTTGGCCTCCAGGCCGAAGCCGGTGGCCCGGTGCCTGCGCAGCTGCTCGACCTCGTTGAACGAGTCCGGGTCAAGGAGCAGCTCGATCCGCTCGCGCGCGGTCAGCTTGCCCTTGGCGTGCTGGGCCTCGGTCGCCTTCTCGCTCGGCCCGCGCAGCGCCTCCGCACGGATCTCGTGCAGTTCGGCCACGCGTCCGCGCGAGTCGGTGGGCTCGCCTCCAGAGGAAGCGGTCTCGTCCAAAACGGTCATGTAGCGACCTTACGGAGCGCCCCTGGGGAAACGGACCGTCGACTCTGTACAGTCTCCGGGCCGTTTTCCTGGCACCCCCGAACAGAAGAGCGTGACAGCCATGAAGAAGTGACGGCTCAGACGCTCCACCGCTGTAGGGGTTCCACAAAAGGATCGTGTTGCGGTGGCTTTCCGGGGCTCCCCGTCAGCTGAGAGACACCTCACACCGGTGGCTCGCGCAGGCCTTCCCCGGCGTGATCCGCAGCCGCAGCGAGCGGCCGGTGGCGAGCACCTCGACCGAGGGGTCCTTGCCGAGCACTCGGGACACGGGCCGGTTCCAGGTGAATTCGAGGGATTCTCCGGTGCGCGGGGGTTCGCTCACATGCACCGTAGCGCGTCGTCCCCGGCGCCGGACGAGCACGCTCGCGGGTGCGGAGACGGCGAGCTGCCCGGCCTTGCCCGCCTGCCAGAAGTTCGCCGCGGTCAGCCCCAGTGAGTCGACGGCGACGACCTGGGCCCGCGCCGAATTGGCGAGGACCGACAACCAGCGGCGGTCGGCCGCCCGGGCCTCCAGGGTGCGGCGCGAGGCGCCGGGCATCAGGACATACGCATACGTAGCGTCCGTGGGGTCCTTTCCGTGGTCCAGCCACAGGGTCTGCCAGCGCCGGGTCCTGCGCTCCGTCGAGCTGGTGGTGTTGATGTCGGACCAGGCTCCGGCGCGGTCCTCGCGGAGGGTTTCCAAGGCGGACGTGCCGCCGGGGAAGACCCAGCCGCCATGCCCTTCGAGGTGGGCCCAGCGAGGCCGCGCGCGGTCGTCCAGGGTGAAGGCGGCGGTGCCGGCCTCGCCCAGGTTGCGGTTGTCGACGACCGTCTCGACCGGGACCCCGTCGGCGGCGTTGATCCCGGCGCCCAGGCAGACCACGGCGTCGGCGACGCAGAACCAGGAGGCGCGGGCCTCGAGCGTGGAGCCGAGGCCCTTGACGTGCTGGCCGACGGCCGCGAACTCGCCGTCGCTCGCGCCGCCCACCCAGGCCGCGGCGGGCCGGGCCGCGCCCCACTCGCCGCCCGCCTTGTCGGCGAGCCGCTTGGTGGAGACGGTCGTGCCGGGCAGCCGGTAGGGGTCGACGGTCGGCCAGAACCAGTCGGTGTACTGGTCGCCGCCCTTGCCCGCGGCCCACCAGTAGAGCATTCCGGCGCCGGTGTGCCAGCCGCGCGGATTCTCGCCGTTGCCGCACTCGTAGTACGAGATCCGCTCCGAGGCCATGGAGAGGTTCGCGGTGAAGCCGGGGCGCCGGTGCACGGCCCGGTCCATGGCTGGGAACAGCCGGTGCTCCACCGGCTCGGGCGTGGCCCGCACCGGGGAGTGGGCCACGGCGTGCAGCCGTGCCAGGTCGGCGACGCCGAGCTGGCGGGCGGTGAGGACGGGAGTGACGGTGTCCCGCTCGATCCAGCCCTTGATGCGGCCGTGCCAGCGCTCCCGCTCGGCCGCGCTCGCACCGCCCGCGAGCAGCGCCATGGCGGCGATGAGGCCCTGCCCGTGGAAGTGGTCGCTGCGCATGATCTTGCGGTCGTCGCCCTTGAGGTAACCGCGGCTGATGGCACGGCCGTTGACGCTGTCCATCATCAGGCCGTCGACGATCAGGGGCGCGTACGCCCGCTCGACGCTGTCGAGGATGATCTGCTTCTTGGGGTCGGTGACGGCCCACGTCGACCCGTCGAGCAGGGCGAAGAGGCGACCGAGGCCGTCGAGCATGACCTGGCCGTACGTGCCCGAGTAGGCGATCCAGGTGTGCTGGATGAAGGAGCCGTCCTCGTAGAGGCCGTCGCCCTTGGTGACGTAGGGGAAGACGGGCGAGAGGGCGTCGCGGGCGAGGGCCACCTTCGCCGGGTTCCTGCCGAGGATGCCGCGCAGGACGACGGAGCGGCACAGGTCGACGCGGTTGGCGCCGGTGGAGGTGCCGGTGTAGTCGCCGATGGCGGAGTCGGGCACGAAGTGGTCGACGGCTGCGCAGGCCTTGTCCCTGCGGTCCGCGCCGAGCTCGTCATGGAGGGCCGCGACGATGTCCATGAGCAGCCGGGGGCTGCCTATCTGCCACTCCCACCAGTTGCCGTAGCGGGTGGTGGAGGGGTTGTAGACGGTGGAGAGCACGTGGTCGAAGCCGCGGAGGACGTCGGCGAGGAGTCCGCTGTCGCCCGTCGACCCGGTGCCTTCGCAGACGTACGCCTGGGTCATCGTCCAGAGCCTGCTGAAGCTCAGGGTGACGCCGGCCGGCGGGTCGAACGGGGCGTCGGGCCACAGGGACTTGGCGGCCGGGGCCATGGCCCCGCGGAAGGTGCGGGCGAGGTCGCCGGTCTCCTTGAGGCGGGTGGCGTACGGCTCCGTGGCGGGGTCGTAGCCGGTGCCGAGGGAGAGTTCCAGCCAGCGTCGCCGGAGTGCGTCGAACTCGTCGTCACCCTCCTTCGCGTACGCCTGGGACGGGAGGATCGGCATCAGGGCTCCGGCGGTTCCGAAAGCGATTACGGCGAGAAATGTGCGGCGGGTGGGCGTCATGCGACATGGGTGTACCAAGGTATGGAAAGCGCTGTCTATACCTCTGACACATCCGTCGGCCGTGGGGTGCGGGGTGTGGGGTGCGGGGCACTCTCGCCGCACGGCCCGCACCCCACCGTCCCCCGCGCGACCCCCAGCACGCGGCACCCGGTACACGGCACCCGGCCCACAGCCTCCGGCCGGAAGCGGCTCAGCGCGTGGCGTCGCGCCGGAAGAGCGAACGCGCCCAGACGTAGCCGAGCAGGGCGAGCGCGAGGCCCCAACCCACCGCCAGCGGGCCGAACTTGCCGATCTCGCCACCGTTCAGGAGTCCGCGCAGGGTCTCGGTGAAGGCGGTGTAGGGCTGCCACTCGGCGAAGTGGCGCAGCCAGTCCGGCATCGAGTCGAGCGGCACGAACACACTGCTGAGGAAGGGCAGCAGGAAGGAGAAGGGCAGGGCGATGCTGCTGGCCGACTCCGGCGCCCCGACGAGCTGGCCGAGGGCGACCGCGACCCAGGTGAGAGCGGTGCACATGAGGGTGAGGAGTGCCGCGACGGCGAGCCACTCGACGGGTTCGGCGCCCGTCCTGAAACCCACGAGGAAGGCGACCCCGAGCACGAACACGATGCTGACCAGCGTCTGGAGGACCGCGCCCACGGCCCGGCCGGTCAGGATCGAGGGGCCGTTGATCGGCATGGTCCTGAAGCGGGCCACGATGCCCTCGGTCATGTCGGTGCAGACGCCGACCGTGGTCGGCAGGACGCCCGAGCCCACGGCCATCAGGAGGATGCCGGGGACGAGGTAGTCGATGTAGTCGCCGGCCCCCTGACCGCCCGTGCCGGCCGACATCGCGCCGCCGAAGACGTAGTTGAAGAGCAGCAGCATGGCGAGGGGCATGCCGACCAGGCTGATCGTCATGGCCGGGTAGCGGCGGGCGTGGCGGAGATTGCGGCGCAGCATCGTCAAGGAGTTGCGCAGCGCCGAGGGTCGGGCGGGCCGGTGCAGGCGGGTGACGGCCGGGGCCGTGGCGGACGTGGTGGCGGAGGCGGACGTGGTGGCAGAGGCGGACGTGGTGGCGGAGGCGGTCATCGGGTCGTCGCTTTCTCGCTGTCGGGGCGGCCGGTCACGGCGAAGAAGACGTCGTCCAGGTCGGGGGCGTCGATGGTGACTCCCTCGACCTCGATCTCGGCGGCCTCGATCGGGTCGAGCACCGCCTTGACGGACTTCACGCTGCCGTCGCCGGGGATCTGGAGGGTCAGGGCGTCCTCGTCGCGGGTGCCGGCGCCGAGAACCCGCGCGGCCTCCTCCAGGGCGGCGAGGTCGGCGAAGCGCAGCTGGACGTGACCGCCGGGGACGAGGCGCTTCAGCTCGCCGGGCGTGCCTTCCGCGACGAGCTTCCCGCCGCTCAACACGGCGATGCGGTCGGCGAGTTGGTCGGCCTCCTCCAGGTACTGCGTGGTCAGCAGGACGGTGACGCCGTCGCCGACGAGCTCGCGGACGATCTCCCACATGCCGTGGCGGCTGCGCGGGTCGAGGCCGGTGGTCGGCTCGTCGAGGAAGATCACGCTCGGGGCGCCGACCAGGGTCATCGCGATGTCGAGCCGGCGCCGCATGCCGCCGGAGTACGTGGCGGCGGGCTTCCGCGCGGCCTCGGCCAGGTCGAAGCGGTCCACGAGGTCCGCGGCGAGCCGCCGGGCCCCGTGCCGGCCGTATCCGTACAGGTCGGCCATGAGGAGCAGGTTCTCCTCGCCGGTCAGGAGATGGTCGACGGCGGAGAACTGGCCGGTGACGCCGATCTCGGCGCGTACCTTCTCCGGCTCGCGGTTCAGGTCGTGGCCCGCGATCCGCACCTCACCGGCGTCGGCGCTGATGAGCGTCGAGAGGATCTGTACCGCGGTGGTCTTGCCCGCGCCGTTGGGGCCGAGCAGGGAGAAGACCGTTCCTTGCGGGATGTGCAGGTCGATTCCGTCGAGCACGGTCTTGTCACCGAAGGACTTGCGCAGACCGGTGGCGGTGATCGCCGCAGGACGGGTCGGGTGGGGCGTGGCCATGTCCGTTCCTTTTCGGGTGCGGGCAGCCTCCGTACCGGACACCAGTTCGAAACTGATCCCGGACGGCTGCCCGGGCGGCAGCTGGGGGTGGGGAGGGGGCGGGTGAAGGTGGGATGCGGTGGCGCGCGGTGCGAGGTGCGAGGTGCGAGGTGCGATGGATCGAACGACACCAGGCGCGATGCGGTACGGCGGGACGGTCCGCGTCAGGCGCGATGCCGTACGGCGGGACGGTCCACGTCAGGCGCGGTGGACCTCGATGTCGCCCATGCTCGTGCGGGCCCGTACCTTCAGCGTCCGCTCGGGCTCACCCGGCGCCTGCGACTCGTCCAGGGACTGGCGCACGTTGCCGGCCTTCGTCTGTACGTCGAGCCAGGCGGCCGTGCCCTGGCGGATGCCGATGCCGATCTTGCCCGCGGCGGTTTCGAGGACGGCCTCGCCGCACGTCAGCTCGCCGACGCCGATGGCACCGACGGCGGTCCTGAGGGTGACGTCACCGGCCGCGCGGTCGACGGTGACGGAGCCGTTGGACGCCTTCGCGCTGATGGCGCCCTGGATGTCGCCGAGGCTGGTGGCGCCGTTGGAGTTCTTGGTCGTCACCGTCCCCGCGACCGCGCCGAGGCGGATCTCGCCCGAGCCCGTGGAGACGTCGGCGGAGCCGTCCGCGCGGCCCACGGAGATCTCCCCGTAGCCGGTCTTCAGGCGGACTCCGGCCGCCCGCTCGATCCGCACGTCGCCCGCGGACGTCTTGAACTCGCAGTCACCGAGCCTGCCTTCGGCGGTGAAGTGGGTCATGACGGTGGTGGCGTGCAGCTCGGACCCGGCCGGCAGCGCGATCTCCACGTCGACCGACGGGTTCTTGCCGAACAGGGAGCGCTCCTTGGGCCCCTTGACCAGCAGCTTCCCATGGGCGAAGTCGACGCGGGTGCGCTCGGCCGCCTTGACGTCCTCGTCCCGGGTCGCACTGGTGGGGCGGACGTCCACGACGGTGTCGGTACGGTCACCGGCCACGACTCGGAGCGATCCCACGTTGAGGGTGACGGTGGCGGTGATGGGCTTCGGGGTGTCGAAAGCAGGCATGGCTGTCCCGTCCTCATGGCTCGGAGCGAAATGAAGTGAAGTCCTGTGCGTACGTACGGGGGTTGGGGCCGTAGGAGCTGCCGGATCCGTCAGACCCATAAGCGCCGTCAGCGCCGTCAGCGCCGTCTGGGGTCAGCGCACCCAGCCGGTGAAGCCGTTGCCGGAGGAACGGCGGGCCTCACGACGGCCCGCCGACGCGGCCGTGCGGCCGTCGGGCTGGTCCACGGCGGCGGAGACCGCGCGGACCAGCCAGGCGTTGACCGAGAGGCCGTCCCGGCTCGCGGCCTCCTCGACCCGGGTCTTGACGTGCGCCGGGAGGCGGAGGTTGATCCGGGCGGTGGCGCCGTCGTCCGCCGCGTCGGGGGCGGCGGCCGGCGGCAGCGGGGCCGGTGACGCCGACATGAGCGCCGCGTACTCGGCCTGGGCGTCGAACGGCTCGGCGGTGGGCGGCGGTGTCACCACGAACTCGGGGTCGAGCCCGCGCAGTCGCAGATCGACCGAGCCCGGCGCCAGGTCGCTGGTGATCTCTTCCGCTGCCGCGGACAGCGCGTTCAGCAGAGTGAGCCGGGCGGCCGACTCGAGCGGGGCGGTGAGGCGCTCGGCCAGGGCACGGGCCTCGTCGCCGCCCGCTTCGGCCGCCACGGCGAGCTCCAGCCGGAGCTGGTCGACGTACTGCGTGAGGTTCATGACGCCATACTGGCACCACATTGATGCCATCGCAAGCCCCAATGGCGCGAACACCGCGCCAAATGACGCCACGATGACCTCTTCTCGCAGGTCAGGATGGGTGGCGCTACACGTGGCAGCGCCATGGCGTCGTCATGGCGCCACACGACGCCACATGCCGTCACGCACCTCCGCGTGCCGCCGCGTGCCGCCGCGTGCCGCCGCGCGGCAGCGCTCAAGTTCGGCGCACAAGCGCCGCGCGGAATCGCCGGGACGTGGCGAGACTGGAGTGCGGCACGAAGTGGCGACGCAAAGCGAACGACACGAAGCGAGCGGCACAAAAGCGAGCGGCACGAAGCGGCACACACGGACCCGACCTCTTCACCACTTCGAGTGATCATGTCGACACGCCACGCTAGACGTTGAACATTGAACCGAATCGCGCTACATTCAATCTCGTTGAACTCGTTGAACTTTCAACAGCAGCTCTCCATCGGAGCTCGTCCCCCAAGGAGCACGTCATGGGAATCTTCGGCCGCAAGAACGACGACACCACCACCGCCACCCCGGCCGCCGCCACCTCCGCGGTCAGCCCGGACCTCGCCGCGCTGACCGGCGAGTACACGATCGACCCGGCGCACACGACGATCGGCTTCGTCGCCCGCCACGCCATGGTCACGAACGTCAAGGGGTCCTTCCTGGACTTCTCGGGCACGCTGCACCTGGACGGCACGGACCCGTCCGCTTCGACGGCCTCCCTCGACGTGAAGATGGAGAGCATCGACACCGGCAACGCGGACCGCGACGGCCACCTGAAGAGCGCGGACTTCTTCAAGACCGACGAGTTCCCCGAGATGACGTTCCGTTCCACCAAGGCGGAGGCGCTGGGCGGCGACGACTACCGCGTCACCGGCGACCTGACGATCCTCGGTACGACGCGGCCGCTCTCCATCGACCTGGAGTTCAACGGCGCGGCCAAGGACCCGTTCGGCAACGAGCGCGTGGGCTTCGAGGGCAAGGCGGAGATCCTGCGCTCCGAGTGGGGCCTCACCTGGAACGCGGCGCTGGAGACCGGCGGCATGCTCGTCTCCGACAAGATCAAGCTGACCTTCGACATCTCGGCCATCAAGGCCGGTTCCTGAGACCGGGTGCGACGCCCGTACCGGCGCCGCACCGCGGCAGGTACCGCTCCCTCGCCACCCGTCCCGTCCACGCACCCACCCATCCATCCGTCGGCCCCGTCACACCGGGGCGCCGGTGGGTGGGTGGCGCGTGTGGTGCGCGCTACCGTTTCGCCGTGCCCGAGTTCATACAGCAACTGCCCGCGCTCATCGGCGTGATCGTCGGCGCGCTCGGCTCGTACCTGGCCATCATGCGCGGCGACCGGATGCGGTTCCGGCGGGAGCAGGAGGCCCGCTGGGAGGAACGCCGGCTCGCGGTCTACACCGAGTACGCCCGGGTGCTGCGCCAGACCGTCAGCCTCACCTACCGGGTCGCCGCCCACCTCGGCAACGACCCGCACCCCCACCCCCTCTCCCCCGAGCAGGCGGTGCCCCACTTCACCGAGGCCGCGGAGGCACGGGACCCGGCCGGCGAGGCGCTGCTCATGCTCGGCGCGCCGGAGGTGGTCGACGAGGCGCGGGCGTGGGTCCTCCTCGTCATCGGGATGGAACGCTTCCTGCGCGCGGACATCCACGACCCCGAGGCGTGGGCGGCGCTGCTGGAGCGGCAGCGGGCCGCGCGCGAGGCGTACTACGCGGCGGTACGGCGGGACTTGGCGCTGCCGCCGGGGCATTCGGGACGCTGGCCGGTGACGGTTCCCGCCGCGGCCCCGGGCACGGACTGACCCACCCGGCACGGACCGACCCGTCCGATCCGGCACGGACCGACCCACCCGGCACGGACCGACCCGCCCGGCACGGACCGACCCGTCCGATCCGGCACGGACCGACCCACCCGATACGGACCGACCCGTCCGGTGCGGCTGGCTCACCCAGTACGGACTGCCCCACCCGATACGGGCCGGCTCACCGCGCGCCGACGCCGAGCGTGTGCTCCAGGATCGCCTTCGCCAAGGGCGCGTGCACCGCGGGCGGCAGCGAGTGGCCCATGCCCTCGATCTCCACCAGGCGTGAACCGGCGACGACTTGGGCCAGGTGCTGGGGGTGCGGGACCGGGAAGACCGGCTCGGCGGTGGCACAGACGACGAGCGTGGGCACCTCGGTGCGGGCCAGTTCGTCCGTGCGGAGCATTCCGGAGTCATCGGCCCGAGCGTGCGCGGACGACTCCAGATAGCCGCCCGTGTGCTCCACGATGCGCTGCTCCAGCGCCCTGAAGTACGCGCTGTCGTACGGAAGCTGGTCACCACTCAGCAGGCGCCAGTGCGCCACGCGCCGGTCCAGCTCCGCCTCGACGCCCTCGTCGGCGACGGGACGGGACCACACCTCCAGGATCTCCGGCGCGATGCCGGGGAGTTCGGCGACGGGCACCTGCACCCCGTCGGGCCGCACGTACGGCGTCCCGCTGAGCGCGCACGTCCCCAGCAGGGTCGCGCTCAGCAGCCGCTCGGGGTGGTCGGCGAGCACCAGTTGGCAGAGCATGCCGCCCAGTGACATGCCGACGATGTGCGCGCGCTCGATCCCGAGGCCGTCCAGGACCGCGACCGCGTCCCGCGCCAGGTCGGTGACGGCGTACGGGTTCTCGTCGAAGGGCCGGCCCGACCGCCCCGTGTCGCGGTGGTCGTAGCGGATGACGTGGTGGTGCGCGGCGAGCGCGTCCACCAGCGGCTCGGGCCAGCCGAGCCCGGAGGCCTGGGCGCCCATGACGAGCAGCAGCGCGGGGGCGTCGGGCGCGCCGCGCCGCTCGGTCCACAGCCGCACGCCCGGCGCGACGTCGACGTACTGCTCCTGGGGGTGCTGCCCGGTCTGTCCCTGGTCCTGCGGCATGAGCCGTCCTCCCCGTGTGCGGGAACGCATGAGATGAATTGAACAAGACGAACCGTATCGTCTCGCAAACTTCTCGTACGGTCAAGCCGCCTTCGCTGTCGCCGTCGGGCAAGGCCGGGCAGGGCAGGCGCACAGGAGCTGCCACCGAAGAGGGGAGCTGCGGCCGAGGGGCGAGGGGCTAGAACCCGCCCCCTCCCCCGAAGTCGCCCCCTCCCCCGAAGTCCCCGCCCCCGCCGAAGTCGCCTCCGCCGCCGAAGTCACCGGGGTCGAAGTCCGCGCCGGAGAAGTCGCCGCCCTCGTAACCGCCGCCGAAGTCCCCGTACCCGGAGCCGTAGTCCGACGCGTACGCGGGGCTCGACATCATGCCGCCGAGCATCGTGCCGACCAGCAGGCCGGGCAGCAGCCCGCCGCCGAAGTAGCCGCCGGCCCACGGCCCGTACGCGGGTCCCGCCTCCCAGTAGGGGCGCCGCTCGCCGGACTCCGTGACGACGGTCCGCGCCTTCGGGTCCTCGCCGTCCGCCAGGCGTGCCGCGTCCGCCGCGCACACCGGGACCGAACGCTCCGGCCCGCCCGCGGGCGCCCATGTCGCGTCCTGGACCGAGGGGCCGTGGCGCGGGTCGAAGAAGCAGGGGGCGCGCCGCTCCGGCAGCTCGCGCCCCTCCCGTCGCGCGGCGAGCAGGGCCAGGGAGAAACGGCCGTCCTCGAGCGCCTGGGTGACGGCACGCACGTCCTCGGGGCGCCTCGCCGCGGCCATGTACGACTTCGCCTTCTCGTACGCGTCGAGGGAGCGCTCGTAGTCCGCGCGCATCGCGTCGTCCGCGCCCGCCTCCGCGGGGTGGAAGTCGAGCCGGTCCAGTTCCTCGCCGAACGCGGTGATGTCCTCGTCGACGACGACGGCCAGCTTGTCCAGCGCCTCGCGCTGCATCTCCTCGTGCCGCCGCTTCTTGCGCCGGACCACGGCGTACGCGCCGCCGGCGCCGGCCACGACCACCACCCCGACCCCGACCAGGGCGCCCACCGAGACCCCGTCGTCCGATCCCGCGCCCCAGGACTCGGGCGCCTTGCCGCCGGCCTGGACGAGGGCCTGGCCGACGAAGCGGTCGAGCTGGACGGGGGTGTCCTGGCCCTGGACCAGCGAGACGAGGTTGTTGACGGCGTTGCCGCTCAGCACCGCGCGGTCGGCCTTCGCGTCGAACCCGCCGCCGAGCCGGACCGCGTACACACCGGTCACGCCGGTCTCGGTGCGCAGCCGCCCGAAGATGTCCTGCTGGGGGAAGCTGTCCGGCAGCACGGCCACGAACACCGGCTTGTCGGCCTTCTTGATCTTCTTCGCGAGGGCGTCCGCCTGCTCGTCGGACAGCTGGTCCGACGCCGCGGGATCCACGTACACCGGGCTCTTCTTCCAGGCGTCGGCCACCACCGACGCGCTGGAGGCGTCCGGCGCCGCCGGTGCCGCGAGCACCCCGGGCGCCGCCGTGAAGGACACGGCACCCAGGGCGAACAGCAGCCCCGACAGTCCGACGGTGATCCGCTTCGTCCGATTCCTCATACTTCGAACGTAACCCAGCCGGACGCGGGACGGGCGCCCGCGGGGGGTCCCGACGGGCGGCGGCCACGGCGGCGGGCCGCTGGTGTCTAGTCGACCGGCTCGACCCCGGCCCGCAGCAGGCCGAAGGTGTAGGCGTCCTCCAGCGCGCCCCACGAGGCCGCGATGACGTTCTCCGCGACGCCGACGGTCGACCACTCGCCGACGCCGTCGGACGTGGAGATCAGCACGCGCGTGGTGGAGGACGTGCCGTGCTTGCCCTCCAGGATGCGGACCTTGTAGTCGACGAGCTCCAGCTTGGCGAGCTGCGGGTAGATCCGCTCCAGGCCGACCCGCAGCGCCCGGTCGAGGGCGTTGACCGGGCCGTTGCCCTCGGCGGTGGCGACGATGCGCTCGCCCTTGGCCCACAGCTTCACGGTGGCCTCGTTGGCGTGCGTGCCGTCGGGGCGGTCCTCGACGATGGCGCGCCAGGACTCGATGCGGAAGTAGCGGCGGGCCCGGCCCTCGGCTTCCTCGCGGAGCAGCAGCTCGAAGGAGGCGTCGGCGGCCTCGTACGTGTAGCCCTGGAGCTCGCGCTCCTTGACGCGGTCCACGACCCGGCCGATCAGCTCGCGGTCGTCGCCGAGGTCGACGCCGAGCTCCTTGCCCTTGAGCTCGATGGAGGCGCGGCCCGCCATGTCGGAGACGAGCATGCGGATGCGGTTGCCGACGAGGTCCGGGTCGATGTGCTGGTAGAGGTCCGGGTCGACCTTGATCGCGGAGGCGTGCAGTCCTGCCTTGTGCGCGAACGCGGAGACGCCGACGTAGGGCTGGTGGGTCGAGGGGGTCAGGTTCACGACCTCGGCGATGGCGTGCGAGACGCGGGTCATCTCGCGCAGCGCGCCCTCGGGCAGCACCTGCTTGCCGTACTTGAGCTCCAGGGCCGCGACGACGGGGAAGAGGTTGGCGTTGCCCACGCGCTCGCCGTAGCCGTTGGCGGTGCACTGCACGTGCGTGGCGCCCGCGTCGACGGCGGCCAGGGTGTTGGCGACGGCGCAGCCCGTGTCGTCCTGGGCGTGGATGCCGAGCCGGGCGCCGGTGTCGGCGGCGACGGTGCCCACCACGGCCTGGATCTGTGCGGGCAGCATGCCGCCGTTGGTGTCGCACAGGACGACGACGTCGGCGCCGGCCTCGGCGGCGGCCCGTACGACGGACTTGGCGTACTCGGGGTTGGCGCGGTAGCCGTCGAAGAAGTGCTCGCAGTCGACGAAGACCCGGCGGCCCTGGGAGACGAGGTAGGAGACGGTGTCGCGGACCATCTCCAGGTTCTCGTCGAGGGTGGTGCGCAGGGCCAGTTCGACGTGCCGGTCGTGGGACTTGGCGACGAGGGTGATGACGGGGGCGCCGGCCGCGAGGAGGGCGTTGACCTGGGGGTCGTCGGCCGCCTTGGCGTTCGCGCGGCGGGTGGCGCCGAAGGCGACGAGCTGGGCGTGCCGGAAGGTGATCTCCTGCTGGGCCCGCGCGAAGAACTCGGTGTCGCGCGGGTTGGCGCCGGGCCAGCCGCCCTCGATGAAGCCCACGCCGAAGTCGTCCAGGTGCCGCGCGATGGTCAGCTTGTCCGCGACGGTGAGGTTGATGCCTTCGCGCTGCGCGCCGTCGCGCAGCGTCGTGTCGAAGACGTGGAAGGAATCGTCGGGTGTGCTGGTTTCCGTCATGCTGATCTGGCTCCTGTGTCGGATCTCGGTCTACCGGAATGACCGGCTCCACCACCCCCAATGATCCCTCGCGCTCCGTGTCCGGCTGCAGTTGGGCCGGGAAACGAAAAAACCCCTCGCGGGTGCGAGAGGTCTGCGCGCGGGTCGAGGCGACGGTGTCCGCCCGTACGTGATGGATACGAGGCGGTCACTGCGGACCGGCGCGCCTGCTGCCAATAATCATGGCGAACGAGAGCACGGAGGCAGCTTGCCACGCTTCGCCGGCGGGCGGGACCCCGTCTCACGATGCGGGCGGCGCGGTAGCGGGCCGCCCGCACCCCGCGAAGGCGTCGCTCGTCCTCAGCGCGCGCCCGGGACGAGCGCGGCGTCCAGGAACTCCCTCACGTGCGACAGGACGTGGTCCCGTCCGGTCCCCCGCAGCCCGATCGCCACATGGATGGAGAAGCCGTCGAGCAGCGCCCGCAGCCGGGCCGCGAAGCGGTCGGCGTCGACCGGCCCGAACTCGCCGCGCGAGACGCCCTCGGCGAGCAGCGCCGCCAGGTCGCGGTGCCAGGCGCCCTCGATCGCGGCCTGCCGGTCGCGACCCTCCTCGTCGGCGTTGAGGGAGCGGTTCCAGACCTCGAGCCAGAGCGTCCAGTGGGGGTCGCCCGCGGCATCGGGGACGTACAGCTCGACGTAGGCGTCCAGGCGTTCGCGGGCCGTGCCCTGCCGGGCGAGGAGGCGGCCCCGCTCGGCGCCGAGACGTCCCTCGCTCCACTCCAGGGTGCGCAGGAGCAGTTCGTCCTTGGTGCGGAAGTAGTAGAGGAGGTGGCCGGAGCTCATGCCGACCTCGCGGCCGAGCGCGGCCATGGTGAGCTTCTCCAGGCCGCGCTCGGCGATCATCTCCATGGCGGCCGCCAACACGTCCTCGCGCGGCGGGGCGTTCTTCCGCGCGCGAACCTGACCGGCCATCCCGTACTCCTTGGTCACACCTTCGGCTGCTGCTGGGTGATGCAGTGGATGCCACCACCCCCGGCAAAGATCGTACGGGCGTCGACGAGCGTCACCGTCCGGTCGGGGAAGAGACCGCGGAAGATGCCGGCCGCGAGCTCGTCGTGCGGGTCGCCGAAGGCGCACAGGACGACGCCGCCGTTGCAGAGGTAATGGTTGATGTAGGAGTAGTCGACCCAGCCCTCGGCGTCCTTGAGGACGGTCGGCGCGGGCACCTCGACGATCCGCAGGGTGCGGCCGCGCGCATCCGTCTGCCCCGTGAGCGTCGCGACGATCTCCTTGCTGACCTCGAAGTCGGGGTGCGCGGGGTCGCGTTGGGAGTGGACGAGGACCACGCCGGGCGCGGCGAAGGCGGCGACGATGTCGACGTGGCCGAGGGTGCCGAAGCCGTGGCCGGGGTAGTCGGCGGTGAGGCCGCGCGGCAGCCAGATCGCCTTGGAGGTGCCCAGCTGGGCGTGGACCTCCGCCTCGACCTGCTCCCTGGTCCAGCCGGGGTTGCGCTCGGGGCCGAGCTGCACGGTCTCGGTGAGCAGGACGGTGCCCTCGCCGTCGACGTGCAGACCGCCGCCCTCGTTCACGAGCCGCGAGGCGTAGGTGCGCGCGCCCGCCAGGCCGGCGACGTGCGCCCCGATCTTGGCGTCGTGGTCCCAGCGGGCCCACTCCTGCGCGCCCCAGCCGTTGAACGTCCAGTCGACGGCGGCCAGCGCCCCCTTGCCGTCGGTGAGGAAGGTGGGCCCGATGTCCCGCATCCATGCGTCGTCGAGCTGCCGCTCGCTCACCTCGATGTCCGGCCCGAGGAGCTCCTTGGCGTACGTGGCCTGGGCGGGCCCGCAGACCACGGTGACGGGCTCGAAGCGGCGCACGGCACGGGCCACGTTCGCCCACGCGATGCGGGACTCGTCCAGGCCCTCGGGGTCGTCGAAGGTGGGGTTGGGGCACGGCCACGCCATCCAGGTGCGCTCGTGCGGGGCCCACTCGGCGGGCATGCGAAAGCCGTCGGCGGCTGCGGTCATGACGTACACCTTCAGATTCGTGGTCAGAGGAAGTAGAGGCGGTTGAGGGAGACGGAGTCGGCGGGCTCGGAGCGGACCGGGTCGCCGTCGAGGGTGACGAGGCCGGTGCGCTGGTTCACGTCGACGGCTCCGGTGCGGGAGTTCAGGCGCAGGTCGGCGGGGCCGATGCCGCGGGTGCCGCGCACGGCGACCCTCCTGCGGCGGGTGGGCATCGTGTCGTTGCCCTGGTCGACGGCTGCCTGCGCGACGAAGGCCACGGAGATGTCGGCGGGCACGGCGCCGTGGGCCCCGAACAGCGGGCCCAGGACGAGGGGTTCGCAGGTGTCGGTGGCCGCGTTGGGATCGCCGGTGACGCCGAAGGCGGGGAAGCCGGACTTGAGGACCATCTGCGGCTTCGCGCCGAAGTACTGGGGTCGCCACAGGACGATGTCGGCCATCTTGCCGACCTCGATGGAGCCGACCTCGTGGGCGAGGCCGTGGGCGAGGGCGGGGTTGATGGTGAGCTTGGCGATGTAGCGCAGCACGCGCGCGTTGTCGTCGTGCTCGCCGTCGCCCTCCATCGGGCCCAGCTCGGCCTTCATCTTCCCGGCCATCGCGAAGGTCCTGCGGACGGTCTCGCCCGCGCGGCCCATGCCCTGCGCGTCGGACGACGTGATGCCGATGGCGCCCAGGTCGTGCAGCACGTCCTCCGCGCCCATCGTCCCGGCCCGGATCCGGTCCCGGGCCATCGCCGCGTCACCCGGCAGGTCGGTCTTCAGGTCGTGGACGGAGACGATCATCCCGTAGTGCTCGGCCACCGCGTCCCGCCCGAAGGGCAGCGTGGGATTGGTCGACGAGCCGATGACGTTCGGGACGCCCGCCATCTTCAGCACGTTCGGCACGTGCCCGCCGCCGCACCCCTCGATGTGGAAGGCGTGGATCGTCCGCCCTTCCAGCACCTTCAAGGTGTCCTCGACGGAGAGGCATTCGTTCAGCCCGTCACTGTGCAGGGCGACTTGGACGTCGTGCTCCTCAGCGACCCGCAGCGCCGTGTCGAGCGCGCGGGTGTGTGCGCCCATGTCCTCGTGCACCTTGAACCCGGACGCGCCGCCCTCGGCGAGCGCCTCGATCAGCGGGGCGTCGTGGGAGGAGGAGCCGCGGCCGAGGAAGCCGATGTTGACCGGCCAGGCGTCGAAGGCGTTGAACGCGTGCCGCAGCGCCCACGGCGAGTTGACGCCCACGCCCCACACGGGCCCGAACTCCTGGCCGATGATCGTGGTCACTCCGGAGGCCAGCGACGCCTCCATGATCCGCGGCGACAGCAGGTGCACGTGCGTGTCCACGGATCCGGCGGTGGCGATCAGCCCCTCGCCCGACACGATGGACGTGCCGGTGCCGACGACGACGTCGACGCCGTCGAGGGTGTCGGGATTCCCCGCCCGCCCGATGGCGTGGATACGGCCTTCCCTGATGCCGATGGACACCTTGCGGATGCCCTGCACCGCGTCGATGACGACGACATTGCTGATGACGACGTCACAGGTCTCGCGGACCGCCGCCGCCTTCAGATGCAGCCCGTCCCGGGCCGTCTTGCCGAACCCGGCGAGGAACTCGTCGCCGTACCGCTGCGCGTCGGACTCGACCCGGATCGTCAGGCCGGAGTCGCCGAGCCGGACGTGGTCGCCGGCGCGGGGGCCGTGCGTGGAGGCGTACTCATGGGGGTTCACCGGTTCTCCTCCGCTCCGAGGTAGCCGCAGGCGGTGGCCCTGCGCAGGGCCTCTTCCTTCGCGCCGGGCGCGTCCAGCGGGCCGTCCACCAGGCCCGCGAAGCCGATGGCGATCCGCTGTCCGCCGATCGGCAGCAGTCCGACCTCGACGCGCTCGCCGGGGCCGAAGCGCACGGAGGATCCCGCGGGGACGGCGAGGCGCAGGCCGTAGGCGGCCGCGCGGTCGAAGTCGAGCCGGGGGTTGGCCTCGAAGAAGTGGAAGTGGGAGGTCACGGAGACGGGCACGGTCGCCGTGTTGTGGACGGTCAGCGTCACGGCCGGCTCGGCGTCGGCGTGCGGGGGCCCCGGCAGCAGCGCTCCGGGCGCCGCGTCGCCGAGGCCGGGGCCGATCGGGTCGGAGACCACCGCGAGGCGGGACCCGTCGTCGAAGACGGCCTCCACGTGCACCTCGGTCACCACGTCCGCGACGCCGGGCAGCACGTCGTCGGGGCCGAGGACCGCGCGGGCCCGCTCGACGGCCTCGGCGAGCCGGGCACCGTCCCTGGCCGCCTCGCAGACCGTGTCGGCGATCAGCGCGGTCGCCTCGGGGACGTTGAGTCTGAGGCCGCGCGCCTTGCGCGACCTGGCGAGCTCGGCGGCCCCGAAGAGCAGCAGCCGATCGCGTTCGGTGGGCGTGAGTCGCACGCGCCGTACCTCCTTGTTGCACGTTTAGAGCACCACTCTAACTACGAAATCCGCATGCAGGAAGCATTGACGTGCGAGGGCTCCAGGAGTCACATTGAGCGCTGCTCAAACGTGGGGCAATCATCGGGACCAAGCGAGCGTCAGGGGCACCCTCATGCCGATAGAACAGCGCGGAGTCGACACCATCCCGGACGGGGAACGCACCAGCGGCCCCCGCGATCTCGTGTCGATCCTCATCGGCTCCAACCTCTGCCTGGGAGTGATCGTCTTCGGCTGGCTGCCGGTGTCGTTCGGCCTCGGCTGGTGGGAGTCGGTGAGCGCGGTGGTGGCGGGCACGGTGATCGGCACGGCACTGACCGCACCGCTCGCGCTGGTCTCGCTGCGCACCGGGACGAACCTCTCCACGTCCTCGGGCGCCCAGTTCGGAGTGCGCGGCCGGCTTGTCGGGTCGGTCGTGGGCCTGCTGCTCTCCCTCGGCTACACCGCGCTGACCATCTGGATCGGCGGCGACGTGATGGTCGGCACCCTGCACCGCCTGCTCGGCCTGCCGGCCGGCGGACTCTCGTACTCCGTGGTCTACGCCCTGCTCGCGGCGGCCACCGTGACCGGCGCCGTCTACGGCTACCGCGTCCTGCTGCGCCTCTCCCGCGTCCTCGCGGTCGGCATGACGGCACTGCTCGCCCTCGGCGTCATCGCGTACGCCCCCGACTTCACGGCCTCCGCGCTGCCGGGGGCGGGCGGCTACGCGCTCGGTTCGTTCTGGCCGACGTGGCTGCTCGCCCTGGTCGCGGCCGGCCTGTCAGGGCCGATCGCCTTCATCACCCTGCTCGGCGACTACACCCGCTACGTCTCGCCCGCCCGGCACAGCTCCCGCACGGTCCTCGGCGCGGCCTGGCTGGGGCTGATCGCGGGACTGCTGATCCCCCAGCTCTTCGGCACGTTCACGGCGTTCGCGGCCCGCGCCGCCCTGGAGTACGCGGGCGGGCTCGTCGACGCGTCCCCCGCCTGGTACCTGGTGCCGCTGCTGCTCGCCGCCTCCGCGGGCTCGGTCGGCAACGCGGGCCTGATGCTCTACTCCATGGGCCTCGACCTGGACGCGATCCTGCCCCGCGCCTCCCGCGCCCGCGCCACGTACACGGTCGCCGCCGTCGCCACCGCCTGCGTCTTCGTCGGCCACTACGCGTGGGAGGCGCAGGACGCGATGACGTCCTTCGTGCTCCTGCTGACCGCCATCGGCACGCCGTGGGCGGTCATCACCCTGATCGGCTTCGCGCGCTGCCGCGGCACGTACGACGCGGACGCCCTGCAGGTCTTCAACCGCCGTTCCCAGGGCGGCGTCTACTGGTACCGCGCCGGGTGGCACGTCCGGGCCACCGCCTCCTGGGCCCTCGGCGCGGCGGTCGGCCTCCTCGCGGTCTCCCTGCCCTCGTACGAGGGTCCGCTGCTCGACCTGACGGGCGGGGTCGACTGCAGCTTCCTGCTGTCGGGGGTGGTGGGCGGCGCGGCCTATCTGACACTGACGGCCCGGGAGCGGCCCGCCGCCGTCGGGGGCTCGACCACGGACCCGGCCCCGCTGCCCGTCTCCGCGGATCACGTAGCCTGACCGGGACCATGATCAACGGGGATCGCCTCGGCAGCACGGAGATCCCCGCGCCAGTACGGGGAGCCCAGCCATGGAAGAACTCATAGAACTCGGCGTCCGCGCGGCCCGAAGCGCGGGGACCGCGGTCATCGGCCTCGTCGACGTCTTCGGCAGCGGACCGCTCACCCCGGTGGGGTCGAACGTACCGAAGCAGGACGACGCGGCGGGCGACGGATCGAGCGACGGGAAGAGCGGCGACGGGAAGGCCGAGGAGGACGGCGGGTCCTGACCCCAGGGCCGGACCCGCACCCCGCCCCGCCCCGAACCGCCCCGCCCCGCCCCACCCCGGACATCGGCTGCCGACCGCCTCTCAGCCGATGCCCCCTCAGCCGATGTCCAGGATCGCCTTGCCGTGCAGCCGGCGGTCGAGCAGCGCGTCGACCGCCTCCGGCGCCTTCGCCCAGGCACCCCGCCACGCCTGCCCCGCGTCGAGGTCCCCGGCGGCGACCCGGGAGGCCAGCCAGGCCAGGTCGGGGCCGAGGTCCGGGCAGTCCAGGAGGTAGAACGTGGCGATCGTACGGTTGTGGCGGCCGCCGTCGCCGAAGAGTGCCCCGTAGGGGAAGTGTTCGTCGTCGCCGCCCGTGTGGCCGACCGAGACGAGCGTGCCGTTCGGCGCCAACCGACCGAATGCCTCGACCAGTTGATGTCCGGCCACCATGTCCACCACGCCGTCCACCGGCGCGCTCGCCGCCGCGGGCGAGGCGACCACCTCGTGCGCGCCGAGGCGGCGCAGCTCCGCGCCCTGCGCCGCGGGGTCCCGCGTCACCGCGACGACCTCCGCCCCGCCCAGCCGCGCGAGCTGCACCGCGTACCGGCCGACTCCTCCGGTGGCCCCGGTGACGAGGACGCGCCTGCCGAGCAGCGGGCCGATCCGGTTCAGGGCGCGCAGGGCGCTCGCCCCGGCGACGGGGACCGTGCTGATCGCGCCGAGGTCGGCACCCTCGGGCACCGCACCGACGAAGTCCGTCGCCACGGCGCGCAGTTCGGCCCAGCCGCCGGCCTCCCCCAGCGTCACCACGGGCGTACCCGCCGGTGGCCCCGAGCCGTCGGCGGCGGCCCGCTCGACCACGCCCGCCGCGTCCCAGCCGAGCACCGAACCCTCGGGGGAGCCTTCGATGCCCCATTTCACCTCGCCGTAGTTCAGGGAGGTCGCCGCGACCCGGACCAGGGCCTGGTGCGGGCCGGGGACGGGGTCGGGAGCCTCGCCGAGACGCAGTCCACCGGGGGCGGTTCGATCGACCAGGAGTGCACGCATGGCAGGTGAGCCTCTCAGGGAAGGGCAGGCGGGAGCCGGTCAGCCCTGACGGGGCACCGACATGCGCAATAGTGCCACTGAGTGGCAGAAGCCATCAAGGGGCATTCGCTCCCCGGGATACACTTCCGTCATGGACGCCACGGACATCGACCGGCTGCCCCTGCGGGAGCGCAAGAAGCTGCGGACGCGGCAGGCCCTCGTCGACACGGCCCTCGACCTGTTCACGGAGCGCGGCTTCGACGGCGTCACGCTCGACGCGCTGTGCGATGCGGTGGAGGTCAGCAAGCGCACGTTCTTCCGCACGTTCAGCAGCAAGGAAGACGTGGCGATGGCGCCGCTGCAGGACATGTGGGCGGCGTTCCTCGACGAGCTGGCGGCGGCGGAGCCCGCCGCGGGGCAGCCGCTGTTCGACGTCCTGCGGGACGCGCTGCTCGCGGCGCTGGAACGGATGCCGGCCGTGGGCTGGACGGACCGGGTGCTGCTCAGCCGGCGCCTCGCGGCTCTCACTCCGTCCATGGACGCGCACGGGCTGGCCTTCTGCGACCGTACGAGCCGTACGGCGCTGGACGTCGCGCGGGAGCGGTTCGCCCTGCCGGCGGACGCGGAGCTGCGGGCGCGGCTCGCCGTCGACGTGCTGGTCGCGGCGTTCCACCGGGCGCTGGAGGCGTGGGCGCAGGCGCCCGCCCCCACGCGGGACGGCCTGACGGCGTCCCTGCGGGATGCCTGCGGTGCGGTGCCGGGGAGCCTCACTCTCGCGGCGCGTTGACTTCGGCCGCGGCCCCGGCGGGAGCTGCCCGCACGACCCGCGGCGGAAGGCGGACAGCAGAAACCCCGCGCCCCCGAGGGGGACGCGGGGCAACACGTTCAGTGCCTCAGCCGAGCCCGTGCATCCAGCCGTGCCCGTCCTTCGCCGTCCCGCGCTGGATGTCAAGCAGCGCCTCACGGAGCTTCACCGTGACCTCGCCCGGCTCGCCCCCGCTCTGCTGCCACTCGCCCGCGTTGCACTTGACCGTGCCGACGGGCGTGATGACCGCGGCGGTGCCGCAGGCGAAGACCTCGGTGAGGGAGCCGTTCGCGGAGTCGGTCTTCCACTGCTCGATGGAGACGCGGCCCTCCTCGGACTCGTAACCGAGGTCACGGGCGACCGCGAGGAGCGAGTCGCGGGTGACGCCGGCGAGGAGGGAGCCCGTCAGGGTGGGGGTGACGATCTTGTTCCCGTACACGAAGTACAGGTTCATGCCGCCCAGTTCCTCGACCCACTTGTGCTCGACGGCGTCGAGGTAGGCGACCTGGTCGCAGCCCTTCGCGGCGGCCTCGGCCTGCGCGAGCAGCGACGCGGCGTAGTTGCCGCCGGTCTTGGCGTCGCCCATGCCGCCGGGGACGGCGCGCACGCGGTCCTCGGAGAGCCAGATCGAGACGGGCTTCACGCCACCGGGGAAGTAGGCGCCGGCGGGCGAGGCGATGACGACGAAGAGGTACTCGTTGGCGGGCTTCACGCCCAGGCCGACCTCCGTGGCGATCATGAACGGGCGCAGGTAGAGCGACTCCTCGCCGCCGTGCGCGGGAACCCACGCCTTGTCCTGCTTGACCAGCAGGTCGCACGCCTCGATGAACGTGTCGACGGGCAGCTCCGGCATGGCGAGGCGGCGCGCGGACGCCTGGAAGCGGCGGGCGTTGGCGTCGGGGCGGAAGGTGGCCACCGTGCCGTCGGGCTGACGGTAGGCCTTGAGGCCCTCGAAGATCTCCTGGGCGTAGTGCAGGACATTCGTCGCCGGGTCGAGCGCCAGCGGACCGTACGGCACGAGCTGGCCGTCGTGCCAGCCGCGCCCCTCCGTCCACTTGATCGTCACCATGTGATCGGTGAAGTGGCGGCCGAACCCGGGGTTCGCCAGGATCGCCTCGCGCTCGGCGGTGGCCAGCGGCGTCGAGGAGGGCTTGAGCTCGATGGTCGGCGTCGTCGTCATGAGTACTTCGTCCTTCACGTGTGATGGTGACGGACCGCGCTCACATCCGTACGTCCGGTACTAGGACGTCCGAGTTTCCCAGCTGCTTTCACGGCCCCACGTTCGATTATCGCTCGTGGGGTCCCGAGGAAGAAACGGCATGTTTGCGGCCCAGGGGTCGATGGTGACACCCGGGGGCCGGATACGAGAAGCCGCCGGGCGTCTGGCGCGGCCCGGCGGCTTCTGGTCGATCTTGGCGCTGCCGGGTCAGCCCGCCACGCGTACGGCGAGCGCGTCGCCGATCTGCTCGGTGCTGCGCACGGTGTCGCCGCGCTCGGAGAGGTCGGCCGAGACCGCCTCTTCGATGCGGGCCGCCTCCGTCTCGTGGCCGAGGTGGCGCAGCAGGAGCGCGACGGACAGGACGGTGGCCGAGGGGTCGGCCTTGCCCTGGCCCGCGATGTCCGGCGCCGAGCCGTGCACCGGCTCGAACATGGACGGGAACTCGCGGCTCGGGTTGATGTTCCCGGAGGCCGCGACGCCGATGCCGCCGGAGACGGCCGCGGCGAGGTCGGTGATGATGTCGCCGAAGAGGTTGTCGGTGACGATCACGTCGAAGCGCGCGGGGTCGGTGACGAGGTAGATCGTCGCCGCGTCCACGTGAATGTAGTCGGTGGTGACCTCGGGGAACTCCTTGGCCACCTGGTGGAAGACGTTCGTCCACAGGTGTCCGGCGTAGGCGAGGACGTTGTTCTTGTGGACCAGCGTCAGCTTCTTGCGCGGGCGGGCCTGCGCACGGGCGAAGGCGTCACGGACCACGCGCTCCACGCCGAAGGCGGTGTTGACGGAGACCTCGGTGGCCACCTCGTGCGGGGTGCCGGTGCGGATCGAGCCGCCGTTGCCCGTATAGGGGCCCTCGGTGCCCTCGCGGACCACGATGAAGTCGATCTCGGGCTGACCCTTGAGGGGGGTCGCCACGCCGGGGAGCAGCTTCGAGGGCCGCAGGTTGACGTGGTGGTCGAAAAGGAAACGGAGCTTCAGCAGGAAGCCGCGCTCCAGGACGCCGGACGGGACCGAGGGGTCGCCGATCGCGCCGAGGAGGATCGCGTCGTGCTGCTTGAGCGCCTCGACGTCCGCGTCGGTGAGGGTCTCACCCGTGGCGTGGTAGCGCTTGGCGCCGAAGTCGAACTCCTTCGTCTCCAGCTTCACATCCTGGGGAAGGGCGGCGTTGAGGACCTTGAGCCCCTGGGCCACGACCTCTTGGCCGATGCCGTCTCCGGGGATGACTGCGAGATTGATGCTGCGAGACATGTCCGCACCCTACTCCGCGTCCCACGGGATGACATGCGGCGTCCGGCATGCGGACATCCCTGGTCGTCGCGCTCGTGCGTCGCCACGTCGGCCCGCACGGACCCCCGCGGCGCCTCCCGCGCGTACGCCACCACATGGCCACTCCCCCTTCATCTCCAGGTGGGCCGGGAGTTGGGGTCCGCTGGGAAGTTCCCCCTCATGGACACTCCCCACGTCGGCATTCCGGAGCGGCTCGCGGCCAACATGAGCATGCCGGAGCAACACGCCTACCTGCGCGGCACGTTCTCCCGCCGCAAGGTGCTCGCGAGTTCGTTCGCGGCGGCCGGGACGGTGGGCGGCGCGAGCCTGCTCGCGGGCAGTTCGGGCAGCGCCCACGGCGCGGGCCGCCCGGCCGCCCGCCCGCTCGCGGCGCCGTCCGCGCCGGTGCGGGTCGACGGGAAGCTGGTCGCGCCCTTCGGCCGGCATCTGGCCTTCGGCGCCGACCCACGGACGCAGATGCGGGTCTCCTGGCAGGTCCCGTTCGCGGTCAAGTCCCCCTACCTGCGCGTGGGGTCGAAGCCCTGGGAGCTGAGCCAGAAGGTCGAGGCCGAGGTGCGAGACCTGCACACCCCGGCCCTGTCGAAGAAGCTGCCCGCCGTCGAGCAGTACTACCTGCACGCGGCGCTCGACGGCCTGCGCCCCGGCACGACGTACTACTACGGCGTCGGGCACGACGGCTTCGACCCGGCCTCGCCCGAGCGGATGGCGACGGTCGGCACCTTCAGGACGGCGCCCGCGCGGCCGGAGACGTTCGTCTTCACGGCCTTCGGCGACCAGGGCGTCAGCTACCACGCCCTCGCCAACGACCAGGTGATCCTGGGCCAGAACCCCTCGTTCCATCTGCATGCGGGCGACATCTGCTACGCGGACACCACCGGGCACGGCAAGGAGTCGGACACCTACGACGCGCGCGTGTGGGACACCTTCCTCGCGCAGACGGAGACCGTCGCGAAGTCGGTGCCGTGGATGGTGACCACCGGTAACCACGACATGGAGGCCTGGTACTCGCCGAACGGCTACGGCGGCCAGCGGGCCCGCTGGTCGCTCCCCGAGAACGGCTTCGACCCGCAGAACGCGCCGGGCGTCTACTCCTTCCGGTACGGCAACGTCGGCGTCGTCGCCCTGGACGCCAACGACGTCTCGTACGAGATCCCCGCCAACAGGGGCTACACGGAAGGACGGCAGACCGCCTGGCTCGACCGGCGGCTGCGGGAGCTGCGCGCGGACGAGCACGTCGACTTCGTGGTGGTCTTCTTCCACCACTGCATGTACTCGACGTCGACGCACGCCTCCGACGGCGGGGTGCGCGACGCGTGGCTCGAGCTGTTCACGCGGCACCAGGTGGACCTGGTCGTCAACGGCCACAACCACGTCTACGAACGCACGGACGCGATCAAGGACGGCAGGGTCGGCAAGCCCGTGCCGGTCGGCGCGTCGACCGATCCGACGCGCGACGGCATCGTGTACGTCACCGCGGGCGGCGCGGGCAAGGACCTGTACGGCTTCGGCCCCGGGGTGAAGGACAGCTACGAGGGCAACGTCCACGATCACGACCACGTCGTGACCTTCCACTGGACGAAGGCGAAGCTGCCCGACCCGGACACCGTGGAGTGGTCACGGGTGCGCTACACCGGCTTCTCGTTCCTCGCGGTGGAGGCGACGGCCGGTGCGCACCCGAAACTGTCGGTCGCGGCGCTCGCCGAGAGCGGCGAGCGCATCGACCACTTCGAGGTGGTGCGCAGCGCCTAGCGGTCCGGGCTCAGTGGCCCGTCTCGCCGCCGTTGTCCCGGCGGTCGAGGGCTCGCTGGAGAGCGGCGGCGGCGTTCCTGCGCTCGGTGTCGCTGGTGCGGGAGGTGTGGCGGACTCGGCGGGCGGTCGTCTCGGCCATGGGAGATCCACTCCTTGAGGGAAGGGTGTTTTTCGAGACTCCCCCACTACGGCCTGGCGTGTGGGGGGACCCCCAACGGGCGGGGAGCGGTGGAGCGGCAGGGGTTGCCTGCGTGCGGCTCCGGCTCACGGCCGCCATTCGCTTGATCGAGCGAGACGTTCGGCTTCTACAACGCTAAGGGAGGACGGAGCGTCTGTCTCCACAATTACTCGGACTTCCTACTATCTGAGACGGCACTCGCCCGGACACCCTCGGGACGGCCCTCCGTCGGTCCCCTCCGCAAGCCTCTGAGCTCGCGAATCAGGGCCCGGACGGCGATCGAGGCCGCCATTTCGGGCGTGGTGACGTAGCCCACGGAGCGGGTGGGGCGCTCCGTTCCGAGATCAGTGATCTCGACAGTGTCCGGTGCTCCGGTCAGGGAGAGGGCGGGCATGATCGCCATACCGTGACCGTTGCTCACCATCGAGAGCACCGCTCCGTCGTCCTCGGCCAGGACGGTCGCCCGGGGGATCCAGTCCTGCCTGCGCCACCACGCCCGCGTGTACGAGCCGCAGTTCTCGTGCCAGTCCACCAGCGGCAGTGCGCGCGGGTCGGGGTGGCCCGCCGGGTGGACCAGCGCGTACGGCTCTTCGAGGAGTACGTCGCCGACGAGCCCGGCGGGCACGGGCGGTGTCGCCCCGGCCGCCGTCCCTCCGGCCGCCGTCGCCCCGGCCGACGTCCCCCCGATCGTCGCGATGCCGATGTCCGCCCGCCCCTCGGCGACCTCGCCCGCCGTCCCCGCGCCCAGCTCGCGCACCACGCGTACCTCCGGCTCGATGCCGGGGTGGCGGGTGGCCAGGCGTTCCAGGGCGGCCGGGAGCAGGTGCAGGGCGGCGCTGCGGAAGGCGGCGATGCGCAGCGTCCCCTTCACCGGGCCGCCGGTGCCGCCCGCGCCCGGCTGGGCAGCCCGCTCGGCCCCGCGCGCCTCCGCGACGAGGGTGTCGAGCAGCCGCAGCACCCGCCGGGCGTGCGCGGCCGCGACGGCACCCGCCGGCGTCGGCGTCGCACCCTTCCTGCCGCGTTCGAAGAGCACGGCACCGATCTTGCGTTCGATGCCGCGGACGGAGTGGGAGACCGCCGACTGCGTCAGGCCGAGCACCTGCGCGGCCGCCGAGAAGCCGCGCTCACGGTCGACGGCGACCAGAATCCGCAGCTCGTGCGGCGCGAGGTCGGCGGGCAACGAGGCGGTGGCCCTGGCGGGCGGCGACGAGCCGGGCACCCCGGTGGCCGACGACGAGGCGGCGACCTCAGCCGTCCGCGACACGACAGTGGCCCGTGCGGGCAGCGAAGACGCGGTCGTCCCGGCGGACCGCGACGCAGTGGCGCCCCGTACGGCGGGCAACGAGGCGGCGACCCCGGCGGGCAGCGACGAACCGGGCACCTCGGTGGCCGACGACGAGGCGGCGACCTCAGCGGTCCGCGACGCGGTGGTCGTCCTGGCGGGCGGCGAAGACGCGGTCGTCCCGGCGAACCGCGACGCAGTGACGCCCCGTACGGCGGGCACCGAGGCGGCGACCCCGGCGGGCGGCGACGAGCCGGGCACCCCGGTGGCCGACGACGAGGCGGCGACCTCAGCCGTCCACGACACGGCAGTGGCCCGTGCGGGCAGCGAAGAAGCGGTCGTCCCGGCGGACCGCGACGCAGTGACGCCCCGTACGGCGGGCACCGAGGCGGCGACCCCGGCGGGCGGCGACGAACCGGGCACCCCGGTGGCCGACGACGAGGCGGCGACCTCAGCGGTCCGCGACGCGGTGGTCGTCCTGGTGGGCGGCGAAGACGCGGTGGCGCGGGGAGTCTGTGAACCGGCGGTGGCCCCTGCGGCGCTGCCCCGACCCGGGAAGGCGGACGTCGTCACGCTGTTCACCTGCTTCTATGAGGGACCCTCATGGGGCGGGCCGTTCCATGAGCGCAACCCACTGCCCGGCCCCCGCATTCCTTCCTACCGTCACGGACATGACCGAGACCGCACTCACCGTGCACCAGACCGCCCGCCCCCACGGCTTCCCCACCCCCGGCCACTTCGCCTTCGTGGAGTCCCCGCTCCCCCGGCCCGCGCCCGGCACCGCCCTGGTCGAGAGCCTCTACTGGTCCGTCGACCCGTACCACCGCGAGATGATGGACGGTGACTTCGCGCTCCACGCCCCGCTGGAGGGCCGCACCCTCGGCCGTGTCGTGGAGTCCCGCGTCCCCGCGCTGCCCGAGGGCGAGATCGTCCTGCACCGGCAGGGCTGGCGCACGCACGCCGTGGTGACGCCGGACGAGGTGCGCCGCCTGCCCCGCTTCGACGGCGTGCCCCTCTCCGCCTACCTGAGCATCCTCGGCGGCACGGGCCTGACCGCGTACGTCGGCCTCACCCGCATCGCCGAACTCCGCGAGGGGCAGGACCTCTTCGTCTCCGCGGCGGCGGGCGGCGTCGGCACGGCGGCCGGGCGCCTCGCCCGGCTGATGGGTGCGGGCCGCATCGTCGGCAGCACGGGCACCGCGGCGAAGGCGGCCCACCTGACCGAACACGTCGGCTACGACGAGGTCTTCGACCACCACGCGGGCCCCATCACGGACCTCCTGGCCGACGCGGCCCCCGACGGCATCGACCTGTACGTCGACAACGTGGGCGGCGAACACCTGGAGGCCGCGATCTCCGCCCTGCGCGAGCGCGGCCGGATCGTGCGGATCGGCACCATCGCGCAGTACAACGCGACGGGCGCGCCGTACGCCCTGCGCAACCTCCCCGACATCGTCGAGAAGAGCCTGCGCATGGAGGGCTTCCTCGTGCGCGACTACCCGCACCTGCAGGAGGAGTTGTACGAGTTCGTGGTGCCGCACCTGCAGAGCGGCCGCATCCGGCTCGACGAGACGGTGGTCCAGGGGTTCGACCGGATCGTGGAGGCGTTCCTGGGGATGCTGCGCGGCGAGAACCTGGGAAAGATCATCGTGCGGGCGTCGGGGGCCGGGAGCTGACGCCCGTACGCCCCTTCGGCGCGCGTCAGTACACATCTCCGTCGCGCCAGTCGATGAGGAACTCGTGCGCCGGGTCCAGATCCGCTCCCCACAACAGCGGCGGGTCCTCCTCCGGCATGTGGACGACGCCCGCCGGGCCGAGCGTGCCGACCGCGCCCTGCCACTCCTGCCAGCCGCGCGCGAGATAGAGCCGCTTCCCGTCGGAGGAGGCCGACAGCGCCCCCAGCGCGTACGCCCCGTCGACGACCCGCTCCAGGGCGCCCATCACCTGTCCGCCGAGACCCTGGCGCTGCCGGTCGGGGCGGACGGCGACCGCCTCGACGTAACCGACGCGCAGCGAACGGCCGTTGTGCAGGATCCGCCGCTGCACCACGGAGCCGTGCGCGAGCAGGGTGCCCGCCCCGTCGTCGACCAGGGCGTGGATGCCACCGAGGCCGTGTTCCCAGTCCTCGTCGCTGAAGTCGCCGTCGAAGGCCATGTCCATCAGGGCGCGCGCGGCGCGCAGTTCGGCGGCCGTCAGATCGCTGGTGTGGGCGGTACGCAGGGGGTTCACGTCCTCACCGTACTCAGGCCGCAGCTGAGTACGCACCCCGATTCGGGCGCGCCCGTCCGGCGGCAGAGTCGTTCCCATGAACGGCCTCTACGCTCTCAAGCCCTGGTACGCGGACAAGTTGTCCGGCGTGCGTGCGGCGCTCGTCCGCCGCGAGGTGTCGCCCGACACCCTGACGCTGGCGGGCGTGGTGTGCGCGGCGGGCGCCGCCGCCTCCCTCGCCCTGCTGCCCTTCGGCGTCTCGGCCCCGCTGGTGGCGGTGCTGCTCGCCGCACGCCTGGCCTTCGCGAACCTGGACGGCGCGCTCGCCCGTGACGCGGGCCGTACGACGCGCAGGGGCGCCCTGCTCAACGAACTGGGCGACCGCGCGGCCGACTTGGCCGTCCTCGCGGGCTTCCTGGCACTGGCCCCGCTGTGGCTGGTGGCGACGGCGGGCCTCGCGGCGACGCTGCCGTCCTGGGTGTCGCTCGCGGGCGCCGCCGCGGGCGCGGGGCGCCTGAACGGCGGCCCGGTCGGCAAGACGGAGCGCTGCGCGCTCGTCGTGGTGGCGGCGGCGTCCGGCTGGGTGGTGCCGGTCCTCGTGGTGATCGCGGCGGGCTCCGCGCTGACGGCGGGGCTGCGGCTGGCGCGGCTCTGGCGCGAACTGGGCACTCCCGCCCCGGCCGGCGCGGGCGGTGCGCGATGAGTGCGGCGTTCGTCGCGGGCGAGGTGGCGGGGCGGGCCCTGCCGGTGGTCGCCGGGGTGCTGGGCGCGGGCGGGGTGGCCGTGGCGGCGCTGCCCTCGCGGGTCGGGATGCGGGCGGAGCTGCGCAAGCGGTGGCGGACCTGGGCGCTGGCCGCACCGCTCTTCCTCGGGGCGTTCCTCGTGGGGCGGGCGGGGGCGTGCGCGCTGGCGGCCGGGCTCGGAGTGGTCGCGGTGGGCGAGTACGCGCGGATGGCCGCACTGTCCCGGGGCGAGCGGACGGTCCTCGGCGGCGCGGCGGTGGCCCTGCCGGGCCTCGCGTGGGCCGCGCCCGGCGCCCTCGACCTGCGCACGGCCGGCGTCCTGCTGATCGCCGCCGCGGCGGTGCCGCTCTTCTCCGGAGACTCCTCCGAGGGCTTCACGCGCGCGTGCCGCACGGTCTTCGGGCTCCTGTGGATCCCCGTCTCGCTCAGCGGGCTCGTCCTGCTCGGCGACACGGCGGTGGCGGTGGGCGTCGCGGTGGCGTTCGGCGACGTCGGCGCGTGGTGCGGCGGCACGGCGCTCGGCCGCGGCGGGCCGCTCGCACGCCCGCTGTCCCCGCTGTCTCCCCGCAAGACCTGGGCGGGCGTCGTGGGAGCCGCCGCGGCGACGGCCGCCGCACTGGCCGCGCTCGGCGCGTTCTCCCCCGCGCTGTGGGCGGCGGTGCTCGTCGGCGGTGTTCTCGGCGACCTCCTGGAGTCGATGGTCAAGCGCGAGGCGGGCGTGAAGGACGCGGGCAGCTGGCTGCCGGGCTTCGGCGGCCTGCTCGACCGGATCGATTCCCTGCTGGTGGCGCTGTTGCTGACGATGGTGGTGACGTGGTGAGCACCGAGGGACAGCGGCCGGCGCCGGGCGCGTGTCCAGCCCGCCCGGCGCTTGAGGACGAGCGCGGCGGAGCCGGTGACCGACCGGGCCCCGGGCCCGCCGCGAGGATCTCCATGGCCTCGGTACTGCGCCGCGCCCTGTGGTGGACGCTGCTCACGCTCACCGGCGGTGTCGAGCGCCGGGGCCGGCTCCCCCGCGGCGGCTGCGTCGTGGTCGCCAACCACTCCTCGCACGCCGACACCGCGGCCCTGCTCGCCGCGCTGGACGCCCGGCACGCCCCGGCGATCGGCGCGGCGGCCGACTACTGGTTCGCCTCACCGTGGCGGCGGCGGATCTGCAGCCGGCTGGCGGCGGGCTTCCCGGTGCGCCGCACCGGCGGCGGCATGGCCGACCTGCTGGCCAGGTCGGCGGAGCTGCGGGCGGGCCGTGCCGTGGTCCTCTTCCCCGAGGGCACCCGCGCACGGGACGGCGAGCTGGGGTCCTTCCACCGCGGGGCGCTCGTCCTCGCGGAGCACGCGGGCGTGCCGGTCGTGCCGGTCGCCATCGCGGGCACGGACCGGCTGCTGCCCAAGCACGGCAGGCTCCGCCCGGCCCTGGTACGGGTGGCCGTCGGCGCGCCGCTGCCCGCGTCGGCCACGCCGCCGGAGGCCCGCGACGCGGTGGCGGCCCTGCACCTTCGTACGACGTCCGAGCCTCTCGCCGACTCCCGCGCGCGCGGGCGGATCGCCGCGGTCGCGGGCTCCCGTGCCGGTCTGGCGCTCGGCTTCGCGTGGGCGTGCGCGGAGGCGCTGAGCTGGCCGCTGATGCCGGAGCTGTTCCTGGCGATCGCGTGCGTGGCGGTGCCGAGGCGGGCCCTGAAGCTGTCGCTCGCGGCGCTCGCCGGCAGCCTCGTGGGCGGCCTGCTCGCCCTCCAACTCGCCGCGTCGGGCGTGCGGTTGCCGCAGCCCCTCACCACGGACCGGATGCGGGCCGAGGTCCGCCACGAGCTCTCCGTCGAGTCGGCGGCGGCCGTCCGCCGCCAGCCCTGGAACGGCATCCCCTTCAAGGTGTACGCACGCGAGGCGGGCCGCGCCGACGTCGCACCGGCCGCCTGGCTGGCCCGGTCGGCGCTCTCGCGCGGTTCCCGCACGCTCACGGTGGGCCTGGCCTTCGGCGCCTTCGGGTTCCTGGCGCACCGGATGCGGCGGCACTACGGGCTGTATCTGGTGCTGCTCGGCGGTGGGTTCGCCGTGGGGCTCGCGCTGATCGTGGCGGGCTGGAGCTGATCCGGCGGGTACCGCCTCCGATCGCACCCTTGCGGCCGACGGCGGCGCGAATTGGTCTGCACCATGGCGCGGGCGCGGCCCCCCGGCGCAGAATCTGACCATGTCTGAGACCGAAGAGCAGCAAGAGTGGACCCCCATCCACGGCGAGCCGTACCGCTCCGTCCCATACCGCCCCGCGCGCATGCCGGAACCCGAATCCCTCGCGCACGCGGCCGAGTTGAAAGAGCGGATGCAGGAGCGCCGGACGGTGCGGCAGTTCGCGCCGGACCCCGTGCCCGCGCAGGTCGTCCGGGATGCCATCGCGTGCGCGGCGACGGCGCCGTCCGGCGCGCATCAGCAGCCGTGGACGTTCGTCCTCGTCCAGGACCCGGAGATCCGCCGCGCCATCCGTGCGGCGGCCGAGCACGAGGAGCAGATCTCCTACGACGGGCGGCTCGGCGAGGAGTGGCTCGCGGCCCTTCGTCCGCTCGGCACGGACGAGGTGAAGCCGCACCTGACGGACGCGCCCGCGCTGATCGTCGTCTTCCAGCAGCGGTACTGGCTGGGCGAGGACGGCACCAAGCACAAGCACTACTACGTCGACGAGTCGGTCGGCATCGCGGTGGGGATGCTGCTCTCCGCGCTGCACCTGTCCGGCCTGGCCGCGCTGATCCACACCCCGAGCCCGATGCGGTTCCTGTCCCAGGTGCTGGGCCGCCCGGAGAACGAGAAGGCGTTCGCGGTGATCCCCGTGGGGTACCCGGCGCCGGACTGCCAGGTCCCCGACCTCGTGCGCAAGTCGCTCGATCAGGTACTCGTGGAGGTCTGAGCAGAGGTCTGAGCAGAGGCCTGAGCAGACACCAGCTCCCGCTCCACGAAGGGGTGGTCCGCCTCCATGAACGGGTAGTCCGTGTAGCCGCGCGCGCCGTTCGTGTACAGGTGGGCCGCGTCGATCTCCTGGAGCGGCGCGCCCACCGCGAGGCGCTGGGGCAGGTCGGGGTTGGAGATGAACGCCCGCCCGTAGGAGACGAGGTCGGCGAGGCCGGACGCGAGGACGGCCTCGCCCGCCTCCTTGGTCGTCGGGTCGCCGTTCTCGCCGACGTTGCCGATGAGCAGGCCGTGCCAGTGGGGGCGCAGGTCGGCGAGGGCCGGGTAGCGGTCGTTGTCGGTGAGGTGGAGGTAGGCGAGGCCGAGGCCGTCGATCTCGTCGAGCAGCGCGCGGTAGACGGGCCCGGGGTCGGCCTCGGCCATGCCGAACTGCGGGTTGCCCGGTGAGAGGCGCAGGCCGAGCCGTTCGGCGCCGATGGCGTCGGCGGTGGCGCGGACGACCTCGACGGCGAAGCGGATGCGGTCGGCGATCGAGCCCCTGCCGTACGCGTCGTCGCGGAGGTTGGTGTTGTCCGCGAGGAACTGGTGGATCAAGTAGCTGTTGGCGCCGTGCAGTTCCACCCCGTCGAAGCCGGCGGCGACGGCGTTGCGGGCCGCGTCGGCGAAGTCCTGGACCGCGGTGCGGATGTCGTCGAGGGTCATCTCGCGCGGGGCGAGGTAGTCGGGCTTGGTGCCGTCCGGGCCGTGCGCGTGGCCGGGCGGGGTCACGGCGGAGGGGGCGAGCGGCAGGTCGCCGTCGATGCGGGCCAGCGGGTGGCCGTTGCGGCCGCCGTGCATCAGCTGGGCGTATATCCGGCCGCCCGCGGCGTGCACCGCGTCGGTGACGCGCCGCCAGCCCTCGATGTGCGCGGCGGTCTGCAGCCCCGGGTAGCGCCAGCCGCTCTGGCCCCGGCTGCTGGGCCAGATGCCCTCGGTGACGATGAGTCCCGCGCTCGCGCGCTGGGCGTAGTGGTCGGCGACGACGGGCAGCGGAGTGCCGTCGTCGGCGGCGCGGGCGCGGGTCATGGGGGCCATGACGAGGCGGTTGGGGAGGAGGCCGATGGGGCCGGCGGAATAGGGGGCGAGGAGCGTCTTGTTCGTCATGCCGGAAAGGTAGGACCTGACACCGGTGTTAATTTCAAGTGCGGAGGCCGCGGCGGCATGAGGATCGGCGAGCTGGCGAAGCGTACCGCTGTGAGCGAGCGGTCCCTGCGCTACTACGAGAAGCAGGGCCTGCTGGCCGCGGACCGGACGCCGGGCGGCCACCGCGACTACCCACAGGCCGCGGTCGACCGGGTCGTACACATCCAGGAACTGTTCGCGGCGGGTCTGTGCAGTGCGAAGATCGCCCAACTCCTCCCGTGCCTGCGGGACAAGGACGGCGGCCCGTCCACGAAGGCGACGCCGTGGCTGGTCGACGAGCTGTCCCGGGAGCGCGGCCGCATCGACCGCCAGGTGGCGGAGCTGCTGCGGGCCAGGGAGGTCCTGGACGAGGTGATCACGGCGGCGACCGTGCAGACCGGCTGAACGCCCCCCCGGGGATCTCGCCGCGGAGCGAGTGATCTCCCCGCGGTACGGGCGGGTACCGCCCCTGCAGGCACCCGGCCCGCCCGAACGGGCAGGCCGGCCCACCCGAACGGGCAACCCCGCCGCCCGGGCCCACACCCGCCCCGCACGCCCCTCCCGCCCCCGGCGCCGCCCCCGGTACGGTCGGGATCATGACCTCAACTCCCTCCCGCAGAACGCTTCTGGGAGCCGCGGCCGTGGCCCCCGTGCTCCTCTCGGTGCCCGGCACCGCACACGCGGCGGGCGCCGCCCCGGCCCCCGGCCCCGACACCGCGTCCGGCGCCGCGCACGACGTGAACCGCCGCCTGCGCGAGCTCGAAGAGAGCTACCCAGGCCGCATCGGCGTCCACGCCCTGGACACCGGCACCGGCAGAGCGGTCGGCTACCGCGCGCACGAACGCTTCGCGATCGCCTCGACGTTCAAGGTCCTTGCCGCCTCGGCGATCCTGCGCAGGGCGCGGGAGCGGGAGCCGGGCCTGCTCGACGTGCTGATCCGGTACAGCCGTGCGGACCTCGTCGCGGCCTCGCCGCGCACCGAGCTGCACCTCGAAACCGGCATGACCGTACGGGAGTTGTGCGACGCGACCATCACGTACAGCGACAACACGGCCGCCAATCTGCTGATGCGGCGGCTCGGCGGCCCCTCCGCCATCACCGAGTTCGCCCGCTCGCTCGGCGACTCCCGCACCCGCCTGGACCGGTGGGAGACCGACCTCAACACCAACCTCCCCGGCGACCGGCGGGACACCACGACCGCGGCGTCCATGACCGCGAACCTGCACGAGCTGGTGCTCGGGGACGCCCTCGACCCGCTGGACCGCGGGCAGCTGACCCGGTGGCTCCTGGAGAACACCACGGGCGACAAGCGGATCCGCGCCGGCCTCCCGAAGGGCTGGCGGGTCGGCGACAAGACCGGCTCCCCCGCCTACGGAGGGGTCAACGACGTGGCCGTCGCCTGGCCGCCGCAGGGCAGGCCCCTGATCGTCTCCGTCTACACGACGCGCCTCGACCCGGACACCCCCGGCGAGGACCGCATCGCCGAGGACATCACGCGCATCGTCGTCGACGCGCTCGGCTGACCCCGGACACGACACCGCCTCCGACCGGGGTGGGGCCCAGGTCGGAGGCGGGGTTCAGGGGCGGGCCGCAGGGGCCCGGGGCGGGCGTCAGCCCATGTGCGGGTAGCCGTACTCGGTCGGCGGGACCAGCGTCTCCTTGATGGCGCGGGTCAGCGTCCAGCGCTGCAGGTTCTGCGGGGCGCCGGCCTTGTCGTTGGTGCCGGAGGCACGGCCGCCGCCGAAGGGCTGCTGGCCGACGACGGCGCCGGTCGACTTGTCGTTGATGTAGAAGTTGCCCGCGGCGTAGCGCAGCTTCTCCATCGTGTACGCGGCCGCGGCGCGGTCGCCCGCGATGACCGAGCCCGTGAGCGCGTAGTCGGAGGCCGACTCCATCTGGGTCAGCATCTCCTCGTACTTGTCGTCCTCGTAGACGTGGACGGCGAGGAACGGGCCGAAGTACTCGGTCGAGAAGACCTCGTTGGCCGGGTCCGAGCACTCGACGACGGTCGGGCGCACGAAGTAGCCGACCGAGTCGTCGTAGGTGCCGCCCGCGACGATCGTGCAGGAGTCGTCCGACTTCGCACGGTCGATCGCGGCCTTGTTCTTGGCGAACGCGCGGTCGTCGATGACGGCGCCGATGAAGTTCGACAGGTCGGTGACGTCACCCATCTTGATGCCGTCGACCTCGGCCGCGAACTCCTCCTTGAAGCCGGAGTTCCAGATGGAGGCGGGGACGTAGGCGCGCGAGGTGGCGGAGCACTTCTGGCCCTGGTACTCGAAGGAGCCGCGGGTCAGCGCGGTCTTGAGGATCGCGCGGTCGGCGCTCGGGTGCGCGACGACGAAGTCCTTGCCGCCGGTCTCGCCGACCAGGCGCGGGTAGGTGCGGTACTTCGAGATGTTCTCGCCGACCGTCTTCCACAGGTGCTGGAAGGTCGGGGTCGAGCCGGTGAAGTGGATGCCGGCCAGGTCGCGGTGGTGCAGGGCGACCTCGGAGACGGCGATGCCGTCGCCGGTGACCAGGTTGATGACGCCCTTGGGCAGGCCCGCCTCCTCCAGGAGCTGCATGAGCAGCACGGCGGCGTGCGTCTGCGTCGGGGACGGCTTCCACACGACCACGTTGCCCATCAGGGCGGGGGCGGTGGGGAGGTTGCCCGCGATGGCGGTGAAGTTGAACGGCGTGATCGCGTAGACGAAGCCCTCGAGCGGGCGGTGGTCCAGACGGTTCCAGACGCCGGTGGAGTTCGCCGGGGGCTGCTCGGCGAGCAGGTCACGGGCGTACTTCACGTTGAAGCGCCAGAAGTCGACGAGCTCGCAGGGGGTGTCGATCTCGGCCTGCTGGGCGGTCTTGGACTGGCCGAGCATCGTGGAGGCGGCCAGGGTCTCGCGCCACGTCGTGGAGAGCAGCTCGGCGGCGCGCAGGATGATCGCGGCGCGGTCGTCGAAGGACATCGCGCGCCACGCGGGAGCGGCGGCCAGGGCGGCGTCCACCGCGTCCTGGGCGTCCTGCTTCGTGGCGCCGCGGCCGGTGCCGATGACGGCCTTGTGGTTGTGCGGCTGCACGACCTGGAAGGGCTCGCCGCCGCCGAGGCGCTTGACGCCGCCGATGGTCATCGGCAGCTCGATGGGGTTCTCGGCGAGCTCCTTGAGCTTGCTCTCGAGACGGGCGCGCTCCGGGGAGCCGGGGGCGTAGCCGTGGACCGGCTCGTTGACCGGGGCGGGGACCTGGGTCACAGCGTCCATGAGTTCCTGAGCTCCTTTGTGCGGGGGCTTTGTACGGGTCGGGCGGCTCAGCCCTTGGTGAGGATGGAGCGGGCGAAGAAGAGCAGGTTGGCCGGCTTCTCCGCCAGACGGCGCATGAAGTATCCGTACCAGTCGGTGCCGTAGGCGGTGTACACACGCATCCGGTGGCCTTCCGCGGCGAGCCGCAGGTGCTCGTCGCTGCGGATGCCGTACAGCATCTGGAATTCGTACTCGTCCAGCTTGCGCCCCGCGCGCCGCGCGAGCTCCTGCGCGATGGAGATCAGGCGCGGGTCGTGGGACCCGATCATCGGGTACCCCTTGCCCTCCATGAGGATGCGCAGGATCCGGACGTACGCCTTGTCGATCTCGGACTTGTCCTGGAAGGCGACCTCGGCCGGCTCCTTGTAGGCGCCCTTCACGATGCGCACGCGGCTGCCGTTGCCGGCGAGGCGCCGGGCGTCGGCCTCGGTGCGGAAGAGGTAGGCCTGGATGACGCAGCCGGTCTGCGGGAAGTCCTTCCGCAGCTCGTCGTGGATGGCGAACATCGAGTCGAGGGTGGTGTGGTCCTCGGCGTCCAGGGTGACCGTGGTGCCGATGGCGGCGGCGGCCTCGACGACGGGACGCACGTTGCTCAGGGCGAGCTCGTGGCCGTCCGCCAGCGCCTGGCCGAACATCGACAGCTTCACGGACATCTCGGCCCTGGTGCCAAGGCCCAGGTCCTTCAGGCGCCCGATGAGCTCCAGGTAGGCGTCGCGGGCGGCGTGGGACTGCTCGACGGTGGTGATGTCCTCGCCCACCACGTCGAGGGTGACCTCCAGCCCCTTGTCGGCGGCGTCGACGATGACCGGGACGACCTGCTCGACGCCCTCACCGGCGATGAAGCGGGCGACGACCTGCTTGGTGCCGGGGGCCGCCGAGACAAAACGGCGCATCTTGTCGCTGCGCGACGCGGCGAGGATCACGGGACCCAGCACGGGGCACCTCCACGGGTGTACGAAATCGGGGGCCGTACCGACATAGCCCTATGTGGAGAGAATGCGGCGGTACGGCACGGAGAACCACCGTGAAATTTAAGGATCTCTCCGATCGTGGGCCATCGACAGCTGTCACGCATCCGTGCCCTGGATCTCAGACAGATGTATGAAGAACGGGGCGGGCCGCGCGAGAATGGGGTCATGAAGGGCGATTACCAAGAACTGGTCGACGAGATTTCGGCGCTGCTCGGCGCGCCCGCGACCCTGGAGAACCGGGATTTCGAGCTGATCGCCTTCGGCGCGCACGACGGCGGGGGCGACAGCGGCTTCGACGCGGCCGTCCTGGACCCGGTCAGGACCCGGTCGATCCTGACCCGCCGGTCCACGGCCGAGGTCCGCTCCTGGTTCGAGAGCTTCGGCATCACTCGCGCCACCGCCCCGGTCCGCATCCCGCCCACCCCGGAGGCGGGCGTCTACCGGGGCCGCATCTGCCTGCCCGTACGCCATCGGGGTTTCGCCCTCGGATACGTGTGGCTGCTCGACGACGAGCCGGGCCCCGCCGACCAGCAGCTGGCCGCCGCCATGGAGGTGGCCACCCGCATCGGCGCGCTGCTCGCCGACGAAGCGCAGGCGGGCGCCGACCTGACCAGGGAGTTCCGCGCGGTCCTGACGGCCGAGCGGGGCTGGCAGCGCGACATGGCGGTGTCGGCCCTGCGCACGGCGCTCGGCTCCCGCGCCGACGGGCTGCACGCGGTGGTGTGCGTGGCCCCCTGGCGCTCGGCGGACCCGGACGACGCCCCGGCCGCCCGTACGGTGCCGGGCGCGGCGGCGGTGTGCACGGCGCCGTGGGGCACGACCGCACAGTCCCTCGCGGCGCTGGTGCGGCTGCGTTCGGCCGACGCGCTGTCGCCCGCGCACACGGCGGCCTCGCGGCTGCTGGACTCGGTGCCGGGCGCGGCGGCCGGCATCGCGGGGGCCCGGCAGGGCCTGGAGGACCTCGGCGCGGCCTGGTGGGAGGCGTCGGGGGCGGCCCGTGCGGCGCTCGCCGAGCGGCGTTTCGGTCCGGTGGCGCAGTGGTCGGACGTGGGTCCGTACCGGCTGCTGACCGGGCTGCCCCCGGAGGCCGCGCACGACCCGGTGGCCCGCCTGCTCCTGAGCCCGGCCCACCGGGAACTGGCCCGCACCGCCGAGGTCTTCCTCGACTGCGCGGGCCAGGCCGGCCGCGCGGCGGCGGAGTTGGGCATCCACCGCCAGACGCTGTACTACCGGCTCTCGCGCGTGGAACAGCTCACCGGCCTCGATCTGGACGAGGGCGAGGACCGGCTGCTGCTGCACATGGTCCTGAAGTCGTCACGACTGTAGGCACCGTGGTCACGACTGTAAGCACCGCGCAACGAACGATCTCTCCCATGATCGTGGGGCGATACGGTTCCCCGCGTCCGAACATCCATCCCCCCACGCAAACGGGAGAACGAACACCTCATGAAGTTCAGACTGTTGGCCCCCGCGGTCGCCTTCTCCGCCGTCGCGCTCGCCGGCACCACCCTCGCCACCGGCGGTACCGCGGTCGCCGCGGCCAAGCCCGACTGCTCGCGGCAGATCGTCAACGTCCCCGCCAAGGAGACGGTCAAGGTGCGCACCCACACCAAGGTGAACGCCACCGCGATCGGCCAGTGGAACAAGGGCAAGAAGGGCAGTCTCTGCAACGACGGCCACTTCTACACGGGCCAGAAGTACAAGCTGTGCGGCAAGACCAGCACCAAGTGGCTGTACGGCAGCCAGTTCGGCACCAGCAAGCGGGGCTGGATCCCGGCCGCCTGCCTCAAGTGGTCATGACCACCGCGGCCTCGAGGCCGGCCCGGAACGCGGGCCGCGCCTCGACCCGGCACCCCAGCCGGTAGCCGGTCGTCGCCGACCGTCCGCGCACCCGGAGCCGCACCTCGGCCGGCCCCGGGTGCGCGCGCAGGCCCCCCCGGCCGCCGGACCGCGGCCGGCCTGACCTGCGCCTCGCGCTTGTCGAGGCGGGCCTTGACGAACATCGCGGCGTCCTCGACGAGTTGGGGCGACTCCAGCCGGTACGTCGCCGGGAAGAACATGCACTCGATGGGCCCGGCGACGAAGTCACCGCCGGCCGGCTGCCCGACCCCGGCGCCCCCGAGCACGCGAAGGACACCAGGACCCCTGACGGCCTGGGCCGCCTGGACCTCCTGGATCGCCCAAGACGGCCTGAACCGCCTGGCGAGAGCGAGAGCCACTACCCGAGGTTGGCCTCCGGCCGGCCTTCGGACCGCGCCATCACGCGCCGCAGCCCTTCGGTGAGCTGCTCGGCGGTCGTCGCCGAGTCCGGGTCGAAGAGCCACTGCACCATCAGACCGTTGAGCAGGGTGGTGTAGAAACGGCCCTCGCTCTCCACGACATCCTCGGGGAGCTCGCTCTCCTCGATGCCGGTGAAGAGCGCCGCGAGCCCGCTGCGCCCCTCCTTTTGCGCGTCGATCAGCAACTCCCGGATCCCGGCGAGGCGTTCGCCCTGCGTGATGACCTCCAGGGTCAGCATCCAGATGGGCCGGGACTGAGGCACGGACCGGATGATGCCGCCCCACACCTGCTGAAAGCGTTCGAGGCCGCCACCGGCGGCACCCGCTTCCGCCCCCTCGGCCCGCGAACGCTCGAAGTCGTCGCCCATCGGCTCGACGAGCGCGACGAACGCCTCGACCAGCAGCGCGTCCTTCGATCCGTAGTGGTAGCCGATGGACGCGAGGTTCGCCCCCGACTCCTTGACGATGTCGCGGGCCGTCGTCCGCACGAACCCCTTCTCCAGCAGGCAGCGCTTCGCGCCTTCGAGCAGGTCTTCTCGATGTCCCATGTCGACCACCCTAATCCGGATCCATACACACGTCCTACACGAGCGTCTTACACGCTGGATCTATACATCCGTACTAGACAAGCGTTTAAGACGTCCGTACAGTCCTCGGCATGCAGACGAACCCGCGCGCCACCCGCAAGGAATGGACCGCCCTCGCCGTCCTGATGCTCCCGCTGCTCCTGGTCTCGATGGACGTCTCCGTCCTCTACTTCGCCATCCCACAGATCAGTGCCGACCTGCGGCCCAGCGGCACGCAGCAGCTGTGGATCTTCGACATCTACGCCTTCGTGCTCGCCGGGCTGCTGATGACGATGGGCTCTCTCGGGGACCGCATCGGCCGCCGCAGGCTCCTCATGTTCGGCGCGGCGGCCTTCGGCGCGGCCTCGCTCGTCGCCGCGTACGCGACCAGCGCCGAGATGCTGATCGCGGCCCGCGCGGTCCTCGGCATCGGCGGCGCGACCCTGATGCCGTCCACGCTGGCCCTCGTGCGCAACATGTTCCGCGACGACGGACAGCGCGCGAAGGCGATCGGCATGTGGCAGGGCGTGATGGTCGCCGGTGTCGCGCTCGGCTCGGTGCTGAGCGGTGTCCTCGTCGAACACTTCTGGTGGGGCTCGGTCTTCCTGGTCAACCTGCCCGCGATGGTGCTGCTGCTCGTCCTCGCGCCCGTCCTGATCCCCGAGTTCAAGGACCCGCGCCCCGGCCGCTTCGACCTGCTGAGCGTGCCGCTGTCGATGGCCGCCGTACTGCCGCTCGTCTGGGGCCTCAAGGAGCTGCCCGCCGAGGGGATCAAGGTGTCCTACATGGCGTCCGTCGCCGTCGGCCTCGCGTTCGCCGCGCTCTTCGTGCACCGCCAGCGCACCGCCGCGTCGCCGATGATCTCGCCGGACCTGTTCCGCGGCCGGGCCCGCGCCTTCGGCGCGGCCGTCTCCCTGAACCTCGTCTCCTCGCTGGCGATGATGGGTTCGGCCTACTTCACCACGCAGTACCTGCAGTCCGTGCTCGGCAAGAGCGCCATGGAGGCCGCGCTGTGGGCCCTGTTGCCCTCGGTGCTCATCGGCTTCGCCGCTCCCGTCGCCACGGTGCTCGTGCAGCGCGGCATGAACCGCGCGCACGTCGTCGCCACCGGCTTCGTCCTCTCCGCCTGCGGCTACGGTCTGCTCGCCGTCACCGGCACCGACTCCCTGTGGCTCGTCCTCGCCGGAGCGGGCGTCCTGGCCTGCGGCGCGGTCGTCATCGGCTCGCAACTCACCGACCTGGCGCTCGGCGCGGCCCCTGCGGAGAAGGCGGGCACCGCGTCGTCACTCCTGGAGACCGGGCAGGAGTTCGGCGGGGCGATGGGCATGGCCCTGCTCGGCTCCATCGGCAACGCGGTCTACCACGCCCGGATCCCGGACTCCGCCCCCGGCGAGGCCCGCGAGACGCTCGGCGGCGCGGTCTCCGCGGCCCACCACCTGCCGGCCCGCGCGGCGGACGACCTCCTGACGGCGGCCCGCTCGGCGTTCACCGACGGCATGCACGTGGCGGCGCTGACGGGAGCGGTGCTCCTCCTCGTGGCGGCAGCACTGGCCACGGTGACGCTCCGCGGGGTACGGGTACCGGAACCGGCCCCCGAGGCGGCGGTCCCGGAGCCGGAGAAGACCCTGATCTGACGCCCCACACGTACGAGCGCCGGGCGGACCGGAATACCCGGTCCGCCCGGCGCTTTCGCTGTCAGCCCGTCCCGCGCCTCCGCACGAAATCGGCGAGCGCGGCATGTTCAGCGCGTCCGGCGTTCGAGGACGAACTCGGCGGTGCCGGTGACGACCCCGACCCCGCCCAAGGCTCCGGAGCCCTAGTCCGTCAGGTCGACCGCCCGCGCGGACTCCGCCCCGATCTCCGCGGCCAGCTCGTTCAGGACGGGCTGCGGCACCGTGTCGTCCACGGTGAGAACGGCCAGCGCCTCCCCGCCGACGTCCGCACGAGCGACCTGCATGCCACCGATGTTGATGCCCGACTCCCCGAGGACACGGCCGACGGTGCCGACGACACCGGGACGGTCCGCGTACCGCAGGACGACCATGTGCTCGGCGAGCGCCAGGTCCACGTCGTACTCGCCGATGGCGACGATCTTCTGCAGGTGCTTGGGCCCGGCCAGCGTGCCGGAGACCGCGATCTCCTCGCCGCCGGTCAGCGTGCCGCGCACCGTGACCACGTTGCGGTGGTCCGGGGACTCCGAGCTCGTGGTGAGGCGGACCTCGACGCCGCGCTCCTGCGCGAACAGCGGCGCGTTCACGTACGACACGGTCTCGTCGACGACGTCCTCGAACACGCCCTTCAGCGCGGACAGTTCGAGCACCTTCACGTCGTGCTGGGTGATCTCGCCGTACACCTCGACGTCGAGCCGCGCGGCGACCTCGCCCGCGAGCGCGGTGAAGATGCGGCCGAGCTTCTCGGCGAGCGGCAGTCCGGGGCGCACGTCCTCGGCGATGACACCGCCCTGCACGTTCACCGCGTCCGGCACGAGCTCACCGGCGAGGGCGAGGCGCACCGACTTGGCGACGGCGATGCCCGCCTTCTCCTGCGCCTCGTCCGTGGAGGCGCCGAGGTGCGGGGTGCAGACGACCTGGTCGAACTGGAAGAGCGGGGAGTCCGTGCAGGGCTCCTTCGCGTACACGTCCAGACCGGCGCCGGCGACGCGGCCTTCCTTCAGCGCGGAGTACAGCGCCTCCTCGTCGACGATCCCGCCGCGCGCGGCGTTCACGATGCGGACGGCGGGCTTGACCTTGTGCAGGGCCTCGTCGCCGATCAGACCGACCGTCTCGGGGGTCTTGGGCAGGTGCACGGTGATGAAGTCCGAGACCTCGAGCAGCTCGTCGAGGGTGAGGACCTTGACGCCCATCTGCGCGGCGCGCGCGGGCTGCACGTACGGGTCGTACGCGACGACCTTCATGCCGAAGGCGCTCATGCGCTGGGCGACGAGCGCGCCGATGCGGCCGAGGCCGACGACGCCGAGGGTCTTCTCGGCGAGCTCGACACCCGTGTACTTGGAGCGCTTCCACTCGCCCGCCTTCAGGGCCTGGCTGCCCTGGGGGATGTTGCGCGCGGTGGCGATGAGCAGGCCGCAGGCGAGCTCGGCGGCGGTGACGATGTTCGAGGTCGGGGCGTTCACGACCATCACACCGGCCTTGGTGGCGGCGGACACGTCGACGTTGTCCAGACCGACGCCCGCGCGGGCGACGACCTTCAGCTTCCTGGCCGCGGCGATGGCCTCGGCGTCGACCTTGGTCGCGGAGCGGACCAGGATCGCGTCGACGTCGGCGATGGCGGGCAGCAGTTCGGCACGGTCCGCGCCGTTGCAGTGGCGGATCTCGAAGTCCGGCCCCAGCGCGTCGACGGTGGCGGGCGACAGCTCTTCAGCGATGAGTACGACGGGTTTGCCGTTGGCAGCAGTGCTCACGTGAGTCCTCACAAGTCCAATGCGGACGGCCGTCCCGACGGCCGCAGGCGGTGGAGGGTGCTAGCCGCGTGGAAGACGCACGACGCTGTGGGCCCGACGCGAATGTTGAACAGAAGTGTAGTGGCGCCACGGCGACCGTCTTGCGCCTCCGTGGAAGGATCACTCGTCCGTGGCTGGACGCGATGGACTAAAGAAAAGCCCGTCCGGCGATTGAGGAGCGGGGTCCGGGGCAGAGCCCCGAGGCAGAGCCCCGGACCCGAGGAACACTCAGTCCTCGTCGTTGACCCAGGACATGAGCTTGCGCAGCTCCTTGCCCGTGGTCTCCAGGAGGTGGTTCTCGTCCTGGGTCTTGTACTCGTTGTACTTCTTCAGACCGCCGTGGTACTCGTCCATCCAGTTCTTGGCGAACGTGCCGTCCTGGATCTCCGCGAGGACCTTCTTCATCTCGGCCTTGGTGGCGTCCGTGATGATCCGCGGGCCGGTGATGTAGTCGCCCCACTCGGCCGTCTCGGAGACGGACCAGCGCATCTTCTCCAGGCCGCCCTCGTACATGAGGTCCACGATCAGCTTCAGCTCGTGGAGGCACTCGAAGTACGCGATCTCCGGCTGGTAGCCGGCCTCGGTCAGCGTCTCGAAGCCCGCCTTGACCAGCGCGGCGGTGCCACCGCAGAGCACGGCCTGCTCGCCGAAGAGGTCGGTCTCGGTCTCCTCGGTGAAGGTCGTCTTGATGACGCCCGCACGCGTGCCGCCGATGCCCTTGGCGTACGAGAGCGCCAGCGGGAAGCCCTTGCCGGTGGCGTCCTGCTCGACGGCCGCGATACACGGAACGCCGCGGCCCTCCTCGTACTGGCGGCGGACCAGGTGGCCCGGGCCCTTCGGGGCGACCATGCAGACGTCGACGCCCTCGGGGGCCTTGATGAAGCCGAAGCGGATGTTCAGACCGTGACCGAAGAACAGCGCGTCGCCGTCCTTGAGGTTGTCCTTGATGGACTCCTCGTAGACCTGGGCCTGGATCGGGTCCGGCACCAGGATCATGATGACGTCGGCCTCGGCCGCCGCCTCGGAGGGGGTGACGACCCGCAGGCCCTGCTCCTCGGCCTTGGCCTTGGACTTGGAGCCCTCGTGCAGACCGACGCGGACGTCGACACCCGAGTCACGGAGCGACAGCGCGTGGGCGTGGCCCTGGCTGCCGTATCCGATGACCGCGACCTTGCGGCCCTGGATGATGGACAGGTCGGCGTCGTCGTCGTAGAACAGCTCGGCCACTGGGAATCTCCTATGTGTGCTGGTGTTGCGTCCCACCGTACGGCGGGTTCGGTGAAGGAAGTCCGCGGGTCTCGCCATGCGGGCGGACCCGGGGGCGGGTTCGGGCCGGTCGGCGTCAGGCCGACCGGTCGAGCGCCCGCAGGCTGCGGTCCGTGATCGAGCGGGAGCCCCGGCCGATCGCGATGGTGCCGGACTGGACGAGCTCCTTGATGCCGAAGGGCTCCAGCATCTTGAGCATGGCCTCCAGCTTGTCGCTGCTGCCGGTGGCCTCGATGGTGACGGCCTCCGGGGAGACGTCCACGGTCTTGGCCCGGAACAGCTGGACGATCTCGACGATCTGGGAGCGGGTCTCGTTGTCGGCGCGGACCTTCGCCAGGACGAGTTCGCGGGCGACGGCGGCGCCCGGCTCCAGTTCGACGATCTTCAGGACGTTGACCAGCTTGTTGAGCTGTTTCGTGACCTGTTCGAGCGGCAGGTCCTCGACATTCACGACGATGGTGATGCGGGAGATGTCGGGGTGCTCGGTGACGCCCACGGCGAGCGAGTCGATGTTGAAGCCGCGGCGGGAGAACAGGGCCGTGATGCGGGCGAGGACGCCGGGCTTGTTCTCGACCAGGACGGAGAGCGTGTGCTTGGTGGACATGACTCTGGGTCTCTCTTTCGCTCTCGGTCTCAGTCGTCTTCGTTGTCGCCGAAGTCGGGGCGGACGCCACGCGCTGCCATGACCTCGTCGTTGGAGGTGCCGGCGGCGACCATCGGCCAGACCTGGGCGTCCTCGTGGACGATGAAGTCGACGACCACGGGGCGGTCGTTGATGGCGTTGGCCTCGGCGATGACCTTGTCCAGGTCCTCGGGGCGCTCGCAGCGCAGCGCCACGCAGCCCATGGCCTCCGACAGCTTCACGAAGTCCGGGACGCGGGTGCCCTTGTTGGGGCCGATGTCCTCGGGACCGCTGTGCAGGACGGTGTTGGAGTAGCGCTGGTTGTAGAACAGCGTCTGCCACTGGCGGACCATGCCGAGGGCGCCGTTGTTGATGATGGCGACCTTGATCGGGATGTTGTTCAGGGCGCAGGTGGTGAGTTCCTGATTGGTCATCTGGAAGCAGCCGTCGCCGTCGATCGCCCAGACCGTGCGGTCCGGCTGTCCGGCCTTGGCGCCCATCGCGGCCGGGACCGCGTAGCCCATCGTTCCGGCGCCGCCGGAGTTGAGCCAGGTGGCGGGCTGCTCGTACTCGATGAAGTGCGCGGCCCACATCTGGTGCTGGCCGACGCCCGCCGCGAAGATCGTGCCCTCCGGGGCGAGCTGCCCGACCCGCTCGATGACGTGCTGCGGGGAGAGCGAGCCGTCGTCGGGCTGGGTGTAGCCCAGCGGGTAGGTGTCGCGCCAGCGGCTGAGGTCGTTCCACCAGGCGGTGTAGTCACCCTGGTGGCCCTCGGTGTGCTCGGCCTGGACGGCCTGGACGAGGTCGGCGATGACCTCGCGGGCGTCGCCGACGATCGGCACGTCGGCGGCGCGGTTCTTGCCGATCTCGGCCGGGTCGATGTCGGCGTGGACGATCTTCGCGTACGGGGCGAAGCTGTCCAGCTTGCCGGTGACGCGGTCGTCGAAGCGGGCTCCGAGGGCGACGATCAGGTCGGCCTTCTGCAGCGCGGTGACGGCGGTGACCGCACCGTGCATGCCCGGCATTCCCACGTGCAGCGGGTGGCTGTCGGGGAATGCGCCGAGCGCCATCAGGGTGGTGGTGACGGGCGCTCCGGTGAGCTCTGCCAGGACCTTCAGCTCGGCGGTGGCCCGCGCCTTGAGGACGCCGCCGCCGACGTAGAGGACCGGGCGCCTGGCCGCGGTGATGAGCTTGGCGGCCTCGCGGATCTGCTTGGCGTGCGGCTTGGTCACCGGGCGGTAGCCGGGCAGGTCCTGCTGCGGCGGCCAGGTGAAGGTCGTCTGCGCCTGCAGCGCGTCCTTCGCGATGTCCACGAGGACCGGGCCGGGGCGGCCGGTGGAGGCGATGTGGAAGGCCTCCGCGATGGTCCGCGGGATGTCCTCGGCCTTGGTGACCAGGAAGTTGTGCTTGGTGATCGGCATCGTGATGCCGACGATGTCCGCCTCCTGGAAGGCGTCCGTGCCGATCGCCTTGGAGGCCACCTGGCCGGTGATCGCGACCATGGGCACGGAGTCCATGTGGGCGTCGGCGATCGGGGTGACCAGGTTGGTGGCGCCGGGGCCACTCGTCGCCATGCAGACGCCGACCTTGCCGGTGGCCTGCGCGTAACCGGTGGCCGCGTGCCCCGCACCCTGCTCGTGCCGGACCAGGACGTGCCGCACCCGGGTGGAGTCCATCATCGGGTCGTACGCGGGGAGGATGGCGCCGCCGGGAATGCCGAACACCGTGTCGGCCCCGACTTCCTCGAGAGAACGAATGAGGGACTGCGCACCCGTCACGTGCTCGACGGGGGCGGACTGGTGTCCTGAGGATCGGGGCCGCGGCTGCGGATGGTGGGCCCCGGTGGCCTGCTCGGTCATCGGCATTCTCTTCTCGAAGCTGAGGGTTTTTGCGGGGTGTTTGCGGGGATTTGGCAGGTGCCAGTGCAACAAAAAACCCCTCGTGCCGTGAGGCAAGCGAGGGGAGCGCGCCGGGTGCGGTCGCTGGGGATTCCGGTGTCGGACCGGTCAGTCCCAGCTTCAGCCGACGCGCTTTCCAAGTACGAGAATTCGGGTGCGCATGGCATTGACCCTCCCCCCGGCACGCTGTGCGTGTCAAGTAGGTGGGACGGGGGTCTCATTATGTGAGCGGACGTAGGACGAGGGGCCGCCGCCGAAGCCTCCTGCGGGGCCGCCCGCGAAGGACCCGACGGACCCGCCCGTGAACACCCCGGAGGGACCGCCCGCATACGTCCCCGCGGACCCGCCCCCATACGTGCCCGAGGGGCCGCCCGCGAGCACCGGCTCGGCGGGGCCGCGCGGTACCGGGTACTCCCCGAGCGAGAGCGCCCGGCGCAGCCGGTACTCGTCCAGGGGCCCGGAGAACGCCATCCCCTGCCCGTGCGTGCAGCCCATCGCCCGCAGGGCGACCACCTGCTCGGGCAGGTCGACGCCGTCGGCCACGGAGACGAGGCCCAGGTCTCCCGCTATCCGCAGCAGACCGGCGGTGATCTTGTGCAGGCGCGCGGACTCCACGACGCCCTCGATCAGGCTGCGGTCCAGCTTCAGTACGTCCACGGGGAGCCGGCGCAGGGCCGTGATCGCCGCGTAGCCACTGCCGAAGCCGTCGAGCGCGATCCGGACACCGAGCCTGCGCAGGGCCGCCAGGCGGCGCTCCAGTTCGTCGAAGGAGACCCGGGGGTCGCTGTCGGCGAGCTCGATGATGAGCGCGCCCGAGGGCAGGCCGTGCCGGGTCAGGAGGGCCTCGATGGAACCCATCGGCATGGAGCGGTCGAGCAGTCGGCGCGCGCTCATGCGGACGGCGACGGGCACGGCGTGACCGGTCCTGCCGCGCTCGGCGGCCTGCTCGACGGCCTCTTCGAACAGCCAGCGGCCGAGCTCGGCCGCGCGGCCGCCCTCCTTCCCCTCGCCGCCCTCGGAGACCCGCAGGAACTCGGCGGGCGTGAAGAGGATGCCCTGCGCCGAGCGCCAGCGGGCCTGGGCCGCGACCGCCGTGATCCGGCCATCGTCGAGGCAGACCACGGGCTGGTGGAGCAGCGCGAACTCGCCGTCGTGCAGGGCGGCGCGCAGCCGGGTGGCCAGCTCCGCCTTGCGGACGACATCGGCCTGCATCTGGGGCGCGTACAGCTCGACGCGGCCCTTGCCCGCGGCCTTGGCCCGGTACATCGCGAGGTCGGCGTTGCGAAGCAACTCGCCCGCTCCGATGCCCGGTTCGGCGAAGGACACGCCGATGGAGGCCGCTACGCGCACGTCGTTGCCGTCGATGGCGTAGGGCTGGGACAGGGTGATTCTCAGCCGGTCCGCGAGCTCGTAGATGTGCCGTTCTCTCGCGGCCTGGTCCCGGGTCCCGTCGCCGACGATGAGGGCCGCGAACTCATCGCCGCCGAGCCGGGAGGCGGTGTCGCTCGAACGCACCGCCTCCTGAAGTCTGCGCGCGGCCTGGATGAGGAGCTCGTCCCCGGCCTGGTGTCCGATGGTGTCGTTGACGGCCTTGAAGCCGTCGAGGTCGATGAAGAGCACGGCCGTGCCCCGGTCGGTCACCCTGCGGCCGGTCAGCGCCTGGCTCACGCGCCGGGTGAACAGGGCACGGTTGGGGAGGTCGGTCAGCGGGTCGTGCTCGGCGTTGTGCTGCAGCTGCGCCTGGAGGCGGACCCGTTCGGTGACGTCCCTGCTGTTGAAGATGAGGCCGCCCTGGTGGCGGTTGACGGTGGACTCCACGTTGAGCCAGTCGCCGTCGCCGGACCTGAAGCGGCACTCGATGCGGGTGGTGGGTTCCTCGAAGGGGTTGGCCGCGAGGAACCTGCGGACCTCGTGGACGACCCGGCCGAGGTCCTCGGGGTGCATGAGCGTGCCCAGTTCGGAGCCGACGAGTTCCTCGGCGTCGCGCCCGTACACCCCGGCGGCGGCCGGGCTCACGTATCTCAGGATGCCGTTCGGCGCCGCGATCATGATGACGTCGCTGGAGCCCTGGACCAGGGACCGGAAGTGGTTCTCCTTCTGCGCCAGCTCCTGGGTCAGCGTGATGTTGTCCAGGAGCATGATGCCCTGGCGCACCACGAGGGCGAGCACCACGGTGCACGCGGTGAAGAGCACGACGCGGTCGACGCTGCGGCCGCTCAGCACGTTGTAGATGATCCCCAACGTGCAGACCGCGGCGGCCAGATACGGCGTGAGTGCGGCCAGCGATCCCGCGATGGGGCGGGTCGCGGCGGGCCGCGGCTCTTCCGGCTCGCTGTCGTACTGCACGCGCGTGGGGCCGCCGCGGACGTGCCACGGGGCCGCCCACGGGGCGTACGCGAGGAGCACCGAACCGGCGAACCAGCCGGCGTCCAGCATCTGTCCGGAGCTGTAACTGGTGTGCAGCAGCGGCGAGGTGAACAGCGCGTCGCACATCACGGTCAGGGCGAGCGCACCGATCGCGGTGTTCACCGCGGAGCGGTTCGCCGACGACCGCCTGAAGTGCAGCGCCAGAACCATGCTGACCAGCGCGATGTCCAGGAGCGGGTAGGCGAGCGAGAGCGCGGCGTGCGCGACGCTCCGGCCCTCGAAGCGCGCGGTGTGCGCGAGGGCCAGGCTCCAGGAGAGGGTGAGGAGCGAGCCTCCGATCAGCCAGGAGTCGAGGGCGAGGCATCCCCAACCCGCCCTCGTCACCGGCCGCTTGGCGAGCACGAGCAGGCCGATGATGGCGGGCGGGGCGAAGCAGAGGAAGAAGAGATCGGCGACACTCTGACTCGGCACTTCGCGCTGGAGCACGACCTCGTACCAGCCCCAGACCCCGTTGCCCAAGGCCGCCATCGCGGAAGAGAACGCGAAGAGCAGCCATGCGGGTCGAAAGCGGCTGCGGCGGGTGCGGGAGTAGCGGAAGCAGGAGATCGCGGCCGCCGCCGCGGCGACACTCAGCCCGAAGTCGCCCATGATCAGAGCGAGTCGGGCCGATCCCCAACCGAGCGCGGAGCCGGTGGCGTACCCGCCGCAGAGCAGCAGGAGCACCAGCTGGGAGACCAGTCCACGGCCACCCGGCAGCGAACGCCGGGCCAGTGGGGCCCTGGGCGGCAGCGCCACCACTCCCCCGTCGAGTACGGCGGTGGAGGTCGGGCGGGCGTTCACCGGGCCGCCCTGGTCCGTGCCGCTCCCGTGTCCGTCCGGCCCATGCGCCGGCCGGGCCGGCACGGGCGTGGGTGCGTGCGGCGACGGACGCCCGCGCGGCTGCCGGCTCGCCTGCGTCTGCGGGCCGGTGTGCGCCAAAATCGGCGGCTGCGGTCCCGTCGCGTCGGATCGTTCGCCCATAGGCCGTGCATCGCCCGTCGCCCCCCTCGCAGTCTGATGTCTCGTCCCCGGCGCCGAACGGTCCACGGCGCATCCCCTGTCGGGACGATACACCAGACTCGTCACTCAGGGACATAGCTCCTCTACGCTCAGTGACTGTCGACGTTGAAGCAGACACGGGGCGCACGCGATCGGGTGCGGAGCGTGCGCAATGCGCTCCCCGGTGATCAACTGCCGGTGGTCAGCACGGTGTTGTCGACGGGCTGCCCGGCGGCGTAACGCGTCAGTTGCGCGGCCATCAGACGCTTGGCGCGGGGCAGGAACGCGGACGAGGAGCCGCCCACGTGCGGGCTGATGAGCACCCCCGGAGCGTGCCACAGGGGGTGACCTGCGGGCAGCGGTTCGGGGTCGGTGACATCGAGGGCGGCGGTGATGCGGCCCGACTCCAGTTCGGACAGGAGCGCCTTGGTGTCGACCACGGGTCCGCGGGCGACGTTCACGAGCAGCGCGCCGTCTTTCATCCGGGCCAGGAAGTCCGCTCCCACCAGCCCGCGCGTGCTCTCGCTGAGCGGCGTCGAGAGGATGACGACGTCCGCATCGGGCAGCAGAGACGGCAGATCGGCGAGCGGGTGCACGGGGCCGCGCTCCGTGGCACGGGCAGAGCGCGCGACGCGCGCCACCCGCGCGCACTCGAAGGGGGTGAGCCTGTCCTCGATGGCGGAACCGATCGATCCGTAGCCCACGATGAGCACGGACTTGTCGGCGAGCGCCGGATAGAAGCCGGAGCGCCACTCCTCCTTCCGCTGACCCTCGACGAAACGTCCGATGCCCCGCAGCGAGGAGAGGACCAGGGTGAGCGCGAGCTCGGCGGTGCTGGCCTCGTGCACACCTCGGGCGTTGCACAACTGCACGCCCGGCGCGAGGAACTTGATGCCGGGCTCCACGTGGTCGATGCCCGCGGTCAGTGTCTGTACGACGCGCAGGGACGTCATCGCGGACAGGGGACGTACGGCGGTCTCCGTGGCCTTCATGTAGGGCACCACGTAGAAGACGCAGTCGGCCGGGTCCGCGGGGAACTCCGGTCCGCCGTCCCAGAAACGGTAGGTGAGGCCTGCCTCGCCGGCCTCGGGCAGCCCTTGGATCTCGTGCGCTTCATAGGGAAGCCATACATCTGTGCTCATGGCCAGGAGGCTAGTGCGCACCGGCCGCGTCCCGCCTGTGGGGAGGCAGCGGACGGGTCCGCGGCGGCAGCGGTTAGTTTGGATGATCTCCGAACGAGGAGCGGGAGGGTACGGCCAGGTGGAGCGCAGGACGATCGGCGCGGGGGCGCTCGAGGTGGGCGCCGTCGGACTGGGGTGCATGCCGATGAGCTGGGCGTACACCGGCTCGCGGCAGCGCGGTGACGCGTCGCTGCGCACCGTGCACGCGGCCCTGGATGCCGCCGGCGCCGCCGGTGCGGGGGCGACGCTCCTTGACACCGCGGACATGTACGGGCCCTTCACCAACGAGCTGTTGATCGGCCGGGTGCTGAAGGAGCGGCGCGCCGAGGCGTTCGTGTCGACGAAGTGCGGGCTGCTGGTGGGTGAGCAGCACATCGTCGCCAACGGCCGCCCCGGCTATGTGAAGCGGGCCTGCGACGCGTCGCTGCGGCGGCTGCAGACGGAGACCATCGACCTGTACCAACTGCACCGCGCCGACCCCGAGGTGCCCGTCGAGGAGACGTGGGGCGCGATGGCCGAGCTCGTCGCCGCCGGGAAGGTACGGGCCCTCGGGCTGTGCGCGATGGGGGCGCGGGCTCATCGGCGTCCCGCGCCGGGGCGCCCGGGGCCGGGGCTGCACGACGCGACGATCCGGCAGTTGGAGCGGGTGCAGCAGGTCTTTCCGGTGAGCGCGGTGCAGGCCGAGCTGTCGGTGTGGTCGCCGGAGGCGTTGGACGCGCTGCTGCCGTGGTGCGTGGCGCGCGGCATCGGTCTGCTCGCGGCGATGCCGTTGGGGAACGGTTTCCTCACGGGCACGCTGAAGCCGGGCCAGGGTTTCGAGCCGGACGACCTGCGGGCCCGCCACCCGCGCTTCACCGCCGAGATGATGGCCGCCAACCAGCCGCTGGTGGTGGGGCTGCGCCGGGTCGCGGAGCGGCACGGGGCGACGCCGGCGCAGATCGCGCTGGCGTGGGTCCTCGCGCAGGGCCGCCATGTGGTGCCGGTGCCCGGGGCCAAGCGGGAGCGCTGGGCGGTCGAGAACGCCGGGGCGGCGGCGGTGCGGCTGACGGAGCGGGACCTGGCGGAGATCGCCGCGCTGCCGGCCGCGCTGGGGTCGTGGGACTGAGGCGTTCACCGGGACGGCCCCCTCGGCCTTCTTCACCCCTCTCCCCCTCCGCGCCGCGGGTCCGCCGGCGTGGCTGGCCCCCACCCGGGCCCTCGGTCCCCGTGCCGTGATTCTCGCGGCCGCGGATCGGGAACCTGAGGGGCGTGGGCGGTGTATGAACAGGAGAAGCGCTGCGTCGAAGGGACCCTGATCGTGCAACGACCTGCTGTTACGGCCGCGCTGGCCGCCGCCGCCCTCGTGTTCGCGGCCGGGTGCTCGTCCGGCGGCGACGAGCCGGACCGCCGCGGGAGCCCGCCGAAGCCGGGCGAGTCGAGCCAGTCCCCGACGGGGAAGGCGGGCGCCGAGGCCCCACCGGAGAAGGGTTCCGCGAAAGTCACCCGCACCCTCACCACGGATCTCAAGTCACCGTGGGGCCTCGCCGCGCTGCCCGGCGGCGACCTCCTGGTGTCCTCGCGCGACGAGGGGACGATCACCAGGGTCGACGGGAAGTCGGGCAAGAAGACGGAGCTCGGCTCGGTGGCCGGTGTCGCCCCCGGCGGCGAGGGCGGTCTGATGGGCCTCGCGCTCTCGCCCACGTACGCATCGGACCACCTGGTGTACGCGTACTTCACGACGGAGTCCGACAACCGCATCGCCCGCATGCTGTACGACGAGAAGAAGCCCTCCGGCGAACAGCTCGGCGCGCCCGACACGGTCTTCCGCGGCATCCCCAAGGGCATGATCCACAACGGCGGCAGGATCGCCTTCGGCCCGGACAAGATGCTGTACGCGGGCGCCGGTGAGACGGGCGAGACGGACCTCGCCCAGGACAAGGATTCCCTGGGCGGCAAGATCCTCCGCCTCACCCCGGACGGCGAGCCCGCCGCGGACAACCCCTTCGGCGACTCCCCCGTCTATTCGTACGGCCACCGCAATGTGCAGGGACTGGCCTGGGACGAGCAGAAGCGGCTGTGGGCCTCGGAGTTCGGCCAGGACACCTGGGACGAGCTGAACGAGATCAAGGCCGGCGGCAACTACGGCTGGCCGGAGGCCGAGGGCAAGGCCGGCGAGGAGGGGTTCCGCGATCCGGTCGCCGCGTGGAAGACCTCCGAGGCCTCACCGAGCGGTGTCGCCTACGCCGAGGGCTCGGTGTGGATGGCGGGCCTGCGCGGTGAGCGGCTGTGGCGCATCCCGGTGCGGGGCGTGGACGGCGAGCCGGAGCCGCAGTCCTTCCTGAAGGGCGAGCACGGCCGCCTGCGCACGGTGCTCGCGGCGGGCGGCGGCAAGCTGTGGGTGGTCACCAACGAGACGGACTCGCGAGGCACGCCGAAGAAGGGTGACGACAAGATCCTGGAGGTGCGGGTGAAGTAGGCCGACCGGTCATCCGGCCGAGTCACCGGGGCGCGGCAGCTGCTCGGAGGGCGGCGGGCCCTCGGGATCGGGCGCTTCCTCGGAGGCCGGTGACGCGTCGGTGCGCGGCGACGGCACAGGTGGGCGTACGACCACCTTGCCCGAGGTCAGATCGATCGGACCGCGCCCGGGGTCGCCGTCGGCGAGGTCGACGCGGGTGAGTTCAAGGCGCTTCTGCTCGTCGTCGGTGTGCTTGCGCCCCGGCGCGAACAAGGCCTCGATCGCGTTGAACACTGCGCCTCCCAAGGGCCGAGATCCTGCTGTCAAGCGTAAGCGAGCCCGTCGGAAACGTGTCCGGGGATCGAACGTGCAGGTCAGGTGCGGGGTGGGGGTGCGGTGGGCGCTGCGATCGATGGCGCGGGCGGCCGCGCGATCAACCGCGCGATCAGCCGCGCATGCAGCAGCGAGGGCGGGGAGGGACGACGACGCACGGGACCCGGCGGGCGACGGAAGGCAGGCGGCGGAAGGCAGGCGGCGGGCGCAGCCGTGAGCGCCCCCGGGGCGGGGCGGGGCGGGCCGTGGCCGGTCGGCGTCCGGCGGCCACCGAGCTGCGGGTCGAGCGGTGCGCGGGCCGCGGACAGCTGCGGACGGGCGGTGTGCGGGGTGCGGGGGGTGGTCCGCTGGCCGCTGGCCACGGGCCACGGGCCACGGGCCGCGGGCGGCCGCTCGCGCCCGGCCCCTAGCGCGAGGCCGGTTCGCCGCCCGTCGGGAACAGGCGCAGCCGGTGGGCGAGGGCGGCCGCCTCGCCTCGGCCGGTGACGGAGAGCTTGGCGAGGATGTTGGAGACGTGGACGCTCGCCGTCTTCGGGGAGATGAAGAGTTCCTCGGCGATCTGACGGTTGCTGCGACCCACCGCGACCAGCCGCAGGACGTCCCGTTCCCGGCTCGTCAGGCCCAGTGCCTCGGCGGGGTCGGCCGGGGCGGCGGGGGCGCGTACGGCCTCGGCCGGGTTCAGGGTGAGGCGGGCGCGCTGGGCGAGGCCGGTGATGGCGTCGGCGAGCGGCCGGGCGCCGAGCCGGTCGGCCACCTCGCCCGCCTGACGGAGGAGTTGGGTGGCGCGGTCGCGGTCGGTGGTGTCCGGAGCGAGGAGGGACTCGGCCAGGCGCAGTCGGGCCTGGGCCAGGTCGTAGGGGCGGTCGAGGGGTTCGAGGGCGGCGACCACTGCGGTCCAGTCGTCGGGTCCGTCGAGCCCCTCGGAGCGGCGGAGCTCGGCGCGGGTCCACTCGTCGTAGGCGCGCCAGAGGGGAATGGGGGTGGCGAGGGATTTGGCGGCGCCGCGGATCCGCTCGACGGCGGCGGGGCGGCCGGCCTCGGCGGCGGGCAGCCCGCGGGCGTCGGCCTCCATGGACGCGGCGGCGAGCAGCAACGGCCAGCCGTACTTGTAGGTGCCGACGGGGAGACCGACGGCGAGGCCGCGTTCGAGTTCGGCGCGGCCGTCCAGGATGCGGCCTTCGGCGGCGGCGATGCCGAGGGCGATGCGGATCAGCAGAAGGAGGTACTGAGGTTGCGGGTCGTGGGTGCCCAGGTGCTGGTGGGCGGCCTGCACGTGCCGGGTGGCTGCGGCGAGGTCGCCGCGGAAGAGCGCCATGCGCGCGGTGCGTTCGCAGGCGGACACGCGTGGCTTGGAACTGGTCACGCAGCGCTGGGTCTGGGCGACGGCCTCGGCGGCCTCGTCCCAGCGGCCGAGGGACATGAGCGACTCGGCGGCGTTGGCCCAGACCCAGCCCTCGGTGTCCACCAGGCCGTACTTGCGGCAGAACTCGATGCCCTCCATCGCGACCCGCACGGACTCGGCGGAGCGGCCGACGCCTTCGAGGGAGGAGGGGAGGTTGATGTGGACCCGGCTGAGGTTGGTGACCAGGGCCTCGCGGACGACGCGGTCCCGGATCTCGTACATCTCGGCGAGACCCGCCTCGGGGTCGCCGGCCTCGATGAGGAGGGCGCCGCGGGTGAGGCGGGCGTTGAGTTCGATGCTGTCGGCCTTGACCATGCGGGCGTACTCGACGGCGCGTTCGGCGACGGCCATGGTTTCGGGGCCCGGGTCGTGCAGCATGCCCCAGGAGGCACGGTGGACGAGGACGTCGGCGTGCATCTCGGAGGGCGGCAGGCCCTTCATCAGCTCCTCGGCCTTGGCGATCTCCTCCCAGCCGTCGCCGCGGCCGAGGACGGAGATGAGGCGGGAGCGGGCTATCCAGAACCAGGCGGCGCGGTGCGGGTCCCGCACGGTGCTGTGCGAGGGAGCGCCGGAGCGGGGGGCGCTGTCGCCGTCCAGGAGCCGCAGCGCGCGCTTGGTGATCTTCAGGGCGCGGTCGCGTTCGCCGCAGAGGCGGCCGGCGAGGGTGGCCTCGGCCATCAGGTCGAGGTACTGCAGCGGTGTGGTGTTCGGGTCGCAGCCGCAGGCCGGGTAGCCCTCGACGTAGTCGGCGGGGCGCAGTGCCTCGCGCACGGCTTCGGGGGCGTCGTCCCAGAGCTCCATCGCTCGTTCGAGGAGGCGCAGCTGCTCGGCGTAGGCGTGCCGGTGGCGGGCCTCGACGGAGGCGCTGAGGACGGCGGGCAGGGCCTTGGCCGCGTCGTGCGCGTAGTACCAGTAGGTGGCGAGGCGGGCGGCGCGCTGGTCGGCGGAGACCAGCGCCGGGTCGGCCTCCAGGGCCTCGGCGAAGCGGCGGTTGATGCGGGAGCGCTCGCCGGGCAGCAGGTCGTCGCTGACGGCCTCGCGGACCAGGGAGTGCCGGAAGCGGTAGCCGTCGCCGTCCGGCGAGGCGAGCAGGATGTTGGCGCCGACCGCGGCCCGCAGCGCTTCGATCAGGTCGTCCTCGCGGAGCCCGGCGACCTCGGCGAGCAGTTCGTACTCGACGGTGGAGCCACCCTCGGCGACGATCCGCGCCACCCGCTGGGTGTCCTCGGGCAGCTCCTCGACGCGGACCAGGAGCAGGTCGCGCAGGGAGTCCGTGAGGCTCGCGCAGCTGGTGCCGTGGGAGGCGACGGCGAGTTCCTCGACGAAGAAGGCGTTGCCGTCGGAGCGGTCGAACACGTCGTCGACCAGGGTCTGCTCGGGTTCGGCCGCGAGGATGCCGGCCATCTGCCGTGCGACCTCGTCCTTGCTGAGGCGGCCGAGCTCGATGCGGCGCACGGTGCGCAGCCGGTCCAGTTCGGCGAGCAGGGGGCGCAGCGGGTGACGGCGGTGGATGTCGTCGGCGCGGTAGGTGGCGAGGAGGACGAGACGGCCGCCGCGCAGGGTGCGGAAGAGATAGGCGAGGAGGTGCCGGGTCGAGGCGTCGGCCCAGTGCAGGTCCTCCAGGGCGACGACGACGGTGCGGTCGCGGGAGAGGCGTTCCAGGAGGCGCGCGGTGAGCTCGAAGAGGCGCGCCATGCTCTGTTCGTCGGTGCGGCCCACGGGGGCGTGCCCGGGCGCGACGGGCGCGGCCAGTTCGGGCAGGAGTCTGGCGAGCTCCTCCTCCTGGCCCTCGGCGGCGGCGGCCAGTTCCTCGGGGAGCCTGCGGCGCAGTGAGCGCAGGGCGGTGGAGAAGGGGGCGAACGGCAGACCGTCGGCGCCGATCTCGACACAGCCGCCGGTCGCGACGACGGCGCCCCGCCGCTCGGCGGCTTCGGTGAACTCCTCGACGAGGCGCGTCTTGCCGACGCCCGCCTCGCCACCGAGCAGCAACGCCTGCGGCTCGCCCGGGCCCGGGCCCCCGTCTCCTGCGAGAGGGGTGCCCGTGGCGCGGGCGAGCGCTTCGTTCAGTACGCCCAGTTCGTCGGCCCGGCCGACGAACACCGGGCTGACGGACCTGGTCTCCACAGGCGCGAGCATCGCACAGTGCCTGGTCGGTGCGGCACCCGCTGTCCGAGGAACGGTCACCGGCAGAGGGCCGGTCACCTCAGGCGGCCCGCGTGAAGCGGATCTTCCGGAGGGGCGTACTCACCCGCCCCTCCGTTTCGTCGCGGGCTGCGCGGCGGGCGGCGGCGCGGTTCTTGCGGGCCTCGTCGACCAGGCGGTGGTAGTCGGCCTCGCGGCCCAGCTGGGCGGCGCGCATCTGGTGCATCTCGTACTCGAACATCTCGTACCCCTCGGGTTGTCGGTGGTATCGCCGGTTCGTTCTCTGCGATGTCTCCACTTTCGTGTCCCAGGGGGGTCGCCCACATCGGGCGGGTTCCGCATCCGCGGAGGGCGGGGGGCCTTAGGTACGCACAAGGGCGGGGCAGGGGCCTTAGCCCCTGCCCCGCCCTTCGCCTTATGCGCGGGTCGCGCGGCTCAGGAAGGTGCCGACGGCAGTCCGAGCAGCAGGTCGGAGTACTTGGCGACGGCGAGCACGAGCCCGATCACACCGAGCGCGACACCCGCCCACGCCACGGACTTGATCCACGGCGCCTGCTCCTTGCCGGGGGCACCGAACGCGGGCCGCACGAGCACGAGGAAGCCGACGACCAGCGCGGCGGCGGCGAAGATGCCGGCGATCAGCGCGGTGGCCTGCCAGGAGTCGCCGTACATGGCCTGGAGCTGGTCGGAGACGCTCGCGGACTGCTTGGTCTCCAGCTGGCCCATGATGTTCGAGCGCGCCCCGGCGATCGTGCCGAGCCAGCCCCCGGAGAGGCCGATCACGCCGAGCGCGGCGGCGACGACGGCCGCGGCGCCCTGGCCGACCCCGGCGGAGGCGGAGGTGGTGACCACGACGGGCTCGGCGTCGAGGTCGGCGTCGTCCGCCGCGTCCTCGTCCGCGTCGTCCGCGTCGGCCGCGGCGGTGGCCTTGGCGTCCTCGGGCCCGGCGGCGTCGGCCGCGTCGGACTTCTTGACGTCGACCGTCTCCGGCTTCCCGGCCCCGGTCACTTCGTCGGCCTCGGCTTCGGTCCCGGCCGCACCCTTGGCAGCGGCCGCGTCATCTGTCTTAGTACCCATGCTGCGCACCGTACGGACGGAGTCTGAGAGCTTTCTTAACGCGCGTCCCGCGCCGCCCGCCACTCGGGTGCCAGGACGGACCAGACCTCCATGTCGTGCCGGATCCCCTGCCAGGGAAAGCTCTCCCGCAACACGCCGTCCCTGGTGAACCCGAGCCGCTCGGCGGCGGCCTTGCTGCGGTCGTTGAGCGAGGAGACGAGCCACTCCACACGGTGCATGCCGCGCTGGTCGACGGCCCAGTCGATGAGGACCTTCGAGGCCTTGTTCACCAGGCCGTGCCCGGCGGCGGACGGCTCGAGCCAGACGCCGATCTCACAGCCGTCGACGCTGGTGTCGAAGATCCGGAAGAGGACACCGCCGACGAGCGTGCCGTTCAGCCAGATGCCGTGGAAGCGCCCGGTGTCGGCGGCCTGCCTGTCGGCGAACGTCTGGAGGTGCTTGCGGGCGGATTCGAGGTCCCGCACGGTCTCGGTGAAGGGCACCCACGGCCCCGCGTACGCACGGGCCCGCTCGACGTGTTCGAGGAACTCCTGCGCCTGCCAGGGCTCGATCGGCCGCAGCTCAGCGCCCTCGGCCAGCGATATCGCGAACATCCTGCTCCCTCGGCCCACTCATGTCGTCGTCCGTGTCCCGCTGCCCCGGGATCCGTCCGGGGATCTTCGCACGCGCGCCCCGCGGATTCGAACGACATTCGGGCGGCTCGATGCTGATGCGCGGCAGGAGGCGGTCGAGGCGTCGCGGCAGCCACCAGTTCGCGCCGCCGAGCAGGTGCATGAGCGCCGGCACGAGCAGCGTGCGCAGGACGAAGGCGTCGAGCGCGACGGCCGCCGCGAGCGCGATGCCGAACATCGCGATGACCCGGTCGCCGCTGAGGACGAAGGCGAGGAAGACCGAGATCATGATCACGGCAGCGGAGTTGATCACGCGGCTGGTCTCGGCGAGGCCGACGCGGACGGCCCGCCGGTTGTCGCCGGTCTCCAGCCACTCCTCGTACATCCGGCTGACCAGGAAGACCTGGTAGTCCATGGAGAGCCCGAAGAGGACGGACACCATGATCACCGGCAGGAAGGGCTCGATGGGCCCGGCCCTGCCGAGGCCGAACAGTTCGCTCCCCCAGCCCCACTGGAAGACGGCGACGACGATCCCGAAGGCGGCGGCGACCGCGGCGACGTTCATCGCGGCGGCCTTGAGGGGGATCCCGACCGACCGGAAGGCCAGCAGGAGCAGAACGCAGCCGAGCCCGATGACCACGCCCACGAAAAGCGGCAGCTTGCCGACGATGACCTCCGCGAAGTCGTCGTAGCTCGCGGTGACGCCGCCGACGTGCAGGTCCAGGGAGCTGTCCGCCTCGGCCGCGGGCAGCACACCGTCGCGCAGCCGGTCGACGAGCGCGCTGGTCGCCTCGGACTGCGGTGCCGAGTCGGGCACGACGGTGAGGAAGGCGGCGCGGCCGCCGTCGTCGTACGTCACCGGGCTCACCGAGGCGACGCCCTCGGTCGACTTCAGCCGGTCGGCGAGGTCGTCGAGGGCCAGCCGGTCGCCGGCCCCGTAGACCTCGCCGACCAGCGTCAGGGGCCCGTTCACGCCGGGGCCGAAGCCGTCGGCGAGGAGGTCGTAGGCCTGTCGTGTGGTGGCCTTCGCCGGGTTGTTGCCCTGGTCGGAGGTGCCCAGGTGGAGGGCGAAGGTGGGCAGCGCGAGGACGGCCATGACCAGGACGGCGAGGGCGCCGAGCAGTCTGGGGTGGCGCTCCACGAAGGCGGCCCAGCGGGCGGCGAGCCCGGTGGGCAGCTCCGGTTCGGGTCCGTGCGCGGCGAGCCTGCGGCGTTCGCGGCGGCTGAGGGCGCGCGGGCCGATCCAGCCGAGGAGCGCGGGCAGCAGGGTCACGGACGCGGCGACGGTGAGGACGACGGTCAGCGAGGCGGCGATGGCGACGCCGTTCAGGAAGCTGAGGCGCAGGATGAGCATGCCGAGCAGGGCGATGCAGACGGTGGCGCCCGCGAAGACGACGGCGCGTCCGGTGGTGGCGACCGCGCGTTCGGCGGCGACGGCCACCGGCAGGCCCTTCTTCAGGCCCTTGCGGTGCCGGGTCACGATGAACAGGGCGTAGTCGATGCCGACACCGAGCCCGATCAGGGTGCCGAGCATCGGCGCGAAGTCCGCGACGGTCATCACCTGGCCGAGCAGCACGATGCCCGCGTACGCGGTGCCGACGGAGACCAGGGCGGTCGCGATGGGCAGGGCGGAGGCGGCGAGCGAGCCGAACGCGAGGAAGAGGACGACGGCGGCCACGGCCACTCCGACGATCTCGGCGACCTGGGCGCTCTTGGACTCGGTGAGCCCGACGGCGGTGCCGCCGAGCTCGACCTGGAGGTGGTCGGAGTCGGCGGCCTTCGCGGTGTCGACGACGGCCTGCGCGTCCGACGCGGCGATGTCGTCGGCCTGCTGGTGGAAGGTGACGGTGGCGTACGCGGTGCGGCCGTCCGCGCTGACTTGACCGGCGCCCTTGCCCTCGTACGGCCCCACCACGGAGGCCACCGAGGGGTGTTCGGCGATCTTGTCGAGGGTGTCGGACATCGTCTGTTCGATGTCGGCGGCGCGGACGGAGGTGCCGGGTCCCGTGTGCCAGACGACGGTGTCGCTGTCGCCGCCGAGGCCGTGGAAGTTCTCGTCGAGGAGCTGGGTCGCACGGCCGGACTCGGTGCCGGGCACCTCGTAGTCGTTCGAGTACGCGGATCCGGTGACCGCGGCGGCCGACGCGGCGCCGCCGAGAGCGAGGAACCACAGCAGGACGACGACGAGACGGTGGCTGACGCACCACCGGGCGAGTGCTGCCACGGACCGGCTCCCTGGTGTTTCGTGGATCTTTACCGGAGCGCGCAGTCGAGCAACTGGAAGTCCGCAAAGAACGCATGAGTGGCGACATGAGCGCCGCAGTCACCTTGACAGCACTTGATGATCCTTGGCCCCTTTCGTGGCCTTACTCACAAGAGCACAAGGCGTGCCTCCGGGCCGCCCGGGGAACGCACGGGGTCCGCCTGGACCCTCGTGCGCCCCGCGCACGCCGGGCGTCAGCCCGAGACGCTGGCCCGGCCGTTCTCGATGTGCCCCATGAGCCGCCGCCGGAAGGCCGCGCCGCCGCCGGTGGTGACCTCGACGTCGTACCAGCCGTGTTCGTCGGCGGTGTGCCAGGCGACCGTGCGGCTGCTGCGTGCCTTGACGCGAACGGTCCGCGTCCGCTTCCTCATGTCTGCTTCATCCACATATCCGAGTGGCTTGACCGTGAAGACGAGGTCATGACGGCCGCGGTTGGCCAGGGTGAGGTGGATCTCACGACGGGTGATCGCGGAGGCGAGCCCGGCGCCGCCGTCCATCTGTCCCTGTCCGCCCTTGCCTCCCTTGCCTTCCTTGCCGCCCTCGCCCCCCTTGCTGCCCGTGAACTCGCGCCGGAAGCCGTTCGGCCCGGTGACGGTGAAGGCGTACGTGTCGCCCGGCACCGGCACCGTCCAGGAGCCCTTGCGCACGACGTCCTGGTGCTGCGGGACCGTGAACTCCCCGGCGTACGGGTAGAGCGCGAAGTGCGCGCTGGAGCGGCCGCCGTTGCGCAGTCGCACCGTGAGCGCGCCGTCCTCGCCGGGCCGCACGTCGGCGTCGGGCTGGTAGGGCAGCGGGCGGGCGCGGCGGGTGCCCGGCTCCTGGACGGGCATGGACTGCTGCAGGGGCGGCTGCGGGGACCAGCGGCCGCTGAACCCGGGAATGGCGCCGGGCCGGTCCACCTCGGGCTGCCGGTGGCCGCGCCGGAAGTCGAAGGCGCCGGTGAGGTCGCCGGTGACCTTGCGGCGCCAGGCACTGATGTTGGGCTCGCGCACACCCGTCCACTTCTCAAGGAAGCGGACGACGGAGGTGTGGTCGAAGACTTCGGAGCAGACGTATCCGCCGACGGTCCAGGGCGAGACGACGAGCATCGGCACCCGCGCGCCCAGCCCGGTGGGCTTCCCCTCCCAGCGCTCCTCCAGCTCCTCGGCGGAGTCGCCGCCGGGCACGGGCGGCGGGACGTGGTCGAAGAAACCGTCGTTCTCGTCGTAGTTGATGAAGACGGCGGTGCGGCGCCAGACCTCGGGGTGGGAGGCGAGGGCGTCGAGCACCTTGTAGACGATGGTCGCGCTGTGGACCGGCGAGGAGACGCTCGGGTGCTCGGAATCCTGGGCGGAGGGCACCAGATAGGTGACCTCGGCGAGGGTGCCGCCCGCGACGTCCTTGGCGAACTCCTCGGCGAGCTTGCCGGTCGGCACGCGCCGCAACCCGCGCTCGAAGAGGGACCGCTCACGCTTGGTCAGCGTGGCGACGCCCTCCTCCAGGGTGGCGAGCAGCTTGGCGCGCTCGCTCTCGTCCTTCGCGTCGCGCACCTTGGCGTAGAACGCCTCCATGAAGGTCAGGCCGGTCTTGGCGAGGACCTTGCGGGCGATGGCCTTGAAGGTGGTGAAGAACTCGATCTGGTTGTCGGTGAAGTTCTCCCACTCGGTGTAGGTCCGCCAGCTCACGCCGGCCTTCTCCAGGCGCTCGGCGTACGTCCCCCAGCCGTACCCGGGGTGCGTGCCCTCGTCGTACGCGTCGTTGCCGACGGCCCGCTTGCCGTTCGGTTCGTAGCCCGTCTTGCCGCTCCACAGGTGGTTGCGGTTGGGGCTGGTGGAGGTGTGGATCGACGAGTGGTAGGCGTCGCAGACGGTGAAGGTGTCGGCGAGTTCGTAGTGCAGCGGGATGTCCTCGCGCGTGTAGTACGCCATGGTGGCCGCCGTCTTGGCGGTGATCCAGCCGTCCATCCAGCCGTCGTGCCAGGCCTTGGCGCCACCGCTCCAGGAGTGGTCGAGCGCGCCGATGTACTGCAGGTCCTTCTTCTGCGTCGCGGCGGCCTGCCGGACCGGGAAGGGCAGGATCGTGCGCAGGGCGGCGGGCTGCTCGAACACCGACGTGCCGCCGGGGAGGCGGATCGCGTTGCGGTCGCCGAAGCCTCGGACACCGCGCAGGGAACCGAAGTAGTGGTCGAAGGACCGGTTCTCCTGCATCAGGATCACCACGTGCTCGATCGTGTCGAGGCCGCCGTCCTTCGGCGGCTCGTGCGCGAGCGCCTCCTGCAGCGAGGGCGGCAGGAACGAGCCGACGGTGGCGGCGCCGAGCGCGCCCCCACCGATCGCCATCAGGCGTCTGCGCGAAATCTCCGGAGTCACGTGCGACCTCCCAGTAGTCCTGGCCAACATCCAATGGTTCTCTGCCGATCCATTGACCTGTTCGGCGGGGACGCTAGTGACGTCCGGTTTCCCTGTGAAGGCCGTGGGACAAAGTCGGGGTGAACGTCCAAAAGGTCTCGGTCGCGGGGGCGTTGGCCCCCGTGCGGGGCGCGGGACCGAGGGCGCTGTCAGTGGCGGGTGCCATTCTCGGAGACATGGATCTCACCGCGCGCATCGCCGCCTTCACGGACCTGGTCGGGCCACCGCCCGACACCGTGCCCGCCGTCGACTGGACCGCGGTGGAGGCCTGGCTCGAACTCCCCCTGCCCGCCGACTACAAGGCGCTGGCGTCGGCGTACGGGCCGGTCGAGGTGGGCCACCCCGACGCCGCGGCACTGCGGCTGCACACGCCCTGCGTCAGCGCCGACGGCCGCTACGAGTACGCCTCCTGGGTCGTGGAGACCCACCGGCACTCCGCGATCAGGCCTCTGTTGTTCTCCCGGCGGGAGCGCCCCTTCCTGCCCGAGGAGGGCGGCCTGCTCGCCTTCGCCACCACCTCGGACGGCGACCACCTGTTCTGGGACACGGCCGCGTCGAAGGACCCGGACGCCTGGCCGGTCGTCCTGCTGACCACGTCGGTCGCGGTCGGCGGCGACGCGCCCTGGGTGGAGTACGAAGTCCCGCTGCTCGACTTCCTGTTCACGGCCCTGCGCACCGGTGTCCCGCACCCCGCCCGCGCGCACCGGCTGCTCGGACCGCTGCCGGGCGCCGTGCGCACCTGGGCCCCGACGTCCGACGCGACGCCCTGGACCCCGCCGCCCCGGGGGACGTACGTGGACGGCCCCCAGCACGCCGCGCTCACCGAGGGCGAGGGCGTGCCCGCGATCACCGCGCTGATACCGCCGCCCCTCACCCCCCCCACCTGGGCAAGGGCAGTTGGGAGGAGCTGTTCGAGCGCATCGGCACCCGGCTGCCCCCGGACTTCGTGACGCTCGCGGAGCGGTACGGAGCGGGGAACTGGAGCTGGTGGCTGGACATGCCGGCCCCGCTCGACCTCGACCACCGGCTCGGCCTCGCGGGGGTGATCGAGGAGATGCTGGAGGGCTACCGGTCGCTTCGGGAGGATTTCCCCGAGGACTTCCTGCTGCCCGCCTGGCCCGCGCCCGGCGGCTTCCTCCCCGTCGCCTCGACCGTCGACGGGGACCAGATCGGCTGGTGCGCCGAGGGCGAACCCGAGGAGTGGCGCGTCGCGGTCACCCCCCGGCACTCCGACCAGGGCCCGCCCCTGACGGCCAGCTTCACCGAGACGCTGCTCACCTGGTTGCGCGGCGGCGGCCCGGCCGTCGAGGGCTTCTTCTGGCTGCGCAGGGACCAGGACCCGCTGGAGCACATGTTCTTCGAGCCCTTCGGAGCGCCGCGGGAGGACGAGCCCTGACCCGAGCCGCGGCACGAACCTGGCGGACGGCCCCGGATACGCGAAAGGGGCGGCGCACCCGTCAGGTGCCCCGCCCCCGTCACGTGGTCACGTACCGGAGAGGAAGGACTCAGCCTTCGCTGACGCCCAGCTTCTCCAGGATCAGCTCCTTGACGCGGGCCGCGTCGGCCTGGCCACGGGTGGCCTTCATGACCGCGCCGACCAGGGCGCCGGCGGCCGCGACCTTGCCGCCGCGGATCTTGTCCGCGACGCCGGGGTTGCCGGCGATGGCCTCGTCGACGGCGGCCGTCAGCGCGCCCTCGTCCGAGACGACCTTCAGGCCGCGCTTCTCCACGACCTCGTCGGGCGTGCCCTCGCCCTTCAGGACGCCCTCGATGACCTGGCGGGCCAGCTTGTCGTTCAGGTCACCTGCGGTGACGAGCTCGGCCACCCGGGCGACGTGCGCCGGGGTGATGGGGAGCTCCTCCAGGGCCTTGCCCGACTCGTTGGCGTGGCGGGACAGCTCGCCCATCCACCACTTGCGGGCCGACGCGCTGTCGGCGCCCGCCTCGATGGTGGCGACGATCGGGTCGACCGCGCCCGCGTTGAGGATCGACTGCATGTCGTGCTCGCTGACGCCCCACTCCTCGCGGAGGCGGTTGCGGCGCACGCGCGGCATCTCGGGCAGACCGGCCCGCAGCTTCTCGACCCACTCGCGGGCCGGGGCGACGGGCACGAGGTCCGGCTCCGGGAAGTACCGGTAGTCCTCGGCGTTGTCCTTGATGCGGCCGGAGGTCGTGGAGCCGTCCTCCTCGTGAAAGTGACGGGTCTCCTGCACGATCGTGCCGCCGGAGCCGAGCACCGCCGCGTGCCGCTGGATCTCGAAGCGCGCCGCGCGCTCCACCGAGCGCAGCGAGTTGACGTTCTTCGTCTCGCTGCGGGTGCCGAACTCCTGCTGCCCCTTGGGGCGCAGCGAGAGGTTCACGTCGCAGCGCATCTGGCCCTTGTCCATCCGGGCCTCGGAGACGTCGAGCGCCTTGATGAGCTCGCGCAGCTCGGCGACGTACGCCTTGGCGACCTCGGGGGCACGCTCGCCCGCGCCCTCGATCGGCTTGGTGACGATCTCGATGAGCGGGATGCCGGCGCGGTTGTAGTCCAGGAGGGAGTGCGAGGCGCCGTGGATACGGCCCGTCGCGCCACCGACGTGCGTGGACTTGCCGGTGTCCTCCTCCATGTGGGCGCGCTCGATCTCCACGCGGAAGATCTCGCCGTCCTCCAGCTGGACGTCCAGATAACCGTTGAAGGCGATCGGCTCGTCGTACTGGGAGGTCTGGAAGTTCTTCGGCATGTCCGGATAGAAGTAGTTCTTCCGGGCGAAGCGGCACCACTCGGCGATCTCGCAGTTCAGCGCGAGGCCGATCTTGATCGCGGACTCGACGCCGATCTCGTTGACGACCGGCAGCGCGCCGGGCAGGCCGAGGCAGGTCGGGCAGGTCTGGCTGTTCGCGTCCTGCTGGAGCGCGGTCGAGCAGCCGCAGAACATCTTGGTCTTGGTGCCGAGCTCGACATGGACCTCGAGGCCCATGACGGGGTCGTACGTCGCGAGGGCATCCTCGTACGACACCAGGTCAGAAGTGACAGTCACGGTGAAACTTTCCCTCTCAGCCCAGCAGGACGTCGTCGTCGCCGAGGCGCTTGAGCTCGCGGAAGAGCAGCGCGACGCCGGTGGCGATGGCGGCAGCGGAGACGACGGCGTCCACGAGACGGAGCGTGTCGTGGTCATAGCGGGCCTTCTTGGCCTGCTTGAGCACGCTGATCGCACCGAAAGCGGTGGTGCCGATCGACAGGTACGTGCCGGTCTTGGACTTCTTGAAGCCCTTGGCCTTGTTCAGTGCACTCACAGCGACGGAGCCTCCTCGAGGAGCGGGTGCCCCCACCTTTCCACGAAGGCGGCCTCGACGGCAGCGCCGACCTTGTACAGCCGGTCGTCCTTCATGGCGGGAGCGATGATCTGCAGTCCGACGGGCAGGCCGTCCTCCGGCGCGAGGCCGCAGGGCAGCGACATGGCGGAGTTGCCCGCCAGGTTGGTCGGGATGGTGCACAGGTCCGCGAGGTACATCGCCATCGGGTCGTCGGCGCGCTCGCCGATCGGGAAGGCGGTGGTCGGCGTCGTCGGGGAGACGATCACGTCGACCTGCTCGAAGGCCGCCTCGAACTCGCGGGTGATGAGCGTGCGGACCTTCTGGGCGCTGCCGTAGTACGCGTCGTAGTAGCCGGAGCTCAGCGCGTACGTGCCCAGGATGACGCGGCGCTTGACCTCGTCGCCGAAGCCGGCCTCGCGGGTCAGCGCGGTGACGTCCTCGGCGGACCGCGTGCCGTCGTCGCCGACGCGCAGGCCGTAGCGCATGGCGTCGAAGCGGGCGAGGTTCGAGGAGCACTCGGACGGCGCGATCAGGTAGTACGCGGAGAGCGCCAGGTCGAACGTCGGGCAGTCCAGCTCGACGATCTCGGCACCGAGCTCCTTCAGGAGCTCGACGGACTCGTCGAAGCGCTGCACGACGCCGGCCTGGTAGCCCTCGCCGCGGAACTGCTTGACGACACCGACGCGCATGCCCTGGACGCTGCCGTTGCGCGCGGCCTCGACGACGGCGGGGACCGGGGCGTCGATGGACGTCGAGTCGAGCTCGTCGTGCCCGGCGATCACCTCGTGCAGCAGCGCGGCGTCCAGGACCGTACGGGCGCAGGGGCCGCCCTGGTCGAGGGAGGACGAGAACGCGACCATGCCGTAGCGGGAGACGCCGCCGTAGGTCGGCTTGACGCCGACCGTGCCGGTGACGGCCGCGGGCTGGCGGATGGAGCCGCCGGTGTCCGTGCCGATGGCCAGCGGGCTCTCGTACGCGGCGAGGGCCGCGCTGGAGCCGCCGCCGGAGCCGCCGGGGATGCGGGTGAGGTCCCAGGGGTTGCCGGTGGGCCCGTAGGCGCTGTTCTCGGTGGAGGACCCCATGGCGAACTCGTCCATGTTGGTCTTGCCGAGGATGACGACGTCGGCGGCCTTCAGGCGCTTGGTGACGGTCGCGTCGTACGGCGGGATCCAGCCCTCGAGGATCTTGGAGCCGACCGTGGTCGGCACGCCCTCGGTGGTGAAGATGTCCTTGAGCGCGAGCGGGACGCCGGCCAGCGGACCGAGCTTCTCGCCCTTGGCGCGCTTCTCGTCGACGGCGCGGGCCTGCGCGAGGGCACCCTCCCGGTCGACGTGCAGGAAGGCGTGCACCTTCTCGTCGACGGCCTCGATCCGGGCCAGGTGGGCCTCGGTGACCTCGACGGCCGTGAGCTCGCCGGAGGCGATCCTCGAAGCGATCTCGGCGGCGGTGAGCTTGATGATGTCCGTCATGTTCTTAGTCCTCCCCCAGGATCTGCGGCACCTTGAAACGCTGCTGCTCCTGGGCCGGGGCGCCCGAGAGCGCCTGCTCGGGGGTGAGCGACGGACGGACCTCGTCCGCGCGCATGACGTTCGTCAGCGGCAGCGGGTGCGAGGTCGGCGGTACGTCTTGGTCGGCGACCTCGGAGACGCGGGCGACCGCGCCGATGATGTCGTCGAGCTGTCCGGCGAAGTGGTCGAGCTCCTCGGCCTTCAGCTCCAGACGTGCAAGGCGGGCGAGGTGGGCGACCTCCTCGCGCGTAATGCCAGGCATGCGGCGATCCTCAGGGGTGAGTGTGTGGGTTGTGGGCCCAATCCTATGGGGCGGTGCGGTGTGCCCGTTAAACGGTTTCTTCCCCGCCGCCCGGCGACGGGCTCGCCACCGCGCCACCACGGGCCCCGCGCCGCCCCCACGACAGCTTTCACCGCGCCCACCCGCGCCGCCGCCGGACCGGCCGCCCTTACTGCACCACGTGCCCCGAGGACTGCCCCACGTCGGAGCCCTCGGCGGCGGCCGCCGCCTCCGCGGCGAGGTCGGCGGGGCGGCGCCAGCCGTGCGACCCCCGCGCCCGCAGCCACGCCGTCGCCTCGTCGGCGGGCATCGCCGCGGCGACCAGCCAGCCCTGCACCGCGTCGCAGCCCAGGTCCCGCAGGCGCTCCCAGGTCTCGTCGTCCTCGACGCCCTCGGCGACGACGAGCAGACCGAGGGAGTGGGCGAGGTCCACGGTGCAGCGGACGATCTCCGCGTCCTCGTTGTCGATGGCCAGGCGGGCCACGAAAGAGCGGTCGATCTTCAGTTCGCTGACCGGGAGGCGACGCAGGTGGACCAGAGAGGAGTAGCCCGTGCCGAAGTCGTCGAGCGACATCTTGACGCCGTGGCCGGTCAGCCCGGCCAGCGTGTCGGCGGCGCGCTGCGGGTCCTCCAGGAGGACGTGCTCCGTTATCTCCAGCTGCAGGGCACCGGCGGGCACTCCGTGACGGGCCAGCCGCGCCGCGACCGCGCCGGCGAAGCCGGGGGTGTGGACGTCGCGCGGCGAGACGTTGACGGCGACGGGGACCTTCAGGCCCTGCGCCTGCCACCGCGCGACCTGCGCGAGGGCCGTCTCCAGGACGTACTCCGTCAGGTGCGGCATGAGGCCGGACGACTCGGCGATCGCGATGAACTCGTCGGGCGGCACCTTGCCGCGCTCGGGGTGCACCCAGCGCACCAGCGCCTCAAGGCCGGCGACCTTGCCGTCGAAGCGGACCTTGGGCTGGTAGTGGAGCTCGACGTCGCCCGCGTCCAGGGCGCGGCGCAGGTCGCCCAGGAGGCCCAGGCGGTCGGGGGTGTTGGAGTCCCGCTTGGACTCGTACACCTCGACGCCGGTGCGGTCGCGCTTGGCCTGGTACATCGCGACGTCGGCCCGCCGCAGGAGGCCCTCCGCGTCGAGCGCGTGGTCGGGGAAGACGGCGAGGCCCGCGCTGGCCTCCAGGACCAGGGTCAGGCCGTCCAGGTCGAGCGGGGAACCGAGCGCGGCGACCAGCTGGCGGGCCACGCGCGTTGCCGACGTGGTGGAGTCGGCGACCGGCAGCAGGACGGCGAACTCGTCGCCGCCGAGGCGCGCGGCCTCCGCGCCCCGGGGCAGCGCGACGCGCAGCCGGTCCGCTATCTGCAGCAGCAGCCGGTCACCTGCCAGGTGGCCGAGGGTGTCGTTGACCGAACGGAAGCGGTCCATGTCGATCAGCATCAGGGCGGAACGCGCCCCGATCCGCTCGGCGTCGTCGAGGGCCGTCCAGGTCCGCTCGAGCAGCCACTGCCGGTTGGGCAGCCCGGTCAGCGGGTCCCGCAGCTGCTCCTCGGCCCTGGCGCGGGCGATCCAGAGGGTGGAGTCGAGCGCGACCAGCGGGATCGCGAAGAGCGGCAGCAGGATCGGCAGGGAGATGGCCACGACGCAGATCAGTGGGGCGATGCCGAGCAGCGCGATGCCGAGGAGTCCCTGCCGGACCAGGGCCGTTCGGGTGACGGTCGGCAGGGCGCCGGTGCGGGGCGCGTGGACGTACCAGAGCAGGACGCGGGTGACGGCGAGGTAGGCGACGGCGACCAGGCCCACCTGGGGGGCGGTGTACAGGTCCCAGGTCTCGGGCAGCCACGGCGACTCGGCGCTCGGCGAGGTGCCGAACGCGGCCAGGGCGAGCGCGCCCGCGCCGATGCCGAGGATGTCGACGGCGCCGTGCAGCACGCCCTGGCGCCAGCGGTGCCTGCGGGCGACGCCGACCAGGACGACGACGGTGAGGCTGACCATGCCGGCCGGCACCCAGCCATAGAGCAGGAGGACGGCGACGGTGAGGGCGCCGCCGGAGCCCGTGCCGCCCCACCAGCGGTCCCGGCCGAGGGCGACGAGATGGCCGACGATGAGGCCGGTGAGGATCGCGAGGGACCAGCCGGCCGTGCCGGTGGGGAAGAGGGCGTGCCGGCCCGAGACGGCCTGGAAGAAGCCCGCGCCCAGCAGGACGGCGGCCGCGGCGACGGCGGCGACGGGCAGCAGCGGCCAGCGCTCACGGACGTCCTGCGCGGCGTCGCCCGTGCCGGCGCAGGCCGTGGAGTTGTCCGCGCCGTGCGGGGAGGTCCAGGCGCGCTCGCGGGGTTCGACGGCGGTGCTCAGCGCGCCCGTTGCGGCGCGGGCCGGTCCGGGCGCCGTGCCCGGGTCGGTGGTCGTCGCGGTCCGGCGGCCGCGCAGCCAGGCTCCCGGCGCGCGCCACAGGCGCGCGCGCAGCCGTGAGTCCGGGGCGGCGCTCTCGGTCGGTTCCATTCCCGTCCCTCTCACAGCCGGCGGTGCCCACGCCAAGCGGACTCGGACCTTGTTCGGCCGCGTCCGGATTTCCGTCCCCGAGCTCTCCACGAGCAAGGAGATGCCCTGCTCCCGAACTCGTGTCGAGCAGGGGATGCCCCCTTCCAGGCTCTGAATGAGCAGGAGGTACCCCGTTCGCATCGGGGCACGGCAGGCGCACACCTCAACAGTAGGCCGCAGAAGGCTTCCACGGGCAGCGGTCGACTACGGTTGCCCGAATGCGACCCGGCCACCCGTATGCATCTGGTATGCGCTGAACGGGTGGCCTTCAACCGCTACTCCTCGGTCGGAAGCGCGACGTCCTTCGCCGCGTCCGGTCCCTGTTCGAGCAGGACAGCGAAGCCTTCCTCGTTGAGAACCGGAACCTTCACCTGCATGGCCTTGTCGTACTTGGATCCCGGGTTGTCACCCACGACCACGAAGGCCGTCTTCTTCGAAACGGAACCGGTCACCTTGGCCCCGAGGCTCTGCAGCGCCTCTTTCGCGCCATCCCGGGTGTGGTGTTCCAGCGTTCCGGTGACGACCACCGTGAGGCCTTCGAGCGGGCGGGGTCCCTCGTCCTCGCCGCTCGCCTCCTCCTCCATGCGCACCCCGGCAGCCCGCCACTTGCGCAGGATCTCCCGGTGCCACTCCTCGGCGAACCACTGTTTGAGCGAGGCCGCGATGGTCGAGCCGACGCCCTCCACTGCGGCCAGTTCCTCCTCGGTGGCCTGTTCGATGCGGTCGATGGAACGGAACTCGCGGGCCAGCGCCTCGGCGGCCACCGGGCCGACGTGCCGGATCGAGAGGCCCGTGATGACGCGGGCGAGCGGCCGTTCCTTGGCCGCCGCGATGTTCTCCAGCATGGCGAGGGTGTTCTTCTTCGCCTCGCCCTGCTGGTTGGCGAAGAAGGTGACGACCTTCTCCTCGCCGGTCTTGGGGTCGCGCTTGGGCAGTCCCGAGTCCTGGTCGAGGACGTAGGACTTGATGGGCAGCAGCTCCTCGACCTTCAGGCCGAAGATGTCGCCCTCGTCGAGGATCGGCGGGTCGGCGGGCTCCAAGGGCTTGGTGAGCGCGGCCGCGGCGACGTACCCGAAGTTCTCGATGTCCAGGCTCTTGCGGCCCGCCAGGTAGAAGAGACGTTCACGCAACTGGGCGGGGCACGACTGGGCGTTGGGGCAGCGGAGGTCGATGTCGCCCTCCTTCATGGGCCGCAGCGCGGTGCCGCACTCGGGGCACTCGGCGGGCATGACGAACTCCTGCTCGCTGCCGTCCCGCAGGTCCACCACCGGGCCGAGGATCTCCGGGATGACGTCGCCCGCCTTGCGGATCACGACGGTGTCGCCGATGAAGACGCCCTTCTTCTTCACCACGTCCTGGTTGTGCAGGGTCGCGAACTCGACCTCGGAGCCCGCGACGGTGACGGGCTCCACCTGGGCGTACGGCGTGACGCGGCCGGTGCGGCCGACGCCGACGCGGATGTTGATGAGCTTGGTGTTGACCTCCTCGGGCGCGTACTTCCAGGCGATGGCCCAGCGCGGGGCGCGGGAGGTGGAGCCGAGGCGGCCCTGGAGCGGGATCTCGTCGAGCTTGACGACGACGCCGTCGATCTCGTGCTCCACGGAGTGGCGGTGCTCGCCGAAGTACGCGATGAAGTCCCGCACGCCCTGGAGGCCTTCGACGACCTTGTTGTGCTGGGCGGTGGGCAGGCCCCACTCGTGCAGCAGCTCGTAGGCGTGGCTGAGGCAGTCGATGTCGAAGCCCTCGCGGGCGCCGATGCCGTGCACGACCATGTGCAGGGGGCGGGTCGCGGTGACGCGCGGGTCCTTCTGGCGCAGCGAACCCGCCGCCGCGTTGCGGGGGTTGGCGAAGGGCTTGTCGCCGGCCTCCACCAGGCGGGCGTTGAGCTCCTCGAACTTCTCCATCGGGAAGAAGACCTCGCCGCGGACCTCCACCAGGGCCGGGACGCGGTCGCCCTTGAGCCGCTGGGGGATGTCCGCGATCGTACGGACGTTCGGCGTGATGTCCTCACCGGTGCGGCCATCGCCGCGGGTGGCGGCTCGGGTCAGCTTGCCGTCCTCGTACGTCAGGTTGACCGCGAGGCCGTCGACCTTCAGCTCGCACAGCAGGTGGAAGTCCGGGGTGCCGGCCTCCTTGGCGACGCGGTCGGCCCAGGCGGCCAGGTCCGCGTCGTCGAAGGCGTTGTCCAGGGAGAGCATGCGCTCGCGGTGCTCGACCGCGGTGAACTCCGTCTCGTAGGACCCGGAGACCTTCTGGGTCGGCGAGTCCGGGGTGCGCAGCTCCGGGTGCTCCTCCTCCAGGGCCTGGAGAGAGCGCAGGAGTGTGTCGAACTCGGCGTCGCTGACGACCGGTTGGTCCTTCACGTAGTACCGGAAGCGGTGCTCCTCGATCTGTTCGGCCAGCTGGGCATGCCGATCCCGTGCCTCGGCGGGCACAGATCCTTGCTGGCCTTGCTGTTCGACAGCCACCGTTTCGTCCTCCCGTTACGTCATACCCAATTACTCAGGGTTGTCTGCGAGCGATCTCGCCGCCTTGACGCAGTGGGCGAGCGCCGCGCGCGCGTACGCGGGTGAAGCGCCCGCGAGCCCGCACGACGGAGTGACCACGACCGACTCCGCGAGTGATCCCGGATTCAGCCCCAGCCTGCGCCACAGCGTCCTGACACCCATGACGCTACCGGCAGGGTCTGACAATCCGCCGTCCACGCCCGGCACGACACCGACGAAGAGCCGTGTGCCCCCCTCGACCGCCTCACCGATCGCCTCGTCGTCACGCTCGGTGAGGAGCGAGAAGTCACAGGAGATCGCGTCGGCACCGGCGCGGCGCAGCAGCGCGAACGGCACGTCCGGCGCGCAGGAGTGGATGACCGCGGGGCCCTCGCCGTGGACGCCCAGGACGTCCCGCAGCGTGCTCTCGACGGCCTGGCGGTCCACGGCGCGGTGCGTGCGGTACTCGCTGGCGGTCTTGACCTGTCCGCGCAGCACGGCGATGAGCGAGGGCTCGTCGAGCTGCAGGACCACCTGGGCGCCCGGCACCCTGCGCCGCACGTCCGCCAGGTGTTCGCGCAGGCCTTCGGCGAGGGATCCCGCGAGGTCACGGACGGCGCCGGGGTCGGAGAGCGCGGACTCGCCGTTCTTGAGCTCCAGGGCGGCGGCGAGGGTCCAGGGGCCGACGGCCTGGACCTTGAGCGGCCCCTCGTACCCCTGGGTGAACTCCTCCAGGGCGTCGAGGTCTTCGCCGAGCCAGGCCCTGGCCCGCCGGGTGTCCCGGCCGGGGCGGTCGCCGACGCGCCAGCCGCTGGGCTCCACGCGCGCGTACAGGTCGACGAGGAGCCCTGCGGTGCGGCCGATCATGTCGGCGCCGGGCCCGCGCGCGGGCAGCTCGGCGAGGTGGGCCATGCCCTGCTCGGGCCACTCGAAGCTGCCGGTGACGGTCTTCGCGGCCTCCCGGGCGTCGCCGCCGGGCATGGACCCGACGCCGGTCGCCGGGCCCCAGGTGAACGCGCTCATCGGCCGGGCCGCACCGTCAGGTCGTTGACCTCCGCGTCGCGCGGCAGGTCCAGGGCCATGAGGATCGTCGTGGCGACCGACTCGGGGTCGATGAAGCGGGAGGGGTCGTACTCCTTGCCCTCCTGCTGGTGGACCTTGACCTGCATGGCGCTCGCCGTGCGGCCCGGGTAGACGGAGGTGACCCGCACCCCGCCCGCGTGCTCCTCCTGGCGCAGGGAGTCGGCCAGCGCCTTCAGGCCGTGCTTGGAGGCGGCGTACGCGGACCAGTCGGCGCCGGCGTTCAGTCCCGCGCCCGAGTTGACGAAGACCACGTGGCCCTGGGCGACCCGCAGTTGGGGCAGGAAGTGGCGGGTGAGCTCGGCGGGGGCGATGAGGTTGACGTTGAGCTGGTGGCGCCAGGCCTTGGGGGTGAGCTCGCCGACCGGGCCGAGGTCGACGACGCCCGCGATGTGCAGGAGCGAGTCCACGCGCGCGGGCAGCGACTGGTGCCCGAAGGCCCAGGAGAGCTTGTCGGGGTCGGAGAGGTCGCCGACGAGGGTGCTCGCGCCGGGGAACTCGGCGGCGAGCTCCTTGGCGCGGCCCGCGTCGCGTGCGTGCAGGACGAGCTCGTCGCCGCGTGCGTGGAGGCGGCGCGCGACGGCCGCGCCGATGCCGGAGCCGGCCCCGGTGATCACATGTGTTGCCATGCGCCCATGGTCCCACCCCGGCCCGCGCGGGCCTGCTCAGAGGGTGCCGGCCTGCTCCTCCAGGTAGGCCAGGGCGCCCACGGGCTCCTCCGCGAAGAAGACGAGGTCGGTCAGCGGGACGGGCAGGAAGCCCTCGTCCTCCATACGGCGGAACTGCTCCTTGAGGCCGTCGTAGAAGCCTTCGGAGTTCAGCAGGACCACGGGCTTGGTGTGCTTGCCGTGCTTCTTCAGCTCCAGGATCTCGGTGGCCTCGTCGAGCGTGCCGGTGCCGCCCACCATGATCACGACGGCGTCGGCCTTCTCCAGGAGCAGCGCCTTGCGCTCGGCGAGGTCACGCGCGATCACCATTTCGTGGGGCGCGGACACCTGCCTGGCCTTGGCCGCGAGGAAGTCCACGGAGACGCCGACGAGCCCGCCTCCCGCCGCGTCCACGCCGTCCGCCACGACCTTCATCAGGCCGCTCTCGGAGCCGCCCCAGACCAGCGTGTGGCCTCCCCTGCCGAGCAGCTCGGCGAATTCGCGCGCCGGGCGGGTGTAGCGGTCGTCGAGGTCGGCGGCGGAGAGGAAGACGCAGATGTTCATGCGCCCACGGTACGGTCCGCGCGGCCGCACGGCGCCGACGGGTGGCGGCCCCGCGGAGCGCCGGGGGAAGAAGGCGGCCCGTACGGGCGCTGACGTACGGGAGACCACTCGACGAGGAGGGCACGACCGTGAGCGAAGGACATGTGATCACCATCGAGCGGGGCACGGACCACGTACGCGTGGTGCGGGACGGGCAGGTCGTGGCGGAGAGCCGCCGCCCCCTGCTGCTGCACGAGACGGGCTGTCCCGTGCGCCACTACCTTCCCCCGGAGGACGTGCGCACCGATCTCCTGACGCCGTCGGAGACCCGCACGTACTGCCCGTTCAAGGGAACGGCCTCCTACTGGTCGCTGCCGGACGGCAAGGACGGCAAGGACGGCAAGGACGGCAAGGACACCGTGTGGGCGTACCCGGAGCCGAAAGCCGCCGTGGCCGGGATCAAGGACCACTTCTGCTTCTACGAGGCGGAGGTCACGAAGCAGCCGTGAACGTCCGCCGGTAGGCGAGCGGCGAGACGCCGAGGACGGAACGCATGTGCTGGCGCAGGGAGTTGCCGGTGCCGAACCCTGACCGGTGGGCCACCACGTCCACGGGCAGGTCGCTGGACTCCAGGAGCTGCCGGGCCAGTTCGATGCGCTGGGCGGTCAGCCACCGCCCGGGAGGCATGCCCACCTCCTCCTGGAAGCGGCGCGTGAAGGTCCGCAGGCTCATGCGTGCGTGGGCGGCCAGCTCCCCCAGGGGCAGCGGTTCCTGGAGCCGTTCGAGGGCCCACGCACGCGTGGCGGCCGTGGTGGCGAGCGTGGGCTCGGGGACGGGCCGCTCGATGTACTGCGCCTGACCGCCGTCGCGCCAGGGCGGTACGACACAGACGCGGGCGACGTGGTTGGCGACGGCGGCGCCGTGGTCGCGGCGCACGAGGTGCAGGCAGAGGTCGATGCCGGCCGCGACGCCCGCCGCGGTCAGGACGTCGCCGTCGTCCACGAAGAGCACGTCCGCGTCGACCTTGATCCGGGGGAAGGACCGCTGGAAGTCGCGGGCGACGTTCCAGTGCGTCGTCGCGGGCCGCCCGTCCAGGAGGCCGGTGGCGGCGAGGACGTACGAGGCGTTGCAGAACGAGACGATCCGGGTGCCGGGCCTGATCCGCGCCAGGGCGTCGGTCACCGCCGCGGGCAGCCCGTCGGCCGCCATCCCCTCGTCGAAGTGCCGGGTCGGCGGGATCACCACGGTGTCCGCCGCCTCCAGGGCCTGCGGGCCGTGCTCGGCGGAGACCGTGAACCCGGAGTCCGTGCGCACCGGCCGCCCGTCGACCGTGCAGACCACGACGTCGTAGAGCGGCCGCCGCAGGCCGTCCTGCGCGCTGCCGAACACCCGGGACGGGATGCCCAGCTCGAAGGCGTAGACGCCGTCCAGGGCGAGGACGGCCACGCGGTGCGCGCCCCGCACGCCCTTCACTCCACTGCAGACCATGGCCGAATCCTGTCACATCATGGCCAAACTGCCAGCACCGCGCCCGTGCGCACCGACGCACTCTGGTCCCACGAGCCGTTCCCGGAACCGGCCGTTTCCCGTAACCGGCCGTTCCCGAAAGAGGAAGACAGACCATGAAGATGCGTGCCGTCAGCCCCCGCGCCTGGGGCGCCCCCGAGAACCTGGTCCCGGTCGAGGTGGACCGCCCCGAGCCCGGCCTGACCGAGATCCTGGTCCGGGTGCACGCCGCGGGCGTCAACCCGGTCGACTGGAAGACCCGCGCGGAGGGCGCCTTCGGCAGCTGGGGCGAGACCCCGATCCTCGGCTACGACGTGTCCGGCGTCGTCGAGGAGGTCGGCCCCGGAGTCACCCTGTACCGGCCCGGCGACGAGGTGTTCGGCATGCCCCGCTTCCCCGAACAGGCGGGCGGCTACGCCGAGTTCCTCGCGGCGCCCGCCCGGCGCTTCGCGCCCAAGCCGCAGGGCATCGACCACGTCCAGGCCGCCGCGCTGCCGCTGGCGGCGCTCACCGCCTGGCAGGGGCTCGTCGAGACGGCGGGGCTGCGGTCCGGGCAGCGGGTGCTGATCCACGCGGCGGCCGGGGGCGTCGGGCACCTCGCCGTGCAGATCGCCAAGGCCCACGGGGCGTACGTCGTCGGAACGGCCCGCGCGGACAAGCACGCCTTCCTGCGCGGGCTCGGCGCGGACGAGATCGTCGACTACACGCGCGTGGACTTCGCCGAGGCGGTGCGCGACGTGGACATCGTCCTGGACGGCGTGGGCGGCGCGTACGGCACGCGCTCCCTCGACGTGCTGCGCCCCGGCGGCCACCTGGTCACGCTGCCCGACCCGGGCGGCCTGCCGGACCCCGTGCGGGCCGCGGAGCTCGGCGTGCACGCGGGGTGGACGGTCGTCGAGCCGGACCGCGCGGGACTCCTGGAGATCGTCCGCCTGGTCGAGGCGGGCAAGCTCCGCGCCGAGATCGACACGGTGCTGCCCTTGGAGGAGGCCGCCAAGGCCCACGCGCACGGGGAACAGGGCCGCACCCAGGGCAAGATCGTGCTCCAGGTCGCGGGGCGCTGAGGGCCGCACCCGGACCGCAGGGGCTCGGGAGGGCCCCGCGGGGCTCGGGGCTACACCGCCGCCGCTGCCCGCTCCGTCGTCGCGATCGTCGCCGAGCCGACCACGCGCGTGCCGTCGTAGAGCACGATGGCCTGGCCCGGGGCGACGCCCCGGACGGGCTCGGCGAAGGACACCCGCAGCTCGCCCTCGACCAGCTCGGCGGTCACCTCCGTCTCGCCGCCGTGCGCGCGCAGCTGCGCCGTGTACGTGCCGGGCCCGGTGGGTGCGAGGCCGCACCAGCGGGGCTTGAGGGCGGTCAGGCCGCTCACGTCCAGGGCGGCGGCCGGGCCGACCGTCACGGTGTTGTCCACCGGGGAGATGTCCAGGACGTAGCGCGGCTTGCCGTCGGGGGCCGGGGTGCCGATCCGCAGGCCCTTGCGCTGGCCGATGGTGTAGCCGAACGCGCCCTCGTGGGTGCCGAGCTTGGTGCCCTCGGCGTCCACGATGTCGCCCTCCGCCTTGCCGAGGCGGGAGGCGAGGAAGCCCTGGGTGTCGCCGTCGGCGATGAAGCAGATGTCGTGGCTGTCGGGCTTCTTGGCGACGGCGAGCCCGCGGCGCTCGGCCTCCGCGCGGATCTCCTCCTTGGTGGTGACCGTGTCACCCAGGGGGAACATCGCGTGGGCGAGCTGCTTCTCGTCGAGCACCCCGAGGACGTAGCTCTGGTCCTTGGCCATGTCGGAGGCGCGGTGCAGCTCGCGGGAGCCGTCGTCGTGGACGATCACCTGGGCGTAGTGGCCGGTGACGACCGCGTCGAAGCCGAGGGCGAGCGCCTTGTCGAGCAGCGCGGCGAACTTGATCTTCTCGTTGCAGCGCAGGCACGGGTTGGGCGTGCGGCCCGCCTCGTACTCGGCGATGAAGTCCTCGACCACGTCCTCACGGAAGCGCTCGGCGAGGTCCCACACGTAGAAGGGGATGCCGATGACGTCCGCGGCACGGCGGGCGTCGCGCGAGTCCTCGATGGTGCAACAGCCCCGCGCGCCCGTACGGAACGACTGCGGGTTCGCCGAGAGTGCGAGGTGCACTCCCGTCACGTCGTGCCCGGCCTCGGCGGCACGGGCGGCGGCGACGGCGGAGTCCACGCCGCCGGACATGGCGGCGAGGACACGGAGGGGGCGCTGGGCACGCTGCGGGGTCTCGGTCAAAGTCATAGCTCTAACAGAGTACGGGGCGTCGGGAACCGGACGCCCGTGAGTAAGCGTTGAAGATCGCATGGGGGAACCACAGCGAGGGCCCACGGATTCACCGGGCGCGAAGGGGCGGGCCGACGGGCCGGGCCCCCGGCGCGGCATCGACCGGCGCACGCTCCTGATCGGCGGCGCCGCGGCGGCCGCGGGCACCGCCCTGCTGGCCAAGGACGAGCTCGGCCGGCTGTGGTGGCGGATGCCCGGCGTGGTCAAGAAGCGCAAGGAGGGCGCGGTCGACGCCGCCGGCGTGCAGTGGATCGCCGCCTCCGACTACAACTGGCGCCGCGCGGACCGCCCCGACGACTACGCCATCGACCGTGTCGTCATCCACGTCGTCCAGGGCGGGTACGAGACGGCGCTGCGGGTCTTCAAGGACCCCGCGCACGGCGCCGCCGCGCACTACGTTGTGCGCAAGGACGGGCACATAGCGCAGATGATCCGCGAGCTGGACGTGGCCTTCCACGCGGGGAACAAGAGCTACAACGAACGCAGCATCGGCATCGAGCACGAGGGGTTCGTCGACAAGAAGTCGTCGTTCACCGCCCCGATGTACGCGGCGTCCGCGCGGCTGACCGCCGGGATCTGCCGGCGGTACGACATTCCCGTGGACCGCGAGCACATCGTGGGCCACGTGGAGGTGCCGGGCACGGACCACACGGACCCGGGCCCCTACTGGGACTGGGACCGGTACCTGCGCCTGGTGCGGGCCGAGCGGGACAAGCCGCAGCGCACACCGAAGCCGAGGGCGTCGGAGAAGAAGACCTAGCGACCGCGCGGACCCAGCGGGTCCAGCAGCCCCGCCGGCTCGGCCCCGCAGACCCCGTGGCCCCCCGCAGCCCCGCCAGCTCGGCCCCGCAGACCCCGTGGCCCCCCGCAGCCCCGCTAGCTCAGCCCCGCCGACCGCGCCCGCTCCACCGCAGGGCCGATCGCCGCCGCCACCGCGTCGACGTCCGCCTTGGTCGACGTGTGGCCGAACGAGAAGCGGAGCGTGCCGCGGGCCAGGTCGGGGTCAACGCCGGTGGCGAGCAGGACGTGGCTGGGCTGGGCGATGCCCGCCGTGCACGCGGAGCCGGTGGAACACTCGATGCCCTGCGCGTCCAGGAGGAGGAGCAGGGAGTCGCCCTCGCAGCCGGGGAAGGTGAAGTGCGCGTTGGCGGGCAGCCGTCCTTCCGGGGCGGGATCGCCGCCGAGGATCGCCTCGGGGACCGCCGCGCGGACGGCGGAAACCAGGTCGTCCCGGAGCGCGCCCACCTCGGCGGCGAACCGCTCGCGGTGCGTCGCGGCGTGCTCCCCCGCGACGGCGAACGCGGCGATGGCGGGCACGTCCAGCGTCCCGGAGCGCACGTGCCGCTCCTGGCCACCGCCGTGCAGCACGGGCACGGGGCTGTACTCGCGGCCGAGCAGCAGCGCGCCGATGCCGTAGGGGCCACCGATCTTGTGGCCGGAAACGGTCATGGCGGCGAGCCCGGAGGCACCGAAGTCGACGGGGATCTGGCCGTAGGCCTGTACCGCGTCGGCGTGCAGCGGGATGCCGAACTCCTGGGCGACGTCGGCGAGTTCTCGGATCGGCTGGATGGTGCCGATCTCGTTGTTGGCCCACATGACGGTGGCGAGGGCGACGTCGTCGGGGTCGCGCTCGATGGCCTCGCGCAGCGCGTCGGGGTGCACGCGGCCGTACCCGTCGACCGGCAGATACTCGACGGTGGCGCCCTCGTGCTCACCGAGCCAGTGCACGGCGTCGAGGACGGCGTGGTGCTCGACGGGGCTCGCGAGCAGCCGGGTGCGGGCCCGCGCCCCCTCGCCCGCGTTTCTCCTGGCCCAGTACAGGCCCTTGACGGCGAGGTTGTCGGCCTCGGTGCCGCCGGAGGTGAAGACGGTCTCGCTGGGGCGGGCGCCGAGTGACTCGGCGAGCGTCTCGCGGGCCTCCTCGACGGTGCGTCGCGCCCGCCGCCCCGCCGCGTGCAGCGAGGAGGCGTTGCCGGTGACGGCGATCTGGGCGGTCATCGCCGCGATCGCCTCCGGGAGCATCGGAGTGGTCGCTGCGTGGTCGAGGTAGGCCATGGTGCGCACGATTCTACGAGCCGCGCGAGGCCCTTCGCCCCGGCGGTATCAGCCTGCGAGACCCCAGGACACCGTGCCGTCCATCGCGACGAGCGTGGCGAGCACCACGAGATCGGCGACGCCGAGCCCGAGTCCGAGCAGCGCGCGGCCCTTGCGGGTGGTGCCGCGCCACAGGGCGATGCCCGCGAGGACGATCGCGACGGGCCCGAGGAAGAGGTTCAGGACGAGCAGCCCGACAAGACCGAGGACGAAGGAGGCGACGGCCATGCCGTCGGTGTCACGGCGGCCGGTGGGACGGGACGCGGTGCGGTCCGTCCGGTCCGTCCGGCCCGCGGCGCCTCGGTCCGGGGCCGGCTCGCCCACGTTCTCGGCAACACGATCCGTGCGTTCGGTGTGTTCCGTGCGTTCGGCGGTGAGTTCCATGGTGCGACTCCTGGCAGGTGGAGGTGTCGTACGGAGTGGAGGGGTCGTACGGAGTGGATCAGCGGTGGCGCGCGTGACGCTCGCGGAGGGCGAAGACCATGAGCCACACGCCGATGACCACGGCGGCGACGAGGCTGACCGGAAGCGGGGCGTGGGCCACGGAACCCATGGCGACACCCAGCAGCAGAAGGGCGGCGACAAGGAAGAGCATGAGATCCCTCTCAGTTCGGTGAACGCTTGTGGTAACAGTTGTTCACTGACTATGGAGTCTACTCCCTCCGCGGCTTTCAAATCTCGGAGAACAGTTGTTAACTGCATGGCATGAGTCACACTCTCGGCGTCCGGCAGGCCCAGAAGCAGAAGACCCGGCAGGCCCTCCTCGACGCGGCGCTCCTGCTGCTGGAGGAGCAGAGCCTCAGCAGCCTGGGCCTGCGCGAGGTCACCCGCGCCGTGGGCGTCGCCCCCACCGCCTTCTACCGGCACTTCCGCGACACCGCCGACCTGGGCGTCGCCCTGGTCGAGGAGGCGCTCGACAGCCTGCACACGACGCTCACCGAGATGCTGGCCGCCGAGACCGGCGACAGTGAGCAACGCATCGCGGGCACGGTCGAGTTGATAGCGCGGTACGTCCACGCGCACCCCTCCCACGTCCGCTTCGTCGCCCGCGAGCGGCACGGCGGCGTCAAGGCGGTGCGGGACGCGATCGGCGCCCAACTCGAACTGTTCGCACGGGAGGTGGCCCATCAGTTCGGCCGTGAGGCGCCGACGTCGCGGTGGGCCGAGGACGACCTGCTGATGCTGGCCGGAATGTACGTCGACCACATGGTGATGACCGCGTCGGCGTTCCTGGACGCGGGCCCGGGGACCGCACAGGAGGCGCGGGTCGCGGACATCGCCCGCAGGCAGCTGCGCCTGGTGGGCCTGGGACGCCGGCACTGGCAGGACGAGAACTGACGCCCGCCCGGGACGCCGGACGCCGGGATGCCGGGATGCCGGGACGTCCGGACGCCGGAACGCCGGGACGTCGGCCCCCAGAACCCCAGGCCCCCAAGAGCCCAGGAGCGCCGCCTCCACACCCTCGACTCCCCCGTAAGGAGCTACTAGCCTTACGGTCATGACAGTCGCCCTTGACTCCTGGACGCTCGACCAGACCTTCGCCGGCTCCTCGGGCACCGTCCGCTGGGCCGCCCTCGGCCCCGCCGACGCCCCTCCCGTCGTTCTCGTCCACGGCACGCCCTTTTCCTCGTACGTCTGGCGTGCCGTCGCCCGCGCGCTGTCGGCCGACCACCGCGTGTACGTGTGGGACCTGCCGGGGTACGGCGTCTCGGAGATGCGGGCGGGCCAGGACGTGTCGCTCGCCTCGCAGGCCCGCGTCCTCACCGAACTCCTCGGCCACTGGGGCCTGGACGCGCCGGCCGTGGTGGCCCACGACTTCGGCGGCTGCGTCGCCCTGCGGGCACATCTGCTGCACGGTGCCCGGTACGCACGCCTCGCCCTGGTCGACCCGGTGGCGCTCGCCCCCTGGGGCTCCCCCACGTACCGGCTGCTCGGCGAGAACGCCGATGTGTTCGCCCGGCTGCCGCCCGCGCTGCACCGGGCGCTGGTCCGCGAGTACGTGAGCTCGGCCAGCTCGCGCGGACTGCACCCGGCCGTGCTCGACCGGCTCGTCGAGCCCTGGTGCACGCAGGAGGGCCTGAGCGCCTTCTACCGGCAGATCACGCAGAACGACCAGCGGTTCACGGACGAGATCCAGGGCCGGTACGGCGAGTTGAGCCTGCCCGTGCTGATCTGCTGGGGCACGCGGGACAGCTGGATCCCGCCGACCAGGGGCGAGGAGCTCGCGAAGCTGATCCCCGGTGCCGAGCTGCGCCTGATCGAGGGCGCGGGGCATCTCGTGCAGGAGGACGCGCCCGCCGAACTCACCGCCGAGGTGGGGCGATTCCTCCGGACCGAGTCCTCCTAGCTGCCGGAACCCGCCGTGGCGACCGGCTCGCCCACGATCCTGCTCGCCAGCCCGGCTGCCAGCTCCGGGACGTGGGCACGCAGCTCCGCATCCGCCGACACGCGCTGAGCCTCGATGCCGGCCTTCCCGCTCACGAGCAGCTCGTCGCGCTCTCGCACTCCGTCCTGGCGGGCGGCGGCGATCAGGGCGGCGCCTTCCTCCCGGGCCCGCTGCCGCGTCCGCGCGGCCTCGCCGCGGGCCGCGGCCAGCGTCGCCTCCTTCTCGGCGTGGGTCCGCTCGGCCTCCCGCCGCAGGTGTTCCGCGGGCCCGCCGGTCACCCCTTCAAGGATCGTGGCGCGATCTTCGAGCACGCGGTTGACACGGAGGACCATGCGCCTGACGAAGAAGTAGAGGGAGCCGAACAGCACGACTCCTACAGCGAGATTCTCGACATCCGGATTGATGGGCCCCAGTGGCAGGGGAATGAGCTGCATGCCGGCGATCTACCCGCTCATCCGTGCACAACAACGCGCATCCGTACGGGAGTTGGGTGACGCCCGCCACTCCAGGCGGAACTCCACGGCCCGCACACCGCCGTGGGCCACCTCACCCACCGTCCGACCACCGGGAAGGCCCAGGCGGGCCCTGGCCCAGGCAGGCCCTAGCCCAGCCGGGCCCGTGCGAGCTGTCGCGACTGGGCCACCAGCCGGTCCTCGCTGTCCCAGACCTCCGCGTCCTCCTCCAGGAAGCCGCCCGCGAGGTTCCGCGTGGTGATGGCGACGCGCAGCGGGCCCGGCGCGGGGCGGTGGCGGACGTGGACCGTCAGTTCCACGGTCGGGACCCAGCCGGTGAGGCCCAGCTCGAAGGCGGTCGGCGGCAGCGCGTCGACGGCGAGCAGCAGGGACAGCGGGTCCGCGTCACGGCCGTCCGCGAGACCGAACCAGGCCCGCATCTCGCCCTTGCCGGACGGCTGTCCGAGCGCCCAGCCGAGCGTGGCGGGGTCGAGCTTGAGGAAGAGGCGGTCGGCGATGGCCGAACTGCCGGGCACGGGCCGGTGGTCGGGGGCGTCCTGCGCGCCGAAGCACTGGTCGAGCGGCGGGATGGCGGGCGGCACGGCCGTGGTGCGGACGTCGTCGGGGAGGGCGTCGAGGTCGCCGTAGGAGGCGAGCACGCGGATCCGCTCGACCTCGCGCCCCTCCTCGTCGTACTGGAAGAGCGAGGCCTGACCGGTGGAGAGGGACCGGCCGCCGCGCACCACGTCGGTGCGGATCACGGCGGGTCCGGGGCTGGACGCGGTGAGGTAGTGCGCGGAGACGGTGAACGGGTCGGAGTGCGGCAGGGCGTCCGCCAGCGCGCGGCCGATGACGGCGAGGAGATAGCCGCCGTTGACCGCGCTGATGATCGTCCACCCCGCGGAGAGCTCGGTGTCGTAGACGCCCTGCTCGCGGCGGGTGACCGCGGTGTCGCGGTCGAACTCGCTGTCGCCGATGCTCGCGGGCACCGATGCCGGTATGGAGGCTGCCGAGGCCGCCGATGCTGCCGTTGCCATGGCAGCAACGTACAACAGGAAACTACTGAGCGGTAGCTTTTTCTGCTTCGGGCAGGCCCGGCAGGCTGCCCCCACTCACGGCGTCTCCTCCACCTCGGCCTCCACCGCCGTCGACCGGCGGTTCCAGGCGCGCGGTGCCCGCCAGTGGTAGTGCAGGGCCAGCAGCCGCAGGACGAACGTCGTCACGACGGCGAAGCCGCTGGTGAGGGCCGTCAGCATCTCGAAGCGGATGCACAGGGCGACCATCGCCGCGCCCACGATGGCGGGCACCGCGTACAGGTCGCGGTCCCAGCGGACCAGGGACGGCACCTCGTTGGCGACGATGTCGCGCAGCACACCGCCGCCCACCGCGGTCATCAGGCCGAGGGCGGCCGACGCGGTGAGGCCGAGGCCGTAGTCGTACGCCTTGGTCGTGCCCGAGACGCAGAACAGGCCGAGGCCCGCCGCGTCGAAGACGTTCACGGCGAGCTGGGTGCGCTCCACCTCCGGGTGCAGGAAGAAGACCAGTGCGGCCGCGAACAGCGGGGTGATGAAGTAGCCGAGGTCGGTGAAGGCGGCCGGCGGGACCGCCCCGATGACCAGGTCGCGGAAGAGTCCGCCGCCCAGCGCGGTGACCTCGGCGAGGACGGCGATGCCGAAGACGTCGAAGTTCTTGCGCACGGCGAGCAGCGCGCCGGAGATCGCGAAGACGAAGATCCCCACGATGTCGAGCGAGTGCTGGACGGAGGGGGTGAACAGATCCTGGAGCACGCGCCATTCTTACCCGCGCACGGCCCGGCCCCGCCGCTTCCCTCTCCGGCATTTGAGACTTGCGGGGCCACCAGGCCCGTTCCGACAAGGCCTCTCGCGCCCGAAGTCCCCAGAAGGACTTCAATGAGAAAGTCGAAGGACGGTGGCAGAGAGCGGCCTGATGCGCTGGCGGAGAGGGGGCGGGAGACGTGAGGTTCCTGCTGGAGGTCGACATGGGCGAGACGGCGTTCGAGGGGAACGCCGCGGACGAGCTGGGCCGGATCCTGCGGTACTGGGGCGGCAACCTGCGGCACTACACGCTGGAGCCGGGCGACGGGGAGGCCGTGTACGACTCGCGGTACCGCGAGGTCGGCGGCTGGCGGGTCGTACGTGGGGCGCCGTCGGAAACGGACCGTCCCCACGCACCGGAGGCTCACGGCCCGGAGCCCCGCTGAGGGCCCGGACATGCCGGACGGGAGAGTGCCGCGAGTCCTGCGGACTCCGCACTCCCCCGTCGGGGCACGCACACGCTCAGGTCAGGCCGACGTCCCGCCCGAGCCCTTCTCGCCCTTCACGTCCTTCTTGACCTCGGGCTCAGCGGACTTCGCGGCCTCGGAGGGCTTCGCGGCCTCGGAGGGCTTCGCGGCCTCGGAGGACTTCGCCGGCCCGGAGGGCTTCGCGGCCTCCGGCGAGCTCGCCGGCCCGGCGGCCGCCGACTTCGCCGCCGTCTCGTCCGCCTTCGTCGCGACCGACACCACGTCGATCGCCTCCTTGGCGGCCGCGAGCAGCTTGGTGTCCCCGGGCTGCTGGTCCTCGGCGTTCTCCGGGTGGTGGCAGGCCACCTGGTGCCCGGAGGCCAGGGCGATCAGCGGCGGCTCCTTCTTCGCGCAGATCTCCGTCGCCTTCCAGCACCGCGTGTGGAAACGGCAGCCGGTCGGCGGGTCGATCGGCGAGGGCACGTCGCCGCGGAGCAGGATCCGGTCGCTCTTGGCGCCGCGCCGCTTGGGGTCGGGCACCGGCACCGCGGAGAGCAGCGCCTTGGTGTACGGGTGCATCGGCGAGGAGTAGAGGTCCTTGCGGTCCGCCAGCTCCACGATCTTGCCGAGGTACATCACCGCGATGCGGTCCGACACGTGCCGGATGACCGACAGGTCGTGCGCGATGATCACGTACGTGAGGCCGAGCTCGTCCTGCAGGTCGTCCAGGAGGTTGACCACCTGGGCCTGGATGGAGACGTCCAGGGCCGAGACCGGCTCGTCGGCGACGACGAGCTTGGGCCGCAGTGCCAGCGCGCGGGCGATGCCGATGCGCTGGCGCTGACCGCCGGAGAACTCGTGCGGGTAGCGGTTGTAGTGCTCGGGGCTGAGCCCGACGCGCTCCAGCATCTCCTGCACGGTCTTCTTCACGCCGCCCTCGGGCTTGACGCCCTGGAGCTTGAAGGGCGCGCCGACGATCGTGCCGATGGTGTGCCGGGGGTTCAGCGACGAGTACGGGTCCTGGAAGATCATCTGCACGTCGCGGCGGAGCGGACGCATGCCCCCGGTGTTCAGGTGCGTGATGTCCACCCCCTCGAACTCGACGCGGCCACCGGTCGGTTCGAGCAGCCGGGTGATCAGCCGGCCCATCGTCGACTTGCCGCAGCCGGACTCGCCGACCACGCCGAGCGTCTCGCCGGGGCGTACGTCGAAGGAGAGCCCGTCGACCGCCTGGACGGCCGCGACCTGGCGCTGGAGCAGCCCCTTCTTGATGGGGAAGTGCTTCACCAGGCCGTCGACCTTGAGCAGCGGCTCGGGCGAGCTCTTCGTCTGCGCCGGGATCGTCATCTCCTGGCCCTTCACGGTGTCTTTCGGGTCCTTCGCGGCATCGTTCACAGCTTCGGCGCAATCTCTTCGGTCCAGATCCGCGTGCGCTCGTCCTGCGACATGTGGCAGGCGGAGTAGTGTCCGGCGGCCACCTGGCGCAGTTCGGGGCGCTCGGTGCGGGTGATCTGGTCCTTGGGGATGTCCGCGTAGGGGCAGCGCGGGTTGAAGGCGCAGCCGCTCGGCAGGTTGATCAGGCTGGGCGGCGAGCCCTTGACCGGGATGAGGCGCTCGGTCTCCTCGCGGTCGATGCGGGGCATCGAGCCCAGCAGGCCCCAGGTGTAGGGGTGCTGGGGTTCGTAGAAGACCTTCTCCGCGGTGCCGCGCTCGACGCACCGGCCGCCGTACATGACCAGGAGCTCGTCCGCCATCTCGGCGACCACGCCCAGGTCGTGCGTGATCATGATGACCGCGGAGCCGAACTCCTTCTGCAGGTCCCGGATGAGGTCGAGGATCTGCGCCTGGACGGTCACGTCGAGGGCGGTGGTCGGCTCGTCCGCGATGAGCAGCTCGGGGTTGTTCACCAGTGCCATCGCGATCATCGCGCGCTGGCGCATGCCGCCGGAGAACTCGTGCGGGTAGGAGTCGACGCGCTTGTCCGGCTGGGGAATCCCGACCCGGTCGAGCATCTCGATCGCGCGCTTGCGGGCGGTCTTCTTGTCGACGGCGTTGTGGACCCGGTACGCCTCGGTGATCTGCTTGCCGATGGAGTAGTACGGATGCAGCGCGGAGAGCGGGTCCTGGAAGATCATCGCCATCTCGCGGCCGCGCAGCTTGCGCACCTCGTCGGGATCGGCGGAGAGCAGTTCCTGGCCGTTGAGCCAGATCTCGCCGGAGATCCGCGCCCGGCGGCGGCCGTACTGGCCCGCCGTGTGCAGGCCGAGGATGCCCAGCGAGGTGACCGACTTGCCGGATCCGGACTCGCCCACGATGCCGAGAGTCTTGCCCTTCTCCAGGGAGAAGTTGAGCCCGTCGACGGACTTGACCAGGCCGTCGTCGGTCGGGAAGTGCACCTTGAGGTCGCGCACCTCGAGGAAGGCGGAGGGAGCGGGCGAGCCGGCGACGGGTTCGCCCACCGCTGCTCCGCTCTTGGACAGTTCGGTCATCCCAGCCTCACTCGCGGGTCGATGACGGCGTACATAAGGTCGACGACGAGGTTGGCGACGGCGATCGCGAGCGCCGCACACAGGGTCACGCCGAGAATGACGGGCAGGTCCTTGCTGCTGATGGCCTTGACCGCCTCGAGGCCGAGCCCCGGAAGGTTGAACGTGGACTCGGTGAGCACCGCGCCGCCCATCAGGACGCCGAGGTCGAGCCCGAAGACGGTGAGGATCGGCGTCATCGCGGAGCGCAGCGCGTGCCTGCGGATGACGACCCCCTCGCCGAGGCCCTTGGCGCGTGCCGTGCGGATGTAGTCCTCGCCGAGCACTTCGAGCATGGTCGCTCTGGTGAGGCGGGCGTACATGGCCGCGTTGAGGAAGGCGAGCACGATCCAGGGCAGGATCAGCGTCTGGAACCAGACGTCGATCGAGTCCTCGGTACTGAGGCTGTCCGCGATCTTCACCCAGCCGAGGCTGTGCACGAAGATGCCCATCGCGATCATGCCGGTGAAGAAGACGGGCAGCGAGACGCCGGCGAGCGCGGTGGTCATCGCGGCGCGGTCCCAGATGGTGCCGCGGCGCAGCGCGGAGATCACGCCGGTGATGACGCCACCGGCCAGCCACAGCACGCAGGCGCCCGCGGCGAGCGCACCGGTGACGGGCAGCGCGTCCTTGAGGGTGTCCCAGACGGGCGCCTCGGTACGGAAGGAGTAGCCGAAGCAGGGCGCCGGGCAGTGCGTGACGTCACTGCCGTTGACGTAGTCCCGCCCCATGGGGATGCCCTTGATGAAGTCCCAGAACTGGACGAGCAGCGGGTCGTCGAGGCCGAGTTTGATGCGGATGCCCTGAAGCTGCTCGGCACCCGATGCCTTGCCGGCGAAGAGGACGGCGATGTCCTGTCCCGCCCACTTGGGCAGCATGAAGAAGATGGTGAAGGTCGCGAGCAGTACGACCAGCACCATGATGATGACGGCGATCAGGCGCCGGATGAGATAAGCAAGCACTGTGCGCGGCCCGGGGGGGGGGGGGGGGGGGGGGGGGGGGGGGGGGGGGGGGGGAGAGGGGGGGATAGAGACCGCGCACACAACCGACGAGTTTGCTTTACGGCT
>NZ_JBVIXD010000012.1:0-98838 GCF_055593965.1 Streptomyces sp. NPDC040622 | reverse complement strand
GGGGAGGGGGGGAGGGGGAGGAGGGAAGAGGGGTGGGGGGGGTTTGGGTGTGTTTTTTTTTTTTTTCTCCCCCCCCCCCCCCCCCGCCCGGGGCCATCACCTGCCCTTCGGACTGGCGGGATTCGTCGGCGGTGTGACGGTGGTTCAACTACAGCTGGTACAGCGGTTGTGACGAGGGACCGCTACTTGACGACGCCGAGCGAGGCGTAGTCGTACCGACCGTTGTAGGCGTCGGACATGTAGGCGTTGGTCAGTCGCGATCCGCGCCAGGTGATGTTCTTCTCGTAGAGGAAGGGCATCCAGTCGGCGTTGTCGAGGATCCGCTTGTCGAGCTCCTTGTAGACCTCGCCGGCCTTGACCGGGTCGGTCTCGGCGATCGCCTTGTCGAAGAGCCCGTCGATCTTCTTGTCCTTGATCTGGGACTCGTTGTAGTTGCCGTTCTCGATCAGGTAACGGCTGTCGAACAGCGGCTGCGCGTAGCCCTGGCCGGACGGGAAGTCCGGGCCCCAGCCACTCATCTGCATGCTGTAGCCGCGCTTCTTCACGACGGAGGGCGAGCCGGTGATGCTGGCGGAGTCGGCACCGTCGAGGGACTCGACGCTGACGTTGATGTTGACCTTCTTCAGCTGGGCCTGCAGCGCCTCGGCGGCGTCGACCTCACCCGGGTTGTTGTTGCGGGCGGTGAGCTTGGCGCTGAAGCCGTCGGGCTTGCCGCACTGCTTGAGCTCGTCCTTGGCCTTGGCGGCGTCCGGCTTGCCCTTGCGCGCCAGGACCCCGTACGGGTCGTAGTCGCTGTGGCCCGGGATCGCCACCGGGAAGGTGGAGTTGGCGATGTCGCCGGCCGCGACCTTGCCGCCGCGGGTCTGCTGCAGGCTCGCGAAGTCCGTGCCGTAGAAGACCGCCTTGCGGCAGTGCACGTTGTCGAAGGGCTTCGCGGTGTGGATCAGGGCGACGTAGCGCACGAAGGACGTGTGCATGTTGTCGATGTTGGCGCGGTGGTCCGAGACGGCGCTGACGCGGCCGGACTGGGTCATGCCCGTGCCGTTGAGGTCGACGTCGTAGTCGCCCTCCATCAGCTTCTTGTCGTTCTCCTCCAGGTTGGCGGAGATCGTCACGTCGATCTTGTCCGGCAGGGCCGCGCGGATCGGGTCCGAGGACTTCTTCCACTTGTCGTTGCGGACCAGCACGATCTTCTTGCCGGACTTGTACGACTCGAACTTGTACGGGCCCGAGGAGAACGGCCGCGCGGTGTACTTCGCCTTGGTGTCCTTGGCCTCCTTGACCGGCGAACCGGTCGGCATGGCGAGGAACTGCTCGAAGTCACCGTTGCGCTTGGGCAGCTTGAAGATGATGGTCTGGTCGTCCGGCGTCTCGATCGCCTTCAGACCGCCCTTGTCCTTGTAGGGGCCCTTGTACTTCTTGCCGGGGTCGAGCGCCGCGCGGATGTAGCCGGGGCCACCGGTGATGGTGTCCGTCGCCCAGGAGCGCTCGATGCCGTACTTGACGTCCTTGGAGGTCAGCTTGGAGCCGTCCTCCCAGGTGAGCCCGTCACGCAGCTTGTACGTGTAGGTCTTGCCGTCGTCCGAGATCTTCGCGGTGGAGGTGGCGAGGTCGGGGACCAGCTTCGTGCCCGCCTTGCCCGGCTTGGTGTCGTAGGACACCAGCTGCCGGGTGTAGAAGCGCATGAAGTCCCACGACATGCCGTAGTAGGCGCGCTGGGGGTCGGCGGAGTCGAGGTCCTGCTTGCCGACCATCTTCAGCACACCCCCCTTCTTCTTGGAAGGGTTGGCGACCTTGTTCAGCGCCGCGTTGTAACCGGCACCCTTCGAGTCACCGTCGTCACCGTCACCGCCGCCGCACGCCGTGGTGGTCACCAGTGCCGCGACGACGAGGGCCGCACCACTGGTGAGCCGTCGTTTCGAGGAAACTGTGGGCATTTTCTCGTAACCTCCGAGATTCGCGGTCCCTGGCCTTGAGCTGCCGGAGAACCATGGGTAGAGCCACCTGACATGCGGCAGGGGCAAGCCAGTCGGGTACTGCTAGCGCGTCCCCTTCGGGTCGAGCGCGTCCCGCAGCCCGTCGCCGAAGAGGTTGAAGGCCAGGACCGTGATGAAGATCGTCACGCCGGGGAAGACCATGAACATCGGATCGTGCTCGTACGTCTCGAGGGCGTCGCGCAGCATGCCGCCCCAGGAGGCCGTCGGCGGCTTCACGCCGGCGCCGAGGAAGCTCAGCGCCGCCTCCGTGAGGATGTTGGTCGGGATCATCAGCGTCGCGTAGACGGTGATCGGGGCGACCAGGTTGGGCAGCAGCTCGCGGAACAGGATGTGGCGCCGGCCGCCGCCGAGGCTGCGGGCCGCTTCCACGTACTCGCGCTCGCGCAGCGAGAGCGTCTGGCCGCGGACGATGCGGCCCACGTAGGGCCAGCCGAAGAAGCCGATGACCAGGACGAGGATGCCGACCCGGACCCCGCTGCCGGTCAGTCCGAGCAGGTCGTCCGGCAGGACCGAGACCAGGGAGATGATGAAGAGCAGCTGCGGGAAGGAGAGCAGGACGTCCATCACGCGGCTGATCAGCGCGTCCACCCAGCCGCCGAAGTAGCCCGCGACGATGCCGAAGAGCGTGCCGAGCACGACGGCGACCACCGCGGCCAGGAAGGCCACGAGCAGCGAGATGCGTGCGCCGTAGACGATCCGGCTGAAGATGTCGCGGCCCTTGTTCGGCTCGACGCCGAACAGGAAGTCGCCGCTGACACCGCCGAGCGCGCCCTTGGGGAGGTTGGTCAGCTCGTCGAGCTCCTCCTGGTGGAAGTCGTTGGGCGGGTGGCCCAACAGGCTGACGATCAGGGGCGCGAAGACGGCGACCAGGACCAGGAACAGCACGACGAAGGCGCCGGCGAGGGCCACCTTGTCCTGCTTCAGCCGGTGCCAGGCAATCTGCTTGAGGGAGCGGCCCTCGACCTTCTTCACCCCTGCATCAGCTGCGGGAGCGACGTCCGCTGTCGGGTCCGCGTCCGCAGGTGTGTCATGCAATGGTGCCGTCATCGTGGCAGGGACCCCTCTCAACCGGTGGTGACCGGCCCGCACTTGCCGCTGTAGCGACGTGATCAGTCCGTCGTACACAGGGGCGAAGGCCCCTGGAGCGGGAGTCTTCATCCACGTCGCGATCTGTTACCAGCCTTGTCGGGGAAAGGATGCGCAAACGTGATGCTGATCGAGGTGTTCCGTTATCCGGACGCGTGTGAACGAGGGGCGAACACGGGGCAGTTGGGGTGCAAGGCGCCACGGGAGCCCATAGGGCCCCACCCGCATCAGAACGGGACATCACGGCTGTTGTCGCTGCTCGCGCCGGTGCGCGGGGCCGTTGCGCGGCCGTGCGCGGCCGTTTCACAGGCGTGCGCGGCCGTTGCGCAGGCGTGCGCGGCCGTTTCGCAGGCGTGTGCGGCGCCCGCGTGGCTGATTCGCGCCGCTCAGTACTGCGCGGGGTAGCCGTAGCCGCCGGCCGGCGCGGGGGCCGGCTGGGCCTCTCGGTCGTAGAACGGCCGGGCGTTGGCGCGCAGCCACATCGCGACCGGGTCGTAGTCGTCGGACATCGCGACGGTCGAGACCGGCAGGCCCTCGGGGACGGCCGGGATGGACTGCTGCATCATCGTGCGCACCGCGTCGACCGAGGGGGGCGAGGTGTCGTACACGTCGAGGCCGATGGCCAGGTAGGGCGCTCCGAGCGCGGGCTGCACCCAGGCGCGGCGCAGCGAGCGCACCGCGGGGGTGCGGTGCGCGTTCTGCGTCAACAGGGCGTAGAACTGCGGGATTTCGATGGCCGGCTCGGTGAGCCGGAGCGGGCCCGCGGGCAGCAGGTCCAGGCCCGTGGCGATGCGGCGCAGGTCCAGCCAGGGGATGCCGACGCCGCCGCCCGGCGCGTGCGGATTGAGCCAGAGGCCGTAGTGGTCGGGGTAGAGGGTGCGGGCCACGTCGATGCCGCGCACCACCTCGTAGCTGCGGTTCCAGCCACTGGCGGAGAGCTCCTGGGCGGAGGTCACACAGGGCGCGTAGCCGAGGCCCTCGACCTCCATGTTCCCGTACTGGGCGTCGGGGGATCCCGCCTGGCCGTGCCAGAGCAGCATCCACAGCCGGTCGCCCGCGAGCGCGCGCAGCAGTGCCTCGTACGCGTCGTAGCGCCCCGGGGTCACCTCGCGCAGCATCTGCTCGACCTGTCCCCAGGGGCTCGGACCAGCTCGTCCCGGGGAGATCCCATCGCCCGCGGCCGTGCCCGACGCACTCACCCGTAACCGCCCCTTCACTGAGAACCCGAGTACCCCGCCCGGCACGGCAGAGTGCCCGACCGGGTCATGGAACCAGCTTAAGCGGCGATCCCGGCACGGACTTGACGTACGGCATCTCGGCCCCGTCGCGAGGCGCGACGGGCCGCCGCCGCGCCTGCCGCGACGCGCGCCGCTCAGGCCCCGCGGACGTAGAACGGCCGCACCCGGGCCCGCAGCCAGTCCCCCACCGGGTCCTGCGCCACGTCGAGCAGCACCAGGTTCACCGGCCAGGGGGCCGGGGCGGAGCCGAGGGCGCGGCCGAGGGCCTCCATGGGAAGGTCGCGGGCGGCGCCCTCCCAGGTCGACAGCTCGACGCCGACGAAGAGCGTCGGCTCGCCCGTCTCGACGGTCGCGAGGCAGCGGCGCGCGGTGAGCACGGCCCCGCTCGCCTCGAACTCCCGCCCCGCGGCGGTGAGGAAGTCGACGGGGTCCTCCTGCCAGTCCGGCTCGTAGAGGCGGACCCGGCCGCCGGTGGTGGGCCCGTCCAGCTCGGTGCGGCCGGAGCGGGCGAGCTCGGCGACGGCGGGCGGCGGCAGCGGCACCCCGACGGTGCCGTCGGGGTTCAGGGCGATGCCCAGCTGCGGAGGGAGGCCGCGGGCGAATTCCACGGCGGGTGCCACGGTGTGGCCCATGCGGTCGGCCGCCGCGCCCAGGGCCTGGCGGAACTGCTGCTCGGAGGTGAAGACGGGGACGTACGCCTGACCCTCGATCTCCAGGGTCGGCAGGTCCAGGGTGCCCTGCTCGGGACCGCCGCCGTTGGGCAGCGGGATCCATATCTGGCTGCGGCCGAGCACCTCGACGATCCGGGCGCCCGCCGACGCGGGGCCTCCCAGCGAGGCCGCGAGGACCTCTTCCAGTTCGTTGCCCGGCCATCCGCCGTAGGGATGGGCGTATGCCTGCGCCGGAATGTCCATCTGTCCGTCCAACCCCTGCTCGCGACCGCTCTGCCTGCGGCTCGAACCCTAACGCCGGGCGGCCCGGCGGTCGAAGGCGATCCCGCGCAGCACCTGTGCCGCCGCCCGGTCGAGCAGCACCGCGGAGCCGCAGCCGCGCGGCAGGTCGCCGCGCTCGGTGGCGCCGACGAGCCGGCCGACCGTCCTGCGGTGCCGGGCGAAGGCGTACCGGGAGACGCCTCGGCCGCGCGCGAGCTGGCCCTGGAGCGCGGTGTCCGCGGGCACGTCGAGCAGCAACAGGTGCAGGGCGGTGCCGCGCCGGGCGGCCTCGCGGGCGAGCCAGCCGCGGACCCAGGCCTGGGTGCCGCAGTCGTGCACGACGACGCTGGCCCCGGAGCGCAGGGCGCGGCGCAGTCCCGCGTAGTGCGCGAGGCGGACCAGGGGGCGGTAGACCGCGTAGGGCAGCAGGCGGGGCATCCGGCGGGCCCAGTGGTCGCGGGTGTCCTGGGAGTCGATGCGGGGGCCCGTGACGGCCTGCCGCATCAGGGTCGACTTTCCGCCGCCGGGCAGTCCGGAGACGACGACGAGGTCGCCCTCGCCGAAGGTGAGGCGGTGCGGGCTGTGGCCGCGGCGCTGCCGCAGGTCGCGGACGACGGCGGCCGGGAGCGGGCCGCAGCTCTCGGTGGCGGGGACGGCGGCCTGCTTGGGCAACGCCACCCCCGTGCTCGTGGCGTAGACACTGGTCCTGCTGCGCACCGTGATCGGCCTCCCCATAGCGGTCACGTACTGCTTCCCCGGCAAGTGTAAAGAGAAGGTAATGCGGCACAAGGGGATCCCATGGCCACGGATCCGGCGCCGGTCACGGGTCCCCCCGGACAGAGTCGCGTGCAATGATGTGCGCGCCAACTCCATACCGGCCGTTTGAATCCGCGCGGGAGAGTTCCCGGGACCAGCACGCACTGTGTCGCCCGGGGCGCCGAAGGAGCAAGTCCCTCCCTTGAATCTCTCAGGCCCCGTACCGCGCGGGCGAGGCACATCTGAAAAGCGGACCGCCCCGGCGGTCCCACCCAAGGTGCAAGCCGGGTGTCCCGGATCGGGGACCCGCCCGGCGAACCTCTCAGGTTCCGATGACAGATGGGGAGGACCGACCTCGCCCGTCATGCCCTGGGAGTTCCCTTCATGAGCACTGCCCCCCGTCTGACCGCCCTCGATGCCGTGCATCGAGCGCTCGGCGCGACCATGACCGACTTCGCGGGCTGGGACATGCCGCTGCGGTACGCAAGCGAGCGCGACGAGCACAACGCCGTGCGCACCAAGGCCGGTCTCTTCGACCTGTCGCACATGGGTGAGATCACCGTCACCGGCCCCCAGGCCGTGGACTTCCTGAACTTCGCACTGGTCGGCAACATCGGCTCCGTCGGTGTCGGCCGCGCCCGCTACACGATGATCGTCGCCGAGGACGGCGGCATCCTGGACGACCTGATCGTCTACCGGCTCGGCGCCGCCGAGGCCCCCGAGTACATGGTCGTCGCCAACGCCTCCAACGCGCAGGTCGTGCTCGACACGCTGACCGCCCGCGCCGACGGCTTCGACGCCGAGGTCCGTGACGACCGCGACGCGTACGCGCTGCTCGCCGTCCAGGGTCCCGAGTCCCCCGGCATCCTGAAGTCAGTCACGGACGCGGACCTGGACGGCCTGAAGTACTACGCGGGCCTGCCCGGCACCGTCGCGGGCGTGCCCGCGCTGATCGCCCGCACCGGCTACACCGGCGAGGACGGCTTCGAGCTCTTCGTCTCCCCCGGTGACGCGGAGAAGCTGTGGGGCGCGCTCATGGAGGCGGGCACCCCCGTCGGCATGATCCCGGCGGGCCTCTCCTGCCGTGACACGCTGCGCCTGGAGGCGGGCATGCCGCTGTACGGGCACGAGCTGACCGCGGAGCTGACGCCGTTCGACGCCGGGCTCGGCCGGGTGGTCAAGTTCGAGAAGACGTCGCAGTCGGAGGGCTTCGTGGGGCGCGAGGCGCTCACCGCCGCCGCCGAGCGGGCCGAGGCGGCACCGCCGCGCAAGCTCGTCGGGCTGATCGCCGAGGGCCGCCGCGTGCCGCGCGCCGGTTTCCCGGTGGTCGCCGACGGCAAGGTGATCGGCGAGGTCACCTCCGGCGCCCCGTCCCCGACGCTGGGCAAGCCGATCGCGATGGCGTACGTCGACGCCGGGCACGCGGCCCCGGGGACCCCGGGCGTCGGCGTGGACATCCGCGGCACCCACGAGCCGTACGAGGTCGTGGCCCTGCCGTTCTACAAGCGCCAGAAGTGACGCTGTAGCCGACGTCCCCGCGTGGGCACGGCGTCCGACGCCCCAGAAGTGACCCCACGCACATCTTTCTCGTTCCGCAGCACCCACCCGCGTACAGGAGAATTCAGGTCATGAGCAACCCCCAGCAGCTGCGTTACAGCAAGGAGCACGAGTGGCTGTCGGCCACCGAGGACGGCGTGGCGACGGTCGGCATCACGGAGCACGCGGCCAACGCGCTCGGTGACATCGTCTTCGCCCAGCTTCCCGAGGTCGGCGACACGGTGACCGCGGGCGAGTCCTGCGGCGAGCTGGAGTCGACCAAGTCGGTCAGCGACCTGTACTCGCCGGTCACCGGTGAGGTCGTCGAGGCCAACCAGGACGTGGTCGACGACCCGTCGCTGGTCAACTCCGCCCCGTTCGAGGGCGGTTGGCTGTTCAAGGTGCGCATCGCGGACGAGCCGGGCGACCTGCTCTCCGCCGATGAGTACACCGCCTTCGCCGCCGGCTGACCCATACCGATAGGGATCGTGTGATGTCGCTTCTGAACACCCCTCTCCACGAGCTGGACCCGGACGTCGCCGCCGCCGTCGACGCCGAGCTCCACCGCCAGCAGTCCACCCTGGAAATGATCGCCTCGGAGAACTTCGCTCCGGTCGCCGTCATGGAAGCCCAGGGGACGGTCCTCACCAACAAGTACGCCGAGGGCTACCCCGGCCGCCGCTACTACGGCGGCTGCGAGCACGTCGACGTCGCCGAGCAGATCGCGATCGACCGGGTCAAGGACCTGTTCGGTGCCGAGTACGCGAACGTCCAGCCGCACTCCGGCGCCTCCGCCAACCAGGCCGCCCTCTTCGCGATCGCCCAGCCCGGCGACACGATCCTCGGCCTGGACCTCGCGCACGGCGGGCACCTCACCCACGGCATGCGCCTGAACTTCTCCGGCAAGCAGTTCAACGTGGTCGCGTACCACGTGGACGAGGCCGGTCTGGTCGACATGGCCGAGGTCGAGCGCCTGGCCAAGGAGAACAGCCCCCAGGTGATCATCGCGGGCTGGTCCGCCTACCCGCGTCAGCTGGACTTCGCCGAGTTCCGCCGGATCGCCGACGAGGTCGGCGCGAAGCTGTGGGTCGACATGGCGCACTTCGCCGGGCTCGTCGCCGCGGGGCTGCACCCCAACCCGGTGCCGTACGCGGACGTGGTCACCTCCACCACGCACAAGACGCTCGGCGGCCCGCGCGGCGGCATCATCCTGGCGCGCAACAAGGACTTCGCCAAGAAGCTGAACTCCGCGGTCTTCCCCGGCTTCCAGGGCGGCCCCCTGGAGCACGTGATCGCGGCCAAGGCCGTCTCCTTCAAGGTCGCCGCCTCCGACGACTTCAAGGAGCGCCAGCAGCGCACCCTGGACGGCGCCCGCATCCTGGCCGAGCGCCTGGTGCAGGACGACGCGAAGGCCGTCGGCGTCGGCGTGGCGTCCGGCGGCACGGACGTGCACCTGGTCCTGGTGGACCTGCGCGACTCCGAGCTGGACGGCCAGCAGGCCGAGGACCGCCTCCACGAGGTCGGCATCACGGTCAACCGCAACGCGGTCCCGAACGACCCGCGTCCCCCGATGGTCACCTCGGGCCTGCGGATCGGCACCCCGGCGCTCGCCACCCGCGGCTTCGAGGCCGACGACTTCCGTGAGGTCGCCGACATCATCGCCGAGGCGCTCAAGCCGGGCTTCGACGCGGAGTCGCTGAAGGCCCGCGTGACCGCTCTGGCCGACAAGCACCCGCTGTACCCCAACCTGTAGCACTTTCGTACGCTTTCCTTCGTACGAATCTTCGGGGCACCGCGCACACTGGTAGTGAACACAGTGAGTGCGGTGCCCCGGCTCACGCCCTGCTTTCTGCACCACCCCGGCAGACAACGGCGTCTACCAACCACCATTGGAGTTTCCCGTGGCCATCTCGGTCTTCGACCTGTTCTCGATCGGCATCGGCCCGTCCAGCTCCCACACGGTCGGTCCGATGCGCGCCGCCCGCATGTTCGCGAGCCGCCTGAAGAACGAGGGCCTGATGGCCCACACCGCGGCGATACGGGCCGAGCTGTACGGCTCGCTCGGCGCCACCGGCCACGGACACGGCACCCCCAAGGCCGTTCTGCTCGGCCTGGAGGGCGAGTCGCCCCGCACCGTGAACGTGGAGAGCGCCGACGACCGCGTCGCCGAGATCAAGCACGGCGGCCGCCTCAACCTGCTCGGCATGCACGAGATCGACTTCGACTTCGACGAGGATCTGGTCCTGCACCGCCGCAAGGCCCTGCCCTACCACGCCAACGGCATGACGATCTTCGCGTACGACCGTGAGGGCGCCCTCGTCCTGGAGAAGACGTACTACTCGGTCGGCGGCGGCTTCGTCGTCGACGAGGACGCCGTGGCCGGCGAGAACCCGATCGTGCCGGACGACACCGTCCTCAAGCACCCCTTCCGCACCGGCGACGAGCTCCTGCGCCTCGCCGAGGAGACCGGCCTGTCCATCTCCGCGCTCATGCTGGAGAACGAGAAGGCGTGGCGCACGGAGGAGGAGATCCGCGCGGGTCTGCTCGACATCTGGGGCGTCATGCAGTCCTGCGTCTCGCGCGGCATGTCCCGCGAGGGCATCCTGCCGGGCGGCCTCAAGGTCAGGCGGCGTGCGGCCAACTCCGCCCGCCAGCTGCGCGCCGAGGGCGACCCGCTGGCCCGCTCCATGGAGTGGATCACGCTCTACGCGATGGCCGTGAACGAGGAGAACGCCGCGGGCGGCCGTGTCGTGACCGCCCCGACGAACGGCGCCGCGGGCATCATCCCCGCGGTCCTGCACTACTACATGAACTTCGTGCCCGGCGCCGACGAGGAGGGCGTGGTCCGCTTCCTGCTCTCCGCGGGCGCCATCGGCATGCTCTTCAAGGAGAACGCCTCGATCTCCGGCGCCGAGGTCGGCTGCCAGGGCGAGGTCGGCTCGGCCTGCTCGATGGCGGCGGGCGCGCTCGCCGAGGTCCTCGGCGGCTCCGCGGAGCAGGTCGAGAACGCCGCCGAGATCGGCATGGAGCACAACCTCGGCCTGACCTGCGACCCGGTCGGCGGCCTCGTTCAGATCCCGTGCATCGAGCGCAACGGCATGGCGGCGGTCAAGGCCGTCACCGCCGCGAAGATGGCGATGCGGGGCGACGGCTCCCACAAGGTGTCCCTCGACAAGGTCATCAAGACCATGAAGGAAACCGGCGCCGACATGAGCGTCAAGTACAAGGAGACGGCGCGGGGCGGCCTCGCGGTGAACATCATCGAGTGCTGACGCGCTGCGCGGTCGAACCGCGCACGACGAGCTCCGGCTCGAAGAGGAGCTCGCCGGGGTGGGCCTGGGTCCCCCGGATCTGGGCGCACAGCAGGTCGACCGCCGCGCGGCCCATCGCCTCGATGGGCTGGCGCACCGTCGACAGGGGCGGCTCCGTGCAGGTCATGAAGGCGGAGTCGTCGAACCCGACGACGGACACGTCGGCGGGGACGGAGAGTCCCCGCCGGCGGGCCGCCCTGATGGCGCCGAGCGCCAGCGGGTCACTCCCGCACACGATGCCGGTGACCCCTCGGTCCAGGAGCCGTGCCGCGGCGGCCTGACCGCCCTCCAGCGAGAAGATCGACCGCTCGACGAGTTCCTCGGCCAGCTCCGTGCCCGCGGCCTGCGCCATCTCACGGGCGGCGGTCAGCTTGCGGCGCGAGGGCACGTGGTCGAAGGGGCCGAGCACCAGGCCGATGCGCTCGTGTCCGAGCGAGGCGAGGTGGCGCCAGGCCTGCTCGACGGCGACGGCGTCGTCGCACGCGACGCAGGGGAAGTCGAGGCCCTCGATCGACGCGTTGATCAGGACGACGGGGATGTTGCGCTCGGCCAGCTGCCGGTAGTGGTCGTGCGGCGCGTCGGCCTCCGCGAAGAGGCCGCCGGCGAAGACGACCCCGGAGACGTGCTGCTGCAGCAGGAGGTCCACGTAGTCGGCCTCGGAGACCCCGCCCCTGGTCTGGGTGCAGAGCACGGGCGTGAGGCCCTGCTGTGCGAGGGCGCCGCCGATGACCTCGGCGAAGGCCGGGAAGATCGGGTTCTGCAGCTCCGGCAGCACGAGGCCGACGAGCCGGGCGCGCTCTCCGCGCAGTTGCGTGGGGCGTTCGTACCCGAGGACGTCCAGCGCCGTGAGGACGGACTGTCGTGTCGCGGCGGAGACGCCGGGCTTGCCGTTGAGGACACGGCTGACCGTCGCCTCGCTGACCCCCACCTTCTTCGCAACTTGAGCAAGTCGTCGCGTCATGGACGCAAGAATAGCGCAAGGCATGCAAGCCAGTTACGTGCGGGGAGCGATGGACGCGCACGGCCGCCCGGTATCCGGACGGCCGCGCACTTCTGCCACCACCTCCTGCCGGTCGGGCTCCTCGTACGTCAGGGCTGGATGGTGACCTTGAACGTCGAGGTGTCGTTCCTGACGTTCTGGCCGTTGCCGCTGAACTTGGGCCGTACGAAGGTGGCTTCGCCGACCGCGGGGCCCTGGCCCGCCTCCGGCAGCTCGTTCACGTAGACACCGATCGGCGCCCCCGAGACGGACACGTCGGTGAAGACGGTGTCCTTCACCGGGAACTCGGGCTGCCCGCCGGTGTACTTGGTCTGGAACATCACGCCGTGGTACGTCGGATCGACGATGTCGACGTTGTTCACGCGGATCCCCTGGAAGACCTTGGACGCGGAGAACGCCCAGACGGCCGGGAAGTCCTGCCCCTTCCAGAACGTGCCGCCGGCCCGTTCGACCGTGATGTTCTCGAAGGTGGTCGGATCGGTCCCGAAGCCGTTCATCGGATAGCCGAAGTCCAGGGAGCTGATGGTGATCCCGGAGTAGACCAGGGTGTCGGCGATGCGGATGTTGCGGAAGGTGTTGTTGTAGCCGCCGTAGACGGCGACACCCGCGGCCCGCCAGGTGAGCAGGGACGTCAGGTTCTCGTAGACGTTGTTCTTCATGTCCGCTCCCCCGGCGTCGATCGCCGAGAAGAGCGCGAAGCTGTCGTCGCCGGTGGCCCGGGCCTCGTTGTTCGCGACGAGGTTGTCCGTGCTGCCGTTGGTCATGTTGACGCCGTCGGCGAACAGGTTGCGGATCCGCGAGTTCTTGATGGTCATGCGGTCCGTGTTGGCGCCCCAGTAGAGGCACACCATGTGCTCGTTCCAGATGTCGTCGATGGTGATGTCGGAGACGTTCTGGAAGTCGAAGACCTTGCCGGGGCCGTCGATGCGGGACGTGTAGTTGCCGAAGTAGGCGAAGCCCGTGAAGGACGAGCCCTTGGCGCTCGCCTCCGCGCGGAACCCGATGTCCGTGTTCTCCTGGGACTTGGGCGCGTGGAAGCGGGTGTACCAGGGGCCGGCCCCGAGCACCTTGACGGCCTTGCCGTAGACCTGGAACTTGCTGCTCGTCTCGTAGTCGCCCGGCGGCAGGTAGACGCCCGTCAGCTTTCCGGTGGTGTCCATGCGGACCTTGTCCAGGGCGTTCTGCACGTCCTGGTGACCGAACCCGGCGGGCACCACGTAGCCGGCCGGATCCGGACTGGCCTTCGGCGCCACCTGCTCCAGGTCCACGAAGTCGATCGCGTAGCGGGAGGAGTTGGCGCTGTCCTTCTGCAGCCTGATCTTGCTGCCCGCCTTGACCGTGTCGCCGAGCATGATGCCGGCCTCGTCGTAGATGTGCCGGGCAGGGCCCGCGCCCGGCGAGTTGCCGGGTGCGGCCTCGTCGCCGTACAGCCAGGCGTACTTGGAGGTGAGGTCGATGGCCTTGCGGAAGGTGCCGTCGACGTAGACGTTCAGGGTCGACTCGGTGCCGCCGCCGCCCGGTGCGTCCGGCAGGGAGAAGCGGGTGACCAGGGTGTTGGTGTCCTGCTTGGCGGTGAACTCCACGGACTCGCCCGTCGCGTTCAGGGTGACGGCCTTGCGGCCCGAGGCCTCGCCCGCCAGGTCGCCGACGGTGCGGTTGGGCCCGACGGTCTTCGCGCCGCCGGCGAGCACGCCGTCCTCCGCCTCGTAGGTGTCGTAGGGCATGTCGGCTCCCCGGCCGACGTACAGCGAGCGGGTGCTGGTGTTGTTCTCGCGCTTGACCGGGAGTTCGTTGGCATCGTCGGCGATGACCGTCTTGACCGTGTAGCGGCCGTCGGCGGCCGTCCAGGTGCCGAGCCTGACCGGTGCCGTGGTGTCACCCGCGCCGATCGTTCCGGTGTGCGTGCCGGTCAGGGTCTTCACCGTGGCGCCCTTGGCGTCCTGCACCAGGAGCGTGATGCCGTGCGCACCGGACGCGGAGGCCTTGGTGCCCTGGTTCTTGACGGCGACGGTGAAAGTGACCTCCTTGCCCTTGGAGGGCGCGGACGGCGTCCAGCCCACCGGTGAGGCGACCAGGTCGGAGGAGTCGACCGGCTTGATGACCAGGGGGCCCGGGTCGGTGTAGGTGTTGTTACCCTCGTTCTGCTCGATCACCTCGTTCTTCTCGTCGACCTCCGCGCCGAACACGTACGAACCCGCCGTGCGCGCACCGGTCTTCGCGCTCACGGTCGTCGACTCGCCGGCGCCGAGCGCGCCCACGGCCGCCGTGCCCGCCTTGTCGCCGCCGAGGCGGAACGTGGCGTCGGTGGCCTTCGAGGCCTGGGTGCCGCGGTTGCGGACCGTCGCGGTCAGCGTCAGCTCGTCGGTCTCGGTCGGTGCCGCCGGTGCGGCGGACAGCTTGGTGATCTCCAGGTCGGGGTTGGCCGCGGGGGCGCCCAGGACCTGGAACTCGGCGACCTGGCCGCCGGTGGCCCCGCTGTTCGCGGTGAACCGCAGGCGCACGTCGGCGACCTTGGCGGAGACCGGGACGGTCACGGTGTTCTGGTTGCCCGACGGGCTGAAGGAGTACTCCTTCTCCGCGACCAGCGAGGTGAACTCGGTGGCCTGCTGCTCCCGGCCGAGCACCTGCACCTTCTGGGTGCGCGGGCCCCAGCCCGCGTCCGGGTTCAGCTTGACGACGACGGCGTCGACATCGGCGTTGGCGCCGAGCTTGACGGTCAGCGTCTGCGGATAGCTGCCCGCCGCCCCCTCCCAATAGGTGGACGTCAGCCCGTCGTTGGCGTTCTCGGCGACGAAGGTGTGGATCACCGAGGAGGCCGTGATCGGCTTGCCCGCGGCGAGGTCGGTGGTGCCGCCGCCGGGGCGGGTCACGGTGTTGCTGTGCGCCGAGACGTTCCCCGCCGCGTCGCGGGCCCGCACCGAGTAGGTGACCGTGACGTTCGCCGCCCGGGTGTCGGTGTAGGTGGTCACGTCGCCGGCCACGGACTTCAGGACCTTGCCGTCGGCGTACACGTCGTACGCGGTGACCTTCACGTTGTCGGCCGAGGCGCCCCAGGTCAGCTTGATCTCGCCGCCGGAGGGCTGGGTGAGGGCGAGGTTCGAGGGCGCGGTCGGTGCCTGGGTGTCGCCGTTGTCGCCCTTGCGGGTCACGGAGTCGCTGTTGGCCGACGCGTTGCCCGCGGCGTCGCGGGCCCGCACGTAGTAGGTGACGTCGGCGCTCGCGGGCTGGGTGTCGGTGTACGTCCGCACGTCACCGGCGACACTCGTGCGCAGCTCGCCGTTGGCGTACACGTCGTAGGCCGTCACGCCCTTGTCGTCCTCGGAGGCGTCCCAGGTGAGCTTGACGCGGCCCGGCTCGGGTTCGGTCAGGGCGAGGTTCTTGGGGGCGGTGGGTGCCCGGGTGTCGCCGCCCGCCGGGCCGTAGATCTCCAGTTCGGAGAGCTGGCCGCCGGGCTGCGCGGTGTTGGCGCTGATCAGGACGCGGACGTAGCGCGTGGTGACGCCGTCGAAGGAGAGGGCCGCAGAGTGCTCGGTGGCCGCGCTGAACGCGTACTCCTTGGACCCGGACAGATCGGTGAAGTCCGTGCCGTTCGCGCTCCCCTGGATCTTCAGGGTCTGGCTGCGTGCGCCCCAGCCGTCGGGCAGCCGCAGCACCACCTCGTCGATCCGCGCCGAGGTGCCGAGGTCGGCCTGGATCCACTGCGGCAGCTTGCCGTTCTCGCTCTCCCAGTAGCTGTCGCGGTTGCCGTCGTTGGCGTTGGCCGCCGTGTACGTCTGGGTGTGGCCGGAGGCCTTGAGTGTCTTGCCGAGGGCCAGGTTCACCGAGGCGTCGGCGGCGCCGTGCACCTGGAGCTCGGCCAGCTGGGCCGAGGGCCAGCCGGTGTTGGCGGTGATGTGCACCCGTACGTAACGGGTCTGCGCCGCAGGGAAGCGGACCGTCACCGCGTTGCCCGCGCCGGGCTCGAAGGAGTGCGCGGCCGACGCGGCGAGCGCGCTGAAGCCGCTGCCGTCCGTGCTGCCCTGGACGGACAGGGTCTGCTTGCGGGTCTCCCAGTCGCCCGGCAGTTTGAGGACCACCTCGTCGACGCGGGTGGCGCGGCCGAGGTCGACCTGTACCCACTGCGGCAGGTCGGACGACGCACTCTCCCAGTACGAGGACGTGTTGCCGTCGGTGATCTGACCGGCGCCGTACCCCGACTTGGCGCTGCTCGCCTTGGCGGGTTTGCCCGCGGCCAGGTCGGGGCCGCCCGCCGCCGACGCGGGCAGGGCGGGCAGACCCAGCAGGAGCAGGGTCGCGGTGAGGGCAGCGGCTGCCGGCCGCCACCACCGGCGGGGTCTTCGGTCCGTGCCCAGTGCGGCTCTGATGCGTCTCATGGCTCGTGCGACTCCCTCACTCTCATGACGCGCAGGTTTTCGCGTAGAGAAGTTGGAGAATTGCAGAGAAGTATCGAGTTGACTACAGCGACAGCGAAAGTGACGACAGGGCCCTGATCCAGGGGATCGACGGCCCTGACCCCGGCCCGTCACCGTCTTGCGGAGGCCTCATCGCCGGTCAGATCGATGATCCGCGCCTCACTACGGTCGATCGATTCGTTTTTTGCAATTTTCGCACTGGATATTGCGCACTGGTTACGCCGGTGGTTGAGTATGCGCCGCACCCGGTCCCCGCGGCACGCGGCGGGGCCCGCCGTGCCAGTGAGGGGCGCTCCCGTGCCGCCGCGCCATGGGCGGCACCGCGCCGTAGAGCACGACCCGGAGGGGGTCTCCCGATGTCATCCACGAGCAGACGTACGCCCACGCTCGCCACAGCGGCCGTTCTCGCGCTGGTCACGCTGTCCGCCTGCGGCACCAGCAGCGACGGGGGCGACGACGCGGATTCCGGCGGCACGGTGCAGCTCGACGTCAACGGGCAGCCGCCCAAGACCCAGGCCTTCGAACGCACCCTCTTCGACAAGCACGTGAAGCAGTTCGAGAAGGCCAACCCGGACATCGACATCGTGCCCCACGAGGGCTTCATGGACCCGAAGACCTTCAACGCGAAGCTGGCGGGCGGGAAGCTGGAGGACGTCTTCTACGTCTACTTCACCGACACGCGCTCCCTGATCGAGAAGAAGCAGGCCGCGGACATCACGGACGCCGTCAAGGACATGCCGCGCCGCGGCGACATCCAGGACCCGCTGATGAAGATCTTCCAGGACGACCGGGGCCGGCAGTACGGCCTGCCGACGTCCAACTACTCGATGGGCCTGGTCTACAACCGCGCACTGTTCGAGAAGGCCGGCCTCGACCCCGATCAGGCGCCGAAGACCTGGGCGGACGTCCGCGCGGCGGCCAAGAAGATCGCGGGGCTCGGCGACAACAACGTGGGCTACGCCGACTTCTCCAAGAACAACCAGGGCGGCTGGCACTTCACCGCGGAGCTGTACTCGCGCGGCGGCCGGATCGCGGCGGAGAGCGACGGAAGGTGGAAGGCGGCGTTCAACACCGCCGAGGGCAAGGCCACCCTCCAGGACCTGCAGGACATGCGCTGGAAGGACGACTCGATGGGCAGCAAGCAGCTGCTCCAGGTCGAGGACGTGCAGCGGATGATGGGCTCGGGCAAGCTCGGGATGTACGTCGCGGCGGCCGACAACATCACCGTCATCGCCAAGCAGTTCGGCGGCACGTACGCGGACTACGCCCTGGCCCCGGTGCCGGACGCCAAGTCCACGCTGCTCGGCGGCGAGGGCTACATGATCAACCCGAAGGCGTCCCCGGCGAAGATCAAGGCCGGCGTCAAGTGGATCCAGTGGCGTTACCTCAACCCCGACCTCATCGAGAAGAACGTCGCCGACTACGCCGGGGCGAAGCTCCCGGTCGGCATCCCGATGCCGATGGTCCCCGACGTCTTCGAGGGCTCGGTCCGTGACCGGATCGAGAAGGTCAAGCAGGAGAAGGCCAACATGCCGACCGGCAACTACCAGGCGTTCATGGACTCCGCGCCGAAGGTGCCCGGCGTGATCGAGCCGCCCAAGGCCCAGGAGGTCTACGCGGTCCTCGACTCGGCGATGCAGGCCGTCCTCACCAAGAAGGACGCCGACGTCGACGCGCTTCTCGACGACGCCGAGAAGAAGGTCAACGCGATCTACAGCGCCTCCTGATGAGCATGTCACTGAAGACGCCCCCGAGGCGTGCGGCGGCACCCCCGCCGCCGCATGTTCCCCGGGAGCAGCGGGCCGCTCGGCGCCGCCGAGCGCTGCGCGAGCACCTGACGGCGTACGGGTTCCTCTGCGCCGCGGTGGTGATCTTCGCGCTGTTCTCGTGGTGGCCGATCGTCCGCAACGTGATCCTCGGCTTCCAGGACGTCAACTTCGCCACCGGGAACAGCTGGGTCGGCCTCGACAACTTCGAGAAGCTCTTCGACGACCCGCTCTTCCTCACCGCCTGGCGGAACACCGGCCTGTTCACCCTGTACGCGCTGCTCCTCGGCTTCGCGGTGCCGTTCCTGACCGCCGTGCTCCTGAACGAGTTCCGGCACGCGCGGGCGTACTTCCGCGTCCTGGTCTATCTGCCGGTGATGCTGCCGCCCGTGGTGGTGGCGCTGATGTGGAAGTGGTTCTACGACCCGGGTCCGGGCCTGCTCAACGAGATCCTGCGGACGCTGCACCTGCCGACCTCGGCCTGGCTGGACTCCTCGTCCACCTCGCTGGTCTCCCTGGTCATCGTCTCGACCTGGGCCAACATGGGCACCACGACCCTGATCTACCTGGCCGCCCTGCAGACCATCCCCGGCGAGCTGTACGAGGCCGCGGAGCTGGACGGCGCCAATGTGTGGCAGCGGCTGCGCCACGTCACCGTCCCGCAGACCCGGTTCGTGCTGCTGGTGCTGCTGCTCCTCCAGATCGTCGCGACGATGCAGGTGTTCACCGAGCCGTACGTGATGACCGGCGGGGGCCCCGAGGACTCCACGGTGACCGTGATGTTCCTCGTCTACCGGTACGCCTTCGTCTACAACGACTTCGGCACCGCCAGCGCGCTGAGCCTGCTGCTCCTGATCGTCCTGGGCGCCTTCTCCGCCCTCTACCTGCGCGTCACCCGCGCCGCCAAGGAGTGAGAAGGATGTCCGCGTCGATGCGCACGCTCGTCCGCCCCGCCGTCCTCAAGACCCGCAAGGGGCGGCTGATCTACTGGTCGGCGCTCGGCGTCGCCCTGCTGCTCTTCACCCTGGCCTTCATCGTGCCGCTGTACTGGGCCGCGACCGGAGCCATGAAGTCGTCGACGGAGCTGGCGCAGAACCCGCCGACCTACGTACCGGAGAGCTGGCACCCGGAGAACTACTCCAAGGCCTGGCGGGAGATGGATCTGGCCCGCTACTTCCTGAACACGGTCGTCCTGGCCGGCGGGGCCTGGCTGGTGCAGCTCGCGGTGCAGGTGCCGGCCGCGTACGCGCTGTCCAAGCTGCGTCCGCGCTTCGGCAACGTGGTGCTCGGCCTGATGCTGCTGACCCTGATGATGCCCGCGACCGCGCTCCTCGTGCCGGTCTATCTCACCGTGGTCGACGTCCCGCTGTTCAACCGCAACCTGATCAACAGCCCGAGCGCCGTCTGGCTGCCGGCCGCCGCCAACGCCTTCAACATCTACATCCTGAAGAACTTCTTCGACCGGATCCCCGACGAGCTCCTGGACGCGGCGAAGGTGGACGGCGCGGGACCCGTCACGACGATGTGGCGCATCGTGCTCCCGCTGGCCCGGCCGATCCTCGCGGTGGTCTCCATCCTCTCCGTCGTGACCGCGTGGAAGGACTTCCTCTGGCCGCTCCTCGTGCTGCCCGACCCGGCCCAGCAGCCACTGAGCGTGTTCCTCCAGCGGGTGGCCCAGGACACCCCCCTCAACACTCTGGTGGCCGGGCTCGTGATGGCCTCGCTGCCACTGATCGCGCTGTTCCTCGTCTTCCAGCGCCACATCATCGCCGGCCTGGGTGCCGGCAGCCTCAAGGGCTGAGCCGCCACCGGTCCGGCGCCGCCCGCCCCTCCCCCGCCCGTCCGTACGCGTCCCGTACGAAAGGACTCCCCCTTGCCCAGCACGGAGTGGTGGCGCAGCGCTGCCATCTATCAGGTGTACGTCCGTTCCTTCGCGGACGGGAACGGCGATGGCACCGGCGACCTGGCCGGTGTCCGGTCCCGGCTGCCCTATCTGGCCGAACTGGGCGTGGACGCCCTGTGGTTCACCCCGTGGTACCTCTCACCGCTCGCCGACGGCGGCTACGACGTCGCCGACTACCGCACCATCGACCCGGCGTTCGGCAGCCTCGGGGAGGCCGAGAAACTGATCGCCGAGGCCCGGGAGCTGGGCCTGCGCTGCATCGTGGACATCGTGCCCAACCACGTCTCCGACCAGCACGAGTGGTTCAAGGCCGCCCTCGCGGCGGGGCCGGGGTCCCCGGAGCGGGAGCTGTTCCACTTCCGGCCGTACTCGCCGGAGCCGCCCAACGACTGGGCGGGCGAGTTCGGCGGGGTGCCGTGGTCGCGCACCGAGGACGGCGAGTGGTACCTCCACCTCTTCGCGCCCGAGCAGCCCGACCTCAACTGGAGCCACCCCAAGGTCCGGCAGGAGCACGAGGACGTCCTGAGGTTCTGGTTCGAGCGCGGCGCGGCCGGTGTGCGCATCGACTCCGCGGCGCTGCTCGCCAAGGCCGACGGGCTGCCCCCGATGGACCCGGCCCGCCCGCACCCCTTCCACGACCAGCCCGGACTCCACGACATCTACCGGTCCTGGCGGCGGATCGCCGACGAGTACGGTGCCGCCCTGATCGGTGAGATCTGGCTGCCGGACGCGGAGCGGTTCACCCGCTACCTGCGCCCGGACGAGCTGCACACCGCCTTCAACTTCGACTTCCTGTCCCGGCCCTGGGACCCGGCCCGGCTGTGGGAGTCCATCGACCTCACCCTGTCCACCCACGCCCCGGTCGGCGCCCCCGCCACCTGGGTCCTCGCCAACCACGACGTGACCCGCACGGTCACCCGCTACGGGCGGGCCGACGACACCGGCTTCGCCTTCGAGCGCAAGCGCTTCGGCGTCCCCACCGATCTCGCGCTCGGCACCCGCAGGGCCCGGGCCGCCGCCCTGCTCAGCCTCGCGCTGCCCGGCTCGGTCTATCTCTACCAGGGCGAGGAGCTGGGTCTGCCAGAGGCCGAGATCCCCCGGGAGCGCATCCAGGACCCGATGTACGCACGCTCCGGCGAGGTGGACCCGGGCCGGGACGGCTGCCGCGTACCGCTGCCCTGGGACGAGGAGGCGCCGGAGCACAGCTGGCTGCCGGCGCCGCCGGACTGGACCGCGTACGCCGCCGAACGGCAGGCGCACGACGCGGACTCGATGCTCTCCCTGTACCGCACGGCCCTGCGCCTGCGGCGCTCCTTCGGCGCGGCGGGGCCGCTGCGCCGGCTGCGCGCCGACGAGCCGCGGGTGCTCTGCTTCGCGCGCACCTCCGAGCGGGACGGCGCCACCTGGATCTGTCTGGTCAACTTCGGACCCGACGACGTGGCGCTGCCATCGGACACCGAACTCCTGCTGGCCAGCGGTCCCTTGTCCCCGCGGGGGCGGTTGCCGCAGGACACCGCGGTCTGGCTGCGGGCCTGAGCGCCCGCGGCCGGACCGCACACCCCGGCCGAGCCCACCCGCCCCTTCGGCCACACCAACTTCGCCACGGAGTCCCCGGGCCGCAAGTCGGTGCGGCTCAACTCCACGGGCCAGTATGTGGAATTCACCTCGAAGAGCGCCACGAACTCCGTCGTCGTACGCGACTCCCTGCCGGACGCGCCCGACGGCGGCGGCCAAGAGAAGACGCTCAGCCTGTACGCCGACGGCGCGTTCGTGCAGAAGGTGAAGCTGTCCTCCAAGCACAGCCGGCTGTACGGCAGCACCGACGACCCGGAGGGCCTGACCAACCGGCCGGGCGGCGACGCGCGGCGGCTCTTCGACGAGTCGCACGCGCTCCTGAAGGACTCCTTCCCGCAGGGCACCACGTTCCGGCTGCAGCGGGACGCCGATGACGACGGCGAGGACGACGCCACGGCGATCCAGGCGGCCGTGACCGCCGACCAGAAGGGCGAGATCGACTGTGTGTGGATCCCGGCGGGACAGTGGCGCCAGGAGCGGAAGATCCTGACCGTCGACCCGAAGTACCCGGCCAACCCCTACCACCAGGTGGGCATCCGTGATGTGACGGTCCGGGGCGCCGGCATGTGGCACTCCACGACGTGACCATCACCGACTCGGCGGACGGCGACGTCCTGGTCGAGCCGGGCTCGCAGTTCGTGGTCGGCGAGGGCTGCGCGAAGTCTCGCGCGAGCGCGCCGAAGCCGCGGGCGCGGGCGCGGGCGCGGCGGTAGTCGCTCCGCCGCTTCGCTGTGGTCCCTCTGCCGGGTCGCGCCCTTGGGCGGCCCGGCAGAGGGCGTCGGTACGCAGGTGTGCCAACGGCGCAGTGCTCGGTGCGGTGCTCGGTGCTGTGCTCGGTGCAGTCGTCGGCGGTCCTGCGGAGCCCCGCGCCCTGGCTCAGCGCGCGCCTGCGGTCCGCGCACCGGACGGGTGAGGCGCTCTCGCCCTCGGCACGGTTTGCGTAGCCGATTGCGTAGTTCTACGGATACCGGGGGCCGGTGAACTTTGACAGGCTGGGTCTTGATGTATGCGCATCCATCACGCATCCGCCGCGCATACCCTCCTCTGCCTCCCTTCTCCCTTCCCTCCATTCCTCCTCCCCCTCCCCTCCCCTCTCCCTCCTCCCTCTCGTCTCCTCACCCGAACTAGGAACCGCACATGGGCCTGCTGGGCGCGATCAGGAACACCTTCGCCTTCTCGTACGACAGCTCGGAAACGTCGTACGCACGCATGCGGCAGGAGCGGGAGCAGGGCCGGGGGCCACGACGGGGCTCGGGACGGGGACCAGCGGCCGGACCGGTGTGCGGCCGGTCGGACCGGTAGGCGCCGGACCCATGTCGCACACCTTCCGGTCCGGGCCCCGGCGGGCGGCCTCCGCGCCCGCCCTGTCCGCCGTGCCGCCCGCGTCCCCCGCGTCACCCGCGTCCGCTCTTCCCGCCCGGCCCGCCCACGAGGTCCTGGACGACATCCGCTGGCTCGACGCCGAGCCGTACGGCCGCGCGCGCAACGTCCGTGCCGAGGCGCTCGCCGAGGAGGCGGCCGCCTGCGGGAACCGGCCGCTGCTCGTGGCGGCGCTGATCCTCCTGGTCCACTCCTACAGCTTCGGCCCCGACTGCACGAAGACGTTCGTGCCGTTCAGGCGGCTGCTGCGGATGTACGACGAGCGGCCCGCGGACTTCGGCGAGGACGATGTCCGTCAACTCCACTGGATGTTCAAGTGGGTGGTGACCGACGGGCGGCAGCAGCCCGACGTGCCGCTCGCCTCGATCGAGGAATGGCTGGCCCAGACGCGGCGCCGCTACCGGGCCGCGGGCTACTCCCAACGGGCGGTGCACGGAGCGGAGTTCATGCTGGCCCGACACCTGGGAGACATGCCTCGGGCCGCCCACGCGTACGCCGCGTGGACGGCGGCCGCGCGCGACGCCATGGCCGACTGCCTGGCCTGCGAGTACGCCACGCAGGGCCTGCGGCAGCTCGACCTCGGCGACGACCGGGCGGCCCTGGAGGGCTGGGAGCCGGTCCTCGGCGGCACACACAGCTGCCACCGCGAGCCGCACGAGACCCTCGCCCGGTCACTGCTGCCCCTGGTGCGCGTCGGCCGCACCGACCAGGCCCGCGCCCACCATCTGCGCGGCTACCGGATGGTGCGCTCCGACGAGACGTTCGGTCCCGTGGTGGGCCTGCACGTGGAGTTCTGCGCGCTCACCGGCAACGAGCCGCGCGGCCTGCGGATCCTCGCCGAGCAGAACCCGCGCTGGGCCCAGACCGGCGACCCGCTGGCACACCAGGAGTGGCTGGTGAGCGCCGCCCTGCTGATGCGCCGCCTGGTCGACCTGGGCCAGGGCGAGCGGCCGGTGCCCGGGCCGCTCGACGGGGCCTGGACCGCGGCGGCACTCCTCGACCACGCCCGGGACACGGCCCTGGACCTGGCCGACCGCTTCGACCGGCGCAACGGCACCACCGCCGTGTCCGAGCGCGCCCTCGCCAGGATGTCCGCCCGGCCGCTGCTCGACGCTCTGCCCCTCGGTCTGGGCCTGCGGCCGGCCGAAGCGTCACCGGCTCCTTCAACGCCCCTTCACTCGACGGGCCTTGATGAGCCATCTCGCGGGGAACGGCTCGCCCCGCGCGAGCGGGCCCGCCTGTGCCTGACCCTCGCCCAGTCCCTGACGCACCCCGACGACGGGACCGGCGCGCAGGCCGAACGGCTCCTGCTCGACGCCGCGCACTTCGCCGACCAGGCCGGGGACGGCACACAGCTGGGCGCCCTGGCCCGGCTGCGGCTCGGCGGGCTCTACTGCGAGGCCGGCCGTCACGAAGAGGCGGCGTCCCTCCTGGAGGCGGCGCTGCCCGACCTGGGTGACGACCACGACGCGAACGAACGCATGCAGGCCCGCGTCTGGCTCGCCCGCAGCTACCTGCGTACGGGAGAGCCCCGCCCGGCCGCCGAACAGTTCGCGCTCGCCGCCGACATCGCCCGCGACGGTTCCGACGGGCACCACGAGGCGGCCCTCACCCAGCAGGCCGCCCAGGCCCTGGGCCTCGCCGGGCTGCGGGCGGAGGCGGGGCGGGCCTACGGGCGGGCCGAGGAGCTGTGGCGCGCCCTGGGCGAGCACGGCGCCCTGGTGCGCGCGCTGCGGGCCCGCGCCTGGGAGACACTGGCCGCGCAGGGCCCCGCGGCGGCCGAGGCGGTCATGGCCGAGGCCCTCGACACCAACCGGCGCTGCGCCCAGGAGGCGGAGCAGGACCCGGAACGCACCGAGCTCCTCGTCGAACTCGGCCGCACCCACTCCCAGTTGGGCCGTCTCGCGCTGGAGCACGCGGAGGGTCCCCCGTTCGCCGAGCAGGACGCGCCCGAGCGGTACGCCGCCAACGTAAGCGCCTTCGAGACCGCGCTCGGGCACGCGGAGCGGTCGATCGAGGCCCTGCGCACCTGCGGCGGACCGGGCCTCGCCGACCTCCACCCCACCGAACTCCTCGCCGCACGACTTGAGTTCATCCTTGGCCGGCGCGGCGCGGCGGCGGAGCGTGCGCGGCGCGTGGGAACGGCGGTCCGCGAACGCCCCGACCCCGACGGCGCCCTGGCCACCCTCGCCGAGGAGTGCGACCTCCTGGCCGGGGCGGGTGACGGGTGAGGAGTCACGGGTGAGGAGTCACGGGTGACGAGTGACGGGCGGCGGGTGACGGGCGGCAGACGTGAGCGGGGCCGCCGCGGGAGGCCGCGCCCGCGCGGGTGACCCGTCACCCGCCCGCTAGCCGCGCGAGGACTGGGCGTGCCCACCCGCACCGCGCGCCACCAGCGAGGCCAGGGCGGCCCGCGAGGCCACGCCCGCCTTGCGGTAGATGCGGGCGACGTGGCTCTCGACCGTGCGCGTGCTGAGGCAGAGCCGGGCTGCGACGGCCTGGTTGGTGAGGCCCTCGGCGACCAGCGCGGAGATCTCGCGCTCGCGCGGGGTGAGCGCCGCGAACGGATCGGCCCGCGGGGAACCGCTCGCGCCCGGGTGCGGGGCGTACGCGTCCGTCCGGGGCGCCCCGGGCCGCGCGGCCCGCACCCGCGACCACCCCTGGCCCTGCCCCTGATCCGCGTCCGCGTCCGGGGAGTCGGCCTGCGGGGCGACCGGCGCGCACCGGCCCGCCCGCTGCGGGAGGGGCCAGTTGGCCGGGACGGTCGGGGAAGCCGGGGCGGGCGCGTGCGCCGGACTCGGCGCCGCCGTCGCCCCGGCCCAGGAGCCGTCGCGCCCCGGTGCCCGCTCCGCCCACCCCGCCCGCGCCGCCATGTCGAGCAGCAGCCGGGCCCCGCCCTCGTGGGCGAGCCGCCGGCCCCGGCGGTCCATCGCCGCCGCCCCGGCCGCGTCCCCGGTCGCGGCCACGAAGGGCGCGCCGAGCAGCAGGCTCTGGGCCTCCCTCAGCCCGGCGCCGGCCCGCGCGCTCTCCCGCGCCGCCTCGGTGAACGCCCGTGCCGCCGCCGCCGGTTCGCCCCGTCGCGCCGCGAGGAGTCCGGCGCAGCGCAGGGCGGCGCTCCGCTGGACGGGCAGGCCGAGGCGGTCCGCCTCTTGGAGCGCGCGGTCCGCCCAGTGCCCGGCGTCCTCGACGTCTCCGGTGGCCAGCGCCGAAGTGACGAGTATTTCAAGGAAGTTGGGGCGCACGGACGGCTGTACGTGGCGCAGGTCGCGGCCGCCTCCCGCGTCCAGCAGGACGTCCCGCGCCCGATAGGGGTCGCCTGCGCCCAGCGCCGCGTACCCGAGCAGGCACCGCGAGAGCGTCGCCCACCAGCCGCCCACCGCGCCGACGGTGGCGGCCGCCTCCTCCGCCGCGGTCAGCACGTCGGGGTCGCCCGCCGGGCGTGCCTGCATCAGGACCAGGGCGCGGACCGCGCGGCTGAAGCCGAGCAGTTCGCCGCCGCCGAGGGTCCGCGCGAGGGCCACGGACTCGTCGGCGGATCGCAGGGCCTCGGTGACGCGGCCGGTCGTGAGGAGGGCGTAGGCGCCGCAGAGCAGGAGCTGCGACAGGGCGAAGGGGCGGCCGGTGCGCCGGGCGATGTCGGCGCCGCGTTCGACGTGGCGCAGCGCGGCGGCGCACTCGTCGAGGAACACCTCGCTCCACGCCAGGCGCACCAGGGATTCGCACTGCCCGGCGAGGTCGGCGTCGGTGGAGACGTCGGCGAGTGCGGTCGCCTCGGCGACGTGCCCTCGGGCCGCCGCGGTGTTCCCCTCGTACGCCTCCCCCATCGCGGCCAGGGTCAGGATCTCCACCGCGCCGAGTTCGTCGCCGCGTGCCCGTGCGTCGGCCAGGGTCCGCGCGAGCTCGTCGCGCGCCTCGGGGAAACGGGTGGCGAACAGCGCGTGGTTGGCCCATTCGGCGACGAGTCCCGCGCGCTGGGCGGGCGGGGGTCCGGGACGCCGGTCGAGTTCGCGGCGGAGCAGGGCACCGGCCGCCGCGTACCGTCCCAGGTGGCGTTCCATGAACGCGCACTGCACGACGGCGGCCGTCCGCAGCGCGTCCCCGGCCGCCGGGTCGGGAGACCCGGTGCGGCTCATCCCGATCAGCTGGTGGAGCAGGTCCCTGCTCTCCTTCACGGCGCCGGTCATGCCGAGCGCGGTGGCGCGCCGGAGTGTCAACTCGCGTCGGGTGTCCCGGTGTTCCGGGCAGTCGGGGAGTACGCGCAGGACTACGGCGAGGAGCCGGGCGCACTCCGCGGGGGCGGTGGCGACGGCCTGCGCGGCGGCTTCCGTCAGGACCGCGGCGGCCTTGGGGTCCCAGCGGGTGAGGGACTTCTCCACGTGGTGGGCGCGGTCGGCGAGGGGGGCGCCGGTGCGGGTGAGTTCGGCGGCGGCGGCACGGTGCAGCTCCTGGCGTCGCCACGGGTCGACGGCCTCGCTCATCCGGGCTCCCAGGAGGGGGTGCCGGGGTGCGAGACGGCCACCTTCCAGGTCGGACCTCAGCAGGTCCCGACGTATCAACGTCCGCAAGGCCGTGACGAGTTCGCGCCGCTCCAGGCCGGTGACGGCGCCGATCAGGTCGGTGTTCGCGTACGCGCCGAGCACCGCGGCGGCCTCGACGGCGGTGCGCTCGGACGGGGTCAGGGCGGCCAGTTCGTCGAGGGGCGCCGCGGGACACCCGTGGAGGAGGGAGAGGAAGTACCGGGGGCTGCCCTCGCTCGCCGCGTACATCTCCTCGGCCCGCTCGCGCGGCAGTCCGGCGCCGAGCCCCTCGGTCAGCTCCGCTCCGCCGAGCGGGCCGAGGGCGCAGCGCAGCACGGCTCCGGTGTCGAGTCCGCGGGCGAGCGCGGCGCCGAGCGCGGCCGGGGACTGCCGCTCGCGCCGGGCCACGGCCAGCAGGAAGGGGGCGCGGACGGGGTGGCGCACCAGGTGGTCGAGGAGTTCGACGGACGCGTCGTCGGCCCAGTGCAGGTCGTCGAGGACGACGACGAGCCCGGATCCGGTGAGGCCGCCGAGGGCCGCGGCGGTGTCCCTGCACAGGCCGAAGAGGTCCCCGCCGGTGTCGAGGCTCCCGTCGCCGCGTACGGCCGCGGGCAGCTCCTCCAGGGAGGGGAATGCCCGCCGGGCCCGCGGGTCGAGCTCGGCGAACGCATCGGTGAACGGCCGCAGCGCACGCCCCCGCACGCGCTCCGACGCCCGCCCCCGCAACACGGTCACGCCACGCGCCCGCGCCCGCGCCGCGAACTCGATCAGCAGCCTGCTCTTGCCGATCCCCGGATCCCCGACCACGTCGACGACGCCGGCGCCGACGCCACTCCCCATTCCCCCCAGCAGCGCCTCCAGGCCGCCGAGTTCAGCGGCCCTGCCCACGAACGGCGCCCGCCGCGCGTTCCCCGCCGCGCCTACGAACATCTCCACCACGTTCCCCTCACGGCGGCACACGGCCCCCTCGTTCACGTTGTACCGCACCGGTCGCGCGCGGGGCGCGAGCCCTGATCTCAGTTCGTGAACAAGAAATGGACGAAGGTCTCGTTTCGGATACGGCCCGGTGGATCATCGCTGGCCATGGGCGCACGCGTTGTCATCCGCCCTGCGGGCGGCCGCTACCCTGACCCCCGTCAGTAGTGCACCAAGAAGGGGTGGATCCGGTGGCGGACATCGAGGAAGCGCGTAAGACGTTCGACCAGTTCGACGCGGACGGCGACGGCTTCATCACGGCGGCCGAGTGGAGGAGCGCCATGGCGAAGATGGGCGACTTCTACCAGACCGAGGCGGTGGCCGAGGCCGTGATCGGCACGAAGGACACCAACGCGGACAAGCGTCTCTCCTTCGACGAGTTCTGGGCGAGCCTGAACAAGTAGTCGGCGGACGAGTCAGGGGCCCGGCGCGTCACCCGCGCCGGGCCCCTCTCATGCCTTCACCCTCCCCCTTCGCCCGCACGCCTGCCTTCGTCCGCACGCCTTCGTCCGCACGCGGTCGTCCGCAGGTCTGATGCGTCCATGGCGGCTCAGCGCCGTGTGCGGGCGCCCCACCTGCCGTCCCTGCGCTCCAGGTGCACGGGGTGCTCGAAGCACTTGCCGATCCAGTCGCTGGTCAGTACGTCGTCGACGGCGCCGGAGGCGAGCACGCGCCCCTCGCGCAGGAGCAGCGCGTGCGTGGTACCGGCGGGCAACTCCTCCAAGTGGTGCGTGACCAGGACCGTGGCGAGCTCCGGGTGCGCCTCGCGCAGGGCATCCAGGCTGTCGAGGAGGCGTTCGCGCCCGGCGAGGTCGAGTCCGGTGGCCGGCTCGTCGAGCAGGACCAGGCGCGGGCTCGGCATCAGGGACCGCGCGATCAGCGTGCGCCCGCGCTCCCCCTGGGAGAGCGTGGGCCAGCGCGCGTCGGCGCGGTGCGCGAGGCCCAACAGGGAGATGAGCCGGTCGGCCCGAGCCTCCTGCTCGGGCGTGGAGTGCCGGCGCGGCACCGGCTCGACGCTGTTGGTGAGCCCGGTGAGGACGACGTCACGGACCGGCAGCGGCGAGCGCAGCGGATGGCGCGGGTTCACATGTCCGACGTACGCCCGCAGCTCGCGCAGGTCGACCCCGCCGAGCCGGCGGCCCAGCACCTCGACCGTGCCGTACGTGGGGTGGGTGACGGCGCCGCAGAGGCTGAGCAGGGTCGACTTGCCCGCACCGTTGGCGCCGAGCAGCGCCCAGTGCTCGCCAGGGCGGACGGCGAGGGTGACGTCCTCGAGGAGCGCGCGCCCGTCGCGGACGACGGTGACGCCTTCGGCGTGCAGGACGGGGGCGGCGGGACCACCCACGGACGAGGACGAGGACGAGGACGGGGGCGAGGGCGAGGACGGGAAGGGGCGCGGAGACGGGGGCGAGGACGGGAAGGGGCGCGGAGACGGGGGCGAGGACGGGGGCGGCATCACCGGGTGATCCCCGCGCGGTTCACGGCGGCGAGCACGGCCTGCACGGATGCGGTCAGGACCGAGGTGTCCAGTCCGGCACCCCAGCAGTCGACGCCACCGACGCCACCCGCTCCCTCCATGCCGACGCCACCGACCCGGCATCTCGCGTACGCGACGGCCTCGCTGCCGCCGCCCTCGCCGATCGCGTGCTCGGCGTAGTCGAGGATGTCGACGGTGATCCCGGCGGCGGCGAGCGCGTCGGCGAAGGCGGACAGCGGACCGTTGCCCGCTCCCTCGAAGTCCCCCGCCCTGTCGCCCACTTGGAGCGTGCAGACGAATCGGTGGGCGCCGTCCGGGGCACGGTCGGTGGTCCAGGAGCTCAGCGCCACGTGGCCGTCGGCACCGGGCACGACGTATGTCGCCCGGAACAGTTCGTACAGCTCCTTCGCCGTCGCCTCCTGCCCGCTGTCGTCGGTGGCCTCCTGCACCACGCGCGAGAAGTCGGGGCGCATCGCCTGCGGCAGGTCGAGGCCGTGCCGGGTCTGCAGCAGATACGCCATGCCGCCCTTGCCCGACTGGGAGTTGACGCGGATGACGGCCTCGTAGGAGCGGCCGATGTCCGCCGGGTCGACCGGCAGGTACGGCACGTCCCAGGGCGCCTCGCGCTCCGGCACCCCCAACTCCGCCGCGCGCCGGGCGTGGTGGGCGAAGCCCTTGCTGATGGCGTCCTGGTGGGTGCCGGAGAACGCGGTGTGCACCAGGTCGCCGGCGTAGGGGTGGCGGGGGTGCACGGGCAGCCGGTTGCAGTGCTCGACGACCTCGCGCACGGCGTCGATGTCGGAGAAGTCGACCATGGGGTCGACGCCCTGCGCGTACAGGTTCAGGGCCAGCGTCACCAGGTCGACGTTGCCCGTCCGCTCGCCGTTGCCGAACAGGCAGCCCTCGACGCGCTGGGCGCCCGCCAGGACGGCGAGCTCGGCGCAGGCCACGCCGGTTCCGCGGTCGTTGTGGGGGTGGACGGAGAGGATGACGGAGTCACGGCGCGCCAGGTGCCGGTGCAGGTACTCGATCTGGTCGGCGTACACGTTCGGCGTCGCGATCTCGACGGTCGCCGGCAGGTTGTGCGTGACGGGGCGGTCGGGGCTCGCGTCCCACAGCTCGGTGAGGCCGTCGCAGACCTCCAGGACGTAGTCGGGCTCGGTCAGGTTGAAGGTCTCCGGCGCGAACTGGAAGCGGATGTCGGCGCCCGGCCGCGCGTCGGCCAGCCGCGCCATGTGTGCCGCGGCCTCCTGGACCACGCCGTACACCTCGGCCCGCAAGCGCCCGAGGACGACGTCGCGCCAGGTGGGCGAGGTGGGGATGTAGAGGTGCACGACGGCACGCGGCAGCCCGTCGATCGACGCGAAGGTGCGGTCGATCAGCTCGGTCTTGGCGGGCGTGAACACGACGACACTCACATCGTCGGGCAGCTCACCCCGCGCGGCGCGCTCGGCCAGGTACCGCACGAAGTCGAAGTCCGTCCGGCTCGCCGACGGATAGCCGACCTCGATCTCCTTGAACCCCATCGAGACCAGCAGATCGAAGAACCGCCGCTTGCGCCCGGTGTCCATGGGCTCGGCGAGGGCCTGATTCCCGTCCCGCAGATCGACGGGCACCCACAGCGGCGCCCGCTCGATGCGCGCACCGGGCCAACTCCGCTCCAACACGGGGACATCGACCCGGTCCTGGTAGGGCCGGTAGCGGTGGTGCGGCATGGGACCTGGCCGCTGGGGGTTCCAGGGGTACGTGGGGGACGCGGGAGAGGGGGTGGGGATGCCTGCGGCAGGAGGCGCGGAGGTCATGGGAGTCTGCTCCTGAGCTCGGTCGGAAGACCGGCAGCACGGCACCCGCGGCGGGGTGCCGGTCGATTCAGGCCCCGCCGCGGCAGCCGAGAAGGAGGAGACCGCAGAAGATCATGGGACTACACTAGCCACACCTCAGGTCCTCAGACAAGTACTCCTCAGACATGCACTCCTCAGACATGCACTCCTCGGACACGCACTCCTCAGGCACGCACTCCTCAGGCACGCACTCCTCAGGCACGCACTCCTCAGGCACGCACTCCTTAGACACGTACTCCTCAGGCACGTACTCCTCGGATGAGCACTCCTCAGACAAGCCCTCCCCCGCACCACGACGAAAGGCCGCCCCCGATGCCGCTCGGCTCCGTACGCCCCAGTCCCCTCGTCGAACAGGCCGCCGAGCGCCTGCGCGAGCAGATCGTCGGTGGCGCCTGGCCCGTCGGCACCAAGTTGCCCGGCGAGACGACGCTCGCGAAGGAACTGGGCGTCGGCCGCTCCACGCTTCGGGAGGCGCTGCGCGCGCTGGCGGGCGCGGGGCTGGTGCAGGCGCGCCAGGGTTCCGGCGTCTTCGTCATCGCGACGGAGGCCGTCACGGACTGGCCGACCCGGCTGCGGCGCGCGGCGGTCGCCGACGTGTACGAGGTACGGATGCTCGTCGAGGTGCAGGCCGCGGGGCTCGCCGCGCGGCGCCGTACCGACGAGGACATCGCGGCGATGCGGGCCGCGGTCGAGGGGCGCAGGGCCGCGGCGGCGCAAGGCGACGCGGCGTTCGTCGACGCGGACATCGCGCTGCACGCGGCGGTCGTGGCCGCGGCCCACAATCCCGTGCTCACCGATCTCTTCGCGGAGTTCGCTCCCGTCCTGCGGGAGGGCCTGATCGACCTCCTCGAACTCACCGACGTACGCGCAGAGGAGGCGAACCACGGCGACGCCGCTCACGCGGACCTCGTGCGCGCCGTCGAGGCCAGGGACTCGGAGGAGGCGGCGCGAGTGGCGCAAGCCGAACTCCGTTCGACCTTGCGGCTGTTGGTACCCAAGGGCGACAAGCGCACCTGACCGCGGACCTCACGGGCGGGACCGCGACCGTGCAACGCCTACGGCCATGACGGCGACCGTCCGGCCTTCGCGGCCGGGATGGCCGGGTGGACGGCAAGGACGAGCGGGGAGGCCCGGCGCGGACAGGACGGAATGACACCCCTCACCCCGCACCCCGCACCCGACACCCCGCACCCGGAATACCCCCACCGATCCGGAGGTTACCTCCGTTACGACAGCGGACCACCGGAAGGGCAGTCATGAAGATCGGCATCATCGGCGCGGGCAACATCGGCGGCAACCTCACCCGCCGCCTCACCACCCTCGGCCACGACGTCTCCGTCGCGAACTCGCGCGGACCGCACACCCTGACCGCCCTCGCCGAGGAGACCGGCGCGACGCCCGTCCCGGTCGAGGAAGCCGCGCGCGGCGCGCAGGTCGTCGTCGTGACGATCCCCCTCAAGGCCGTACCCGGCCTGCCCGCGGGCTTCCTCGACGGCGCGGCCGACGGCGTAGCCGTCCTCGACACCGGCAACTACTACCCGCAGCAGCGCGACGGGAAGATCACCGAGATCGAGGAGGGCCTCACCGAGAGCCGCTGGACCGAGCGGCAGATCGGCCACCCCGTCATCAAGGCCTTCAACGGCACCTACGCCCAGGACATCCTCGACAAGCCGCGACCCAAGGGCACCCCGGGCCGCGTCGCCCTCCCCGTCTCCGGCGACGACGAGGCCGCCAAGAAGGTCGTGCGCGACCTCATCGACGAACTCGGCTTCGACACCGTCGACAACGGCGGTCAGGACGACTCCTGGCGCCAGCAGCCCGGAACCCCCGTGTACGGCAACGCCGGCGACGCGGCCGAGATCCGCAAGGCCCTGGACGCGGCCTCCCCCGAGCGCACGGCGGAGTGGCGCGCCTGACGACGCACCGCACCGCCGGACCCTAGGGCGTGGCCCACTCCCGCAAAGACGCCTTGCTCGCGAAGTCGGCCACGTTCTTGTCCAGGGGGGTCGACGTGTACTGGTGGATCTTCCACTTCGCCTGTATGCGGGGCTTGCCCGCGCTCACGTAGTCGGCGATCCACAGTCCGTCGCCCGCGTAGGACGTGGTGTCGCGGTTCAGCCAGAAATCGCGGTTCGTGTAGAGCAGGACCCGGTGTGAGGGGCGCAACCGCTTCACCTCGCGGATGAAGCGGTCCTTCTCCGCGTTCGACGCGGCCGTGTGGTCCCCCGTCCACTCCCAGTCCAACGCCAGCAGATCCCCCGCCTTCTCGGGCGCCTTGCTCACGAAGTACTCCGCCTGGGCCGTGATGTTGCCCGGCCACAGGAAGTGGTAGTAGCCGACCACGCAGCCGCCGTCGCGGGCCAGTTTGGTCTGGGCGGACAGTTTCGGGTTGATGTAGGAACGGCCCTCCGTCGCCTTGATGAAGACGAAGGAGAGGCCGTCCGTGTCGAACGTCGACTGGTGCGAGCTGACATCGATGCCACGGATCACGGGCGCCTCCAGGAGTGGGGGGATTCAGTCCTGTGGGTCAGGTTCCTGAACTGCCCTTTTCGTGCCCGGTGTCAGCAAGGGCCAACCGTCAACCATCCATCGTTCAACGGAAGATTCCCGTGTGCCCCAGCGAGTAGCGGCCCGGCTGCGGGTAGACCGCGAGGCCGTGCGGGCCCTTGCCGACCGGGATGCGGGCCAGCTGGACACCAGTGCGGGTGTCGATCGCGTACACCTCGGAGTCGTAACGCCCCGACAGCCACAGCGTGTTGCCGTCCGCCGAGACGCCTCCCATGTCGGGGCTGCCGCCCTGCGGGAGCTTCCACTTCTTGGTCAGCCTGTTCTTCGGGAAGTCGAAGACGGAGATGGTGCCCTCGCCCCGGTTGGAGATGTACATCTCCTTGGAGTCGCGGCTGACGTAGAGCCCGTGGCAGCCCTTGCCGGTGGGCAGCAGCTTCGGCGTGGTGAACTTGTCGCCGTCCAGGACCCACATGCCGTGCGCCATCATGTCGGCGATGTAGAAGGTCTTGCCGTCCGGGGACATCTTCACGTCCTGCGGCATGGCTCCCTGGAAGGGGATCTTCTGCTGGCCGACGACCTCCATCTTCTCCGTGTCGACCTTGAGGAGCTCACCGGAGAACTCGCAGGACACGATGAAGTAGCGGCCGTCCATGGAGAAGTCGGCGTGGTTGACGCCCGCGCAGGTGACGGGGACGGTCTTGACGCGGTTCATGGTCTTCGGGTCGCGGAAGACGAGCTCACGGTCCATGGAGGCCATGACGATGGCGTGCTTGCCGTTCGGCGTGAAGTAGAGGTTGTACGGGTCGGAGACCTCGACCGTGCGTCCCGCCTTGCCGGTGACGGGGTCGACGGCGGTGAGGCTGTCCCCGAGGTCGTTGTTGACCCAGAGCGTCTTCATGTCCCAGGACGGGACGACGTGCTGGGGCTGGTCGCCGACCGGGATGGTCTCGACGACCTTGAACGTCCGGGGGTCGATGACCGAGACCGTGTCGGACTCGGTGTTCGGGACGTAGATGCGCGGCAGGAACTTCTTGGCCACGGGCTGCAGCGCGTTGGGCCGGTCGGCGGCGTAGGCGTCCTTGGGGTCCAGGACGGGCGGCATGCCGGGCAGGCCGGGCGCGGCCTCGGGCTTGGCGGGCTTGCGGATGCCTTCGGTGCCGAGCGCTTCGTCGGCGTGCCTGTTCTCGCCCGCGCAGCCCGCGAGGACGGCGAGCGCGGCGCCGACGGCGAGGACCGCCGCGGTGCGTTTGGCGAGGCCCGGCCGGGAGGCCGGACGGGATGCGACGGCGGCGACCGGTGTGGGGTGCGCACCCGAGGCCGCACCGGCCGCGCCCTCGGTGCGGTTCGCGTTCGGTTTCTGGGACATCAGCTCAGCAGCTCCGTGGTCGTGACCGCGCGCAGGCCGCGGCGTTCCAGTTCTTCCAGGACGGCGGGGAGCGCGGCGACCGTGTCCGCGTACCCGAAGTGCAGGCTCACGACGGAGCCCTCGCGGATCTCGCCGGCGACGGTGCGGGTGACGGCCCGGGCGCCCGGCGAGGTGAAGTCGAGGGAGTCGACGTCGTACGAGAGGACGTGCGGGTAGCCCGCGCGGCGGGCGAGGCGCTCGACGAGGGGGGTCGCCGTCGGGGTCCGCGAGGGGCGGAACCAGGTGCCGATGGAGCCGGTGAGGCGGCGCAGCCGGTCGGCGCACCCGGTGATCTCGGCGTAGGCGTCGGCCTCGGACATCTCGTTGATGCCGAGGTGGTGGTGGGTGTGGTTGCCCAGGTCGTGGCCGCCGTCCAGGATGCGGCGCGCCATGTCGGGGTGCTCCTCCAGCCAGCCGCCGACGGCGAGCACGGTCACCTTGGCGCCGGCCTTCTCCGCCTGGGCGAGCAGCGCCTTCGCGATGGCCGGGTCGCCCTGGCCGTGGAAGGTGAGCGCGACCTGAGGGCGGGTGCGGGGGCCGTGGGTGATCTGGGCGGGCAGGCCGGGGAAGCGGCGGGGCGCGGGGGCGGCCGCCGCTGCGGGGGCTTTGGCGTGGGGCGGGGCGGGGGAGCCGGAGGCAGGCGGGCGGGCGCGGGCGGGGCCGGTCGTGGCGCACCCGGCGGTGAGCGCGCCCGCGGCGACCAGGCCGGCGCCCGCGCGCAGGGCTCTACGGCGGTCGGTCTCGATCACCCGACCATTTAATGGGAAAACAATGCAAAAGAGGCTTATTGCCCGCTTCAGGACTCTTGCGGGTCGGAGACCCGGGGTCCGACACCACTCCCCCAAGCCTTGCTTATCGCCTGTCACAGCCTCCGCTTAACCAGCGTTTACCAGGCAGGTGTCCCATCTCACCAAGGATTCACCTCTAAACTGTCACGCATTGCCCCACTATGCACCGATAGGGACTTTTGGCTCACTGACGCCCGTCTGCCATAGTCGGGGGCACGACCCCCATTGACCCGGGCCCAGGTCGTCAGCCGCCGTGGATCACACCCCATAGCTCCACGGCGCTCCGCGAAAGCCCCCATCGAGCCGGACGACGGCCGTCGGGGGCTTTCGCGCGTCCGGGCCTCAGCGGTCGGCGACCCGCATCTCGAACCACGTCGTCTTGCCGCGCGGCAGCAGGTCCACGCCCCACCGGTCGGAGAGCTTGTCGACGAGGAACAGGCCGCGACCGCTCAGGTCCATCTCGTGAACCGGCATCAGGCAGGGCAGCCCTCGCGAGGGGTCACGGACCTCGACGCGGATCCAGCCGCGCCGCCGCTGCATGCGCAGCCCGAAGATGCGGGCGCCGGTGTGCCGCACGGCGTTCCCGACGAGTTCGGAGACGAGGAGGACGACGTCCTCGGTGAGTTTCGGGGAGAGTCCCCAGTGACGCAGGACCACGACCTGGGCGAGGCGGCGCGCGATGGCCGCGGACTCCGGGCGCGAGGGCAGCGGCACCTCCGCGTCCGTGGGATTGCCGAACAACTCCAGCGCCTTGAGCGCGTGTTCGTCCTCGACCGCCGGCGACCAGCGGGCGGCGGTCGCGCCACCCTGCCGCCGCGGCCGTTCATAACCCTCCAGCCCCGCCATGCCACCATCATGGCCGCCCGGAGCGGACTCCGTGGCCGTTCCGGCGGAATAAGCCCCCCGGAACCATCCATTCCGGGGGGCTTGACTGGCATATGCCATTGGCAGACAACAGCGTCGGAAACGACCATGACCTGCGATGACTACCCGCTCACGAGTGATCACACACCGCGCCGGGACCGTCGGGCTTAAGGTTCTGTTAAGCCAGCCATAATGCGCCCCTACGGGGTAAGCACAGACTGACGTGCATTCAACTGATGGCTCGCAAGGGCCAGTTCAGAGGAACTTGGCCTTGCCGGGACCCTCTTCGACGAAGCTCCGCATGCCCCGCTCACGGTCCTCGGTGGCGAACAGGCCCGCGAACCACGTGCGTTCGATGGCGAGCCCCGTGTCGATGTCGGTCTGCAGACCCGCGTCGATGGACTCCTTGGCGGCGCGCAGCGCGATGGCCGGGCCCTGCGCGAGACGGGCGGCCCAGGCATGCGCCTGCTCGTACACCTCGGCGGCGGGCACGACCCGGTCCACCAGGCCGATGGTCAGCGCCTCGTCGGCCTTCACGTGACGGCCGGTGAAGATGAGGTCCTTGGCCTTGGACGGGCCGATCAGACGCGCCAGGCGCTGAGTGCCCCCCGCGCCGGGGATGACACCGAGCAGGATCTCCGGCTGGCCGAGCTTGGCGTTGTCCGCGGCGATGCGGAAGTCGGCGCAGAGCGCCAGTTCGCAACCGCCGCCCAGCGCGTAGCCGTTGACGGCCGCCACGACCGGCTTGGGGATACGGGCCACGGCGGTGAAGGACTCCTGGAGGGCCCCGGAGCGCACGACCATGGCCGCGTGGTCCATGGCCTGCATCTCCTTGATGTCCGCACCCGCGGCGAACACCTTCTCGCCGCCGTAGATCACGACGGCGCGTACGTCGTCGCGCCGCGCCGCCTCCTCGGCGAGCTCCTTGAGGCGGTCCTGGGTGGCGATGTCCAGGGCGTTCATCGGGGGACGGTCGAGCCGGATCGTGCCGACGCCTTCGGCGACTTCGAGGTGTGCAGTCATGACAGGCACGTTAGCGGGGGTTAACGCGGAAGGCCCGGTGCACTTGGTCACAGTGCACCGGGCCTTCGCGGGACGGGGAGGCCGGCTACGCCTTCCACTTCTCCCAGGACATGTTCCAGCCGTTGTAGCCGTTCTCGGGCTGGATCGTCTTGTCGGCCGAGTTCTCCACGACGACCAGGTCGCCGATCATCGAGTTCTCGAAGAACCAGCCGGCGGGCGTCTTCTTGCTGTAGCCGCCGCGCACGTCGCTCAGGCCTATGCAGCCGTGGCTCGCGTTGGTGTTGCCGAAGGCGCCGCCCGACCAGTAGTTGCCGTGGATGAACGTGCCGGAGGTGGACAGGCGCATGGCGTGCGGGACGTCCTTGATGTCGTACTCGCCGCCGAAGCCGACGGTCTCGCCGTTCATCCGGGTCACCTGCAGCTTCTCGCTGATGACCATCTCGCCGTTGTACGTGGTGGTGCCGGGGGCACCCGCGGTGATCGGGATCTTCTTGATCTGCTTGCCGTCGCGGACGACCTTCATCTGGTGCGTCTTGGCGTCGACGGTGGAGACCTGGCTGCGGCCGATGGTGAAGTCCAGGGTCTTGGACTGCTTGCCGTAGACGCCCGGGCGGCCCTCGACGCCGTCGAGGTTGAGCTTGACGGTGACCTTCGTGCCGGCCTTCCAGTACTTCTCCGGGCGGAAGTCCAGGCGGTCGTTGCCGAACCAGTGGCCCTCGACCGGCACGGACGGCTCGGTCTTGATCTCGATGGCCTTCTCGACGGCCTCCGGGTCGGTGATGCCGCGCGTGAAGTTCACCGAGAACGGCATCCCGACGCCGACCTTCGAGCCGTCCTCCGGCGTGAACTGGCCGACGAAGGTGTTCTGCGGGGTCAGCGTCGTGAAGGCGGTGTCCTTGGCGGAGGAGCGGCCGTCGGAGTCCTTGGCCACGGCGTGGACCTTGTACCGCGTGGCGGCCGCGAGGTGGTGGGCGGGCGTCCAACTGGTGCCGCCCCCGGTTATCTTGCCCGGTATCGCGTTTCCCTTGCTGTCCTTGACCTCGACCTCGGAGAGCTTGCCCTTGTCGGCGCCTATCTTGAGGGCGCCGCTGGTGGCCACCGACTTCGCGCCATCCTTGGGGGCGATCGTCACGACGGCGGCCGAGGGGGCGTTCTTGTCCGCCGAGCCCTTGCCGTCGCCTTCGCCGCCCGAGTCCGAGCCGCCTCCGCATGCCGCGACGAACAGCAGTGTCGCCCCCGACACCACCGCCGTCAGTCCCCTGGCGCCCCGCCGTCGCACGCGCTGCCGCGCGCCGACCGACGTCCCCGATATCGGTCGCCCGTTCAAGATGTCGTCTCCCCTCGCACGGCCCGGTCCAGGCCCGCACCCCAGTACACCTGCGCGTTTGAGACACGCGCCAGCGATAGATAACCACACGGTTCCCGGCGATGACTCCCCCGCCAATGTCACCGTTCCGTTCCAACTGCCCAGGGGTGCGGGCAGACCATGATCACCTGGTGGCCGTGAGCCGGTCACCCGGCGATCACCCGGCGATCACCGGGGGATCAGCCGTTCTTCAGCCAGTCCTTCCACTCCATGTTCCAGCCCCCGAGGCCGTTGTCAGGAGCGACTTCCTTGTCATTGCTGTTGATCACCTCGACGACGTCCCCGAGCAGGCTCCGGTCGAAGAACCAGCCCGCGGGCGTCTGCGAGCTGCCGCCCTTCACGTCGCGCAGGCCCACGCAGCCATGGCTGACATTCGTGTTGCCGGGGGCGTCCGGCGACCAGTAGTTGCCGTGCAGGAACGTGCCCGAGGTGGTCAGGCGCATGGCGTGCGGCACGTCGGGGATGTCGTACTCGCCGCCGAAGCCGACGGTGCGGCTGTTCATGCGGGTCACCTCCAGCATCTCGGTGACCACCATCTTCCCGTTGTACGTGGTGGTCTTGGGGGCGCCCGCGGTGATCGGCACGGTGGAGATCACCTCGCCGTCCCTGCGGACCTCCATGGTGTGCGCCTCGGCGTCGACCAGGGACTCCTGGCTACGGCCGACCGTGAAGGTGAAGCTCTTGTCCTGGAGCCCGTAGACGCCGGGGGCGGCCTGGACGTCGCGCAGCCGCAGGCCGACGGTGACCTTGGTGCCGGGCTTCCAGTACTTCTCGGGGCGGAAGTCGACGCGGCTCTTGCCGAACCAGTGCGGGCGGATGTCGACGGAGGGGTTCGCGGTGACGTGGATGGCGCGCTGGACGGCCTTCCGGTTCTCGATCTCCCGGTTGAACTCCAGGGAGACGATCATGCCGGTGCCGACCGTGGCGCGGTTCTCCGGCGTCACGTACCCGATGAAGCGTTCGTCGGGCACGTACGTGCGGAAGGTGGTGTGCCGGGCCGAGCGGCGGCCGTGGCCGTCCAGGGCGACGGCGTCGACCTTGTATCCGGCGGCGAGCGCCAGCGGTCCCTCGTCCAGCGGCCGCCAGGACATGCCGTCCTCGTCGATGCGGCCCGGCACCTCGAACTCCTGCGCGTCCTGCGTCCGGACCACCTTGACGGACTCCAGGCGGCCGTCCGGGACCTTGACCTCGATGCGTTCGTCCGCCTTGATCCCCTTGCTCTCGTCCGCGGGCGACACCCGGATCGCGTCCGCGGGCGAGCGCGGCTTCCCCATGAATCCGTCGAACCCCCCGGAGGAGCAGCCCGTCACCCCCGCCAGCAGGCCCGCCCATGTCACTACCGCGGCCAGCACGGCCCCTGCGCGCCGTGCGCGCCTCGCATCCAGTCTCACGTGGGACCCAACGACCGTCCCCCTGCCGGGGAAACGTGAGTGCGACGCACCCGGTGGGCAGAACAGTGGGGAGGACAGTGGGGAGGACGACGCAGGGGGAGCCGCGGCCGGGATGCCGCACGCCCTTCTTCGCGCGTCGACCGACCGAGCCGCGGGAGGCTGACAGGTGTCGAGCGCACCCGAGCAGGGGACAGTGCGAAAGGCGCGGGCGATGGGGAGCGGCACGGCCCGGCGGCCTGCCCCGACGGTGAACGGGAAGGGCAGGGCGGCGCCGGGGCCCGCGCCGGCGCGGGCCGTGTGGCCCGGCACGCCGACCCCGCTCGGTGCCCGCTTCCGGGTGGGGCCCGACGGCGTGGCGGGGACCAACTTCGCGCTGTGGGCGGGCGGGGCGGAGGCGGTGGAGCTGTGTCTCTTCGACACGGTGGGCGCCAGGGTCGTCGAGACGCGGTGCGCGCTGAGCGAGCTGACGCACGAGATCTGGCACGGCTTCGTGCCGGGTGTGCGCCCCGGGCAGCGGTACGGCTACCGGGTGCACGGCCGCTGGGATCCCTGGACGGGCGCCCGGTGGAACCCGGCGAAGCTGCTTCTCGATCCGTACGCGCGCGCGGTGGACGCCGGTGCGGGCAACGACTACGGCCGGCTGCCGGGCGAGGTGTACGGGCACGTGCGCGACTGGCCCCAGCAGCACGTGGCGGACACGGTCCGCGACGAGCGGGACTCGGCGCCGTACGTCCCCAAGGGCGTCGTCGTGCACGACGACGCGCCCGACGACGAGTGGACGCACGACCGGCGGCCCAAGACGCCGTGGGCGGACTCGGTCATCTACGAGCTGCACGTGCGGGGTTTCACCAAACTGCACCCGGGGGTGCCCGAGCGGCTGCGCGGCACGTACGCGGGCCTCGCGCACCCGGCCGCGCTCGACCACCTCGTGCGCCTGGGGGTGACGGCGGTCGAGCTGCTGCCGGTGCACCAGTTCGCGCACGAGGACCACTTGCTGAGCCGGGGCCTGAAGAACTACTGGGGCTACAACTCGATCGGCTACTTCGCCCCGCACGCGGCGTACGCGGCGTCCGGCACCCGCGGCGAGCAGGTCGGCGAGTTCCGGCGGATGGTGCGGGCGCTGCACGAGGCCGGCATCGAGGTCATCCTCGACGTCGTCTACAACCACACGGCGGAGGCCGGTGAGCTCGGCCCGATGCTGTCCCTGAAGGGCATCGACAACCGCGGCTACTACCGGCTGCAGCAGAACGACGCGCGGCGGTACGCGGACTACACGGGGTGCGGGAACACGCTGCAGGTGGTCCAGCCGCACGTGCTGCGGCTGATCACGGACTCCCTGCGGTACTGGGTGACGGAGATGGGCGTGGACGGCTTCCGCTTCGACCTCGCGGCGGCGCTCGCCCGCTCCTTCCACGACGTCGACATGCTCTCGCCGTTCCTGGCGGTGATCGCGCAGGACCCGGTGCTGCGGCGCGTGAAGCTGATCGCCGAGCCGTGGGACGTGGGGTCCGGGGGCTATCAGGTGGGGGCGTTCCCGCCGCTGTGGACGGAGTGGAACGACCGCTACCGGGGTGCGGTGCGGGACTTCTGGCGCGGCGCGCTGCCCGACGTGCGCGATCTGGGGTACCGGCTCTCGGGGTCGAGCGACCTGTACGCGTGGGGCGGGCGCAGGCCGTACGCGTCGGTGAACTTCGTGACGGCGCACGACGGGTTCACGCTGCGGGACCTGGTCAGTTACGAGCGCAAGCACAACGAGGACAACGGCGAGGGCAACCGGGACGGCTCCGACGACAACCGGTCCTGGAACTGCGGCACCGAGGGCGAGACGGCCGACGCGGACATCGCGTCGCTGCGCCGCCGCCAGCTGCGCAACCTCATGACGACGCTGCTGCTCTCCACCGGGGTGCCGATGCTGGTCGCGGGCGACGAGATGGGGCGTACGCAGGGCGGCTCCAACAACGCCTACTGTCAGGACAACGAGATCAGCTGGGTCGACTGGGGGCTGCGCGAGGAGCCGGGGTGGCGGGAGCTGTTCGCGCTCACCGCGCGCCTGATCGAGCTGAGGCACCGTCACCCGGTGCTGCGCAGACGGGCGTTCTTCTCCGGCCGCGCGCACTCGGCGGACGGGCTGCGGGACCTTGCGTGGTTCACGGCGAGCGGCGTGGAGATGGTGGAGGCCGACTGGTACGCCCCCACGGCGACGCTCGGCATGTATCTGTCGGGACGCGACATCCCCGGCCGTGACGAGCGGGGCGCGCCGATCCTCGACGACAGCTTCCTCGCGGTGCTGCACGCGGCGGACGAGGCCACGGCGTTCGTGCTGCCGGGCCCGCCGTGGGCCGAGGCCTACGAGGTGGTGGTGGACACGTCCCTCGAGGACCAGAGCGGGCCGCCCTGCGCGGTGCACCGGGCGGGTGACGCGGTGCCGGTGGCGGGCCGGTCGGTGCTGCTGCTGCGGGTGAGCGGCGGCCGGGGACCCGGTGGGCCCGGATGATCAGTTCTGGTCCGGACCTGAGTCTTGCCCCGGCCCCGGGGTGACCCCAAGCTCACCTCATGGACCTGGAGTTGCGGCACCTGAAGACGATCAGGGCGATCGCCGACGCGGGCAGCCTGACCAAGGCCGCCACCGCGCTCGGGCTCGCTCAGCCCGCGCTCAGCGCGCAGTTGAAGCGCATCGAGCGGGCGTTGGGCGGCGAGCTGTTCGAGCGGGGGCGGCACGGCGTGCGGGCCACCGCGCTCGGGGAGTTCGTGCTGGCGCGGGCCAGGGTCGTACTGCCGGCGGTGAGCGGGCTGCGGGAGGAGGCGCAGCGGTTCGCGCAGGCCTGGGAGGGCGGTACGGGGTTCCGGCTCGGCGGCATCCACGGGCCGCTGCTCGGCGCCCTGGTGGACCGGCTCGCCGCCGCGTACCCGGGGGTGTCCGTGACGACCCACACCTCCTGGTCCGAGCGGGAGATCGCCGCGCGCACGGCGGCGGGGCGCCTCGATTTCGCGCTGGTGGGCACGTGCGGGGCGAGCACGCCGCCGGAGAGCGAGCTGCTCGTGTGGCGTGAGGTGGCCCGCGACCCCGTCTTCGTGATGCTGCCCACCGGCCATCCGCTGGCCGACGCGCAGGAGATCGACCTGGCGCGCCTCGCGGACGAGGCGTGGACGGACGTGCCGGGCGACGGGTGTTTCGCGGACTGCTTCTCCGCGGCCTGCGCGCGGGCGGGGTTCACGCCGACGCGGGTGTACGAGACGGACGTCGCCTCGTGCGTCCATCTGGTGCAGGTGGGACGGGCGGTGGGGCTCTGCCGGGCGACGTTCCCGCCGACGCCCGGCCTGGTGACCCGGCCGCTCGCGGGGGCGCCGCTGTACTGGCGGCACCTGCTCGGCTGGCATCCGGCGGCGCCCGCCCACGACACCGCGGCCGCCGTCTTCGCACAGGCCCGCGCCGCCCACGCCGAGGCCGCGACACGCAGCGAGAGCTACACGGCGTGGCTCTCGGCGCCCTGAGCGGCGCCGGCGCGACACCTCGGCGGCGGCTCCACGGCGCCGGGGCCGGCGGGTTCCATAACGCCGGGGACGGGGGTCGACTGACAGCTGCTGACGGGCAGTTGAGGCTTCTACGGTATGGGCGATCCCCGCTCGTCCCCGGCAGCCCGAGGAGACCTCGTATGCTCCCCACCCATCACAGACGCCTCGCCGCGGCGTGTGCCGCGGTCGCCGCGGCCGGCACCCTGGTCCTCGCCGGACTGCCCGGTGCCGCATCCGCACAGACCGATCCCGCCTCCCCGTCCCTCTCCCCCGCCGAGAGCGCCGCCGTCGACAAGACTTCTCCCGGAGTCTTGAAGGCCATGCAGCGCGATCTCGGCCTCACGGCGGCGCAGGCCGAGGCCCGTCTGGTCAACGAGGCCGAGGCCGGCGCCGTCGCGGGAGCCCTGCGCAACGCGCTCGGCCGCGACTTCGCGGGTGCCTGGGTGCACGGCACCACGTCCGCGAAGCTGACCGTCGCCACCACCGACGCCGCCGACGTCCCCGCGATCGAGGCGCGGGGCGCGCGGGCCGACGTCGTCGAGCACTCCCTCACCCGACTGGACGCGGCCAAGGCGGCGCTGGACAAGGCGGCCCGCAAGACGGCGACGCGTGACGCGCCCGTCTGGTACGTCGACGTGCGCTCCAACCGGATCGTCGTGCGGGCCGTGCGCACCGCGGCGGCCGCGTCCCTGGTCTCCGCGGCGGGCCTGGACTCCTCCCTCGTACGCGTCCGGAAGAGCGCGGAGCGGCCGAGGCCGCTGTACGACCTCGTGGGCGGCGAGGCGTACTACATGGGCGGCCGCTGCTCCATCGGCTTCCCGATCACCAAGGGCACCCAGCAGGGCTTCGCCACGGCGGGCCACTGCGGGCGCGCGGGCACCGCGACCAGCGGCTACAACCAGGTGGCCCAGGGCACGTTCCAGGCGTCCATCTTCCCCGGCAGGGACATGGCCTGGGTCGCCACCAACTCCCAGTGGACCGCCACCCCGTACGTGAAGGGCCAGGGCGGGCAGCGGATCGGCGTCGGGGGCTCCACGCAGTCCCCGGTGGGTGCGTCGATCTGTCGCTCCGGCTCCACTACGGGGTGGCACTGCGGCACGATCTCGCAGCACAACACCAGCGTCACCTACCCCGAGGGCACCATCAGCGGGGTGACCAGGACGACGGTCTGCGCCGAGCCCGGCGACTCGGGCGGCTCCTACATCTCGGGGAGCCAGGCACAGGGGGTCACCTCGGGCGGTTCGGGCGACTGCTCCAGCGGCGGTACGACCTTCCACCAGCCGATCAACCCGCTGCTCCAGCAGTTCGCCCTGACGCTGAAGACCACGGGCGGCGGCGACCCGGGCCCGGGTGACCCCGAGCCGGGCGGCACGTGGGCCGCGGGCAAGGTGTACGCGGCGGGCGACTCGGTCACCTACGGCGGCTCGACCTACCGGTGCCTGCAGGGGCACCAGGCGCAGCCGGGCTGGGAGCCGCCGAACGTGCCGGCGCTCTGGCAGCAGGCCTAGGACGTCAGCCGAGGATGCCTCGGCTGTACGCCGTCGCGACGGCCGCGGCCCGGTCCTTGACGCCCGACTTGCCGTAGAGGTGGGTGAGATGCGTCGTGACCGTGGCCTCGCCGGTGAAGAGGCCGACGGCGATCGCACGGTTCACGTGCCCTCGGCGACGAGCGCGAGCACTTCCCTCTCACGGGTGCTCAGCGGTTCGTTGCCGGGGGCACGCACGCGTGAGACGAGCCGGGGGGCGACGACGGGCGACAGGACTGTGCGGCCCTCGGCGGCGGCCCGGACCGCGGTGAACAGTTCCTCGCGCGGGGCGTCCTTGAGGAGGTAGCCCGTCGCGCCCGCCTCGATCGGGGGGATCGGGGGGATCGGGGGGATCGGTGAGATCGCGGGGACGCCGCTGCCGCCGGGCGTGCGCAGGTCCATCAGGACGACGTCCGGGCGCCATGACCGCGCCACGACCGCACTCTGCCGAGCGGAAAACTCGGTGGGCTCTGTCAGTGGCGATCCGTAGGCTCGCTCCTGATGCCGAAATCAGATGCCCCTGCCAAGGATCGGTCCACCGTACGGACACTGCTGCGACTCTGGCCGTACGTGCGCCCGGTCCGGACTCGCCTGATCACCGCGGCAATTGTCGCGATCGTCGCCTCCTGTACGGGGCTCGTGTTCCCCCTCGTACTGAAGTGGATGGTGGACGGTCCGGTGGCCGACCGGGACCCGACCGGGGTGTGGCTGGGGGCGCTGCTGCTGCTTCTGCTCGGCGTCGCGGAAGCGCTCCTCTTCGGGCTGCGGCGGTGGCTGGTCGCCCGGCCCCTCGCGAGCGTCGAGGCGTCGATGCGGGCGGACCTCTACCGCCACCTGCAGCGGCTCCCGGTGGCGTTCCACGACCGGTGGGCATCGGGGCAGTTGCTCTCGCGCGGCACCACGGATCTGATGCTGCTGCGCATGTTCCTCGCCTTCCCGCTGACGTTCCTGCTGGTCAACGGCGCGACGATCCTGGTCGGCGTGATCATCCTGCTCGGCCAGGACTTCACGCTCGGCCTCGTGCTGTTGGCGCCCGTGGCGCCGATGGTGCTCGTCCTCGCGTACTACGAGGGCCGGTACACCGCCGTGGCGCGGCGCGCGCAGGACCAGGTCGGTGACCTGACGACCGTCGTCGAGGAGAGCGTGCTCGGCATCCGCATCATCAAGGGGTTCGGGCGCCACCGCAGCCAGGCGCGGGCGTTCCGCGAGCTGTCACGCACGCTGCGCGGCACCGAGATGGTAAAGGCGAGGATCCTCGCCGCGATCTACGCCGTGATCATGGCGCTCCCCGAGGCCGCGATCGGGGCGGCGCTGGTGCTCGGCACGGTGCGGGTCGCGGACGGCGGCCTGTCGGCGGGCACCCTCGTCGCCTTCCTGTCGACGGCGCTCGCGCTGCGCTGGCCGGTGGAGTCGATCGGCTTCCTGATCGCGATGAGCCAGGAGTCGGCGACGGCCACGGAACGGTACTTCGAGGTGATGGACGCGGAGCCGGAGGAGGGGGCGGTCGCGGCCGCCGCTGCCCCGGTCTCCGGTGCCGTCTCCGCCTCGGCCTCCGCCTCTGCGCCTGCGCCTGCCTCTGCGTCCGCTTCCGCCTCTGCCTCGGTTCCCGCCCCCGGCAAGGGCTTCGACGGTTCCGGTGGACTCCGTTTCGACGGCGTGGAGTTCAGATACCCCGACGCGCCGGCGGACGCGCCCCCGGTCCTCGACCGGATCGACCTCCACGTGCGGCACGGCGAGACCATGGCGATCGTCGGCACGACCGGCAGCGGCAAGACGACGCTCACCGCGCTCGTGCCGAGGCTGCACGAGACGACCGGCGGCCGCATCACGCTGGACGGCGAGGACATCACGGCGATGGACCGTGAGCGGCTGCGCACGCTCGTGGCCGTCGCCTTCGAGGAGCCGACGCTGTTCTCCGCGACCGTCGGCGAGAACGTCCTGATGGGCGCGGAGGAGACCGCGGGCGACGACGAGCTGCGCCGCGCGCTCGACGTCGCGCAGGCCGACTTCGCGCACGCCCTGCCGCAGGGCACCGGCACCCAGGTCGGCGAGCAGGGCCTGAGCCTCTCGGGCGGCCAGCGCCAACGCCTCGCCCTGGCCCGCGCGGTGGTGGGCCGGCCCCGCTTCCTGGTCCTGGACGACCCGCTGTCCGCCCTCGACGTCCACACGGAGGCGCTGGTGGAGGCCGCGCTGCGCCGGGTCCTCGCGGACACGACCGCGCTGATCGTCGCCCACCGCCCCTCGACGGTCCTGCTCGCCGACCGGGTCGCGCTGCTCTCGGGCGGCCGCGTCGCCGCGGTGGGCACGCACCAGGAACTGCTGCGGGAGAACGCGGAGTACGCCTGGCTGATGTCCGGCGCGGAGGCGGTGCGCCCGGACGGGGACGCCGACGACGGTCTCTCGGAGGGCGAGGACCACGGCAACCGCCCGGCCTCCGGCCCACGTTCCGACTCCGACTCCGGCTCCGGCTCCGGCAACGACTCCGGCAACGACTCCCGCACCAGCACCGGCACCGGCACCGACGAAAGGCGCGCGGACGACGACTCGGACCGCGTCACCGGCCCCACCGGCGGCCACCAGCACGCCCAAGGCAGCCGCCAGGACGCCGACGCCGGCTCCGGCAGGAGCCATCCGCACCCCGATGCCCCGCACCCCGATGCCCCCCACTCGACCACCGGCCACCCCGCCGAGGAGGCTGCCCGATGACCTCGTCGGCATCCGTACGTGAGAAATCCGCCGAATCCGAAGAGCCGGAGCTGCCCGGCGGGCCGGCCGCGCCCGACGACCCCTTCGACAAGGACGAGCTGCCCACGGCCCCGGGGGCGACCCGCGCGCTGCTGCGTTCGCTGCTCTCCCCGCTGCGCGGCCGCGTCACGCTCGCCGCCGTGCTGCTCCTCGTGCAGCAGGCCGTCGTGCAGGCCGGGCCGCTGCTCGTCGCGTACGCCATCGACAGCGGCGTACCCGCCGTGCGCGCCGACGACTACGGCCCGCTGATCGCCGTCGGCGTGGGCTACCTGTGCTGCGCGGCCGCGTCGGGCGCGCTGCAGTACGCGTTCATCATCGCCTCCGCCCGCGTCAGCCAGGACGTACTGCTGGATCTGCGCGGCCGCATCTTCCGGCACGCGCAGGCGCTCAGCGTCGACTTCCACGAGCGGTACACCTCGGGACGGCTCATCTCCCGCTCCACCACCGACGTCGAGTCGCTGCGCGAACTGCTCAACGAGGGGCTCCAGGAGCTCATGACGGTGCTGCTGTCCTTCGTCTACATCTCGGTGATGCTGCTCTGGCTCGACCTGAGCCTCGGCGCGGTGGCGGTGGCCTCGTTCGTGCCGCTCTACCTCCTCGTACGCAGCTACCAGCGGCGCGCGGGCGCTCTGTTCCGCGACCGCTCGACCGCCATCGCCGCGGTCATCGTGAAGTTCGCGGAGACCATGAACGGCATCCGGCCGGTGCGGGCCTTCCGCAGGGAGCGGAGCAACGACGCGGAGTTCGGCGTGCTCAACCGCCGGCACGAGCGGACCAACGGCGCCGCGATGCTGGAGATGGCCCGTTACGTGGTCGGCTCGCGGCTCGTCGCCAACACGGCCGTCGCGGGCATCGTCCTGTGGGGCGCGCACCGGGTCGCGGACGGCGGGCTCGCACTCGGCGTGCTGGCCGCCGCCGTGCTGTACCTGCGGCGCCTGTACGACCCGATCGACCGGCTCGGCATGTTCCTCAACTCCTACCAGTCGGCGGCCGCGTCCCTGGAGAAGGTCGCGGGGCTGCTCGCCCAGACGCCGACCGTGCCCGAGCCCGACGCGTCCCTCGCGCGCCCGCTGCCCGCCCTGGCGTCCGAGCACCCGGGCCGCGAAGTGCGGTTCGACGGCGTGCGGTTCGCCTACCGCACCGGCGGCGAGGTGCTGCCCCGCTTCGACCTGACACTGCCCGCGGGGCAGACCGTCGCGGTCGTCGGCTCCACCGGCGCGGGCAAGTCCACGCTGGCCAAGCTGCTCGCCCGCTTCTACGACCCGACGGAGGGCGGTGTCCTCCTGGACGGCGTCGACCTGCGGGAGCTGTCGGGGGCCGAACTGCGGCGCGGGGTCGTGATGGTGACCCAGGAGGCGTTCCTGTTCTCCGGGACCGTCGCCGAGAACATCGCGATCGGCAGGCCCGACGCGACCCGCGAGGAGATCGAGCGCGCCGCCGAGGCCATCGGCGCCCACGACTTCATCATGGCGCTCCCCGACGGGTACGACACCGACGTGCGCAAGCGCGGCGGCCGGATCTCCGCGGGCCAGCGGCAGCTGGTGGCCTTCGCGCGGGCCCTCCTCGCCGACCCGGCGGTGCTGATCCTCGACGAAGCGACCAGCTCCCTTGACATCCCGGGCGAGCGGGCCGTGCAGCGCGCCATGCACACCGTGCTGCGCGGCCGCACGGCCGTGGTGATCGCCCACCGGCTCTCCACGGTGGAGATCGCCGACCGGGTGCTCGTCATGGAGCACGGCCGGATCGTCGAGGACGGCAGCCCCGGCGAACTCGTCGCGGGCAGCGGCTCCTTCGCCGATCTCCACCGGGCCTGGCGGGAGAGTGTGGTGGGCTGAGGACATGGGCGGCACGGACAGGGAGACGGCCCTACCGATGGACAGGACCGTGAACATGGACATGGACATGGACATGGACATGGACATGGACACGGACACGGAACTGCGGGCAGGCGGGGCGGACGCGGGCGAGATCCTCACCGTCCCGCCGTCCTGCCAGGGGTACCCGGGCGTGGCCTTCGGCGGATACGTCGCCGGGCTGCTCGCCGCACGCGCGGGGGCCGGGACGGTACGGGTGGACTTCCGGGCCCCGACCCCGGTGGACGCGGCCGTCCGCCTGGCCGAACTCGCGCGCGGGGGCGCCCGGTTGACGGACTCCGCGGGCACGGTGCTCGCGACGGCGACGCCCGCTCCCGCCGTGGCCGCGGCCGGCGTGCCAAAGGTGCCGTCCCTCGCGCAGGCCGTGGCGGCGACCGAGGCCTTCCTCGCCGCCGGCCTCACGGGTCTCGCCGAGGACGGCGCCTCGGTCGACTGCTTCGGCTGCGGGACACGGCCGCCGGACCAGGGGCTGCGCCAGCACTGCATGCGGGTGCCCGGCCGTGACGTGGTGGCGACGGCCTGGACACCGCACCCCGCGTTCGCCGACGGGCAGGGCCTGTTGCGGGACGAGGTGCTCTGGGCGGCCCTCGACTGCCCGACGGCCTGGGCGGGCGTCCACGTCGGCTCCCTGCGCCCCGGCGCGGTGACGGCCTCCCTGACCGCGACGCTGCTGCGTCCCGTACGCACCGGTGAGGAGCACATCACGTACGCCTGGCCGACGGCGCAGGCGGGCCGCAAGCACACGATGGGCGTGGCGGTGGCCACGGCGCGGGGCGAACTGTGCGCGGTTGGCAAGGCGTTGTGGATCGATCCGCGGGCGCGGAAAACCGGCCGGGAGTGAGACGACCCCCGCCTCCTTCTCCTCCTTTCCGCCCCGTCCGGTCGCGAGATCCCCGCACACCCCACACCGCACAGGACTGGACCACCGGCGAAATACAGCCACACCTCGCCGATCACGGTGCCGCGTACCGCTTTCGAACAGCGTGGCGTACGGCGTCCTCACGTGCGGTCGGCCCGTGGGCGCGCCGGGCCGTACCGGAGTGGCGAACCCCCTGGCAAAGGGGGCGGAAAGCCTCGACACAGCACCGCCGCGCGGCACCGGACCGGGCCCGCGCCCGCCGCCCGCGCGGGGCCCTGCGCACCCTCGGCCGAGGCCCCCGGCCCCGACTCCGCATACCGAACGCGCGCCACCGACCAACGGACTGAATCCGGCCAACTACTGATGCGCACCTGACAACAGTGGTCCTCCGGTGCCACTCTTCCCCTCGACCGCCGCACGGCTTTCAACAACGCGGCGGTTTCTCTCACGCAATGCCCGTGCAACGCCTTGTGTGCACCGCCCAGTTCTGCGTTCCGCCTTGTTCTGCCCGGACGGCGATCCAGCTGCCCGGTAGCTCTGGCCGCGCAACCCGCGGCCGCGCAGAAGGAGTCCGTGTTGAGAAGCACCTCCCACAGACGCACCTCCCGCACTCGTTCGGTCCGCACCCGTGCGACCGCCGCCGGTGCGCTCTCCGCCGTCGCCGCTCTCCTGGCCGTAGCCGTCCAGGCGGGTCCCGCCTCGGCCGACCCGGCCGCCGCGCCGGCCCCCCAGGCCCAGAAGCTCGGCAAGGTCGACCCCGGCGCCCTGGCCGCCAAGCTCACCCCCGCCCAGCGCGCGGAGCTCATCCGCGACGCCAACGCCACCAAGGCGGACACCGCCAAGGACCTGGGCCTGGGCGCCAAGGAGAAGCTCGTCGTCCGCGACGTCGCCAAGGACCGTGACGGCACGGTCCACACCCGCTACGAGCGCACCTACGACGGCCTGCCCGTCCTCGGCGGCGACCTGGTGGTCGACACCGCGAAGTCCGGGCAGACCGAGGGCGTCACCAAGGCCGCCAAGGCGCAGCTCAAGGGCGTCGACGTGAGCGCCGACATCAAGGCGTCGACGGCCGAGAAGCAGGCGCTCGGCGCCGCGAAGGCCGAGGGCTCCAAGAAGACCGACGCGAACCGGGCGCCGCGCAAGGTCGTGTGGATGGCCGAGGGCAAGCCGACCCTCGCGTACGAGACCGTGGTCGGCGGGCTGCAGCACGACGGCACCCCGAACGAGCTGCACGTCATCACGGACGCCGCCACCGGCAAGAAGCTCTTCCAGTGGCAGGGTGTCGAGAACGGCACGGGCAACACGCAGTACAGCGGCCAGGTGACCGTCGGCTCCGTCCAGTCGGGCTCCTCGTACAACCTGACCGACTCGGGCCGCGGCAACCACAAGACGTACAACCTGAACCGCGGCACCTCGGGCACCGGCACCCTCTTCTCGGGTCCGGACGACATCTGGGGCAACGGCCAGGCCGCCAACGCGGAGACCGCGGGCGCCGACGCCGCCTACGGCGCCCAGCTCACCTGGGACTACTACAAGAACGTGCACGGCCGCACCGGCATCCGCGGTGACGGCGTCGGCGCGTACTCCCGGGTCCACTACGGCAACAACTACGTCAACGCGTTCTGGCAGGACTCCTGCTTCTGCATGACGTACGGCGACGGCTCGGGCAACGCCAAGCCCCTGACGTCCATCGACGTGGCGGCCCACGAGATGACGCACGGCGTCACCGCCGCGACCGGCAACATGACGTACAGCGGCGAGTCCGGCGGCCTGAACGAGGCCACCTCCGACATCTTCGCCGCGGCCGTCGAGTTCAACGCCAACAACGCGCAGGACAAGGGCGACTACCTCGTCGGCGAGAAGATCGACATCAACAGCAACGGCACCCCGCTGCGGTACATGGACAAGCCGAGCAAGGACGGCGCGTCCAAGGACTCGTGGTACTCGGGCATCGGCAACGTCGACGTGCACTACTCGTCGGGTGTCGCCAACCACTTCTACTACCTGCTGAGCGAGGGCAGCGGCGCGAAGGAGATCAACGGCGTCCAGTACGACTCGCCGACCTCCGACGGCCTGCCGGTCACGGGCATCGGCCGTGACAAGGCGTCGCTGATCTGGTTCAAGGCGCTCACCACGAAGTTCACCACGACCACCAACTACGCGGCGGCCCGCACCGGGACGCTCGCGGCGGCCGGTGAGCTGTACGGCACCACCAGCCCCGAGTACACGGCCGTGGCGAACGCCTGGGCGGCGGTGAACGTGGGCAGCCGTCCCGGCGGCGAGCAGCCCGGCACCTCGTTCGAGAACACCACGGACGTCAACATCCCGGACGCCGGCGCCGCGGTGACCTCCTCGGTCAACGTGACCGGCCGCACCGGCAACGCGCCGAGCGCGCTGAAGGTCGGCGTGGACATCGTGCACACCTGGCGCGGTGACCTGAAGGTCGACCTGCTCGCCCCCGACGGGTCGGTCTACCCCCTGAAGGCGGCCAGCAGTTCGGACTCCGCGGACAACGTCAAGGAGACCTATACGGTCAACGCGTCGTCCGAGGTGGCCAACGGCACCTGGAAGCTGCGGGTGCAGGACGTGGCCCGTCAGGACACCGGCTACATCAACAGCTGGAAGGTCACCTTCCCGTAGATCCATGCGCACCATCCGGCCCCTGACCTGCTGAGGGCCGACCTGCACGGCGCCGCCCCGGGTGACTCAACTCCCCGGGGCGGCGCGTTTGTCTGCCCCCGTGCTCACTTCACCGCCTGTTCGCATTGCGTACGTTGACCATCGCTCAACGGACGATTTCCGGCCAACATCCAGCCAGGGGCTGACATGTACCTGGCTCGAATGACACTCTTCCCTCGCACCACAACAAGAACCACACCCGCACCGCATCTTTCATGCCCGGGTAGTCCCCCATGCCACCTGGGCCCCCCACAGAAGGAGCCTGCGTGACCCCCCACATATCCCGTAAGCGTTCGACCCTGGCCATCGCGACCGCTGTCGCCGCCGGAGCGCTTCTCACCGCCGGACTGACCACCGGCGCCTCCGCCCAGCCCGCCGCGCCCTCCGGCGCCCCCGCCGCCCTCTCGGCGACGGCCCGCGCGGACCTCCTTCAGGACGCGAACGCCGACAAGGCCGCCACCGCCGACGCGATCGGCCTCGGCGCCAAGGAGAAGCTGGTCGTCCGCGACGTCGTCAAGGACCGGGACGGCACCACGCACACCCGCTACGAGCGCACCTACGACGGACTGCCCGTCCTCGGCGGCGACCTCGTCGTGCACACCGCCAAGAGCGGCAAGGTCAAGGGCGTCACGAAGGCCACCAAGGCCACCGTGAAGGTCGCCACCACCGACGCGAAGCTCGCCAAGGGCTCGGTCGCCAAGTCCGCCGAGTCGACCGCCGCGAAGGCGAAGACCGCCAAGGCCGACGCACAGTCGCCCCGCAAGGTGATCTGGGCCGCCTCCGGCAAGCCCGTCCTGGCGCACGAGACCGTCGTCACCGGCGTGCAGAAGGACGGCACGCCCAGCAGACTGCACGTCATCACCGACGCGGCCACCGGCAAGAAGCTGTACCAGTACCAGGCCATCGAGAACGGCACCGGCACCAGCCAGTACAGCGGCAAGGTCGAACTCGGCACGAAGAAGGGCGGCAGCGGCTTCGAGCTGACCGACGACTCGCGCGGCGGCCACAAGACGTTCGACCTGAACCACTCGCAGAGCGGTGAGGGCAAGCTCGTCACGGACGACGACGACACGTGGGGCACCGGCAAGCCGGACGACGCGCAGACCGCCGCCGTCGACGCCGCCTACGGCGCCCAGCTCACCTGGGACTACTACAAGTCCGTGCACGGCCGCAGCGGCATCAACGGCGACGGCAAGGGCGCGACCTCCCGGGTCCACTACGGCAACGGCTACGTCAACGCCTTCTGGGACGACAGCTGCTTCTGCATGACGTACGGCGACGGCGAGGGCGACAAGAAGCCGCTCACCTCGATCGACGTCGCGGCCCACGAGATGTCGCACGGCGTCACCTCGGCGACCGGCAACATGGAGTACAGCGGCGAGTCCGGCGGCCTCAACGAGGCCACCTCCGACATCTTCGCGGCGGGCGTCGAGTTCAACGCCAAGAACCCCGAGGACGTCGGCGACTACCTCGTCGGCGAGAAGATCGACATCAACGGCGACGGCTCCCCGCTGCGCTACATGGACAAGCCCTCCAAGGACGGCCAGTCCCTGGACAGCTGGAGCGAGGACGCGGGCAACGTCGACGTCCACTACTCCTCGGGCATCGCCAACCACTTCTTCTACCTGCTGTCCGAGGGCAGCGGCGCGAAGGAGATCAACGGCGTCAAGTACGACTCCCCGACCGCCGACGGCTCCAAGGTCGAGGGCATCGGCCGCGACAAGGCCGAGAAGATCTGGTTCAAGGCCCTGACGACGTACTTCACGTCCACCACGGACTACAAGGCGGCCCGCGAGGGCACGCTGAAGGCCGCGACGGACCTGTACGGCGCGGACTCCGCCGAGTACAAGGGCGTGGACGCGGCCTGGGCCGGCGTGAACGTCAAGTAACCCTCTTCACCGGGGCGGCGCCCGGGGGGCCTTCCTCCCCCCGGGTGCCGCTTTTCCGTTGCTCCAGGACAGCCGCTCTCCAGGACAGCCACTACCGGCTCATTCCGTTCTGAGCTCGCGGCTGTCGGCCCGGTTCTTCGCGATGTTCCGGGTCTTCCTGGTACGGGCCGACCCGGCGACGACGGCGAGCGCCTCCGGCGACCTCGAGAACTCGGCGAGATGGCGCTGCATCCAGTCGGTGACCTCCGCGAGCTCGTCCGGCGCCGGCACGTGGCCGTCCCTGACGGACAGGTGAAGCAGCCAGTCGTGGACGCGGCGGCGGATGAACTCGCGGAACGACTCCGTCTTGAGCCGTTCGGTCTCCGGCAGTACGTCATCCGCCCACCGCCGGAACTCGTCGGGACCGGACAGTTCACAGGCCATCTCGTCCACGAAGGCGACCACCGCCGTCCTGGACCCCATTTCGTCGGGGTCGCGCAGGATCGTGGCCACGATCGCCCGGTCCCGGTCGCGGTTCTGCGAGGCGGCGATCACCGAGATGACGCGGAGGTACGCGGACGTTCGCACATGCTCGTCCGCGACGGCATCGTCCACGTCGACGTCCACGATGCCGGCCTCCGCCAGCAACGCGGCCACATCGGAACTCAGTGTCATGGACGCATTCTGGATCGTCGCGGCCCCGGCACGCGACCGGGAACGGGAGTGGGAGCGGGAACGGAGGTGCCCTCATTCCGCCGCCCCCCTCTCACCGCATCAGAACCCCCGCCTCCTCCCCCGTCGCCTCGGAGGGAACCGCGACGAGGCCCAACTCCGCTGCCCCGCCGCTCAGCAGCCGGTGCGCCGGCAGAATGCGTACCGTGTAGCCGAACGGCCCCGTACGGTCCAGCGCCAGCGGCCCCTCGTACACCCGCCGCCCCTCCCCGTCGGGCCCGCTGACCGGCTTCAGCGGCACCGGGGACGCGTCGGCGAGATGGTCCTCCGGGTCGACGCGGCCCGCGACGGCCTGGACCTCCACGTCGTCGGGGGTCAGCTCACCGAGGTGCACGCGCACGCGCAGCGAGAGCGTGGCGCCCAGTTCGGCGGTGGCGCCGCTCGCCGACGCCTCGACGTGGTCGACGGCGACCCGCGGCCAGGCGGAGCGGACCCGGGCCTTCCACGCGGCGAGCTCCCCCGCGGCCGGGACGTCGAGCGTCCGGTGGGCCCGCGCGGCGGGCACGTACAGCGTCTCCACGTACTCGCGCACCATGCGGCCCGCGAGGACCTTCGGACCGAGCCGGGTGAGGGTCCTGCGGACCATCTCGATCCAGCGGTCGGGCAGGCCGCCTGGCCCCTGTTCGTAGAAGCGGGGCGCGATGCGGCGCTCCAGGAGGTCGTAGAGGGCGGCGGCCTCCAGGTCGTCGCGGCGGTCGTCGTCGGTGGCGGAGCCGTCCGCGGTCGGGATGGCCCAGCCGAAGTCCGGCTCGAACCATTCGTCCCACCAGCCGTCCAGGACGGAGAGGTTGAGGCAGCCGTTCAGGGCCGCCTTCATGCCGCTCGTGCCGCACGCCTCCAGGGGCCGGAGCGGATTGTTCAGCCACACGTCGCAGCCCGGGTAGAGCTTCTGCGCCATCGCCATGCCGTAGTCCGGCAGGAACACGATGTGCCGGCGCACCCGCGGGTCGTCGGTGAACCGGACGAGCTCCTGGATGAGCCGCTTGCCGCCGTCGTCCGCCGGGTGCGCCTTGCCCGCGACGACGATCTGCACGGGCCGCTCGGGGTGCCGGAGCAGCTCCATCAGCCGGTCGCGGTCCCGCAGCATCAGCGTGAGGCGTTTGTACGAGGGGACGCGGCGGGCGAAGCCGATGGTGAGGACGTCGGGGTCGAGCACCCCGTCGATCCAGCCCAACTCGGCGGTGGCGGCGCCGCGCTGGCGCCACGAGTCGTGCAGGCGCCGGCGGACCTCGTGGACCAGCTGCTCGCGCAGGGTGCGGCGCAGCTCCCAGATGTCGGCGTCCTGGATGTCGGCGACCGCGTCCCACCGGTCGGAGCCACCGACGGAGAGCGCGTCCTCGGTGCGCCGCTCACCGATCTGGCGGGCGCCGAGGCGGAACACCTCGGGGGCCACCCAGGTCGGGGCGTGCACGCCGTTGGTGACGGAGGTGATCGGCACCTCGTCGGCGTCGAAGCCCGGCCACAGGCCCGCGAACATCTGGCGGCTCACCGATCCGTGCAGGGTGCTGACGCCGTTGGCGCGGCTGCCCAGGCGCAGGCCCATGACCGCCATGTTGAAGACGTTCGGCTCGCCGCCCTGGTAGGTCTCCATGCCGAGCCGCAGGACGTCCGCCGCGTCCACGCGAGGCAGTTCGGCGCCGGGCCCGAAGTGCCGTGCGACCATCTCGCGGTCGAAGCGGTCGATGCCCGCGGGGACGGGTGTGTGGGTGGTGAAGACGGTGCCGGCCCGGACGGACTCGAGGGCCGTGTCGAACTCGACGTCGCGCAGCGCCAGTTCATGGATGCGTTCGAGGCCGAGGAAACCCGCGTGGCCCTCGTTGGTGTGGAACACCTCGGGCTCAGGGTGGCCGGTCAGGCGGCAGTACGCGCGGACGGCGCGGACGCCGCCGATGCCGAGGAGCATCTCCTGCAGCAGCCGGTGCTCGCTGCCGCCGCCGTAGAGCCGGTCGGTCACGTCGCGCTCGCCGGGGTCGTTCTCCTCGACGTCGGAGTCGAGCATGAGCAGCGGCACGCGCCCGACCTGCGCCTGCCAGACGTGGGCCCGCAGCGCGCGCCCGCCGGGCAGGGCGAGCGCCACGGTGGCGGGGGTGCCGTCGGCCTCGCGCAGCAGGGCGACGGGCAGCTCGTTCGGGTCGAGGACCGGATAGTGCTCCTGCTGCCAGGCGTCGTGGGACAGCGACTGGCGGAAGTAGCCGTGCCGGTAGAGCAGTCCGACGCCGATGAGCGGGGCGCCGAGGTCGCTGGCGGCCTTCAGGTGGTCCCCGGCGAGGATGCCGAGGCCGCCGGAGTACTGCGGCAGGGCGGCCGTGATGCCGAACTCCGGCGAGAAGTAGGCGACGGCGCGGGGCAGTTGACCATCGTGGCGGGCCTGTTCCTGGTACCAGCGCTCCCCGGTGACGTACTCCCGCAGCTCGTCGGCGGACTCCCGCAGCCGCCGCAGGAAGTCCGTGTCGCCGGCGAGCTCGGCGAGCCGCGCGGGCGGCACCTCGCCGAGGAGCCTGACCGGGTCGCACCCGGACGCCTCCCAGAGCCGCGGCTCGACGGCACGGAAGAGGTCGCGGGTGCGCGGATGCCAGGACCAGCGCAGGTTGTGCGCCAACTCCGCGAGATGGGCAAGGGGTTCGGGAAGAACGGGACGTACGGTGAATCGACGGATTGCCTTCACGGTCTCCACCTTCGTACGGCGTCTGGGAGCTTCGTACGGCGTGTGCGGGCAGGTGTACGTGTGCGGGGCGACGGCTCGCATCGACGGTAGCCGTGCCCGCCCTCTCCAACCACGGCGCACGGGGCGCACATCAGCCGAACCAGGCCACCCGTTCCGTCCCCAACGCGTCATCGGCGAGGCGGGGTTCGGCGTCCCAGAGGCGGGTGGCGCGCCGCTCCGGGGTGTAGCGCGGCCAGCCGCCGCCGGGGTCGAGGTCGCGGACGAAGGCGACCCAGGCCGCGTGCATCGCATCCGCCAAGGCCTGCGGCGGGGCGTCGCCCGCGGCGGCGGCGACCCCCTCGGCGCCGAGCAGGTCGAAGGCGAACGGCAGGTCGAGGCAGTGGAAGGCGAGGTCCCGGGTGGGTCCTGGGACGGGCGAGGGCCAGCGGAACTCGTAGAGCCAGGTGGGGCGCCGGCGGGCGGCGCGGGCCTCGGCGACGGCGAGGTTCGGCCTGCGGAAGACAAGGTCGGTGAGGTCCTGCCCGCCGAACGAGGTGAACTCGTGCCGGGTGAAGCCGAGCAGCAGCGGCACGTCGGCGGCCGGGTCGCCCGCGGTGAGCTCGTCGAGGACGGGCCGGGGCACCGAATCGCCGTCGGCGAAGGGCGCGAGAAGGAGGCCGGGCAGTTCCTCGCTGCCGGGTCCGGGGGCGGTCATCGCGTCCTGGAGGTCGAGGAGTCGCGCGTCGGGGAGGTCCCGCAGTGCCGCGGCCGTGGCGGGCAGGCCGGTGCGCCGTGTGAACAGCTCGGAGACGGCGAGGCCCACCGGGCGTTCCTGCGGCCGCATCATCGCGCCGGACATGGAGATCGCGCCGCGGAAGAGGCCCCGGGCGGCGGGCGCGGCGAGCAGGGTCTGGACGGCGCCGCCGCCCGCCGACTGTCCCGCGACGGTGACCTTGGCGGGGTCGCCGCCGAAGGCCGCGATGTTGTCGCGCACCCACTCCAGGGCGGCGATCCAGTCACGCACGCCCCGGTTGTCCGGAGCGTCGGCCAGGTGCAGGAAGCCCTCGATGCCGAGCCGGTAGCCGAGCGAGACGAGGACGACGCCGTCGCGGTTGAACGCGGACCCGTCGTACCAGGGGCTGGCCGCGGACCCGGCGACGTATCCGCCGCCGTGGATCCAGACCAGGACGGGGAGGGCCGCCGCCGCGTCGGCGGCGGGTGTGAAGACGTTCAGGTTGAGGGTGCCCGCGCCGGGGACCGACGGCTCGGGAATGGTGGCGCCCTCGCCGAAGCCGCGGCGCTGGGCCGTCGGTCCGTACGCGGTGGCGTCCAGCGGTTCGGTCCACGGGCCCGGCGGGGCGGGCGGGGCGAACCGGAGGGCGCCGACGGGCGGGGCGGCATAGGGGATGCCGAGAAAGCGGACGCCACTGGTCCGGCGCTCGCCGCGCACGGGCCCCCCGGCGGTGGTGACGATCGGGTTCGCACGGTCGGCCATGCCCCCACTCGACACCGGATTCGGCGCCCCGCGCAATGGTGGCAACACACCGCCCCGGCAGGCCCGGTCGCTGTAATCTGCAACCAGCCTGGGCATGACAGAAATGGTCGGCGGACAACAGCATCGGGGGCGGCCGGATGATCGGGCAGTTACGGGAGTCCTCTCCCCTGCGCATAGGCCCGTACGAGACATTGGCGAGGCTCGGCGCGGGCGGCATGGGCGAGGTGTTCCTGGCCACGCCCGACCGCCACGAGATCGGCGGCCCCCACGAGCCCGGCAGCCCCTACGACCCGGACGCGCTCGTCGCCGTGAAGGCGATCCGCAAGGACATCGCGGGCGACGCGGCCTTCCGCGCCCGGTTCCGGCGCGAGATCTCCGTCGCGCAGTCCGTCGACAGCCCCTTCGTGGCCCGTCTCGTCGCGGGCGACGCGGACGCGGCACAGCCCTGGCTCGCCACGGAGTACGTCGCCGGGCCCCACCTCGCCCAGGCGGTCCGGCGGCACGGCCCGCTGCCCGTCTCCGCCGTCGCCGCGCTCGGCGCCGGTGTGGCCAGAGCGCTGACCGCCGTGCACGCGGCGGGCGCCCTGCACCGCGACCTGAAGCCCGCGAACGTGCTGCTCGGCGCGGAAGGACCCAAACTCATCGACTTCGGCGTGGCCCGCGCGCTCGGCGCGACCACCATGACCTCGACGGGCCTGCTCGTGGGCACGCCCGGCTTCATGTCCCCCGAGCACGTGGCGGGCGGCCGCCACGTCGTGGCCGCGTCCGACGTCTTCTGCCTGGCCTCCGTCCTCGCGTACGCGGCCTGCGGCGACGATCCGTTCGGGGACGGCCCGGTGGCGGCGGTCCTGTACCGGATCTCGCAGGCCGAGGCCCGGCTGGACGACGTGCCCGAGGAGTTGCGGGAGCTGCTGTCCGCGTGCCTGGCGCGGGAGCCGGGGCGGCGTCCGGACCCCACGGAGGTGGCGGAGCGGCTCACGGCCCTGCGGGACGAGGCCGAGGAGACGGCCGACAACGGCACGGTCACCGGGGCGGGCTGGCCCGGCACCGTCATCGAGGACATCGCCGAAGTCCGGCGCCACACCGAGCAGTTGTGCGCCACGGGCCACCCGCTGCTGCCCCTGCCCCCGGCACCCACGGGCGCTGCGCACCCCGCCGCGCGGACCCCCACCCGGACACCCACGCGCACCCCGACGGCGCTCGACCCGCAGGCGCCCGCCCCCGAGGCCCCGGAGCCGCCCGCGCACGCCCTGCCCGTGCACGGCCTGCCCACCATGAGCTCGGCCGCGCCGCCGATGTCACCCCCGACGCCCCCGACATCCCCGCCTCCCCGGCGCGGTCCCGGCCGTCGCGGCGCCGTCCTCACCGTGGTCGCCGTGGCCGTGGTCGGCGCCGTCGTGGGCGGGCTGCTCGCGCTGCGCGGGCCCGACTCGGGGTCGGATGCGGGCTCCGGGCCCGGGTCCGGCTCGGACAGCAGCGGCAGCGGCACGGACGACGGTGACGCCGCGGGCGGGCCGAAGTCCCCCGGGGCGGCGAAGCCCTCCGTCTCGCCGGCCCGGCTCGTCGCCACCGCCGGCGTCACCGCGTCCGGGACCGCCGACCGCAGCGGCCTGGTCCCGCAGTACGCGGCGCAGCGTCCCGAGAACTGGAAGCCGTGGCGCGCCAAGTTCGCTCACGCGCCCATGAACTGCGCCGCCGACACCGAGGCCGTCGTATGCCTGCTGACCAACGGGACGTACGAGGCGCGCAGTGCCGTCGACGGCCACCGCCTGTGGACGTCGGACGGCCGCTCAAGGGAGGACGAGGGGGCGGGCGCGGAGGCGTACATCGGGCCGACCGGCGCGTTCTTCATGCCGGGCGACGAAGTGGATCCCCAGGTGCGCGGCGGGACCGCGGTCATCGCGTACAAGGGGCGCGTCCAGGTCCGTGACTCCGCCGACGGCGACGTGCGGTGGACGGCCGGTGCCCCGGCCGGCAAGAAGGTCGCCTCCGCCGTGCTCACCGACGACCACCTGATCGTGTCCTCGGAGGGCACCTACAAGGACACGTCCGAGGCGATCGGCGCCGTGGCCAAGGCGTACCCGCTGGCGCGCGGCGGCGACCCGGTGTGGACGTACGACCTGAGCACCGAGTCCCTCTCCAAGGCCGAACAGGGCGCCTACGGAGCCGATCTCGCCCACAACGGCCTCGTCTACGCGCACTCCAAGGACGGCGTCATCGCGATCGACGAGAAGAAGGGCAAGCGCGTGGGCACCGTCAAGGACAAGCGCCAGTGCCGCTCCCTGATGGCCGACTCCCGCGGCACCGCCGAAGCGGCCGACGACCAGATCCTCTGCACCCACGTACTCGGCAGCATCGGCAACCTCGACGATCCGACCGACGATCCGCAGACCCGGGTGAGCCGTCTGGACGCCCGCACCCTGGCCGTGAAGGACACGTTCGGCTTCAAGGCCCCGCCGGTCGGCGCCGACGGGTATCCCGCCCCGGACATCGTGGTGAGCGCGGTCGCCCCGGGCGCCGCCCTCGCCTACGACACGGCGGGCGCGAAGCTGCTGGTGGCGGACCCGAAGAACGGCAGGATCGCCCGCAAGGAGCCGTTCTCCGTCGTCGAGTACGTCATCGACCGGCCGGTCTCCTCGGGCGCGCTGGTCATCGGCGACCGCGCGCTGACCGCCGACAACTCCACGCTGCGCACCGTGCCGTTGACCGCGGCGGGCAAGGTCCGCTCCCTGCGGGTCCCCGGCGCCCCCGGCAACCGCGACGCGAAGCCGCCGCAGGACACCGGCACGGTGATCGCCGACCAGCCGAAGCCGCCGACGGTGCTCCCGTTGGGCGGGGTCGCGACGATCGTGTACGACCAGGGCACGGTCGTCTCGGTCGCGCTGCCCTCCTGACCTTTGGGCCGCCCTCCTGACCTTTTGGGCCCACAACTCCCGCGCTCTCAGCACCCTTTGGAGATGCCGTGCTCGACCCCCTGTCCGGACCGCCGCGGCTGGTCGGCCCCTACCGGCTGCTCGCCCTGATCGGCGCGGGCGGCATGGGCGAGGTCTATCTGGCCCGCGCGCCGCGGCCCGGCGCGCCGCTCGTCGCGGTCAAGACCGTCCGTCCCGACCTGGACATCGACCGGGAGTTCCGGATCCGGTTCCGCCGGGAGATCGCGGCGGCGCGCGCGGTGGCGGGGGCGGGCACGGCGGCGCTGCTCGACGGGGACGCGGACACCGAAGTCCCGTGGCTCGCGACGGAGTTCGTCGCCGGGCCCTCGCTCGCGGACGCGGTCCGGCGCTGCGGGCCGCTGCCGGTCGACGCGGTGCGCGCGCTCGGCGCCGGTCTGGCCCGCGCGCTCGCCGCCGTGCACGCCGCGCAGGTCCTGCACCGCGACCTCAAGCCCGGCAACGTCCTCCTCACCCCCGAGGGCCCCACCCTCATCGACTTCGGCATCGCGCAGGCCTTCGACGCGACGGCGCTGACGACGGCCGGGATGGTCGTGGGCACGCCCGGGTTCATGGCGCCCGAGCAGATCGAGGGCGGCCACGCGGTGGTCCCCGCGTCGGACGTCTTCACGCTGGGCGCGGTGCTCTGTTTCGCGGCGACGGGCCGGGGCCCGTTCGACGACCAGGAACTGGCCTCGGTGATCTTCCGTATCGCGCAGGGCGACGCGGACCTCTCCGACGTACCCGACGGCCTGCGTGACGTGATCACCGAGTGCCTGCGCCGGGCACCCGGCGAGCGGCCGACGGCGACGGAGCTCGCCGACCGCCTGGCGCGCGACGGCGGACACCGGGCGGGCACGGCCGGGATCTCCGTGCCGTGGCCCGCGCCGGTGCTGTCCCTCTTCGCCGAGCACCGCGAGGCGGTGGAGCGCTGCGAGCGCGAGGCGGCCCGGCGCTCGTCGGCGGAGGCGGACACGGCGACCGGCGCGGGCGGGGCCGGTGGCGGTGGCACCCCGCGGCCTCCGACGCCGCTGCCGCCCGCGCCCCGGACGCCTCCCCCCACCCCGCTCACACCCCCGGAACCCGAGCGGTCCCGGCAGGGGCCGCTCCGGCGCCGCAAGTGGTGGCTCGCCGGTGCGGCGGCGGTGGCGGCCGTGGTGACCGTGGCGGCGGTGCTGATTGCGGGCGGCGAGGGGGGCGGCGGAGGCGACAACGGCGGGACCGAGGCGGGCGGCCGGCCCTCCGCCTCCGTGTCCGACAGTCCCGGCGACGCGAACGGTTCAGGCGGCCCGGGTGGCTCGGACGGCTCCCAGGGCTCCGACGACGGCAACGGCAACAACGCCACCCGTATCGTCACGGAGTACGGAAACCCGGGCCACTCCGGCGAGTTCGGCGCGGCGACGGCCCGCGCCACCGCCCGCCCCAAGGGCTGGAAGCCCTGGTCGGTGGCGCGCCCGAAGGGCCTGGACGAGTTGGGCAACGGCTGCGTCCTGGTCGCGTCGACGCTGGTGTGCCGGGACGGCAAGGGCGCCGCCACGGCCCTCGACGCGGCGACAGGACGCCACCGCTGGACGTCCCGCGGCTTCCCCGCCGCGGCCGACAGCCTCCAGGGCGCCCAGGAGCTGCCGCCCGAGAGCGACGGCGAGCGCGTCTTCGTGCCCAGCGAGCGCGGCCTGATCGCGGTGGACCTCGCCTCGGGCACCGAACGCTGGCGCAAGCCCGCGGCGAGCGACACGGCGGTGATGGGTGTGACGTACGCGAACGGGGTCGTCTACACCGCCGAGTTCGGCTTCGCCGACGAGGCGACGGGGTCGAGCCGCGCCCATGTGCGCGCCCGCCGCGCGAAGGACGGCCGCGAACTGTGGACGTCGCCCCGCCTGCCCGCCAAGGTCCAGCACGCGCTGCTCGTCAAGGACGGCAAGGTGTACGCGGCGATCGAGAGCCACGGCATCCTGGCGCTCTCCACCAAGAACGGCGAGGTCACCCGCCGGGCGCCCGACGAGTCCTGCTACGGCCTCCTGGTCCACCGCTCCTCGGTCGTCTGCTGGGAGTACGGCACCCCCGGCGTCCGCGAGCTCGACCCCACGACCCTCGCCCGGCGCCGCACCCTGGCTCCCGGCCTGGAGCCCGCGCTGCCCCCGGTCGTGGGCGAGGCGGACGTCCTGGTGGTGGTCACCGCCAACGCCGACCCCGACGACCCGGTCACGCACTCCACGACGGCCTTCGACTGGCGCACCGGAAAGCGCCTGTGGCGCTACGGCGCCCCGCAGGACACGGTGGCGCTGGCCCTCGCGGGCAAGCGGGTCCTGGCCGTCGGCCGCTTCGACATGTGGGGCAGGTCCACGGAGAACGACATCGACTCCTACCGCCAGAAGGAAATCCCCCTGCCGTCCGGGGTCACGAAGTACGACGAACGGGAGACCCTGGGCTTTCCCCTGTACGTGGGCGGCGCGCTGTTCTCCGCCACCCACGACGGCAGGATCCTCTCGGGCTACGCTCCCTGACGCGGGCTACGCCCCTTGCGGCGCCGCGCACGCCTCCGCGATCCGCGCCGTGTCCCAGTAGAACGGCCGGACCTCGCTGATCCGTCCGTCCCTGACCGTGACCGTCTGGAGGATCGGGAAGTCGAGTTCCCGGCCGGTGGCGCGGGCCCGTGCGCGGATGTCGCTGTGCACCACCGCCGTCGCGCCCGTGGCGAGGAACTCCTGCCGCTCGATGGCGAAGACCTCCCACGTCCGGCTCATCGCGAGGAAGAACCGTGCCATCCCGTCGTGGCCGCGCCATGTCCCGCCGTACGGCAGGCCCGCTGCCTGGTGGAGGACCACCTCGGGCGAGAAGTAGGGCGCGAGCAGGTCGAAGGAGGCACGGCCGGGGCCGCCCGCCGCGAGGTACTCCACCTCGGCCGCGTACATCCCGGTCAGTACCCGCACGGACGCCGTCACGGCCGTGCCGTTCCGCTGAGCAGTCATGGCCCCCATCCGACCGTAAGGCCGTGTCGCGCACCGGCGGATATCGGACTTCTTCCTCCGTCCCTCCCCTCTCGCCCCTGTTCGCTCCCGCACAATCCATCAGGCATATGCGCACAGTTCAACCACCCGTACGGCATATGCGAATTCGGTCCGGTGCCGCCATTCATGGTGGAGACGGCCTTGCATGCGCCCTTACGCACAGGTAGTTAACAAAGCGCCGGATTGCCCACCCGAAGAGAGTGGGAAGGCTCCTTCGGTACGCACTTCGGCGCGCACAGGCCGGCACGCACCGCGGAACCCCTCCACACCCCCGTATCCGTGCACGCGGACAGGAGCGGTCAGACATGCCTCTTGGCTCACCCCAGCCAGGCTCACCCGCACAGCCCACCATCCCCGTCCTGGATGTCCACCCGGCCGTCCAGCGGGGTCGAAAACCGGCGAAGGCAGTACCGGGAGAAACGTTCCGGGTCACCGCCACGGTCTTCCGTGAGGGCCACGACGCCGTCGCGGCCGACGTCGTCCTGCGCGACCCCGAGGGACGACCGGGGCCGTGGACCCCGATGCGCGAACTCGCCCCCGGCACCGACAGATGGGGCGCCGACGTCACCCCCGACGCCGAGGGACTCTGGTCGTACGCCGTCGAGGCGTGGGCCGATCCCGTCACGACCTGGCGGCACCACGCGCGGATCAAGATACCGGCGGGCCTGGACACCGACCTGGTCCTCGAAGAGGGCGCCCGCCTGCACGAACGCGCCGCCGCCGGGGTGCCGCACACCGAGAGGAACCTCGTCCTCGACGCGGTCCGGGCCCTGCGCGACACGTCCCGTCCACCGGCGGCCAGGCTGGCCGCCGCCCTCACCCCTCAGGTGTCGGCGGTACTGGCAGACCACCCGCTGCGCGAACGCGTCACCTCCTCCGAGGAGTTGCCGCTCGTGGTGGAGCGGGAACGGGCCCTCTTCGGCTCCTGGTACGAGTTCTTCCCCCGCTCGGAGGGCGCCGTCGTCCGGCACGGCGCCCCGCCCGTCCCCGGGACCTTCCGCACCGCGGCCCAGCGGCTGCCCGCCGTCGCCGAGATGGGCTTCGACGTCGTCTACCTCCCGCCGATCCACCCCATCGGCACCACCTACCGCAAGGGGCCCAACAACTCCCTCTCGGTGGGCGAGCACGACGTCGGGGTGCCCTGGGCGATCGGCTCCCCCGAGGGCGGCCACGACGCCGTCCACCCGGACCTCGGCACGCTCGACGACTTCGACGCCTTCGTGCGCCGTGCGGGCGAGCTCGGCCTCGAAGTGGCGCTGGACTTCGCGCTGCAGTGCTCGCCGGACCACCCGTGGGTGGAGAAGCACCCCGAGTGGTTCCACCGCAGGGCGGACGGCTCCATCGCGTACGCCGAGAATCCGCCGAAGAAGTACCAGGACATCTACCCGATCGCCTTCGACCAGGACATGCCGGGGCTGATCACGGAGACCGTGCGGCTGCTGCGCTTCTGGATGGGGCACGGCGTCCGCGTCTTCCGTGTCGACAACCCGCACACCAAGCCGGTCGCGTTCTGGGAGCGGGTGCTCGCGGACATCAACGGCACCGACCCGGACGTCATCTTCCTCGCCGAGGCCTTCACCCGGCCCGCGATGATGCAGACCCTGGCCGCCGTCGGCTTCCAGCAGTCGTACACGTACTTCACCTGGCGCAACACAAAGGAGGAACTCACGGACTATCTGACGGAGTTGTCGCGCGAGACCGCGCATTTCCTGCGCCCCAACTTCTTCGTGAACACCCCCGACATCCTGCACGCATATCTCCAGGACGGCGGGCGCCCCGCCTTCGAGGTGCGGGCCGTACTCGCCGCCACGCTGTCCCCGACGTGGGGCGTCTACAGCGGATTCGAGCTGTGCGAGAACGCCGCCGCGCGGCGCGGGAGCGAGGAGTACCTGAATTCGGAGAAGTACCAACTACGGCCGCGCGACTGGGATTCGGCGGCACGCTCGGGTGACACGATCGCCCCGCTCATCACCGCCCTGAACCGCGTCCGGCGCGCCAATCCCGCCCTGCGGCAACTGCGCGACCTGCATTTCCACGGCACGGACAAGGACACGGTGATCGCGTACTCGAAGTCGGCCGTGGACGAGCACGGCTCGAACACGGTTCTGGTGGTCGCCAACCTCGACCCGCACCACACCCAGGAGGCCACGGTCTCGTTGGACATGCCGCGACTCGGCCTCGAATGGCACGCGTCCGTGCCGGTGCGCGACGAGCTCACCGGTGAGACCTATCACTGGGGCAGGACGAACTATGTGCGCCTCGAACCGGGCCGCGCGCCCGCGCACGTCTTCCGTGTCCTTGGCACGTCCTCACCGTTGATCGGAGGGTCACCCACACCATGATCTTCAACGAGCCCGTCCAGGACACCTTCGAGGACACACCCACCAAGGACCGCGACCCCGACTGGTTCAAACGCGCCGTCTTCTACGAGGTCCTCGTCCGCTCCTTCCAGGACAGCAACGGCGACGGCATCGGCGACCTCAAGGGCATCACCGCCAAGCTGGACTACCTCCAGTGGCTCGGCGTGGACTGCCTGTGGCTGCCGCCGTTCTTCAAGTCGCCGCTGCGCGACGGCGGTTACGACGTGTCGGACTACACCGCGGTGCTTCCCGAGTTCGGCGACCTCGCCGACTTCGTGGAGTTCGTGGACTCCGCGCACCAGCGCGGCATGCGCGTGATCATCGACTTCGTGATGAACCACACCAGCGACCAGCACCCGTGGTTCCAGCAGTCCCGCAGCGACCCCGACGGGCCCTACGGCGACTACTACGTCTGGGCCGACGACGACAAGCAGTACCAGGACGCCCGGATCATCTTCGTCGACACCGAGGCGTCGAACTGGACCTTCGACCCGGTCCGCAAGCAGTACTACTGGCACCGCTTCTTCTCCCACCAGCCCGACCTCAACTTCGAGAACACGGCCGTCCAGGAGGAGATCGTCTCGGCCCTGCGGTTCTGGCTCGACCTCGGCATCGACGGGTTCCGCCTCGACGCGGTGCCCTATCTGTACGCGGAGGAGGGCACCAACTGCGAGAACCTCCCCCGCACCCACGAGCTGCTCAAACGCGTCCGCGCCGAGATCGACGCGCACTACCCGGACACGGTGCTGCTCGCCGAGGCCAACCAGTGGCCCGAGGACGTCGTCGACTACTTCGGCGACTTCCAAAAGGGCGGCGACGAGTGCCACATGGCGTTCCACTTCCCCGTCATGCCGCGCATCTTCATGGCGGTGCGCCGCGAGTCGCGCTACCCGGTCTCGGAGATCCTCGCCAAGACCCCGGCCATCCCCTCCGGCTGCCAGTGGGGCATCTTCCTGCGCAACCACGACGAGCTCACCCTCGAAATGGTCACCGACGAAGAGCGCGACTACATGTACGCGGAGTACGCCAAGGACCCGCGCATGCGCGCCAACATCGGCATCCGGCGGCGCCTCGCCCCCCTCCTGGACAACGACCGCAACCAGATCGAGCTGTTCACCGCGCTGCTGCTCTCCCTGCCCGGCTCGCCGATCCTCTACTACGGCGACGAGATCGGCATGGGCGACAACATCTGGCTGGGCGACCGCGACGCGGTGCGCACACCCATGCAGTGGACGCCCGACCGCAACGCGGGCTTCTCCTCCAGCGACCCGGGCCGGCTCTCCCTCCCGACGATCATGGATCCGGTCTACGGATACCAGGTCACGAACGTCGAGGCGTCGATGTCGTCCCCGTCCTCGCTGCTGCACTGGACGCGCCGGATGATCGAGATCCGCAAGCAGAACCCGGCGTTCGGACTCGGCTCGTACACCGAACTGCCCTCGTCCAACCCGGCCGTCCTCGCCTTCCTGCGGGAGACCGCGGCGACCGGCGCCGACGGGGACGACAGCGACGACCTGGTGCTGTGCGTGCACAACTTCTCGCGGTTCGCGCAGCCCACCGAGCTGGATCTGCAGGCCTTCAGCGGACGCCACCCCGTGGAGCTGATCGGCGGGGTGCGCTTTCCGGCCATCGGTGAGCTGCCGTACCTCCTGACACTCGCGGGACACGGGTTCTACTGGTTCCGGCTGCGCAAGGAACCGGCGTAGGCTCCGGCAGCGCGACGCCCTCGCGGAGCGGTTTCCGCCGCTCCGCCCTGGGCACTCCTACGCAACAACCGGCACTCCCGGACGCACCACCGGCACCCCCTCCACGCACCAACGGCACTCCCGCACCCTGCCTTGTCCGCGACGCGGAAAGGACGCGACGCCATGTCGGAAGCCGCCACCCGCCCCAGTGCGCACGCCACCGCGCTGCTCGCCTCGCTCGACCCGCTGCTGCGCGCGTGGCTGCCCCGGCAGCGGTGGTTCGCCGGAAAGGGCCGCCCGATCAGCTCCCTGGAGGCGGTGTCGGCGACCGAACTCCTGCCGCGCGACGCGGCGTCGGGCCTGCTGCACCTCCTCGTGCGGGTCCGCCAGCCCATCGTGCCCGCGCAGGGCGCCGCGCTCGACGGCGTCGCCGCCGAACGGCCCGCGGACTGCTACCAGTTGCTGCTCGGCGCGCACCGCGCCCTGCCGCCGCACCTGGCACCCGCGCTGCTCGGCCAGGTCACCGAGGGCCCGTTCGCGGGCCGTGCCCTGTACGACGCGCTGCACGACCCGCGCCTTGCCGGGCTGCTCCTGGAACGGCTGCGCATACCCGGCCGGCACGGCGTGCTGCGCTTCGAGCGCGACATGAACGTCGAGATACCCTCCGGCCTCACCCCGCGCCTGCTCGGCGCCGAACAGTCCAACTCCTCGCTCGTCTACGGCGATACGTTCATCCTCAAGCTGTTCCGCCGTGTCGTACCCGGCATCAATCCCGACCTGGAACTCCCCCTGCACCTCGCCCGCGGGGGCTGCACCCGGGTCCCCCCGCCCGCCGCGTGGTTCCTCGCCGACCTGGCCGCCGACGAGGACGAGACCTGCGGACTCGGACTGCTCCAGCCGTATCTGGCCGGGGCCGACGACGGCTGGGAGCTCGCCCTGCGCATGCGGGACAAGGGCGAGTCCTTCACCGGCGAGGCACGGGCGCTCGGCCGCGCCACGGCCCAGGTGCACGCGGCGCTCGCCGCCGCGCTGCCGACCGTCTCCCTGGGCCGGGCGCAGGTGGAACTGCTCGCCGACGGCATGGCGGAGCGCCTGACCGCGGCGGCCCAGGCGGTCCCCGCGCTGCGCCCCTTCGCCCCCGGCCTGCTCACCGCCTACGAGGCGCTCGCGGACCTGGGCGGCGAGGGCCAGGCGTGGACGGCCCAGCGCGTCCACGGCGACCTGCACCTGGGCCAGTGCCTGCGCTCCCCCGACGGCGAGTGGTCGCTCATCGACTTCGAGGGCGAGCCCGCGAGGCCGCTCGCCGAGCGCCGCCTGCCGCAGTCGACGGTCCGTGACGTGGCGGGCATGCTGCGCTCCTTCGACTACGCGGCCTCGCACGGCACCTGGGCGCCCGGGTGGGCCGAGGACTGCCGGGCCGCCTACTGCCTGGGGTACGCGGACGTCTCGGGGCACGACCCGCGCACGGACCCGGTGCTGCTGCGCGCCCACGAGACGGACAAGGCGGTCTATGAGGTCCTCTACGAGGCCCGCCACCGCCCCGACTGGCTGCCGGTCCCCCTGGCCGCGGTGCGCCGCCTCGCCCAGGACGGTTCCGCCGACGACGCCCACTGACCATCCCTTCGGAGGAGGCCTCTCCCGTGACCCCGCGCCCCCGCAAACCGTCCGCCGAATCCGCCGCGCCCAGCAACCCGGCCACCCCGGACACCCCCGCCGGGCAGGGCGCGACAGGCGGGAATACGCCGAACTCACAGAAGGCACCGAAGACACCGGAGGCACCGCAGGCACCGCAGGCACCGCAGGCACCGAAGACACCGCGGGCGGCGAAGCCTGTGAAGAGCACCAAGACCGCCAAGGGCGGCAAAGCCGCCAAGAGCACCAGGAGCGCGAAGAGGACGGCGGCCGCGAAGGCACCGGCGAAGACAGCGGCGCAGGCCGTGACCGCGCCCGGCGCCGCCCCGCCCCCCGTCACCGAGTCACCCGTCACCGAGGCCGACCGCGACCGGCTCCTGAGCGGCACCCACCACGACCCGCACGGCGTTCTGGGCGCCCATCCGGTCACCGGGGGCATAGCCTTCCGGGCGCTGCGCCCGTACGCCAGGGCGGTCACCGTGGTCGCCGAGGACCTCCGTGCCGAGCTGCGCGACGACGGCGACGGCTTCTTCTCCGCGGTCCTGCCGCTGCGTGCCGTGCCCGAGGACTACCGACTCCACATCACGTACGAGGAGACGGAGTTGGAGATCCACGACGCCTACTCCTTCCTGCCCTCGCTCGGCGAGTTCGATCTGCACCTGCTCGGCGAGGGGCGCCACGAGCGGCTCTGGGACGCGCTCGGCGCGCGGCCGATGATCCACCGGGGCGCGACCGGCACGCGGTTCACGGTGTGGGCACCCAACGCCCTGGGCGTGCGGGTCGTCGGGAGCTTCAACTTCTGGGACGGCGTCGGGTTCCCGCTGCGCTCGCTCGGCGGCAGCGGGGTCTGGGAGCTATTCGTGCCGTCCGTCGGCGAGGGCGAGCTGTACAAGTTCGAGATCACCCGGCCCGACGGCTCCAAGACGCTGCGCGCCGACCCGCTCGCCCGCCGCACGGAGGTGCCGCCCGCCAACTCCTCGGTCGTGCACGCCTCGCACCACGAGTGGCACGACGCGCAGTGGCTGGCGCGCCGGGCGGAGGTGCCGGTCCACGAGGCGCCCTTCTCGGTGTACGAGGTGCATCTCGCCTCCTGGCGGCCCGGCCTGACGTACCGCCAGCTCGCCGAGCAGCTGCCCGCGTACGTCGCCGATCTCGGCTTCACGCACGTCGAGCTGATGCCCGTCGCCGAGCACCCCTTCGGCGGTTCCTGGGGCTATCAGGTCACCGGCTTCTACGCGCCGACGGCCCGCCTCGGCACCCCCGACGACTTCAAGTTCCTGATCGACGCGCTGCACCGCGCCGGGATCGGCGTCCTGATGGACTGGGTGCCCGCGCACTTCCCGCGCGACGACTGGGCGCTCGCCGAGTTCGACGGCCGGCCGCTGTACGAGCACGAGGACCCGGCCCGTTCCGCGCACCCCGACTGGGGGACCCTGGAGTTCGACTACGGCCGCAAGGAGGTCCGCAACTTCCTCGTCGCCAACGCCTGTTACTGGTGCGAGGAGTTCCACATCGACGGGCTGCGCGTCGACGCGGTGGCCTCCATGCTCTACCTGGACTACTCCCGCGAGCACGGCGAGTGGACCCCCAACGAGCACGGCGGCCGGGAGAACCTCGACGCCGTCGCCTTCCTCCAGGAGATGAACGCCACCGTCTACCGCCGCGCCCCCGGCGTCGTCACGATCGCCGAGGAGTCCACGGCCTGGGACGGCGTGACCCGGGCCACCCACCACCAGGGGCCCGGCGGCTTCGGCGGGCTCGGCTTCGGCCTGAAGTGGAACATGGGCTGGATGCACGACTCCCTCGACTACGTCGCGAAGGAGCCGGTGCACCGCAAGTTCCACCACCACGAGATGACGTTCTCGATGGTGTACGCGTACAGCGAGAACTACGTCCTGCCCATCTCGCACGACGAGGTCGTGCACGGCAAGCGGTCCCTGGTCTCCAAGATGCCGGGCGACTGGTGGCAGCAGCGCGCCGACCAGCGCGCCTACCTCGGCTTCATGTGGGCCCACCCCGGCAAGCAACTCCTCTTCATGGGGCAGGAGTTCGCGCAGGGTGCCGAGTGGTCGGAGAGCCACGGCCCGGACTGGTGGCTGCTCGACCCCGCGTACGGCGCGGAGGCCGACCACCGGGGCGTGCGCGACCTCGTCCGCGCGCTGAACACCGTCTACCGCCGCGAGGGCGCCCTGTGGCAGCGCGACACGGACCCCGGGGGGTTCGCCTGGGTGGACGGCGACGCCGCCGAGGACAACGTCCTCGCCTTCCTGCGCTACCCCGCAGAGGGCTCCGACGCGGTCCCGCTGCTCGCCGTCTCCCACTTCTCCCCGGTCGTCCGGCACGGCTACCGCCTGGGCGTACCGGACGAGTTCGCCGCGTGGCAGGAGGTCCTGAACACGGACGAGGCCCGCTTCGGCGGCAGCGGCATCGCCAACCCCGACCCCGTCAAACCGGACCCGACCCCCTCCCACGGGCGCCCCGCCTCCCTGCTCCTGACACTGCCGCCGCTGGCCACGGTGTGGCTGCGGCCGGTCTGAGCCACGGCCCGCGGGGCGCGGACGGGGTGCGGGGCCGCAGACCGCACCCCCGCACGGTTCACTCCTCCCGCCCGGCCTCCTCGCCGAGGCCCTTCAGCCCCGGCGGCAGCGCCTCGGCGTGCAGCACCCCGAGGCGCTGTGTGGCGCGGGTCAGTGCCACGTACAGGTCGCTGGTGCCGTAGCGGGCGGGCTCGACGACCAGGACCGTGTCGAACTCCAGGCCCTTCGCCTGACGCGGGTCGATCAGTACGACCGGCCGCGTCAGGTCCGGGGCCTGCCCGGCCGTCACCCCGGGCAGCTGTGCGGCGAGCTCCGGGTGGAACTCGCGGGGGGCGATCACCGCGAGGCGGCCCTCGTCCCGCGCCGCCGCGGCCACCGCGTCGGCCACGGCGGCGGCGAGGTCGTCGGTGCGGCGCGCCCAGGGCCGTACTCCGGTGGAGCGCACCGAGCTCGGCGGCCGGAAGTCGGGCTGCTCCAGGCGGGGCACCTCGGCGGCCACGTCCATGATCTCCACGGGCGTGCGGTAGTTGACGCCGAGCCGGGTGTACTCCCAGCGGTCCTCGACGTACGGCGCGAGGATGCCCTCCCACGAGCCGCAGCCGCCCGCCTCCGCGGTCTGCGCCGGGTCGCCGACGAGCGTCATGGAGCGGGTCGGGCAGCGCCGCATCAGCAGCCGCCAGGCCATCGCCGAGAGCTCCTGCGCCTCGTCGACGATGATGTGCCCGAACGCCCAGGTGCGGTCGGCGGCGGCGCGCTCGGCGGCGCTGCGGTGGTCGGCCTCCTCCTGCCGCTCGGCCATCCGCTCCGCGTCGATGATGTTGTGCGCGAGCAGGACCTCGGCGTCGTCCTCGTCCTTGTCCTCGAACTCGTACGTACGGGAGGCGCGCGAGACGTCCAGTACGCCCTGCGCGTAGGCGATCTGCTCGGCCTGCTCGGCCTCGGCCGCCGCCCGCTCCGCGCTGTCGTCGTGGCCGAGCAGCTCGGCCGCCTCGTCGAGCAGCGGCACGTCACACGGCGTCCAGGGCGAGCCGTGCGGCCTGCGGACGGCGTCCGCGTCCCGCTCGGCCAGGCCCGTCGGCTCCGCGAGGAAGTCGGCGACGAAGCGCTGCGGGGTGAGGGTGGGCCACAGCTCCTCCACCGCCGCGTGCACCTCTGCGCTGGCCGCGATGGCCTTGCCGAGCTGGGCGATGTCGTCGGGGCCGAGGAAGTTCGGCCCGCCGTACGGGTCGTGGCCGATGCGCTCGGCGAGCTGCGCGGTCAGCGCGTCGATGATGCGGAACGCGAAGTGCGGGCGCCCCAGGTTGTGCGGCACGTCCGCCGCGCGGGCCGCCTCGCGCGCCGCGTCGGCGATCGTCCAGTCCAGGATCAGGTCGCCGTCGTCGTGCTCGATGATCAGCGGCTCGCCCGGCTCGGGGGTCCGCTGCCGGTCGCGTACGGCCCTGGCGAGCACGTCCGCCATCTCCGCCCGGCCCTTCACCTCGGCCGCCGCGGGGCTCTCGACGCCGGTCGCGGTCACGCCGGGGAACAGCTCGCCGACCGTGGAGAGCAGCACGCCGGTCTCGCCGAGGGCGGGCAGCACCTCGCCGATGTAGCCGAGGAACGACGGGTTCGGGCCGACGATCAGGACCGCGCGCTTGGCGAGCAGCTCGCGGTGGGCGTAGAGCAGGAAGGCGGCACGGTGCAGCGCCACGACCGTCTTGCCGGTGCCCGGGCCCCCCTCGACGACGAGGACGCCGCGGTGCGGGGCGCGGATGATGCGGTCCTGCTCGGCCTGGATGGTCTGCACGATGTCGTGCATGCGGCCGGTGCGCGCCGAGTCGAGGGCGGCCAGCAGCACCTCGTCGGCGTCGGCGCCCTCGTGGCCGGTGCGGGTCGGGTCGCCGAGGTCCAGGATCTCGTCGTGCAGGTCGGTGACCTCGCGGCCCTTGGTGGTGATGTGCCGGCGCCTGCGCAGGCCCATCGGGGTGTGGCCCGTCGCGAGATAGAAGGGGCGCGCGACATCGGCACGCCAATCGATCACGAGCGGGGTGCGCTGGGCGTCGGACGAACGGATTCCGATACGCCCGATGTGGTGATCACGGCCGTCGCGGAATTCGAGCCGCCCGAAGCACAGCCCGTTCTCCCCCGCGTCGAAGGCGGCGAGCAGCCCGGACTGCTCCGCCACCAGCACGTCACGTTCCAGGCGCGCCTGGAGACCGTTGCCCACCTGCGACAACGACGCCTGTACGGCGGTCTCGGCCTCCTCGCGCAGCGCGTCCAGGCGTGCGTACAGCCCGGAGACGAATTGCTGCTCTTCACGCAATTCCTCGGTTGACAATTCAGCCCCTCGCCAGTTACAGTGCTCTTATTGAACTTCTCGTGAAGCCGCCTTGCCCGTACGGACAGAGCAAATAGGCAGAGCATCGCGAAAGAATCCAATATACGCAGAGAAATGCCCCGGACGTCAATTCGTCCGGGGCATTTCTCTTGTCAGAGCACGTCGGCCAGCTCCGCGAGGAGCTTCCGCTTGGCCCGCGCGCCCACCAGCTGCAGCACGGGCTCACCGCCACGGAACACGATCATGGTCGGCGCCGACAGCACCCGGTACGCGATCGCCGCCTCCGGGCTGCGGTCCACGTCCAGCTGCACGATCTTCAGCCGCGCCGCCTCCTCGTGCGCCAGCTCGCTCAGCACCGGGGCCAGCTGCCGGCACGGGCCGCACCAGTCCGCCGTGAACTCCACGAGCACGGGGCGCTCCCCCTCACGCAGCACCTCCCCCTCGAAATCCGCGTCCGTCACCTCGGCCACACCTGCTGCCTTCACTTCGCGTCTCCCCTCATCGCGTCATCCGTCATCACGTCACCCGCCATCACGTCATCCGTCATCACGTCATCACGTCATCCCGTCAGTTCGCACCGCGGCTCGGGGCCGCCGGGGAGCGCCGCCTCGGCGCGCGCGAGCTGTGCCCCGACCTGCTCCCGCACCGCGCTCAACTCGCCTATCAGCGCGTCGAGTTCGCCGAGCTTGCGGCGGTACACCGCGAGCGACGCGGGGCAGGAGTCACCCTCCGGATGGCCGGACCGCAGACACTCCACGAAGGGCCGCGTCTCCTCCAGGTCGAACCCGAAATCCTGCAGGGTCCTGATCTGCTCAAGGAGCCGCACGTCGTCCTCGTCGTACGTGCGGTAGCCGTTGCCGGTACGCCGTGCGGGCAGCAGCCCGCGGGACTCGTAGTAGCGCAGCGTCCGCGTGGTCGTCCCCGCGCGCGCCGCGAGCTCGCCGATTCGCATGCCCCGAACGTAATCCTTGACGTGGGCGTCAAGGCCAGGGGTTTTCGTCCGGGCCCGCCACCAGCTCCTCGGGCGCTCGGCGCCTCAGCCGAAGTCCGGCTCCCCGTACCCCCGCCCGAGCTCGCAGAAGCCGGCCACCCCGGCCATCAGCACCACTCCGTCCCACAGCCGCCCGGCCGCCTCGCCCCTCGGGGCCGGGGACACGACGGGGCCGAAGAGCGCACCCACCGCCTCGACGGCCAGTACCGGCGTGCCGACGTCCTCGCCGACCAGCGCGATGCCCGCGTCGTGCGAGGCGCGCACCACGGCGTCGTACTCCGTGGTCATCGCCACGGATTCGAGGTCCGGCGGGAGGCCCGCGCCGGCGAGCGCGGCCGCCGTGCCCGCCCAGTCCTGCCACTCGTGGATCCGCTCGCCGAGCGCGTCGAAGTACCGGCCGAGCGCCTCGTTCCCGAACCGCTCGCGGACGGCCGCGCAGATGCGCCCGGGCGCCTTCAGGTACTCCCCGTACAGCCCCTCGGGGTCCTCCGGATCGACGGCGAGGCCTTCGTTGAGCACGGCCAGGCTCATCACCCTCCAGTGCACGTCGACGTCCCGCACTCTCTCGACCTCGCGCAGCCAGCGCGAGGTGATCCAGGTGTACGGGCACACGGGGTCGAACCAGAAGTCGACGCGCGCGCCCCGCCGTTCGGGCCGGTCCGCTGCGGTGATGACGGTCACTCAAACACCGTACGCCTTGGGAAAGTTGACGCACCACACCCATTGACGCGCCGCGCGACCACAACTACAAAACCATCAGCACCGTTCTGAGAGCGCTCTCACCGCCACACTCCCACCCCCCACGGAGGTGCCTGATGAGCACGGTCCGCACATCCCGTACGCCCCGTACGGCCCCCACACTCCGCACACTCCGCAGGACCCCCCTGCTCGCCGGAATCGCCGCCGTCGGCCTGCTCGGGGCGCTGCTGCTGCCCGGCTCGGCGCGCGGCGACGTGCCGCCGTCCACGCCCGGCTGGTCGCTGAAGTGGAGCGACGACTTCGACGGTCCCGCGGGCAGCGGACCCTCGCCGGACGCGTGGCAGGTCGACACCGGCCACGGCTATCCCGGCGGGCCCGGCAACTGGGGCACGGGCGAGATCCAGGAGTACACGAACTCCCCGGACAACCTGAGCGTCGACGGAACGGGCAACCTGCGGATCACCCCGCGCAAGGACGCCTCGGGCCGGTGGACGTCCGCCCGGATCGAGTCGCAGCGCGCCGACTTCAAGGCCCCGGAGGGCGGCACGCTGGCCATCGAGGGCCGCATCCGGATGCCGGACGTCTCGGGTGACAGGGCGCTCGGCTACTGGCCGGCGTTCTGGGCGCTCGGCGCGCCCTACCGGGGCAACTACCAGAACTGGCCGTCCATCGGCGAGTTCGACATCATGGAGAACGTCAACGGCATCAACTCGGTGTGGGGCGTGCTGCACTGCGGCGTGAACCCGGGCGGCGACTGCAACGAGACGCAGGGCCTGGGCGCGAGCCGCGCCTGCCCCGGCGCCGCCTGCCAGGCCGGCTTCCACACCTACCGCTTCGAGTGGGACCGCTCGGTGACGCCGAACCAACTGCGCTGGTACGTCGACGGGCAGCAGTTCCACTCCCTGAGCCAGGACCGCTTCTCGGCGAGGACGTGGGCCGACATGACCTCGCACCAGGGCTACTTCATCCTGCTGAACGTGGCGATGGGCGGCGGGTTCCCGGACGGCGTGGCGGGGCACGCGACGCCGGTGGCCGCCACGGAGCCGGGCCATGCGATGGCGGTCGACTACGTCGCGGTGTGGACGCGCCCCTGAGGATCCGTCACGGGGCCGTGTCGCGGGTGCGCACAGACGAGCCCCAGGGCGCGGTGGCCCTCTCTGTACACTCCCGGCCATGGCATGCCGTATCAGTGAACTCGTCATCGACTGCGCCGACGCCGAGCGGCTCGCCGCGTTCTGGAGCGAGGTCCTCGGGTACGTCGAGCTGGGCCGGGAGGAGGACGGCAGCATCGAGATCGGGCCGCCCGACGTCGGCTTCGGCGGCCCGCAGCCCACCCTCGTCCTCAGCCCCAGCACCGACCCGCGCGTAGGGAAGCTCCCCCTGCACATCGACGTCAACGCCACCGACCGCGACCAGGAAGCCGAGTTGGAGCGGCTGCTCGCGCTGGGTGCCGTGCCCGTCGACGTCGGCCAGACCGGCGAGGAGAGCTGGCACCCGCTGGCCGACCCGGAGGGCAACGAATTCTGCCTCCTGCGCGCCCGGCTCCGGCCGCTCTGACGGTCACCACGGGAGGGACGGCTCCATGGGGCGGCGGCACCACGGGTGGGCGGCGGCGCGGCGTCGGGCGACCTGCGCACCGGCCCCGCACCTCCCGCACCTCCCGCCGTTCCCGGCCGGGCTCAGGCAGGCGTACCGCTCAGCGCCGCGCGCAGCCAGTTGTCCGCCGAGCCGGGCGTCGGCCGGGGCGGCGCCGAAGGATCCGACGGTTCCCCCGCGACCTCGGCGGCGAGCTGCCAGTAGCGGTCGATGCGCGGTTCCGCGGCGAGCATGCGGTGCAGGCCGCGGCGGAACGGGGCGGTGTCGCGGCGGTTGAGCGAGGCGGCGTGGACGGCGACGAAGCAGTCCAGGGCCTCGCCGGCCTGCGGCTCCCGTCCGGCCGCCAGCTCGGCGGCGGCCAGCTCGTAGGCCTCCGGGAGGCCCTCGTAGAGCATCGCGGGGCGGTATCCCTTGCCGGGCGCGTGCACTTCGGGCTGCCCGTGGTCGGTGCCCGCGCGGGGGCCCGAGACGAAGCAGGGGCTGACGACGAAGTCCTGCAGCCGGGCGAAGGCGAGCACCTGGGCCGGGGTCGGGGCGTCCGGCGGCACCGGCACCGCCTGGTCGACGACGGCGGACACCACCCGGGCAGGGAGCCGCGCGGGCAGCCAGCACCGCCAGAACCGGGCGAGCGCGGCCGTGCCGGGCGGTGTGGACACGGCGCCGACCAGGCGCAGCCGCTCGGCGCGCTCCTCGGCGGTGCAGTCGGTCAGGAGCTGCAGGGCCGCCTCGCGCCAGCGCAGCGCGGCCAGCCGCGAGCCGACCTCCTTGAGCTGTCCCGCGACGATGTCCGCGAGCTCGTCCTCGCCGTCGAGGACCCGGCTCACGTCGGGGACGGGCAGGTCGAGGGTGCGCAGGGAGCGGATGAGGCGGAGCCGGTCCAGGGCCTCGGGGCCGTAACGACGGTGGCCGCCGCCGCTGCGGGCGGCTTCGGGCAGCAGGCCTCGGTCGGAGTAGAAGCGGACGGTCTTGACCGAGACGCCCGCGCGTTCGGCGAGCTGTCCGATGCTCCACATGCCGTCGGCCGCCGTTCCATCGGTCGCCACGACTTGAACCTCCCTCAGGGGGAGTTCCTACGGTACCGGCGAGCGCGGGCGGCACGTCGGGCGGTCCGCGCGGACCCGGATGTATGAGGTGCACACGGTGTGCTCGGTGCACGCGGTGTACTCGGTGTACGAGGAGGACTCATGACGACGTTCGTGCTGGTGTCGGGCGGGTACACGGGCGGCTGGATCTGGCGGGACGTGGTGGCGGGGCTGCGGGCGGCGGGGGCGGAGGCACATCCGGCGACGCTCACCGGCACGGGTGAGCGCCGCCATCTGGCGGGCCCCGGGACCGGCCTGGAGACGCACATCGAGGATCTGACGCAGCTGATCGACCACTTGGACGTGCCCGATGTGGTGCTCGTCGGCTACTGCTACGGCATCTATCCGGCCGTCGGCGCCGCCGACCGGCGCCCCGAACGGGTCGCCCGGGTCGTCTACCTGGACTCCCCCATGCCGCAGGACGGCTTCTCCATGCTGGACCAGGTGCGCGAGGCGATGCCCGAAGGGGCGACCCGCGACCGCGTGTTGGGACAGGCGGAGCGCGCCGAGGACGGCTGGCGGATCCCCGCGCCGACGCGGGCGGAGTGGCAGGAGTGGGGGAACCTCGCGGGCGTGGCCCCGGACGCGCTGGACCGGATCGTGCGCCTCGCCTCACCGCAGCCGCTGGGCCCGCTCGACCAGAAGCTGCGGCTTTCCGGAGCGGCCGCCGGTCTGCCGCTCACGGGCGTCTTCTGCACCGACGGCGGCGCGACGGACATTTCCACGCTGGAGGCGCTCGTGGCGTCGGGCCTGCCGCTCGTGCAGGGGCTCGTCCGGCCCGACGCGGGCTTCTTCGAGATCGCCACCGGGCACTGGCCGATGATCTCCACCCCCGGCGAGCTGACGGACGTCCTGCTCAGGTCCGCCGCGGGTGAGGGCCATCGGCTCGCCGCGCCTGCCACGCCCGACGACGACCGTCAGGAGACGCCCCCGGCCCGCTAAGAGGCGTCCGCCGCCCCGCCGTTCACCTTGTCGTAGGTGAGGAAGACGGTGCCGCTGTCGAGGAGGGCGGCGTCCGTCCGCTCGTACAGGACGGGGTCGAACGCGGCCTTGTCCCCGAAGAGCGGGATGCCCGAACCGAGCGTCAGCGGGCCGAGCTTGACGACGAGACGGTCGATCTCGCCGCGCAGCACGCCGGCGAGCTCGCCGCCGCCGCACAGCCAGATGTCCTTGCCGTCCTCCCGCTTCAGCTCCCGCACCCTCTCGACGGGGTCGCCCGCGACCAGCTCGACGCCCGGGTCGGGGCTCTCGGTGAGGGTGCGCGAGAACACCAGGTGCCTCAAGTGCGGGTAACAGTTGGCGAATCCGGCGTCCAGGCCGATCTGGTACGTCCTGCGGCCCTCGATGACCGTGTCGAACCGGGTCCCCTCCGCGGTGACGCCGAGGGCTTCCCTGGCCGGGGCCGGGAGGGTCTCGGGGTAGGACGCGGCGAGTTCCTGGACGTAGTCCTGTCCGATCGGCCAGAAGCCGTCGGGGCCCGAGGGGTCGGCGCCGTCGGGGCCCGCGATGAATCCGTCGATGCTGACGGCGATGAAGTAGACGAGCTTTCGCATGCGGACTCCTTGAGGGCGACGGTCGGGGTGGTCGTGGCGGTCGGTCGGGAGCGTGCCGCGGCCGGTCAGCTGCGGCTCCCGGGCTTGGGGAGCGGCCGGGGGGCCGGCACGGAACGGGGCTTGGCCGGCTGCGGGAAGGGCCGGTGCGGCCGCGCGTTCCGGGACGGGAACGCGGACTGGCCGCGGGGTTGCCGCTGGGTTCGCATCTGTCTCCTCTTGCAACGCTCGAAGCACATTGGTCGTTGTACTCTGCTTGAAGTGGTCCGAACATAGTACTTCGCCTGGAGTGGTGTCAATGGTTTTCCAGCGACCTCTTCGCCCGGGGCCGCCCGGAACGCAGGGACCCCGCGCTCACTTGTCCGCGCGGTAGAGCTGGATGTTCCGGTTCACAAAGAGGTGCACGTATCCGCACCGCCAGCAGATCAGCCCCGTCGCCGCCTCGTCGGCCCAGGCCAACTTCATGAACTCCATGCCGAAGCTGTTGAGCTTGACCTCCCGCTCACGGAACTGGTTCCCACCGCACACCTGGCAGTTGATCCACATCTCCCCGATGGCGGCATGAACCGGCTTGGGCGCCATGACTTTTCCCTTCCCCCATGAACGTCGGCGTAGGTCAACACCGACGCCGTCGAGGCTAACGGGCCACGTCAGCCCCGCGATTGCGGACCGTGGACGGGACCGACCCGAGGACGAGACCGGCCCGAGGACGAGAACCGCCCGAGGCCGGGCCGCCCCCCGTCGGGTCGGCCCGGCCTCGGGCCGGAGTGGTGGGGCGCGGGGCGAACCCCGCGGCCTCGGCTCAGTGCTGGGGCTGCGGCTCCCGGTCCGGGGTGCGGTCGTGCGAGGGGTCCCCGGCGTCGGCGGGCGCCGGCGCGTTCCGGCCCTTGCGGGGCAGGAGGACCGCCACGAGGACCGTGCCGACGCCGAGGATGCCCGCGCCGATCAGGCTCGTGTGCGCCACCGCGTCCGAGAACGCGGAGCCGACCGCGTCGGCCATCTTGCCCGCGCCCTGCGCGAGTTGGTCGGCCTGGCCCTTGAGCTGAGCGGCCTGCTGCTGCGAACCGGCGTGGGCCGCCTTCTCCGCCGCCGCGCGCGCCTGGTCGCCGATGCCCTGCGCCACCGCGTACCCCGCGCCGACCGAGTCCTGTGCGGTCTCCAGCGTGCCGTCGGGGAGCTTCGTCCCGGAGGCCGAGGCCGCGTCCGCCAGCTTGGAGGAGTAGGAGCTGGCCAGCACCGAGCCGAGGATGGCGATGCCGAGCGAGCCGCCGAGCTCCAGGGAGGTGTCGTTGACCGCGCCGCCGACGCCGAGTTCGGACTCGGGGAACGCGCCCATGATGGCGTCGGTGCAGGGCGAGAGCGCCAGGCCGATGGCCAGGCCCAGGATGATCAGCGGGGCGACGAAGTCACCGTACGAGGAGGACGCGTCGACCCGCGTCAGGAGCGCGAGCGCCACCGTGCCCGCGACCATGCCCGCCGACACCGTGATCTTCATGCCGATGCGCGGGGTCAGGTACCCGGTCAGCGCCGAGCCGACGAATACCGCGCCCGCGAGCGGCAGCATGCGCACGCCCGTCTCCAGCGGGTTGTAGCCGAGCACGAACTGGAGGTGCTGGGTGAGGTAGTAGAACGCGCCGAAGACCGCGAGGAAGAACAGCGCGACCGCGAGGTTCGAGCCGGCGAAGCGCCGGTCGAGGAAGCGGCGGACGTTCAGGATCGGGTGCGGGTGGCGCAGCTCCCAGGCGACGAAGGCCAGCAGGCCGACGCCCGCGACGACCGCCGCCGAGATCGCCTTCGCGTCCCAGCCGAAGTGCGGTCCCTGAATGATCATGTAGACCAGCGCGCCGGTCCAGACGACGGAGAGCAGACCGCCGACGTAGTCGATCCGGTTCTGGTGTCCCGCCTTGGACGGCGGGATGAGCGCCAGGGCTCCGACGATCGCGACAACGGCCACCGGCACGTTGATCAGGAAGGTCGACGCCCAGCCGTGGTTCTCCAGGAGCGCGCCCGCGACCAGCGGCCCCGCCGCGATCGCGAGGCCCGCCGTGGCGGTCCACAGCACGATCGCCTTGGCCCGCTCCGCGCGCGGGAAGGTCGCGGCGAGCAGCGACAGCGTGGCCGGCATGATCATCGCCGCGCCGAAGCCCATCACCGCGCGGGCCGCGATGACCCCGCCCGAGCTGTCGACGAGGGAGCCCGCGACCGATCCCGCGCCGAAGACGACGAGGCCGAGGACGAGCGCGCCGCGCCGGCTGTACTTGTCGCCGATCGCGCCGAGCAGCAGCATCAGTGCGGCGTAGGGGACGGTGTAGCCGTCGATGACCCACTGCAGGTCGGAGCTGGAGAGCCCGAGGTCCTTGGTCATGTCGGGGGCGGCGACGGTCAGCGCCGTGTTCGCCATCACGATGATCAGGAGGCTCAGACAGAGCACCAGCAGCGCCCACCAGCGGCGCGCGTACGGCTGCTTCATCTCCTCGACCGGTTGCTTCATGAGTAGAGCCACCGAAGCCTCACCCTTCCCTGCTCCATGTACGTTCCTGCCTGCCCGGTGACCTTGCACATCGCTGTGCAATTACACACGAGTGTGCAACTTACGCCACTGCACACCGCTGTGCAAAACGGACGGACGACACGCCTCGGAACCCGCACACGGACTCGCGTGCACAATGGGGGCCATGAGCCGAGCCGACGCCAACCGCCGCCGCATCCTGGAGGTGGCCCTCGCCGAGCTGCTGCGCGACCCGGACGCCTCGATGGACCAGATCGCGCGCGCCGCGGGCGTGGTGCGCAGGACGGTGTACGGCCACTTCCCCAGCCGGGAGGCGCTGATCGGCGCGCTCATCGACGGCGCCGTCGAGGACGTCGCCGCGGCGCACGCCTCCGGGCGCGCGCGGTCGGACGACCCCGCCGAGTCGCTCGCCCACTCGATGGTCGCCGTGTGGGAGATCGCCGACGGCTACCGCCTGCTCGTCGCCCTCGCCCAGCGCAGCGTCGCGATGGAGGGCATCAGGCAGCGGCTCGCCCCGGTCCGCGACGAGTGCGTGAACGTGCTCCAACTCGGCCTGGAGAAGGGTGAGTTCAGCTCGACACTGCCGCCCGCCGCCCTCGCCTACGTCCACGAGCAGCAGCTCTTCGGCCTGATGGAGGCCGTCAACGACGGACTGCTCGAACCGGAGGACGCGGGCCTGGCCGCCGCGTCCACGGCGCTGCTCTCGGCAGGCGTCCCGGTGGAGCGGGCACGGGAGATCATCGCCGGGCTCGCCTGACGCGGGCCGCCCTCCCACACCCACCGAAGACAGCGCCGCCCGCGCCGTACGAGGGGGAAGTCCCGTACGTCGCGGGCGGCGCCCGAACGGCCCCGTTCCGGCGGCCTGGTCAGATGGCTCGGCGAACCGTTCCGCCGGCCCGGCGGCTACGCCTTCACCGGCTCCTTGCCGTCGCCCCGCTGCTGCTCCGGCACGTCCGCCTCACGGTCGTCCGGCGCCGCCGACGACGCCCCGTGCCCGTCGTCCACCAGCGTGCGTTCGTCGAAGGGCAGCCGGCCCGCGAGCACCTCCTCGACCCGCTCCCTGTCGACCTCCTTGGTCCAGGTGCCGATCAGGAGGGTGGCGACCGCGTTGCCCGCGAAGTTCGTGAGGGCGCGGGCCTCGCTCATGAAGCGGTCGACGCCGATGATCAGGCCGACGCCGTCGACCAGCGCGGGCTTGTGCGACTGCAGACCGCTCGCGAGGACCGCGATGCCCGAGCCCGAGACGCCCGCCGCGCCCTTGGACGCGACCATCATGAAGAGCAGCAGCGAGATCTGCTCGCCGATGCCGAGCGGCTGGTCCATGGCGTCGGCGATGAAGAGCGAGGCCATGGTCAGGTAGATCATGGTGCCGTCGAGGTTGAAGGAGTAGCCGGTCGGGACGGTGATGCCGACGACCGGGCGGCTGACCCCCAGGTGCTCCATCTTCGCGATGAGCCGCGGCAGCGCGGACTCGGAGGAGGAGGTGGAGAGGATGAGCAGGAACTCACGGCCCAGGTACTTGAGCAGCTTGAAGAGGTTGACGCCGGTCACGATCCGCACGAGCGTGCCGAGCACGACCACGACGAACAGCGCGCAGGTGACGTAGAACCCGATCATGATCGTGGCGAGCGCCTTGAGCGCGTCGACGCCGGTCTCGCCGATGACGGCGGCCATCGCACCGAACGCGCCCACCGGAGCGGCCCACATGATCATGCCGAGCACCCGGAAGACCAGCTTCTGGATGTGCTCGATGCCGCGCAGCACCGGCTCGCCGGAGCGTCCCATGGCCTGCAGCGCGAAGCCGACGAGCAGCGCCACGAGCAGCGTCTGCAGCACTTCCTGCTGGGTGAAGGCGGAGACCATCGTGGTCGGGATGATACCGAGGACGAAGTCGACGAGGCCCTTGTCCGCCTCCTCGGCCGCGCTGTGGCCCACGCCCTTCACGGACTCGGTGAGGTCCATGCCCGAGCCCGGGTGCAGGATGTTGCCGACGACGAGGCCGATGGCGAGCGCGACGACGGACATCGCCATGAAGTAGGCGAGCGCGAGCCCGCCCACCTTGCCGACCTTGGCGGCCTTGCGCACCGAACCGATGCCGAGAACGATCGTGCAGAAGATGATCGGCGAGATCATCATCTTGATCAGGTTCACGAAGCCGGCGCCGACGGGCTTCAGTTCCTTGGCGAAGTCCGGCCAGATGAAACCGACGGCGATACCGAGCAGGACGGCACCGATGACGGCGATGTAGAGGTAGTGCGTGCGGTCCCGCCTGGCTGCGGGCTGCGCTTGTGGGTCGGCCGTGCTGGTCACGGGGCCCTCCTTGAACGACGACGTCGGCGTTGTGGTGCCTGCGGTGCGTGCGGCTCACGTCCCGGGCGGTCGGCCCCCGTCCCTGGCGGCCGATGCGGACCCCGGACGTGCGGCTCGCACCCGCCGTGCGGTCCGCGGCCCACGTCCTGGGCGATCCCGGTGACTATCTCCCGCCCTGTGAGGGCGGTCACCCTTGCGTTCATTTAGTTCGCACTTATACGAGAAGGCAGACTGGCAGCATGTCCCGCACCCCGTCCGCCCGGCCTCGCCGGCTGCCCCGCAGCCTGGCGGGCCAGCTCTTCGCGATGCAGATCGTGCTGGTGACGGTGGTGGTCGCCGGGTGCGCGCTCTTCACCTACCTCAGCGACAAGCACCAGGCGGAGGAGGGCGCGCGCCGCCAGGCGACCGCGGCGGCGCGGGCCGTCGCGGACTCCCCCTCGGTACGGGAGGCCATCGGTGGCGGCGACCCGTCCGGGGAGCTCCAGCCGTACGCGGCACGGGTGCAGGGGAACACCGGCGTCGACTTCGTCACGATCATGGACCCGCACGGCATCCGCTGGACGCACCCCGACGAGCGGCGCATCGGCGAACGCTTCCTCGGCCACCGGGCGGACGCCCTGCGCGGCAGGACGTTCGCGGAGACGTACACGGGCACGCTCGGCCCCTCGGTGCGGGTCGTCACCCCGGTCTGGGGCGGCGCGAAGGAGGGGCAGGGCGACATCGTCGGCCTGGTCAGCGCGGGCATCACCATCGAGGAGATCACGGCGAAGGCCCGCGGCCAGCTCGTCGCGCTGCTCGGGGTCGCCGCGGCGGCGCTCGTGCTCGGCGGCATCGGCACGTACGTCATCAACGCGCGCCTGCGCCGCAGCACGCACGGCATGAACGCCGCCGAGCTCAGCCGCATGCACGACTACCACGAGGCGGCACTGCACGCGGTGCGCGAGGGACTGCTGATGCTGGACGGGCAACGGCGGGTCGCGCTCATCAACGACGGCGGCCGCGAACTGCTCGGCGTCCACCAAGGCCCCGTCATCGGCCGCAACGTCGCCGAGCTCGGGCTGCCCGTCCCGCTCACCGGCGCGCTGCTCGCCGCCGAGCCCCGCGTCGACGAGCTGCATCTGACCGCCGACCGCGTGGTGGTCCTCAACACCTCGCCGGTGACGGGCGGCGAGCGCCGCGGCACGGTGGTGACCCTGCGCGACCACACCGAACTCCAGGCGCTCGCCGGGGAGCTGGACTCCGAACGCGGCTTCACCCGGGCCCTGCGCTCACAGGCCCACGAGGCCGCCAACCGGCTCCACACGGTGGTCTCCCTCATCGAACTCGGCCGCGCGGACGAGGCGGTCGACTTCGCCACGGCCGAGCTCGAGCTGGCCCAGGCGCTGACGGACCAGGTGGTGGCCGCCGTCAGCGAACCCGTCCTCGCGGCCCTGCTGCTCGGCAAGGCGGCACAGGCCAACGAACACGGCGTGGAGCTCGTCGTCTCCGACGACAGCAGCATCGACGACGGCATGCTCCCCGCGTCCCTGCCCGCCCGCGACCTGGTGACGGTCCTCGGCAACCTCATCGACAACGCGGTCGACGCGGCGCAGGGCTCCCACGCGGCCCGGGTCACCGTGACCGCGCGGGCGGACGAGGCGGGCCTCCTGCTGCGCGTCTCGGACACGGGCCCGGGCGTCGACCCCGCCCAGCGCAAGCAGGTCTTCGAACGGGGCTGGTCGACGAAGGCGCCGACGGGCCGCGGTCTGGGCCTGGCCCTGGTCCACCAGACGGTCACCCGCAACGGCGGCACGCTGACGGTACGAGAATCCCCCGAGGGCGGCGCGGAATTCGAGGTGACGCTCGCGACGACCGGTGACAGCAGCGACCAGGGAGGCGCCCGGTGACCATCCGCGTACTCGTAGTCGAGGACGACCCCGTGGCGGCGGACGCCCACGTCCTGTACGTGAACCGCGTTTCCGGTTTCGAGGCCGTCGAACGCCCCGCGCACTCCGCGGCCGAGGCCCGCCGCACCCTCGACCGCACCCCGGTCGACCTGATCCTCCTGGACCTGCACCTACCGGACGGCCACGGTCTCCAGCTGGCCCGCTCGCTGCGCGCCGCGGGCCATCCCACGGACGTGATAGCGGTGACGTCGGCCCGCGATCTGGCGGTGGTCCGCGAGGGTGTCTCCCTCGGTGTCGTCCAGTACGTCCTGAAGCCCTTCACCTTCGCGACGCTCCGCGACCGCCTCACCCGCTACGCGGAGTTCCGCACGGTCGCGGCGGAGGGCGAGGCGACCGGCCAGGACGAGGTGGACCGCGCGCTCGCCACCCTGCGCGCGCCGGGCCCCGCCGACCTGCCGAAGGGCCTCAGCGGCCCCACCCTGGAACGCGTCATCCACACCCTGCGCGCCGCCCCCGAGGGCCTGACCGCCACCGCGGCCGCCCAGTCGGCGGGCCTGTCCCGGATCACCGCGCGCCGCTACCTGGAGCACCTGGTCGACACGGCCCGCGCGGCCCGCAGCCCCCAGTACGGTCACGTCGGCCGGCCCGAACTGGTGTACCGCTGGCTCACCCCGAACGACTGAACTCCGCCGAACTCCCCCCGGGCGCCCGCCTCTTCCCACCCCGGAGGCCTCACCAACGTACGCCCGATAACAACGTTGTCACGTTGGTGACAAGCAACGATGCCCAGCGTCCGCAGGGGCATTGACCTTGCTCCGAGCACGCCCTTACGTTCACCGGGCAACCCGCGTTGCAGCCCCGCGTGGCGACCCAGCCGCGTCGGCCAGTAGGAGGTCGTGCCCGTGCGCCCCACCACCACCCCTCTGCTCCTCGCCGCCTCGACCCTGCTCGCCGCCGGCACCCTCACCGCGTGCGGCGGCGGCTCCGGCGACGACCCCGACACCGTGAGGATCTCCTTCAAGCAGTCCACGGACAACCAGATCAAGGTCATGGACACCTATCTGGAGGGCATCAAGAAGCAGTTCGAGAAGGCGAACCCCGGCAAGAAGGTCAAGCTGGTGCCGATCAAGGCGCCGGACTCCGAGTACTACACGAAGCTGCAGCAGATGCTGCGCTCCCCCAAGACCGCCCCCGACCTGGTCTACGAGGACACCTTCCTCATCAACTCGGACATCACCAGCGGGTACCTGAAGCCGCTCGATCCGTACCTGGCCAAGTGGAAGGACTGGGACCAGTTCATCGACACGGCCAAGACGGCGGCGAAGGCGGCCGACGGCAAGACGTACGGCGTGCCGGACGGCACGGACACCCGCGGACTCTGGTTCAGCAAGGCGATCTTCAAGAAGGCGGGCCTGCCGGAGAACTGGCAGCCGAAGACCTGGGACGAGGTGCTCGAAGCGGCCCGTACGGTCAAGGAGAAGGTCCCCGGCGTCACCCCGCTGAACGTGTACACGGGCAAGCCGGCCGGTGAGGCCGCGACCATGCAGGGCTTCGAGATGCTCGCGTACGGCACGGGCAAGGACCCCCTGTACGACCCGAAGACGAAGAAGTGGGTCACCGGCAGCAAGGGCTTCAAGGACTCCCTGTCGTTCGTGGAGACCGTCTACAAGGAGAAGCTCGGCCCGGACGTGTCGGACGCGCTGGACCCCAACTTCGCCACCCGCGTGCGCGGTGAGCTGCTGCCCGAGGACAAGCTGGCGATCAACCTCGACGGCTCGTGGCTGCCGCAGGACTGGGGCAAGGGCGCGGGACACGAGTGGCCCGAGTGGTCGCGGAAACTGGGCCTCGCGGCCATGCCGACCCAGCACGGCCAGGCCCCCGGCAAGGTGAGCATGTCCGGCGGCTGGACCTGGGCGGTCCCGTCCAAGGCGAGCAACCCCGACCTGGCCTTCAAGTTCATCGAGACGATGCAGACCAAGGACAACGCCAAGAAGTGGTACATCGCCAACTCCGGCATCTCGGTACGTGAGGACGTCGCCGCCGACCCGTCGTACGTGAAGGCGCAGCCCGGCATCAAGTTCTTCACGGACCTCGTCTCGCAGACGCACTACCGGCCCGCGTTCCCCGCGTACCCGAAGGTCTCGACGGCGATCCAGGAGGCGATGGAGTCGGTGACGACGGGCGACGGCTCGGTGGCCGACGCGGCGAGCGGGTACGACGAGGAGGTCGAGTCGGCGACGGACGGCAAGGTGATCGAGAAGTAGCGCGACCCGTCGGCCCGTCACCGCCGCCACCGCCGCCACCGCCGTCACCGCCGTCACCGCCGTCACCGCCGTCACCGCCGTCACCAGAGAGTGAGTGTCCGCACGTGACCACCGCATCCCCCGCGGGCCCGGGCGGCGTCGTCAAGACGTCGCCGGGTCCGGCCGGCGCGCCGCCGACCCCGCGCGCCCGCGCCCGGCGAGGCCTGCTCCGGGCCCTGCCCGTCTCCCCCGCAGTCATCCTGCTCGCCCTCTTCCTCGCGGGCCCGATCGGCTACTGCGCGTACATCGCCTTCACCGACCTCCAGCTCACCGGACAGGCCGAGTCGAGCTTCGTGGGTTTCGACAACTTCCGCGAGGCGTTCGGCGACGAGCGGTTCCTCAACGCGGTCTGGCTCACCCTGGTCTTCACCGTCCTCTCCTCCCTCATCGGCCAGAACACGCTGGGCCTCGCCCTCGCCTCCCTGATGCAGCGCGCGTCCAAGCCGGTCCGCACCCTCACGGGCGCCGTCGTCGTCACGGCCTGGGTGCTGCCGGAGGTCGTCGCCGGCTTCCTCCTGTACGCGTTCTTCCGCCGCGAGGGCACCCTCAACGCCGTGCTCGACTTCCTCCATCTCCCGTCCCAGAACTGGATGTTCACGCTGCCGATCCTGGCGGTGTCGTTCGCCAACGTCTGGCGCGGGACGGCGTTCTCGATGCTGGTCTACTCCGCCGCCCTCAACGAGATCCCCAAGGAGATCACCGAGGCCGCGGAGGTCGACGGCGCGAGCGGCTGGCGCCGCATGTGGCACATCACGCTGCCGATGATCCGCCGCTCGATCGGCACGAACCTCATGCTCAACACCCTCCAGACGCTCTCCGTCTTCGGTCTGATCTGGGTGATGACGCGCGGCGGGCCGGGAAACCGCAGCCAGACGCTCCCGCTCTTCATGTACGAGCAGGCCTTCCAGAAGAGCATGATCGGCTACGGCACGGCCGTGGCGCTCCTGCTCCTGCTGGTCGGCTCGCTCTTCTCCCTCGTATACATGCGCCTGCTGCGTACGGAGGTCTGAGTGACCGTCAAGACACCTTCCGCGGTGCCGAGTTCAGGCCCCGCCCGGCGCTCATCCCGGCGCGCCCGCCGTACGCTCCGTTCCCGCCGCACGAGCCATCGGCTGGCGGCCGACGCGGGCCTGCTGGTCGTGGCCGCGGCGTTCGTGCTCCCGCTGGCCTGGGTGGTGCTTTCCTCCTTCGACCCGAAGGCGGACCTCCGGGTGCGGCTCCCCGACAGCCTCACCCTGGACAACTACGACAAGGTCCTGACCCCCGAGATCACCTTCACCCCGCTTCTGAACAGCCTGCTGCTCTGCGGCGGCGGCACCCTGCTCACGGTGGTCTGCGCGGCACTCGCCGCGTACCCGCTCTCCCGCTACCGCTCCCGCCTGAACCGCCCGTTCATGCTGACGATCCTCTTCGTGACGAGCCTGCCGATCACGGCCATCATGGTGCCGGTGTACGCGCTGTTCGTGCAGGTCGACCTGATCGACACGATGCAGGGCACGATCTTCTTCTTCGCCGCGTCCCAACTCCCCTTCGCCATCTGGCTGATGAAGAACTTCATGGACGGCGTACCGAAGGAGCTGGAGGAGGCGGCGTGGACGGACGGCGCGTCGTCCTTCCAGTCCCTGCTGCGCATCGTGCTGCCTCTGATGGGCCCCGGCGTGGCCGTGGTGACCGTCTTCTCGTTCGTCATGATGTGGGGCAACTTCTTCGTCCCCTTCATGCTCCTGCTCACCCCGGAGCAGATGCCGGCGTCGGTCAGCATCAACGACTTCTTCGGCAACAAGGGAACGGTGGTCTACGGCCAGCTGGCCGCGTTCTCCATCCTCTACTCGACGCCGGTGATCCTCCTGTACGTCCTGGTCTCGCGGAAGCTGGGCGGGGGCTTCGCGCTGGGCGGGGCGGTGAAGGGCTGAGGACGGTGAAGGGCCGAGGGAGATCGCGGAGGACCCGCGGAGGACGGGGAGGATCTGAGGAGGGGCCCGGGGAGGGGCCTGGGGAGGTCGAGGGAGGGCGGGCGAGGGTACTGCTTTCGGACACAGAACTGTGACATGAGTTCGGGGCGATACGTCCCCGGCGCCCCTTTCATGACCACACATCTCCCTGGTATCGGGCCCCGCTCCGCACTAGCGTGCTGAGCTCGCGCCATCTCCCACCTGCCAGGAGCCGACAGTGAACCGCCCTCTCCGCCTCGCGACGGTCGCCCTCGCCGCGTCCGCAGCACTGCTGCTCACATCCTGCGGCAGCGACGACAAGCCCAAGGACGACGACAAGATCGCCGGCGCGGAACAGGGCGACGAAAAGTCGACCACGCCGAGCGAGCCCGCGGACGCGGTGGCGGACCGGCCGAAGATCGAGCTGCCGTCCGATGTGACGTTCGACTTCCAGTGGCCGAAGACCGGCGACAAGACCAAGGACGCGGTGCTCGCCGACCGGCAGCAGGCGATCCAGTCGGTGGACATGGCCATCGCCGACAAGGAGCCGGCCGGCAAGGCCATGCGCTTCTACCACGAGGGTGAAGCGGCGGCGAACGCGGAGAAGTACATCCAGGCCTACGCGAAGGCGCAGGCCCGCACCACCGGGTCCTACCGCTACTACGCCGCGACCGTCACGGCCGAAGGCAGCGGCGCGGGCCTCACGTACTGCGAGGACCAGAGCAAGGTGTACGACAAGTACCTCAAGAAAAACAAAATCGACAAGTCGCCCGCCACGAAGAACAGCTACGTGCTCTACGCGGCCGAGCTGCGCAAGAACGACGCGGGCGTCTGGGTCACCACCAAGCTGAACGCGACTCGGGGGAGCGACAAATGCCAACCATGAAGTACAGGCCAGCGGCGCTGACGGCCGCGGCGGCCCTGGGCTGCGTGCTGCTGTCAGCGGCACCGGCCGCCGCCGAGAAGGAAATCGGCGGAGGGTCCGCGACGCCACCGCCCGCCGTGTCCGGTGACGAAAAGGACGGCTCCCTGCTGGCCTCCGCCGGCGGCATCGTCTACGACCGTTCCAAGAACGGCTCGGGTGCCAAGTCCGGCGCCATCGCTCCCACGGGCACCTACTCTCCCCCGCCCTGCTGGTACGGCCCCACGTACACGCCCGCCCAGTTCAAGAAGGAGCGCGAGGCGATCTGGGCCGTCGACTCCACGGGCCACCAGTGGGACCTGGAGCAGCGGAAGCGGTACGTCGAGGGCGAGCCGTACAAGGACTTCAACATGGACAAGGCCGGGAAGGGCTACTGGTGGACGTCGTTCCCCAACAAGTCCTATCCGCCCGGCTGGGACAAGTGCACCAAGGAGACCTTCTGGGTCGACAAGGGCGATCCGCCGCCCGCCGACGTCCCCGAGGCCATCGACCCCGAGATCCTGGCGAAGCTCGCGTACGCCGAGATCCGCGTGCCCGGCACAAAGGTTTCTCTCGCCCCCGAGGCGGCCACGAAGGTGAACCTCCCCACCTGGGCATGGCTGGACGGCGCGGAGTTCAAGCCGGTGTCGGTCACGGCGTCGGTGCCGGTCCTGGGCATCCAGGCGACGACCACCGCCGAACCCGTCTCCCTGAAGATCGACCCGGGCACCGCGGACGCGGAGACGTTCCCCACGGACGGCGTCTGCGAGATCGTGGACGGAAAGATCGGCCGCCCGTACGCCAAGGGCAACGCCAAGGAGACACCGCCCTGCGGAGTGAAGTACCTCCGCTCCTCCGGCGATGGCTCGTACCCGCTGAAGGCCACCGTCACGTGGAAGATCCACTGGACGGGAACCGGAGTGAACGGCGAACAGGCCCTGCCCAACGGTGAGTTCGGCGCCGAGCAGGACGTGGTGGTGGAAGAGGTGCAGTCCATCAACCGCTAGCACGACGCGGCATCAGCGGCGTCAGAGCCATCGAGGGGGAACACCGTGCGGGGGCGGCTGCTCAACGGCCGGTACGAGCTGCTCGCGCCGATCGGCGCGGGCGGCATGGGCCAGGTCTGGCGGGCGCTCGACAGGAGCCTGGACCGTGAGGTGGCGGTCAAGCTCCTCGCGCCGGAGACGGTGGCGGGCGAGGACGAGCAGCGGCAACTCCTGGCCCGCTTCCGGCAGGAGGCGCGCGCCGCCGCCTCCCTGGACAGCCCGTACATCGTCGCCGTCCACGACCACGGCGAGGACGACGGCACACCGTACCTGGTGATGGCCCTCGTACAGGGCCGTTCCCTGGAGAGGGTGCTGCGCGAGGACGGCCGGGTCCCGGTGGCGGACGCGCTGCGCTGGGCGGCGGACGTCTGCCGCGCCCTGGCCGTCGCCCACGCGGCCGGCATCGTGCACCGCGACATCAAACCCGGCAACGTGATGGTCGCGCGGGACGGCACCGCGAAGGTCGTCGACTTCGGCATCGCCACGTTCGTGGAACGCGCGGCCGGCGACTCGCGTCTCACGCGGACGGGGCATCTGCCGTTCGGGAGCGTGCCGTACCTGGCGCCGGAACGGTTCCGGCAGGAGCCGGGGGACGGCCGCACGGACCTGTACGCGCTGGGCTGCGTCCTGTACGAACTCCTCGTCGGCCGACCGCCGTTCACGGGTACGGCGGTCGGCGTCATGTACCACCACGTCAACGACGCGCCACTGCGGCCGGGTGCGGCGCGCCCCGAGGTGCCGCGCCTGGTGGAGCGCCTGGTCCTCGACCTCCTCGCGAAGGATCCGGCGGACCGCCCCGCGGACGCGGCGACGGCGCTGGACCGGCTGGAGACGGCGGCGGCTTCCCTGCGGCCGGGCGAGCCCGCGACGCGTCCTGAGCGGGGCACGCGTCCTGAGCGGGGCACGCGCCCCGGACCCACACCTGTCACGCCCTCCCGCACCCAACCGGTGGCAGGCGTGGCGGGCATGGCAGGCGTGCCGGGCGTGCCGCGCGTCGCCAAGACGAGCGCGCCCGGCAGCACGACGACCCCCACGCCCCTCGCCCCACCCCTCCGCTCCCGCAGACGCCGCCTGCTCCTGATCACCGCCCTGATCGTCGTGATCGGCATACCCGCGGGTCTCGGCATCCGTTTCCTCGCCACGGGCGACGGCGGTTCGGCGGCAAGCGCGGACGACGGCGAGGGCTCCGGCTCGGCGGCCCCGATCGTCTACAAGATCGGCGTGGCCCACAGCTACCGTCACGTCGGCTCCGACCGCTACGCCGACGAGGACGAGAAGTCGGAGTACGACCAGTTCACGACGCAGCAGCGACGCACGGTGGAGTCCGCGTTCGCCGAGACGCTCGGCGCGAAGAGCGGCGCCCGCTTCCGCGTCGTCCCGGTGACCGCGGACCCGGACGTCAGCTCCCGCAAGATGCTGGCGAAGCACCCGGACATGCTCGCCGTCATCGGCGACACCGTGGACTTCGCCTGGGTGCACGACACGGACGAGGCGTTCCTGCCCGAGATCAGCACCTGCACCGAATACGCCCACCCGGGCGGCGCGTTCGCCGTCCCGGCCGACGACGCGCGCCAGGGCGAGGCGATGGCGCGCTACCTCCGCTCGGAGACGGGAGCGCGCCGCGTCCTGGTCGCCGAGGACAAGCTCTGGGTGGACCGCGAGGACGGCATCGCGACCGGGCTGCGCAGGGGCGGAGCCACCGCCGAGGGTCTGGACGTCGACACCGACAAGGTGAAGGCGTCGCAGGTCCCGTCGCTGGTGGCGAAGGCGCGGGCGGACGCGGTCGTGGTGCCCGCCGGCGCGTCGGTCCAGTGGTGGGCGAAGGCGCTGCGGGCGGACGGCTTCCACGGGCCCGTGCTCGGCCAGGGTGACGCGGAGGGCGCGTGCGCCGACTCCGCGGACCTCTCCGAGGCGAAGTCGCGCGACGAGAACGTCCCGGACGGCGTCGTCCGCACCCGCAACCACTCGGGCGAGCCCGACGCGAACCTCCCGGCACGCGGCAACCAGGAGCTGTACGACGGCGCCCTGGCCCTGGCGGCGGCCCTCAAGAAGCTCCCGCCCGACGCCTCCCCCGCGTCCCTGCGCCACACTCTGGACCGCGAGATCCAGAACGTCTCGGTGAACGGAGTCCTCCACGAGGTCTCGTTCGAGAAGAGACGCTCGGCACGGAACTGGCCGGTGTGGTTCGACCGCCGGGACGGCGACCGCTGGACGGAGATCGGCACGGTGGACAAGAACTTCACACCGACGAAGCCGTAGCCATGGACGAAGCCGTAGCCATGCTTCCTCGTCTTCACGCGGGTATCCCGATTCGGTAGTTTCGCTTGTGCGCACGGTTACGGAAGTTGCGGACGTGTCGGGGGTGGGGGAGATGGCGGGTCATCGTCCGTCGGACTGGCATGTCCTTGACCTGGAGAAGGATCCGACGCCGGGTGATCCGCACCGGGTGCGCAATCTGGCCAAGAACCTGCACGATTTCGCGGACGACGTCGGCCGGGTGTTGCGGGACATCAAGGGCATGGCGGGTGAGGAAGCGATCCTGCAGTGGGCGGGCAAGACCGCCGACGCCTTCACGGAGAAGTT
>NZ_JBVIXD010000011.1:120383-318074 GCF_055593965.1 Streptomyces sp. NPDC040622 | reverse complement strand
CGTCGGGAGGAGAAAGACCACCCCCCCCCCCCCCCCCCCCCCCCCCCCCCCCCCCCCCCCCCCCTTCCCCCCCCCCCCCCCCCCCCCCCCCCCCCCCGCGGTGTGTCCGCCCCCTGGCTCACCGGCCCCCTGGCTCACTGGCCCACGGGTCGGCGTACCGGCGTACCGGCGTACCGGCGTGCCGGCCGGCGCACCGGCCTGGTCCGGGCCCCCGATCGGTGCGGGACAATGGTCCGTCGTACCCGTCCACCGTGCCCTGCCTGTCGTACGCCTCCCGTATGCCTGTCGCACCGCCGCACCACCCCGCCTTGAGGAGCCCGCTCGATGTCTTCGGAGCGCGACCCCGTCGCCCTGCCCCTGCTCGCGGCCGCGCCTGAGGGCGACCTCGGGGACGGCGGAGGGGGCAGCGGCGGGGGCGGCGGGGACGATCGTGCCGCTCTGCGCGCCGACTGCGGGAGCTGTTTCGGGCTGTGCTGCGTGGCCCTCACCTTCTCCGCCTCCTCGGACTTCGCCGTGGACAAGGCCGCGGGTACGCCCTGCACCAACCTCCGGTCGGACAACCGCTGCGGAATCCACCGCGATCTGCGGGACAAGGGCTACCGGGGCTGCACGGTGTACGACTGCTTCGGGGCGGGGCAGCACGTCTCCCAGAGCACCTTCGAGGGGCGCGACTGGCGTCGGGATCCGGCCACCGCGCGGCAGATGTTCGAGGTCTTCCCGGTCATGCGGCAACTCCACGAACTGCTCTGGTACTTGACCGAGGCGCTCACCTTCCCGCAGACCCGGCCGATCACCGCCGACCTGGAACGGGCCCTCGCCGAGACGGAACGGCTGACCGGGGGCACCCCCGACGCCGTCGCCGGGACCGACGTGGCCGCCCACCGTCAGGACGTCAACGTCCTCCTCCTGCGCACCAGCGAACTCGTCCGGGCCGAGCACCTCGGCAAGGGCGGTACGGGCGGCAACGGTGGCAAGCGAGGCCGGGGAGGCAAGGGCGGCAAGGGGAGCAAGGGCGGTGCGAAGAAGGACCGGCGGGGCGCCGACCTCATCGGCGCGCGGCTGGTCGGCGCCGATCTGCGGGGCGCCGATCTGCGCGGCTCGTACCTGATCGGCGCCGACCTGCGCGACGCCGACCTGCGGGCGGCCGACCTGATCGGCGCGGACTTCCGCGACACGGACCTGCGGGGCGCCGATCTCACCGGCGCGCTCTTCCTCACCCAGTCACAGGTCAACGCGGCCAGGGGCGACGACCGCACGAAGCTGTCCGCCTCGCTCGTCCGTCCCGGCCACTGGCCGGCCGCCTAGAGGCCGACCCCCGCCCGTCACGTCCCGCTACGTGTCGCACTCCAGCACCGTCCGGCACAGCGTGCACCGCGCCCGCGTCCGGCCCCGCGCCGGCACCCGGATCCGCTGGTGGCAGGTGGGGCAGGGAAACGTCACCCGCAGCGTCCCGCCGTCCAGGGAGAAGGAGTAGGCGCCGCCCGCCGCGACCGCGCCGCCGTGGTCCTGCGCGTACCGCCGGTCCTTCGCGTACCGTCGCCGTCCCGCCCAGCCGGCGGCCGTCAGCGGCGGCTGCTGCTCGTCGCGGCGGGCCTGGGCGAGCCCCTTCGTGTACGCGGTGTACGCCTGCGCGCTGGTGAACCACGTCTCCGGCGCCTCGCCGAACGCCAACGCCCGCTTGGCCAGGACGTATCCGAACTCCTCGGGGGTGAGGTAGCCGAGCTTCTGCGAGGACGCGCCGTCCTCGCGGTACGCGTCGAGCAGCAGCCAGCCCGCGCCCAGATAGGTGGTGGCGGTGTCGGTCAGGATCTCGTTGTCGCGGGTGCCGGGGAACGACAGGTCGAGCCGGTGCAGATACACGTGCATGACCTCGTGGGCGAGGGCCGCGCCGATGTCCTTGCGGTGCGTGCGGAAGCGGTCGTTCAGCTCGATGAAGTACTCGGGGCCCGCGGCGAGTTCGACGTAGGCGGCGTGTTCCATCTCGCGGAAGCCGACGATCATCCTGGCGTCCGGCAGGCGCAGGTGACGGACCATCTCGCGGGCCACCCGCTGCACGCCGAGGTACAGGTCGTCCTCGTCGCCGAAGGCCACGTCGGCGGGGGCGACGCTGGTCTCGAAGGTGTGGACGGTGTCGTACGAGAGGCGCCTGTAGAGCGCGGTGACGGCCGCGCGCACCGTCTCCAGATGGGGAAAGCCGTGTACGACTGGACCGCCGCCGACCGTCACGTCCGCACCCCCTGAGGCCACCCACGAGACCGTGCAACTGGCCTCCACTGTAAGGGGGCCGGGGTCCCGGGGGCTGGGGAGCGCGGCACGCGTTGGCCGGAAACAGCCCCTTGTCCTGAGCGGACACCGATCTCCATAATCCGCAACAACGCTTTGGCGGGCTCATGCCATCCACGCGCACCCTGTGGGGACGGCAGGGGCCCGCCACGCGTAAAACCCCCCACGAACCCCCCACGAAGGGAAGTCAGTTGAAGACCAAGCTGCGTGGAGTGAAGAGAGCCGCCACCCTCGGTGCGATCGCTCTTGCCGCCGTCAGCCTTCAGCCCGTGGCCGCCCAGGCGGCTCCCCACCCGGGCCCGAAGCCGGGCGAGCGCGTCGTCGGCGGCACGCCCGCCGAGCAGGGCGAATTCCCGTTCATGGTCCGTCTCTCGATGGGCTGTGGCGGCGCTCTGTACGCCCAGGACATCGTCCTGACCGCCGCCCACTGCGTGGACGGCTCCGGCGACAACACGAGCATCACCGCCACCGGTGGCGTCGTCGACCTGGAGAGCCCCGACGCGATCACCGTGAAGTCCACCAAGGTCCTGCAGGCCCCCGGCTACAACGGCAAGGGCAAGGACTGGGCGCTCATCAAGCTCGAGAAGAAGATCGACCAGCCCACGCTGAAGATCGCCAAGGACACCACGTACAACGAGGGCGACTTCGACATCGCCGGCTGGGGTGCCGACAAGGAGGGTGGCGACCAGCAGCGCTACCTCCTCAAGGCGAAGGTCCCCTTCGTCAGCGACGCCGACTGCGAGGCCGCGTACGGCGGTGACCTGACGCCCGGCGAGGAGCTCTGCGCCGGCAAGATCGCCGAGGGCGGCACGGACACCTGCCAGGGTGACTCCGGCGGCCCCATGTTCCGCAAGGACGAGGCCGGCGAGTACGTCCAGGTCGGCATCGTCAGCTGGGGCAACGGCTGCGCGCGGCCGAAGTTCCCCGGTGTCTACACCGAGGTGTCGACCTTCGCGGGCGACATAGAGAAGGCGGCGTCGGAGCTCTGACCGGACCCGCCATCACTCACATTACTCACGTCGTTCACATCACTCACATCGCTCACCTGTGAACGGCCCCGGCGCGGGGCGTCCGCTTCTCGCGGGCGCCCCGCGCCGTCTTGTCGTACGTCGTGTCGCACTTCGTGTCGCGCCTCCCGTCGCCTCTCGTCGCACGGAAGTCCGGACACGGTAAGTCCAAGACCTGTCCCTTCTTTGTCCATGGGCGCCCTCGTCCCACCCGGCGCATCGTGAGCGGCACGATTTCCGTCCCATGGAGGGGTGCCCCATGCTGCCGTCAGACACGTCCGGACCGAGCCGCAGAGCCGTGGTCGCGACCGGCGCGATCGCCGGAATGGGTGTCGCCGTCGGAGCGGGCGGCAGCGCGTTCGCCGCGCCCGCCGCCTCCGGCAGGCCCGCGGCGGACGAGGTGGTCCTGCGCTCCGCAGAGCTGGACGTGCGCGTCGCCACCGCCTTCCCCCGCGTCGTCTCGTACACCGACCGCGCCAGTGGCGCCGTGCTGCACGGCCGGACGGACGCCGTCAGCACGCTCCTGATCGACGAGGCCGAGCACACCCCGAAGGTCACCGCCAAGGCGGGCAGGAGCCGCGTCACGTACGTCCTGACCCTCGACGGCGGCACCACGATCGACGTCGAGATCGCCGTCGAGGGCCGGCAGGTCCACTGGCGCGTCACGCGGATCGCGGACACCGACGCGCTGCGGGTCGGCACCCTGCGCGTCCCCGGCCTGACCCTGCTCTCGGTACGCAGCGACCAGCCCGGCGCCGCGCTCCTCGCCGCCAAGGTCCAGCTGGACAAGGCCAAGAGCGGCGACACCCTCGTCCGGCCCGCCAAGGACACGCCCGCACAGGCGCCCACCGGCTGCGCGTACGCCGTCGTCGCGCACGACCGGCTCGGCGGCGCGATCGAGACGAACACCGTCTACGACAAGCCCACCAGCGAGGCCGGCACCACCTGGGAGAACGGCCGCCTGTGGCGCGAGACCGTGAAAACAGGTGACTACGTAGAGGCCAGGTTGGCGCCGGGGCAGTGGACCCACCGCGCGGCTACCGCCCCCGTCGACGCCACCGAACCCCTCCCGTACGCCACCGTCGTGATCACCGGCGACCGCAACGGCGACGGCAAGGTCGACTGGCAGGACGCCGCGATCGCCTTCCGCGACATCATGGTGACCCCCCTCGGCGCCGACGAGCAGCACCTGCGGGTCGTCCCGCACATCCCCTTCAACTTCGCCTCACAGGCCACCAACCCGTTCCTCGCCACGCTCGACGACGTCAAGCGGATCCACCTGGCGACCGACGGCCTGCGCCAGTACACGCTCCTCAAGGGCTACCAGTCCGAGGGCCACGACTCCGCCCACCCCGACTACGCGGACAACTACAACACGCGCGCGGGCGGCCTCGCCGACCTCAACACCCTGGTCCACGAGGGCAAGAAGTGGAACAGCGACTTCAGCGTGCACGTCAACGCCACCGAGTCCTACCCCGTCGCGAACGCCTTCTCCGACGAGCTCGTCGACAAGAGTGACGAACAGTGGGACTGGCTCGACCAGAGCTACCGCATCGACCAGCGCCGCGACCTGGTCTCCGGAGACATCGTCAAGCGCTTCGCCGACCTGCGCGCCCAGACCGACAAGGGCCTCAACACCCTCTACATCGACGTGTTCCGCGAGTCCGGCTGGACCTCCGACCGCCTCCAGCGGGCCTTCCGCGAACAGGGCTGGACGATCACCACCGAGTGGGGCCACGGCTTCGAGCGCTCCGCGATCTGGTCGCACTGGGCCACCGAACCCGACTACGGCGGCGACACCTCGCGCGGCATCAACTCCCGCCTGATCCGCTTCGTCCGCAACCACCAGAAGGACGTCTTCGCCGACAAGTGGCCCACCCTCCTGGGCATCGCCCGCATGGGAAACTTCGAGGGCTGGGTCGGCAAGACCGACTGGCACGCCTTCTACGACCTGATCTGGACCCACTCGCTGCCCGCCAAGTACCTCCAGGCGTACCCCATCAAGAGCTGGGGCGAGCACGAGATCGCCTTCTTCGCAGAGAGCGGCACGAAGACCGGCACGACGGTCTCCGACACCTCCGGCAAGCGGCGCATCACCACCGAAGGACACGTCGTCTACGAAGACGGCCGCTACCTGCTGCCCTGGGAGCCCCGCAAGGCCCACGACCCCGCGAAGCTCTACCACTACAACCCGGCCGGCGGCACCAGCAGCTGGCAGCTCCCACGCGCGTGGGCACGCCGCTCCAAGGTGGCCCTCTACCGCCTCACCGACCAGGGCAGGGTCTTCGAGTCGTACGTCTCCGTAGCGGGCGGCAAGGTCACCCTCAAGGCCGACCCGAAGCAGCCCTACGTCCTCTACCGCGAGCGCACGGCCGCCCTGCCCGACCCGAAGTGGGGCCAGGGCACCCCGCTGCACGACCCCGGCTTCCACTCCGGCTCCCTCAGGGGCTGGCGGACCGAAGGCCCCGCCACCGTGAAGCTCAGCGCCCTCGGCGACCACGAACTCGTCATCGGCGCGGGCGCCGCCGCCTCCGTCCGCCAGCGCCTCGCCCGCCTCAAGGCAGGCACGTACGTCGCGTCCGTGCAGGTCGAGGTCGGTGAGGAGCCGGGGGAGCGGCGCAGGGCCGCCCTGGAGGTGCGCACCGCCGACGGCGTCACCGCCGCCAACTTCACCGAGACGTCCACCGCGGGCAACTACGTCGCCGCCGACCGCAAGCACGGCACCCGCTTCCAGCGCATGTTCACCCGCTTCACCGTCCCCCAGGGCGGCGGCACGGCCGAGCTGACGCTGCGCGCGGACGCGGGCGACGCGCGCGTGCGCTTCGACAACGTACGGGTCGTCGCGACCGGGCACCCCGCCAAGGCGCCCCGCGCCACCCTCGCCCACGAGGACTTCGAGCACGTGCCCCAGGGCTGGGGCCCCTTCGTGAAGGGCGACGCGGGCGACGTCACCGACCCCCGCACCCACATCGCCCAGCGCCACGCCCCGTACACGCAGCGCGGCTGGAACGGCAAGGAGATCGACGACGTCATCGACGGCTCCAACTCCTTGAAGTCGCGCGGCGAGAACACGGGCCTCGTCTACCGCACGGTCCCGCACACCGCCCGCTTCGCACCCGGCAAGCGCTACCGCGTCTCCTTCCGCTACGAGAACGAGAAGGCGGACCAGTACGCCTGGATCACCGCGGTCGACGAACCGGCCCCCCGCGAGACCGACCGCAAGCCCCTGCCGGTGGCCACCACACCCACCACCCTCACCTACGAGTTCACCGCCCCCGCCAAGGGCGAGGCCTGGGTGGGCCTGCGCAAGACGGGCGAGGACGGCAAGGCGGAGTTCGTACTCGACGCGTTCGAGGTCAGCGAGGTCTGAGGCCTCACACACGGGAGAGCCCGCCCCTTCAAGGGGCGGGCTCTCCCGCTCTCGCGGCCGGCTCACGCCAGCCCGATCCCCTCCCCGCCCCGTTCCAGCTCGAGGACCCACACCTCGTTCGCCCCCGCCCGCAGTACGGGGCCGGGCACGTACAGCGTCGTCTGGGGGCCCAGCGACCAGTAGCGGCCCAGGTTGAAGCCGTTCAGCCAGACGAAGCCGCGGGTCCAGCCGGGGAGTTCGAGGGAGGCGTCGCCGGGGGACTCGATCTCGACGGTGCCCCGGTACAGGCCGGGGCGGCCCTCGCCGTGGCCGGTCACGGGGATGGCGCGGACCGCCGACGGCGCGTCGAACGCGTCGAGCCGCAGAGCCCGGGCCCGCACCCCGTGCAGGTACTGGCGCTCGTGCAGGATGCCCCCGGTGATGCCCTTGGGCTCCCCCGTGCGCGGGCCGTAGTTGACCCGCCCCAGGGACTCCACCCACAGCTCCACGCGCGCGTGCCCGGCCACGGGGGACGTCAGGGTCGGTGTGCCCTCCGTGAGGACCCCGGCCCGGTCGCCGTCGACGTACACCACCGCACGGTCGCGCAGGCCCCGCACGCTCAGCGGGTACGGCTCGCGCGGGCCCGGCACCGTCACGGTGTAGCGGACCAGGCCCCGGTCCACGTCGAGCTCCTCGAACGTGGGCGGCACCGCGTGCTCCGACTCCGGCGGCCCGAGGGCGTCCAGGACCGCGTCCAGGGGGGACCAGTCGGGGAGGTCCGCCGACGCGGGGGCGGTGAGTGAGGGGAGCGGCGCGGGAGGGTCGGGCAGGGGAGTCGACGCGTACGGGGCGAGGACCTCACGGAACGCCCAGAACTTGGGCGTGGCCCTGCCGAACTCGTCGATCGGCGCGTCGTAGTCGTACGACGTGACGTCGGGCTGCAGCTCCCCGTCGTGCAGCGCGCCGCCGCCCCGGTTGGCGCCCGCCCAGCCCGCGAAGTTCGTGCCGCCGTGCGCCATGTACAGGTTCACCGACGCCCCGCACTCCAGGATCTCGCGCAGCGCCGCCGCCGCGTCCTCGGCATCGCGCACGACGTGGTCCGCGCCCCAGTGGTCGAACCAGCCGCACCAGAACTCCATGCACATCAGCGGGCCCCCGGGGCGGTGCCTGCGCAAGGTGGCGAAGCCCGCCCCCGCGCCCGAGCCGAAGTTGGCCGTCGCCAGGATCCCCGGGATCGACCCGCCGGTCAGCATGTGGTCCTCGGGGCCGTCCGAGGTGAACAGCGGGACGGCGACACCCTCCGCGCGCAGCAGGTCGGCGAGACGGCGCAGATACACCTGGTCCGAGCCGTAACTGCCGTACTCGTTCTCGACCTGCACCATGATCACCGGACCGCCGCCCCCGGACGCGGTGCCCGTCCCGCCGGCGCCCGCTTCCCCGCCCGCGCCCCGGCCTCCGTACTGGCGGGACACGACCTGCGGCAGCAGTCGCCGCAACCAGCGCTCCACATGCCCCAGATACTCCGCGTCCCGGGTCCGCGCCCGCGTCCCCACCGCGCCCGTCACCCAGTGCGGCAGACCGCCGTTCTCCCACTCCGCGCAGATGTAGGGACCGGGCCGGACGATCGCCCACAGACCCGCCTCGTGTGCCGCGTCCAGGAACCGGCCGAGCGCCTCCACGTCGCGGTAGGCGCCCGGCGAAGGCTCGTGCAGGTTCCACGGGACGTACGTCTCCACGCAGTTGAGACCCATCGCCCGCAGCATCGCCAGGCGGTGACCCCACTGCGCCTCGTGCACCCGGAAATAGTGCAGCGCCCCGGACAGCAGCCGCACCGGCCGCCCGTCCAGCTCGAAATCGTCCTCGCCGACCCTGAACCCGTTCATCGCGTCCTCTCGCTCACGTCTCGCCCACGATCACCTCTGGCGGGCGGCAGGGTCCATGGACAAAGATCGGGTCCGGTTGGACGCAGCGAGGCGGCCGAACGCACCAAAGGAACGCGGCGAGCGGGGCAGCGCCCGGCTCGCACCGGAAGGGACGCACGCGGATGTACCACACGTGGATGCGGTATTTCACCCCCAGCCCGGCCCACCACAGGCTCGGCCTCGCCTGCCTCGGCGTCGGCCTGCAGCACGGCCTGCTGCCGACCGTCGGCCCGCGCACCCTCGACCACCACGTCGCCGTCGTCATCAGCTCGGGCGGCGGCTGGTTCCGCGGCAGCGACGGACGCAGGACCACCGTCACCGCGCCCGCCCTGATCTGGCTCACCCCCGGCGTACGCCACCACTACGGGCCCGACCCCGACACCGGCTGGGACGAGTGCTTCGTCGACTTCACCGGGCCCGCCACCGCCACGTACACCGAACTCGGCTACATCGAACCCACCCGCCCCGTCGTGCCGCTCTCCGACACGGCGGGCGCCCGCGCAGCCGTCGCCCGCATCGCCCGCGCGGCCCGGCGCGGCAACCCCCTCCTGGAGGTCGAGACCGGCGCCGCCGTCCATGAACTCCTCGTCGCGCTGCGCCGCGCCCGCGCCGACATCGCCCCGGACGGCGACCCCGTCCTGCAGGCCCTGGCCCGCGACGCCTTCCAGCCCCTGTCCGTCGCCGAGCACGCCGCCCGGCACGGCATGACCCCCGCCGAACTGCGTACCGCCGTGCGGCGCGGAGCCGGCTGCAGCCCCAAGGACTACCTCCTCGGCATCCGCCTCGGCCGCGCCAAGGAACTCCTCGCCGCCACCGAACTGCCCGTCGCCGCCGTCGCCCGCCGCGTCGGCTACGACGACCCCGCGTACTTTTCACGCCTTTTCACCCGACGGGTCGGCATGGCCCCCGTCCGTTTCCGCGACCAGCAGGGAAGGGCCGTACCCGGCGGCTGGTCGCACCAGATACCCGACCCCGACGACCCACCGATTTTGCGCTCTTCCGCCGGTGGCGGCCCCGGAGCGGCAACGTAGGCTCGTGGACCATGACCACCAGCCACACCAGTGACGAGAACGGCGCCGCGGGCGCCCCGGCGGCGTCCACGGCCGCGGCCGCCGACGAGAGCGTGCGGGCCGAGCTTTCCCGGCTGCGCGACAGCATCGACAACATCGACGCCGCCGTCGTCCACATGCTCGCCGAGCGCTTCAAGTGCACCCAGCAGGTCGGCCATCTCAAGGCCCAGCACCACCTGCCGCCCGCCGACCCGAGCCGCGAGTCCCGCCAGATCGCCCGCCTGCGCGAACTCGCGGGCAGCGCCAAGCTCGACCCGGCCTTCGCCGAGAAGCTGCTCACCTTCATCATCGCCGAGGTGATCCGCCACCACGAGCAGATCGCCGAGAAGCCGCTGAGCGGCGACGGAGCCTGATCAGGTCGAGTTCTCCGGCGACTCCTGACGTCTTGCGTCACGAAACGGACACGTGACCTTCACGCGTTCCCCATAAAGCGTCATCATGCGCTGACAGCGCACAACCGCAGGGGGGACCCATGAGCAACACCACGCCGCCACCACCGCCACAGCCGCCCGCGTTCCCGCCGCCTCCGCCTCCGCCGCCGGTCAAGGTGCGGGCCACCAACGCGGTCGTCATCGGCTCGGCCGCCGCCGTCATCGCCGCGGTCGTCGCGACGGGCGTGGTCGTCGTCAACACCCGCGACGACGACAAGAAGGCGGAGACCACCAGCTCCGCCGAGTCCGTGAAAGCCGATGCCGATGCCGACAACGGTGACGTGGCGGCCGGCGAGGAGGAGCAGGCCGATGACGAGCCGGCCGAGGACGCGGAAGCGGAGCCGGAGAGCACCGACCCACGGGTGTCCGGCCTCGGCGACACGGTGACCTACGACAACGACGTCGAGGTCAGCCTGTCGAAGTTCGCACGCGGGACGTCCGGCGATTCCGCCTCGCCGGAGAACACGCCGTACGTGAAGTTCGCCGTGCGGGTGAAGAACGGGGGCAAGTCGACGGTCGACACCTCGGGGCTCTCCACCAGCTGCTCGTACGGCAAGGAGGGGGAGTCCAGCGAATCGGTCTTCGACGTGGAGCAGGGCCTGAACGGTGGCCCCGACACCCGGCTCCTGGCAGGCCGGTCCATCACGGTGACGTGGGCCTGCGAGCTGCCCAAGGCCGAGGACACGATCCAGATCGAGGTGTCGCCGGACATGGAGACCGAGACGGCGATCTTCACCGGTGACGTGAAGTAGCGGTCCCGCCCACGTGGCCCCGCCCGGATGCCCGCGCGGGGCCGCCCGGACGGGGCGCCCCCACCGCACCGCCTGACCGGGGCGCCCCCACCGCACCGCGCTGAGACCTGAGTCCTACACCGATGCCGGCGCCATCGGGCAGCATGGCCCCATGCCCGCACTGACGCGCGACGAAGCGCAGACCCGAGCCCAGCTCATCGACGTCCACCGGTACACCGTCGAGCTCGATCTGACACGGGCGGCCGACACCGCCCGCGACACCTTCGACTCCCGGACGACCATCAGGTTCAGCGCCCGCACCGACGGCGCCACCTTCGTCGAGATCAAGCCCGCCGAGCTGCGCTCCGTCACCCTCGACGGGCACCCCATCGACCTCACGGGTCCCGCGGGACTCGTCGACAACCGCCTCCCGCTCGACGGCCTCACCACCGGCGAGCACGAGCTGCGCGTGGACGCCGCGATGCGCTACTCCCGTACCGGCGAAGGCATGCACCGCTTCACCGACCCCACCGACGGCGAGACGTACGTCTACACCCAGCTGTTCATGGAGGACGTCCAGCGCGTCTTCGCCGCCTTCGACCAGCCCGACCTCAAGGCCGTCTTCGAACTGACCGCCACCGCCCCCGACGGCTGGTCCGTCCTCGCCAACGGCGTCACCGAACACCTCGGCGGCGGGACGTGGCGCGCCGCCCCCACCCCGCTCATCTCCACCTACCTCGTCGCCGTCGCCGCCGGCCCCTGGCACTCCGTGCGCACCGAACACCGCGGGCTGCCCTTCGGCATCCACTGCCGCCGCTCGCTTGCCCCCTTCATGGACGCCGACGCCGAGGAGATCCTCGACGTGACCCGCGCCTGCTACGACCGCTACCACGAGAAGTTCGAGGAGCCCTACCCCTTCGACTCCTACGACCAGGCGTTCGTCCCCGAGTTCAACGCGGGCGCCATGGAGAACCCCGGACTCGTCACCTTCCGCGACGAGTTCATCTACCGTTCCGCCGTCACCGACACCGAGCGGCAGACCCGCGCCATGGTCATCGCCCACGAGATGGCCCACATGTGGTTCGGCGACCTCGTCACCCTCAGGTGGTGGGACGACATCTGGCTGAACGAGTCCTTCGCCGAGTACATGGGCTTCCAGACCACCGCCGAGGCCACCCGCTTCACCGACCCCTGGACCGACTTCGGCGTCGCCCGCAAGTCCTGGGGGTACGACGCCGACCAGCGCCCCTCCACCCACCCCGTCGCCCCCGACCCGGACGCCGTGCCCGACACCGCGTCCGCGATGCTCAACTTCGACGGCATCTCCTACGCCAAGGGCGCCAGCGCCCTGCGCCAACTCGTCGCCTGGCTCGGCGAGAAGGACTTCCTCGCCGGCATCAACACCCACTTCGCGCGCCACAAGTTCGCCAACGCCACCCTCGCCGACTTCATCGACTCCCTCGCCCACGCCACCGACCGCGACGTGCACGGCTGGGCCGAGACCTGGCTGCGCACCACGGGCGTCGACACCCTGACCTCCGAGGTCGAGCACACCGGCCGCTCCTGGACCCTCGCCGTCGGCCGCGACGGCGGCAGCCGCCCCCACCGCATCGCCGTCGGCGTCTACGACCGCGACCTCTCCGGCGGCCCCGGCCTCGTCCTGCGCGAGCGATTCGAGACCGACGTCCCCGCCGACGGGGCGGCCACCGCCCAGGAGGCAGGCACCACCCGCGACGGCGGCCGCCCCGCCCTGATCGTCCCCAACGACCAGGACCTCACCTACGCCAAGATCCGCCTGGACGACGTCTCCCGGGAGACCGCCCTCGCCGCCCTCTCCGGCGTCCCCGACGCCCTGACCCGCGCCGTCCTGTGGAACAGCCTGCGCGACATGGTCCGCGACGGCGAACTCGAAGGCGCCGCCTACCTCGACGCCGCCCGCGCCCACCTCCCCGGGGAGAGCGACCTCGCCATCGTCCAGGGCGTCCTCACCTTCGCCCTCACCCACATCGCCGACCGCTACGCCACCCCCGACGTACGGCCCGCCGCCCTCGCCGTACTCGGCGACCTCTGCCGCGACCTGATCCGCCGCACCGAGGACGGCTCCAACCCCGGCCTGCGCCTGACCGCCGTCCGCGGCGCCATCGACGTCGCCACCCGGCCGGAACCCCTCCAGGCCTGGCTCGACGAAGGCACCGTGCCCGGCGGCCCCGAACTCGACCCGGAACTGCGCTGGCGGGCCCTGGCACGGCTCGCCGCACTCGACGCGACCGACGAGAGCGCCATCGCCGCCGAACTGGCCCGCGATCCCAGCGCCACCGGCCGCGAGGGCGCCGCCCGCTGCCGCGCCGCACTGCCCGACGCCGACGCCAAGCGCACCGCGTGGGAGGCCATGTTCTCCACCGACGACCTGTCCAACTACCTGTTCACCGCCACCGCACAGGGCTTCTGGCAGCCCGAACAGGCCGACCTGGTCGGCGAGTACATCCCCCGCTACTACGAGGACGCCGTCGCCCTCGCCGCCCGCCGCGGGCCCGCCATGGCCGAGGCGGCGGGACGGCACGCCTTCCCCGTGTCCTTCGTCGACGCCGAGACACTGCGCCTGGGCGAGCAGTGCCTGCGCGACGCCGACCCCACCCCCGCACTGCGCCGCAAGCTCGTCGACCAACTCGACGATCTGGCAAGGGCGTTGAGGGTTCGGGACGGCGTGAACAAGACCTGACGCAAGGGGCCCGGGGGGCGTAGGTTGTAGGTCTGAACGCCTGCGCCCCCCCCGATCCGCCCGAGCGATCCGGAACGCGACACGGCCGGCCGGGGCCCGGCCGGTGTCCCGTCGACACCCACCCCGGTGCGGCCCCGGGACCTGCCTCCACACCCCTGCCTGCCCCACGGCGCCCGGCGCACCGAGAGCACCCACCAGACGCCGCGGACCCGCCCCCCCCGGAGCGACGACAGAGGTGTGAAGACAGGCCCTAGCACCCCCGGCCGCACCCACACGTTTTCTCCGCACGGCAGTACCACTTTCGGGTTCGGATCGTTGAGGTATTCGGGCGCACCGCCCGCGCGCCCTACAGGCTGGTGCCCCTGTACGCGCGCACCCGAAGGACACGCCCCATGAGCACCCCGCCGCCCCTCGCCGGAGGCGCCCAAGGTCCCGATGCCCTGCGGCCGTTGCTCGCCGCCGCCCTCGACGCCCTGCGCTCGGGGGCGGCCGCCCGCCGCGGCCCCCTGCCCGCCGGCGGCCCCGAAGCCGTCGCCGCCCGCGTCCGCGCCGCCGCCGAGCCGATCCTCCCCGACCACGGCACCGGCCCCGAAACAGCCCTGCGCACCCTCGTCCACACCCTCGCCGAAGGCGCCGCCGACCCCGCCGACCCGCTCTGCGCCGCCCACCTGCACTGCCCGCCGCTCGCCGTCGCGGCCGCCGCCGACCTCGCCGCGTCCGCCCTCAACCCCTCCATGGACTCCTGGGACCAGGCGCCCGCCGCGACCGCGCTCGAAGCGCTCGTCACCCGCACCCTGGCCGCCGAGATCCACGACGGCGGCGACGCCCTCATCACCACCGGCGGCACCGAGGCCAACCAACTCGCCCTGCTCCTGGCCCGCGAGGCCCCCGCCACCCGCGGCCCCGTCCGCCTCCTCGCCGGCGAGAACGCCCACCACTCCCTCACCCGCGCCGCCTGGCTCCTCGGCCTGCCCGAACCCGTCACCGTGCCCGCCCCCGCGGGCACCCTCGACCCCGCCGCACTCGACGAGGCCCTCACCGAACTCGGCGGCCCGCCCGGCACGTTCCTCGTCGCCGCCACCGCGGGCACCACCGACGCCGGCCTCATCGACCCCCTCGACGAGATCGCCGACCTGTGCGCCGCCCACGGCGCCCGCCTGCACATCGACGCCGCGTACGGCGGCGGACTCCTCTTCAGCGACACCCGCAAGGGACAGCTGCGCGGCCTGGACCGCGCCGACACCGTCGCCCTCGACCTGCACAAACTCGGCTGGCAACCCGCCGCCGCAGGCCTCATCGCCGTCCGCGACCCCCGCGACCTGCGCGCCCTCGACCACCACGCCGCCTACCTCAACGCCTACGACGACACCGACGCGGGAATGCCCGACCTCCTCGGCCGCTCCCTGCGCACCACCCGACGCCCCGACGTCCTCAAGATCGCCGTCACCCTCAAGGCCCTCGGCCGCACAGGACTCGGCGCCCTCGTCGACCAAGTCTGCGACCAGGCCCGGGAGTTCGCCGACCTCGTCGCCGCGCACCCCGCCTTCGAGCTCTACGACACCCCCGCCATCAGTACCGTCCTGTTCCGCCCCACCGGCGCCACCGACGACACCATCGCGGACCTGCGCAGGCGCCTGCTCACCGACGGCACCGCCGTCCTCGGCCGTGCCGACCTCGACGGCCGCCGATGGCTCAAGGCCACCCTCCTCAACCCGCACACCCGGCCCGGAGACCTCGCCGAGCTCCTCAAGCTCGCCGACGAGCCCCCCACGGCACCCACCACCGGAGCCGCCCCCGACGACCTCCACGCGGAAGGAACCACCCCCCGATGACCGGTAGCCCCGACCACCCCGATCCCCAGCCGCCCGCCACCCCCGAAGCCCCCCGCGACCTGGTCGGCATCGGCATCGGCCCGTTCAACCTCTCCCTGGCCGCCCTCGCCCACCCCCTCGGCGAACTCGACACCGTCTTCTACGAACAGCGCCCCGGCTTCGACTGGCACCCCGGCCTCCTCATCGACGGCGCCACCCTCCAAGTCCCCTTCCTCGCCGACCTCGTCACCCTCGCCGACCCCGCGAGCCCCTGGTCCTTCCTCAGCTACCTCAAGGCCCGCGAACGCCTCTTCCCCTTCTACTTCGCCGAGCGCTTCCACATCCAGCGCGCCGAGTACGACGCCTACTGCCGCTGGGTCAGCGAAAACCTTCCGGCACTCCACTTCGGCCACCAGATCGACGCCGTCCGCTGGAACCCCGAACGCACCCTGTTCGAGGTCGACTTCACCCAGCTCGACGCCGACGGCGAAGCCGAGGCCCTCGGCCGCACCTACACCAAGAACATCGCCCTCGGCGTCGGCACCGCCCCCTACGTCCCCGAACCCCTCAAGCCCCTCGCCGAAGCCCCCGCCGTCCCCGTCATCCACTCCGCGGACTACCTCGACCACCGCGACCAGCTGCTCTCCGCCGACCACATCACCGTCGTCGGCTCGGGACAGTCCGGCGCCGAGATCTTCCTCGACCTGCTCCGCGCCCGCCCCGCGGGACGCGAGAAGATCCACTGGCTCGCCCGCACCGAGGCCTTTGCCCCCATGGAGTACTCCAAGCTCGGCCTGGAGCACTTCACGCCCGACTACACCCGCTACTTCCACGCCCTGCCCGAAGCCGTCCGCGACGGACTCGTCCCGCACCAGTGGCAGCTCCACAAGGGCATCGACGCCGACACCATCGCCGCCATCCACGACGAGCTCTACCGGCGCACCCTGCACGGCGGCTGGCCCGACGCCGTCCTGACCCCCGGCGTCTCCGTGCGCACCGCGGGCCGCGTCGCCAACACCCGCGTCGAACTCCACCTCGAACACCTGCAGCAGGGCACCCGCTCCCGCCTCACCACCGACGCCGTCGTCCTCGCCACCGGCTACCGCGAACGCCCCCTCGACCAGCTCCTCGCCGGCCTCGACCCCTACATCCGCAAGGACTCCTCCGGGCGCCCCCGCATCGACGACCAGTACCGCCTCGTCCTCGACCCGTCCGTCACAGGATCCGGCGGCAACGTCTACGTACAGAACGCCGAACGGCACACCCACGGCGTCGGCGCCCCCGACCTCGGCCTCGCCGCCTGGCGCAGCGCCACCATCCTCAACTCCCTCACCGGCAGGAACCCTTACCCCCTCCCGCAGCGCACCGCCTTCACCAGCTTCGGCCTCCAGACCCCCGAACAACGGCACCCCGGCACCGCGGGACGCATCGGCGAACAGCGCGGAAACCTCGTACGCCTCAAGGGCTGACCGGCTCCCCCTCGCCCCCCAGCCCACCCACCGGCGCCACCACACGCCCGGACCGCGGACACGACCACACCGCGGCCCCCTCCACCACCCCGGCCGCCAGCGGATGCGTGTCGGGGTGCGCGGGACACTCCGGCCACACCGCGGGGCGCGACCGCGCGCACAGCTCCTCGACCGCCCACTCCTGCACCTGCTCCGCGACGTCCGCCACCCGCTCCGCCACGCTCTGACAGCCGGCGACCCCCACGCCACGGCCCGAGCCGTCCGACGCGCGGACCATCACCACGTCGTCGCCCAGGCCCATGAAGTCCTTCTCCTCGACCACCGTCGCCCGCACCGCGCAGGTGGCCGACAGATCACGCAGTACGGGGTCGAGCGCCGTCACAAGTGCTGCATCCATGGGCTGAATTGTCCGCCCCCAAGCGCTGCCACGCCCCCGAATATTCCTCCGCGAAAAACGCCGGAACGCGAAATACCGGTGCCCACGGACCGGTTCGGACGACCATGACCACCGACACCACGGCCTCCTGGACCGCGGCCTTCCGCTCCGCCGTCATCAGCTCGCACGAAGCCATCGACCTCTTCGAACTCCGCGGCTTCACCGGCCAGACGCTCCGCCAGATCATCCGCCTCGACGGCGGCGGCAGCGCCCTGCGCATCCGCCTCACCAACCGCTACGGCAAGCAGCCCCTCCACATCGGTGGCGCCCGCCTCGCCAGACGCACCGAAGGAAGCGGCATCGATGCGGGCAGCGACACGCAGATCCGGTTCGGCGGCGCCGACGACATCGCCATCCCCGTCGGCGAAGAGATCGTCAGCGACCCCGTCGAGCGCACGGTCGCCGCCGGCGACGAACTCGCCCTCAGCCTCTGGCTGCCCGGCGAAACGGGTCTCTCCACCTACTCCGCCGTCCCGCTGCGCACCGGCTACGCCGTCCCCGGCAACGCCCTCACCGCACCCGCCCTCGACGGCCACGAAGGCCTGGAAGAGCTCGTCACCCGCCACTTCATCACCGGAGCCGACGTCCTCGCCCCCGCCGGCACCGCCATCGCCGTCGCCTTCGGGGACTCCTGGTTCGAGGGCACCGGCACCACGACGGACACCGACCAACGCTTCCCCGACCTGCTCAACCACCGCCTCCGCGAGGCCGGCAACGGCACTGGGAACGGCACCGGGAACGGCACCGGACAGGACGCCGGACACACCCGCTGGGTCGTCAACCAGGGCCTGTCCGCCAACCGCCTGCTCACCGACGAGGTCGGCGAACACGCCCTGGCCCGACTCCGGCGCGACGCCCTCGACGTGCCCGGCGTCACCCACGTCCTGATCCACTTCGGCCTCAACGACCTCGGCATCCCCGGCCAGGAGGCCTACCCCGAGCCCGCGGCAGGCCCCACCGCCGCCGACCTCATCGCCGGCCTCACCGAACTCGCCGACCGCATCCACGCGGCAGGCCTGACCGCCATCGCCACCACCGTCGGCCCCTACAAGGGCACCGTCTTCGAGGGCTACGCCACCCCCGCGGGCGTCGCCGTCGCCCGCGAGGTCAACGACTGGATCCGTGGCGCCGACAGCCCCTTCGACGCCTACGCCGACTTCGCCGCCGCCGTCGCGGACCCCGCCGACCCCGACCGGATCCACGACGACTACGACAGCGGCGACGGCCTGCACGTCAACGACGCCGGCGCCCGGGCACTCGCCGACTCCGTCGACCTCGCCACCCTGAAGGTCTGACACACCGCCCCAGAAGACGGGCGTGCTCAGAAGACGGGCGTGCTCAGAAGGCGGGCGTGCTCAGAAGACGGGCGTGCCGTCCCGGGTCAGCTTCCAGTCCACCGACGCGAACCGGTCCGGGTCGACCGTCCCCTTCGCCTTCACCCAGCCGATGATGGTGTTGCGGATCTCCTCCGAGTTCGCCCACAGCTGCTTGGCGCCCGCGATGTGCGGGAAATTCCCGCCGCCGCTCGCCCGGTAGTTGTTCACCGCGAACACGAACTCCGCCTTCGGGTCGAGGTCCTTGCCCTCGAAGGACAGCTTCGCGATCCGCGACCCCACCGGCTTGGCGATGTCGATCTCGTACGTCAGGCCGCTCACCGCGTCGTAGTTGTAGTCCGGGGTGTTGTCGGCGTTCGTCAGCTTCGCCGGGTCCACCGGGCCACCCGCGGGTGTCCGCACGTAGTAGCGCGCCGAGAACTCCAGGTACTCCTTCAGCTGCGCGCCCGTGAGCAGCCGCGCCTCCAGGGTGTTCTCGAACGGGTAGAGGCCCGCCGCGTCCTTGATCGTGACGTCGCCGGCCGGGATCTGCGCCGTCCGCGAGAAGCACGAGGCCTGCGAGAGCACCGGAAGCGCCGCGTACGCGCCGCCCTTCAGCGCCTCCGTCACCGTCTCCTTCTGCACCTGGTTGATCAGATCGATGATCGCGACGTCCTTGAACGGCCCCTCGGCCGTGCTCATCGCCGCCGTCGACGTACCGATCACCTGGTTGACGTAGGCGACGACCTTCTTGTGCTCGTCGGCCAGGAGCTTCGTGACCTTCTTGTCCTCCGCCACCGTGTTGGAGTTCAGGACCTGCGCGCCGGCCTTCTCCACCGTCCAGCGGCCCTTGGCCCACACCAGGTCGAAGTCGAACAGCGTCAGCCGCTGCCCCCACTTCAACGGCTCGGAGAGCACGACCTTCTTGCCGGTCTTCTTGTTCTCCACGAAGTACTCGGGGATCTCCGTGTGCGCGTGCCCCACCAGGATCGCGTCGATGCCGGGCACCTGCTCGGCCACCAGACCGGCCGCGTTCTCCACGTACGGCAGCTGATCACCGTAGGACGACGTGCCGCTGGAACCCGAGTGCGCCGACACGATCACGACGTCCGCACCCATCGAACGCAGCTTCGGCACCCACTTCGCGGCCTGCTCCTCAAGCCCCGGGAACGTCATCTTGCCCTGCACGTTCGCCTTGTCCCAGATCGCGATGCCCGGGTTGGTGAGGCCGAGCACGGCCACCTTCACGTCGCGCCCGTGCGGGGTGCGCAGCCGCTTCATGAAGTACGGCGGGAAAGCCGGCTTCTGCGTCTTCGCGTCCAGCGCGTTCGCCCCGAGCAGCGGGAAGTCGCACTGCTCCTCGAACTTGCGCAGCACCGGGATGCCGTAGTTGAACTCGTGGTTGCCGAGGGCCGCCGCGTCGTACCCGATCGCGTTCATCGCCTGTGCCATCGGATGCACCGGGCCGTGCGCGGCGGTGATCGGGTCGACCTTGGCGTAGTAGTACGACAGCTGCGTGCCCTGGATCGTGTCGCCCGCGTCGATGAGGAGGGTGTTTCCGCGGCCCTTGTCCCTGCGGACCTCGTTCACCAGCGTGGAGATCTTCGCCAGGCCCACGTCGTTGTGGTCCTTGTCGTCGAACTCCTTGTCCGTGAAGTAGTCCCAGTTGAAGACGTTGCCGTGCAGGTCCGTCGTGCCGAGCACGGTGAACGAGTACCGCTTCCCGCGCCGCCCGCCCCTCCCGGACCCCGCCGCCCGCGCGGCCGGCGCCACGGCCGCGCCCGTCAGCGCCACCCCCACGCCCGTGACAGCAGACGTACCCAGGAACTTCCGGCGGTTCAGCGGCATATCCGTACTCCTCAGTCGACCGATGTAACGCGCGTAGATTCTGACCCCGGCGGCCGCACCCGCAACAGACCCCTCAGGTTTCGATCCGGTGACTGTCCGGTGCCGCGCACGGCGGCTGTCCCGCCCCGCCCCTCGGTGCGAGAGTGACCGCATGGACATGCCCGCCACGCCCGCCGCCCCCTACGGCACCCCCGACGCCCCCCGCCTCGCCGTCCGCGGCGAGGCCCACCTCGAAGTCGACCCCGAGATCGCCCGCATCGGCATCACCGTCAGCGCCCGCGGCACCGACCGCCGCGACGCCCTGAACGACCTCACCCGGCGCAACGCCACCGCCCTCGACCTCATCAAGAGCTACGGCGACGCCGTCGAACGCCTGGAGACCGGCACCTTCTCCATCAGCCCCGAACTCACCAAACACGGCCGGGGCGAACGCGTCCGCGCCTACCACGGCCGCGTCCACACCACCGTCGAACTCACCGACTTCACCGCCCTCGGCGAACTCACCACCCGCCTCGCCGACCTTGACCTGACCCGCGTCGAAGGCCCTTGGTGGGCGTTGCGGCACGACTCGTCCACCCACCGCACGGCCCGCCAACAGGCCGTCCGCGAGGCCGTGCAGCGCGCCCGCGAGTACGCCGAAGCCCTCGGCACCGGCCTCGCCGCCCTCGTCGAACTCGCCGACATCGGCGCCGACAGCCCCCCGCCCGCGTACGGCTACGGCGGTCCCGCCGGGGGGATGCGCGCCGCCTCCTACGGGGGAGCCGGCGACCTCGCCGGAGAAGCGCCGCCGCTCGACCTCGAACCGCAGCGCCAGCACGTCTACGCACAGGTCAACGCGCGCTTCACGATGGCCCCGCCGGACGTGCGGTCCTGAGGACGTCCCGATGTTCGGGTGATGTCACCCGAACGTGTCGGCCGGCCGGCACAACGGGTGGGACGGAGGTGTGACTTGGGTCACGAAATGTCGCGTGATTGGCGTAGACCTCGCCACAGGGATCTCCGTGAACCCCGTGGTCACCCTCCGTTACCCGTCAGTATGCAGTGACGTTGTGCAATGTTCAATGATCGTTGCGTAATTTTCGATTGTTGGCGCATGCGTGTTCGCCCCCATCGCCCGGTTGAGTGGTCCTCACCAGTGGGCGACGGCACGGAAGTTGACGGTCGCCCTTCGCATCAAGCCCTCACTGAAGAGGACTCATGACCGAAGATGTCCACGCGGAGGACGGCAGCAGCCCGGTAGCCGAGGCCGTGCTGCCTCTGCCGCTGGAATTCGAGGCGCTCTACCTGTCCAACCAGGAGGCGTTTCACTCCTACGCGTTGCTGCGGCTCGGCAGCGATGGCGCTGCCGAGGACGCGGTGCACCGGGCGTTCCTCGAGATCCTGCGCCACTGGGACGCGCTCCTCGAGGAGGACAACCTCCAACAGCACACCTGGGCGATCCTGCGACGGGTCGTCATAGCGCAGACCCTGGAGGTCTTCCGCGAGCGCCTGACCCTGCTGCGCGGCGAGATCGGCCTGTTCCAGGCCATGGGCACCCTCCCGCCCCGCCAGTTCGACGCCATCGTGCTGCGGCACGTCCTGCAGTACGACACCCGGAGGATCAGCTGGTACATGGGCGTGACGCCCAGCACCGTCGACTACCACTGCCGCAAGGCGAAGGAGCGGCTGGAGCCCGCCGTGGCCTCACACATCAAGACCGAGGGGGATCGGGAATGACGAACATGGAGACGCTTCTGGCACAGGCCGGCGCGGAGCTGCGCGCCCGGCGGCGGCCGTTCGACGTGGGGGCCGGGCTGCGCCGCCTGGCCGAGGACGCCGGCTACGTGCCGCCCTCCCGGGAGGTGCCGCCCGTCTCGCGGGCCCGCCAGCAACTCTCCGTGGTGGTGCGCTGGTCACTGAACCAGACCGGCGCCGCCGTCCACGTCGAACGGCTGGCCCAGGAGATCGGGGAGGACGGGCTCGACGGACTCGACGGGACGTGCGCACCGCTCAAGGACCTGGACGTCGACGGCGCCCACGTCTTCGCCTGCATGCTCCACCTCGCCGACCACCCCGAGAGCGCCCAGTTCTGGTGGCAGCTCGCCGCCGGCGCGGGAAACCGCACCGCCGCCTACTGCCTCTACCTCCACCACCTCGGACGCGGCGAGAACCCCGAGGCCGCCCACTGGCTCGACCAGCTCCAGCACTGCCTGAACGGCCCCAGCGACGCCTTTGTCAAGATCATGGGCGAATTCGCGGCCTACGTCCGCCGCAACTGCCCGCCCCAAGGCGCCAGAGAACCCGGCATCACCGCGGAGGTCGCACGGCTCGCCGCCCGCGACGACACGGACGCGGTGCTCGTCTGCCGCCCCGAACGGGAGATCGCCGACCGGCTGCAGCACTGCGCCCAGCAGCACTGACCGCCGCGGACCCGCGCGGCGCCGGCCTCGGCCGCACCAGCTCTGCCGCACCGATCCCGGCGGCACCGGCTCCCGCCCCGCGGGCCCCCGCCCACCGACCTTCGTACCCACGTACCCACGTACCCACGTACCCACGGCAAAGAGCCTGCCCGGCGATCTCCGGTTCCTAGGCCACCGACCGCCGACAGGCTCCTCGACAGGAACGCCCTCAGGAGGCCCTCCCATGCGCCAGCGTAAGCCGAAGCGCGCCCGCACGACCACCGTCCCGACCGTCCCGCAGGACGAGGAAACGATTCCGCCCACGTCCCGCAAGGGCCCGCGCCGACGGCCCCCGCGCGGCCGCAGGCACGACGCGGCCACCTACCTGCTCCGCGGCACCTGCTACGGCCTCGGCACCGGAATCGCCAGCCTCGCCGTCTGGTGGATCCAGCACCATCCCTGACGCCCCGGCCCTCCCGAAAACCCTCCGGCCGAAAACCCTCCGGCCGAAAACCCTCCGACAACGAAACGTCAGGCGGAACACGCACATGAACAACCACGGCACGGGCGCGACGGACGACCCGGACAGGGGCGGCTTCGCCCGCTGGCTGCTGCGGCAGTACCGGCTCGCGGGATACGGCCTCAACGACCCCGCCACCATCGACGACCCCGATGATCCCGACGACCCCGGCATCATCGACGCCCACATCCGGATCGTCGTCATCGCCGCCGTCGCACTCGACGAGGGACTCACGCCCGAACGGACGGCCGAACTGGCCCGCACCCTCGCCGTCGAGCCCCACGAGGTCACCGCGGCCTACCTCTCCGACATGCGGCAACGCACCCTCGACCGGCTCCTCGACCACCCCGGCCTCGCCGAACTCGACGCCCACCTCGACGAAATCGCCCGCCGATAACCACGCGGCCGAGCACCTGGCGCCGCTCCTATGAGCGGCGCCCCGCACAATTCAACACTTGTCAATAACCCTTCATGCAAAGGTTGTTGAGTAGTCACCCCCGACCAATTCTCTACCCGCCGGTAAGGCCTAGGCTCGAAACATGCGCCGAGCAAAAATCGTCTGCACCCTGGGACCCGCGACCGACTCGTACGACCAGATCAAGGCACTGGTCGAAGCCGGAATGGACGTGGCACGCTTCAACCTCAGCCACGGCACCTACACCGAACACGAGGAGCGCTACCAGCGCGTGCGCAAGGCCTCCGAAGAAGGCGGCCGCAGCGTCGGCATCCTCGCCGACCTTCAAGGCCCGAAGATTCGCCTCGGCCGCTTCCGCGAAGGCCCCGTACTACTCGAACGCGGCGACGAGTTCACCATCACCGTCGAACCCGACGTCCAAGGCGACCGCCAACGCTGCGGCACCACCTACAGCGGCCTCGCCGACGACGTCACCACCGGCGAACGCATCCTCGTCGACGACGGCAAAGTGACCCTGGAAGTCACCGGAGTCGACGGCCCCCGCGTCACCACCACCGTCATCGAAGGCGGCATGGTCTCCGACCACAAGGGCCTCAACCTCCCCGGCGTCGCCGTCTCCGTCCCCGCACTCTCCGACAAGGACGAAGCAGACCTCCGCTGGGCCCTGCGTTCAGGCTTCGACGTCATCGCCCTCTCCTTCGTACGCAGCGGACGCGACATCGAAGACGTCCACCGCATCATGGACGAAGAAGGCCGCCGCCTCCCCGTCATCGCCAAGGTCGAAAAGCCCCAGGCCGTCGACAACATCGAAGACATCGTCGCCGCCTTCGACGGCATCATGGTCGCCCGAGGCGACCTCGGCGTCGAAATGCCCCTGGAACAAGTCCCCATCGTCCAAAAGCGCGCCATCAAGCTCGCCAAGCGCAACGCCAAACCGGTCATCGTCGCCACCCAGATGCTCGACTCGATGATCGACAACTCCCGCCCCACCAGGGCCGAGGCGAGCGACGTGGCCAACGCCGTCATCGACGGCACCGACGCCGTGATGCTCTCCGGCGAGACCAGCGTCGGCAAATACCCCGTCGAAACCGTCAAGACCATGGGCCGCATCGTCGAAGCCGCCGAGGAAGACATCCTCGCCAAGGGCCTGCCCCCGCTGACGGAACGCAACAAACCCCGCACCCAAGGCGGCGCCGTCGCACGCGCCGCCGCAGAAATGGGCGACTTCCTCGGCGCCAAGTTCCTCGTCGCCTTCACCCAGTCCGGCGACACCGTCCGCCGCCTCTCCCGCTACCGCTCGCCCATCCCGCTCCTCGCCTTCACCCCCGACGCCGCCACCCACGCCCAGCTCACCCTCACCTGGGGCGTCGAAACCTTCCTCGGCCCCCACGTCGACTCCACCGACGCCATGGTCGACCAGGTCGACGAACGCCTCCTCAAGCTCGGCCGCTGCCGCAAGGGCGACATCGTCGTCATCACCGCAGGCTCCCCGCCCGGCGTCCCCGGCTCCACCAACCTCGTCCGCATCCACCACATCGGCGAGGACGACAGCCCCAAGTAGCACCCCGGCAAGCACCACGGCGGCACTACGGCACTACGGCGTCACGATGGGGAAGTCCGGATCGGGCTTCCCCACCACGCCCAGCAGCTTCGCCGGCAACGAGGCGTCACCCTCCACCTCGATGTCCCCGAGCCCCTGGCCACCCAGCATCGCCAGCAACTGCGGCTTCGTCATCGTCAACGTCACCCCCGCCCGCGGATCGGCCTCCGTGTCACTGCGATACGTCAACACCCCGTGCCGCAACGTGAGATGCCAGAACCGCCCGCCCAGCGACGGCAGACTCCAGTCCATCCGCAGCTCCAGATCCCACGCCTTCGGACCGACCACACGAATCGCCACCGAATCGATCAACTGGTCCACGTCCAACGCCATCAACATGTCCGCACTCACCACGGACACCGGCGACTCCCGCACCCCCTCACGCAATTCCTGCGCACCCGTGAGATAGAAATTCCGCCACACCGCGTTCTCCGACGCCCGCCCCAACGTCGTATAGACACGCGCCAGTTCTGAACGGGCCGCCCGATACCCCGGATCCGCGAAGACGACATGATTCAACAACGTCACCGCGAACCGCAGATCCCCCGCCCGCACAAAACCCCGCGCCTTGGCGACCGTCGCCGCCCGACCGCCCAACGCCTTCACATACCGCTTCGCCTCGGCGACCGGCGGATGCTCCCACAAATGCGCGGGATTCCCGTCGAACCAGCCCATGTACCGCTGGTAGATCCCCTTCACATTGTGGCTCAACGAGCCGTAATACCCCCGGTTCGCCCACACCTGCGACAACGCCGGCGGCAACTCGATCTCCTCCGCGATCTCCCGCCCCGTCATCCCCGCATTGATCATCCGCAACGTCTGATCATGCATGTACGCATACAGATCCCGCTGCCGCTCCAACAGCTCCACGATGGTCCCGCCACCCCACGTCGGCCAGTGATGCGACGCGAACGCCACCTCCGCCCTCCCGCCGAACAGCACCACGGACTCATCCAGATACCGCGCCCACTGCCGGGCATCACGCACCTGCGCACCACGCAACGTGATGATGTTGTGCATCGTGTGCGTCGCGTTCTCCGCCATGCACACCGCACGCAGCTCCGGCAGCAGGAAGTTCATCTCCGCCGCCGCCTCCGTCCCCGGGGTCATCTGAAACTCGAACCGCACACCGTCGACGACCTCGACCTGACCCGTCCTCGTCACGTCCTTCGTCGGCGGAATCAACCCGATCGACCCCAGCGACACGGTCTGCCCCAGCCCACAACCGATCTGACCCGCCGCCGACTTCGGCAACTGCGCCCCGTACATGTACCCGGAGCGCCGCTGCATCGCCGTGCCCGCGTACACGTTCTCCGAGACGGCATGCTCCATGAACCCGTCCGGCGCGAGGATCGGCACCTCGCCGGCGCCGTCCGGGAGCACGCCGCGGCAGCCGCCGAAGTGGTCGACGTGCGGGTGCGTGTACATGAGCCCGGTGACCTTCCTGTCGCCGCGGTGTGCGCGATACAGCTTCAGCGCGGCGGCGGCCGTCTCGGCGGAGATCAGCGGGTCGACGACGATGACGCCGCTCTCGCCCTCGATCAGGGTCATGTTGGAGAGGTCGAGTCCCCGCACCTGGTAGATCCGGTCGGTGACCTTGTACAGCCCCTGCTTCGACACGAGCTGCGACTGCCGCCACAGACTCCTGTCGGCGGTCCCGGGGGCGTCCTTCTTCAGGAACCCGTACGCGTCGGCGTCCCAGACGACCTGCCCCTTCGCGTTCGTCACGACGCCGGGCGTCAGCGCGGCGACGAACCCCCTGCCGGCGTTCTCGAAGTCCTCCCGGTCAGAGAAGTCGGGCCGCTCGTTCCCCTCACCACCCGTGGCGAGGGCGGAGGCGGTCTCGGGGCTGAGGGCGACGGCCGCGGCGGCGGCACCGGCTGCCGCGGCGACGAAGGCACGACGGTTCAAGGGAGTCATGCGGCCGAACGTCGCAGCGGCCCGTGCACCGGTCAAGGAAACGACGGCGAATTGGGGCAGGTCCCAGCGGGTGCGGCGGAGGGCAGTGACACGTCCTATTGCCCGGATCAGTATTTGGGCCCTACGTGGGTGTCCATGAGGGCCACGGAGGCTTTGCGGGCGACGGAGATGTTGTACGGGTTGCCGTGGCGGGTGCAGTGCGTCCAGGCGATGCCGAGCTTGTCCAGGGTGCCGGTGAACAGCTCCCTGATGTCGTCGGACTTGTTGGTGAAGAAGTACCGCGGATACTCGTAGCGCTTGCGCTCACCGGCGACGAGGCGCGTCGTCCAGTTCGTGACGCGGCAGCCGTCGGAGTGGATGAGCCCGCGGACGAAGTCCCAGGGGTGAGCGTCGACGATCGCCTGCTGCCAGGGTTCGAGGGCGATCGTGCGCTCGTGCTTCTTGCCGGGGCCGTGCTGGGGGAAGAGGCAGGGCCAGTGCTTGCTCCAACAGGTGACGTACTGGCAGCCGACGCTCTGGACCCGGCACACCTTGTTCTCCGGGCGTACGGACCGCATGGCGTCGGCGCACGCGTCGATGAGGCCGGGCCATGCGTCGGCGCAGGCGATCCGCAGGGAGTACACCCCGCGCCGCTGAAGGCTGACGCAGCCGTCGCCGAGGTAGAGGCCGAGCAGGTAGGAGTAGTCACCCGGCTGCTCCGGGACGCCCGGTACCTCCCGGCAGCGCGGACAGTGGACGGTTCCGGCGAGCGGTTCGAGGCGCGCCCGCCACGAGTGGATCGCGGCGCGGGACATCCCCATCCCGGAGCTGACGGAGTTCGGGCTGTGGCCCTGTGCCACCTTGGCGAGTGCTTGTCGGCGTGTGCTGACGTCGTACATACGAACACTCTGCGGAGCCATGACCTGCGGCACACAGCAAAAAGCGGATGTTCACGAGAACGCGAACATCCGCTTGCTAATTGCGACCTTGGAAACGAAGGAAAAGTGCCCCGAGTCGGATTCGAACCGACGCTGTATGGGTTTTGAATCCATGGCCTCTACCGCTGGGCTACCGGGGCCCCATCGAAACGAAGGTCGACGGTCACCCGCCGTGTCACCACCATACCGTAGCTAGGTAGGCTCTTGGGAAGCAGCATCTGCCCGTAACGAGGAGCCCCCCGTGACCGCCCCCGAGTCGCCCCAGCCCATCGACGCGTCGGACGACGACAAGTCGCACGTGCCTCCGCTGACGACCCGCGTCGTCATCGCCGAGGACGAGGCCCTGATCCGGCTCGACCTCAAAGAGATGCTCGAGGAAGAGGGCTACAGCGTCGTAGGCGAGGCCGGCGATGGTGAGAAGGCCGTCGAGCTGGCCCGCGAGCACCGGCCGGACCTGGTGATCCTGGACGTGAAGATGCCCGTCATGGACGGCATCTCCGCGGCGGAGAAGATCGCCGAGGAGTCCATCGCGCCCGTCCTCATGCTGACCGCGTTCTCGCAGCGCGACCTCGTCGAGCGCGCCCGCGACGCCGGGGCCATGGCGTACCTCGTGAAGCCGTTCAGCAAGACCGACGTCGTCCCGGCGATCGAGATGGCCGTCTCGCGGTTCACGGAGCTCAAGACGCTGGAGAAGGAGGTCGCCGACCTCTCGCAGCGTCTGGAGACGCGGAAGCTGGTGGACCGGGCCAAGTCGATCCTGCAGACGGAGTACGGTCTGACGGAGCCCGCCGCGTTCCGGTGGATCCAGAAGACGTCGATGGACCGCCGCCTGTCGATGCAGCAGGTCGCGGAGGCGGTCATCGAGGACGCCGAGGAGAAGAAGGCGTCCAAGGGCTGAGGGCCGGCCCGGGAAGGATTTCCCGAGAAGGACTCCGCGAAGGACGCGTACGTACGAGGAGGCCCGCACCCCCGGCCGGGGGTGCGGGCCTCCTCGTACGCGTGGGGCGGGGTGCTCAGTCCTCGCCGAGGTACGCCTTGCGGACGGACTCGTCGTGCAGCAGGTCGCTGCCCGTGCCGGAGAGGACGATCTTGCCGACCTCCATGACGTGGCCGTGGTCGGCGAGGGAGAGCGCGGCCTGGGCGTTCTGCTCGACGAGGAGGATCGTCGTGCCGTTGGCCTTGAGCTCGGCGATCGTCGCCATGATCTTCTGCATCATGATCGGCGAGAGGCCCATGGAGGGTTCGTCGAGCATCAGCAGTTTGGGCTGGGACATGAGGGCGCGGCCCATGGCGAGCATCTGCTGTTCGCCGCCGGAGAGGGTGCCCGCGGCCTGTTTCTTGCGTTCTCCGAGGATGGGGAACAGCTCGTAGACGCGCTTGATGTCCTTTTCGATGCCTGCCTTGTCGGAGCGGAGGTAGGCGCCGAGGCGGAGGTTGTTCTCGATGGTCATGCGCGGAAAGATGTGGCGGCCTTCGGGGGAGTGGGCGAGGCCTTGGGCGACGATCTGGTCGGCGCGGTATTTCCGCAGGGGTTTCCCGTTGAACTTGATGGTGCCGCCGACCGGCTTGAGCAGGCCGGAGAGGGTGCGGAGCGTGGTGGTCTTGCCCGCGCCGTTGGTGCCGATCAGGGTGACGACTTCGCCGGCGTCGACCTTGAAGGAGATGCCTTTGACGGCTTCGATCTTGCCGTAGGCGACGCGGAGGTCCTCGACCTCAAGGAGTGCGGTCATGAGTTGTTCTCCTCGAAGGGCTCGCCGAGGTAGGCGGCGATGACGCGGTCGTCCTGTTGCACTGTCTCGCTGGAGCCTTCGACGAGTTTTTCGCCCTGGACGAGGACGGCGACGCGGTCGCAGAGGTTGAAGATGAAGCGCATGTCGTGCTCGATGACGAGGATGGCGATGCCCATGTCCCGGATGGCGAAGACGAGTTCTTCGGTGGCGCGGGTTTCCTGGGGGTTCATGCCGGCGGTCGGTTCGTCGAGGAGCAGGAGGCCGGGTTCGCTGGCGAGTGCGCGGGCGATCTCCAGCTTGCGCTGTTCTCCGTAGGGGAGGTTGCGCGAGAGGTGTTCGGCCTTGTCGGCGAGGCCGACGAATTCGAGGAGTTCCATGGCGCGGGCCTTGGAGGCGGCTTCGGCCTTGTGGAATCCGGGGCCTCGCAGGAGTGCCGACCAGAGGCCTTCCTTGGTTCGCGTGTGGCGGCCGACGAGGACGTTCTCGAGGACTGTCATGTTGGCGAAGAGGCGGATGTTCTGGAAGGTGCGGGCGATTCCTGCGGCGGTGACCTTGAAGGATTTGGAGGGCAGGATCTTGCCCTTGTAGCGGACTTCGCCCTCGGTGGGGATGTACAGGCCGGTGAGGCAGTTGAAGAAGGTGGTCTTGCCTGCGCCGTTGGGGCCGATGAGGCCGACGATCTCGCCGCTGTTGACGGTGAGGTCGACGCTGCGGACGGCGGTGAGGCCGCCGAAGCGCATGGTGACGCCGCGGGCGTCGAGGACGGTCTGGCCTGCCGGGGTGGCGGGGGTGGCGTCCTCTTTGGTCATGTCGGTGGTCATGGGTCAGACCCCTGTCTTGCTGAGGGCTGCGGGGGGCGGCGTCTCGCCGGGGCTGAGCTCGGCTTCGTGGAATTCGAGTTGGCGTCGGCGGTTGGGGATGAGGCCTTCGGGGCGGAAGCGCATGAGGAGCGCGAGGGCGAGTCCGAAGGCGAACAGCTGGTAGTCGCCGAGGAATTGGAGCTTGTTGGGGATGAGGTAGAGCAGTGAGGCGCCGACGAGGGGTCCGCTGATGGTGCCCATGCCGCCGAGGACGACCGCGGCGAGCAGGAAGGCGGAGTTGGGCGGTACGGAGTTGGCGAACTGGTACTGCTCGGGGGTGACGGTGTAGGTCACGTGGGCCTGGACGGTGCCGGCGAGTCCGGCGAGGGAGGCGCCGAGGGCGAAGGCGATGAGTTTGACGCGGAAGCCGTTGATGCCCATGGCGAGGGCCGCGGTCTCGTCCTCGCGGATGGCGACCCAGGCGCGGCCGATCCGGCTGTCGCCGCTGCGTCGGAAGACGAGGACGACGACGAGGGTGATGAGCAGCATCAGGAAGAAGTAGTTGGCGAAGCGGCCGATGGTCTGGCCGAGGATGCTGTGTTCCACGCCGAAGTCGAAGCCGAAGATCTTGAGGTTGGGGATCGAGGAGATGCCGTTGGATCCGTTGGTGATGTCGGGTCCGGAGGAGCCGTCGGAGTTGTTGGCGGCGAGGCGGAAGATCTCGCCGAATCCGAGGGTGACGATGGCGAGGTAGTCGCCGCGCAGGCGGAGGGTGGGGGCGCCGATGAGGACGCCGAAGACGAGTGAGGCGCCGGCGCCGACGAGGATGGCTCCCCAGAAGGGCAGGTGGACGTCGAAGGGGGAGGAGGGGGATCCGGAGACCATGGACGCGGCGTAGGCGCCGACGCCGAGGAAGGCGACGTATCCGAGGTCGAGGAGTCCCGCGAGTCCGACGACGATGTTCAGGCCGAGGGCGACGGTGGCGAAGATGAGGATGTAGACGCCGATGGTGGCGTACTGGTCGTCGCTCTGGGTGAAGGGGAAGGCGGCGGCGGCGAGGAACGCGCCGATGAGGGTGATGTTGCGGTGTCGTGCGGTGTACGTGGAGACCTGGGCGACGAGGCCGGCTTTGGCGAGTGCGGCGAAGCCGAGGCCGACGGTGATGAGGAACCCGATGAAGAGTTCGTCGTACTCGGTGCCGATGCCGTAGGTGAAGACGAGCAGGCCGGTGGCGAGTGCCGCGATGATGATGAGGATCTCGACGTACGAGTTGAGTTTGCGGGGCGGGGCCGGGGTTTCGGCGGCGAAGGCGCCCTTGATGACGGTGTTGGCGTTGCGGGCGCGGTGTTTGAACTGTTCCCAGGAGCTGTCTTCCTCGTCGACCGGGTAGGTGTGCGGTCGGTGGAAGGGCAGGGCGAGGGCGCCGACGAGGGCGATGAGGGTGGCGATGGCCGCGATCCAGCCGCCGGGTTCGAGGTTGGCGAGTCCGCCGAGTTTCTTGCTGATCGCGAAGACGGTGTACCAGGCGGTGGCGAAGGCGGCGAGCGCGGCGAATTTGAGGGCGGCGTCGGCTCCGGCGGGGGCGATGCCGCGCAGGCCCTTCACTCCGTAGGAGGCGAGTCCGTACAGGGTGGTGAGGGCGCCGGCTATGAGGACGAGCCATTGGAGGCCGCCGGGGTAGCCGTAGACGGTGAGGTCGCCGGGGAACGCGGAGGTCCAGGTCCAGGCGAGGAAGGCGGAGATGACGGTGAGGATGCCGCCGCCGGTGGCGAGGGCGCGGGCGGTGCCGACGGGGAGGGGGATGAGCCCGGTGGTGGGCTGGTCCTTGTGGAGGCTGTCGGCCGCTGTGGTGTGTGTGGTCATGGTTGTCACGCCCTGTCCGCGACGCGCTCGCCAAGGAGGCCTTGGGGCCTGACGAGGAGGACGACGATGAGGAGTACGAACGCCCAGACGTCGGCCCAGGACTGGCCGCCGAGCTTGTCCATGCCGGGCACGTCGTTGATGTAGGCGGTGGCCATGGATTCGGCGAGGCCGAGGACGACTCCGCCGATCATGGCGCCGTAGATGTTGCCGATGCCGCCGAGGACGGCCGCGGTGAAGGCTTTGAGGCCGAGGATGAATCCCATGCGGAAGTCGATCTGGCCGTACTTGAGTCCGCGGGCGACGGCGGCGATGCCGGCGAAGGCGGCGCCGATGGCGAAGGCGACGACGATGACGCGGTCGGTGTTGATCCCCATGAGTTTGGCGGTGTCGGGGTCTTGTGCGGTGGCTTGCATGCCGCGGCCGATGCGGGTCTTCATGACGAAGTAGCCGAGGGCGACCATGCAGAGGGGTGCGGCGATGAGCAGGAAGATGTCGCCGGGCTGCATGGTGACGGAGCCGATGTGGATGGAGCCGCCGGGCAGTTCGGGGAAGCTGCGGGCGGACTTCGCTTCGGGGTACCAGGCCCAGACCGCTTGCTGGAGGGCGAGGGAGAGGCCGATGGCGGTGATGAGCGGGGCGAGGCGTGGTGCTCCGCGCAGGGGCCGGTAGGCGAAGCGTTCGGCGCCGACGGCGATGGTGGTGGAGACGAAGATGGCGCCTATCAGCATGAGGGGTACCGCGGCCCACATGCTGGTGCCGGCGGGGAGCCAGAGCCAGACCGTGAGGGCACCGAATCCGCCGGTCATGAAGATCTCGCCGTGGGCGAAGTTGATGAGCTGGACGATGCCGTAGACCATTGTGTAGCCGATGGCGATCAGGCCGTACATGGATCCCAGTAGCAGGCCGTTGACCAGCTGTTGCGGCAGTTCGTGCACCGCAGGTCCTCCGAGTCTTTCGATGTCGTACGACCGTGTCGCGGCGGCTCATCGGCCTGCGCGGCGGCCGCACGCTCCTGGTGACGAATGGCGACGGATGCGACGCCGCGCGGGGCGCTTTCCTGCGGCGCCCCGCGCGGCTGTCGTGGGCTGCGGGTCGGGTGTCAGTTGGACCCGGTGTAGGTGCCGGACTCGACGGGCTTCCAGCCGCTCTTGGGGTCGGTGGACTTGACCTGGTACACCGTGAGCTGCTTGTTGGTGGCGTCGCCGTACTCGTCGAAGGAGACCTTGCCGGTGACGCCGTCGAAGGACACGCCCTTCATGGCTTCGATGACCTTGGCGCGGGCGTCGTCGGGCAGCTTGCCGTCGTTGTCGTCGACGACCTTCTTGACGGCCTCGATGATCGACCAGGCGCTGTCGTAGGAGTAGCCGCCGTAGGCCTCGTAGGCCTCCTTGAAGCCGGCCTTCTTGTAGTTGGCGATGAACTCCTTGGCGGAGGGCAGTTCCTCGACGGGCTGGCCGACGGAGGTGGCGTAGTCGCCGACGCCCTGCTTGCCGGAGAGCTTGATGAAGTCGGCGCTGTAGATGCCGTCGCCGCCGACGAGGGGGGCCTTGGACCCGGCCTGCTTCATCTGCTTGCTGAGGGGGCCGGCCTGCGGGTATTCGCCGCCGTAGTAGACGAGGTCGGCGTCGGAGTTGCGGATCTTCGTGGCGACGGCGCCGAAGTCCTTGGTGTCGGGGTTGATGTGTTCGGTGCCGACGACCTTGCCGCCGAGCTTGGTGAACTCGTCCTTGAAGGTGGCGGCGAGTCCGGCGCCGTAGGTCTTCTTGTCGTCGACGACGAAGACCTTCTTCTTCTTGGCCTTGTTGTACAGGTACTGCGCGGCGAAGGGGCCCTGGATCGCGTCGGTGGTGGCCGTGCGGAAGTAGGACTTGTAGGGGCGCGCCTTCTTGCCGCCGTTCCAGTCCGGGCCCTGGGTGAGGGCCGGGTTGGTGTTGGCGGGGGAGACCTGGACGAGTTTGGCGTCGTCGAAGACCTTCTGCATGGATTCGGCGACGGAGGAGTTCAGGGGGCCGACGGCGCCGAGGACTTCCTTGTCGGCGACGAGTTTGGTGGCGTTGGTCTGGCCGGACGAGGGCTGTCCCTGGTCGTCGAGGGCCTGGATCTTGAACGTGACGCCGTCGACGTACTCCTTGGCGTTGGCCTGTTTGGCGGCGAGGTCGACGGAGTTGCGGATGCCGAGGCCCAGCGCGGAGAGCTCGCCGGTCAGTGGCGCGTCGACGCCGATGACCACCGTGGTGCCACCACCACCGGCCTCGTCTCCGTCGTCCTTGTCGTCGCGCGAGCCACAGGCGGTGAGGGTGAGAGCCCCCGCGGTGAGTGCAGCGGTGATGGCTATGAGCGAACGTTGACGCACGATCAGTCCTTTCCCCTGGCACGGCTGTCCCTTGTTGGGATGCCGAGTCGAGCGCGGAACCGAACTGACAGGAATCCGGTGGGCGCGGTGACTGGCCGTGACTCTAAGGGCGCCTTTGTGCCTGGTGGAGTGGTCGGACCAAGGCTGTGACGCTCTTGTTATGCCACGGAGTATTCCGGGCTGGAACGCGGGGGGCGGTTGAGGCTGAATATGGCCTTGTTCGGTGGATCTAGGCGTATCCGCATGCTGAGAATCTCCAGGGCAACTGGCATGAGTGTAAAGCTGTTTGACTCATGACACCGGAGTTCGCGGGCATGCGGCGGTCAACGCCCCGGAAAGATCATTCGCGTATTCCGGACCCAGGATGTAACTCTGCTTCTGGATTGCGCGCGTATTACGCAGCGTTACTTCCAGGAAAGGGAGTCCGGCGTTCCGGGGTACTTCTCCGCATTCGCGAATGTGCATCGTGATGATCGACTTCCTGGGTGATCCCGATTTCACCGCGAAAGGGGTGAGAGGGGATGTGCTGACCGAAAGGGCCGCCGACGGCTGGGCGACCCGACGCACGGTCACCGGCGGCCCCGACTCCTGGCCGAACGCGATGGTGAAGGTGAAGGTCCGGTCGCCGGCCCGGGGATGCGACATCCCGCCCGTGTACGTCACCGAGACGCTCTGCGCGGGCCAGGGCACCGGCGGCACCGGGGGCGGTGGCGGCGGTGCCGGACGGGTCAGCCAGAGGGTGAGGCCGGCCGCGGCGAGGATCACGGCCGTGGCGGCGGCGAGCGCGGTGCGGGGGTGGCGGAGCCTGCGGGGGTCGAGGCGGAGCGGGCGCGCGGGGGTGGGCTCGGGGTCGTAGGTGTCCTCGCCGGGCTCGACCGGGCCGATGGCGTTCATGTCCACGGCCCGCCGCTCGGTCCGCCGTCGCGGTGGCGTGCCGCGCACCGCTCACGACTCTGACGGTCGATCAACTTACGTCCGGCGGCGGTCGATCCGCTCCGGCGCTCGGCGCGTGCGGCGTCCAGCACGTCGCGCAGGATCGCGTACTGGCCGTTGGACAGGCCCATCGACTGGTAGTCGCCGTACGACGTGCCGCCCGCGTCGTAGAGCTGCCGTGCCCACGTGGTGATGACCGCGGTGCACAGGTCCTCGGGGGACGTGGTGCCGGGGGAAGGGCTGGGGGAGGTGGGGGAGGAGTGGGGGGCCGTGCCGGAGTCGTCGGAGCCGGAACTTCCGCATCCGGCGGCGAGGGTGGCGGCGAGGGCGAGCGCACAGAGCGATATCCGGTGCCTCATGCGCAGACGCTAGACCGGAGCCGCACGCTCCGACAATGCGCGGGCGCCCGCCCCTCCCGGCGATCTCCGCGGTGATCTCCGCGGGGTCAGCCCGCGGCGCCCGCGGCGCCGGCCGAGCCCGTCTCGGCCGTGGCGTCCCGCAGCAGGCACGTCAGGCGCGCGCTGCACACCCGCTTGCCCTGCTCGTCGCTGATCACGATCTCGTACGTCGCCGTCGAGCGGCCCCGGTGCACGGGCGTCGCCACACCGGTGACCAGGCCGGAGCGGGCGCCGCGGTGGTGCGTGCAGTTCAGGTCGACGCCGACCGCCAGCTTGTCGACGCCGCCGTGCAGCATCGCGCCGACCGAGCCGAGGGTCTCGGCGAGCACCGCGGAGGCGCCGCCGTGCAGCAGGCCGTACGGCTGGGTGTTGCCCTCGACGGGCATCGTGCCGACGACGCGCTCCGCCGAGGCCTCCAGGATCTGCACGCCCATGCGGGTGCCGAGGTGCCCCGCCGAGAACAAGGAGGGCAGATCGACGCCGAGCGAGGCGTACTCGTCGATGACCTCCTGCGGGAACTTCACGCTGCGCTGCTCACCCATGGGCCCGGCTCCGTTCGTTCGACGTCGTCACCTGTCGCTGAGCGAACGCTCAGTCGATCGCCGATTGTTCCAGGCGTACGACGACGGACTTGCTGGCAGGGGTGTTGCTGGTGTCCGCGGTGGCGTCCAGCGGCACCAGCACATTGGTCTCGGGGTAGTACGCGGCGGCGCAGCCGCGGGCCGTCGGGTAGTGCACGATCCGGAAGCCGGGCGCGCGCCGCTCCACGCCGTCCTGCCACTCGCTGACGAGGTCGGCGTACGTCCCCTCGGCGAGTCCGAGGTCCGCCGCGTCCCGGGGGTTGACCAAGACCACGCGGCGGCCGTTCTTGATGCCGCGGTAGCGGTCGTCCAGGCCGTAGATCGTGGTGTTGTACTGGTCGTGGGAGCGCAGGGTCTGCAGCAGCAGCCGTCCCTTCGGCAGGGCCGGGTACTCGACGGGGGCCGCCGTGAAGTTGGCCTTGCCGGTGGCCGTGGGGAAGCGGCGCTCGTCGCGCGGAGCGTGCGGCAGGGCGAAGCCGCCCGGGTGCGCCACCTTCGCGTTGAAGTCCTCGAAGCCGGGGATCACGCGCGCGATGCGGTCGCGCACGGCGGCGTAGTCCCTCTCGAACTCCTCCCACGGCGTGCGGGACGCGCTGCCCAGGACGCGACGGGCGAGCCGGCACACGATGGCGGGCTCGGACAGCAGCTGCCCGCCCGCCGGCTCCAGGCGCCCGCGCGAGGCGTGCACCATGCCCATCGAGTCCTCGACGGTCACGAACTGGGCGGTGCTCCTCCCGTCCGGTCCCGTCTGGAGGTCGCGCTCGGTGCGGCCCAGCGTCGGCAGGATCAGGGCGCGCGCGCCCGTGACGACGTGCGAGCGGTTCAGCTTGGTGGAGACGTGCACGGTCAGCCGGGCCCGGCGCATCGCCGCCTCGGTGACGTCGGTGTCGGGGGAGGCCGAGACGAAGTTGCCGCCCATCGCGAAGAAGACCTTCGCCTCGCCGTCGCGCAGGGCCTTGATGGCGCGGACGACGTCCAGGCCGTGGTGGCGGGGCGGCGCGAAGCCGAACTCCTTCTCCAGGGCGTCCAGGAAGGCGGGCGCCGGGCGCTCGAAGATGCCCATCGTGCGGTCGCCCTGCACGTTCGAGTGGCCGCGCACCGGGCAGACGCCCGCGCCGGGACGGCCGATGTTGCCGCGCAGCAGGAGGAAGTTGACGACCTCGCGGATGGTCGGCACGGCGTGCTTGTGCTGGGTCAGGCCCATCGCCCAGCACACGACGGTGCGCCGCGAGGCGAGGACCAGGCGCAGCGCCTCCTCGATGCGCTCGCGCTCCAGGCCCGTGGCCGCCAGGGTCTCGTCCCAGTCGGCGGCCCGCGCGGCCTCGACGAACTCCTCGTACCCGTGGGTGTGCTCGCGGACGAACTCCTCGTCCACCGCCCCTGCCGTCTCCAGGATCAGTTTGTTGAGGAGGCGGAAGAGGGCCTGGTCGCCGCCGAGCCGGATCTGCAGGAAGAGATCGGTGAGGGCGGTGCCCTTGAGCATGCCCTGCGGGGTCTGCGGGTTCTTGAAGCGCTCCATGCCCGCTTCGGGCAGCGGATTGACCGTGATGATCCGCGCGCCGTTGTTCTTGGCCTTCTCCAGGGCGGAGAGCATGCGCGGGTGGTTCGTGCCCGGGTTCTGCCCGGCGACGATGATCAGGTCCGACTTGTAGAGGTCCTCCAGGAGGACGCTGCCCTTGCCGACGCCGATCGTCTCGGTCAGCGCGGAGCCGGACGACTCGTGGCACATGTTCGAGCAGTCGGGGAGGTTGTTCGTGCCCAGCTCGCGGGCGAACAGCTGGTACAGGAACGCCGCTTCGTTGCTGGTGCGGCCCGAGGTGTAGAAGACGGACTCGTCGGGGGAGTCCAGCGCGCCGATCTCCTCGGCGACGATGTCGAAGGCCCGCTCCCAGGAGACGGGCTCGTAGCGCTCGGCGCCCTCGGGCAGGTACATGGGGTGGGTGAGGCGGCCCTGCTGACCCAGCCAGTACCCACTGCGGGTGGCGAGGTCCGCGACGGGGTGCTCGGCGAAGAAGTCCGGCGTGACGCGGCGCAGCGTGGCTTCCTCGGCGACCGCCTTCGCGCCGTTCTCGCAGAACTCCGCCGTGTGCCGCTTCTCGCCCTCGGGCCAGGCGCAGCCGGGGCAGTCGAAGCCGTCCTTCTGATTGACGCGCAGCAGGGTCAGCGCCGTGCGGCGCACACCCATCTGCTGCTGCGCCATCCGCAGGGTGTGACCGATGGCGGGCAGGCCCGCGGCCGCGTGCTTGACGTCGGCGACCTGCGGCGCGTCCTGGACCGGATCGCCCTTGGGTGACTTGCTTGCCATGGTCGACTCCTCTTCGAGCACCTGCGCGAGCTGCGCGGTCACCTGCGTGGGATATGCGGTCACCTGCGTGGGGTACGCCTTCGATCCTCCCACGCACCGGTGACAATGCCCGGCTCAGGGGTCGGGCGGGACCGGACTGTCAGTGGGGCGTGGCAGGATCGGGGACGTGGCAGAAACAGCATCGAAGAAGAAGTCCGAGACCGCGGCGACGAAGGCCCCCGAGGCGGGCGGTGAGCAGCGCCCGCGTCTGCTCCTCATGGACGGGCACTCCCTGGCCTACCGGGCGTTCTTCGCGCTGCCCGCGGAGAATTTCACGACCGCGACGGGCCAGCCGACGAACGCGATCTACGGCTTCGCGTCGATGCTGGCGAACACGCTGCGCGACGAGGCGCCCACACACTTCGCGGTGGCGTTCGACGTCTCGCGCAAGACGTGGCGCTCCGAGGAGTTCCCCGAGTACAAGGCGAACCGCTCCAAGACCCCGGACGAGTTCAAGGGGCAGGTAGAGCTGATCGGCGAGATGCTCGACGCGATGCACGCGGTGCGTTTCGCGGTCGACGGCTTCGAGGCGGACGACGTCATCGCCACCCTGGCCACGCAGGCGGAGGCGGCGGGCTTCGAGGTCCTGATCGTCACGGGCGACCGCGACTCCTTCCAGCTGATCACCGACCACGTGACGGTGCTGTACCCGACCAAGGGCGTCTCGGAGCTGACGCGCTTCACCCCGGCGAAGGTCGAGGAGAAGTACGGCCTCACGCCCAGCCAGTACCCGGACTTCGCGGCGCTGCGCGGCGACCCGTCGGACAACCTCCCCGGCATCCCCGGCGTCGGCGAGAAGACCGCCGCCAAGTGGATCAACCAGTTCGGTTCGTTCGCCGACCTCGTCGAGCGCGCCGATGAGGTCAAGGGCAAGGCCGGGCAGAACTTCCGGGACCACCTGGACTCCGTCAAGCTCAACCGTCGCCTGACCGAGATGGTGCGCGACGTCGAACTGCCCAAGGCGGTCACCGACTTGGAGCGCGCGGCGTACGACCGCTCGGCGCTCGCGATGGTCCTGGACACCCTGGAGATCCGCAACCCCTCGCTGCGCGAGCGCCTCCTGGCCGTCGACCCGGGCGCCGAGGAGGCCGAGCAGACCCCGGCCGAGCCGGGCGTCGAGCTGGACGGGACGGTGCTCGGCGCGGGCGAGCTGGCCCCCTGGCTCGCGGAGCACGGCGAGGCCGCCCTCGGCCTGGCCACGGTCGACACCTGGCAGCTGGGCGCGGGCACGGTCACCGAGGTCGCGCTCGCCGCGGCCGGCGGGGCGGCCGCCTGGTTCGACCCGGCCACCCTGGACGAGGCCGACGAGAACGCGTTCGCGGCCTGGATCTCCGACCCCGACAAGCCCAAGGTCCTGCACAATGCCAAGGGCGCGATGCGGGTCTTCCCCGAGCACGGCTGGACCGTGGACGGCGTCACCATGGACACGGCCCTCGCCGCGTACCTGGTCAAGCCAGGCCGCCGCTCCTTCGCGCTGGACGCGCTCTCCCTGGAGTACCTGGGCCGTGAGCTGGCGCCCGCCTCCGCCGCCGAGGGGCAGCTCGCCTTCGGCACGGAGGAGGACGACCGGGCCGAGGCCGACTCCCTCATGTCGCAGGCGCGCACCATCCTCGACCTGGGCACGGCCTTCGGTGAGCGGCTGACGGAGGTCGGCGCGGGTGACCTGCTCGCCGACATCGAGCTGCCGACCTCCGCGCTCCTGGCCCGCCTGGAGCGGCACGGCATCGCCGCGGACCGCTCCCATCTGGAGTCGATGGAGCAGCAGTTCGCCGGCGCGGTGCAGCAGGCCGTGAAGGAGGCGCACGCGGCGGCGGGGCACGAGTTCAACCTGGGCTCGCCCAAGCAGCTCCAGGAAGTCCTCTTCGGCGAGCTGAACCTCCCCAAGACGAAGAAGACGAAGACCGGCTACACGACGGACGCGGACGCGTTGGCCTGGCTCGCCGCCCAGACCGAGAACGAGCTGCCGGTCATCATGCTCCGCCACCGCGAGCAGGCGAAGCTCCGCGTCACCGTCGAGGGTCTCATCAAGACGGTCGCCGCCGACGGCCGCATCCACACCACCTTCAACCAGACGGTGGCGGCGACGGGCCGGCTCTCCTCCACGGACCCCAACCTCCAGAACATCCCGGTCCGCACGGACGAGGGCAGGGCGATCCGGCGCGGCTTCGTGGTCGGCGAGGGCTTCGAGTCCCTGATGACCGCGGACTACAGCCAGATCGAACTGCGCGTCATGGCGCACCTCTCCGAGGACGAGGGCCTCCTCGAGGCGTTCATGTCCGGCGAGGACCTGCACACGACGGTCGCCTCTCAGGTGTTCAACGTCGAGGGTTCCGCCGTCGACGCGGAGATGCGCCGCAAGATCAAGGCGATGTCGTACGGCCTGGCGTACGGCCTGTCCGCGTTCGGCCTCTCCCAGCAGCTGAACATCGACGCGGGCGAGGCCCGCGCGCTGATGGACACGTACTTCGAGCGCTTCGGCGGTGTACGGGACTACCTGCGCCGCGCCGTCGACGAGGCCCGCGCCACGGGGTACACGGAGACGATGCTCGGCCGTCGCCGCTACCTCCCCGACCTCAACAGCGACAACCGACAGCGCCGCGAGATGGCCGAGCGGATGGCGCTCAACGCCCCGATCCAGGGCACCGCGGCGGACATCGTCAAGATCGCCATGCTGAACGTGCACGGCGCGCTCACCGCGGCGAAGCTCGACTCCCGGATGCTGCTCCAGGTCCACGACGAAATCGTCCTGGAGATCGCTCCGGGCGAGCGCGAGAAGGTCGAGGAACTGGTCCGCAAGGAAATGGCGGGCGCGGTGACGCTGCGGGCGCCGTTGGATGTGTCGGTGGGTGTGGGGCGGGACTGGGAATCCGCAGCGCACTAGCCCTCCCGGGCGGGGGGACCGTGCTGCCCTGCCCGGGCGGGGACGGGTGGGGTGGGGCGGTTTTGCTCGGCTCGCCCTGCCCGCCCTGCCCGACCTGCCCGCCCTGCCCGACCGGTGGGGGCGGGGGCGGGGTGACGGTGGTGCCGGGTCCGGCACCCGGCTGCTCCGGCAGGGGGTGGTTTCCGGGGGTGCCGGGGAGCGTGGTGTGTCCGCTGCGGGTGCGTCATGGCTGGGCGCGCAGTTCCCCGCGCCCCTTTGGGGCCCGGCCCGGCGTCGCGGCAACGGCAGGGCTCCGCGCCACGGTGGGGCGCTGAGTTCCGCCGCGACGACGCTCGACCCCCACCACGACCCCCCACGACGACTCCGGCGGTGCCGACCCACCCGACACCCCGTCGCACGCCCCGCGCAGGAGAACACCCGGCCAGGGCCCTGTGCACCGGATACAGGCCCAAGCCCGCGTCATCGTCCCGCTCCGCGCAGCGGCAGACGCTCCACTCCACATCAGCCCTCGCCCGGCGGACACCGCCTCAAGCCCCGCGCAGCGAGTTCCTGCCCAGGCCCACGCCGGCGAAAGGCCCCCGGCCTCGCGCAGCGTTGCGCCCTCCGCCTTGCAGCGAGGATCGGCCCTGGCTTCGCGCAGCGCTCCGCCTTCCCCCTCGCAGTGAGGATCTGTCCAGGCCCCGCGCAGCGTTGCGCCCCGCGCAGCGAGGATCCGTCCAAGCCCCGCGCAGCGATCCGCCCCGCGCAGTGAGGATCCGTCCAGGCCCCGCGCAGCGTTGCGCCCCGCGCGGTGAGGATCGGCCCAAGCCCCGCGCAGCGTTCCGCCCCGCGCAGTGAGGATCCGTCCAGGCCCCGCGCAGCGTTCCGCCCCGCGCGGTGAGGATCCGTCCAAGCCCCGCGCAGCGTTCCGCCCCGCGCAGCGAGGATCCGTCCAAGCCCCGCGCAGCGATCCGCCCCGCGCAGCGAGCCGTGGGTCTCACTCGCGTGGCCCCCGGCACCGCGCCCCCCTTCCCGTGGCGGGGACAGGATGCAGGTATGGCCCCTCACCTGCGAAAGTGCCGTGCGGCCGTTGCCGCGGCGCTCACCACCGCCCTGTTGGCCCCCATATCGGCCACCGCCGCCGACGCCGGGCAGCGGCAGGGCGCTGCCCTCTGTACGGCCGGTCGTGATCGTGGTCTTGCCGCCCGGATGTCCAAGGACATCCGGGCGGCTCTGTCGTCACGGACCGGGAGCGTGTCCGTGGCCGTGCACGACACCCGGACCGGACTCGTGTGCCAGCTGGCGAGCCAGCGGCGCTACGACGCGGCCAGCGTCGTCAAGGTCCTGATGATGGAGGCCGCGCTGCGCCGCGCGCAGGAGTGGGGCCGCGGCCTCACCGCGTGGGAGCGCCGGCGGATCCGGCCCATGATCACCGCGTCGGACAACGGCGCGGCCGGGCGGCTGTGGAGCGACCTCGGTCACCCGTATCTCGCGCGTTTCCTGCGCCGGGTCGGGACGACCGCCACCAGCCTCGGTCCGTACGGGCGTTGGGGCCTGACACGGACCACGGCCGCCGATCAGCTGAGGCTGCTCGGCGTGCTCACCGGGGCGCGTGACGTGCTGCGGCCGAGCTCGCGGGAGTACGGGCTGCGGCAGATGGCCGAGGTGCGGCGCGACCAGCGGTGGGGCGTGCCCGCGGGGATGCCGCGCGGGGTGCGGGCGCACCTGAAGAACGGCTGGCTGCCGAGGGCGACGCTCGGCTGGCGCGTGCACAGCGTCGGCGCGTTCACCGGCGACGGCCGCACGTACCGCATCGTCGTCCTGACGCACGGCAACCCGTCGATGGCGTACGGCGTGCGGACCGTCGAGCGCATCGCGCAGGCCGTGCACCGCGGCCTGAACAAGGGCAGGGCCGTCGGTCAGGGCCTCACCCCGGAGAGCGAGATCAGTGAGGTCCCGGACGGCTCGGCGCCGGCGGAGGGGACGGTTCTGGGGCAGTCGGAGGCGCCGAGGGAGGGCGGGGACGACGGGGGCTGGGAAGACACCGCGGCGGGGGAGGGGTTCGCTCCGTGACGGGCCGGGAGACCGCTCCGTAACAGCCTTGTCGCGGTGAGTTGGCCAACCGGTAAATAACGGGCGCGAACGGGTGTCTGGGCGCGGGAAGTTGTCGTAGTGTCGCCTGGGTCGACCCACTGGGAGTACGTGAGTACGAAGACGAGCGTGTACGTGGAGAATGAGCGTGCACGGGGGTGGGGGCGACGCGCAACAGTCGTCAAGGGGAGGGGTGGCTCGGCATGGCGCCGGTATTCGGCAGGCGGCTGCGCAGAGGAACGGTGACGGCCGCGGTGGCCGCGGCGGCGGTGGCCGCGCTGGCCGCGTCGCAGGCTCCGGGGGCGACGCTCCCGCGCGACGAAACCGCGGCGGGTGCGTCGGACACGACACCGCCACCGGGCGACTCCGCGACCGGTGACTCCCCGTACTTCACCGACCTGCCGCCCCTGCAGAGCCCCGTCCCGCCGACCGGCGCCCCGCCGAACGGCGGCGACAAGGAAGCCGAGGCGGGCCTGCCGGCCACCGTCCTGGACGCGTACAAGAAGGCCGAGTCCGCGCTCAGCACCGACAAGCCCGGCTGCAACCTGCCCTGGCAGTTGCTCGCGGCCATCGGCAAGGTCGAGTCGGGCCAGGCCCGCGGCGGCCGCGTCGATGCGAACGGCACGACGCTCAAGCCGATCCTGGGCCCCGTCCTGAACGGCGACGGCTTCGCGAAGATCACGGACACCGACAAGGGCGCGTACGACGGCGACTCGACGCACGACCGCGCGGTCGGCCCCATGCAGTTCATCCCGTCGACCTGGGCCACCTGGGGTCAGGACGGCAACAACGACGGCCAGAAGGACCCGAACAACATCTACGACGCGGCGCTCGCCGCGGGCCGTTACCTGTGCGCCAACGACCGGGACCTGTCCGTCGAGGCCGACCTGCACAAGGCGATCCTGAGCTACAACCGCTCGACGGAGTACCTGAACACGGTCCTGTCGTGGCTGGAGTACTACCGCAAGGGCACCCACGAGATCCCCGACGGCAAGGGCGTCCTGCCGGACGACCGCAGCGACACCCGCTACCCGTCCGTCAGCCCGAGCCCGACGTCGCCCGGCTCGTTCTCGCCGAAGCCCCCCACGTACGAGAAGCCCAAGAACCCCGGCTCCTCGACGCCCGGCAACGGCGGCGGCACCGGATCCAAGCCGCCGAACGGCGGCGGTTCCCACACCCCCGACCCGACCCCGTCGCCCGCCGACCGTGTCGCGCGCCTGGAGAAGGCCGGGACCGGCAAGCTCACGGCGACGGCGGGCGAGGCCTTCGCCGGGCGCGCCACGGTGCGCGCGGAGTCCACGTCGGGTGCCGCGGTGGCCAAGGCCCAGGTGAAGTTCACGATCGTCGGTGACACGGACGCCCGTTTCGACGGCGGCTTCAAGAGCGCCACGCTCCACACGGGTGCCAACGGCAAGGTCACCGCGCCGGTGCTCGAAGCGGGCGAGAAGACGGGCGGGTTCACCGTGCGGGCCACGGTCGTGGGCCGCACGCTGCCCGGCGCCGACTTCACCGCGGAGGTCACCGCCCGCCAGGCCGACGCACTCGCAAGGACCGGCGACAAGGCGCTGGTGTGCGAGCCGGGCAAGGAGTTCGCCGACCAGGTCGAGGTCAAGGCGACCTACCGGGGCAGGGCCGCCGCCGGTGTCGCGGCCACCGCCACGATGATCAAGTCGGCGACGGACGCGACCGCCAACGACAAGGGCCCCTACTTCAAGGGCGCGGACGGCAAGCCGGTCCGTACCCTCAAGGGCCTCAAGACCGGCGCGAACGGCGTGCTGAAGCTCCCGAAGATGTACGCGGACGACGCGGCGGGCACGTACCTCCTGCGCGTCGTCACGGTCGGCGGGGGCACGGTGACCGTGGAGCTGAAGGTGACCGCGCCGGAGCCCGACGCGACGCCTTCGCCCTCGGCCTCTTCGAGCGCCTCCCCGAGTGCGTCCGCGAGCGCTTCGCCGAGCGCCTGATCCGGGCGGCCGCCCGGCCGCCGCACCGCTCCTCGTGACCGCCCCTCCGCCACCCACGGCGGAGGGGCGGTCCGTGTTTGTGCAACGTGTTCTCATCTCGCCCTTCCGTTGCTACGGTGCCCGGCCTGACGACCTATCAGTTCCGGCCGTACGCCGAATCGGGAGGCCCCGCATGCGTGCCCTCATCGCCGCCGCCACCGGCCTCGCCGTCGCCTTCGCCCTGGTCCTCACGATCACGGCGATCGGCGCCCCACCGGGCGAGACGTCGCCCGAGCCGCTCCTCACCACGGTCCCCGAGCACCCGTAGACACCCAGGCACCCACAGACGCCCAAGCACCCACAGACGTAGGGAGGGTCGCGCGATGCGCCGCAAGGCCAGCCTCGTACTGCTCGCCTTCGCCGTGTTCTTCACGGCCATGTCCCCGCTCATGCGCTGGTACGCCTTCCCCCGGCTCGCGAAGATCCCGCCGAGCCAATACCAGGAAGCGGTCCTCGAGGCGGACGACCCGACCCTCATCGACTACGGCTCCATGAAGGCCAAGAAGATCGACAAGGTCACCATCGTGCAGACCCTCAAGGGCAACGTGGAGGCCTCCGAGAAGATCGAGAAGAGCGCGGACCGCGACGTCGTGGTCTGGGACGCCCTGTCGTACGTCCAGGACGACAAGGGCAAGATGGTCTCCAAGATCCCCGAGCGCTACATCTTCGACGCGCACAGCCAGGAGCCGGTGCACGCCACGGGCGAGGCCGTCGACGGCGACCCGGTCAAGCGCCAGGGCATCGAGTTCAAGTGGCCCTTCCTGACCGAGAAGCGGGACTACGAGTACTTCGACGCGCAGGCCCGCATCACCCGCCCCATCCACTACAAGGGCACCCAGAACTTCCGGGGCGTGAAGGTCTACTACTTCGAGCAGACCATCCCCTGGACCAAGGTCCCCTTCCCCAAGACGATGCCCGTCAAGGGCATCACCCCGGAATCCCTCGCCAAGACCGGCACCACCCGCTGGTACACCACCGTCCGTAAGTTCTGGGTCGATCCGACCACCGGGGCGCCCGTCTACGGCGAGGAGATCCAGAACAACGAGCTGCGCGGCGGCACCCTCCTCGGCGGCCGCGACAAGGTCACGGTCTTCGCCGGGCACGTGAAGATGCGCGAGGACTACATCCAGGACACCGTCGACCTGGTCAAGTCCCAGCGCGTCCTGGTCCTCCTGCTCACCTCGTACCTCCCCTGGGGCTTCCTGACCCTCGGCGTGCTCCTGCTCGCCCTCTCCCTCTGGCTGGAGGCCCGCAGCCGCAGGCCGGGCGACCCGGCACCGACGGCGGAGAACGACCCGGAACCCGAGCCGGTCAACGCCTAGGTCCGCCCGGGGCCCTACGCCCCGGGGCTCCGCCCGGCCTGCCGGGCCTTGGTGAACCGGGTCGGCTCGGCCGTCGCCGGATCCTCGGGCCACGGATGCTTGGGATAGCGGCCGCGCAGGTCGGCGCGGACCGCGCGGTAGCCGGTCTGCCAGAAGGAGGCGAGATCGGCGGTGACCGCGGCGGGGCGGCCCGCGGGGGACAGCAGGTGGACGACGACGGGTACGGTGCCGTCCGCGACGCGCGGGGTCCGCGCGAGCCCGAACATCTCCTGCACCTTCACGGCGAGCACCGGCTGCCCGGGATCGGAGTAGTCGAGCCGGATCCTGGACCCGCTCGGCACCTCCAGGCGCTCCGGGGCGAGTTCGTCGAGGCGGGCGGCCTCACCCGTCGCCCACGGCAGGAGCCGCCCGAGCGCCTGCCCCGCGTCGATCCTCGCCAGGTCGGCCCGGCGCCCGGCCCGCGACAGCTCGGGCTCCAGCCACTCGTCCACGCGCGCGTGGAGCGCCTCCTCCGACACGTCGGGCCAGGGCGCCCCGAGGTGCCGGTGCAGGAACGCCAGGCGCTCCCGCAGCTCCCGCGCGCCCCGCGACCAGTTCAGGAGCCCGGTGCCCTCCTCGCGCAGGCCCGTCAGGAGCGCCTCCCGCACCAGAGCCGGAGCGGGGCTCTTCAGGGGGCGTACGGCCAGTTCCACGGCCCCGAGCCGTTCCACGTGCCGCGCCACGAGCTCACCGCCCGCCCAGGCCACCTCGTCGCCCTCGCGGTGCAGCGGTGCCGCCGCCTCCCGTGCCACGTCCTCGTCGACGTGCCCGGCCAGCTGCACGCGCGCGTGCCCCGCGCCCACCGGCCGGTCCGCCACCGCCACGGCCAGCCACCGCGCCCCGGAGAGCGCGGATCCCTGGCGGACCTCCGCGCGGGTCCCGCCGGCCATGAGGTACGTCCCGCCGCCCACGTCCCGCGCCACCCGCTCGGGGAACGCCAGCGCGGCCACGAGCCCGGCGACGTACTCGTCGCCCGGCCCGGCGCCCGCCCCGGCCTCCGATCCGGGCGCCGACGAGGCGAGGCGCCCGGCCTCGGTGCGCCAGCGCGCCGCGTACGCGTCCCCGCCCCGCCGCGCCGTGCGCCAGGCGCCCGCGAGGTCGTCGCCGTAGTCACGGGGCGGCTCCTCGCTCAGCAGGGCCACCGCCTCGGCCGCCCGACGGGCCCCCACGCGCGGGGCCGCGTCCAACAGGGCCCGTGCCAGGCGGGGATGCAGCCCCACCCGGGACATCCGCGTCCCCCGCTCCGTGGCCCGCCCGGTGTCCGCCGCCACCGCCCCGACCGCCACCAGGACGTCCCGCGCCGCCGCCATCGCGCCCCGCGGCGGGGGATCCAGGAGCGCGAGCCCCGAGGCGTCGGGATCGCCCCAGCAGGCCGCCTGCAGCGCGAACGCGGCGAGGTCGGCCACCTTGATCTCGGGAGCGGGGAAACGCGGCAGCCGCCCGTCCTCCGCCTCGGCCCAGCACCGGTACACGGCACCCGGCGCCTCACGCCCGGCACGCCCCGCCCGCTGGCGTCCCGCCGCCTGCGAGGCCCGCACGGTCGTCAGCGCGCTGAGCCCGCGCGCGTGGTCGACCCGGGGCTCACGCGCGAGGCCCGCGTCCACGACGACCCGCACCCCCGGCACCGTCAGGGACGACTCCGCCACCGCCGTGGCGAGCACCACCCGCCGCCGCGGCGACGCGGTCAGCACCGCGTCCTGCACCGCCGCGGGGGCCCGCCCGTGGACCTGCAGCACCTCCACGTCACCGAGGCCCGTCAGCTGCCCGGCCACCCGCGCGATCTCGCCGACCCCGGGCAGGAAACACAGCACGTCCCCGCCCCGCTCGGCCAGCGCCCGCCGCACCACCGACGCCACATGGGTCAGCAGCGCCGGATCCACCCGCATCCCGTGCGGCGGCCGCACCGCGCGCGGGGGCGGCGCCCACACCACGTCCACGGGGTGCGCGATGCCGTGCGCCCGGACCACGGGCGCGTCCCCGAGGATCCGGGCCCAGCCCTCGGCGTCGGTCGTCGCGGACGCCGCGACCAGCCGCAGCTCGGGACGGAGCGCGGCCCGCACGTCCATGAGGAAGGCGGCGACGGTGTCCGCGTCCAGGTGCCGCTCGTGGCACTCGTCGAGGATGACGACGTCGACGCCGGTCAGCTCCTGGTCGCGCTGCAGCCGCTGCAGCAGGACGCCCGTCGTGACGACCTCCACGCGCGTGCGTGGCCCCACCGCACGCTCGCCGCGCACCGTGTATCCGACGCTCTCGCCCACCTTCTCGCCGAGCAGCCACGCCATCCGCCGCGCGGCGGCCCGTGCGGCGATCCGCCGCGGCTCGGCGACGACCACCCGGCGCGCGGCCCCGGCCGCCCCGTCGAGGAAGCCCGCGAGCGCCAGCGGCACCAGCGTCGTCTTGCCCGTCCCGGGCGGGGCACACAGCACCGCGCTGCCCGGCCCCTCCAGAGCGGTGCGGAGGGCGGGCAGCGCGTCGCGTACGGGGAGGTCCAGGGCGTCGTTACGGAGACCGGTCACGTACTCAGTCTCGTACGCACACGTAGATGGCCGTCCCCGGGATCAGGTTTCCGCGCAGCGGGGACCAGCCGCCCCACTCCTGGGTGTTCCAGGCGGGCCATTCCGGCTCCACGATGTCGACGAGCCGCAGGCCCCCGGCCACGATGTCCCGCACCCGGTCGCCGATCGTCCTGTGGTGCTCCACGTAGACGGCGTTGCCCTCGTCGTCCTGCTCCACATAAGGAGTGCGGTCGAAGTAGGAGGCCGATACGGACAGGCCCTCCGGACCCGGCTCGTCGGGGAAGGCCCAGCGGACCGGGTGCGTCGCGGAGAAGACGAAGCGGCCGCCGGGCCGCAGTACGCGCCGCACCTCTTTGAGAACGAGCACGGGGTCGGCCACGAAAGGCATCACGCCGTAGGCGGAGCAGACGAGGTCGAAGGAGCCGTCCTTGAAGGGCAGCACGCCCGCGTCGGCCTGCACCAGGGGAACGTTCCCGCCGATCCGCAGCGCGTGCTGGAGCTGGCGGTGCGAGAGGTCGAGGGCGACGGGGCGCGCGCCCTGGGCGAGCAGCCAGCGCGAGCACTGCGCGGCACCGGCCCCGATCTCCAGGATGTCCTTGTCCTTGAGATCCTCCGGCGGACCCAGCAGTTCCGCCTCGACCTCGTCGAGCCCCTCGGGGCCCCACACGAAGCGGTCGTCCCCGAGGAACGTGCCGTGCTCGATCTGGTACTCGTCGGCGTTCCGGTCCCACCAGCCGCGGTTGGCGCGGCTGCTCTCGGTGACGTCGGCATCACGCCTGGTGGCCTCGGGCTCGGGCAGCTCGGACTCTTGGATGATCGGCTCCATCGTCGTACTCTTCCGTCGAATCCCGTCGTGAGGGGGCGCGATGCGGCCCGTGTGGCCTCATGCGACAGGTTTTGTGCCGGGTATGCGGCGATCCGCCCCGGGTGTGCGCCTTCGCGCATTGACCCTGCCCGGCAGCCCCCGTATGCTACAAGTTGCGCTGCGAGCCTGCGCTCCTCAGACATAGCAGGCTGCGCTCGCGTCTGTTGTATGTCCCCTCGGTTGTCGAGGCGCGTTCCGGTTTTTCGGGAGTCGCGCTTCCTAGGCTGTCCGGCTTCTGCAGAGTGCGAAATCGGCTCCGGCGTTGCAGTACCTACGACTTCAATGTCCGTACCGGAGCCCTTACCCACATGACGAGCAGCACCGAGACCACCGCCACCACCCCGCAGGTAGCGGTCAACGACATCGGTAACGAGGAAGCCTTCCTCGCCGCGATCGACGAGACGATCAAGTACTTCAACGACGGCGACATCGTCGACGGCGTCATCGTGAAGGTCGACCGGGACGAGGTCCTGCTCGACATCGGTTACAAGACCGAAGGCGTCATCCCGAGCCGCGAGCTCTCCATCAAGCACGACGTCGACCCGAACGAGGTCGTCGCCGTCGGTGACGAGATCGAGGCCCTGGTTCTCCAGAAGGAGGACAAGGAAGGCCGTCTGATCCTGTCCAAGAAGCGCGCTCAGTACGAGCGTGCCTGGGGCACGATCGAGAAGATCAAGGAAGAAGACGGCATCGTCACCGGTACCGTCATCGAGGTCGTCAAGGGTGGTCTCATCCTCGACATCGGCCTCCGTGGCTTCCTGCCGGCTTCCCTCGTCGAGATGCGCCGCGTCCGCGACCTCCAGCCCTACGTGGGCAAGGAGCTCGAGGCCAAGATCATCGAGCTGGACAAGAACCGCAACAACGTGGTCCTGTCCCGCCGTGCCTGGCTCGAGCAGACCCAGAGCGAGGTCCGCCAGACCTTCCTCACGACCCTGCAGAAGGGTCAGGTCCGCTCCGGCGTCGTTTCCTCGATCGTCAACTTCGGTGCGTTCGTGGACCTCGGCGGCGTCGACGGTCTCGTGCACGTGTCCGAGCTCTCCTGGAAGCACATCGACCACCCCTCCGAGGTTGTCGAGGTCGGCCAGGAAGTCACCGTCGAGGTTCTCGACGTGGACATGGACCGCGAGCGCGTGTCCCTGTCGCTCAAGGCGACGCAGGAAGACCCGTGGCAGCAGTTCGCCCGCACGCACCAGATCGGGCAGGTCGTCCCCGGCAAGGTCACCAAGCTCGTTCCGTTCGGTGCGTTCGTGCGCGTCGACGAGGGCATCGAGGGCCTGGTCCACATCTCCGAGCTGGCCGAGCGCCACGTGGAGATCCCGGAGCAGGTCGTCCAGGTCAACGACGAGATCTTCGTCAAGGTCATCGACATCGACCTCGAGCGTCGCCGGATCTCGCTGTCGCTGAAGCAGGCCAACGAGTCCTTCGGCGCCGACCCGTCGGCCGTCGAGTTCGACCCGACCCTGTACGGCATGGCCGCGTCCTACGACGACCAGGGCAACTACATCTACCCCGAGGGCTTCGACCCCGAGACGAACGACTGGCTCGAGGGCTTCGAGACCCAGCGTGAGGCTTGGGAGGGCCAGTACGCCGAGGCGCAGACGCGCTTCGAGCAGCACCAGGCTCAGGTCATCAAGTCCCGCGAGGCCGACGCCCAGGCCGAGGCCGAGGGTGCCGCGGCTCCCGGTGGCGCGGCTCCGGCCGCCGGCTCCGGCGGCGGTGGCGGCGGCGGTTCGTACTCCTCGGAGTCGGACGACAACTCCGGCGCCCTGGCGTCGGACGAGGCGCTTGCCGCGCTGCGCGAGAAGCTCGCCGGCGGCCAGAGCTGAGGCTCGCCTCTAGGCGGTTGTAGCTGAACAAGGTTGCGGGCCCGCACCTCTTCGGAGGTGCGGGCCCGCTTCTTGTTTCCGGCGCGCCCCGCTTCTGTTTCGGGTGCGGGGCCGTGGGGGCTGGTCGCGCGGTTCCCCGCGCCCCTGAGAGGGCCCCAGCCGGGCCCCTCCCATTACGGGGTGATCGTTATGTTGGTCAGGCCCTTGCCGCCCGTTGCCGTGTTGCTCGCGTAGACCGTCGTCCTGCAGCTTCCGCTGTGGTTCGTCACGTTGATCGCCAGTTGGCTGTCGCCCGTCGCGCCCGTCAGGGTCGACCTGTTGCCGCGGAAGACCGTGCCGCAGCCCCAGCCGGACTGCTGGGAGTGGGTCTCGTAGCCGTTGTTCGTGGTGTTCTTGCCGGTGTTGTTCTCGATGACGTAGTTGTTGCCCTTCACGTCGATCCACGAGTCGTCGTAGTTGTTGCCGGTCAGGCCCTTGCCGTCGAAGGTGTTGCCCGAGACCTCGCCGCCCGTGGTGCCCTCCTTGAGGTCGATCGCCTCGCCGCCGACGTCCGGGCCGATGGTGTTGCCGGTGATCGTCACGTTGTCGCTCTTGTCGGAGAGCGTGTTGGCGCTGCCCACGTAGACCCCCTCGCCCATGCCGCGGTCGTCGTTCCCGGTGTCGTAGATCCGCGAGTTCTTGATCGTGCCGTCGCTGCTCGACTGCCGGAAGTGGACGCCCTCCATGTCGAGGCCGTGGACCGTGACGGTGTCCACGACGACGCCCCTCGCGGAGTCGATCATGATGCCCTTCTGGCCGCCGGTGACGGTGACGCCCCGCACCGTCCAGTACGCGGCGCCGTTCAGGTGCAGGCCGTAGCCGCCGCCCGCCGTGAGCACCGCCTTCGACGAACCGGTCAGCGTGATGCGGGAGTTCGCGCTCGCCGCCACGGAGGTCTTGAAGTTCCCGGAGTACGTTCCGTCGGCGAGGTGGATCGTGTCGCCGGGGGAGACGGCTGTCAGCGCCGACTTCAGTTCGGCGGCCGTGGAGACCTCGATGGTCCGCGCCGGCGCCGGGGCGGCAATCGCGGTGGCGGCCACGGCCAGGCCTCCGGAGGCGGCCGTCGCGGCGATCAGGGCGGTCAGCAGGGTACGTCGGGTGCGCATGGGGGTGGCCTTCCCGTCGGTTCACAGGGTGGAGGTGAGGGGAGGGGTGCGGCCCGTATTCACGTAGCGAAGTTCTCGTACATGAACTACGGGTGTGCACATGAACGTAGGGGTGGGGCATGTTCGCGTCAAGGTCTGGACCGGGTTGGGCCGGTTCGTGCTGTTGGCGGGGTGCTGTACGGGACCGGTGCCGACAACTCGGCGCCCCTGTAAGGGCGTTCACGAGTACGAACACGGCTGTTTCCGGTGGCGGCGCGGTGCGCGTGGCCGGGAATGCACGTGCTTCCGCGCGTGTTCTTCCCTACGAACACGAGGAGGAGCGGTCACAGTGCTTGATCCGCAGGGTTTGTACGCATGGGAGCCGAAGGGCCTCGCCGTCGTCGACATGGCGCTCGCCCAGGAATCGGCCGGACTGGTCATGCTCTACCACTTCGACGGATACATCGACGCGGGCGAAACCGGCGACCAGATCGTCGAGCGGCTCACGGACGGCCTTCCCGGGCAGGTGGTGGCGAGGTTCGACCACGACCGGCTCGTCGACTACCGCGCCCGCCGCCCGCTGCTCACCTTCCGGCGCGACCGATGGAGCGACTACGAGGTGCCGACGCTCGACGTCCGCCTCGTCCAGGACGCCACCGGTGCGCCCTTCCTGCTGCTCTCCGGGCCCGAGCCCGACATCGAGTGGGAGCGCTTCGCGCAGGCCGTCCAGCAGATCGTGGAGCGGCTCGGCGTGCGCCTGTCCGTGAACTTCCACGGCATCCCCATGGGCGTCCCGCACACCCGCCCCGTGGGCCTCACCCCGCACGGCAACCGCACCGACCTGATCCCGGGCCACCGCAGCCCCTTCGACGAGGCGCAGGTGCCGGGCAGCGCGGCCTCCCTGGTGGAGTACCGCCTCCTGGAGGCAGGCCACGACGTCCTCGGCGTCGCGGCGCACGTGCCGCACTACATCGCGCGCTCCGCGTACCCGGACGCGGCCCTGACCGTCCTGGAGGCCATCACCGCCGCGACCGGCCTGGTGCTGCCCGCCATCGCGCACGGACTGCGCACCGAGGCACACCGCACCCAGACCGAGATCGACCGGCAGATCCAGGAGGGCGACGAGGAGCTCGTGGCCCTCGTCCAAGGACTTGAGCACCAGTACGACGCGGCGGCGGGCTCCCAGGAGCGCGGCAACATGCTCGCCGAGCCCATGGACATCCCGTCCGCCGACGAGATCGGCCTTGAATTCGAACGCTTCCTTGCCGAGCGGGAAGGCGACGCGTAACGCCAGGGCCTAAGCTGCCGGTCATGCTGAAGGTGGGCCTGACCGGCGGAATCGGCGCCGGCAAGAGTGAAGTCTCGCGGCGGTTCGCCGCGTCCGGTGCCGTCCTGATCGACGCGGACAAGATCGCGCGTGAGGTGGTGGCGCCCGGAACTCCCGGTCTGGAGGCCGTGATCGAGGCCTTCGGGCGGGAGGTCATCGCCCCGGACGGCTCCCTGGACCGGCCGAAGCTGGGGGCGGTCGTCTTCGCCGACCCCGAGAAGCTGGCCGTCCTCAACTCGATCGTGCATCCGCTCGTGGGCGCGCGCTCCGCCGAACTCGAACAGGCCGCGTCCGGCGACGCGGTGGTCGTCCACGACGTGCCGCTGCTCGCCGAGAACGGCCTCGCACCGCTCTACGACCTCGTGGTCGTCGTCGACGCGAGCCCCGGGACCCAACTCGACCGCCTGGTGCGCCTGCGCGGCATGAGCGAGGAGGATGCCCGCGCGCGGATGGCCGCGCAGGCGACCCGCGAGAAGCGCCTGGAGATCGCGGACATCGTGATCGACAACGACGGCCCGCTGGAGGGGCTCGCGGAACGGGTCGCCGCGGTCTGGGCCGACCTCGAACGCCGGGCGCGCGGCTAGCCGGCGAAGGGCATCCAGTCGGCCGGGAGCGCGGCCGGGAGCGCGGCCGGGAGTGCCGCGGGAAGGTGGCCCCAGGCGCAGGGCGCGTCTTTGGGGAGAGGCCGGGACGGGCGTCCCGGGAAGGGCGGAGGCAGTGGTCGTACTGGCGGCGTTCACGGCTCTGGGGGGCCTGGTCGCGGCCCTGGCCGGTGCGTACGGCCTGCGGCAGACCCGGCGGATCACCGCTGCGGGAGCGATCGCGCAGGCCCTGGTCAAGGCGGCCCCGCCGGGGGCCGAGCGGCCCACGCTGCAGTTCGAGACGGGCGACGGCCGGGTCGTCGAGGTCGTGTCGCCCGTCCCGCCCACCCGGCGCAGGCCGCTCGCCCCGGGGGACGTGGTCGGCATCGCGTACGACACCGGGGATCCGCGCGAGACCGTGCTGCTCGGCGGCGAGCGCACCGGCCTCGACCGGACGTTCGTCGGCGCGGGCGCGGCCCTCGTGGTGCTCGGGACCGTCCTGGCCCTCGCCGCGCGCTGAGCCCATCACGCGCGCGTGGCGGCGCGGTGCGCGGAATGGGCGGACCGGGACAGGCGGGCCGGAACGGGTGGGCCGGAATAGGCGGGGGTACAGCGGGCGTTGAACGCGGGGAGCGAGGGAAGGAGTCCGGCGTGCCCGAGAACAGTCCGGAGACCCATGTCATCGATTTCCGTGCGGCGGAGCAGCTCCTTGCCGCGCGGGATCCGCGCGGAGCGGTGAAGCTGCTCGATACCGTCATCGACGCCCACCCCGAGAACACGGCCGCCCGGCTGCTGAGGGCCCGCGCCTTCTTCGCAGCCGCGCAACTGCGCGCCGCCGAGCTGGAGTTCAGCACCGTCCTGGAGCGGGAGCCGGACAACGCCTTCGCGCACTTCGCGCTCGCCCGCACCTACGAGCGCGCCGCACGGCCCGAGCGGGCGCGGCGCCACTTCCGCCTCGCCGCGGCCCTGGACCCGCAGCCTGAGTACCTGGCGGCGGCCCGCTTCGACGCGCCGCGGCCGGACGCCGAGAGCTAGCCGAGCGGCGACAGCCGGCCGGACGGCGAGAGCCCGTCTGGCGGTGAGAGCCGGTCAAACGGCGGGAGTCGGCCGGGGCGCGGTCCGCTAGGGGGCGTCCGGCGGCTCGTACGGCGGGATGTCCCGGCCCGGCTGGTAGTGCGGGCCCTGCCGCATGCGGTGCACCACCCACGCCAGGTCGGCGGCGACCACCAGCGCCAGCACCCCGCACGCCAGCGCCCACCCGGCCCGCCCGGCGAACGCGAAGGCGACGGTGCCGAAGACAGCCCAGACCAGGCCCCATACGCTGAACCAGAAGCGCATCCGGAGGGGACTGCGTGCGGTCAGCGGCTCACTGCCTGTGCGCATCATCAGAGGTCATCTCCTGCCTTCAGGATAAAGAGGTGTGGACGTGCTGGCAGCGCTCAGGGCGGACGACAGGCTCGCCGCGTGGCTCGGCGAGCTGGCGGCGGCCGGGGAGCCGCGGGCCGCGGCGGTGCTCCCGGACGCCGACGGACTGCCGGAGGTGCTGCTCGACCTCGCCGTACCGCACGAGGACATCAACGCCCTCGTGGCGCTGCGCGGCCGGCTCTGGGCGGACCCGGAGGCGCGGTGGCTGCTCGACCGCTGTGTGGACGCCCTCGTGCGCGACATGGGGACGGTCCGCGGCGGTCACCTCCCGGTGCTGCCGGAGGCGTGGGGGGAGCTCGGGCGCTGCTTCTACGTGTACGTGTTCGTGGCGGCGCTGGAGCACGTCCGGGCCCACCACCGCGACCGGGGCATCCCCGAGGACGTCTCGCGCCGCACCCTCGCCGACCTCGGACGCCACCTGGCGGTGCACCGCAGGGCGCGCGGCACCCGCGGCCTCCTCGCACCGGGGTGGATCGCCCTGCACTTCCGGGGCGAGCTCTACCAGTTGGGGCGGCTGCAGTTCCAGCGTGCCGTGCTGGGGGCGCGGATGGGTGGCGCGACGGCCGCCGCCGGGCACGCGGCGGGCCCGGGCGACCCCTGTCTGAACATCCACATCAGCGACTTCCGCGGAGCGCTGACACCAAAGGCATGCGACCGTTCGACGGCTCTGGCGCGGGAGTTCTTCGCGCGGCACTTCCCCGAGGAACGATATGAGACAGCCGTCTGCCACTCCTGGCTCCTCGACCCGCAGCTGAAGCGCTATCTGCCCGCGGACTCGAACATCGTCCGCTTCCAGGAGCGATTCCGCCCGGCCGACGGATACGCGGACGAGCCGGACGACCACGGACCCGTCGCGTTCGTCTTCGGCGACGGAGACCTCCCCGTGGCCGAACTTCCCAGGCGGACAGGGGTGGAGAGGGCCGTGGGCGACCATCTGCGGGCGGGCGGCCACTGGTATGGCGGACATGGCTGGTTCCCGCTGCGGGCGGCGGGCGCGGCGCCGGAGCCGGGAACGGCACCGGGAGGTGCTTCGTTGGCGGGGCATGAGCGTGGAGATGCGTGAGGGATACGAGGGAACGGGACCCGGGGCGATCACGCCGGACGGCTGCGCGGTCGAGCTGTACGCGCGCCTGTCCGTGGGGGAGGAGCCCGACGTCATCGAGAGCGCCGTGCCCGCCGGGGCGCACATCCTGGAACTGGGCAGCGGCGCGGGCCGGGTGACGCGCCCCCTCCTGGAGCGGGGCTTCCGCGTGACGGCCGTGGACGAGTCCGCCGAGATGCTGGAGAAGGTCGCCGAGCTCCCCGGCGGGGTGCGCACGGTGCGGAGCCCGATCGAGCAGCTCGACCTGGACGAGAAGTTCTCCGTGGTGATGCTCGCGTCGTTCCTCGTGCACAACGGCGACGACGCGGTGCGGCGCGGCATGCTGCGCGCCTGCCGCAAGCACGTCACGGACCAGGGCTGCGTACTGATCCAGCGGGAGGGCGAGGACTACCACACGAACCTGCCGAGGGAGCGGGTCGACCCGGGGGGCTACACGGTCCGGATCGTCTCGGCGACGCCGGTCGGCGACGGAGTGAACGAGGTCCACGCGGAGTACGTCTTCCCCGACGCCGTATGGACCCAGACGTTCCGCGCCCGGCCGCTCACCCGGGACCAGTTCGAGGAGGCCCTCGCGGAGGCCGGACTCAAGGTCGACAAGTACCTGACGGACGACGGGATCTGGGTACGGGCCGTTCCGGTGGGCTGAGGTCGGGGCAGAGCGGGGCAGGGCAGGGCAGAGATGGGCACGGTGAGGGTGACAGCGTTCGGGTGAAGTCTGGCGTCTGAAGCTGACGTCTGAAGCTGACGTCTGAAGCTGAGGTCTGAAGTCGTCGCGCGGAGCGATGAGTTCTGCGTGGACGGCCGGTCTCCATGGGGACAGCACAACAGCCCGACGGGCCCCGTTCACCGAGGAGACCACGATGACCACCACCAGCCCCGCCGCCTCCGCTCCCACCTCGATCGCTTCCACCTCGATCACTCCCGCCGCGACCGTTCCCACCGGGGTCACCACCCGCACCGCCGGGGGCCGGGGCGTCCGCGTCACCCTGCGCGTCCTGCAGGTGCTGCTCGGCGTGTTCTTCGCCGCGGCGAGTGGCGCACCCAAACTGATCGCCCACCCGACCGCCGTCGAGTCCTTCGACAGGCTCGGGTGGGGAGCGCCCGGGATGTACACCATCGGGGCGTTGGAACTGCTGGGCGGGGTCGCGTTGTTGATCCCGCTGCTCTCGTCCGTCGCCGCCACGGCGTTCATCGGGCTGATGGCCGGCGCGTTCATCGTCAGCGTCACCGCGCTCGGAGGTGAGAACGCTGCCACGCCGCTGGTCCTGATCCTGCCGCTCGCGTGGATCGCGTGGGCCGGGCGCGACGAGACGACGAAGCTGATCGGCCGCCTGCGGCGGTGAGGCGCGGCCGTCGATGTCGTACCGCACCACATCGCATGCCGCCGCACCGCACCGCTGAGAAGCTTCTGCAACACGCCTTGATCCAGGGCGTGTTGCAGAGGCGTTTCCGTGCACGGGGGACCCCGGCGCCGCGCCGGCCGGACCGGTGAGGGACTAACCCTCCCCTCCCCGGAGCCGTTCCATCTCCCGGCGGTCGCGCTTGGTGGGGCGGCCGGTGCCCCGGTCGCGGATGCCCGCGGGGGCGACCGCTTCGCGCGGCGGGGGCGGCGGCGAGTTGTCGACGTAGCACTCCACGGCGACCGGTGCGCCGACGCGCTTGCGGATGAGCCGCTTCACGATCACGATCCGCTCCCGGCCGCCGGCCTGCCGCACCCGCACCTCGTCGCCCACGTGCACGCCGTACGAAGGCTTGACGCGTTCGCCGTTGACCCGGACGTGACCGCCCTTGCAGGCCGCGGCACCGGCCGAGCGGGTCTTGGTCAGCCGCACGGACCAGATCCAGCTGTCGACACGCACCGTGCCCCCGGCCGCGGAGTCCCCGCCCGCCGGACTCCCGCCCGTCGTGCCCTTGACCGTCGGACCGGCGCCCGTCGAGTCAGCACCCGTCGAGTCAGCACCCGTCGAGCCCGGGGCCGCCGTCTCCTCGACCGCCGCGCCCTCGCCCGCAACGCCCTCGCTCACCACGTTCCCACCCGCCGGACCGCTGCCCCGCACGCGGCCCGTTCCGCCGCCCCCTGAAGTCTCCGAAGCCATGTGTCGACCTTAGTCCGGGTTCCGTGCGGCCTGCCCGCCTCCCGGCGAGCCGTCCGGAAACCGCTGACCTCGGACGCCGATAATTCGGACTCATCACAACAAAACGGTCCGGATGTGAGGACATGACACGCGACTCCCAGGAGTGCTGCCCATGACGTCTTTCGAAGCCACCGTCGACGGTCTGATGGGCGGGCTCCGCGCCGACCTGGAACGGCTCGCCGCGATCCCCTCGATCTCCTTTCCCGGGTTCCCCGCGGAGCCGGTGCACGAGGCCCACGACCTGTTGGCCGGGCTGTTGCGCGACGCGGGGGTCCCGCACGTCGAGCGGCTCGACCTGCCGGACACCGCCCCCGTGATCTACGGCGAGATCCCGCCCCCGTCCCCGGACGCGCCGACCGTCCTGCTCTACGGCCACTACGACGTGCAGCCGCCCGGCGACGAGTCGCTCTGGAAGTCCCCGCCCTTCGAGCCGACGCCGGTCGAGGGCGGCCTGCGCGCCCGGGGCATCGCGGACGACAAGTCCAATGTCATCGCGCACCTGGGGATGCTGCGGGCGTACGAGGGGCGGCCGCCGGTCGGCGTCAAGATCGTCATCGAGGGGCAGGAGGAGTACGGCAGCGCCTTCGACGACTACCCGCCCACCGACCCGGCGCGGTTCGCCTGTGACGCCATGGTCATCGCCGACCTGGGCAACCTCCGTCCCGGCACCCCCACCCTCACCACCGGCCTGCGCGGCGCGTCCGAGGTGACCGTCGAGGTCCGCACGCTGGACGAGCCGCGCCACAGCGGCGAGTTCGGCGGGGCCGCGCCCGACGCGCTGCTCGTCCTGCTGAAGGCACTCGGCACGCTGCACGACGTCCACGGGGATGTCGCCGTCGAGGGGCTGCGGCGCGAGGAGTGGGAGGGGACCTCGTACACGGAGGAGGAGTTCCGCTCGCTGGCGGGTGTGCGGGACGAGGTGCCGCTCGTCGGCAGCGGCAGCCTCGGGGAGCGGCTGTGGAGCGGTCCCGCGATCACCGTCATCGGCCTGGACGCGCCGAGCGTGGAGCACGCCGCGTCCGCCGTGGTGCCGTACGCGAGAGCCAAGCTGAACCTCCGCTTCCATCCGCGGCAGGACGCGAGGGAGGCACAGGGCCGGCTCGTCGAGCACCTGCGGTCGCTGCGGCCCTTCGGGGTTCCGCTCACGGTCACGCCCGGTGACACCGGGCCCGGTTACGAGGCCGCGACCGGCGGGCCCGCCTACCGTGCCGCGCTCGCCGCGCTGCGCGAAGGCTGGGGGCAGGACGCCTCGTACGTGGCGACCGGCGGGTCGATTCCGCTGGTCAACGGGTTGGCGAAGGCGGCGCCCGGTGCCGAGGTGCTGCTCTTCGGGGCGCAGGACAGCATGTGCAACCTGCACGCGCCGAACGAGCGCGTCCTCTTCTCGGAGCTGCGCAACACCGTCGTCGCCCTGTGCGCCTTCGTACGGGAGTACGCCACCGACTTCGACCGGTCGGCCGCCGAGGGGTCCCGGGGTGGTGCCGCGTGAGTACGACGGAGACGCCCGTGGGCGGCGACCCGGCCGAGAGCCCGTCCGGAGGGTCAGGGAAGCCGGGGAAGCGGAAGTTCACCTTTCCCAGTGCCCTGACCGTCCTGGCGATCGTCACCGTCGCCGTCTGGCTGCTCGCCTTCCTCGTGCCGTCGGGGCAGTACGACCGCAACGGCTCAGGCGCCCCCGTCGAGGGCACCTACCACCGCGTCGACTCCGGGCAGTCCTTCGTCGACCGCCTCAACGACCTCTTCCTCTCGCCCGTCAACGGGCTCTACGGCATCCAGGACGAGAAGACCTCGCTGGTCGCGCCCGACAACGCCGGCTCGCTGTACGGCAGTGCGGGCGTCTTCCTCTTCGTCCTCGCCATCGGCGCCTTCATCACCGTCGTCTTCGCCACCGGCGCGCTGGACCGGGGCATCGGGCGGCTCGCGCACCGGCTGCGCGAGCGCGGCGCACTGCTCATCGCCGGTGTCATGGTCGTCTTCTCCGTGCTCGGCACGGTCGAGGGCTTCGCCGAGGAGACGCTCGGCTTCTACGGCCTGATCGTGCCGCTGATGCTCGCCCTCGGCTACGACCGCATGACCGCCGTCGGCGCGATCATCCTCGGCGCGGGCGTCGGCGTGCTCTGCTCGACCGTGAACCCCTTCGCGACGGGCGTCGCCTCGTCCGCCGCCGACATCTCGCTCGGCGACGGCATCGTGCTCCGCTTCGCCATGTGGATCGTCCTGACCGGCGTCACGGTCGCGTACGTCATCCGCTACGCCAAGCGGGTCCGGCGCGACCCCGAGCGCTCCCTGTCCGGCTTCCTGCCGGGCGACCGGGACCACGAGCGGTCCGCCGGGGGCGCCGAGGAGGTGCCCGAGCTGACCGGGCTGCACAAGGCGGTGCTCGTCGCCACGGCCCTGGTCTTCGCCTTCATGATCTTCTCGGTGGTGCCCTGGTCGAGCGCGCTCACGGGCAAGGCGGACGCCAAGCCGTACGGCTTCGAACTGGGCTGGTCCTTCCCGCAGCTGGCCGCGCTCTTCCTGTGCGCGGCGGTCCTGATCGGGCTCGTCGCGCGGATGGGGGAGCAGAAGCTCAGCTCGACGATCATCCAGGGCGCGGCCGACTTCGTCTCGCCCGCGCTGGTCATCCTGCTGGCCCGCGGCGTCACGACGATCATGAACAACTCGAAGATCACGGACACCGTGCTCCACTCCATCGAGGGGATCGTGAAGGGGACCTCCTCCGGGCTCTTCGCGGTGATCGTCTTCATCGTGAACCTGCCGCTCGCCTTCCTGATCCCCTCCACCTCGGGCCACGCCACGCTCGCCATGCCGATCCTCGCGCCGCTCGCCGACTTCGCCGGCGTCTCGCGCGCGGTCGTCGTCACGGCCTGGCAGGCGGCCAGCGGCTGGATGAACCTGTGGGTGCCGACGACGGCCGTGACCATCGGCGGCGTGGCGCTCGCGAAGGTCGGCTACGACAAGTACCTGCGGTTCGTGTGGCCGCTGCTGGCCATCCTGTTCGCGCTGATCTGCGCCTTCGTGGCCCTGGGCGCCGCGGTGACCTGAGCGCGGTGCGGCCTGAACGCCGTGCCGTCCTGGGCGCCGTGCCGCGCCGAGCGGCCTGAGCCTACGGTGGAGGCATGGACGGCCTGAGCGCACTGGACCGACGGATCACCGAATGCCGTGCCTGCCCCCGTCTCGTCGACTGGCGCGAAGAGGTCGCGCGCACCAAGCGCGCGGCCTTCGCCGACCAGGAGTACTGGGGCAGGCCGGTCCCCGGCTTCGGACCGCACGACGCGGCGCTCCTGATCGTCGGCCTCGCGCCCGCCGCGCACGGCGCCAACCGCACCGGCCGGATGTTCACGGGCGACCGCTCCGGCGAGGTCCTCTACCGGGCGCTGTACGACGTCGGCCTCGCCTCGCGCCCCACCGCCGAGAGCGCCGACGACGGCCTGACCCTGTACGGCACCCGCATCACCTCGCCCGTGCACTGCGCGCCGCCCGCCAACAAGCCGACCCCCGCGGAACGTGACACCTGCCGCCCCTGGCTCGTGGACGAGCTGCGGCTGCTCGCCCCGCGGCTCGGTGCCGTGGTCGTCCTCGGCGCCTTCGGCTGGCAGGCCGCGCTGCCGGTGTTCGCGGCGGCGGGCTGGACGGTGCCAAGGCCCCGGCCCGCGTTCGGGCACGGGGCGCGCGTGACGCTGGCGGGCGGTCCGCACGGGCGGCCGCTTGACCTCTTCGGCTGCTTCCACGTCAGCCAGCGCAACACGTTCACCGGACGGCTGACGCCCGCGATGCTGCGGGACGTGCTGCGGGAGGCCGCCACGGCGGCGGGGCTGCGCCCGGATGGCCCATCAGCGCGGGCCGTGCCGCCCGCCGATTCCTAGCGTGAGGGGGTGGACGAGACTCAGGCAGCAGCCAAGCCCTCCGGGGCCGCCTACCGCAACCTGGCCATGGCGACCCTCGGCTTCACCCTCACGTTCTGGGCCTGGGACCTGGTCGCCCCGCTCGGCAGCGACTTCAAGGACCGGCTCGGACTGAGCTCGTTCGAACAGTCGCTGCTGGTCGCCGTGCCCGTGATCGTGGGCTCGCTGGGCCGCGTCCCGGTCGGCGCGCTCACCGACCGCTACGGCGCGCGGCGGATGTTCCCGCTGATCTCGGCGCTCACGATCATCCCGGTGCTGCTGATCATCCCGGCGAGGCACAGCTTCGGTGCCATGCTCGCCGTCGGATTCCTGCTGGGGCTCGGCGGGACGACGTTCGCCATCGGCATCCCGCTGGTGAACTCCTGGTTCCCGCCCGCCCGCAGGGGCTTCGCGCTCGGCGTCTTCGGCATGGGCATGGGCGGTGTGGCGCTCTCCGGCTACTTCACCCCGCGCATCGCCAAGCACGGCGAGAACCTGCCGTTCGTCGTGGTCGCCGTCGCGCTCGCCGCCTACGCGGTGCTCGCCGCGCTCCTCATCACCGACCGCCCCGACCGTCCGGTGCCCACCAGCTCCCTCACCACCCGGCTCGGCGACGCCGGGCGGCTGCGGGTCACCTGGGAGCTGTCCGCGCTGTACGCGATCGGCTTCGGCGGGATCGTCGCCTTCGGCGTGTACCTGCCCACGTACCTGAAGACCTGGTACGACCTGTCGCCGACCGACGCCGGCACCAAGGCAGCCGGATTCGCCCTGGTCACGGTCGTCTTCCGGCCCATCGGCGGCTGGCTCTCCGACCGGATCCACCCGGCCACGGTCACCTCGGCCGCCCTCGCGGTGGTCGCCCTCTTCGCCGTCATGCAGGCCTTCGACCCGAAGCTGAACCCGATGGGCACGGTCTGCTTCCTGCTCATGGCGGCCGGCCTCGGCACCGCGAGCGGCAGCGTCTTCGCCCTGGTCTCCCAGGTCACGCCGCAGCGGCAGGTCGGCTCCGTCACGGGCATCGTGGGCGCGGTCGGCGGCCTCGGCGGCTTCGTCCCGCCGCTGGTCATGGGGGCGATCTACAGCGCGAAGGACTCGTACTCCATCGGCTTCATGCTCCTCTCCGACCTGGCGCTCGCGGGCTGCGTGTACGCGTACGGGCGGATGCGGAACGCCGGCGCGCAGTAGCCGGAGCGCGGCGGGCGGGCCGTCGGGAAAACCCGCGGGACCCGCCGTCCGGGCCGGGGTTAGGGTCGCCCGATGGGCCTCTATCCGGACATCGAACCCTACGACCACGGCATGCTCGACGTCGGCGACGGCAACCGCGTGTACTGGGAGACCTGCGGCAATCCGCTCGGTAAGCCGGCGGTGGTGCTGCACGGCGGGCCGGGGTCCGGCTGCACGCCCTTCTTCCGCCGCTGCTTCGACCCCGACGCGTACCGGATCGTCCTGCTCGACCAGCGCGGCGCGGGCCGTTCCACGCCGCCCGCGAGCGACCCGGCGACCGACATGGGCGTCAACACCGCGAGGCACCTGCTCGCCGACCTGGAACTGCTCCGGCGCCACCTGGGCATCGGGCGGTGGCTGGTGTGGGGCGTCTCGTTCGGGTCGGTCCTCGGCCTGCGCTACGCCCAGACGCATCCCGACCGGGTCTCGGAGCTGGTCCTGACGGGGCTCGCCACGGGCAGCCGCGCCGAGGTGGACCTGCTGACCCGGGGGCTCGGGCGGATCTTCCCCGAGGCGTGGGAGGCGTTCCGCGCCGGGGTGCCCGAGGGGGAGCGGGACGGGGATCTCGCCGCGGCCTACAACCGGCTCCTGGAGTCGCCGGACGCCGAGGTCCGTGCGCGCGCCGCGCGGGCCTGGACGGACTGGGAGACGGCGTGCGTACCGGCGCCGCCGAGGTCCGTGCCGCGCTACGAGGACGCGGCGTTCCGGGCCGGTTTCGCGCGGACCGTCACGCACTACTTCGCCCACGACCACTGGCTGGGCGGCGACGAGGTGGTCCTGCGGGACGCGGATTCCCTCCGGGGGATTCCGGGGGTGCTGGTGCAGGGGAGCCTGGACTTCGGCAACCTCCTCGGCATCCCGTGGCGGCTCCACCGGGCGTGGCCCGACAGCGAGCTCGTCCTCGTCCAGGACGCGGGGCACAACGCGGGGGCGCGCGGGATCGCGGAGGAACTGGCGGCGGCGACGGACCGCTACCGGCCCGCCTGACGTCTCCTCAGGCGTCGGGCGGGGCACCGGGCGGGCCGTGCCGGCCGTCGTCGGCCGAGAGGCCGTCGCCGAAGAGGTGGCGCAGCGTCGACGCGTGGTTCGTGCGCACGTGCGCCAAGGCGTGCGCCCGCGCCCGCTCCGCGTCGCCGGACGCCACCGCCTCGTACAGCTCGCGGTGCTCGGCCAGCAGGTGCGTCCACTCCTCGTTGCGCCGGGTCATCCAGCGCAGGCGGCCGTCGACCGGTTCCATCACCGAGGTGAGCAGGGAGTTGCCCGCCATCGCGAGGATGCGGTCGTGGAAGCGGGTGTTGATGTCCGTGATGGCCTCGGCGTCCTCCGTGCGCGTCGCCTTCGCGGCCCGGCCGAGCAGGGACTTCAGCTCGGCGAGACCCTCCCGGGTGGCCCGCTCCGCGGCGCGCCCGGCGGCGTAGACCTCCAACGCCTCGCGCAGCTCGAAGAGTTCGGTCACATCGGTGCGGGTCAGCCGGCGCACCACGGTCCTGCGCGGGGTCTCGAAGGTGACGAAGCCCTCGGCGACCAGGGCGCGGACCGCCTCGCGCACCGGGACCCTGGACACCCCGAAGCGGTCGGCGAGTTCGCGCTCCACCAGCCGGTCGCCCGGGCCGAGGCGCCCGGCGATGATCTCCTGCCGCAGCTCGGCGAGCACGCGTTCGCGTACGGCACCCAGCGGCTGCTCCACGGTCGTCATGGTGTCTATCATCGCCGAACCCCGCATCGATTTACCGATTCGTCACCGCCCGGACATTGCCGGGCGCCGTTGGTGGCGGGAACATGACCACACCTTTGGTATACCAAATCTTGGTATACCAAAGGGAGTCGCCGCACCTCCGTCCCCCGCCAGGAGGCCCCGTGTCCCTCGACCAACGCGCAGCAGCCCCCGCCTTCGTGCCCGACCCCCGCCTCACCAACGAAGACCTCGCCCCCACCGCCGAACGCAAGTGGAAGGTCTTCGACCTGTTCGCCCTGTGGATGTCCGACGTCCACAACCTCGGCAACTACACCTTCGCCGCAGGGCTGTTGGTGCTCGGCCTCAACGTCTGGCAGATCTTCACCTCGCTCCTCGTCGGCTTCGTGCTGATCTACGCGGGCATGAACCTGATGGGGCGCGTCGGCCAGCGCCACGGCGTGCCGTTCCCCGTCGTCAGCCGCATCAGCTTCGGCGTCTGGGGCGCCAACATCCCCGCCCTCATCCGGGCCGTGATCGCCATCATGTGGTACGGCATCCAGACCTATCTGGCCTCCATCGCCGTCAACGTCATGCTGATCGCGGCCTTCCCGGGCCTGGAGTCGTGGACCGAGCACTCCTTCCTCGGGCTGCACGCCCTCGGCTGGTGCTCGTTCGTCGCGCTCTGGCTGGTCCAGGGGCTGATCATGACGCAGGGCATGGAGGCCGTACGCAAGTTCCAGGACTTCTGCGGGCCCGCCATCTGGGTCGTGATGATCGCCCTCGCGCTCTGGATCCTCGCCAAGGCGGGCTGGACGATCTCGCTCACCTCGACCCCGCACCCCGTCTCCACCGGCGAGCAGGTGCGGCAGTGGTTCGGCGCGATCGGCCTGATCCTCGCCACCTACGGCACCCTGATGCTCAACTTCTGCGACTTCTCGCGCTTCGCCCCCGACTACCGCACCGTCAAGCGCGGCAACTTCTGGGGCCTGCCCATCAACTCGACGGCCTTCGTGATCCTCTCCGTGATCGTCACGGCGGGCAGCCTGGAGGTCTTCGGCAAGGCCATCACCGACCCCGCCGAACTCGTCGCCGAGATCGGCAACACCTGGGTGCTGGTCTTCGGCGCGCTCACCTTCGCCGTCGCCACGATGGGCGTGAACATCGTCGCCAACTTCGTCTCGCCCGCCTACGACCTGGCCAACGTCTGGCCGCAGAAGATCACCTTCAAGACCGGCGGGATCATCTCCACGGTCGCCGCGCTGCTCGTCACGCCGTGGAACCTCTACTCCAACCCCACCGTCGTCAACTACTTCCTCGGCGGCCTCGGCGCCTTCCTCGGACCGCTGTTCGGGATCATCGCGGTCGACTACTACTGGGTGAAGCGCGGGCGCATCGACGCGGCGGCGCTGTTCACGGCCGAGCCGGGATCCGCGTACTACTACACCAAGGGCGTGAACCCCAGGGCGCTGTGGGCCTTCCTGCCGACGGCGGGCATGGCGGCCGTCTGCGCGCTCGTACCGTTCTTCGACACCGTCGCGCCCTACTCGTGGTTCATCGGGACCGCGACGGCCGCCCTCCTGTACGCGGCACTGTGCCGCTCCGAACGGGCCGTCGGCGCCGCCGACGCGGCCGGCGGGACGGAGGCCTGATGCACATCGTCGTCACCAACTGCAACACGACACGGTCGATGACCGCCGAGATCGTGCGGGGCGCCGGGGCCGCGGCCTCCCCCGGCACCACGGTCACCGGCCTCACCCCCGCCTGGGGCGTCGAGTCCGCGGAGGGCTGGCTCGACAGCTACCTCTCGGCCGCCGCCGTCCTGGACACCCTGCGCACGCACCAGGAGTCCGGGGAGCCGTACGACGCCGTGGTCATGGCCGGATTCGGCGAGCACGGCCGCGAGGGCGCCAGGGAACTCCTGGACGTACCCGTCGTCGACATCACCGAGGCCGCCGCCCACCTGGCCTGCCTGCTCGGCCGGCGGTACGGCGTCGTCACCACCCTCGACCGCGCCCGCGGCCAGATCGAGGACAGCCTGCACGCGGCGGGCGTCGCCCAGCACTGCGCCGCCGTCGTCGGCACCGGGCTCGGCGTCCTGGACCTCGGCGACGAGGAGCGGACCCTGCGCGCCTTCCTGCGCGCCGCCGAGCGCACCAGGGACGCGGGGGCCGAGGTCCTCGTCCTCGGGTGCGCGGGGATGACCGGGCTGCAGCGGACCGTCGGAGAGAGGCTCGGCATGCCGGTCGTGGACGGCGTCGGGGCGGCCGTCCGGCTCGCCGAGTCGCTCGTCGGACTGGGCCTGACGACGAGCCGCGTCGGCGGTTACGCCAAACCCCTGCCCAAGGGCCGCACTTGGGGGCCGGGGTGCTCGGGACCGCCGTCGGAGTGATTTATGGGTGAACCGCCCCCGCCCCGGCGGAGGTGTGCGCCGCCGGTGGGGCGGGGCGCCCGCACACTCCGGGGAACGCGCCGGGCCCGACCGGCGCCGAGCCTCTGGAGCCGCCCGGTGTCCCCGTCGTCCTCCCGCCGTCCGCGTCCCGGTTCCCGCCGTGCCGGGGCCGCCTCCCGGGCGGTGGCCCGGACCGTCGTCGCCGCCGCGCTCCTCCTGGGCGCGGCGGCGACCGGCTGCGCGCAGGAGACCGACGCGCGCGCCGCGTACGCGGCCCCGGCCCCCGCGGGCGCCTCGGCCCCCGCCTTCTGGGTCGATCCGCACACCGCCGCCGCCGGACAGGTCGCACGCTGGCGGCGCGAGGGCCGCGCCGCCGACGCCCGTCTCCTCGGGCGCATCGCGGGGCGCCCCCAGGCCACCTGGCTGTACGCCAACGGGCCCGGCGCCGTCGTACGGGCCCGTGTCGAGGCGGCGGCGAGAGCGCGGCGCACCGCCGTCCTCGTCGCCTACTTCATCCCGCACCGCGACTGCGGCGCCTACTCCTCGGGCGGCGCCCGCGACGCCGCCCACTACCGCCAGTGGATCGACGGCTTCGCCTCGGGCCTCGGCACCCGGGGCGCGTACGTGATCGTGGAACCGGACGCCGTCGCGCAACTGGTGGCGGGCTGCGCGCACGCGAACGCGGCCGAGCGGTACGGACTGCTGGCCTACGCGGTCCAGCGCCTCAAGCGCCACCCGAACACCAAGGTGTACCTCGACGCGGGGAACGCGGGCTGGATCCCCGACGCGCGCCGCCTGGTCGGCCCACTGCGCCGCGCCGGCATCGCCCGCGCCGACGGCTTCGCGCTGAACGTCTCCAACTACCTGACGAACAAGGTCAGTTCGGACTACGGTCACCGGCTCGTCAAGGAACTCGGCGGCGCCAAGCACTTCGTCATCGACAGCAGCCGCAACGGCAACGGCCCCTACCGGGGAGCCGAGGCCTGGTGCAACCCGCCGGGCCGCGCCCTCGGCACCCCGCCCACCGCCCGCACCGGCGTCCCCTCGCTCGACGCCTACCTGTGGGTCAAGCGGCCCGGCGAGTCCGACGGGACGTGCAGGGGCGGGCCGCGGGCCGGTCAGTGGTGGCCGGAGTACGCCCTGGGCCTCGCGAAGCGGGCCCGCGGGTAGCGCCCCGCCCGGCGCCTCAGCGCACCGCCGCCGGTGAACTCCCGCCCCGTACCCGCAGGACGGGCCTGCCCGAGCCGTCGGCGGGCGTCGACCAGACGTCCTGCTTGCGGCCGTCCCGACCCGGCAGCGCGTACGCGAGGGTGTCGTCGTCCAGCCAGGCGGCCTGGTCGTCGACACCGCGCGACTCGGCCAGCGGGTGTTCGCGCATCGTCCGCAGGTCGAGGACGTACAGCCGCCAGGGGTCCCGAGTCCCCTTCCGTACCCGCTTCTTGAAGGCGAGCCGGGTGTTGTCGGGGGAGAGCGAGGGACACTCGACGTTCGAACGCAGGGTGGTCGCCGCCCACTTCTTCATGTCGCCGCGCACGAGGTGGGTCCGGCCCTTGGTCGAGACGGTCGCGTAGAAGCGGTTGTCGTCCTTCGCGAAGGTCACGCCCCAGTAGTTGACGTCGGGCGCGTGGTAGCGGCGGCCGTCGAGGGTGAGGGGGATCTCCTCCATGTTCTTGATCAGGTAGCCGGTGCGGGTGTCCAGGATCGAGGTGCGGGTGGAGAAGGACGAGCCCGCGTAGGAGTCGCCGGTGGCGAACATCGTCCAGGACAGCATCCGGCCCGACGCCGAGACGCGCGCCCGGTTGGGGATGCCGGTGAGCGCGATCCGGCGCTTCTCGCGGAGGCGGCCGTCCAGGACCACGGCGTACGACTTGGGCGGGATCCCGGCCCTGCGCTGCAGGCACAGGCCGGTGCCCGCGGCGGCGTAGAAGCGCTCGCAGGAGGGTCCGCCGGTGGTGCGCGTGTCCTCGGCGGAGGTCCCGCCGGGGGGCTTGCCCGGTGACGGCACGCGGGCGACCCGGCCCGCGCCCGCCTCCGTGCTGCGGAAGTAGAGGTGCCCCCGGTCGAGGGCGAACTCCGAGGCGGCGTCGGCCGATGAGGCGCGCCCGGCCGCGTGCAGGGTGTACGCCACGGCGACGCCCGCGAGGACGGCGGCGGCCACGGTGACGGCCACGACACGGGAGCGGAGGGAGGAGCGGGGTGAGGAGCGGGGTGAGGAGCGAGGGGACGGGAGGGGGCCGTGCGGCTCGGTCGCGCCCGGGTCGGCGCGCCGGCCGGTGCCGGCGGTGGACGAGGTCATGAGCGCCTTTCGGAGGGCTCGGAGGGCTCGGAGGGCTCGGAGGGCTCGGACGGTTCGGAGGGCAAGGAGGCTGCGGCGGTACCGGCGGTACCGGCGGGCTTCGCGGGCTCGGCGGCCGGAAGCAGGACGGCCGCCCCGCCCAGCGCCGCGGTCAGCGCGAGCGCCGCGCAGGTCAGCGCGGGCCCCACGCCCCACAGCGTCCAGGCCGCGCCGAACCCGGCGGCGGCAAGCAGCCGGGCCAGGGCCTGCCCGGTCTGGAGCACGGCCATGCCGCTCGCCCGCCGGTCCTCGGCGACCACCGGGGCGACCAGGGCCATCAGGACGCCGTCGGTGGCCGCGTAGAAGACCCCGAGCAGCAGCAGTACGCCGATGAGCAGCGGCCAGCCGTCGGTGGGCGAGAGCAGCAGGAGGTAGCCGCCGAGGAGTGCCACGTGCCCCGCGAGGAACGGCACGCGCCGCCCCGTGCGGTCGGCGAGCCGGCCTGCCGGGATTGCGAGCAGCAGGTAGACGGCGGCGGAGCCCAGCGGCAGCAGCGGGAACCACGAGACCGCGAAGTCCAGCCGCCGCTGCAGGAGGAGGTAGAGGAACGCGTCGCCGATGGTGGCCGCGCCGAGCAGCGCGGCCGCGACGAGGACGCGCCGGAAGGCGGGGACGCGGAGCAGGCCGAGCGCGCCGCCCCGGGCGGCGGGGGGCCGCGCCGCCCGGGGCGCGGCGGACGAGTCCAGGTGGCCCGGGACGAACGCGACCAGCATCAGCACGCCGAGCAGCCCGAAGCAGAAGCTGACCACGAACACGGCGTCGTAGGCGTCCGCGGTCGCCCACAGCAGCGCGAACGCGGCGAGCGGACCGAGCAGCGCGCCCGTCGTGTCCATCGCCCGGTGCACACCGAAGGCGCGGCCCAGCGCGTCGGGCGGGCTGCTCAGTGAGATGAGTGCGTCACGCGGTGCGGTGCGCACGCCCTTGCCGACGCGGTCGGCGGCGAGCGCCGCGCCGATCCCGGCGGTGGCGCCGCCCGCGAGCAGCAGCCCGAGCCGGGACAGGGCGGACAGCGCGTAGCCGCCGCCCGCCACCAGCTTGTGCCGCTCGCCTCGGTCGGCGGCGTACCCGCCGGCCAGCCGCACCAGCGCGGTGACGCCGTTGTAGAGCCCGTCGAGGAATCCGAACTGGAGGGGGGAAAGGCCGAGTTGGAGGACGAAGTAGAGCGGCAGGACGGCGGTGACCATCTCGGAGGAGATGTCCGTGACCAGGCTGACCGCGCCCAGCGCGAGGACGGGGCCCGCGACGCGGCCGCGCCGGGCCCCGGACCGCTCCGGGGTCGTGGCGGCCGCGTCGCCCTTGGTGACCGCGCCGGTGGAAGCGAGGTACATCGCAGCGCTCCGGCCGGGCTCAGCGGCAGGAGTAGGACGGGCTGGTGTCCTTCGTCGAGCCGTCGGTGGCGAGCAGGTTCCAGGAGAACCCGGTGTCGGTGAAGTTCAGCTTGACGACGCCGAAGGTGTCCGTGATCCGCTTCTGGCTGTTGGGCTGGACCTCCTCGATGTCGTACGGGTTGGCGCCGCCCATGCCGCCGAGCAGTTCGACGATGCCGTTGGCGTCGGCCTTGCCGTCGGGGTTCTGTGGCGCGAACCGCTCGTAGTGGTGGTCGTGGCCGTTCAGGACGAGCTCGGCCTTGTTGTCGTAGAGCAGCTTCCAGACGGGGCGGCTCACCGGGTCGTTGCCGTGCTCGCCGGAGGAGTAGAGCGGGTGGTGCCAGTACGCGGCCACGCACTTCTTGGAGTTGGCGGCGAGATCGTCCTTGAGCCAGTCCGTCTGCGCGTCGTCGTCGAAGCTGTTGGAGTCGAGCGCGACGAAGTGCCAGTTGCCCTGGTCGAAGCTGTAGTAGCTCTTGCCGTCGGGGTAGGCGACGGAGCCGAAGTAGGACTTGTAGCCCTTGAGCGCGCCCGCGGGGTCGTAGGTCTCGTGGTTGCCGGGGACGGGCCGCGTCTTGCTCTTGAAGGCGCCCCAGGACTTGTCGTAGTAGTTCTGGAAGTCCTTCAGGCGCGCGTCGTCGTACTGGTTGTCGCCCATGGTCATGACGAAGGACGGGTTGATCTGCTTGACCAGGGCGGCGGTCTTGGGGTGCTTGCAGCTGCTGCTGCTCGCGGTGCACTGCTCGGCGATGTCACCCGCGGCGACCGCCGTGAAGCCCGCCCGGGACGCGGCGGTGGGGGAGGCGTCGGCCTCCTCGGCCGGTGACCAGAGCAGCACACCGCCGACGAGCGCGAGCGAGGCGCCCGCGGCCACCGGGATGCCCCAACGGGCCTTCTTCTTACGGGAGTTCGTGCCGGAGTTCGTGCCGGAGTCCATGACGCGGGGGGTGGGCGACATGCCTGTCTCCTCGGTTGGCGTGGGGGTGCCGTGCCGTCTCGGGGGAATCCTGGCGATGCGGCATGTGCGCGTCAAGAACTCGGGATGAATTATTGTTAGGAAACTTTCCTTCCAGTGTTCACGCAGACCTTGGCCGGAAGGGGTTGCCCGGGGCGTGGCGGCCGTGAGCGCCATGAGCGCCGGGGCGCGGTGGGCGCTGCGGTGGCCGTGCTCGTCGTGGCCGCCCCGGGGATGTCAGTGGTCTCGCCTAGGGTTGGCGGTCCAGGGAGCGGTCCCGGGACAGGCGGTGTGAGCAGGGGCGAGTGAGGCGGGCGGCATGACGGCGGAGACGGCGACGGGAGCGGCGGCGCAGGCCGCGGCCGACGGTGCGCTCCTCGTGCGCTCGTGCGCCGCCGTCTTCCTGCCCGCGGAGGTTCCCCGGGAGGGCCGGATCGCCTTCTGGCGGCCGGACGGCGGTGAGCTGCCGGAGCGGGCCGGTGACCGGGTGGACGGCCGGGGTGACGAGCCGGGTGTGCGCGGTGACCTCCTCGTCGCCCGCAAGCACGGCAAGGGTGCCCGCGGCCGCACCGTGCCCGCGGTCCACCTGCCGGTCGCCGACGCCGTGCCGCTGCTGCTGCGCGCCGAGCGCCCGCACCCCGCCGCGGCCTGCTGGCGCGCGGCCGCCCGGCACGCGCTGCACCTGGCGGCGCGGGGCAGGCTGCTGCCCGGACTGACGGCGGGGGACGAGGACGCGTGGCGGGCGGGACCGCTGGACGAGACCGACGTCGCCCAGCTGCGGGCCATCGCCTCTGCACTGCCCGCCGAGGCGCACGCGGTGCCGCTGCCGGGGCCGGGGCCACTGCAGGTGCCCCAGCCGTTCGCCCTGGTCAGAGCCTTCGTCGACGCGGTGGTCGACGTACTGCCGCGGACCCCGGCGGCCGCGTACGCGGTCGGCGCTCCCTTCGCCGCCCGCGAGCCGCAGCGGCTGCCCGGCGCGCGCGAGTGGGCGGCCGAGGTCGCCGCCGGGATGGACGCGGGGGTGCGCGTCTCGCTCCGCCTCGACCTGCGGGCGCACGAGGTGTTCGACGTGGGGGAGGGGGAGGGGAGTTCCGGGCGTGCGGAGAGCTCCGGGGATGCGGTGGGTGCCGGGTCCGCCCGGTCCGCCGGTGGTGCCGAAGGCGCGCGGGGCGGCGCCTCCGGTGCGGAGGTCTCGCGCGCCTCCGTGGCCAGCCCGGCCGCCGCCGTCGTGCAGGTGCACAGCCTCGCCGACCCGGCACTCGTGACGGACGTGCCTGGCCTGTGGGCAGGCACCGACCACTTCGGGCCACGCGCCCGCGTCGACACCCTGCTCGCGCTGCGCCGCGCGGCCCGTGTCTGGCCGCCGCTCGGCAGACTCCTCGAGCGGCCGCGCCCGGACGTACTCCCGCTGAGCGAGGAGGAGTTGTACGACCTGCTCGGCGCGGCGGCCGGCCGGCTCGGCGCCGCGGGAGTGGCCGTGCTCTGGCCCAAGGAGCTGACCCGGGGCCTTACCGCCACCGCCGTCGTCCGCCCGGCCCCCGGCACCGCCGCCGACAACTTCGACTTCTTCAAGACCGAGCAACTCCTCGAATTCCGCTGGCAGGTGGCGCTCGGCGGCCACGAGGAGCCGCTGACCGACGCGGAGCTCGACGTGCTCGCGGAGGCCCACCGGCCCGTCGTCCGCCTCCGCGACCAGTGGGTCCTGGTCGACCCCGAGCTCGTCCGCAAGGCACGCAAGCGGGACCTCGGGCTGCTCGACCCGGTGGACGCCCTCTCGGTCGCGCTCACCGGCACGGCCGAGGTCGACGGCGAGCGGGTGCCCGCCGTGCCCGTCGGCGCGCTGGCCCGGCTGCGCGAGCGCGTGACCGGTGACCTCGACGTTCCGGTCCAGCCGCCCGGCCTGCACGCCACCCTGCGCGACTACCAGCTCAGGGGCCTGGCCTGGCTCGACCGCATGACATCGCTCGGCCTCGGCGGCTGCCTCGCCGACGACATGGGGCTCGGCAAGACGATCACGCTGATCGCCCTCCACCTCCACCGGGCGCACCCGGCGCCCACCCTCGTCGTCTGCCCCGCCTCGCTGCTCGGCAACTGGCAGCGGGAGATCGAGCGGTTCGCGCCCGGCGTGCCGGTGCGCCGCTTCCACGGCACGGGCCGCACCCTCAGGGGCCTGGACGTCCAGGGCGGCTTCGTCCTCACCACGTACGGCACGATGCGCACGAGCGCGCCCGAACTGGCCGCGCAGCGCTGGGGGTTGGTGGTCGCGGACGAGGCGCAGCACGTCAAGAACCCGCACGCGGCGACGGCGAAGGCGCTGCGCACGATCCCCGCACCGGCCAGGGTCGCGCTCACCGGCACCCCCGTGGAGAACAACCTCTCCGAGCTGTGGGCCCTGCTCGACTGGACGACCCCCGGCCTGCTCGGCCCCCTGAAGGCGTTCCGTGCCCGCCACGCCCGCCTGGTGGAGGGCGGCGAGACGGCCGAGAACGACGACGCGCTGGACCGCCTTGCCCGGCTGGTGCGCCCCTTCCTCCTGCGCCGCAAGAAGTCGGACCCCGGGATCGCCCCCGAGCTCCCGCCGAAGACGGAGACCGACCACCCGGTCACCCTCACCCGCGAACAGACCTCGCTGTACGAGGCGGTGGTGCGCGAGACGCTGGCCCGCATCGAGGCGTCGGACGGCATGGCCCGCCGCGGCCTGGTGATGAAGCTCCTGACCGCCCTGAAGCAGATCTGCAACCACCCGGCGCAATACCTGAAGGACGGCACACTCACCACCCGCACGGGCCGCCCCCGCTCGGGCAAGCTGGAACTGCTCGACGAACTCCTCGACACGATCCTCGCCGAGTCGGAGAGCGCCGGCGCGGTCCTGGTCTTCACGCAGTACGTGGAGATGGCTCGCCTCCTGGAGACGCATCTGGCCGCGCGTGGCATCGCCACCCAGCTCCTGCACGGCGGCACCCCGGTCGCGCGACGCGAACAGATGGTGGACCGCTTCCAGTCGGGCGAGGTCCCCGTCTTCCTCCTCTCGCTGAAGGCGGCGGGTACGGGACTGAACCTGACCAGGGCGGGCCACGTGATCCACTACGACCGCTGGTGGAACCCGGCGGTCGAGGAGCAGGCCACCGACCGCGCGTACCGCATCGGCCAGACCCAGCCGGTCCAGGTCCACCGCCTGGTCACCGAAGGAACGGTCGAGGACCGCATCGCCGAACTCCTCGCCGCGAAGCAGGCGTTGGCGGACGCGGTGCTCGGCGACGGCGGCGAGGCGGCGCTCACGGAACTGTCGGACGCGGACCTGGCCGACCTGGTGTCGCTGAGGAGGACGACGTGAACGGGCGGGGCGGACCGGGTCGGGGCGGAGCCGGGCGGGGCGACGCCGGCCGAGGGGCCGGACAGGGCGGCTCGGGCCGGGCGGCGGGCTCCGGCCGCGGGGGCGGCCTCGGCTGGGCCAGCGGGATGAGCGAGACGAGCCGCATGGGCAGCGGCCGCGTCTTCCCCGCCCTGCCGGCGCACCCCGACCCCAAGGCGCCCTTCGCCGCGTCCTGGTGGGGGAACGCCTGGATCGACGCGCTGGAGGAGAGCGCCCTGGACCAGGCCCGCCTGTCCCGCGGCCGTACGTACGCGCGCGAGGGCGCCGTCGACACGATCACCGTCGCGCCGGGCCGCATCGTCGCATACGTGCACGGCAGCCGCCCCCGCCCCTACCGCGCGGAGATCCGCCTCCGCACGATGCTTCCCGAACACTGGGACCGCTTCCTGGACGCGGTGGCGACGGATCCCGCGCACATCGCGGCGCTCCTCGACAAGGAGATGCCGCACGCGCTGGCCGACGCGGCGACCCGCGCGGACGTCCCGCTCCTGCCCGCAGGCCGCGAACTGGCCCCGTCCTGCACCTGCCCCGACCGAGGCCACCCCTGCAAGCACGCGGCAGCCCTGGCCTACCAGACGGCCCGCCTCCTGGACGCCGACCCCTTCGTCCTCCTGCTGCTGCGCGGCGGCGAGGAGCAGGACCTCCTGGACGAGCTGTCCCGCAGGAACACCCGACGGGCGGCGGAGGAGGCGGCGGACGAACTCCGCGCGGACCGGCACCGGCACCGGCGGCAGGCGTCGGGTGTCGGCCCGGAGTCGGCGTCGCCGGCCCCGCCCCAGGAGCCGGAGCTGTCACCGACACCGTCGCCGGAAGCGGCGGGCTGCACGGAAGAGCCCGGCCCCGGGGAAGCGCTCGGCCCTGCGGATGCGCCCAGTTCCGCGGAATCGCTCAGCCACGTGGAGGAGCCCGGCAGACCCGCGGCATCGCCCAGCCCCGCGGAAGGACCCGGCAGCCCCACCCACAGCACCCACCCCACCAATCCCACCCACAACACCCACCCCACGAACCCCGCCCCCACCCTCCCCGGCCTCCTGGCCCGGGAGGCCCTGGCCACGGAGTACCGCTCCCCGCTCCCCGCCCCGCTCGCGCCCCCGCCCCGCCCGGGAGAACCCCCGGTGCTCCCCTCCCTCTCCGGCGCTCCCGACCCGACGGCCCTGGAGTTCCTGGTCACGGACGCGGCGGCGCGGGCGCACGCGTTCCTCACGGCGGGCGCGGATCCCTTCACCGCCACGTCGCCTTGGCACGACGCGGTCCGTCTCGCGGCCTCGCACCCCGGCCTCACGGGCCGCCGCACGTTCAGCCGCCAATTCGCCGAACTGGCCAGGTCGGTGGGGAGCACCCCCGCGGACCTGTCCCGCGCGGCGGCCTCCTGGCGTCAGGGCGGCGAGGAGGGGCTGACGGTCCTGGAATCCCCCTGGGACCCTCCGGCGGGCCCCTTCGATCGCGCGCGCGGCGCCCTGGTGGCGGCGGACCTCCCCCGCATGACGATCCACCGCAACCACCTCACGAACGCGGAGGGCACGCTCCAGCTCCGCTACGGCCACGACGGCCGCTGGTACCCGTACGAGAGCGAGCCGGGCGCCGACGACTGGTGGCCCGAGGGTGAGGCGGACGCGGATCCGGTGGGCGCGGTGACGGGGATGACGGAGGCTTAACCCGCGCGGTCATCGGCAGAGCGAGCCCTCGTCGGAGCAGGCTTTTGTCGCGAACGACCCAGCCCGCACCCAGTTCCCGCCGCGGAGCGTTACGGTGAGGTCCCTGGACGCGGAGCGGGTGGAGCAAGGAGGAGCTGTGGAGCCTGAGTTGGCGGCGCTGGCTGCGGCGGGGGCGACGGCGCTCGTGCAGCAGATGGTCACCGACGGCTGGGCGCGGGCGCGGGACGGGGTCGCCCGGCTCTTCGCGCGCGGCGGCGGCGACGAGGACGTCCTCGTCGGAGAGCTGGAGGAGGCGCGTGCCGAGGTCGTCGCCGCGCGGGACGCGGGGGACGAGGAGGCCGCGGGTGATGTGCGGACGGAGTGGCGTTCGCGGCTTCGGCGCAGGCTCGCGGCCGACGAAGGAGCCGTCGCCGAACTGCGGGCGTTGCTGGCCGAGTTGGACCCGGAGGGTGAGGCGGGCGCGGGCCGGGACGGTGGCACGTACAACACCATCAACGGCGGTGAGTACCACGGCACCGTGATCATGGCGCGGTCCGTCGGTGACGTGCACGGCGGCGGCAGCAGCAACAGGCGGTAACGTCACGGCTGTTGCCCCCTTGTCCGGCCCGCCTCACCTCAGAAGTCGACGCGCGTCCGCTCGTCGAGGCGCGCCACCGAGTCCTGGGCGAACGCCTTCTCGTAGTCGCTGCGGATCTCCTCGATCCGGACGTCCCGCTTGTGCGCCTCGGTCGTCGGGTACAGCAGGATCAGCTCGTACGAACGCTCCCGCTCGATCTTGCCGTTGGAGTCACGCCACTGCCCGCGCCCGTCCTGGATCGTCAGCCCGTCGGGGAAGCCCGGCGTGACCTCCTTGTCGATGAAGGCCATGAACTGCTTGTCGGTGACCGCGGGACCGCCGTCGGGCCGTTCCGTGCCGAAGAAGAGCCGGGTCTCCGTGAAGGGCTTGCCCCGGGCGACCGTCGAGGCGGCGGCCGGCTCGGCCGCGCGCGCCGCGCCGTCGTCGTCCAGCGACGCGTACGCGGCGGGCGCGCCGACGGCGAGCACGGTGGTGGCGGCCACGGCGACGGCGAGGCGGGTGCCGGAGACGCGGGGGAGAGTGAGAGCCACGGTGTTCCCTTTCGGGGAGGGGTACGGGTCGGCTCCCGTGTCGTCCGCGGGAGCCGTAGATCCATAACGGCGGCAAACCGTAGCGGACACGCCCGCGCCTGATGCCCTTCTTCATGCGGTACGGCCTGATTGGCCCGCACCGTTTTCACGCGCGTGTGGCCCGCCCGTCACACGACCCGGAGATCACCGGCTCCCAGCCGGTACTCCGCGACGTCCCGCCAGCCCGTGCCCGCCCCGTCCGTCGCGATCAGCTGGACGGCGCTCACCCGGCTGACCAGGGGCAGCCGCGGGGCCAGCCGGGACTCCAGGACGTCGTAGGCCGCTTCGTACGTGTCCGGGCCCTCGTGGTTCGCGAGGGTGAGATGAGGTGCCGGCGGCGGGCTGAAGATGCCGCGGTAGGGGACGGCCTCCGGCCAGCGGTTCGTGAGCGTCGCGGTGAGGGCGCGTACGGGAGCGTCGGGGGACGGCGGGAGATAGAGGACGCCCGGAAAGCGGCGGAACACGCCGAACGTGAGCGTGAAGGGGGCCTGAGCGGCGAAGAGTTCCGTCAGCTCGGCATGGGTGGCCGGGGTGAAACAGGACTCGTTCAGGAACGGGTAGAGCACTGTCACGTGGGCCGGGAAGCCGGCCTGCACCAGCGGATTCGCCTCGGGGATGCGGAGGGTCAGGGCCGTGTCGCCGGGGAGGTCGGGCCAGCCGCCCGCCTCCGACGCGCGGGGGACCGACGCTCTACCCGTCCCCTGCGCTCCACCTGCCCCTCGGACCCCTCGCGTCCCTCGTGCCTCTCGCGTGCCACGCGTCTCTGCTTCGGTGCTCACAGCGCGCCATCGTGCCACGGGCGTTCGACCACCCGTACGGCTGCGGTCGGCCGTGACCAGGTGGTCAGCCGCGGTTCTCGCGGTGCAGGCGGGCCGAGAGGTGGTGCTGCAGAGGCTGGTCCACCGCGGCCATGTCGTGGCTGAAGGTGAGCGTGTCGGCGTCGGTCAGGGTGTAGCGGCGGCGGGTGGCGGTGACGTCCTTGGCGGTGGGCGCGAGGGCCACCTCGTGCGTGGACAGGTCGACCGTTCCGTCGCCCGCGCTGCCGACCGCGATCTCCGCGATGCCGGTGGGCTGGGTGACCAGCGCCTCCACGCGGCCGTCCGGCTGCAGCCGCCACCAGCCGCTCTCCCGCGCCGCGGGGCGCAACGGCACCCCGTCCGGGCCGATCAGCCAGGCACGGGCCTCGTAGCGGAGGAAGGGCCGGCCGTCATGGCTGAAGGTGACTTCCTGCTCGTACGTGAAGTCGTCGGGGAGCGTCGGGTACTGGCCGCGCCCCTGACCGCGCCACGTGCCCAGGAGCCCGAGCACGGGCGCGAGCAACGCGTGCGGTGCGGGCGCCGCGTCCGGGCCATGGGCGTCGGGGTACGGAAGCTCCGCTGCGGGGTCGAACACGGTGAGGACTCCTGGGGGTCGGATCGGGGATGGTGGAGCGGATCGGGGCTGTGGGGCAGGGAGCAGCTTAGGGGGCGTACGGGACGGGCGGGGGCGGGGAGGGGCGAGGAGGTGGCGGGGCGCGAAGAAGCGTGGTGCGCCGGCGGAGGAGGCTGCGGCGGCAGGTCTCCGGGCGACCCCACGGCCCCACACCTCTGGACCGCACACCCCACGGCCCCACACCTCTTGGCCGTACACCCCACGGCCTCACACCTCTTGGCCCCACACCTCTTGGCCGTACGCCCCGAGCGGTGCCGCCCGGCGCCGCCTCACGCGTCGAAGACGCCCAGCCGGTGCGCGATGGCCGCCGCCTCCCCGCGGCCCGAAGCGCCCAGCTTGGCCAGGATGTTGGAGACGTGCACGCTCGCCGTCTTGGGCGAGATGAACAGTTCCTGCGCGATCTGCCGGTTGCTGCGTCCCGCGGCGACCAGCCGCAGCACGTCCCGTTCCCGGGCTGTCAGCCCCAAGGACGCCGTCGGTGTGGGCGGGGTCTCCTCGGCGCCGTGGCGCAGCGGGATCCTGGCGCGGCCCGCCAGCGTGGTGATCTCCGTTCCGAGCGGCACCGCGCCCAGCTCGCGCGCCACCGCCGCGGCCTCCCGCAGCAGTTCACCGGCGGCCTCGCGGGATCCGGCGCCGCCCTGGGTGACCAGGGCCTCCGCGAGCCGCAGCCGGGCGGTGGCCCGCAGCGCAGGGGCCTCCAACTCCTCGCTGACGGCGACGGCCTCCGTCCAGCGCGCGGTGGCGTCCCCGCCCTCGGCGGTGAGCAGCTCGGCCTCGGTCATCATGGACTGCGCCGCCCACAGCGGTGCGAACACGGGCTGGCCCCGCATCGCCCCGCGGATCCGCTCCACCGCGGCCTCGCGCCCCGGCTCGGCCACCGCGAGCCCGCGGGCCCGTGCCTCCGCCGCGGCGGCCTCGTACAGCAGCGGCCAGCCGTAACGCTGGTGGGCGGGGGCGATGGCGTCGCCGACCGCCGTTTCGAGGAGGGCGCGGACGTCGAGGATCCGTCCGTCGGCCGCCGCCAGCGCGATGGCGACCCGGGCCATGGCAAGGGTGTGCTGCGGCTCCGGGTGGGGTCCCGTGGTCCAGCCGTCGGACTCCTTCAGCCGCAGCAGGGCGTCGCCGTACGCGCCCCTGGCCAGGGCCAGTTCGGCCCGCAGTCCGGCGATCTGCCCCCGGGTGCGCAGGCTCACCCCGCGCCGGCCGTCGGCCCGGTCGAGCGCTGCGGCGGCGTCCGCCCAGCGGCCGAGGTGGGTGAGGGATTCGGCGAGGTTGGCGTCGACGAACGAGGCGGTGTCCGGCAGCCCGTGCCGCTCGGCGAGCGTGCTGCCCGCCGCGCCGACCTCGACGGCCTCCGTGTAGCGGCCGAGGCCGTGCAGTGCGGTGGACAGGTTGCCGTAGCCGCGCAGCAGGACGTTGGCGTTGCCCGGCTCCAGCCGCTGGGCGCACACGTCGCGGGCCTGCCGGAGCCCTCCCTCGATGTCGCCCGAGTCGATGACGAGCCAGGCAAGGGTGTGCCGCGCGGTGATGCCGGTGACCTCGGCGCCCGTCACCCGGCAGAGTTCCGCCGCCTGTTCCGCGGTCCTGATGGCGGTCGGCCCCGGTTGGTGCACGGCGTACCAGTGCGCCGCGTGCGTCAGCACGTCGGCGTGCACGACGGACGGCGGCAGTCCCTTCACCAACTGCTGCGCGTGGGCGATCTCGTCCCAGCCGTCGGAGCGGGACAGGTCGCGCATCAGCTGGTAGCGCTCGATCCAGAACCAGGCCGCGCGAAGCCGGTCGTCGTCGCTTCGGGTGGCGCCGGGAGTCTGAACGGTGCCCGTCTCACCCGGAGCGCAGCCGGGAGTACGGGCGAGGGCCTCGCTGTCCGGAGCGGAGCCGAGAGGGCGCGGAAGACCGCCCTCCAGCGTGCGCAGCGCCCGGTTGCAGAGGGCGAGCGCCCGCTCTCGCTCTCCCGTGAGGCGCGCGGCGACGGTGATCGCGGCGAGCAGGTCCACGAAGTCCCCCGGCATGTCCGGGGAGACGGCCGGGCACAGGCCGTCGTCGAGACCTTGCCGCATCGTGCGGCGGCGCAGCTCCTCGGGCGTGTCGTCCCACAGCTCCAACGCCCGCTCCAGCAGGTGGAGTTGCTCGGCGAAGGCGAGCCGGCCGCGGGCGGCGGCCGCCGCGGCGATCACGGCGGGCAGCGCCTTCGCGGGGTCGCGGGCGTCGAACCAGTAACCGGCGAGGCGGCCGGGCCGCTCCTCGGAGCGTACGAGCGTGGGGTCGGCCTCCAGCGCCTCCGCGTAGCGGCGGTTGAGCCGGGAGCGTTCGCTGGGCAGCAGGTCGCCGGCCACGGCCTCGCGCATCAGGGCATGCCGGAAGCGGAAGGACTCGCCCTCGTCGGAGGGCTGCAGGACGGCCGTGCCGACAGCGGTGCGCAGGACCTCGATCAGCTCGTCCTCGGGGAGGCCCGTGACGGTGGCGAGGAGCCGGAACTCCACTTCGGAGCCGCCCTCGGCGGCGATCCGCACCACGCGCCGCACCGTGTCCGGCAGCGCCTCGACCCGGACGAGCAGCAGGTCGCGCAGGGAGTCGCTGAGGCCGCCCGGGGAGCCTTCGAGGATGCTGCGGGACAGCTCCTCGACGAAGAACGCGTTGCCCTCGGAGCGGGCGAACACCCGGTCGAGGACCTGCTCGGGCGGCGCCTCGCCGCGGATCGCGGCGAGCTGGCCGCGGACCTCCGCACGGTCGAAGCGGAGCAGTTCGAGGCTGGTGACGGTGTGCAGGCGCTCGTACTCGGCGAGGGCGGACCGCAGCGGGTGACGGCGGTGCAGGTCGTCGGCGCGGTAGGTGGCGAGGATGAGCACGCGGCTGACGGTGAGGGCGCGCAGCAGATAGCTGAGCAGTTCGCGGGTGGAACGGTCGGCCCAGTGCAGGTCTTCGAGGACCAGGACGAGGGGCCGGTCGGCGGCGAGGCGTTCGAGGAGGCGGACGGTGAGTTCGAAGAGCCGGGTGCGGCCGTCGGCCTCCGGGCGGCCCCCGTCCATCTCGCCGAGCTCGGGCAGCAGCCGGGCGAGTTCGCCCTCCTGACCGGCGACGGCGGCGTCGAACTCCGCGCCGAGCCGGCGGCGCAGCGAGCGGAGGGCGGCCGCGACCGGGTGGTACGGCAGGGCGTCGGCGCCGGTCTCGACGCAGCCCCCGAGGGCGACGACGGCCCCGTCCTCGGCGGCCCGGGCGAGGAACTCCTGCAGCAGCCGCGTCTTGCCGACACCGGCCTCGCCGCCCACGAAGAGGGCACGGGGCTCCCCGGCGTCCGCCCGGGACAGGGCCTCGCCGAGGATGGTCAGTTCGGCGCCGCGGCCGATGAAGACGGGACTTGTGTGACTGCTCTGCACAACGCCGAGCATCGCATGCCGTACGAGGAGCGGGACAACGGTTTCGGCGTCGGTGGGGACCGCCGAGGCCGGGGGCGCGACCGCGTGACGCCCCTGTTCCGTCACGCGGTGCGTCCGTAGTGCTCGCGGCCGTGGCGCCCGGAGGAACCGCCGGTGTGCCCGTGCCCCCGACGGAAGAGGCTGCCGCGCCTGCCGCGCCTGCCGCGCCTGCTGCGGTTGTCATGGCTGGGGGTGCTGTCGGGGTCGGCGGTGCTGTGGGGGCCGGTGGTGCTTTCAGCGGCGGCACGGGCCGACTTCGCGGCCCGCTCGGCCCGCTCGGCCCGGCGCGTCAGGCGCCGCCGCGCGGCGCGGGAGAGGATCTCGGCCTGGCGGGCGGTCTGGAAGTCGTGGTGCATCATGACGGTCTCCTTGGACGGGGAACGAGCCGGTGGTCTCTTCTGCCGTGCTTCCAGCGTCGTCCCCGAGGTGGCACCGCCACATCGGGAGGCCTGCGCATCTCGCGGGGCGAGGGGGTGCCCTAGACCTCGGGCCAGGGGGCCTTAGGACGCCTTCGTGACGCCTCCGGGCCGGCACGGCCCCTGCCCCACACCCCTACCGACACCACCCCTAGGGCTGGATCCGTATCCACACCGGCGCGTGATCCGACCCCGCCGCGTCCCTGCGCACGGCCGGGTCCCCGTCTTCCACGGACGGCAGCGCGGACGCCGTCGCGCCCGTCGCGCCCGTGCCCGCACCCCGTACCTGGTCCAGGAGGCCCCGGCTGACCAGGACGTGGTCGATGAGTTCGCGGCGGCCCGCGTGGATGCGGGAGAAGCGCTGGGCGGGCGGGATCAGCGGGGCAACGTTCCACAGCCGGGCCGTGTCGCCCCTGTCGGGCCGGTCGTGGCCGGGCGTGCCGATCTCGGAGCCGGGCGGGCCGAGGAGGAGCTGTGTCGTCGCCGCCCCGGCCTCGTCGTTGAGGTCGCCGAGCACGGCGACCCGGTGTTCCCGGCCGTCGCCGTGCAGCAGCCGGTCGGCGACGGCGCGCACCACGGTCGCCTCGGCCGTGCGGCGGTACAGGGCGTAGGCGCCGACCCGCGCTCGTTCGCCCTCGTCGCGGGGCTGGAAGCGGCCGCCCGGGTAGGTGAGCAGCTTCGACTTGAGGTGGCAGACGACCGTGTCGAAGAAGAACGCCCGCGTCGTCACCGTCACCGCGAGGACCCCGCGTCCGGCCCGCCCCGCCGTCCGGCCCGTGTCGTCGGCCTGCACCGGCCGCAGCCGCTCGGGGAAGGCGTTCTCGTCGGCCTGGACGGACACCGGGACGCTGGTGAGGAAGCCGACCCGGATGCCCCGGTCGTCCGCGTGCTCGGAGAGCGTGACGTGCCAGGTGCCCTCCAGCATTCCCGCCAGGTCCTCCAGGGCGGCCGGGTCGCCGACCTCCTGCACGCCGAGGACGCCCGGCCGCAGCGCGGTGACCGTCGCCGCGAGCGAGGCCAGCTTCGCCTCGTAGGCCGCTTTGTCCCTGGGGCCGAACGGTCCGCCGGGCCGGTAGAGGTTCTCCAGGTTCCAGGTACCGATGATCATGGCCGCCTCCCTCGTCCGTCCCCCTCGGCCGATCGGCGGGTGAGGTCAGCGTGCCCGCGAAACCGTCCCCGCGACAGGGCCGCCGGATGCGCACTCGCACTACCGTGAAGAGATGACGCCGCCTCCCTCGTCAGAACCTGCCGGACTCATCACGCACGGCCCCGCGGACCCCGCCGGCCTCGTCGTCACCGGCTGCACGGCCCTCACCCACGGCCCCGGCGGGGAGATCGTCTTCGTCGACGACGCCACCATCGTCGTACGGGACGGACTCATCGCCTCCGTCACGGCGGGCGGCGGCGCGGGTACTACCGGAAGCCCGGGCCCCGCGGCCACCGCGCACATCGACGGCCGGGGCACCGTCGCCCTCCCCGGACTCGTCAACTGCCACACGCACACACCGATGGTGGCCCTGCGCGGCCTCGCCGAGGACCTGCCCGCCCACTCCTGGTTCAACGACTGGATCTGGCCCGTCGAGTCCAACCTGACCGGACGGATCGTCGGGCTCGGCGCCCGGCTCGCCTGCGCCGAGATGATCCGAGGGGGCGTCACCACCTTCGCCGACCACTACTTCGCCATGGACGAGGTGGCCGCCGCCACCGACGAGAGCGGCCTGCGTGCGGTTCTCGGCCAGGCCTACTTCAGCTCGCAGGGGCCCGAAGGACGGGCCGCATCCCTCGACTTCGCGCTGCGGCGGCGTGGTGGCGCGGGCGGACGCATCACCACCTGCCTCGCCCCGCACGCCCCGTACACCGTCGATGACGCCGACCTCGCCGCGACCGCCGAACTGGCAGCGGAGAACGGCCTGTCGGTGCACATCCACGCGGCCGAGAACCGCGAGCAGACCGACAACAGCCTGGCCCGGCACGGCCGTACCCCGATCGAGATCCTGGAGCGCGCCGGGCTCCTCGACGTCGACGTCCTGCTCGCCCACACCACCGGCCTGGACGAGGCCCGCGACCTGCCCGTGCTGCGCCGCGCCGGCGGCCGGGTCGCCGTCGCCTCCGCGCCCCGCGGCTATCTGAAGTTCGGCTGGGACACGACGCCCGTACGGGCCCTGCGCGCAGCGGGTGTCGACGTCGGCCTCGCCACGGACGGCGCCGCGTCCAACAACACCCTCGACGTGTGGGAGTCCATGACGCTCACCGCGCTCGTCCAGAAGTACGTGGAGCGCGACCCCGCCTGGCTCACCGCCCGGCAGGCCCTGGACCACGCCACGCTGCAGAGCGCGCGGGCCGTCGGGCTCGGGGAGGAGATCGGGAGCCTCGCCGCGGGGCGGCGGGCCGACCTCGTCCTCGTCGACGTGACCGGACCCCACACCCAGCCCGTGCACGACCTCGCCGCCACCCTCGTGCACAGCGCGCGTGCCGCGGACGTGCGCACCACGATCGTGGCCGGCCGCGTCCTGATGCGCGACCGCGAACTGCTGACCGTCGATGTGCCGGGCGTCGTCGCGGAGTTGGGCGCGCTGCTGCCGGACCTCGTCGACCGGAGCCACGGCAGGCGCATCCAGGAGTACGGGGGATGAGTGCGGGCGCGGATGCCGTGCCGCCCCGCGTGACTTTCTGAAACTTCTTCGCCGGCGAGCGATGAGTTCCGCGAAGCCCGCAGGTCCACCCTTCGCCGAGGTACGCCCGAAGGGTGGAGGAGACACGCCATGGGACTTCCGGACATCGTCACGCGCGAGGAGTGGCTCGCGGCGCGGGACGAGCTGCTGGCCAAGGAGAAGGCGGCCACCCGTGCCCGCGACGTGCTCAACGCCGAGCGGCGCGGGCTGCCGATGGTCGAGGTCGACAAGGAGTACTACTTCGACGGCTACGACGGGAAGGCCACGCTCCTCGACCTCTTCGACGGCAGGGACCAACTGATCGTCTACCACTTCATGTTCGCCCCCGAGTGGGACGCGGGCTGCCGCAGCTGCTCCGGCTTCCTCGACCAGATCGGTCACCTCGCGCACCTGCGGGCCCGCTCCACGAACTTCGTCGCGGTCTCGCGGGCCCCGTTCACCAAGCTGCTGACCTTCAAGGCGCGCATGGGCTGGACCGTGCCCTGGTACTCGACGAACGGCGGGGACTTCAACTACGACTTCGGGGCGTCCTTCGCCGAGGAGCCCCAGGACCTGCCCGCGATCAACTGCTTCCTGCGGTACGGCGACCGCGTCTTCCACACGTACGCCACGTTCGCCCGCGGCCTGGACGGCGTCGGTTCCACCAGCAGCCTCCTCGACCTCACCGCCCTCGGGCGGCAGGAGGAGTGGGAGCGGCCCGAGGGGCGGGCGTCGGCCTTCGGGGCCCCCGCGGGCAGTGCGCGGGTGCGGTACCACGACGAGTACGAGGACTGAGCCCGGGCCCGGGCAGACCCCGGGGGCAGTCCGGGCAGAGCCTGGGGGCGACCCGGGGAGAACCCTGGGAAATGGCCCGACTCCGTCTCAGTTCCGTCACGTCGCGCACCCGCGGGGCCCTCTCGCGCGTTCTCCTCGGTACAGGGTCCGCGGACCGCACACGCAACGGAACGACACGGGGGACAGGGATCATGCTGAACGGACGAGTGGTGCTGGAGCGATTTCCCGCAGGCGGACCGCGCGGGTCGTGGCCCGCGGAGGAGTTCGCGCGGGCCCGCCGTCAGGAGGGACAGCCCGCGGAGGTCGTGATGGACCTCGCGTCGGACGCCTTCCTGGTGATCGTCCGCGAGAGCGCGGCGACCCCGGAGCTGGCCGCCGCCTGAGCGGCACCGCGTGCAGGGCGCCCCCGGGAGCGCTCCCGAGGGGCGCGGGGAACTGCGCGCCCGGCCAGGGCGGACCCGCGGCGAAAGAACCGCCCCACCGCGGCGGAGCCGCTAGGCGCTGAGCGCCCGGGACCACCCCGGCGTCGTCCCCGTGGCCCGGCACAGCGCCAGGTACAGCGGGATCGGCGGCGTATAGGGGACGTCGTCCGAGGGACGGTTGATCAGGACGGGCCTGCATCCGGCGTCCCGCACCACCGCGCCCGCCGAGTACGCGACCGGCGCCGGCCACTCCATGGCGACGTCCGAGTCGGCCGGCACGATCCACCACCAGCGCGCCTCGTCCTCGTACACACATCCGACGCGGGGCAGCCGGGACATCAGCCACGGCCCGAACGACGCGGGCACCGCCACCGCGTCGCAGCCGAGCGGCTCGGTCATTCCCTCGGGCAGATCCAGGCGCACGGGTGGTGGTGTCGGAGCCCCCGCACGCTGTCGCCGCCTGGAGAGGCGGATCAAGGTGTTCAGGTCCAACGGCCGTACCGTACCCGTGCTCACAAGCCCCCCGCCCGCATCACTGCCACGTTCGATCGTTCCGTTCTACGCACATGCCGCCGATGGCGCTGCCGCCGCCGACGCCGTTCTTGGCAACTCCGCCCACACCGTGAGCCCGATACCGGGCCCCGCGTCGTGCACGCCCCACGCGCTGCTCACCGCATCGACAAGAAGCAGTCCCCTCCCGTGCTCCTCGTCGGCCCCCCTGTGCACCGGGCGCGGCGTCCCTGAACCGCACCCTTCGTCACGTACGGTTATTCGCAGCTTCTCCGGATCCGCGCAGAGCTCGCAGATGATCCGCCGGCTCGCGGTGTGCACCACGGCATTGGTGACCAGTTCGGAGAGGACGAGTGCCGCCGCGTCGCATGCGTCGTCGTCCCGCACCGCCCACCCGTCCAGCTGCTCGCGCATCAGGCGTCTGGCCTGTGCGACGGAGCCCGGACGTGGTGCGAGGGCGAAACTGACGCAGACCTCGGCGGCCTCGGAAAACGCCTCGGCGAGATCGCCAAGGCGCCCTTCGGCGGCTTCGGTTCGTAACGGCGCGGGCGGAGTCACGTTTTCCACTATCGCCCCGCCCGGAACACCTTGGCAAGGGCCACTCTGAAATGTGCACAGTGGCGTGTTCCTTCGAGGCGGCGCATGGCACACTGCTCGCTACAGCTCGCGGTGCGGTGTGAGTTGAAGCAACGCGCAGTCAGGTGGAGGTAGGAGACGTGAGCGAACCGCGGTCCGCGCCGACCGTCGGCCAGGTCGTTCTCGGTCGTCGCCTGCAGGACCTGCGCGAGAGCGCGGGCCTCAAACGCGAGGAGGCCGCGAAGATCCTCCGCGTCGCCCCCGCCACCGTCCGCCGCATGGAGACGGCCGAGGTCGCGCTGAAGATCCCGTATCTCCAGCTGCTCCTGAAGGCCTACGGCGTCGCGGACGACGAGGCCGAATCCTTCGTCATGCTGGCCGAGGAGGCCAACAAGCCCGGCTGGTGGCAGCGGTTCCACGACATCCTGCCCGGCTGGTTCAGCATGTACGTCAGCCTGGAGGGCGCGGCCAGCCTCATCAGGTCCTATGAACCCCACTTCGTGCCGGGACTCCTGCAGACCGAGGAGTACGCGCGCGGCGTGATGCGCTCCGGCGCCATCGGCCAGACCCGTCCCACGGACATCGAGCGGTACGTGGCGCTGCGCATGGAGCGCCAGTCCCTGCTCACCCGCGAGGACGCGCCCCGGCTGTGGGTGGTCATGGACGAGACCGCGCTGCGCAGGCCCGTGGGCGACGCCGATGTGATGCGCGAGCAGCTCGACCGGCTGCTCGAAGCCGCCGAGCTGCCCCACGTCACCCTGCAGGTCGCGACCTTCGCGGCGGGCCCGCACCCCGGAACGTACGGACCGTTCGTGCTCTTCCGCTTCGCCATGGCGGAGCTGCCCGACATGGTCTACAGCGAGTACCTGACCGGCGCCGTCTACCTGGACGCGCGCACCGAGGTGGCCACCCACCTGGAGGTCATGGACCGCATGGCGGCGCAGGCCGCCACCGCACAACGCACGAAGGAGATCCTCCGGGACCTCCGCAAGGAGCTGTGACATGGACCGACACCGAGCCGGAACGCGCCCTGCCGGTCCGCGTTCACCAGGGGCCCGCGACGATTCGCGCAGCGAGTCCCGGATCTACAACGGAATGCCCGCCCGTGACCTCGGCACCGAGGGCTGGCACAAGCCGTGGAGCGGCGGCAACGGCGGCAACTGCCTGGAGGCCATGAAACTGGCCGACGGTCGCGTGGCCGTGCGTCAGTCCGCCGACCCCGACGGCCCCGCGCTGATCTACACGCACGGCGAGATCACCGCGTTCATCCAGGGGGCGAAGGACGGCGAGGCGGACTTCCTGCTGTCCTGAGCGCCACCGTCCCCGCCCGTCGCCGACGCTTGGAGCCCGCATGACCGATTCGTCGTACATCGACACCAGCAAGCCGCATCCCGCACGGATGTACGACTGGTTCCTCGGGGGCAAGGACAACTACCCCGTGGACGAGGAGATGGGCCGCCAGCTCGTCGCGATGGACGGGCGGGTCCTGACGACGGCGCGGGCCAACCGCGCGTTCATGCAGCGCGCCACGCGCTGGCTCGCCTCCCAGGGCGTACGGCAGTTCCTGGACATCGGCACCGGCATACCGACCGAGCCGAACCTCCACCAGATCGCCCAGCGGATCGCACCGGAGTCCCGCGTCGTCTACTGCGACAACGACCCCATCGTCCTCGCGCACGCCGAGGCGCTGCTGCGTTCGACGCCGCAGGGCGTCACCGAGTACATCCAGGCGGACTTCCGCGAGCCGGAGAAGATCCTCGAAGAGGCCTCACGCATCCTGGACCTCGAACGGCCCGTGGCCCTGTGCCTGGTCGCGCTGCTGCACTTCATCGCGGACGAGGACGGCGCGTACGAACTGGTGGACCAGCTGATGCGGGCCCTGCCCTCCGGCAGCCACCTGATGCTGTCGCACGGCACCGCCGACTTCACGCCGCAGACGGCCGAGCGGGCCGGGGAGCTCTACGAGGCGCGCGGCATGACCCTGGCGCTGCGCTCACAGGCCGAGGTGGAACGCTTCTTCTCCGGAACCGAGCTGGTCATGCCCGGAGTGGCGGTCCTGGACCGGTGGAAGCCGGAACTGGGCGAGTGGACCCCGGCCTCGGACGAAGGCCCCACCCCGGGGTACGGGGCGGTCGCGCGGAAGGTGTGACGGCGCCGCGCCGGACGTCACGCCGTCATCGGGCGGTCGTGCGGCGTGATCGGGCACGGCAGGCTCGTCTTGCCCGTCAGGTGGCGGTCCACCGCCGCGGCGCTCGCGCGGCCCTCCGCGATGGCCCAGACGACGAGCGACTGGCCGCGCGCCGCGTCGCCGGTCGCGAAGACGCCGGGGACGTTCGTCGCGAACCGTGTGTCGCGGGCGAGCACGCCCCGCCCTTCGAGCTCCACGCCGAGCTGGTCGAGCAGGCCGCCCGCCGTGCGCTCGGGTCCGGAGAAGCCGAGTGCGAGCAGGACCAGGTCGGCCGGAAGCACCTGTTCCGTCCCCGGCAGCGGGCGTCGGTCCGCGTCGACCTCCGTCAGGCACACCGCCCGCACCCGCCCCGACGCGTCCCCCTCGAAGCGCAGCGTGGACGCCGAGAACAGGCGCGCGTCGTACTGAGCCGCGGGCGCGGTCCGCAGCTCCCCGGCCTCCTCGTGCGCCGCGGAGAGCCGGTAGATCTTCGGGTACGTGGGCCACGGCTCCGTCGCCTCGTCCCGTGCCTCACCGGGGCGCGCGTAGATGTCCAGCTGTGTGACGGACGCCGCCCCCTCACGCACCGCCGTGCCCAGGCAGTCGGCGCCGGTGTCGCCGCCGCCCACGATGACGACGTGCCGGCCGGCCGCGCTCAGCGGCGAGACGTCCAGGTCTCCCTCGCACACGCGGTTGGCGAGCGGCAGATAGGTCATGGCCTGCTCGATGCCGGTCAGCCCACGCCCCGGCACGTCCAGATCGCGGCTCGCCGTCGCCCCCACGGCGAGCACCACCGCGTCGTACCTGCCGCGCAGCTGCCCCGCGTCCACGTCCAGGCCGACCTCCGTCGACGTGCAAAAGCGCACGCCCTCGGCGGTCAACTGCCCGAGCCTGCGTTCCAGGTGGCGCTTCTCCATCTTGAAGGCCGGGATCCCGTACCGCAGCAGCCCGCCCGGCCGGTCGTCCCGCTCGTACACCGCGACGGTGTGCCCGGCGCGCGCCAGCTGCTGCGCGGCGGCGAGGCCCGCGGGCCCCGACCCGACGACGGCGACGGTCTTCCCGGAGTGCCGCTGCGGGGGACGGGGCGGGGCGAGACCGTCGGCCCAGATCCGGTCGGCGACGGCGACTTCGACGTTCTTGATCGTCACCGCGGGCCGGTTGATCGCGAGGACGCAGCCCGCCTCACAGGGGGCGGGGCAGAGCCGCCCGGTGAACTCGGGGAAGTTGTTCGTGGCGTGCAGCCGATCCGCCGCCGCGTGCCAGTCGGCGCGCGACACGAGGTCGTTCCACTCGGGGATCAGATTCCCGAGCGGGCACGCCTCGTGGCAGAACGGGATCCCGCAGTCCATGCAGCGGTCCGCCTGCCGCTCGACGAGGGGCAGCAGGCCGCCCGGGACGTACACCTCGTCCCAGTCCCGCACGCGCTCCTCCACGGGGCGGCGCGGCCGGTCCTGACGCTCGGTGGTGAGGAAACCCTTGGGGTCGGCCATCACCGCCTCCCTGGCGCAGGCTTTTTGTCACCATACGTCGTGTATGAGGTGATAGCACCCGGTCAGGTCACGTCAGGCCGGGTCAGGCCCGGCCCGGTCAGGCCCGGTCAGGCCCGGTCAGGTCAGGTGAGGGCGAGGACGAAGCACGTCGTGGCGGCCAGTGAGGCGACGCTCCGGACGTGGTTCCACGCGGTCCACTCGCTGACGTACGAACGCCAGTACGCGGCGCCCTCCACGCTGTCCGGGTCGGTCTCGGCGAGGGCGTCGTTGCGCGGGATGTTCGCCATGACCGTCACCCCGAACGAGCCGACGAGGTACAGCGCGCTGCCGAGCAGCAGCTCGACGGTGCCCTCCTCGGGCCAGAGCACGAACGTCACGACGGCGAGCACCGCGCAGAGCCCGGTGGCCCCCAGGAACACGGTCATGAACGCCGGGCCGACCGCGGCGGCGTTGATGCGGTTCATCGCGGCGATGCCCTGGGCCGGCTCCAGCGCGGCCAGGCCCTTCATCACGAAGGTGGAGAACGCGACGAACACCCCGGCGGCGAGGCCGCAGGCGAGCGCCCCGAGCACGATGAGCACGAAGTACGGTCCATCGATCATGGCAACTCCCGTGGGTACTGGGGCGGTTACGCCGAAGGGCGGGCAGGTGATCCTGCAGGGCGCCCCCGCGTCACCACAAGTCAATTCCCCCGGGTCCGCGAGAGCCATACGTGACGCTCGCGGGCGCATACGTGGGCGTCTTGGGGGCGGAAGGCGGCGACACCGATGGTGGCGGGTGCGGGTGCGGGTGCGGGTGCGGGTGTCGGTGTCGCGTCACGCCTGCGCCCGGCGCGGGCCGTCCGCGTCACGGGACTCGCGCCAGCCCCGTAACGTCGCCTCCACCGCGGGGGCGATCCGGCGCCGTGCCTCGCCCCGGGGCACCCCGCTCATCAGCAACCGGTCGTACGGCGTCGCCGTGTGCCGGACCGCCGCCCCGACCGCCGCCGTCACCGCCCCCTGCGACAGCGCCCGCCCCGCCGCGCTCCTGCCCACCCGCCCGCTGCCCCGCACCGACGCGTGGGCGGCGATGGCGCGGGCCCGTTCCCCGGGGCAGCCGGGAAAGATCCGGCGGATCTGCGCGGCGAACTCCGCCGTGAACCGCACGTCCTCCGCGGCCCGCCGTGCCGCATCCCGGACCCGACGCCTGGCCCGTGCCTCCGCGTCCGCCAGGCAGCACTCCTCGGCGCGGGTCAGGGCGGGCTCCTCGACGAGGACGCCCTGCCGTTCGTACCGGGCGCGGCGGCGGTGGAAGCGGACGACGACCGCCCAGAGGCCGCTGCCCTCGCGGGCGCGCCGGGTGAGCGCCGTGTCGCCGCGCGGCAGGTACACGAGGTGCCCGAGGTCGGCGCAGTCCAGGCAGCGCGGCTCGCCGCCCTCCAGGACGAGCAGCGGCAGCGGCCCCGAGCGGCACTCGGCGCAGTGGCGGCGCTTCAGCGGCTGGAAGACCAGAGGTCCGGCGCGGGCGGAGGGAACGCCGGGGACGGCGGGGGAGACGGGGGAGCTCGCCATGCCTGTCTCTTCCCCGCGGGCGCCGCGCGCGAAGCGGCACGCGGCATCATGGGGCGCGTGCGACTCGAACCGATCACCTGGGAACGTATGGCCGACACCCTCGCCGACCGCCTGCTCGACCTGAAGACGGCCGACGGGGGCGCCTGGCCGCGGGTGGCCTTCGACGGGGCCCCGGCGGGCGGCACCGGTGAGCTGGCGCGCCGGGTGGCGGACGCGCTGCGCCTGCGGGGACGGAGCACGCTCGTGATCGGTACGGAGGGATTCCTGCGGCCCGCTTCGCTGCGGTTCGAATACGGGCACGAGGACGTGGAGGCGTACTACGGCGGGTGGTTCGACACCGGGGCGCTGTGGCGGGAGGTGTTCGGGCCGCTCGACCCCGGCGGCACGGGCCGGGTCCTGCCCGACCTCTGGGACCCCGTGGCCGACCGTGCGACGCGCAGCCCGTACGCCCGACTGCCGCCCGGCGCGCTGCTGTTGCTGCACGGACCGCTGCTCCTCGGGCACTGGTTCCCGTTCGACCTGACCGTGCACGTGCGGCTCTCGCCGGGCGCCCTGCGGCGGCGAACGCCCGAGGGCGAGCGCTGGACGCTGCCGGCCTTCGAGCGGTACGAGACGGAGACGGATCCCGCGGCCGCGGCCGATGTGGTGGTGCGGGCGGACGATCCGCGGCACCCGGCGTGGAGCGGATGAACTCCCGGGTGCTGGGGCGCTGGGGTGCTGGGGTGCTGAGGGCCGGGGTGCCGGGGTGCCGGGGGCCGGGGTGCTGGACGCTGGAGCGTCGCAGTGGTGGCTGTGACCGGGCGTGACCGCTGACCGGGCGTGACCGCTCCGGATGCGTGCCGCCGGGGGCGCCGCGAGAATGAGGGCGCCGGGACCAGCGGCGCCGTCGTGCCGCTCCGGACTCCGCCCGGCCACGGGAGGTAGTGATGACCACCGCCGGAGACATCATGCACCGGGGCGCCCAGTGGATCCCCAGGCACGAGACCCTGGACCGCGCCGCCCAGCTGATGCGCCAACTCGACGTGGGCGCGCTGCCCATCAGTGACGAGAACGAACGGCTCTGCGGCATCCTCACCGACCGTGACATCGTCGTCGGCTGTGTGGCCATGGGCCATGACCCGGCCAAGGTCACCGCGGGCGACATGGCCAAGGGCACGCCGCGCTGGATCGACTCGGGCGCCGACGTCGACGAGGTCCTCAGGGAAATGCAGGGCCACCAGATCCGCCGCCTGCCGGTGATCGAGAACAAGCGGCTCGTCGGCATGATCAGCGAGGCCGACCTCGCCACCCACCTCACCGACGACCAGCTCGCGGGCTGGGTCGAGAGCGTGTACGCCAAGGGCTGACGGTTCCGCCCCGGCGGCCCGCCGTACCGCTCGGCAGTCAGCGGCTCACAGCCAGCCGCTGCGCCGGAAGCCGCGGTAGAGCGCGAAACAGGCGCTCACGACCAGCGACATGATGATCGGGTAGCCGTACTGCCAGTGCAGTTCGGGCATGTGGTCGAAGTTCATGCCGTACATGCCGCAGACCATCGTCGGCACCGCGATGACCGCCGCCCACGCGGTGATCTTCCGCATGTCCTCGTTCTGCGCGACCGTCACCTGGGCGAGATGGGCCTGGAGGATCGAGTTCAGCAACTCGTCGAAGGCGGCGATCTGTTCGGTGGCCCGCTTCAAGTGGTCGTCGACGTCCCGGAAGTACGCCTGTATCTGCGGGGCGATGACCCGCATCGGCTGGCTGGCGAGCACCTGGAGCGGGCGGCCGAGCGGCACCACCGCCCGCTTCAGTTCGAGCAGTTCGCGCTTGAGCTGGTAGATGCGGCCCGGGTCGGCCCGCGCGCCGTCCGGGGCGAACACGTCCGTCTCGACTTCGTCGATGTCCGACTGCACCGCGTCGGTCGCCGCGAGGTAGTCGTCCACGACCTGGTCCGCGATGGCGTGCAGCACCGCGGCCGGGCCCTGGGCGAGCTGCTCGGGCGTGGATTCGAGCTCTTCGCGCAGCGGGCCGAGCGAGCCGTGCCTGCCGTGCCGGACGGTGATGACGAACTCCCGGCCGACGAAGACCATGATCTCGCCGGTGTCCACGACCTCGCTGGTCGAGGTCAGTTCGCCGTGCTCCACGTAGCAGACGGTCTTGAACACGGCGAAGAGCGTGTGGTCGTACCGCTCCACCTTCGGGCGCTGGTGGGCGTGCACCGCGTCCTCCACGGCGAGGGGGTGCAGGCCGAAGAGCTCGGCGATGTCGGCGAACTCCTCCTCCGTCGGCTCGTGCAGCCCCAGCCAGACGAAGCCGTCGCCGGACCTGCGGATCCGCTCCACGGACTCGACCAGATCGCGCCCGGGGGACTGGCGCACGCCCTCCCGGTACGTCACGCAGTTCACCACCGACGAGCCCAGCGGGGAGCGGGCCGGGTGGCTCAGGTCGACGCGGGCACCGCGGCGGGCCAGACGCGCGACCTTGCGCAGGCCGCCCACCTTGCGCAGGCCGCTGACCTTGCGCAGGTTCCCGACCTTCCGCAGATTGCCTGCCATCGACATAGGGGCTCCTTGCACCGGCGACGTGGCGTGCCAGTCTGCCAGTACGGTCCGATGCCCCGCCAAGGCCTGTGGGAACGGAGAACTCCGTTCCGGATTGCCCGGTTCTGCCTACCGGGAGCAAGCGGGACAACTGGGATGATCGCGGCATGACGCGAATCGACGGTCATCTCCTCGACCCCCGGCAGTACCCCGGCCCCCGGCAGCTCGCCGACCACCGGCAGCTCCCCGACGCCCGGCACTCCGAGGCGCGGTCGCGCTCCGACGCCTTCGCCGCGCTCTTCGACCCCACGACCTTCGGGCACATCGAACGCCTCGGCATCGGCCCCGGCTGGCGCTGCTGGGAGGTCGGGGCGGGCGGCACCTCCGTGATCTCCTGGCTCGCCCGACGCGTCGGGCCCACGGGCCGGGTCCTCGCGACCGACATCGACACGTCGTGGCAGACGCGGGCCGCGCGCTCCCCCCTGGAAGTGCGGGTCCACGACGTCGCCGCCGACCCGCCGCCCGTCGAGGGCTTCGACCTCGTGCACGCGCGGCTCGTCCTGGCCGGCGTGGCCGACCGGGAGCGGGCCCTGGCGTCGATGCTGCGGTCGCTGCGGCCCGGCGGCAGGCTCCTCGTCGAGGAGCCCGACCCCGCGCTCCAGCCGCTGACCTGCCCCGACGAGCACGGGCCCGCCCAGGAAGTGGCGAACAGGCTCAGCCATGGCGTGCGGTCCCTGCTCGCGGAGCGCGGCGTCGACCTCGCCTACGGGCGCCGGATGCCGAGGATGCTGCGCGAGGCGGGCCTGCGCCAGGTGGAGTCCGACGTGTACTTCCCGCTCGCCTCACCGGCGAGCGCGGCTCTGGAGACCGCGACGTTCCAGCACCTCCGCCCCGACCTCACCGCCGCGGGCCTGGTCACGTCGGAGGACATCGACCTCCACCTGACGAACGTCGCGTCGGGCACGCTGGACCTGGCGACTCCACCGCTGATCTCCACGTGGGGGCGGAAGGCGTAAAGGGTACGGGGGCGGGGCTGGTGGCCTCGTGGTGGAGGGCCGGCAGGCGGCGCGGGGGGCGTGGAGCGGCCCAACTGGCGGCGTGGGACGGCCCGGTCCACGCCACTGCGGCCTGGCTGCTCCTTTGCCGCCGTCCTCTTCCCGAGGCACCCGCATCCGGCCCGCCCGCCCGCACCGCCGCGCCCTCCCGCCCCTCACGCCGCCGCGTCCGGCCCCGGCGGTCTGCCGCCGACCAGTTCCACGGCCCGCGCCCCCGCCCGGCACCCCGCTGCCGCCGCCTCGCGGAGGTCCGCCCCGTCGAGCCGGGCGGCGAGGAACGCTCCGGTGAACGCGTCGCCCGCGCCCGTCGAGTCGTGCACGCGCGCGTGCTCCGCGGGGGCCCGGCCCAGCACCTCACCCTCCCGTGCCACCAGCGCGCCCTCGGCGCCGAGTTTGACGACCACCGCGGGGAAGCGGTGGCTCAACTCGGCCGCCGCGTCCGCCGGGTCGGACAGTCCGGTGAGCAGTTCCGCCTCGTCCCGGCTCGGCAGGAGCGTGCCGACCCCGTCCACCGCCGACAGGAACCGCTCCGCGCCCGTCTCCGCGAGGAACCCCGCCGACGCGGGATCCACGCTCACCGGAACGCCCCGCGCGTGGGCGGCCGTCAGCGCCGCACGGGCCGCCGCCCGGCCGGGCTCGGCGAAGAACAGGTAGCCGGAGAGGTGCAGCAGGGCCACACCGTCGAGCAGTTCGGGCGAGACGTCGGCGGGGGAGAGCCGCAGCGCGGCACCGCTGTCCGTGAGGAACGTCCGCTCGGCCGCCGCGCCCCCGTCCACCAGGCAGATCACCGTGCCCGTCGAGGCCCCCGCATCGACGACCAGCCGGGACCGCACCCCCGCGCGGGTGAGCGCGGCCTCGTGCCACGCGGCCGCGTCGGCGCCGACCCGGCCGAGGAGACGTACGTCCGACCGGCCCCAATACGCCGCCCAGCACGCCACGTTGGCGCCCGCGCCGCCCGGAACCGTCCGGATGACGGCGGCCGTGTCGGTGCCGGACGCGAGCGCCGTACGGTGCCGGGCGACGATGTCCGTCACGACGTCCCCGACGACCAGCAGGGCGCCGGCCCTCACCGTCACCGTCCGGCCCAGGCCGACGCGATCCGTCCCGCGAGGCGCGTGTTGCCGCGGACCGCGGCGAGGTTGGCCTCCAGGGACGCGCCTCCGCTGCGCCGCACCAGTTCCTCCAGCAGGAACGGGGTGATCGCCTGGCCCGTGATGCCCCGCTCCTCGCACGACTCCAGTGCCTCGGCGAGCACGCGCGCGTGCAGCGCGGGGTCGAGCTGTCTGTCGCTCGGCACCGGATTGGCCACGATCAGCGCCGAGTCCGGCGCGTCGAGGGCGTCCTGGGCCCGCATCACCTCCGCGACCTCCCCGGGCGCACGCAGCGTCCAGTCCACCGGGTGTCCGGAGTCGGCGAGGTAGAAGCCGGGAAAGCGGTCGGTCCCGTATCCCGCCACCGCGACGCCCAGCGTCTCCAGGCGCTCCAGCGTCGCCGGCACGTCCAGGATCGACTTGACGCCCGCGCACACCACGGTGATCCGGGTGCGGGCGAGCAGCCCCAGGTCGGCCGACTCGTCCTGCGCCCGTGTCCACTGCCGGTGCACCCCGCCGAGCCCGCCCGTGGCGAACACCCGCACACCCGCGCGCGCGGCGAGGAGCGCCGTCGCCGACACCGTCGTCGCCCCGCTCGCGCCGGTCGCGACGGCGAGCGGCAGATCGCGGTGGCCCAGCTTGCGGATGCCGTCCTCGTTCGCGACCCGCTTCAACTGCTCCTTGTCCAGGCCGACATGAGGGTGTCCGTCCAGCACGGCGATCGTGGCGGGAACGGCGCCCTGCGCCCGTACGACCTCTTCGAGCTCCTCGGCGACCTGGAGATTGCGCGGGCGCGGAAGGCCGTGCGCGATGATCGTGGACTCCAGGGCCACCACGGGGAGTCGCTCCGCGACAGCTTTCTGCACCTCGTCGGACACCACCAGCACGGGCCTGCCTCCTGCCTGTCGGGTCTCCCCTCATCCCTGGCGGCCGGGGCGGCCCGCCAAACCCGCGGGGTCGAGTTCGAGGCGGCTTCGAACCGGCCGGGAGCAGAAGGCGACCCCTGCCGCGGTGCCTTCGAAGTCCCGGCTAGGGTGACCGGCCATGACTACAAATGATCAGTCTGTCGCGTCTTTTGCCGTGCATATTCCGGACGTCGAGCTGGAGATCGAGCCGCTCGACCCGGCGCAGATCGTCTCCGGCGCCCCGGTGGTGACCGGCAAGGTGCTCTGGGAATCGGCCGACGGCAAGCAGCTGCGCGGCATCTGGCAGATCACGCCGGGCGTGGTCACCGACACGGAGGCCAACGAGCTCTTCGTGGTCGTCAGCGGCCGCGCCACCGTCGCGGTCGAGGGCGGCGACACCCTGGAGGTCGGTCCCGGCGACGCCGCCGTGCTGCGCGAGGGCGACCGCACCACCTGGACCGTCCACGAGACGCTGCGCAAGGCGTACCACATCACGCTCCCGTGACCGCGTGACGTCTCGGCGGGGCCGTCCGTCAGGTCTTCTTGACCGCCCGGTGGACGGCGAGCGCGGCCATCGGCAGCAGCACGCAGACGCCGACGAGGTTGAGCCAGCCGTAGCTCGCCCTTGCGACGATCAGGCCCGCGGCGGCGCCGCCGATGCCCGCCGCCGCGTTCATCGTCAGGTCCGACAGGCCCTGCACGGCGGCCCGGGCGGGCTGCGGCACCGAGTCGGTGAGCAGCGCCGAGCCGGAGACCAGCCCCGCGGACCAGCCGAGGCCCAGCAGGAAGAGCCCGGCGGCGGTCTGGCCGTGGCTGGGCCCCGCCGTACCGGCGAGCAGCGCGGCGCAGCAGAGCAGCCCCACCGCGAGGCCGATCACCGAGAGCCTGCCGAACCGGTCGGCCAGCCACCCCATCACCGGCGAGAACGCGTACATGCCCGCGATGTGACCGCTGATGACCAGGCCGACCAGCTGCAGACTCGCGCCGTGGTGCCCCAGGTCGACCGGGGTCATCACCATGATCGAGACCATCACGGTGTGCGAGGCGGCCACCGTGACCAGGGCGAGCCGGGCCATCGGCGAAGCGGCCACCGCGGCGATCCCCGCCTTCAGCGAACGACTCTGCGCGGTCCCGCTCTCCTCCGGCGCCATCGCACGGGCGGTGAGCAGCGGATCGGGCCGCAGCAGGACCGCCACCACCAGCGCGGCCACCGCGAAGATCCCCGCCGCGAAGAGGAACGGACCGGCCTCCTCGGGGATGGAGGTGTCGGTGAAGACCCGGCTCGCGGGCGCGGAGATGTTCGGCCCGAGGACGGAGCCGATGGTGGTGGCCCAGACGACGTGCGAGATGGCCCTCCCGCGCCGGTCGGGCTCGGCGAGGTCCGCCGCGGCGAACCGCGCCTGCAGCGTGGCCAGCGAGCCCGCGCCGAAGGCCGCCATGCCGAGCAGCAGCAGGGCGAAGCTCTCGACGACCGAGGCGAGCACCACGAGTCCGCCGCCCAGCGCGCCGATCACGTACGCGAGGACGAGGCCGGCGCGCCGCCCGCGCGAGTTCATCAGCGCGGCGAGCGGCAGCGAGAGCAGGGCGGTGCCCGCCACGGACGCGGTCGGCGCGAGGCCGGACAGCGCCTCCGTCCCGCTCACGTCGGTCGCGAGCATCGGCGCCAGGGCGATGCCGATCGGCACGCCGAGCCCGCCCAGTATCTGACTGGCGATCAGTACCGCGTTCGTGCGGCGGCGCAGCGCGGGCAGCGCCTCCGGCGCGGGTATGTCAGGGGCGTCGACGGTCGAAGTCACTGACGCAGTGTGTCAGGGCGTTCGCACGCGGGAAACATGGCCGCGCGGAAACCGGGCCGCCCTCCCCGCGCACGGCCCGCTCGCCCACCCGTGCCGGTGCGGGCGTCAGAACAGCGGCTGCGGAAGCACTCCCTCCAGGGCGAGCAGCTGCCGCTTGGTCTCCAGGCCGCCGCCGAAACCGCCGATCCCGCCGTCGCGCTCCACCACGCGGTGGCACGCCACCACCACCGGCAGGGGATTGGCGCCCATCGCGAGGCCCACGGCCTGGGCCGCGCCCGGCTGGCCGACCCGGTGGGCCAGGTCGCCGTACCCCACCACGGAGCCGTAGGGCACGCCGGAGTCGAGCTCGCGCAGCACCTGGCGGTTGAACCCGGAGACCAGGGACCAGTCGAGCGGCAGCTCGAAGCGGTGGCGCCCGCCCGCGAAGTACTCGGCGAGCTGGCGTATCGGCTCGGCGAGCAGGGGAGAATCCGGCGCGTGGACCGGCTCGGTCCCCAGGCGGGAGCCGAGCCGCTCCAGGGTCTTGTCGCGCACCGCGGGAGTGGCGTGGAAGGCCACGGTGATCAGCCCTTCACCGGTCGCGGCGAGCAGCAGCGGACCGATGTCGCTGTCGACGACGGCCCACACGGCCGCACGCTGGTCCTGCGCAGTGGCGTTCATGCCGACCACCGTACGGGCGGCCACTGACAACGCGGCGGGACGGCCGCGGCCGGACGGTCCGCCCGGCCGCCCGCCCGTGGACCGGCCACACCCTCCGGGCTCGCCAGTCTCCGGGGCCCGTCAGCCGTCGCGCAGCGCCTTGCGGACGACGTCGGGGGTGTTGGTGATGATCCCGTTCACGCCGAAGCCCGCCGCGCGGACCGCGCTCGGGCCGTCGTTGACGGTCCACGTGAAGATTTCCAGCGGCTTGCCGTGCGGACCCTTGAGCCGGTGGATCGCGGAGACGTAGTCGGCCGAGATGGACGTGTGCGTCGAGTTGATCTGGTCGGCGAACCGCGCGTACCGGGGCAGGTCGGCGGCCGCGGGGGTGCCGAGGAAGCCGGTCTTCACGTCGGGCCGCAGCTCGTGCACCTTCTTCACGCTGTCCGCGCTGAAGCTCTGGATGACGAGCTTGCTCTTGACGTGGTGCTTGTTCAGCCAGCCCGTGTCGCGCAGGACCCGCAGGCCCTCCTTCTCGATGCCCGGGTACAGCTCGGGCTTCTTGAACTCGAAGACCAGATTCTGGTGGTTGTGCGACACGCGCCGCATGTACTGCTTCAGGGTGGGGACGCGCTGCCCCGCGTACCGGGGGCCGAACCAGCTGCCCGCGTCGAGCTTCGCGATCTCCGCGGCCGTGAAGTCCTTGACCTTCCAGGGGGCACGGTCGGGGAAGACCTGCTCGACGTCGGTCGTGCGCGTCAGGGTGTCGTCGTGCACGATCACCAGTTCGCCGTCCTTGGTCCGCTGGACGTCGTTCTCGACCCAGCGGAACCCCATGTCGCGGGCCTTGTCTATGGCCGCGAAGGTGTTCTCGGGGGCGTAGGCGGAGGCGCCGCGGTGCGCGACGACCACCGGCCTGTCGTGCCGGGCGGTGCTCGGCGCCGTGTGGGGACGCGCCGTGGCGGTGGCGGTCGGGAGGACGAGTGCACCGGCTCCGAAGAGGGCGACGGTGGTGGCGGCAGCACGTGCGTACACGGGTACTCCTCGCGTCGTGAGATCGCGGACCGGATGAGAGTGACAGTCCGCGGCCAACGGGAGACAGGTGCAGGATGGCCACAGGTTGAACGGAGTCATCAAAGTCGAGGACCCCGCGCGTGGGGACGGCGATTCTTTGCCGGAAAATCGTTCGTACGTTCCGGCGTGAGCTTTACTCTCTGCCTCAGCCGACGGCCTTTCAGATGGCGGTCGGCGGGGGGTGAACGGGACGTTTCAGTGGCATTTGGGCACAACAGGAGGAAGGGCTACCGCGCATGCAGGGCACGGTCGACGGGTTCAGCTACGGAGTCGTCACACCGGTGGTGGCCTATCTCATGGCCTGTCTGGGAGGAGCGCTCGGACTGCGCTGCACGACCAGATCGCTGCTCGTCGCGCACTCCTGGCGGCCCGGCTGGCTGGCGCTCGGCTCGGCCGCGATCGGGTCCGGGATCTGGACCATGCACTTCATCGCGATGATGGGCTTCAGCGTCGAGGAGGCCCCGATCCACTACGACAAGGCGCTGACCTTCGCGAGCCTCGCCGTCGCCATCGTCATGGTCGGTGTCGGCATCTTCATCGTCGGCTACCGCGGCGCCACCGGCACCGCCCTCTTCACCGGCGGAACGGTCACCGGACTCGGTGTCGCCTCGATGCACTACCTGGGAATGGCCGGTATGCGCCTTCGCGGGACGCTGGAGTACAACACCCTGACCGTGGCCGCGTCCGTCGTGATCGCCATGGTCGCGGCCACCGCGGCGCTCTGGGCCGCGGGGCAGGTCAGGGGCTTCCTGTGGAGCCTGGGCGCGAGCCTCGTCATGGGCCTGGCCGTGAGCGGCATGCACTACATGGGGATGGCCGGGCTCAGCGTCCATCTGCACGGCTCGGGCGCCGCGCCGCCCGGTGACTCGCCCGCCGAGATCCTCGCGCCCATGATGATCGGGCCGCTCGCCTTCCTGGTCCTGGCGGGCGTGATCGTGATGTTCGACCCGCTCATGGTGATGGGCGGCCAGGCGGATGTCAGGAACTCCGCGAACGGCTCCCGCAGCCGGCAGTCCTACCCGGTCCCGCGCTCGGGCGACCGGCACGTGCCCGCGGCCCGCCGCCGGACCAGGCCCCGCCCTCGCACCCGCCCCGGCTCCCGCACCCCGCAGAACTGGTGACCCCGTCCTGACCCGGCCAGGGACGCCGCCGGGCGGCCGATCCCGCCCGGTTGTCAGTGCGGGGTCGTACGGTGGTTTCCATGCGGCCCGTATCCAAGATCGAACGCACGGTGGCACCTTTCGAGGTCGTCAGCCCGTACCAGCCCAGCGGTGACCAGCCGGCGGCCATCGCCGAGCTGGACCGGCGCGTGCGCGCAGGTGAGAAGGACGTCGTCCTCCTCGGCGCGACCGGCACCGGCAAGTCGGCCACCACCGCGTGGATGATCGAGAAGCTCCAGCGCCCCACCCTGGTGATGGCGCCGAACAAGACGCTGGCCGCCCAGCTGGCGAACGAGTTCCGCGAGCTCCTGCCGAACAACGCGGTGGAGTACTTCGTCTCGTACTACGACTACTACCAGCCCGAGGCGTACGTCCCGCAGTCCGACACCTACATCGAGAAGGACTCCTCGATCAACGAGGAGGTCGAGCGCCTGCGCCACTCCGCGACGAACTCGCTGCTGACCCGCCGCGACGTCGTCGTGGTCGCCTCGGTCTCCTGCATCTACGGCCTCGGCACCCCGCAGGAGTACGTGGACCGCATGGTCCCGCTCAAGGTCGGCGACGAGATCGACCGGGACCAGCTCCTGCGCCGCTTCGTCGACATCCAGTACGCGCGCAACGACCTGGCGTTCACCCGCGGCACCTTCCGCGTGCGCGGCGACACCATCGAGATCTTCCCGGTCTACGAGGAGCTGGCCGTCCGCATCGAGATGTTCGGCGACGAGATCGAGGCGCTCTCCACCCTCCACCCGCTCACCGGCGAGGTCATCAGCGACGACGACCACCTGTACGTCTTCCCCGCCTCGCACTACGTGGCGGGCCCCGAGCGCATGGAGAAGGCGGTCAACGGCATCGAGAAGGAGCTCGCCGAGCGCCTCGCCGAGCTGGAGAAGCAGGGCAAGATGCTGGAGGCCCAGCGTCTGCGCATGCGCACGACATACGACCTGGAGATGCTCCGCCAGATCGGCTCCTGCTCCGGCGTGGAGAACTACTCGATGCACTTCGACGGCCGCGAGCCCGGCTCCGCGCCGAACACCCTCATCGACTACTTCCCCGACGACTTCCTCCTCGTCCTGGACGAGTCGCACGTCACGGTTCCCCAGATCGGCGCGATGTACGAGGGCGACGCCTCCCGCAAGCGCACCCTGGTCGACCACGGTTTCCGGCTGCCCTCCGCGCTGGACAACCGCCCGCTGAAGTGGGAGGAGTTCCTCGGCCGCATCGGCCAGACCGTCTACCTCTCGGCGACCCCGGGGAAGTACGAGCTCTCGCGCGGCGACGGCTTCGTCGAGCAGATCATCCGCCCCACCGGCCTCGTCGACCCCGAGGTCGTCGTCAAGCCCACCGAGGGCCAGATCGACGACCTGGTGCACGAGATCCGTATGCGCACCGAGAAGGACGAGCGCGTCCTGGTCACCACGCTCACCAAGAAGATGGCCGAGGACCTCACCGACTACTTCCTGGAACTGGGCATCCAGGTCCGCTACCTGCACAGCGACGTCGACACCCTGCGCCGTGTCGAGCTCCTGCGCGAGCTGCGGGCCGGCGAGTACGACGTGCTGGTCGGCATCAACCTCCTCCGAGAGGGCCTCGACCTGCCCGAGGTCTCCCTGGTGGCGATCCTCGACGCCGACAAGGAGGGCTTCCTGCGCTCCGGGACCTCCCTGATCCAGACCATCGGCCGCGCCGCGCGCAACGTCTCGGGCCAGGTCCACATGTACGCCGACAAGATCACCCCGGCCATGGAGAAGGCCATCGACGAGACCAACCGTCGCCGGGAGAAGCAGATCGCGTACAACACGGAGCGGGGCCTCGACCCGCAGCCCCTGCGCAAGAAGATCAACGACATCGTGTCGGCCATCGCGCGCGAAGAGGTCGACACCGAGGAGCTCCTCGGCTCCGACTACCGCAAGCCGAAGGCGGGCAAGGGCGCCAAGGCGCCGGTGCCCTCGCTCGGCGGCGAGACGGCCAAGGCCGGCAAGGCGACCGCGTCCAAGGCCAAGGGCAAGAAGGGCGCGGAGACCGTCCCGACCGACCGCCCCGCCGCCGAACTGGCCGAGCAGATCGAGGAGATGACCGAGCGCATGCGCGCGGCCGCCGCCGACCTGCAGTTCGAGATCGCCGCCCGGCTGCGCGACGAGGTGTCGGAGATGAAGAAGGAACTGCGGCAGATGAGGGAGGCGGGCCAGGCGTAGGTACGGGCCCTGGAACCTCCCCCGGGGAGGCGGAGCGGCGTACTGCGCGGTCTGTTGCAAGACCGCCACAAAGTGCGGCCCGCAGTGCTGCACCGCAGGTCGCACTGCATAGGGTGCTGGGCAACCGCAAGTGGCGGTTGCCCAGGCAGTTCGAGAGGGGACAGCGCGTGACGGTCAACATGACCAAGGGTCAGGCCATCAGCCTGCAGAAGGACGACGGGGGCGCCCTGACCGCGGTGCGCATGGGACTCGGGTGGCAGGCGGCGCCCCGCCGCGGCCTGTTCGGCTCGCGGACCCGCGAGGTCGACCTGGACGCCTCGGCGGTGCTGTTCGCGGACAAGCAGCCGGTGGACGTCGTCTTCTTCCGTCACCTGGTCAGCGACGACGGCTCGGTGCGGCACACCGGCGACAACCTCGTGGGCGGCGTCGGACAGGGCGGCGACGACGAGGCGATCCTCGTGGACCTCCAGCGGATCCCCGTCCACATCGACCAGATCGTCTTCACGGTGAACTCCTTCACCGGCCAGACCTTCCAGGAGGTGCAGAACGCGTTCTGCCGCCTGGTGGACGAGACCAACGGCCAGGAGCTCGCGCGCTACACCCTGGACGGCGGCGGCCAGTACACCGCGCAGATCATGGCGAAGGTCCACCGCGCGGGCCCGGGCTGGCAGATGACAGCCATCGGCAACCCCGCCAACGGCCGCACCTTCCAGGACCTGATGCCGTCGATCCTGCCGCACCTGTGAGCGTGCCCGTACGCCGCACCTGACAGCACGTCCGTACAGACGAAGTACGAGGGCTCGACGGGAGTCCTGCGAGGGGGTACAAGGCGATGACGGCCGAGCTGGTGCGGGGGCAGAACCACCCGCTTCCCGGGAACCGCCTGGAGATCCGCGTATCGGCCGGCACGCCGGTCGTGGCCGGCGCCACGCTCGGCGACGACCGGGGCAGGGTACGCACGGTGGAGTGGGTGGCCCACCCCGGCTCGCCCGCCCTGCCGGGTCTCGAAGTGTCCAGGCAGGCGGCCGCCGACCACCGGCTCGCCGTGGACCTCGATGCCCTGCAGGACGCCGTCCACCGGGTCAGCGTCCTGCTCGCGCTGCCCGCCGGCGTCGGGGGGCCGGCCAGTTTCCGCGCCCTCGCCGCCCCCTTCGTCGCCGTCACCACGCTCGACGGTGCCGAGGTCGCCAGCTACACCGTCACCGACCTGGACGCCGAGTCCGCCGTCGTCGCCCTGGAGCTCTACCGCCGCCAGGGCGCCTGGAAGGTCCGCGCCGTCGGCCAGGGGTACGCGGGCGGCCTCGCCGACCTGCTCGCCGACCAGGGGCTGCCCGAGGCCCGCGAGCTCTCCGGCGCGATCGACGAGGCGGTGGCGCGGGGCCTGGCCCGGTCCGTCGCCCCGCCCCCGCCCCGCTCCGCCGACGACACCCGGGTGCGCACCGCCCCCCAGGGCGAGGCCGCCCCGGCGCACGGCGAGAGCACCGCGCCGCAGCCCGCACCTCCGCAGGGCCGCCCCACATCCCCGCCCGGCCGGCCGGGTCCGGCCCAGGGCCGACCGCCCGGCGACGCCCCCGCCGCCCCCACGGACCCGCCGAGCGCCGCGGGCCCCGTCGACTACACCCACCCCGGACGCCGCACCACCGCGCCACCGCCGCCCGCTCCCACCGCGCCCCCGGCCAGGTCCGGTGAGCCCGCCCGGCCCGTCGCGGGCGACGCCACCGGCTGGTCCATGGAGGAGCGGCTCTACAACCAGGTGTGGGGCATGTTCGAGGACCTGGCCCGCACCACGGCCGCGTACCGCAGCGCCGTCGACTTCGCCGACTCCCGCATGGAGCAGGAGCTCGACAAGGTCCTGTCCGACCCGCGCAGCCGCATCGGCGGCGCGGGCGACGCGGCTCGCGAGAGTGCCCGCGCCAAGCACGCCGACCTCGTCGGCCGGGCCAGGGCCGCCCTCGACCGCGACCTCGCCCAGCTCGCCGCCGAGGCCGACGTCGTCGAGCCCGCCCTGCCCCCGGCGTTCGCGGCGTGGAGCAACCCCGCCTGGCAGGCCTACCGCGCGCCCATGGAGATCCCCATGGCGCTGCGCCTCGGCGACCTCCACCTGCCCGAGCGCGTCGACCTGCGGATCCCGATGCTCGTCCGGCTCCCCTTGGAGCGCGGCCTGTGGATCGACAGCGGCAAGGCCCTCACCAACCACGCCACCGACTCCACCGAGCTGCGCAGGCTGGCCGTGGACACCGCGGTCGTGCACGCGGCCCGGCTGCTGGCGGCCTATCCGGCCGGCGAGTTCCAGGTGCACGTCATCGACGCGGCGGGTGCCGCCACGGCGGCGCTCGCGCCACTGGTGTCGGCCGGTGTGCTGGCCGGGCCCCCGGCCGCCGGCCCGGCCGGCGTCGCGGAGGTCCTCGGCCGGCTCACCCAGCGCGTGGACCTGGTCCAGATGGCCGTTCGCGGCGGCGCGGCCGACGCGCTGCCCCCGGACCTCGACACGGCCGAGCAGCTCCTGATCGTCAACGACTTCCCGCACGGCTTCGACGACCGTGCCGTGACCCAGTTGCGCTACCTCGCGGACGAGGGTCCGGCCGTCGGCGTCCACCTGATGATGGTCGCCGACCGTGAGGACGCCGCCGAGTACGGCCCGCTGCTCGACCCGCTGTGGCGCGCGCTGCTGCGCCTGACGCCGGTGCCCGACGACCACCTCGCGGACCCCTGGGTCGGCCACACGTGGACGTACGACCCGCCGGAGCTCCCGCCGGGTAGCCAGGTCCTGCGGCAGCTCCTCGACCGGGTCGCGACAGCCCGTCGCAACGGCGGACGCTGACTGCCCCAGGAGCCGCGCCCGCCCCCGGACGGCGTGCCGAGCCGTCCGGGGTGTTGACGGTAAAGCGACTTTTGACCCGCCCTGACCTGGTCTTTTGGCTCTTGTTTGCCATGGCCTTTACCAATGCTTGGTATTTCGCGTACGCTTCTACCTGCGGAGGGGAGTACTCCCGGCTGCGACGTACCCGTCAATACGGACCGCCATCGGTCCCGGGGCGTCGGCCCGACTCATGGCGGCAACCGCCTCGGGTGGAAGAGACCTCCGGCAGCGACGACGCTGATCAGTAGCCGTACGACGCCGGAGGCGCAGTGGACGTTTCAATGACCCTTTGGGTGACGACCATTCTTGGTCTGTGTGCCCTGATCGCGGTCGACTTCTTCATCGGGCGCAAGCCCCATGACGTGTCGATCAAGGAAGCCGGAATCTGGACGGTCGTCTGGATCGTCCTCGCGGCGCTCTTCGGCATCGGCCTGCTGGTCGCGGGCGAGAGCCAGGCGTCCGGCGAGTTCTTCGCGGGCTTCATCACCGAGAAGTCCCTCTCCGTGGACAACCTCTTCGTCTTCATCCTGATCATGGCGAAGTTCTCGGTGCCCAGCCATCTCCAGCAGCGCGTGCTGCTGTTCGGCGTACTGATCGCCCTCGTCCTGCGTGCGATCTTCATCGCCGCCGGCGCCGCGGTCATCGCCAACTTCTCCTGGGTCTTCTACATCTTCGGCGCGTTCCTGATCTACACCGCCTGGAAGCTCATCCAGGAGGCGCGCGCCGACGAGGAGGAAGAGGACTGGGAGGAGAACCGCCTCCTGAAGTCCATCGAGAAGAAGTTCGGCGTCTCCGACCGGTACGAGGGCACCAAGCTCTTCATCCGTAAGAACGGCAAGAAGATCATGACGCCCCTCATGGTCGTCATGATCGCCATCGGCACCACGGACGTCCTCTTCGCGATGGACTCCATCCCGGCGATCTTCGGCCTGACCCAGGACCCGTACATCGTCTTCACCGCCAACGCCTTCGCCCTGATGGGCCTGCGGCAGCTGTACTTCCTCATCGGCGGACTGCTCAAGAAGCTGGTCCACCTCAGCTACGGCCTGTCGGTGATCCTCGGCTTCATCGGCGTGAAGCTCGTCCTGCACGCCCTCCACGAGAACGGGGTGCACGTCCCCGAGATCTCCATCCCGGTCTCGCTCGGCGTCATCTGCGGTGTCCTGGTGATCACCACCATCACCAGCCTCATCGCCTCCAAGAAGCAGACCGAGGCCGCGGCCGAGGGCGCCGACGACGCGAAGAAGGACAGCATCGAGGCCTGACGGTGACCTCTCCCGCCCGGGGCTCCGGGCGGGAGACACCGAGTCGCGGCAACCAGGCGCCCGGGGCAGCATCGAGTCATGGTCACTCGGCTCCGGGCGCTCGGCATGCAGTGGACGGCCGTGGTGCCGATCCTCGCGATCGTTCTTCTCGCGCTCACCTGGGGGCGCGACCTGCCCGGCGTGCTCGTCGCCGTGGTGACGCTGGTCCTCGCCGGAGCGGTGCTCGCCGCCGTCCACCACGCCGAGGTGATCGCCCACCGCGTCGGTGAACCCTTCGGCTCACTCGTCCTCGCGGTCGCGGTGACGATCATCGAGGTGGCGCTGATCGTCACCCTGATGGCCGACGGCGGCGACAAAAGCGCCACCCTCGCGCGGGACACCGTCTTCGCCGCCGTCATGATCACCTGCAACGGCATCGTCGGACTCTGTCTCCTGGTGGGCGCGCTGCGCCACCGCACCGCCGTCTTCAACCCCGAGGGCACCGGCGCCGCCCTCGCGACCGTCGCCACGCTGGCCACGCTCTGCCTGGTCCTGCCGACGTTCACCACCACCAAGCAGGGCCCCGAGTTCTCCACGGGCCAGCTCACCTTCGCCGCGATCGCCTCGATCGTCCTCTACGGCATCTTCGTGACCACCCAGACCGTGCGGCACCGCGACTACTTCCTGCCCATCACCAAGCAGGGCGAGGTCATCGACGCCGACAGCCATGCCGAAGGCCCCTCCTCCCGGCAGGCGCTGCTCAGCCTCGGGCTGCTCGCCCTCGCCCTGATCGGCGTGGTCGGCCTCGCCAAGGGCGTCTCCCCGACGATCGAGTCGGGCGTGGAGAGCGCCGGCATGCCGCACGCCGTGGTCGGTGTGGTCATCGCGCTGCTCGTACTGCTCCCGGAGACCATCGCGGCCGTGCGCGCCACCCGCCGCGACCGCGTGCAGACCAGCCTGAACCTCGCCCTCGGCTCGGCGATGGCCAGCATCGGACTGACCATCCCGGCCGTCGCCGTCGCCTCCGTGTGGCTGTCGGGCCCGCTCGTGCTGGGCCTCAGCTCCACCCACATGGTGCTGCTCGCGCTCACCGTGATCGTCGGCACGCTCACGGTCGTGCCGGGCCGGGCCACGCCCCTGCAGGGCGGCGTCCACCTGGTGCTGTTCGCGGCGTTCCTCGAGCTCGCGGTCACCCCGTAGCGGCCACCGGTCCGGCGGCCTTGACCGGCCGTGTCTCCGGCAGCAGCGCGAAGCAGCCAAGGCTCAGCAGCGCCACCGCCGTCAGATACGCGGCCACGCCCCACGGTGTCCCGTCCCCGTGCGCCACCGCGGTCGCCACGATCGGGGTGAGCGCGCCCCCGAGCACCCCGCCGAGGTTGTAGCCGACGGCGGCCCCGGTGCAGCGCACGCGGGGCTCGTACAGCTCCGGCAGATACGCGGCGACCACGGCGAACACCGTGACGAACGCGATCAGCGCCACCAGGAAGCCCGCGAACATCAGCAGCGGCTGACCGGTCGAGAACAGCGCGATCATCGGGAACATCCACAGCACCGAAGCGGCGCACCCGAACAGGCACAGCGGCCGCCGCCCGTACCGGTCGCCGAGCAGCGCCGCCACCGGTGTCAGGGAGCCCTTGACCACCACCGCCGCCATGATGCAGGCCAGCATGACCGTGCGGCTCACCCCCAGCCGCTCCACGCCGTAGGCGAGGGACCACGTCGTCACCGCGTAGAACACCGCGTACCCGGAGGCGAGCGCGCCCGCCGTCAGCAGAACCAGGCGCCAGTGCCCGCGCACCACTTCGGCGAGCGGCACGCGCGCCCGCTCGCCCTCGTCGAGGTCCAGGAAGTCCGGGCTCTCCGCGAGCGAGGTGCGCAGCGCGAGCCCCGCCGCCACCAGCAGTCCCGCCGCCCAGAACGGCACCCGCCACCCCCAGGCGGCGAACTGCGCGTCGGTGAGTGCCGCCGACAGGACCAGCATGATGCCGTTGGCCAGGAGGAAGCCGACCGAGGGGCCGATCTGCGGGAAGCTCGCCCACAGCCCCCGGCGCTCGGCCGGCGCGTGCTCGGCGGTCAGCAGCACGGCACCGCCCCACTCGCCGCCGAGCCCGAGCCCCTGCACGAAGCGCAGCGCGAGCAGGAGCAGGGGAGCGGCGATCCCGAGCGAGTCGTACGCCGGGACGCAGCCGACCGCGACCGTGGCGACCCCGGTGAGCAGCAGCGAGCCGATGAGCACGGGCCGGCGTCCGTGCCGGTCGCCGATGTGCCCGAAGAGGACGGAGCCCAGCGGCCGCGCGACGAAGCCGACCCCGAAGGTCGCGAAGGCGGCGAGCGTGCCCGCCAGCGGCGAGAACGTGGGGAAGAACAGCGGTCCGAGGACCAGCGCCGCGGCCGTCCCGTAGAGGAAGAAGTCGTAGAACTCGATGGCGGTCCCGACGAGCGAGGCGGCCGCGAGCCGGGGCAGTGACGGTGGTTCGGTTCGGCGCATGCCACGCCAACTACCCACAGTGACGGTTGGTTACGTCGGATCGGCGAACGCCGCGTGGAGGTCGCCGGCCCTCCCCTCGGGCGTCGCGCCCAGCTTCCTGGTCGTCGGGTACTCGACGGGTTCCGGCCCGAACTCCTCGCGCAGCCGCCGCAGGCCCGGCTCGTAGGGGAGCGGGAAGAGTGCGGGCAGCCCGGCGGAGGGGGAGAGCGCGGCGATGCGGTCGCCGGGCGAGGGCTTCGGCGGGTACACGGGTTCGACGATCATGATGCGAGAGCAGGCGGGCGCCGCGGGGAGCGCATCCGGCTTTCGGCGGGCGTGAGCGCGTGCGCCGGGCCGCGTCCCGCGCGCGGGAGGCGTGATAGACCTCCCTTATGACGCGCAGCCTCGCCACCGCCCCGATCATGATCCTGAACGGCCCGAACCTGAACCTCCTCGGCCGCCGCCAGCCCGAGATCTACGGCACCGACACCCTCGCCGACGTCGAGGCCCTGTGCGCCGGGGCTGCCGCCGCGCACGGCGGGACCGTGGACCTGCGACAGAGCAACCACGAGGGCGAGTTGGTCGACTGGATCCACGAGGCGCGCGAGCACCACGCGGGCATCGTCATCAACCCCGCGGCCTACTCCCACACGTCCGTCGCGATCCTGGACGCGCTCAACACCTGTGACGGGATGCCGGTGTTGGAGGTGCACATCTCCAACATCCACCAGCGCGAGGCGTTCCGGCACCACAGCTACGTCTCGCAGCGCGCCGACGGCGTCATCGCCGGGTGCGGTGTGCAGGGGTACGCGTTCGCGGTGGAGCGGGTGGCGGCGCTGATCGCCGCCGGAGCGTGACGCGTACCCCTGGCTGACCGGACCTCTTCGTCACCAGCCCCGCGCGCGCCACTCGCCGAGCTGCGGACGCTCGGCGCCGAGCGTCGTGTCGCCGCCGTGGCCGGGATAGACCCACGTCTCGTCGGGCAGCGCCCCGAAGATCTTCGACTCGACGTCGTCGATCAGGCTCGCGAAGGCCTCGGGGTCCTGCCACGTGTTGCCGACCCCGCCCGGGAAGAGGCAGTCGCCGGTGAACACGTGCGGGTGGCCGTGCGGGTCGTCGTAGACCAGCGCGATCGAGCCCGGGGTGTGGCCCACCAGGTGCCGTGCGGTGAGCGTGACGCGGCCCACCGTGATCGTGTCGCCGTCGTCGACCGGGACGTCCGTGGCGACGGGGATCCCCGAGGCGTCCTCGCGGCCCGCGTAGGTCCGCGCGCCGGTGGCCGACACGACGGCGTCGAGGGCCTGCCAGTGGTCGCCGTGCTGATGCGTGGTGACGACGGACGCGATGCCGTCGTCACCGATCAGCGTCAGCAGCGTCTCGGCGTCGTTCGCCGCGTCGATCAGCAGCTGCTCGCCGGTGGCCCGGCAGCGCAGCAGGTAGGCGTTGTTGTCCATCGGGCCGACCGCGACCTTCGAGATCATCAGATCCTGCAGCTCGTGCACGTCCGCGCCGCCGCCGACCTTCACCGCTCCGCTGTACGTCATGTGCGCCAGCCTATAGCGGGGGCAGGGCGGGCAGGAGGCCGCCTTCGGCCGTGAGCGCGGAGCCGTCGCGGCGGCCCGCGAGCCAGCCCACCAGGTCGGCCGCGGACCCGGAGACGGTGATCTCGGGGGTGCCTTCCCGGCCGGTGCTCCACGCGTGCGTGCCGTCCTTGACCAGGACGGGCGGCACGTCGGCGTTCCCCGAGAAGCGGGCCGTCAGGAACGTGATCTCCCGCTGCGCGAACTCCGCGGGCAGGTCCTCCAGCTCGTACCCGATGCCGAGATCCACGTGGTGCAGCTCGACCTCGACCCACCGCCGGAACGGCACCCGCGACGCGGAGTCGGTGACTCCGTTGCGCAGGGTGACCGTGCGGGACCAGTCGGCGGGGACCGCGGCCTGCGCCTCCAACCGCGCCCCGCTCTCCCGCACGTCGGCCAGCTGCGCGGCGAGCGCCCGAGGGGCATCCCGCTCGATGTCCGTGTCCCGCGACCCGGCGCTGGCGTACATCGGCCGGCCCGCCAGCACGTTCACCAGCGCGTCGGCGTTCCGCGCGAGGTGGGCGAGGACATGGCCCCTGGTCCAGCCCGGGAGCCGTGACGGCTCGGCGGTCGAATCGTTGTTCAGTTTCGCCGCTGCGGTGAGCAGTCGGTCGGTCGCGTCACGTACAGACGCCAGGTCGCGCACATGATCAATCATGCGTCCGACGATAGCCGCGCCACACGTTCGGGTGAAGGTGCCGGAGGTGGCCCGCAAATCGAATGCACGTGCTATATGGTCGAGGACGGCTTCGGGCATTCTTGAAGGTCCGGGTTTGTTGTGAAGCAGGGAAGCAGCCCGGCGTTGTCAGTGGCTCGCCCTAGTCTGTGAACGACGGGGTTCTGCCCCTGTCACCACTCTCAAGAAAGGTGCGGACCGGCGTGGCCGACCGTCTCATCGTCCGTGGCGCGCGCGAGCACAATCTCAAGAACGTCTCGCTCGACCTCCCGCGTGACTCCCTCATCGTGTTCACCGGTCTCTCCGGGTCGGGCAAGTCCTCGCTCGCGTTCGACACGATCTTCGCCGAGGGCCAGCGGCGCTACGTCGAATCCCTCTCCTCGTACGCCCGGCAGTTCCTCGGCCAGATGGACAAGCCCGACGTCGACTTCATCGAGGGCCTCTCCCCGGCGGTCTCCATCGACCAGAAGTCGACCTCGCGCAACCCGCGCTCGACGGTCGGCACGATCACCGAGGTCTACGACTACCTGCGCCTGCTCTTCGCGCGCATCGGCAAGCCGCACTGTCCCGAGTGCGGCCGGCCCATCTCCCGGCAGTCGCCGCAGGCCATCGTGGACAAGGTCCTCGAGCTGCCCGAGGGCAGCCGTTTCCAGGTCCTGTCCCCGCTGGTCCGCGAGCGCAAGGGCGAGTTCGTCGACCTCTTCGCCGACCTGCAGACCAAGGGCTACAGCCGCGCCCGGGTCGACGGCGAGACGATCCAGCTCTCCGAGCCGCCCACGCTCAAGAAGCAGGAGAAGCACACCATCGAGGTGGTCATCGACCGCCTCACGGTGAAGGACTCCGCCAAGCGCCGCCTGACCGACTCCGTGGAGACCGCCCTCGGCCTCTCCGCGGGCATGGTCGTGCTCGACTTCGTCGACCTCCCCGAGGACGACCCCGAGCGCGAGCGCATGTACTCGGAGCACCTCTACTGCCCCTACGACGACCTGTCCTTCGAGGAGCTGGAGCCCCGTTCCTTCTCCTTCAACTCGCCCTTCGGCGCCTGCCCCGACTGCACGGGCATCGGCACCCGCATGGAGGTCGACCCCGAGCTGATCGTCCCGGACGAGGACAAGTCGCTCGACGAGGGCGCCATCCACCCCTGGTCGCACGGCCACACCAAGGACTACTTCGGACGGCTCGTCGGTGCGCTCGCCGACGCCCTCGGCTTCTCCACCGACATGCCCTGGGCCGGCCTGCCGCAGCGCGCCAAGAAGGCCCTCCTGTACGGCCACAAGACCCAGATCGAGGTCCGCTACCGCAACCGGTACGGTCGAGAGCGGGTCTACACCACCGCTTTCGAGGGCGCCGTGCCCTTCGTCAAGCGCCGCCACAGCGAGGCCGAGAGCGACGCGAGCCGCGAGCGCTTCGAGGGCTACATGCGCGAGGTGCCCTGCCCCACCTGTGAGGGCACGCGCCTCAAGCCGATCGTGCTGGCCGTCTCGGTCATGGGGAAGTCCATCGCCGAGGTCTCGGCGATGTCCATCAGCGACTGCGCGGACTTCCTCGCCGAGCTGAGGCTGGGCGCCCGCGACAAGAAGATCGCCGAGCGCGTCCTCAAGGAGGTCAACGAGCGGCTGCGGTTCCTGGTCGACGTCGGCCTGGACTACCTGTCGCTGAACCGCGCCGCGGGCACCCTCTCCGGAGGCGAGGCCCAGCGCATCCGCCTGGCCACCCAGATCGGTTCCGGCCTGGTCGGCGTGCTCTACGTCCTGGACGAGCCGTCCATCGGCCTCCACCAGCGCGACAACCACCGCCTGATCGAGACCCTCGTCCGCCTGCGCGACATGGGCAACACCCTGATCGTCGTCGAGCACGACGAGGACACCATCAAGGTCGCCGACTGGGTCGTGGACATCGGCCCCGGCGCGGGCGAGCACGGCGGCAAGGTCGTGCACAGCGGCTCCATGAAGGAGCTGCTCGCCAACGACAAGTCGATCACCGGGCAGTACCTGTCGGGCAAGAAGTCCATCCCGGTGCCGGACCTGCGCCGCCCCGCGGACCCCACCCGTCAGCTGACGGTGCACGGTGCCCGGGAGAACAACCTCCAGGACATCGACGTCTCCTTCCCGCTCGGTGTCCTCACGGCCGTCACGGGCGTCTCGGGCTCGGGCAAGTCGACGCTCGTGAACGACATCCTGTACACGCACCTGGCCCGCGAGCTGAACGGCGCCCGGTCCGTCCCCGGCCGCCACACACGCGTGGAGGGCGACGACCTCGTCGACAAGGTCGTGCACGTCGACCAGTCGCCGATCGGCCGCACCCCGCGGTCGAACCCGGCGACGTACACCGGAGTCTTCGACCACGTCCGCAAGCTCTTCGCGGAGACGATGGAGGCGAAGGTCCGCGGCTACCTCCCCGGGCGCTTCTCCTTCAACGTCAAGGGCGGCCGCTGCGAGAACTGCTCCGGCGACGGCACCATCAAGATCGAGATGAACTTCCTCCCGGACGTGTACGTGCCGTGCGAGGTCTGCCACGGCGCGCGCTACAACCGCGAGACGCTGGACGTCCACTACAAGGGCAAGTCCATCGCCGAGGTCCTGGACATGCCGATCGAGGAGGCGCTGTCCTTCTTCGAGGCGGTGCCCGGCATCGCCCGTCACCTGAAGACGCTCAACGACGTCGGCCTCGGGTACGTGCGCCTCGGCCAGTCGGCGCCCACGCTCTCCGGCGGCGAGGCCCAGCGCGTGAAGCTGGCCTCCGAGCTCCAGAAGCGGTCCACCGGCCGGACCGTGTACGTCCTGGACGAGCCGACCACCGGTCTGCACTTCGAGGACATCAGCAAGCTGATCACGGTCCTGTCCGGCCTGGTCGACAAGGGCAACACGGTCATCGTCATCGAGCACAACCTCGACGTGATCAAGACCGCGGACTGGGTCGTCGACATGGGCCCCGAGGGGGGCAACGGCGGCGGCCTGGTCGTCGCCGAGGGCACGCCCGAGGAGGTCGCGGGGGTGCCGACGAGCCACACCGGCAAGTTCCTGCGGGACATCATCTCGGCGGACCGGATCAGCGACGCACTGCCCTCGCAGGGCCGCGCGCAGGCCAAGAAGGCCCCGGCGAGGAAGTCGGCCGCCAAGAAGGCGGTCGCGGCGAGCGCCACGGCCACGAAGAAGACGGCCACGGCCAAGGCGGGCACGGCCAAGACGGCCACGGCTAAGGCGGGTACCGCCGCCAAGAAGACGGCCGCCAAGAAGGCCGCGGCTACGAAGGAGACGGCCGCCACCAAGAAGGCCGCTCCGAAGAAGGCCGCCGCCAAGAAGACGGCACGGGCCCGCAAGGCCTGACCGACGGGTACGACCCACGGGTACGACCCACGGGTACGACCCACGAGTACGACTCAAGGGCACGGCCCATCCGCACGGCCGCAGCGCCCCGCCCCGCCTCGCACCGGGGGCGGGGCGCTTTGCGTGGAGGTCACGCGGGCGCGGACCGGCGGCCCGAACACGCCCTTGTCCGGCGCCCGGTTCCCGTGGTCGGCTTGCCTCATGCCCGTACGCAGCGAACGCGCAGGCCCCGTCACCACCGTCGTGCTGTCCCGCCCCGCCGCGCGGAACGCCGTCGACGGACCCACCGCCCGCGCGCTCGCCGACGCCTTCCGTGCCTTCGAAGCCGACCCGGACGCCTCCGTCGCCGTCCTGTGGGGCGAGGGCGGAACGTTCTGCGCGGGCGCCGACCTCAAGGCCATCGGCACCCCGGACGGCAACGACGTGACCGAGGACACCGACGACGGCGACGGCCCCATGGGCCCCACCCGCATGCGCCTGTCCAAGCCCGTGATCGCGGCGATCTCCGGCCACGCCGTCGCGGGCGGTCTCGAACTCGCCCTCTGGTGCGACCTGCGCGTCGCCGAGGACGACGCCGTCCTCGGGGTGTTCTGCCGCCGCTGGGGCGTGCCGCTCATCGACGGCGGGACGGTGCGGCTGCCCCGCCTGATCGGCGAGGGCCGCGCGCTGGACCTGATCCTGACCGGCCGGTCCGTGGGCGCCGCGGAGGCGCTCGGCATGGGCCTGGTCAACCGGACCGTGCCGCCGGGGGCCTCGCGCGCCGCGGCCGAGCGCCTCGCCGCGGAGATCGCCGCGTTCCCGCAGACCTGTCTGCGCCACGACCGGCTCGCCGTCCTCGAACAGGGCGGTCTGCCCGAGGAGCAGGCGATGCGGGTCGAGTGGGGCCACGGGCTGCGCTCCCTGGCCGACGCGGCGGAGGGCGCCGCGCGCTTCGCCGCGGGGGCGGGACGGCACGGGGTGTTCACGGACCGCTGAGACCGGGCCGCTCGGAGCGGCTCCGCGCGCGACGCACGCAGCGCCCTTGCTCATTGCTCCGCGCTCTGCTCACCGCTCCGCGCTCTGCTCACCGCTCTACGGCCCGCTCACTGCTCCGCGGACGGCTCCAGGAACTGCATGTCCAGCTGGATCTTGACGACCTCGCCGAGCAGCCCCGGGGCGAAGTCGAGCCCGAAGTCGCCGCGGCGGATCTCGCCCGACGCCTCGAACCCCGCGTGCCGCGGCCCCTGGCCGGGGAAGCCCTCGACGCCGCCGAACTCCACGTCCAGCGTCACCGGCCTGGTGACCTCACCGATGGTCAGCTCGCCCGCCATGACCCACTCCTCGCCCGTGCCCTCGATCCGGGTCGAGCGGAACGTCATCGCCGGGCGCTTGTCGACGTCGAGCAGGTCCGACGAGACCACATGGGCGTCCCGGTCCTTGTTGCCCGTGTCGATCGAGGCCAGCGCGATGGTGGCGGTCACCGAGGAGTCCTCGGCGCGCTCACCCACCACCAGCTGGGCCGTCACCTCGGTGAAACGGCCGCGCACCTTGGAGATGCCGAGGTGGCGCACGGCGAAGTTGACGGCGGAGTGGAAGGGGTCGATCTCCCAGGTCCCGGCGGTCAGCGGCAGCTCGGGGGCGGCGGGGGCGGCGGAGGAAGAGGCGGCGGGGGACACGGTGTCGGTCGTTCGAAGAGTCATGCGACCACCTTGCGGCGCGGTCCGGACGCGAGGAAGGCCGGGTCGATGCTGGTAGTGACAGGGCCACGATCCGCCCGGCGGCCGCTGGTACGTTCACGGGGTGAGCGAGAACGAGCTGGGAGTCTTCCTGCGGCAGCGCAGGGAGGCCGTGACACCCACCGAGGTCGGACTGCCCAGCGGCCCCCGCCGTCGTACGCCGGGACTGCGCCGCTCAGAGGTCGCGACCCTCGCCGGGATCAGCGTCGAGTACCTCACCCGGCTCGAACAGGGCAGGGATCGCCACCCCTCCGCCCAGGTGCTCGGCGCCCTCGCCGACGCGCTGCGCCTGCGGGTCGAGGAGCGCGTGCACCTGCGCCGACTGGAGAAGGAGGTGGCCGGGGGAGACCCCTGCTGCCCCGCCGCCGTGCCGCCCGCGGAGTCCGTCAGGCCCACCGTGCGGGCCATCCTGGACAGCCTGGAGCCCGCACCCGCCGTCCTGCTCAACCGCCTCGCCGACGTCCTCGCCTGTACGAGGGGCTACCGGCGGATCGCGGAGCCCCTCGGCATCCTGGACGGCGAGCGACCCAACCTCGCCCGCTTCGTCTTCACCGACCCGCGGGCCCGTACCGCCTACCCTGAGTGGGACCGCTTCGCCGACGACATGGTCGGCCACCTCAAGACCGATTCGATGCTCGACGACCCCCATGTGCGTGCCTTCACCGACGAGTTGACGGTCGACGCGGGCGCCCCTTTCGCCGACCGGCTGTCCGGCGCGCCCGTGCTGCCCCGGCGCAGTGGTCTTGAGCGGCTGACCCACCCCGAGGAGGGCGCGCTCCGCCTCGAGTACGAGACGCTCGCGCTGCCCGACAGGGACCCGCAGCGACTGATCGTCTACGTCCCTGCCGACGCCGCCACGTCGGCCGCTCTGGACCGCCTCAACGGCCGCAGGCCCGGCGGCCTGCACGCCGTCAACGGCTGACCGTCCCAGCGCCTCGCCGGCCGCCGAACGCTCACGCACTCCCGGTTCCGTCAGGCGGGCCCGGCCAGTTCGGCCGCGTACGGCGGCTCCGCGCCCGCCCGTGAGCAGGTGAGGGCCGCCGCGCGCGCCGCGAACCGCAGGACGTCGGTCCAGCCCTCGGCGCCGAGAGCGGCCAGGCCCCGCGCCGACAGCGCGTCCCGGGCGGCGAGACCGTGCAGCAGCGCCGCGTTGACGGTGTCGCCCGCGCCGATCGTGTCCACCACGTCGACCGCTTCGCCGGGTACGCGAAGCTCCGTGCCGTCGGTGCCGTCTTGGGTGTACAGCGACAGGCCGTCCCCGCCGCGGGTGACGACCACGGCCGCCGGGCCCGCCGCGAGCCACTCGTGCGGGGTGCCGCCGAGCCAGGCCGCGTCCTCCTGCGACAGCTTGAGCAGTGACACCGACGGCAGCCAGCTCTTGAACCGCGCGCGGTAGGCGTCCGCGTCGGGGATCAGGCCGGCACGCACGTTCGGGTCGAGCGCCGTGAAGATGCCGCGCCCTGCCGCGCGCCGCATCAGCTCCTCGTACGCGCTCGCGCCCGGCTCCAGGACGAGCGAGCACGTGCCGAACGACATCGCCCGTACGCCGTCGGGGAGTTCGCCGGGGGCTTCGAAGAGCCGGTCGGCGGTGCCCTGGACGTAGAAGGAGTACCCGGCCGAGCCGTCCGCGCCGATCGAGGCGACGGCGAGCGTCGTCGGCTCCGGGCCGCGCTGCACGGACGAGACGTCGACACCGGCCGCCCGCAGCCCGCCCAGCAGCGCCTCGCCGAACGCGTCCCGCGAGACGCGCGAGCAGAAGGCGACGGGCGAGCCGAGCCTGCCGAGCGCCACGGCGGTGTTGTACGGGCCGCCACCGAGGCGGGGCGCGAGCACGGGCAGCCCCGCATCGCCGCCACCCGTCGACGACCCCCCTGACCCCCGTGACCCCCCTGACTCCTCTGGCCCCCTTGATCCCTCTGGCCCGCCTGATCCCGGTGGTCCCTGCGGCACGAGGTCGATCAGGGCCTCTCCTGCGACGACAATCACGGGTGGATCCTCTCGGGCGCTGCCGGCTCGGCTCGGGCGCCGCGGCACGCGGGGCGCGGCGTCCCGCTCAGGCTAGGCCGTGCGCGGGGCCGCGGGCGGAAGCGGGCAGTACTCGGGCGCGCTCGTGCCCGACCCGGTCGCGGGGCCGTGCACCGGTATGGTCTGATCCGTCACCGATGCCCCTGACCTGTGGAGACACCATGTCCGGCACGCCCCACGCCCGCCGCACCGTGCTGCGGGCCGCCGCTCTCGCCCCGGCCGTCGGGCTCGGGCTCACGGCCTGCTCGTCCGGCGAGGGGTCGAACCGTTCGGCGCCGACCGCGCCGGTGGACCTGGGCGCGGCCGACGCGGTGGAGGTCGGCGCCTCGAAGCTGTACACGGACCAGAACGTGGTGGTCAGCCGGATCTCCGACGAGGAGTACACGGCGTACAGCACGATCTGCACGCACGCGCGCTGCCCGATCAACACGCTGGAGGGGCACAAGCTGATCTGCCAGTGCCACGGCAGTCAGTTCGACGCGACCAACGGCAAGGTGCTGCACGAACCGGCCGTCGAGCCGCTCGTCGAACTCCCGGTGAAGGTGGCGAACGGCAAGATCGTCGCGGGTCCGGAGAAGAAGGCCTAGCCCCGGCCTCCGCCCGGCGGAGCGACCCCGCCCCGCCCCGTCCCGAGCAGCTCACTCCCATCACTCCCAGTCCCAGGAGATCCCCAGGATCCCCGCCCGCACCTGCGGCTCGACCAGGTGGACCGAGCGGTGGCTGCCGCTCAGCGTCAGTTCCTGCCGGCCGCCGCGCGGGGCCGCCGCCGAGTGCTGGGTGAAGCGGTGGCAGCGTACGGGCAGGGCCGCTTCGTCGTAGCGGATCTGCAGCGCGTACTGGCCGCCCGCGTAGGTGAAGCCGCGCTGGTACTCGGTGGCGGTCCCGGCCGTGCCGTCCTCGAATCCGTAGCCGAAGAGATGCGTGTCGCCCGCGCGCAGCCGCGCGTCGAAGAGCAGCTCGGCGACCAGCACCCCCGTCCGCTGGTGCCAGCGCACGCGCCCCGTACGGCAGTTCTCCAGGGCACGCACCTGGACGCGGTCGGGGGAACTGCCGGGGTCGCCGTGGTAGATGGCCAGATAGCGGTCCACGCCGTCCCGGTGGGCGCGCACGACGTGCTGCGACTCGCGGCCGAGCAACTCGCGGCGCGCGCCGATCCGCACCCGCTCGTGGTGCCCGATGGTGTGCAGCCCGCCGTCGACCGGCGAGCCGAGCTCGTCCAGGAGCGAGCGGAGCACGTCGGAGGCCTCCACCAGGGAGCGGTACGAGCGGGCGGCGGGCCGGGTCCGGTCGGCGCGCTCGTCCGGCCGGACGAGCAGCCGGATCAGTGACTCCTCGGGGAGCTGGAGTATCTCCTCCAGGGCGCGCACGGCGCGCAGGGACTCGGCGCGCTGGGGACGGCGCGCGCCCTGCTGCCAGTAACTCAGGCTCGTCACCCCGACGTTGACGCCGTGCCGCGTCAGGTGATGGCGTATGCGTTGCAGGGGCAGGCGCCGCACGGCGATCGCGGTGCGCAGCGCGAGGTGGAACGGGCCGGTGCGCAGGGCGGCCTCCAGGTCCGCAGGTGCCTGCGGAGCGTCGGCTTCCGCGTCCCGTTCGCGCTGGTCCCTCCGCTCGCCCTGGCCGTCCGCGAGTCGTGTGCCGTGCCGCAAAGCGGACTCCTTCTGTGAACGTTCACTCTTCTCGTTCCGGCGTTCGCGCCGGTGAGGGCGGGCTGCCAGGTGGACGCACGGCCCGTGTTCACATCCGTACGCCGCCGTTCACGGCCCAAGTAATCCCGCATTGAAGCGTGTTGACCTGCACCCGACAACACTCGATGCTCAATCGCAGCGTCCGGACGCGCTCCTCCACACCCCACCCCGCTCGGGAGGACCGCGATGCGCCCACCCCACCCCACCAGCAGCGGCACCGGCAGACGGAGACGCCTCTCCGCACTCGCCGTCGTCGCCGCCGCCCTCTTCGCCGCACCGGTGGCCTCGGCCACGGCGGCGCCGCTCCACCCCGCCCCCGTCACGTCGGCCGCGCCCGAGGCCGCCAGGGCGAGCGGCGTCACCTCCGCCGAAGGCCCTTCGGTGCTCGCCGCCAAGCGGCTGAACATCACCATGCAGGCCCAGCAGAAGACCAACTGGTGCTGGGCCGCGGGAGGCAACACCATCGCGACCTTCCTGGGTCGCTCCTACAGCCAGAACCAGTTCTGCAACGCCGCCTTCGGGCGCAACCAGAACACCGAGTGCCCCAACAATCAGGCCACGCTCGGCAATGTGCAGAGCGGCCTGCGCTGGGCGGGCATCAGCCCCGGCTCGTACGTCACCGGCTGGCTGCGCTATCCGACCGTGAAGGCCGAGATCGACGCGGGCCGCCCGGTCGAGACCCGCATCCAGTGGTCCAACGGCGGCGGTCACATGCACGTCCTGTACGGCTACGACGATGCCAGCAGCTGGGTGTACTGGGGCGACCCGTGGCCCTCCAACGACCGCTACAACTGGGCCTCGCACGACTGGTACATCAACAACAACACCTTCTCCTGGACCCACTCGCTGTACCGGATCGGGGCGTGAGAGCGATGACCCGTCAGCTTCCCCGCCACCTGGTCAAGGCTGCCCTCACCGGTACGGCGGCCACCGTGTTCCTCGGCCTCGCCGGCCCGGCGGCCGCCGCCGACTCCGGTCCCGCGGCGCCCCCGGCTCCGTCCGCCGCCTCCCGTGACGCCGCACACCGGGCGGCCGGGGCGCCGCGGACCCTCGACACCCTCTCCCGCTTCTTCGCGCGGGAAGGAGCGGTCAGCAGGACCGCGGCCGACCCGCGGGTCGAGGGCGGCACCGTGCCCGTCTACTACCTGTCGCCGGACTTCGTCGCAGGCAAGAAGGACGCCCCCGTCGCCCGTCTGGAGTTCCTCGCCAGCAAGGCGGTCTCCTCGGACGGCCAGGAGGCCTCCCTCTGGACCGTCGAGCGGGGCGACTCCTGGCAGGTCGTGAACATCGCCACCGGCGACGACGAGACCCACTACGCGCGCGTGGGCGCCGAGAAGCTCCCCGGAGGCACCGTCTTCCACGAGCCGCAGATCAACGCCTGGTACGTCCAGGACGAGGACCACGCGCGCGTGCTGCCCCTCGACAAGGACGCGGTCCGCGCGGTGGGCGCCGACGGGGCCTCCGTCGCCGCCTACCGCAAACGGGTCCAGAAGGCCTACGGCGACAAGCTGCCCGGTTCCGCGTACGAGAAGTCGGGCAAGGCGGGCGGCTACGACACCGCCCGGCCCGCGCCCGCGCAGGACGCGCAGGCCGCGGAAGACGGCGTGCGCGGCCCGGTCACCGTGGCCTCCTCGATAGCCGGCGCGGGCGCCCTGCTCGCCCTCGGCATCTCCGGGACGGCCCTCGTGCGCCGCCGCACGGCACGGCGGGGCTGACCCGCCAAGGCCCCTGAGGGCCTAGAAACCAGAGGCCACAGAGGCCACAGGGAACTCAGGGGCACCACGGAGCGGCAGCCGGAACGCCGGCTGCCGCTCCCGTGCGGTATTTCGCGCGCGTCAGCGCAGGGCGCTGCCCTCCCGCCACTGCTTCCAGCCGACGTTCCAGCCGCCGTACCCGTTGCCCGCCGCCACGGTCTCCTTCGAGCCGACGACCCGCACGATGTCGCCGGGGATCACGTCTTCGTAGAAGCGCCGGGCGGTTCCGTCGGTGGCCAGGCCTATGCAGCCGTGCGTGACGTTGTCCTCGCCCGCGGCGGCGTTCGCGTTCGGGTTCTCGTGCAGGTAGGTCCCCGAAGCCGTCAGGTGGACCGCGTAGTTGTAGTAGTCCTTGTACGCCTTTCCGTACCCCACGGTCCGGGAGTCCATGAGGACCCGGGACTGCTTGTCGAGGACGACCATCGTGCCGTTCCAGGTGTCCATGCCCGGCGCGCCCGCCGTGACCTTCACCCGGCGCGTCCTGCCGTCCTTCACCACCGTCATGGTGTGGCTGCGCACGTCCACGGTGGCGACGAGCGAACGGCCCACGCCGAACGTCCGGGTGAGCCCCGACCCGGCCCGCACGGTCACCTGAGTGCCGGGCTTCCACGGCTCGCGGGGCCGGTAGTCGAGGCGCTGCCCGTCGTGCAGGGCGCGGTCCTCGACCCAGCTCCACGACCCCGTCACCCCGGGGTCCGTCCGCACGTCCAGGTGCCGCTCCACCGCGGCCCTCCGCGCGACCGGCACCGGACGGTCGAAGGTGAGTGATATCGGCATGCCGACGCCGACGGTCTGGCCGTTGGAGACATTGATCCGCACGCCTTCCAGGGCGGCGGGCTGCGGGGCGGGCTTTCGCGCGGGCTTCTCCCGCGCGGACGACGCACGGTCCGCCGCCGGCGGCGCGGGCTTCTCACCGCCGGGCCGACCGTCGCCCGCCCCGTGCTGCGCGGAGCAGCCCGCGAGCACGAGCGAGCAGAGCACCGCCGCTCCCCACGCGCGCGTGCCGCGTCCCGTCGTGATTCCTGTGGTCATCGGTCCCCCTGGGCTGTGTTTCGATATACGCGACCTGTACGCACGGGGGAGGCGGCGGGTTGCACACGAGGTGCGGGAATTTCCGGACCGGTCGCGGACCGGCCGGGACCGGGGGATCCGGCGGGTCCTGACAGGGGCGCGGGGGCATGACGGAGGACGAGTTCGACGCGTTCTACACCACCGCTTTTCCGCGTCTGGTCGGTCAGTTGTACGCCCTGACCGGGGACCACGGCGAAGCGCAGGACGTCGTCCAGGAGGCGTTCGTCCGCGCCTGGGACCGCCGCGACAGTTTCCTCGCCGACGAGGCCCCCGAGGCCTGGATCCGCACGGTCGCCCTGCGCCTCGCGGTGAGCCGCTGGCGCCGGGCCAGGCGCTGGCTCGACCTGGTGCGCAGGAACCCGCCGGCCGACCGCGTCCCCGGCCCGGGACCCGAGCACACCGCCCTCGTCCAGGCGCTGCGCACCCTGCCGGAGGCGCAGCGCACGGCCGTCGTCCTGCACCACCTGTGCGACCTGAGCGTGGAGCAGGTAGCCTCCGAGACCGGCTCGCCCGTCGGGACGGTCAAGGCCCGCCTCTCGCGGGGCCGGGCGGCGCTCGCCGCGCGGCTGTCCGCCGAGCGGGACGGCGACGACGAGCGGAGCGCGAAGGAGGACGGCCGTGTCCGATGACCTGACCTCCGCGCTGCGGGACCTGGCGGCCGACCACCGCACGCCGCCTCCCGTGCCCGGCGCCGAGATCCGCCGCCGCGCCGCCCTGCGCCGCCGCAGACGCCGTACCGCGGCCGCGGGAGCGGCCCTCGTCACGGCGGCGGTGGCCGTCACCGTCACCGTGGGTCTGCTCCCGGGACCCGGCGACCGCCCGCACCGCACACCGGCGCCGGCCGCCACCGCCGGCACCCGCGAGCCCGCCGCCACCGTCGACCTGGCACGGCACCGGATGACCGTCGGGAGCCGGACGCTGCCCGTCTCCGCGGGAAGCGCCCAACACCCCACCCCGACCGGCCGGATGACGGTCGTCGCCCTGCACCGCGAGAAGCGCCTGCCCGCCGGGGACCTGGGCCTCGGCGGGGAGTACGACCTGACCCTGCCGTGGGTCGTCGAGCTGCGCACCCCCGACGGCCGCACCAACTACGTCGTCGCGATCACGTACGACGAGAAGGCGCCGGGCGACAGGGACATCACCCGGGGCTGGATCGGCCTGCGCACGGCCGACGCCCGCCTGCTCCACGACCGGCTGGAACCGGGGGACGTGATCACCGTCCGCACCGGCGGAGCCGGACGCTGACCCGCGCTGTCAGCCCCCGCCAGTAGGCTGTCCGACATGGCCGACCCTTCCAGCTACCGCCCCAAGCCGGGACAGATCCCCGACGCCCCGGGGGTCTACAAATTCCGCGACGAGCACCGCCGGGTGATCTACGTCGGGAAGGCCAAGAGCCTGCGTCAGCGCCTGGCGAACTACTTCCAGGACCTGGCCGGGCTCCACCCGCGCACCCGCTCCATGGTGACGACGGCGGCCTCCGTCGAGTGGACGGTGGTCACCACCGAGGTCGAGGCGCTGCAGCTGGAGTACTCCTGGATCAAGGAGTTCGACCCCCGGTTCAACGTCAAGTACCGCGACGACAAGAGCTATCCGTACCTCGCCGTGACGATGAACGAACAGTTCCCGCGCGTACAGGTGATGCGCGGCGCCAAGAAGAAGGGCGTGCGCTACTTCGGTCCGTACGGGCACGCCTGGGCGATCCGCGACACCGTCGACCTCCTCCTGCGCGCCTTCCCCGTACGCACGTGCTCCGCGGGGGTGTTCAAGAACGCCACCCGCACCGGCCGCCCCTGCCTCCTCGGCTACATCGGCAAGTGCGCGGCGCCCTGCGTGGAGCGCATCACCCCCGAGGACCACCGCGAACTCGCCGAGGACTTCTGCGACTTCATGGCGGGCCGCACGGGCACGTACATCCGCCGCCTGGAGCGACAGATGGCGGACGCGGCCGAGGAGATGGAGTACGAGCGGGCCGCGCGCCTGCGCGACGACATCGACGCCCTCAAGAAGGCCATGGAGAAGAGCGCCGTCGTCCTCGCCGACGCCACGGACGCGGACCTCATCGCCCTCGCCGAGGACGAGCTGGAGGCCGCCGTGCAGATCTTCCACGTCCGCGGCGGACGCGTGCGCGGACAGCGCGGCTGGGTCACCGACAAGGTCGAGGCGGTCACCAGCGGCGGCCTCGTCGAGCACGCCCTCCAGCAGCTGTACGGGGAGGAGAGCGGGGACGCCGTTCCCAAGGAAGTACTGGTCCCCGCCCTGCCGGATCCGATAGAGCCGGTCCAGGAGTGGCTGACCGAGCGCCGCGGCGCCAACGTCTCGCTGCGCATCCCGCAGCGCGGCGACAAGAAGGCCCTCATGGAGACCGTCGCGCGCAACGCGCAGCAGTCCCTGGTCCTGCACAAGACCAGGCGCGCCTCCGACCTCACCACGCGCTCCCGCGCCCTGGAGGAGATCGCCGCCGCCCTGGAGCTGGACAGCGCCCCGCTGCGCATCGAGTGCTACGACATCTCGCACCTGCAGGGCGACGACGTCGTGGCGTCGATGGTGGTCTTCGAGGACGGCCTCGCCAGGAAGAGCGAGTACCGCCGCTTCCAGATCAAGGGTCGTGTCGGAGACACGCAAATCTGGCACGGCCAGGGGCAGGACGACGTCCGCTCCATGCACGAGGTGATCGCGCGCCGCTTCAAGCGCTACCTCGCCGAAAAGGAGAAGACCGGGGAGTGGGTCGACGAAGAGACGGGTGAGGTGGCGGACAACGGCCCCACCGAGGAGGACGGCCGGCCCAAGCGCTTCGCGTACCCGCCGCAGCTCGTCGTGGTCGACGGCGGCCAGCCGCAGGTCGCGGCCGCCAAGCGGGCCCTGGACGAGCTCGGCATCGACGACGTCGCGGTCTGCGGGCTGGCCAAGCGCCTGGAGGAGGTCTGGGTCCCCGGCGAGGACGACCCGGTGATCCTGCCGCGCACCAGCGAGGGCCTCTACCTCCTGCAGCGCGTGCGTGACGAAGCCCACCGCTTCGCCATCACCTACCAGCGCGCCAAGCGGGCCAAGCGCTTCCGGGCGGGCCCGCTGGACGACGTGCCGGGCCTGGGCGACGCGCGAAAGCAGACGCTGATCAAGCACTTCGGTTCGGTGAAGAAGCTCCGATCCGCGACAATCGACCAGATCTGCGAGGTTCCGGGCGTGGGCCGCAAGACGGCCGAGGCCATCGCGGTGGCCTTCGCCAAGGCCGAACCCGCCGCGCCCGCCGTGAACACGGCGACCGGAGAGATCATGGAAGAGGAGGAACCCGTGACCGCGGGCACCTCGGAAGAACGACGGGGGCAGGAGACATGAGCGAGCACGACGAAGGTGGAGAGCAAGTGAGTGCGGGCACGCCCATCGAGACACCCGGAGTCCCCGACGCCGCGATCCCCGAACTGGTGATCATCTCCGGCATGTCGGGCGCCGGGCGCAGTACGGCGGCCAAGTGCCTGGAAGACCTCGGCTGGTTCGTCGTCGACAACCTGCCGCCCGCGCTGATCCCCACCATGGTGGAGCTCGGCGCCCGCTCGCAGGGCAACGTCGCCCGCATCGCGGTCGTCGTCGACGTGCGGGGACGGCGCTTCTTCGACAACCTCCGCGAGTCCCTCGCCGAACTGGAGTCGAAGAACGTCACCCGGCGCATCGTCTTCCTGGAGTCCTCGGACGAGGCCCTGGTCCGCCGCTTCGAGTCGGTCCGCCGCCCGCACCCCCTGCAGGGCGACGGCCGCATCGTCGACGGCATCGCGGCCGAGCGCGACCTGCTGCGCGAGCTGCGCGGCGACGCCGACCTGGTCATCGACACCTCCAGCCTGAACGTGCACGAGCTGCGCGCCAAGATGGACGCCTCCTTCGCGGGCGAGGAGGAGCCCGAGCTGCGGGCCACCGTCATGTCCTTCGGCTTCAAGTACGGCCTGCCGGTCGACGCCGACCTGGTCGTGGACATGCGCTTCCTGCCGAACCCCCACTGGGTCCCCGAGCTGCGCCAGTACACCGGCCAGAACGAGGAGGTCGCGGCGTACGTCTTCGGCCAGCCCGGCGCCAAGGAGTTCCTCGACCGCTACACCGAACTGCTCCAGCTCATCGCCGCGGGCTACCGCCGCGAGGGCAAGCGGTACGTGACGATCGCCGTCGGCTGCACGGGCGGCAAGCACCGCTCCGTGGCCATGTCGGAGAAGCTCGCGGCGCGCCTGGCGGCCGAGGGCGTCGAGACCGTCATCGTCCACCGGGACATGGGGCGCGAGTGACCCCCAACCGCCGGACCGTCCGCCTGAGCCGACTGGGCCGCAAGCGGGGCGCCCAGCCGAAGGTGGTCGCGCTCGGCGGGGGCATGGGCCTGTCCGCCTCGCTCGCCGCGCTGCGCCGCATCACCGGAGCCGGAGACCTCACCGCCGTCGTCACGGTCGCCGACGACGGCGGCTCCAGCGGCCGCCTGCGCGACGAGCTGGGCGTGCTGCCGCCCGGCGACCTGCGCAAGGCCCTCGCCGCGCTGTGCGGCGACGACGACTGGGGCCAGACCTGGTCCCGCGTCATCCAGCACCGCTTCCAGTCCAAGGGCGACCTGCACGAGCACGCGGTCGGCAATCTGCTGATCGTCGCCCTGTGGGAGCAGCTCGGCGACCACGTCCAGGCCCTGGACCTGGTCGGCAGGCTGCTCGGCGCACAGGGCCGGGTGCTGCCCATGTCGGCCGTCCCGCTGGAGCTCCAGGCCCTGGTCAGGGGGCACGACCCGGAGCGCCCCGACGACGTGGACACCGTCCGCGGGCAGGCCACGGTGGCCCTGACCCCCGGCGAGGTCCAGTCCGTGCACGTGGTCCCGCACGACCCGCCGGCCGTCCCCGAGGCGGTCGCCGCCGTCCTGGACGCGGACTGGGTGGTGCTCGGCCCCGGCTCCTGGTTCTCCTCGGTGATCCCGCACCTGCTCGTGCCGGAACTGCTCGACGCGCTCACCGAGACGAAGGCCCGCAAGGTCCTTCCGTTGAACCTCGCTCCGCAACCGGGAGAAACCGATGGCTTCTCTCCGCAGCGTCATTTGGAGGTTTTGGCCCGACACGCCCCTAAACTCGCCCTGGACGTGGTGCTGGCCGACGAGGCCGCCGTGCCCGACCGTGAGTCACTGACCGATGCCGCGAAGCGGCTCGGTGCCACGGTCGAGCTGGCGCCGGTGGCCCGGCCCGACGGGACTCCGAGGCACGACCCGGAGCTCCTGGCAGCCGCGTACGACCGTATTTTTCGGATGCATGGAAGGATCGGCCCATGGCGATGACGGCAGCGGTGAAGGACGAGATCTCCCGGCTCCCCGTCACCCGGACCTGCTGCAGAAAAGCAGAGGTCTCGGCGATCCTGCGGTTCGCGGGCGGCCTTCACCTGGTGAGCGGCCGCATCGTGATCGAGGCGGAGCTGGACACCGCGATGGCGGCGCGCCGCCTGAAGCGGGACATCCTGGAGATCTTCGGGCACAGCTCGGAGCTGATCGTGATGGCCCCCGGCGGCCTGCGGCGCGGCTCGCGCTACGTGGTGCGCGTGGTCGCGGGCGGCGACCAGCTGGCCCGCCAGACGGGTCTCGTGGACGGCCGGGGCCGCCCCATCCGCGGCCTGCCGCCGCAGGTGGTCTCGGGGGCCACCTGCGACGCGGAGGCGGCCTGGCGCGGGGCCTTCCTCGCGCACGGCTCGCTCACCGAGCCGGGCCGCTCCTCCTCCCTCGAGGTGACCTGCCCGGGCCCGGAGGCCGCGCTCGCGCTGGTCGGCGCGGCACGCCGGCTGCAGATCGCGGGCAAGGCGCGCGAGGTGCGCGGAGTGGACCGGGTCGTCGTGCGCGACGGGGACGCCATCGGCGCCCTGCTCACCCGATTGGGCGCGCACGAGTCGGTGCTCGCCTGGGAGGAGCGGCGGATGCGCCGCGAGGTGCGCGCCACCGCCAACCGCCTGGCCAACTTCGACGACGCCAACCTGCGCCGCTCGGCGCGCGCGGCCGTCGCCGCGGGCGCCCGTGTGCAGCGCGCCCTGGAGATCCTCGGCGAGGAGGTGCCCGAGCACCTCGCGGCCGCCGGACGCCTGCGCATGGAACACAAGCAGGCTTCCCTGGAGGAGCTGGGCGCGCTGGCCGACCCGGTGCTGACCAAGGACGCGGTCGCGGGCCGGATCCGCCGGCTGCTCGCGATGGCCGACAAGCGGGCCCAGGACCTGGGCATTCCGGGGACGGAGTCCACTCTGGCCGAGGAGCTCGCGGACAACATGGCGGTCTGACGCCGGTCCCGTACGCCTCGTGAGCCGCTGGTGTCCCCTCGGGCACCGGCGGCTTTCGCATGCCCGTCCCGCACGCCTTCACCCACTGTATTGACATGATCATGCACCGTCACGAGCCTGGCATCCCGCACATTCCGTGTCGGGCAACCGCAAGGGGGGCTCATGAGACGAAGAGCGAGCGCGAGATCGGTTCTCGCGGCCGGGGCACTGCTCGTCGGCGGTCTCGCCGCCGCACCGCAGGCCCAGGCGAGCGGAGCCGGAAAGGCGCCGCGGGCCGACGACCCGTCGGCCGTGCAGGTCTACGAGGCACAGGTCACCAAGAAGCAGATCCCGCTCCTGGTGGCGGCGGGTCAGGACGCCCACGAGCTCGCGGGCCAGACGCCCGAACGCGGCACCGGACGCGTCGAGCTGTATCTGACCGAGGGTCAGGCCAAGGCGGTCGAACGCCAGGGCATCGACCTCAGCGAGCACACGGTCTCGGCGGCCGCCGAGAAGCGGCTCAAGGCCGCGGGGGACGGCGTCTTCCGGCCGTACAGCGGAAAGGGCGGTCTCCAGGAGGAGATCGTCAAGACCGGCCAGGCCCACCCCGGCCTCACCAAGGTCGTCTCCATCGGCAAGACCCTTCAGGGCAAGGACATCCTCGCCCTGAAGCTCTCCAAGGGCGCCAAGAAGTCCAAGGACGGCGCCAAGCCCGCCACGCTCTACATGTCCAACCAGCACGCGCGCGAGTGGATCACTCCCGAGATGACCCGCCGCCTGATGCACCACTACCTGGACAACTACGGCAAGGACCAGCGCATCACCAAGCTCGTGAACTCCACCGAGCTGTGGTTCGTGCTGTCCGCCAACCCCGACGGCTACGACTTCACGCACGCCGCCGACGGCGAGCGCCAGTGGCGCAAGAACCTCCGTGACGTCGACGGCGACGGCAAGATCGTCCCGGGCGACGGCGTCGACCTCAACCGCAACTTCGCCTACAAGTGGGGCTACGACAACGAGGGTTCCTCGTCGGACTCCTCGAACGAGACCTACCGCGGCACCGGCCCGATGTCCGAGCCCGAGACCAGGGCGATCGACCGCTTCCAGAAGCGCATCGGCTTCACGTACGGGATCAACTACCACTCCGCGGCCGAACTGATCCTCTACGGAGTGGGCTGGCAGGTCGCCACGCCGACCCCGGACGACGTCCTCTACAAGGCGCTGGCCGGCACGCCCGAGAAGCCCGCGGTGCCCGGCTACCACCCGCAGGTCTCCTCCGAGCTCTACACCACCAACGGCGAGGCCGACGGCCACGCGGGCAACGTCAACGGCATGTCGATGTTCACCCCGGAGATGTCGACCTGCCAGACCGCGTCGAACGTCGACCCCGACGACGCCTGGAAGCCCGAGGACTGCGCGTCCATCTTCACCTTCCCCGACGACGAGAAGCTGATCCAGCAGGAGTTCGCGAAGAACGTGCCGTTCGCGCTCGCCGTCGCCGAGACCGCCCTCCACCCCGACCAGCCCGTCTCCGTCAGCGGCATCGACGCCCCGGACTTCACCCCTGACTCCTTCGCCACGTCCTTCGCGCGCGGCGGCGACCAGGAGGTCGCCGTCACCGTACGCAAGTCGGTGCGTGACAAGGAGCTCGCCTACCGCGTCAACGGCGGGCGCACGCACGACGAGGAGCTCAAGGCCTGGAAGGGCGGCGAGACCTACGGCGGCGAGGACAACCTCTACTTCGACCAGTACCGCGCCGAGATCGAGGACGCGCGCGTGGGCGACAAGGTAGAGGTCTGGTTCACCGGCCGTACGAAGAAGGGCCGCACCCAGAGCGAGCACTTCACGTACACCGTCGCCGAACGCCCCAAGGCCGGCACCCTCGTCGTCGCCGAAGAGGGCGCGAGCGCCACCCAGACCCAGAAGTACGTGGACGCAGTCAAGGCCAACGGCCGCTCGGTCGCCGTCTGGGACGTCGCCAAGCAGGGCGTACCGCACCCGCTGGGCGTCCTGTCGCACTTCTCCGCGGTCGTCCACTACACCGGCGACCCCGTCCCCGGCGCGCCCACCCAGCTCGCCCTGCGCGACTACCTCAACGAGGGCGGCAAGCTCATCGAGTCCGGCGAGCGGGCCGGCGGCAACGTCGACCTCGGCGAAGCCCTGACCGACGACTTCGCGCAGTACTACCTGGGTGCCTACCAGCGCCTGTCCGCGCCGGGCGTCACCAGCTTCAAGGGGAGCGGCGCACTGGAGGGGACGAGCACCCCGCTCGCCGCCGCCGACACCAACCCGCTCGACAAGGCGGGCCGGTTCGCCGTCACCTCCGAGACCCTGCCCGCCACGGAGTTCCCGCAGTTCAAGAGCGCGGCGGCGGGCTCCTACCCCGGCCTCACCAACCCGTTCGCACCCTTCGAGGGCCAGGGCATGGCCTCGGCCACCCACGCCGACCAGGACTGGAAGCGGCTCACCCGCACCATCGACCTGACCGGCGTCCCGGCCGCCGACGCGCCGGAGCTGCGCGTCGCCCTCAACTGGAACCTGGAGACCGGTTACGACCACGGACTCCTGGAGGCGCACACCCTGGGCGCCGACGACTGGACCACGCTCCCGGACAAGAACGGCAACTCGTCCGCCGCCGTCCCCGCCGAGTGCGCGGCCGGCTTCTTCATCAACGGCCACCCCTTCCTGCGCCACTACCTGACGCTCGGCACGGACGGCTGCACGGCCTCGGGCACCAGCGGCTCCTGGAACAGCTTCACCGGCTCCTCCGGCGGCTGGAAGCCCGTCGCCTTCGACCTCAGCGCCTACGCGGGCAAGAAGGTCGAGGTCTCCCTCAGCGCCGTCACCGACCCCTCCAGCGGCGGCCGCGGCCTCTTCGCCGACAACGCGCAGCTGGTCGTCGGCGGCAACGTCACCGAGACCGAGGGATTCGAGACGTCGCTCGGTTCCTGGAGCGTCGCGCCGCCCCCGGCCGGCAGCCCCTCCATCACGGGTGACTGGGCCCGGACGGGTGAGCTCTACCGGTCCTTCGCGGCGGTCACAGCGCGTGACAGCGTGCTGCTCGGCTTCGGGTTCGAGCACGTCCCCGGAAAGGCCGACAGGGCCGCTCTTATGGGCGCCTCCCTGGCACATCTGCGCAGCTGACACTGCGTAATCGGGACCAAGGTCCCGGTGGCCCGTACTCCTACTGGGGGGTACGGGCCACCGTGCCGCTTACGGGCCCTCTCGATGTCACCCCAGAGGCTTCAGAGAGGTAGGGTCGGAGGCGGTCGGGGACATCCCATACAACTCGCCGGCGTCTAAAACCGGCGTACCAACGAGGAGATCGGTTCGTGACGATCCGCGTAGGCATCAACGGCTTTGGCCGCATCGGTCGTAACTACTTCCGCGCGCTGCTGGAGCAGGGTGCGGACATCGAGATCGTGGCTGTCAACGACCTGGGTGACACCGCGACCACGGCGCACCTGCTCAAGTACGACACCATCCTGGGCCGCCTCAAGGCCGAGGTGTCGCACACCGAGGACACCATCACGGTCGACGGCCACACCATCAAGGTGCTCTCCGAGCGCAACCCGGCCGACATCCCGTGGGGTCAGCTGGGCGTCGACATCGTGATCGAGTCGACGGGCATCTTCACCAAGAAGGCCGACGCCGAGAAGCACATCGCCGGTGGCGCGAAGAAGGTCCTCATCTCGGCTCCGGCCAAGGACGAGGACATCACCATCGTGATGGGCGTCAACCAGGACAAGTACGACGCCGCCAACCACCACGTCATCTCGAACGCGTCCTGCACCACCAACTGTGTGGCGCCGATGGCGAAGGTTCTCGACGAGAACTTCGGCATCGTCAAGGGCCTGATGACCACGGTCCACGCGTACACCAACGACCAGCGCATCCTGGACTTCCCGCACTCGGACCTGCGCCGCGCCCGCGCCGCCGCCGAGAACATCATTCCGACCACGACGGGCGCCGCCAAGGCCACCGCCCTGGTCCTGCCCCAGCTCAAGGGCAAGCTCGACGGCATCGCGATGCGCGTCCCGGTCCCGACCGGCTCGGCCACCGACCTGGTCGTGGACCTGCAGCGCGAGGTCACCAAGGACGAGGTCAACGCCGCGTTCAAGAAGGCCGCCGACGACGGCGCCCTCAAGGGCATCCTCTTCTACACCGAGGACCCGATCGTGTCGTCCGACATCGTCAGCGACCCGGCCTCCTGCACCTTCGACTCCTCCCTGACCATGGTCCAGGAGGGCAAGACGGTGAAGATCCTCGGCTGGTACGACAACGAGTGGGGTTACTCCAACCGTCTCGTCGACCTCACGGTCTTCGTCGGCGGTCAGCTCTAGTCATCAGAGCAGGCACCAAGATGTGAGCACAGGGTCCGGACCGCGCAACGCCGCGCGCTCCGGGCCCTGTTGCGCGTCAGCCCACCCAAGGAGTCCAGTTCATGAAGACGATCGACGAACTTCTCGCCGAAGGAGTCGACGGCAAGCGGGTCTTCGTCCGCGCCGACCTCAACGTGCCGCTCGCCGAGGGCGCCATCACCGACGACGGCCGCATCCGCGCCGTCCTGCCGACCGTCAAGGCCCTCGCCGGCGCGGGTGCCAAGGTGGTCGTGGCCTCGCACCTGGGCCGTCCCAAGGGCGCCCCGGACCCCGCCTTCTCGCTGCTGCCCGCCGCCGAGCGGCTCGGTGTACTCCTGGGCGCGCCCGTCGCGTTCGCGCAGGACACCGTCGGCCCGGCCGCGCGCGACGCCGTGGACGGCCTGCAGCCCGGCCAGGTCGCCGTCATCGAGAACCTCCGCTTCAACGCCGGCGAGACGTCCAAGGACGACGCCGAGCGCGGCGAGTTCGCCGATCAGCTCGCGGCGCTCGCGGACGTGTACGTGGGCGACGGCTTCGGCGCCGTGCACCGCAAGCACGCCTCGGTCTTCGACCTGCCGGCCCGCCTGCCGCACTACGCCGGCTACCTCATCGCCACCGAGGTCGGCGTCCTGCAGAAGCTCACCGACGACGTCAAGCGGCCCTACGCCGTGGTCCTCGGCGGCGCCAAGGTCTCGGACAAGCTCGGCGTGATCGACCACCTCCTGGAGCGGGCCGACCGCATCCTCATCGGCGGCGGCATGGCCTACACCTTCCTCAAGGCGCAGGGCCACGAGGTCGGCATCTCCCTCCTCCAGGAGGACCAGATCCCGGCGGTGCGCGGCTACCTCAAGCGCGCCGAGGAGAAGGGCGTCGAGTTCGTCCTGCCCGTCGACGTCCTGGTCTCCACGGACTTCCCGGACCTGAAGACCAAGGCTCCGGCCAACCCCAGCACGGTCGCCGCGGACGCCATCCCGGCCGACCAGGAGGGTCTCGACATCGGCCCCGAGACCCGTAAGCTCTACGCCTCGAAGCTCGCCGACGCGGCCACCGTCTTCTGGAACGGGCCGATGGGCGTCTTCGAGCACCCCGACTACGCCGAGGGCACCAAGGCGGTCGCCCAGGCGCTCCTCGACTCCCCGGCCTTCACGGTCGTCGGCGGTGGCGACTCCGCCGCGGCCGTCCGCCAGCTGGGCTTCGACGAGAACGCATTCGGCCACATTTCCACCGGTGGCGGCGCCTCCCTCGAATACCTCGAGGGCAAGACGCTCCCCGGCCTCGCGGCACTGGAGAACTGAGACCTGATGACTACGCGCACCCCGCTGATGGCGGGCAACTGGAAGATGAACCTCAACCACCTCGAGGCCATCGCCCACGTCCAGAAGCTCGCCTTCGCCCTGGCCGACAAGGACTACGAGGCCTGCGAGGTCGCCGTCCTGCCGCCCTTCACGGACCTGCGCTCCGTGCAGACCCTGGTCGACGGCGACAAGCTCAAGATCAAGTACGGCGCCCAGGACATCTCGGCGCAGGACTCCGGTGCCTACACCGGCGAGATCTCGGGCCCGATGCTGGCGAAGCTGAAGTGCACCTACGTGGCCGTCGGCCACTCCGAGCGCCGTCAGTACCACAACGAGACCGACCAGATCTGCAACGCCAAGGTGAAGGCCGCCTACAAGCACGGCCTGACCCCGATCCTCTGCGTCGGCGAGGGCCTGGACATCCGCAAGGCCGGCCAGCAGGTCCAGTACACGCTGAACCAGGTCGACGGCGGCCTGAAGGACATCCCGGCCGAGCAGGCCGAGACCATCGTGATCGCCTACGAGCCGGTCTGGGCGATCGGCACCGGCGAGGTCGCGACCCCCGAGGACGCGCAGGAGGTCTGCGGCGCGATCCGCCGCCGCCTCGCCGAGCTGTACTCGCAGGAGCTCGCCGACAAGGTGCGCATCCAGTACGGCGGCTCCGTCAAGGCGAAGAACGTCGCCGAGATCATGGCGCAGCCCGACGTCGACGGCGCCCTGGTGGGCGGCGCCGCTTTGGACTCGGACGAGTTCGTCAAGATCGTCCGGTTCAGCGACCAGTGAGTATGCGGTAGCGGCGATACGTCGTACCCTTGCGGGGGTCGGAGGCTTGAAAGGCTGGCTGGAATGCCCGCCCGTGAAAAGTCCCCGGCCCCCGTCGTCGATTCAGTTCCGAGGAAGTTGGTCCAGCCGTGGTTATGGGGTTCTCGATCGCCCTCATCGTCTTCAGCGCTCTGATGATGCTGCTGGTGCTGATGCACAAGGGCAAGGGCGGCGGTCTCTCCGACATGTTCGGTGGCGGCATGCAGTCCTCCGTCGGTGGCTCCTCCGTCGCCGAGCGCAACCTCGACCGCATCACGGTCGTGGTCGGTCTGCTGTGGTTCGCGTGCATTGTCGCGCTGGGTCTGCTGATGAAGGCGAACAACTAGCGCCAGGCACTGGTCGCTTGTCCGGTGCGCGCCCGCGTGCGCGGCTTATCATGGGGCTTGCGTCCGGGGGTGGGGTGTAACTCCCAACACTGGACGCGCGTTGGGCCTTACGTAAACTGAGGCGCCCGCAGCAGCACCATCACGCAGGGAGTTACGACCGTGGCAAGTGGCAACGCGATCCGTGGAAGTCGGGTCGGGGCGGGGCCGATGGGCGAGGCCGAGCGCGGTGAGTCCGCGCCGCGACTGCGCATCTCCTTCTGGTGCTCCAACGGGCACGAGACGCAGCCGAGCTTCGCCAGCGACGCGCAGGTCCCCGATACGTGGGACTGTCCCCGCTGCGGCTTTCCGGCAGGTCAGGACCGGGACAACCCGCCGGACCCGCCGCGCACCGAGCCGTACAAGACGCACCTGGCGTATGTACGAGAGCGGCGCAGCGACGCGGACGGCGAGGCCATCCTCGCGGAAGCGCTCGCCAAACTGCGGGGCGAGATCTAGTACTTGAGAGCCGGCCGGGCACCGAATAGGTGTCCGGCCGGTTTCTTGTTTCGGTACGTGTGCGGACAGACAGTTTCAGACATCTCATACCGCTCTCTGATCGATTAGGTTGGAGACTGCAGCGGGGCAATGGACGTACGCGGGTACGAGAGAAGGCTGAAGTCCGAGATGAACGCAGAAAGCCGCGCCAGGCTCAATCAGACGCCCGAATGGGCGGCGCTCACGCAACACCGCGAACAGCTGGGGGAGGTGCAGCTGCGTGAGTTGTTCGCCGCGGATCCGGCGCGCGGCACCGCTTACACCCTTCAGGTCGGTGACCTGCACATCGACTACTCCAAGCACCTCGTCACGGCCGAGACGCTGACGCTGCTGCGCGAGCTGGCCGTCGCGAGCGACGTCTTCGGGCTGCGGGACGCCATGTTCCGCGGCGAGAAGATCAACACCACCGAGGACCGCGCGGTCCTGCACACCGCGCTGCGCGCCCCGCGGGGCAGCGTCGTGGAGGTCGACGGCGAGAACGTGGTGCCGGCGGTGCACGCCGTCCTCGACAAGATGAACGCCTTCTCCCAGAAGGTGCGCTCCGGCGAGTGGACCGGTCACACCGGCAAGCGGATCAAGAACGTCGTCAACATCGGCATCGGCGGCTCCGACCTCGGTCCCGCGATGGCGTACGAGGTGCTGCGCTCCTTCACCGACCGCGATCTCACGGTCCGTTTCGTGTCGAACGTGGACGGCGCGGACCTGCACGAGGCCGTGCGGGACCTGGACGCCGCCGAGACGCTGTTCATCATCGCCTCGAAGACGTTCACCACCATCGAGACGATCACGAACGCCACCTCCGCGCGCGACTGGCTGCTCACCGAGCTGAAGGCTTCTCAGGACGCGGTCGCCAAGCACTTCGTGGCCCTGTCGACGAACGCCGAGAAGGTCTCCGACTTCGGCATCGACACGGACAACATGTTCGAGTTCTGGGACTGGGTGGGGGGCCGATACTCCTTCGACTCGGCGATCGGCCTCTCCCTGATGATCGCCGTCGGTCCTGAGCGCTTCCGCGAGATGCTCGACGGCTTCCACCTCGTCGACGAGCACTTCCGCACCGCGCCCCCCGAGTCCAACGTGCCGTTGCTGATGGGCCTGTTGGGCATCTGGTACGGCAACTTCCACGACGCGCAGTCGCACGCCGTCCTGCCGTACTCGCACTACCTCTCCAAGTTCACCGCGTACCTGCAGCAGCTGGACATGGAGTCCAACGGCAAGTACGTCGACCGCGACGGCGAAGAGGTCGCCTGGCAGACCGGGCCGGTCGTCTGGGGCACCCCGGGCACCAACGGCCAGCACGCCTACTACCAACTCATCCACCAGGGCACGAAGTTGATCCCGGCCGACTTCATCGGCTTCGCCGAGCCCGTCGCCGACCTGCTGCCCGGCCTCGTCGCCCAGCACGATCTGCTGATGGCCAACTTCTTCGCGCAGACCCAGGCGCTGGCGTTCGGCAAGACGCCCGACGAGGTGCGCGCGGAGGGCGTGGCGGAGGAGCTCGTCCCGCACAAGACGTTCAAGGGCAACCACCCGACGACGACGATCCTGGCCAAGGAGCTGACCCCCTCGGTCCTCGGCCAGCTCATCGCGCTCTACGAGCACAAGGTGTTCGTGCAGGGCGCCGTGTGGAACATCGACTCCTTCGACCAGTGGGGCGTCGAGCTCGGCAAGGTCCTCGCCAAGCGCGTCGAGCCCGCGCTGACCGACGGCGCCGAGGTGCCCGACCTGGACGGTTCGACCACCGCGCTGGTCGCCAAGTACCGGGACCTGCGCGGCCGTTGATCCGACGGTCCCGCACCCGGCGGACGTTAATCGGATGCGGGCGCCCCGCCCGGCGGGTGACACTGCTTCGGCTCTGTCACCCGCCGGGAGGGACCCCGTCATGGACCAGCTGCACGCCGCGCTAGCGGACCCCGACAGACTCAGGCTGTACGCGCGCATCGTCCTCGACGACCTGCCGCCGCGCGAGGCCGACTCCGCCACCGCCCGCAAACACCTGGGGCGCCTGCTCGCCGCCGGGCTCGTGGAGCGGCTGCCCGACGGGTCCCTGCGGGCCGAGGCCGCCGTCTTCAGGAGGGTGCCCGCCCCGGAGCCCCATCCCACCGTGCCGCGCCGCCTCACCGGCTTCTTCGCGCACGGCCGCCTCACGGCCATTCCCGTACGCCCCGTCGTGCGCCACGAACTCCTGGTCCACCTCACGGACACCCTCTTCGACGCCGATCGCGCCTACAGCGAGGGCGAGGTCAACGACGCGTTCCGCACCGTCCACGACGACACGGCGGCGCTGCGGCGGTACTGCGTCTCCGACGGGCTCCTGGTGCGCGAGCAGGACGGCAGCAGGTACCGGCGCGTCCTCGTGAACGCCTGAGGGCCCCGCACCGTCCGGTGCGGGGCCCTCAGGCGTGTACGGGATGAGCGGTCAGGCCCCTAGGCCACGGCCGGCGGATAGAGCTCTGCAGGGAGCTCGGAGGCCGCCGCCGAGTCCAGCAGCCACAGCGTGCGCGCGCGGCCCCGGGCACCGGCCGCCGGGGCCTGCACCTCGCCCGCGCCCGACAGGGCGATGGCCGCGGCCCGCGCCTTGTCCTCGCCCGCCGCGAGCAGCCACACCTCACGGGCCGCCCGGATCGCCGGGAGCGTGAGCGTGATGCGGGTCGGCGGGGGCTTCGGCGCGCCGTGCACGCCCACCACCGTGCGCTCGGTCTCGCGCACCGCGGGCAGCTCGGGAAAGAGCGACGCGACGTGCGTGTCCGGGCCGACGCCGAGCATCAGGACGTCGAAGGCCGGCACGGGGCCGTGGTCCTCCGGGCTCGCGGCCGCGGTGAGCTCGGCGGCGTAGATCTCCGCCGCCGCGTCCACCTCGTACGCACCGTCCGACGCGGGCATCGGGTGCACCCGGGCCGGGTTGAGCGGCACCGAGTCGAGCAGCGCCTCGCGGGCCTGCGTGTAGTTGCGCTCGGGGTCGCCGTCCGGCAGGAAGCGCTCGTCGCCCCACCACAGGTCCAGACGCGACCAGTCGATCGCGTCCTTCGCGGGGGACGAACTCAGCGCCGCCAGCAGCCCGTTGCCGTTGCGGCCGCCGGTGAGGACCACCGACGCGGAGCCGCGGGCGGCCTGCGCGTCGACGATCTTCGTGATGAGACGGGCCGCCGCGGCCTGCGCCATCAGCTCCTTGTCGCGGTGCACGACCAGCTGCGGGGCCCCGCTCACTTCGCGGCCGCCTTCTTCGCCGCGGCCTTCTTGGCCGGCGCCTTCTTGGGCTCCTCGGCCGCCTGCTCCTCGGCCGGCACCGTCGTCTGGTCCACCGGCTCGCCCAGGCGGTCCACGCCGTACTTCAGCGCGGACGCGTAGGTGTCGTCCGGGTCCAGGCGGCGCAGCTCCTCGGCGATCAGCTCGGCCGTCTCGCGGCGCTTGAGCGCCACCGCGCGGTCGGGCTGGCCCTGGATGGAGAGCGTGGCGAGCGAGCCGTCGGCGCGGTCGAGCACGATGGGACCGCAGGTGGTCTCCATGCGCACGCCGGTCAGGCCGGGGCCCGCCGACAGCGAGCGCTTGACCGGTACGTCCAGGCGGTCCGCCAGCCACATGGCGAGCAGCTCACAGCTCGGGTTGAACTCCTCGCCGTCCACCTGCACCGAGGTGACCTTGCAGGTGACCTGGTCGAGCGCGGCGGCCAGCATGGAGCGCCACGGCGTGATGCGGGTCCAGGAGAGGTCCGTGTCGCCGGGGTGGTAGGCCTCGGAGCGCGCGGTCAGCTCGTGGATCGGCTGCTCGGCCGCGTACGTGTCCGTGACGCGGCGCTGGGCCAGGGCGCCGAGCGGGTCCTTGGCGGGGTCCAGCGGGGCGTTCACCGGCCACCAGGCGACCACGGGGGCGTCCGGCAGCAGCAGCGGCAGGACCACCGACTGGGCGTGGTTGAGCACCTCGCCGTACAGCCGCAGGATCACCGTCTCGCCGGTGCCCGCGTCGGCGCCCACCCGGACCTCGGCGTCCAGGCGCGAGGTGGTGCGGTCGCGCGGCGAGCGGGCGGCGCGCTTGATGACCACGAGGGTGCGCGAGGGGTGCTCGCGGGACGCCTCGCTCGCGGCCTTCAGGGAGTCGTAGGCGTTCTCCTCGTCGGTGACGATGACGAGGGTGAGCACCATGCCGACGGCCGGGGTGCCGATCGCGCGGCGGCCCTGCACCAGCGCCTTGTTGATCTTGCTGGACGTGGTGTCCGTAAGGTCGATCTTCATGGCCGACGCCAGCTCCGTCCGTCTCGTGCGAGCATTTCGTCCGCCTCGGACGGGCCCCAGGTCCCGGACGGGTACTGCGCGGGCTTGCCGTGCTTGTCCCAGTACTGCTCGATGGGGTCGAGGATGTTCCAGGACAGCTCGACCTCCTCCGTGCGCGGGAAGAGGTTGGCGTCGCCGAGCAGGACGTCCAGGATCAGGCGCTCGTACGCCTCCGGGCTGGACTCGGTGAAGGACTCGCCGTACGCGAAGTCCATCGACACGTCCCGGATCTCCATGGAGGTGCCGGGCACCTTCGAGCCGAACCGGACCGTGATGCCCTCGTCGGGCTGGACGCGGATGACGATCGCGTTCTGCCCGAGCTCCTCGGTGGCGGTGTGGTCGAAGGGGGAGTGGGGCGCGCGCTGGAAGACCACCGCGATCTCCGTGACCCGGCGGCCGAGCCGCTTGCCCGTGCGCAGGTAGAAGGGCACGCCCGCCCAACGGCGGTTGTCCACCTGCAGCTTGATGGCCGCGTAGGTGTCGGTCTTCGACTTGGGGTCGATGCCGTCTTCCTGGAGGTAGCCGACGGCCTTCTCGCCGCCCTGCCACCCCGCCGCGTACTGGCCGCGGACGGTGTCCTTGCCGAGGTCCTTGGGCAGCTTCACCGCGCCGAGGACCTTGGCCTTCTCCGCCACGAGCGCGTCCGCGTCGAAGGAGGCGGGCTCCTCCATCGCGGTCAGCGCCATCAGCTGGAGCAGGTGGTTCTGGATGACGTCACGTGCGGCGCCGATGCCGTCGTAGTAGCCGGCGCGGCCGCCGATGCCGATGTCCTCGGCCATGGTGATCTGGATGTGGTCGACGTAGGACCGGTTCCAGATCGGCTCGAACATCTGGTTGGCGAAGCGGAGCGCCAGGATGTTCTGGACGGTCTCCTTGCCGAGGTAGTGGTCGATCCGGAACACCTGGTCCGGGGCGAACACCTCGTGCACGATCGCGTTCAGGTCCTGGGCGGACGCCAGGTCGTGCCCGAACGGCTTCTCGATGACGGCGCGGCGCCAGGAACCCTCGGGCGCGTCCGCGAGCTCGTGCTTCTTGAGCTGTTGGACGACCTGCGGGAAGAACTTCGGCGGCACGGAGAGGTAGAAGGCGAAGTTCCCGCCTGTGCCCTGTGCCTTGTCGAGGTCCTGGATGGTGGCCTTGAGCTGCTCGAAGGCGTCGTCGTCGTCGAAGTTGCCCTGGACGAAGCGCATGCCCTGGATGAGCTGCTGCCAGACCTCCTCGCGGAAGGGCGTGCGCGCGTGCTGCTTGACGGCGTCGTGCACCTCCTGCGCGAAGTCCTCGTCCTGCCACTCGCGACGGGCGAAGCCGATGAGCGAGAAGCCCGGCGGCAACAGGCCTCGGTTGGCGAGGTCGTAGACGGCAGGCATCAACTTTTTACGGGACAAATCGCCCGTGACGCCAAAAATGACCAGGCCCGACGGCCCCGCGATACGCGGGAGCCGTCGGTCTGCGGCGTCACGCAGCGGATTGCTGCTTGACAAGGTGGTCAGCCCTTCGAAGGGGCGAGGCGGGCGAGCTCGGCCTCGGTGGACTTGAGCAGGTCGTTCCAGGACGCCGCGAACTTCTCGACGCCCTCGTCCTCGAGGAGCTGCACGACGTCGTCGTACGAGATGCCGAGCTTCTCCACGGCGGCGATCTCGGCGCGCGACTGGTCGTACGTGCCCGCGATGGTGTTGCCGGTGATCTGCCCGTGGTCGGCCGAGGCCTCCAGGGTCGCCTCCGGCATCGTGTTCACTGTGTTCGGCGCGACGAGGTCGTCGACGTACAGGGTGTCCTTGTACGCCGGGTCCTTCACGCCGGTCGAGGCCCACAGCGGGCGCTGCTTGTTGGCCTGCGCCTTGTCCAGGGCGGCCCAGCGGTCCGAGGAGAAGACCTCCTCGTACGCCTCGTAGGCGAGCCGGGCGTTGGCCAGGGCGGCCTTGCCCTTGGCGGCCTTGGCCTCGTCCGAGCCGATGCTGTCGAGCCGCTTGTCGATCTCGGTGTCCACGCGGGACACGAAGAAGGACGCCACCGAGTGGATCTTGGCGAGGTCCAGGCCGCGCTCCTTGGCCTTCTCCAGGCCCGCGAGGAAGGCGTCCATGACCGCGCGGTAGCGCTCCAGCGAGAAGATCAGCGTGACGTTGACGCTGATGCCCAGGCCGATGACCTCGGTGATCGCGGGCAGGCCCGCCTTCGTCGCCGGGATCTTGATGAGCGTGTTCGGGCGGTCCACCAGCCACGCGAGCTGCTTGGCCTCGGCGACCGTGGCCTCGGTGTTGTGCGCGAGGCGCGGGTCGACCTCGATCGACACGCGGCCGTCCTGGCCGCCCGTCGCGTCGAAGACCGGGCGCAGGATGTCGGCGGCGTCACGGACGTCCGCCGTCGTGATCATGCGGACGGCCTCTTCGACGGTGACCTTGCGGACGGCGAGGTCGGCGAGCTGCTGCTCGTACCCGTCGCCCGACGAGATCGCCTTCTGGAAGATCGAGGGGTTGGTCGTGACGCCCACGACGTGCTGCTGGTCGATCAGCTCGGCGAGGTTGCCGGACGTGATCCGCTTGCGCGACAGGTCGTCCAGCCAGATCGCGACGCCTTCTTCGGAAAGGCGCTTGAGTGCGTCTGTCATGGAATTACATCTCCTACTTGGTCGTATACGGGCGTCAGCGCTGAGCGGCGGCGATCGATTCCCGCGCCGCCTGGGCCACCGCGTCGGCGGTGAACCCGAACTCGCGGAAGAGCACCTTGCCGTCCGCGGAAGCACCGAAGTGCTCCAGCGAGACGATGCGTCCGGCGTCGCCCACGAAGCGGTGCCAGGTCAGACCGATGCCGGCCTCGACCGCCACCCGCGCCCTGACGGACGGCGGAAGGACGCTGTCGCGGTACCCCTGGTCCTGCTCCTCGAACCATTCGACCGACGGCATCGAGACGACGCGCGTCGGGACGCCCGCGGCCTGCAGCTGCTCGCGCGCCTCGACGGCGAGCTGGACCTCCGAGCCGGTGCCGATGAGCACGACCTCGGGCGAGCCGCCCTCGGCCTCGAACAGGACGTAGCCACCCTTGGCGGCGTCCTCGTTGCGCTCGTACGTCGGCACGCCCTGGCGGGTCAGCGCGAGGCCGTGCGGGGCGCCCTTGCCGAACTCCTTGGTGTAGCGCTTGAGGATCTCGCGCCACGCGATGACGGTCTCGTTCGCGTCGGCCGGGCGCACGACGTTCAGGCCCGGGATGGCGCGCAGCGAGGCCAGGTGCTCGACCGGCTGGTGGGTCGGGCCGTCCTCGCCCAGACCGATGGAGTCGTGCGTCCACACGTACGTCACCGGGAGGTGCATCAGGGCGGAGAGGCGCACGGCGTTGCGCATGTAGTCGGAGAACACCAGGAAGGTGCCGCCGAAGATGCGGGTGTTGCCGTGCAGCGCGATGCCGTTCATCTCCGCGGCCATGGAGTGCTCGCGGATGCCGTAGTGGACCGTGCGGCCGTACGGGTCCGCCTCGTGCAGCGGGTTGCCCGTCGGCAGGAAGGAGCTCGACTTGTCGATCGTCGTGTTGTTCGAGCCCGCGAGGTCGGCGGAGCCGCCCCACAGCTCGGGGATGACCGCGCCGAGCGACTGCAGGACCTTGCCGGAGGCGGCACGCGTGGCGACGCCCTTGCCGGTCTCGAACTCCGGGAGCTTCTCCTCCCAGCCCTCGGGCAGCTCGCCCGAGGCGATGCGGTCGAACTCGGCGGCGCGCGCGGAGTTGGCCGTGCGCCAGGCGGCGAAGCCCTTCTCCCACTCGGCCTTGGCCTCGCGGCCGCGGTCGAGCGCCTTGCGGCTGTGCGCGAGGACCTCGTCGGAGACCTCGAAGGTCTGCTCCGGGTCGAAGCCGAGGACGCGCTTGGTGGCGGCCACCTCTTCGTCGCCGAGCGCCGAGCCGTGCGCGGCCTCGGTGTTCTGCGCGTTGGGGGCGGGCCAGGCGATGATCGAGCGCATCGCGATGAAGGAGGGGCGCTCGGTCTCGGCCTTGGCGGCCTGGATCGCGGCGTAGAGGGCGGCCGGGTCGAGGTCGCCGTCCTCCTTGGGAGCCACGCGCTGGACGTGCCAGCCGTACGCCTCGTACCGCTTCAGGGTGTCCTCGGAGACCGCGGTCTCGGTGTCGCCCTCGATCGAGATGTGGTTGTCGTCCCACAGCAGCACGAGGTTGCCGAGCTTCTGGTGCCCGGCCAGCGACGAGGCCTCGCCGGAGATGCCCTCCTGGAGGCAGCCGTCACCGGCGATGGCGTACACGAAGTGGTCGAACGGGGACGCGCCGTCGGCCGCCTCCGGGTCGAACAGGCCGCGCTCGTAGCGGGCGGCCATCGCCATGCCCACGGCGTTGGCGACACCCTGGCCCAGCGGGCCCGTCGTCGTCTCCACGCCGACCGTGTGGCCGTACTCCGGGTGGCCCGGGGTCTTCGAACCCCAGGTGCGGAAGGCCTTCAGGTCATCCAGCTCCAGGCCGAAGCCGGCCAGGTAGAGCTGGATGTAGAGGGTCAGGGACGAGTGGCCCGCAGAGAGGACGAACCGGTCGCGGCCGGTCCAGTCGGCGTCCGCCGGGTCGTGGCGCATCACCTTCTGGAAGAGGGTGTACGCGGCGGGCGCGAGGCTCATGGCCGTACCGGGATGGCCGTTGCCGACCTTCTGTACGGAGTCCATGGCCAGGACGCGGGCGGTGTCAACGGCCCGCTGGTCCAGTTCGGTCCACTCGAGGTCTGTGGTGGTCGGCTTGGTGCTCACCCTGAGTCAGGGCTCCTCTCCACATGTCGTATGCCGGCGGTGTAGATCCCACCGGCCGATGTCGAGCCTACCGCTGCTAGAACGCTCATTTTTTCGAGTCATTCCAGACTGCAGTGACACGCGAGGATCCGCCTCCTGAAAGGAAAGCGCGGGCATTCCGCAAGTGAATACGAGGTCGCTCATATGTCCGCTCAAAAGGCCACCGGTATCGCCCATATGTCCGCTCAATGAACGCCCCGCTCCGCTCACCCGGCGGCTCAACTCGCCACGGACGCCGTTCGACCGGCCGCCCAACACGAACCGACCCCCGCGAAGGGCGAGGTATGGGCAACGTCTACAGTGGCGTGGTACGCGCGGGCTTTACCGGATCTTCATGTCAGAAGGTGCTGGTCGGCCCGCTGGGATGTCTCTGTCAGGGGTGTGCGTGACGGCCGTTGAATCCCGTCCAGCGGGGGTTTCCGGGACGGACCTTAGCCCGAGCCATCGGCCGTTCGGGGCTCGTGTCAAGGCGTTCGTGGCGCTGACCAAGCCGCGGATCATCGAGCTGCTGCTCATCACCACCGTTCCGGTGATGTTCCTTGCCGAACAAGGGGTGCCCGACCTGAAGCTGGTCTTCCTGACCTGCTTGGGCGGCTACCTCTCCGCGGGGGGCGCCAACGCGCTCAACATGTACATCGACCGCGACATCGACGCGCTCATGGACCGCACGTCGCAGCGGCCCCTGGTGACGGGGATGGTCAGTCCGCGTGAATGCCTTGTGTTCGGCATCACTCTTGCGGTGGTCTCCACGCTGCTGTTCGGGCTCGCCGTCAACTGGCTCTCCGCGTGGCTCTCGCTCGGCGCGCTGCTCTTCTACGTGGTCGTCTACACGATGATCCTGAAGCGCCGCACCTCCCAGAACATCGTCTGGGGCGGCATCGCGGGCTGCCTGCCGGTCCTCATCGGCTGGTCCTCGGTCACCAACTCGATGTCGTGGGCGCCGATCGTCCTCTTCCTCGTCATGTTCTTCTGGACGCCGCCGCACTACTGGCCGCTGTCCATGAAGGTCAAGGACGACTACGCGCGAGTGGGCGTGCCGATGCTGCCGGTCATCGCGTCGAACAAGGTGGTCGCCCGCCAGATCGTGCTCTACAGCTGGGTCATGGTCGCCGTCTCCCTGCTGCTCCAGCCCCTCGGCTACACCGGCTGGTTCTACACGGTGGTGGCGCTGGTGACCGGCGGCTGGTGGCTGTGGGAGGCCCACGGGCTGCAGAACCGCGCCAAGGCCGAGGTCACGGGCGGCAAGCTCAAGGAGATGCGGCTCTTCCACTGGTCGATCACCTACGTCTCGCTGCTCTTCGTGGCGGTCGCGGTGGACCCCTTCCTGCGCTAGCAGCCGTCTTGCTCCGATCCTCCGACGGGCGGGGTGCGTGGTGTCCAACGCCACGCACCCCGCCCGTCGCCAGTTGATCTACCCGTCGGTAGCATCCTGCCCATGGCAGACACGCAGCAGGTGGACGACAGCAAGCAGGCCGCGAAGGCCGAGCGCCGGGCGGCCAGGCTCGCCAAGGAGATCGGCGCCTTCGCGCGGGCGCACGGCGGCGCCGAGGGGCAGATCGCGTACATCGGGCACGAGGGCACCCGGATCGTCCTCGTCGGCGAGGACGGCGGCTGGGGCGACCTGGTGGCGCCCACCTACGCCATCGCGCAGAGCGCCGTCGAGAAGGCCGGGATCACCGTCCACGAGGACTTCGACGGGGACTTCGCGGCCAAGGTCAAGACCGGCCCGTACGAGTGGACGCGCATGGCCGGCATCCAGCTCGGCGGCCCCGGCAACGGCTGACGCCCCGCCGTACGTTCGAACGAGAGCGGCCCGAAGCAACACCAGACGCCCGTTCACCCGTTAGGACCGTAGAAGCACGGTCCACTCATCGGGAGTCCGGATGATCGAAACGCCGTCCCTGGTGGACCAGTACTGCCATGGCGTCCTCCGCACGGAGCTGGGCCTCGGCACGTTCGAGGCCCACCTCGGCCGGGGCGAGGGACCGCCCGCCCCCGGCACCACCTTCTTCGACACCCAGACCGGCTTCGCGGTGCGCCGCTGGTGCCCGCCACTGCTCGGTCTCGAGCCGCACTGCCCGCCGGCCCGCTATCTGGCCCGCCGCCGTGAACTGGGTGTCCTGGCCTCGGGCCGGCGCCTGCTGCGGGGCAGCGGCATCACCACGTACCTCGTCGACACCGGGCTGCCGGGGGACCTGACGGGCCCCGCCGAGATGGCCTCCACCGGCGCCGCCCACGCCCGCGAGATCGTCCGCCTCGAACTGCTCGCCGAACAGGTGGCGGACACCTCGGGCACCGCCGACTCCTTCCTCGCCAATCTTTCCGAGTCCGTGCACGCGGCCGCCGCGGGCGCCGTCGCCTTCACCTCGGTCGCGGGAGTGCGGCACCCCACCGCGCTGGCCCCCGAGCCGCCGGGCCCCGGCGAGGTGCGGGGCGCGGTGGGACGCTGGCTGGCCGGACGGCAGGTGGGCGGGGCGCTCGCCGATCCCGTGCTGCTGCGGCACCTGCTGTGGATCGCGGTCGCCTCCGGCAGGCCGCTGCAGCTGCACGCGGGGGCGGGGGATCCGCAGACGTACTTCGGGGACTTCGCGCGGGCCACCGCGGGGCTCGGCACCGATCTGGTGCTGCTGCACGGCTACCCGTACCACCGCAGCGCCGCGCATCTGGCGGCCGTCTTCCCGCACGTGTACGCCGATCTCGGGCCCGCGCTCGTGAGCACCGGGGCGCGCGCGGCGGCCGTGCTCGCGGAGATCCTCGAACTGGCGCCCTTCGGCAAGCTGCTGTTCTCCAGCGGTGCCCACGGGCTGCCCGAGCTGCACGTCATCGGGGCGCACCTGTTCAGGGAGGCCCTCGGGCGGGTGCTCGGCACCTGGGTCGCCGAGGGCGCCTGGTCGCTCACCGACGCGCAGCGCGTGGCCGGGCTGATCGCCGCGGGCAACGCCCACCGGGTCTACGGGCTGCCGGAGGGCGCGGAGCGGTGAGGCGACCGGGGGCGGGGCGCCGCGGGCGTCAGACCGCCGAGAGCCGGGAGTCGTCCGCCTGGGCCGGCACGCCGGCCGTCAGGGCAGGCCGCTCCCGCATCGAGAGCAGCACCCGCATCACACCGATCCACACCAGGCACGAGCCGAACATGTGCAGGCCGACCAGGAGCTCCGGCAGGTCCGTGAAGTACTGGACGTAACCGATCGCGCCCTGCGAGAGGAGGATCAGGAACAGCTGGCGGGTGCGGGCCAGCGGGCCGGGCGGCGCGTCGACCGCCTTGAGGACGAACCACAGCGCGAACGTCAGCGTGACCACGATCCAGGCGAGGACCGCGTGCACCTTGCTGACCGTCTCCCAGTCGACGCCCATGCGCGGCACGTCGCTGGAGTCGCCCGCGTGCGGTCCCGCACCCGTCACGACGGTGCCCACGGCGATCAGCAGCGCCGAGGCCCCGACGAGGACCCACACGAGCTGCGCCACGGCCTTGCCGACCAGCGGGCGCGGCTCGGCGTCGCCCTCACGGGTGCGCTGCCACATCGTGACGGCGACCGCGATCAGGGCCGAGGAGAGCAGGAAGTGTGCCGCGACCGTGTACGGGTTCAGGCCGACGAGGACGACGATGCCGCCGAGCACCGCATTGCCCATGACCAGCCAGAACTGCATCCAGCCGAGCCGGGTGAGGCTGCGCCGCATCGGCTTCTGCGAGCGGGCCGCGATGATCGCCCAGCCGACGGCCGCCGACAGCACGTACGCCAGCATGCGGTTGCCGAACTCGATGGCTCCGTGGACGCCCATCTCGCTGGTCGCGGTCAGGGACTGGTCCGTGCACTTGGGCCAGGTCGGGCAGCCGAGGCCCGACCCCGTCAGGCGGACGGCGCCGCCCGTCACCACGATCAGGACCGTCATGACGAGGGAGATCATGGCCGCCCGCTGGACGGTCCGCTGGGTGGGGGTCCACCGCTCGGCGATGAAGGCGAGCGGGTTCCGCACGGCTTGAGCGATGTCGGATCGGGTCACGTTTGGCACGCGCCCCATCGTAGGGGGCCGCTTGTGCATGTCTTCACGAGGGGGACGAGTTACCCCAGAGCGGCCGGTGGGAGCGGTCGTCCCGCTCCCTCCCGCGAGTCCGGCTCACTCCCACCGGAAGAACTTCGCCGCCGCGCCGAGCCCGAGCACCGCCCACACCGCGAGGATCCCGAGGTCGCCCCACGGGATGCCCGCGCCGTGCTGCAGGACGTCGCGCAGGCCGTCCGAGAGGGCCGAGACGGGCAGCAGGCCGAGGACCGTCTGCGCCGCGTCGGGGAACTTGTCCAGGGGGACGATCACGCCGCCGCCCATCAGGAGCAGCAGGAAGACCAGGTTGGCCGCGGCGAGCGTCGCCTCGGCCCTGAGCGTGCCCGCCATCAGCAGCCCGAGCCCGGAGAAGGCCGCCGTGCCGAGCACCAGGAGCAGCAGCACCGAGAGGGGGTTGCCGTGCGGCGACCAGCCGAGGGCGAACGCGATCGCCGTGAGCAGCACGACCTGCAGCACCTCGGTGACCAGGACCGAGAGCGTCTTCGCCGTCATCAGGCCCCAGCGGGGCAGCGGCGAGGCGCCGAGCCGTTTGAGCACGCCGTAGCGGCGCTCGAAGCCCGTCGCGATGGCCTGGCCGGTGAAGGCCGTCGACAGCACGGCGAGCGCGAGGATGCCCGGCGCGAGGAAGTCGACGGCCTCGCCCTCGCCCGTGTCGACGATGTCGACGGCGCTGAACAGCACGAGCAGCAGGGCCGGGATGATGACGGTGAGCAGCAGTTGCTCGCCGTTGCGCAGCAGCATCTTCGTCTCGAGGGCCGCCTGCGCGGCGATCATGCGGGGGAGCGGGGCGGCGCCCGGCTCCGGCGTGTACGTACCGGCGGCGCTCATCCGCGCAGCTCCTTGCCTGTGAGCTCCAGGAAGACGTCTTCCAGTGTGTGGCGTTCGACCGAGATCTTCTCCGGCATCACCCCGTGCTGGGCGCACCAGGACGTGACGGTGGCGAGCAGCTGCGGGTCGACCGTGCCGCTCACGCGGTAGGAGCCCGGGGTCAGTTCGGCGGCCGCCGAGTCCGGCGGCAGCGCCTTGAGGAGCGAGCCGATGTCGAGGCCGGGGCGGCCGGTGAAGCGCAGGGTGTTCTCGGCGCCGCCGCGGCACAGGGCGTCGGGGCTGCCCTGGGCGATGACCCGGCCCGCGTCGATGATCGCGACGTCGTCGGCGAGCTCCTCGGCCTCGTCCATGTGGTGCGTGGTGAGGATGACGCCGACGCCGTCGCGGCGCAGATCGCGTACGAGGTCCCAGGTGGCCCGGCGCGCCTGCGGGTCCAGGCCCGCGGTCGGCTCGTCGAGGAAGACGAGGTCGGGCCTGCCGACCACGGCCATGGCGAGCGCGAGGCGCTGCTGCTGGCCGCCGGACAGGCGCCGGTAGGTGGTGCGGCCGCAGCTGCCGAGCCCGAGGCGCTCGATGAGGGCGTTCACGTCCAGCGGGCGCGCGTGCAGCTTGGCGACGTGACGGAGCATCTCGTCGGCGCGGGCGCCGGAGTAGACGCCGCCGGACTGGAGCATCACACCGATGCGCGGCCGCAGCGCGTCGGACTCGCGGACCGGGTCGAGGCCGAGGACGCGGACGGTGCCGGAGTCCGGCCGCCGGTAGCCCTCGCAGGTCTCGATCGTGGTGGTCTTGCCGGCGCCGTTGGGGCCGAGGACGGCGGTGATGCCCGCCCCGGCCGTCAGGTCGAGACCGTCGACCGCGGTCTTGGTTCCGTACCGCTTGACCAGATTCTGGATCTGGACGACGGGCTCGTTTCGCATGGTGAGCCAGTCTAGGGACGGGTCCGAGGTCCCGGGCGGGCGGGGCGGCGGTCCTCTTCCTGGGGACCTTTTCCGGCCGTACGGGGTGAAAGCGGGGCCTAGCGTCGCTGTGTGACCAGCATCGCGGAGAACGTCGAGGAGACATCCGAGCAGGCGGCCCACAAGGCGCACGACCTGCGGCGCACCCCGCGCTACTTCGTCTCGGCGGTGCTCGCGGGCACCTACATCGGGGTGGGCGAGGTGCTGCTCCTGGTGGCGGTGTCGCCGTTCGTGGCGGCCGGCTCGCCGGCGGTGAAGCTCCTGGAGGGAGCGGTCTTCCCGATCGCGCTGACCATCGTGATGTTCGCCGGGGCACAGCTGTTCACCAGCAATGTGATGGTGATGCTGATCGGGGCGCTGACGGGGCGGACGGGCGCGCGGGACCTGCTGGGCAGCTGGGGGCTCTCGCTGGCCGGGAACCTCGTCGGCGCCTTCCTCTTCGGCGCGATGGTGCACGCCTCGGGCGTGACGTCGACGCCGTCCGCGCGGGCGATGCTCGCCGACATGGTGCAGGGCAAGGAGGCACTGGCCGGCGGCCAGCTCTTCTGGCGGGGGGTGCTCTGCAACTTCCTGGTCTGCCTGGCGATCTGGATGTTCTACCGGGCCAAGGGGGACGGGGCGAAGATCTTCGTGCTGTGGATCCCGGTCCTGGTCTTCGTCGCGGTCGGCTTCGAGCACTGCGTGGCGAACATGGCGCTGTTCGCCCTCGCGATCCTCGACGGCAGCGCGGGCTTCGCCGACCTGGGCCGGAACCTGCTGTTCACCGTGCCGGGGAACATCGTCGGGGGCGGGCTGCTCGTGGCCGGTTCCTACTGGTTCATGGGGCGGCCGGAGCGCGAGGAAGACCTCTGACGGATCTCGCGGTTCTGACGGCTCCCGGTCTACGCCGTGGGGCGCGGCCGGTGCTCCGCCAGCCACCCCTCGGCGTACGCGACGGCGTCCGCCACGGAGAAGAGACGCGACGCGGCCGCGCCCACGAGACCCCGTACGACCTCGGTGTCCTTGTCCCGCTCGAAGGCCGCGCCCAGCTCCTCGAAGTCGTGCTCGCTGATCGACGGCTCGCGCACGGTCACCCAGCGGCGGCCCCGGGACGTCATCGCCGCGAAGGAGTTCTCGACCTCGCGGGTGGCGGGGATGCGGTATTCGGCCAGGTGGAATGCGGTGCAGGCGTCGTAGCCCGCGCCGAGGAGCAGGACACGCGCGCCCGCCTCCTCCAGACGCGCCAGGGGGCTGCGCTCGCCGAGCCGGCAGTCGCGGGCGTGCCCCGCGGTGATCGTCGCGGCGGCGGGGCCGACGGCGGCGAACGAGGTCTGCGGGTGGGCGCTGCGCAGGGCGCCGGGCCAGCTGCGCACCGCCTCCGGGACGATGCCGACGCCGAAGGTGGGCGAGGTCAGCGGGTCGTACGCGGGGATCGAGGCGCGCAGCGGCTCCCACCAGCTCTCCGGCACGGGCGGGTTCTGCCACACCGAGGGCTCGGAGTTGTCGCCGGTGTGCGCGGGGACCACCAGCGTGCCGTCCGGGCCGAGCGCGTCGAGGAGCGCCTGGACGAGGGCGACCTGGCCGCCGCAGACCCAGCCGAGGGCGCTGAGGGAGGAGTGCACCAGAAGGGTCTCGCCGGGGTGCACCCCGAGCTTCAAAAGCTCGGACGCGAGTGACTCGCGCGTGCACAAAGGGCCGGTGGGAGGGGGTGTCGGCATGGTTCAGGAGTCTCCCGGACGGGCCGCGCGGGCGCCACCGATTTGATCGATCGGTGATCGTTTCCGCAGGTCAGCTTAGGTATGCCTAAGTGATGCAGCGCACCAGGGGGTGATTTCTGCGCGGGTTGTCAGGGTCAGAGGAATTACGCAACAATGGCGTTGTGAAAAACGTTGGCGAGGCTCCGCAGGAGGAACTCGCGACCGGGGAGCGATCAACGCGCAACCGGGTCGCGCGGTCCATCCTGGACCACGGCCCCTCCACCGTCGCCGACCTCGCGAAGCGCCTCGGCCTCACCCAGGCGGCCGTCCGCAGGCACCTCGACGCCCTCGCCCACGAGAACGTCGTGGAACCCCGTGAACAGCGCGTCTACGGGGCCAGGACCCGGGGCCGCCCCGCCAAGGTGTTCGCCCTGACCGACTGCGGGCGCGACGCCTTCGACCAGTCCTACGACAAGCTGGCCGCGGACGCGCTCCGGTGGATCACCGAGCACCACGGCGAGGACGCGGTCGTCGCGTTCGCCCGGGCACGCATCGCCGCCCAGGCCGAGACGTACAAGAAGACGATGGACGCCGCGCCCCCCGAACGGCGCACCGAGGCTCTGGCGAAGGCGTTGACCGTGGACGGGTACGCTGCTACGGCGCGCAGCGCCCCCGTCGGTGAGCAGCTGTGCCAGCACCACTGCCCGGTCGCACACGTCGCCGAGCAGTTCCCACAACTTTGTGAGGCGGAGACGGAGATCTTCTCCGCCCTGCTGGGAACACACGTCCAGCGGCTCGCCACCATCGCCCACGGCGACGGCGTCTGCACGACCTTCATCCCCAGCAACACCTCACAGACCACCGATAACGCATCTGCAAGCACGGCCGGGAGGAACCCCGCATGACTCTCCCCACGGAGACTGCCCACCCCGAACTCGAGGGTCTGGGTACGTACGAATACGGCTGGGCCGACTCCGACGCGGCGGGTGCCTCTGCCAAGCGCGGCATCAACGAGGACGTCGTCCGCGACATCTCGGCCAAGAAGTCCGAGCCCGAGTGGATGACCAAGCTGCGCCTCAAGGGCCTGCGCCTCTTCGACAAGAAGCCCATGCCGAACTGGGGCTCGGACCTCTCCGGCATCGACTTCGACAACATCAAGTACTTCGTGCGTTCCACGGAGAAGCAGGCGGAGTCCTGGGAGGACCTGCCCGAGGACATCAAGAACACGTACGACAAGCTCGGCATCCCCGAGGCGGAGAAGCAGCGCCTCGTCGCCGGTGTCGCGGCCCAGTACGAGTCCGAGGTCGTCTACCACCAGATCCGCGAGGACCTGGAGGAGCAGGGCGTCATCTTCCTGGACACCGACACGGCGCTGAAGGAGCACCCGGAGCTCTTCAAGGAGTACTTCGGGACCGTCATCCCCGTCGGTGACAACAAGTTCGCCTCGCTGAACAGCGCCGTGTGGTCCGGCGGCTCGTTCATCTACGTCCCCAAGGGCGTGCATGTCGAGATCCCGCTCCAGGCCTACTTCCGCATCAACACGGAGAACATGGGCCAGTTCGAGCGGACGCTGATCATCGTCGACGAGGACGCCTACGTCCACTACGTCGAGGGCTGCACGGCGCCGATCTACAAGTCGGACTCGCTGCACTCCGCCGTCGTCGAGATCATCGTGAAGAAGGGCGGCCGCTGCCGCTACACGACGATCCAGAACTGGTCGAACAACGTCTACAACCTGGTCACCAAGCGCGCCGTGGCGTACGAGGGCGCGACCATGGAGTGGATCGACGGCAACATCGGTTCCAAGGTCACCATGAAGTACCCGGCCGTCTACCTCATGGGCGAGCACGCCAAGGGCGAGACGCTGTCCATCGCCTTCGCGGGCGAGGGCCAGCACCAGGACGCCGGCTCCAAGATGGTCCACATGGCGCCGAACACGTCCTCCAACATCGTCTCCAAGTCGGTGGCGCGCGGCGGCGGTCGTACGTCGTACCGCGGTCTCGTCGAGATCGGTGAGGGCGCCGCCGGATCGAAGTCGAACGTGCTCTGCGACGCGCTGCTCGTCGACACGATCTCGCGCTCGGACACCTACCCCTACGTCGACGTCCGCGAGGACGACGTCTCCATGGGCCACGAGGCCACCGTCTCCAAGGTCTCCGACGACCAGCTCTTCTACCTGATGAGCCGCGGCATGACCGAGTTCGAGGCCATGGCCATGATCGTGCGCGGCTTCGTCGAGCCGATCGCCAAGGAGCTGCCCATGGAGTACGCCCTGGAGCTGAACCGGCTGATCGAGCTGCAGATGGAGGGTTCGGTCGGCTGACACCGGCCGGTCCCGGCCGGCCGAGTCCGGCCGGGCACCCTCGCAGCTACTGACTTTTTACGCAGAGAGAGAGCACGACGACAGCCATGGCTGAGGCTCAGAACATCCCGGGCGGGTCGACGACCGCCGGATCCATCGCGGTGGCCGCCGAGTCCACCGTCGCCACCCGCATGAGCGCGCCCCCGTCCTACGACGTGGACAGCTTCCCCGTGCCGCACGGCCGCGAGGAGGAGTGGCGGTTCACGCCGCTGGAGCGCCTGCGCGGGCTGCACGACGGCACCGCGGTGGCAGGCGACGGCATCCGTGTCGAGGTCACCGCCCCCGAGGGCGTCGTCCAGGAGACCGTCGGCCGCGAGGACGCGCGCATCGGAAAGGCGGGCAAGCCCGTCGACCGCATCGCCGCCCAGGCGTACTCGTCCTTCGAGAAGGCCTCGGTCGTGTCCGTCCCCAAGGAGACGGTCCTCACCGAGCCGATCCGGATCGCCGTGCACGGCGAGGGAGGCACCGCCTTCGCGCACCAGGTCATCGAGCTGGGCGCGTTCGCCGAGGCCCTGGTCGTCATCGACCACACCGGTGACGCCGTGCTCGCCGCCAACGTCGACTTCATCGTCGGCGACGGCGCCAAGCTCACCGTCGTCTCCGTCCAGGACTGGGACGACAAGGCGGTGCACGTCGCCCAGCACAACGCGCTGATCGGCCGCGACGCCTCCTTCAAGTCCGTGGTCGTCACCTTCGGCGGCGACCTGGTCCGCCTCCACCCGCGCGTCAACTACGCGGGCACCGGCGGCGAGGCCGAGCTCTTCGGCCTGTACATCACCGACGCGGGCCAGCACCAGGAGCACCGCCTCCTGGTCGACCACAACACCCCGCACTGCAAGTCGAACGTCGTCTACAAGGGCGCGCTCCAGGGCGACGACGCCCACGCGGTGTGGATCGGCGACGTCCTGATCGAGGCCGCCGCCGAGGGCACGGACACGTACGAGATGAACCGCAACCTCGTGCTGACCGACGGCGCCCGGGTCGACTCGGTGCCCAACCTCGAGATCGAGACCGGCGAGATCGTCGGCGCGGGCCACGCCTCGGCGACCGGCCGCTTCGACGACGAGCAGCTCTTCTACCTGCAGTCGCGCGGCATCTCCGAGGAGGAGGCCCGGCGCCTGGTCGTCCGCGGCTTCTTCGCCGAGCTCGTCCAGCAGATCGGCCTGCCCGACGTCGAAGAGCGCCTCATCGCGAAGATCGAAGAGGAGCTGGAGGCGACGGTCGCATGACGTTCGTACGCGTCTGCGGACTGGACGAGCTGGAGAAGGACACCCCCAAGCGGGTGGAACTCGACGGCACGCCGGTCTCCGTCGTCAGCACCGAGGGCGAGGTGTTCGCGATCAATGACATCTGCTCGCACGCCAATGTCTCGCTCTCCGAGGGCGAGGTGGAGGACTGCCAGATCGAGTGCTGGCTGCACGGCTCCGCCTTCGACCTGCGCACCGGCAAGCCGTCCGGCCTCCCCGCGACGCGCCCCGTCCCCGTATACCCCGTAAAGATCGAAGGGGGCGATGTACTCGTTGACGTACACGCCTCCCCTTCCCAGGAGTCCTGAGGCACCCATGGCAACGCTTGAAATCAAGGACCTGCACGTCACCGTCGAGGCCGACAACTCCACCAAGGAGATCCTCAAGGGCGTCGACCTGACCGTGAAGCAGGGCGAGACCCACGCCATCATGGGCCCGAACGGCTCCGGCAAGTCGACGCTCGCCTACTCCATCGCGGGTCACCCCAAGTACACGATCACGCAGGGCACCGTCACCCTCGACGGCGAGGACGTCCTGGAGATGTCCGTCGACGAGCGCGCCCGCGCCGGCATGTTCCTCGCCATGCAGTACCCGGTCGAGGTTCCCGGCGTCTCGGTCTCCAACTTCCTGCGCACGTCGGCGACGGCGATCCGCGGCGAGGCCCCCAAGCTGCGCACCTGGGTGAAGGAGGTCAAGTCCGCGATGGAGCAGCTCCAGATGGACCCGGCCTTCGCCGAGCGCAACGTCAACGAGGGCTTCTCCGGCGGTGAGAAGAAGCGCCACGAGATCCTGCAGATGGAGCTCCTCAAGCCGAAGATCGCGATCCTCGACGAGACGGACTCCGGCCTGGACGTCGACGCGCTGCGCCAGGTCTCGGACGGCGTCAACCGCGTCCGCGAGACCGGCGAGGTCGGCACCCTGCTGATCACGCACTACACGCGCATCCTGCGCTACATCAAGCCCGACTTCGTGCACGTCTTCGCGAACGGCCGCATCGCCGAGTCCGGCGGCGCCGAGCTCGCCGACAAGCTCGAGGCCGAGGGCTACGAGGCCTACACGAAGGGTGGCGCATCCGCGTGACAGTGGCCCACCAGGGGCTTTCCGGCCTCCTCGACACCGAGGCGATCCGCAAGGACTTCCCGATCCTGGATCGCACGATCCACGACGGCAAGAAGCTCGTGTACCTGGACAACGCGGCGACCTCCCAGACGCCGCGCCAGGTCCTCGACGTGCTGAACGAGTACTACGAGCAGCACAACGCCAACGTTCACCGCGGCGTGCACGTCCTAGCCGAGGAGGCCACGGCGCTGTACGAGGGCGCCCGTGACAAGGTCGCGGAGTTCATCAACGCGCCGAGCCGCGACGAGGTGATCTTCACCAAGAACGCCTCCGAGTCGCTCAACCTCGTGGCCAACATGCTGGGCTGGGCCGACGAGCCCTACCGCGTGGACCACGAGACCGAGATCGTCATCACGGAGATGGAGCACCACTCCAACATCGTCCCGTGGCAGCTGCTCTCGCAGCGCACCGGCGCGAAGCTGAAGTGGTTCGGCCTCACCGACGACGGCCGCCTGGACCTGTCGAACATCGACGAGGTCATCACGGAGAAGACGAAGATCGTCTCCTTCGTACTCGTGTCGAACATCCTGGGCACCCACAACCCGGTCGAGGCGATCGTCCGCCGCGCCCAGGAGGTCGGCGCGCTCGTCCTGATCGACGCCTCGCAGGCCGCCCCGCACATGCCGCTGGACGTGCAGGCGCTGCAGGCCGACTTCGTGGCCTTCACCGGCCACAAGATGCTCGGCCCGACGGGCATCGGCGTGCTCTGGGGCCGCCAGGAGCTCCTGGAGGACCTGCCGCCCTTCCTCGGCGGCGGCGAGATGATCGAGACCGTGTCGATGCACTCGTCGACGTACGCTCCCGCGCCGCACAAGTTCGAGGCGGGCACGCCCCCGGTCTCCCAGGCCGTGGGCCTGGGCGCGGCCGTGGACTACCTGTCGGCGATCGGCATGGACAAGATCGCCGCGCACGAGCGGGCGATCACCGAGTACGCCGTCAAGCGCCTCCTCGAGGTCCCGGACCTGAAGATCATCGGTCCGTCGACGGCGGAGGACCGCGGCGCCGCGATCTCCTTCACGCTCGGCGACATCCACCCGCACGACGTGGGCCAGGTCCTCGACGAGCAGGGCATCGCGGTCCGGGTCGGCCACCACTGCGCGCGACCCGTCTGCCTGCGCTACGGAATTCCTGCGACCACGCGAGCGTCGTTCTATCTGTACTCCACGCCCGGCGAGATCGACGCCCTCGTCGACGGCCTGGAGCACGTACGGAACTTCTTCGGCTGAGGGGCTGGCTGGGAACGTGAAGCTGGATTCGATGTACCAGGAAGTCATCCTGGACCACTACAAGCACCCGCACGGGCGTGGTCTGCGCGATGGCGACGCCGAGGTGCACCACGTCAACCCGACGTGCGGCGACGAGATCACGCTGCGCGTCAAGTACGACGGGTCGACGATCGCCGACGTGTCGTACGAGGGCCAGGGCTGCTCCATCAGCCAGGCCAGCGCGTCCGTCCTGAACGACCTGCTGGTCGGCAAGGAGCTCGCCGAGGCGCAGAAGATCCAGGAAGTGTTCCTGGAACTGATGCAGTCCAAGGGCAAGCTGGAGCCGGACGACGCGATGGAGGAGGTCCTGGAGGACGCGGTCGCGTTCGCCGGTGTCTCCAAGTACCCGGCGCGGGTGAAGTGTGCTCTGCTGAGCTGGATGGCGTGGAAGGACGCGACGGCCCAGGCGCTCGGCACCGATGCCGCCGACGTCGCTGAGAGGAAGACCGCATGAGCGACAACGAGACCCTGACCACGAAGCCGGCTTCCGAGGAAGAGGTGCGCGAGGCGCTGTACGACGTCGTCGACCCCGAGCTGGGCATCGACGTCGTCAACCTCGGCCTGATCTACGGCATCCACGTCGACGACGCCAACATCGCCACGATCGACATGACGCTGACGTCCGCGGCCTGCCCGCTGACCGACGTCATCGAGGACCAGGCGAAGTCCGCGACGGACGGCATCGTCAACGAGCTGCGGATCAACTGGGTCTGGATGCCCCCGTGGGGCCCGGACAAGATCACGGACGATGGGCGCGAGCAGCTTCGTGCGCTGGGGTTCAACGTCTGAGGCACCCGTCGGGTAGCTGAGGCGCGAGCCCGGTATCCGAGGCGCGAGCCAGGGGAAGGCCCCCCGCACCGATGGTGCGGGGGGCCTTTCGCATGCGGGGGCGGGCCACGGCGGACGCGGCGCGTCCGTGGTCAAGGCCGGGTGGTCACCGACGCGCCGGGTCCGTCGCGGCGGTCCGTCTCGGCCGCGTCCGCCGCGGCGGCCTGAGTCAGGGTGTGGGCCAGGCCCTCCGTGCGGATGCGGCGGTCGATGTAGAGGAACGCCGTCACCAGGGGCAGGAAGACCGCGGCCGCCAGTTGGGTGAGGAGCGTGCCGAGCAGGGCGGTCACCGCGTACAGGCCGGAGGGGGAGCGCAGTTGGTCCCGCCAGACCTCGGAGGCCGGGGTGTCGGGGGTGACCGCGGGGGGTTCCGGCGCGGCGAACTGCATGGGCAGTTGGTAGGCGAGGTACACGACCATCACGATCGCGCCGGCGAGCAGGGAGATGCCGAACGTGCGCCACCAGGCGCCCCGCACCAGGCGCGCGGAACGGCGCAGCGCGGTGAGCGGGCCCGCCGACTCCAGGACGGCGGCCGCGGGGGCGAAGGAGAAGAGGACGTAGAGCCAGGCGGCCAGCGGGGTCACCAGGAACAGCGCCAGGAAGACCAGGCCGAACGGGATCACCCACTGCGTCAGGATCATCAGGAACAGGGAGACGAAGAGCAGGCCGAACACGCCGAGCGGCAGGCAGAGGATGAGCGCGAGGAGCAGTGTCACGCCCGTCACCGCCGGAGTGCGGGACCAGGCCCTGCGGCCCACGGTGCGGAAGGTGGCGGGGCGGCCGAGCACCGCCTCGTGCAGCGTCGCCGCGCACGAGGCCTGCACGAACGAGTTGACCGCGAGCGCGCCGAGCGCGGCCGTCGCCCAGACGGCGCCGAAGGCGATCAGGAGCGGCCTGCCGTGCGCCCAGGAGAAGTCCGCCCCCGGCTCGTTCAGGGCGTGCAGGTGGTCCAGGCTGACGGCGTAGGCGACCCCGATCGCGGCCACGAGCAGGGCGGCGTACAGGGCGTACGCGGCGAGCGCGGTGCCGAAGAGCGGCTTGGCGTAGCGCCGCATCGTGGCGAAGGCGCCGCCGAGTATCCGGTCGACGCCGAGCGGTGCCAGGGGGATGACGCCCGGCTTCGGCGGGGGCGGGGGCGGCGGGCCCCAGGGGTGGTGCCGCCAGTCGTACGGGTGCGGTCCCGTCGCCTGCCATCCCGGTGCCGTCTGCCACGGCGGCGGTCCCTGCCAGGGGGGTCCCGGCCACGGTGGCGGCTCCGACTGCGCTCCCTCGGACCTCTGCGTTCCCTCGGGCCCCTGCGTTCCCTCGGGCCCCTGCGCTCCCTGCGGCCCAGGAGGTCTCCACCCCGATGTGTCCGACATTGTTCTTGCGCTCCATGGTGTGCGTCGTGCGTCCTGTGGCCCCCCACAGCGATCGCGTCACCTTAACCGGTCCGCCCCGCACGGAATCGCGTGTTTGCGTACGCCCGTACATATGGATATGTACACTCGTACGCATGGGATACGCACTGCTGGCCGCGGCCATCGCGGCGGAGGTGGCCGGGACCACCGCCATGAAGTACAGCGAGGGGTTCAGCAGGCTGTGGCCCTCGCTGATCACCGTCGCGGGCTACCTGCTCGCCTTCACGCTGCTCGCGCAGACGCTCAAGACCCTCTCCGTGGGCACCGCCTATGCCATCTGGGCCGGCGTCGGCACCGCCGCCGTCGCCGTGATCGGGATGCTGTTCCTGGGAGAGTCGACCAACCTCGTCAAGGTGGCGGGGATCGCGCTCGTGATCGCGGGCGTCGTCGTGCTGAATCTCGGCGGCGCGCACTGATGCCCCGCCGCTACGACCCCGAGCGCCGCCAGCGGATCATCGACGCCGCGATCCGCGTGGTCGGGAAGAAGGGCATCGGCGGGCTCAGCCACCGCTCGGTCGCCGCGGAGGCCGACGTGCCGCTCGGCTCCACGACGTACCACTTCAAGACGCTCGACGAGCTGATGGTCGCCGCGCTGCGGCAGAGCAACGAGGGCTTCGCGAAGGTGATGGCCACCAGCCGTGCGTTCGAGGACCCGGCCGCGGACCTCGCCGACGAGCTCGCCCGGCTCCTCGGCGAGTGGTTCGCCGGGGAGCGGGCGGGGGTCGAGCTGGAGTACGAGCTGTATCTCGCCGCCCTGCGCAGGCCCGCGCTGCGGCCCGTGGCGGCCGAATGGTGCGAGGGGCTCGCCGAGGTGCTTGAGCGACGCACGGATCCGGTCACCGCGCGGGCGCTCGTCGCCCTGATGGACGGAATCTCCCTGCAGGTGTTGCTCACGGGCGGCGACTACGACGCGCGGTACGCGCGGGAGGTGATCAACCGGCTGGTGGGGGAGGGGGGTTGAGGGGGTGCGGGTGGCCGGCCGGAGCCGTCGGGCGGCCGGGGGCGCCCGGGGCGCTCACCTCGACTGCGGTGCCCCGTGCGCGGGCGCGGGGGTCGACGCCAGCCGTCGTACCGTCCCCAGTGCGGCCGTCACGCTCGCCGCGACGTCGGTGATCGGGTACTGCACGTCCCGCACCACCCGGTCGCGGTCCACCACCAGCGTCAGCCGCTTCATCCGGCTCACGCCCGCCGCGCGGAACGTCGGCAGGCGCAGGGCCGCCGTCAGGGCCAGGTCGGCGTCCGAGAGCAGCGGGAAGCGCAGGTGCTCCTTCTCCGCGAACGCCCGCTGTTCGTCGGGGCGCTGGGAGGAGACTCCGTGCACCGTCGCGCCCGCCTCGGTGAACTCCGCGAGCTGGTCGCGGTAGGAGCAGGACTCCAGGGTGCAGCCGCGCGCGCCGGGGATCCCCGCCCAGCCGGGCGGGTAGGAGTCCTTGCGGGCGAACGCGCCGGGGAAGCAGTACAGGACCGTGAACGGCGTGCCCTCGGCCACCGGGTCGCGGCTCTCCCCGTCGTGGCCGACGAGCCGCAGGTCCGGCACGCGCGTGCCGAGCAACTCGTGGACCCGCTGGGCCTCCAGGGACGTCTCCGCAGTGGTCGCCATCGTCGCTCCCTCTCCCATCACCCAGGTGTCGCCCCAGTCCTGGAGGGCGACCAGGACGGGCAGCAGTGCGCGGCCGCGCGGCGTCAGGCGGTACTCGTGGCGCACCGGCCGGTCCTGGTAGGGGACGCGGGCCAGTACGTCGGCGGCCACCAGGAGACGCAGCCGCTCGGCCAACACCTTGCGGGACAGGCCCAGTTCGGCCTGCAGTGCGTCGAAGCGGTGCACTCCGCGCGCCGTGTCGCGCACGATGAGCAGGGTCCACCAGTCGCCGACGACGTCCAGGGCCTGCGCGATGGCGCAGTGGTCGTCGTCCAGGCGGGTCCGTTGCGGCATGGGCCCCATGCTGACATAGTCCGTTCCCGAAAGGAACTCACTGGGGGCGGCATGCGGCGCGGGAAGCGCGAGAGGCAGGGGCAGGACCGGGGTCAGTGGCGGAAGCAGGTGTCGGCGGGGGCGGGCACGCCGGGGCAGGGAGGGCGGCAGGGGCAGCGTCTGCGGGACGTACCGCGGATCGTGTGGCTGCTCGCCACCGGCCAGTTCTTCCACATGGTCGTCTCCTTCACCTTCGTCTACTTCTTCGTCTATCTGACGGACGAGCGCGGCCTCTCCGTCGCCCAGGCCGGCCTCATCAGTGGCATCGGCGGCGCCGGGATGGTCGCGGGCAACTTCACCGGCGGCTGGTTCGGGGACAAGTACGGCCACCGGCGCGTTCTGCTCGCCGGATCGCTGATCAGCGGTGCGAGCGTGCTCATGCTGCCCGTCCTGCCGGCCGCGCTGCTCTACGTGCTGCCGGCCGTCGGACAGTACGCCGGGGGCTGCACGCGCGCCGCCAACGGCGCCCTCGTCGCCGTCTCCGTGCCCGCGGGCGGGCGCCGCCAGGCCTTCGCCGTGACGCGGTTCGCGGCGAACGCGGGCTTCACCGTCGGGCCCCCGCTGGGCGCGCTGCTCATCGCCCAGGTCTCCTACGGCCTGCTCTTCGTCGTCGACGGGCTCGGCACGCTCGCCTTCGCCGCGTACGCCTGGCGGGTGCTGCCCGCGCGCGGCGCGGGGCGCACGGGAGCGGGGGCCGCCGGTCCGGGGCCGGGGGTCCTCGCCGCGCTGCGCGAGCGTCCCACCGTCCTCGTCCTCCTCGGCGCGATCCTCGTCGCCGACCTCGTCTACCGCCAGCAGTACTCGACGCTCCCCGTCGACCTCGGCCAACACGGCCTGGGCACCGGCGTCTACGGCTGCCTCCTCGCGATCAACGGCGGCGTCATCCTGCTCCTCGAACTCCCCGCCACCCTCGCCCTGCGCGGCCGCGCGCCGCTGCGGATCATCGGGGCCGGGCTGCTGCTGGTCGGCGCGGGCTACGCCGTCCTCGCCGTCGGTACCGGGCTCGCCACCGCCGTGGCCATGATGCTGCTGCTCACCGCAGGCGAGATCCTCTACAAGACACCGGCCACCGCGTACGTCGCCGACCACGCGCCCGCGGGGCTGCAGGGGCGGTTCCAGAGCCTGTACTCGGGGGTCTCGGTCAGCGGCGTCGTGCTGTCGGCGCCGCTCGGCGGGGCGCTGTACACCGCGGCGCCCGGGGTGCTGTGGCCGGTCTGCGCGGTGCTCGCGGGGGCGGCGGGGTGCGCGGTGTTCGCGGCGGGGCGGGGGCGGCGCCGGGTGCGGGCGGGGCGGGTCGCCGAGGGCGCTCCCGACGCGGTCGGCGGGGGTGGCGCGGACCCGGCGGGCGAGGGAGGCCGGGATCCGGTGGGCGCGGGTGGTGCGGACCCGGTTGCCGGGGGCGGTCCGGACCCGGTGGGTGCGGGCGGTCCGGGGCCTGTCGAGGCGGGTGGCCCGGACCCTGAGACCGGTTCGCCCGCGCGCCGCACCTCCGGTTAGGTTTCACCCATGACCGACACGAATGCTTCCCGCACCACCGGCGCCGTCGCCGCAGGCCTCGCCACCGTCACCGCCGACGGCACCGTTCTCGACACCTGGTTCCCCGCCCCCGAGCTCGTCGCCGAGCCCGGCCCCGCCGGCAGCGAGCGGCTGAGTGCCGAACGCGCCGTGGAACTGCTCGGTGCGGGCGCCGCCAAGGCCATCGGCCCGGACGCCCGCCGCGGCGTGGAGACCATCGCGGTCCGTACGGTCATCGGGTCCCTGGACGACAAGCCGCTGGACGCCCACGACGTCTACCTGCGCCTGCACCTGCTCAGCCACCGCCTGGTCAAGCCGCACGGCGTGAACCTCGACGGCCAGTTCGCCTTCCTCGCCAACGTCGCCTGGACCTCGCTCGGCCCGGTCGCCGTCGACGACGTCGAGAAGGTGCGGCTCAACGCCCGCGCCGAGGGCCTGCACCTCGCCGTGACGTCCGTGGACAAGTTCCCGCGCATGACCGACTACGTCGCGCCGAAGGGCGTCCGCATCGCTGACGCCGACCGCGTCCGCCTCGGCGCGCACCTGGCCGAGGGCACCACAGTCATGCACGAGGGCTTCGTGAACTTCAACGCGGGCACGCTCGGCACCTCCATGGTCGAGGGCCGCATCTCCGCCGGTGTCGTCGTCGGCGACGGCTCGGACATCGGCGGCGGCGCCTCCACGATGGGCACGCTGTCCGGCGGCGGCAACGTCCGCATCGTCATCGGCGAGCGCTGCCTGATCGGCGCCGAGGCGGGCGTCGGCATCGCGCTGGGCGACGAGTGCGTGGTCGAGGCCGGTCTGTACGTCACCGCGGGCACGCGCGTGACCATGCCCGACGGGCAGATCGTCAAGGCCCGCGAGCTCTCCGGCGCCTCGAACATCCTCTTCCGCCGCAACTCGGTCTCCGGCGCCGTCGAGGCCCGCCCGAACAACGCGGTGTGGGGCGGCCTGAACGAGGTCCTGCACAGCCACAACTGAGCAGCCCCGGCCGACCGGCCGCGGCTGACCGGCCATCACCGGTCCGCCACACCTGAGCACGGCATGCTCCGCCCGGGACGCGACAAGCGGTACGGTCACTCCGTACCGCAGGCCTCCCGTGTCACAGGAGCTGCCACAGGTGGCTGTCGAAGCCGCTGCCGCAGCGCGTCGCTGTCACGGGTCTCTACAGGGGGAACGACATGAACAGAACGGGTGCGCGGGCTCTGGCCCTGGGCGCGGTGGCGGTGTTCGGCATGGTGGCCGGGTGCGGGCAGAGCGTGGGGCAGCCCCAGGGGCAGTCGCCCGCCCGGGGCGACGCCCCGGCGGTCGCGCAGCAGGTGAGCCGCGCCGCGACCGGTGACCACAGCTATCCGCTGCGCAAGAGCGACATCCCCTGGACCGGCAGCCCGAGCCCCTTCAACGCGCAGGTCAAGCTCGCCGACGGGCGCCGCGTGGCCATGCACTACATGAAGGGCAAGGGGCTGTTCGTGCAGGACTACAGCCCCCGGGCCAAGGGCTGGTCCAAGTCGGCCGTGGTGTACAAGACCAAGACCGAGGCCTGCCAGGGGATCACGCTCAAGGCCAAGGACGGCACCGTCGCGGCCTTCGGCGACTTCGGCCTGTACTGCGCGGACGGCGAGCCGCCGACCGAGTCGGTCGCCGCGGTGGCCGTGGGGCCGCTGACGAAGTGGGACAAGCACCTCACGAAGAACTTCGACGGCTGGGAGAAGATCGTCGTCGCGCCCGGCGGCAAGAAGGTCACCTTCAGCAGGGGCAGCGACACGCTGCGCTGGACGAAGGGGTCGGGCTTCCCGGCCGCGCGGCACTCCGCCACCGGCTGAGCCGGCCGGTCGCACACCGCCGCCCTCGTCAAGGAGCGGTCGCCCTTCGGGGCGGCCGCTCCTTCGCCGTGCGCGGTGCGGTGCGGAGCGCCGTGCGCGGTGCCGTGCGGGCCCACATATTTCTTTCGGACACCGGCATAGCAGCGGGCTCCCGGACCCGTCCTCATCCATGGGGGAGGGCAACAGGCCCACCAGGGAGCGAAGGTGACGATGGATGCGCAGGAGCAGGACAGTTTCCGTGAGTTCGTGGAGACGAGATCGTCGGCGCTGTTGAAGACGGCCGTGCTGCTCAGCGGGGGTGACCGGCACGCGGCGGAGGATCTGCTGCAGACCGCGCTCGTCAAGGCGGCGGGGCGCTGGCAGCGGATCGACGACCCGGAGCCGTACGTCCGGCGGATCCTGTACCGCCAGCAGGTCGGCCGGTGGCGGCTGAAGTGGCCCCGGCGCGAACTGGCCGTCGCCGAGCCGCCGGAGCGTGCCGCCACGGGGGACGGCACGTCCGCGGCGGAGCTGCGGATCGTGATGCGCGGGGCGCTCGCCAGACTCACCGCGCGCCAGCGGACCGTTCTCGTACTGCGCTACTTCGAGGACCTGCCCGAAGCGGAGGTGGCCGCCGTCCTCGGCTGCTCGGTGGGCACCGTCCGCAGCACGACGCACCGCTCCCTGGCCCGGCTGCGGGCCCTGGCGCCCGAACTGGCGCAGCTCGAGCGGACCGGCGCGGGCGACCGCCCCGTCCTCGCCGACTTCTCGCCCATGGAGGTAGGACCGTGAACGTGGCAGATCTGGTGCGCGAGACGCTGCGGGAGCAGGCCGGCCAAGGGGCGCCGGTGCCGGGCGACTTCGCCGACCGCGTGCTGGCCGCGCGCCGGCGCCGCAGGAAGCGGGCGATCGGGGGTGCCGCGCTCGCCGTGACGACGGCCGCCGTGGTCGCGGTGGCGGTGCCGGTCCTCGGCGCCGCATCCGAGGACCGGGACACCCGCCCGGCGAGCGAGCTGAGGAGCGGTGACGTCGTCGCGCACCCCGGCCAGACGCCGCCGAGGGAACTGATCGCCGCGGGCGGCACGGCGCTCGCCGCCTTCAGCACGAGCGAGCGCGTCAAGCAGCCCGACGGCGACGAGGTCGTCACCCGCACCTACCGGCTGCTCGACCAGAAGACCGGCACCTACCGCGAGGCCCCCCGCTGGTCGTGGCTCGACGTCGCGCCCGGCATGCGGACCGCCGCCGTCCTTGAGCGCGGTCTCCCCGCCCGCCGGATCGGCCTGCTGAACCTGCTCACCGGCAAGGTCGAGCGCTGGATCCCGGTGGACCACGCGGTCGCGGGCGTCGCCTTCTCGCCCGACGGCGGGAAGCTCGTCGCGACGACGTACGGGAAGGACCCGGACCGGCTGGACAAGGACAGGCCGGTCAGCGACGGCCAGCACGAGCGGCCCGGCCCCGCCGATCCGAGCAGGACCGGCTTCTACGTCCTGGACGCGGCCTCGGGCCACGGCGACTGGACGGCGGTGAAGACCAAGTCCGACGGGTTCGGCATCGCGGACATCAACACCCGCCAGGACTTCGACTTCAGCGTCGACGGCTCGCTGGTCCACTCGGGCCTCACCCGCGCCCCGCACCAGCAGTACTACGACTTCGCGGGCCACGAGCGGAGCACTCCCGCGAAGGAGAGGCATCTGCGCTGGTTCGACGAGGGCGGGCTCTCCCCGGGCGGCGACCTCGCCGCGGGCGGCTTCGCGGGCGGCGGCAGGACCACCCCCACCACCTCCGCGGTCCTCGATTCCCGCACCGGCAAGCGCGTCGCCACGGTCCCCGGACAGCAGCTGCTCGCCTGGGCCGACGACAAACGGCTCATCGCCTGGGACATCGAGCCCGGCACCAGCGAGTACCGGCAGCGGCTCGTCCTCGTCACCATCGGGAGCAAGAAGACCGTCCCGCTCAGCGGCTTCCGCTCGGACAAGGAGAAGTCCGGCGAGCGCTGGACGCCGGTTTTCGCCCGGCGCTGATCACCCCACCGCCGCCCGCGCCGCTTCGTACGCGGCGAGCAGCCCGTCGGTCACCTCGCGGCCGGCGGGCAGCAGCGGTGCCCGCACCGGTCCCGCGGGCAGGCCGAGCGCGCCGAGCAGTGCCTTCGCCGTGACCGTGCCGGGCTGGCCCGACGCCATCATCGCCTCGATCAGTGAGGTGGCGGCCAGGTGGCGCCGGCGCGCGCCCTGCGTGTCGCCCGCGTCGAACGCCTCGAAGACCTCGCGAGCCTGTCCCGGCAGCGCGTTGGCCACCGTGCTGACGCACCCGGCGCCGCCCACCGCGTACAGCGCCAGATTGAACTCGTCGCAGCCCGCGTAGTACGCCAACTCCGTCGCGGAGATGACCCGTTGGCTGCCGAGGAGGTCGTAGGCGCAGTCCTTCACGCCGACGATCCGCGGATGGCCGGCCAGGCGCAGGAGCGTCTGTGTCCCGATCCGGGTGCCGGTGCGGCCGGGGATGTCGTAGAGCAGGGCGGGCAGCCCGCAGGCGTCGGCGACCGTCCTGAAGTGCGCCTCGACGGCCTCGCGCGGCGGCAGGCTGTAGTAGGGCGTGACGACCAACAGGCCGTCCGCGCCCGCCTTTTCGGCCTGCAGCGCCAGCTCGGCCGTGTGCCGCGTGTCGTTGCTGCCGACGCCCGCGACGACGGACGCACGGCCGGCGACCGCCTCCGCCACGGCCCGCACCAGCGCCGCCTTCTCGTCGTCGGAGGTGGTCGGGGACTCACCGGTGGTTCCGGACAGGACGAGTCCGTCGCAGCCCGCGGAGACGAGGTGGTCGGCCAGGCGCTGCGCGCCGTCGAGGTCGAGGGTGCCCGCGGCCGTGAAGGGCGTGATCATGGCGCAGAGGGCACGGCCGAAGGGCGCGGGGGTCCGGGAAGTCATGTCGGCAGTCGAGGTCATGTCGGCAGTCTCGGTACGCGAGCGCTGTAGCTCCACTTAATTCTTCTACGAGGCAATGGACACGAACGCTACGAGAAGTGCCGGGGCGAGCGCTGCGGGAGGCGCCGTGAGGTGCGGCAGGCACTGGTGCCAACTCACCCCTGTGTGGGCCACTATGGCGGGAGAGTCGGTCCCCAGCAGTCGGTCCCCAGGAGGCGTCATGAGGCTCGGCAAGGCACTCTCCACCGGAATCGCCGAAGAGCGGCCCCCGCTGTCCGAGGAGGGGTCGCAGGAGCGGCCCGAGGAGCGGTCCGCGAGGCACGGGACCTCCGTGCCCGGACCCGATACGGAGCAGCGCGAGCCGGTGGTGCGGGAGCGGCCCGTCGAGGCCGCCGCCCGATGAGGCTGCGGCTCCCCGAGGAACGCCCGACGGAGCCGCCCACCGGATACAAGATCGCCCGCCCGGTGCTGTCCCACGACGGCACCCGGGCCGGCTTCACCGGCGTCTCGCTCGGCGCGGGACTGCCCTACGGGGTGCTCGACCAGGCGAGCTGCGTCTACGGCAGGAGGCACCGCGCCCCGCACCGCCGCTGCGACTGCGGCTTCCACTGCGTGCACGAGCGCGCCACGGCCGAGGCGCTGCTGTGCACCGCCGAGCACCGCAGGGCCGCGCTGCTCGAAGTGACGGTGCTCGGTGCCTACATCCGCTTCGAGCGCGGCTTCCGCTATGCCAGGCAGCGGGTGCGGGCCGCGACGGTGCCGCCGTGCCCGTGCGGCACCGCGGCCCCGCTGCTCGCCGACGCGGGCTGGGGCAGGCCGGGGTGGCGGGTGGTCGAGCCGGCGTGCGGGCGGTGTCTGGGCGGGCGGCAGGCCGTGTCCTTCGCGGAGTTCGCACGGCTCGCGGGGGAGGGGCTGCGGGTCGTCGCGGCCGCCCCGCCCGCCTCCGGCAGCGGTCTGCCGGGACTCGGCATGCCCGAACTGATGGCCGAGGCGGCGCTCCTCCAGGCCCGCCTTGACTGGTTCCAGACGGAGCTGGCGCGCTTCACCGGCGATCAGCGGGGATAGCACGGGCCACTGCGGGTACTCGGACCTCCCAGCCAGAAGGGAGGCGACACCGTGACCGGGACCTTGGGCGAGCAGCCGACGCGCGAGCACGCACAGCACTCGGTGGGCGAGCTCGTCGAACGGGCCACCGCACAGCTTTCCGATCTCGTACGCCAGGAAATGCGGCTCGCGGCCCGGGAGATGGCCGCGAAGAGCAAACGCGCGGGCCGCGGCGGCGGGCTCATCGGAGCGGCCGGCGCGATCTCCTACGTCGGACTCATGGCACTGGCCGCCACGGCGGCCGCGGCGCTCTCGCTGGCGATGCCCGTATGGGCGGCCGCCCTCATCGTCACCGGCGTGCTCTTCGTCGTGGCGGGCGTGCTCGCCGCGTTGGGGCGAGGGCAGCTGGCCCGCGCGGTACCGCCCGTGCCGCAGGAGGCGATGGACAGCGTCAAGGCGGATGTCGAGGAGATCAAGGGAAGGGCGCACCGATGACGGACACCCCCAAGAAGCAGCAGAAGCAGAGCCAGGAGAACCAGGGCGTGAAGGAGCCGGACGAACTGCGCCGGCAGATCGAGGAGACCCGGGGCCGACTGGGCGAGACCGTCGAGGAACTGGCGGCGAAGGCGGACGTGAAGTCCCGCGCCAAGCACCGGGCGGAAGTGGTCAAGGGCCAGGTACGAGGAACGGCGGCACAGGTGAAGGACAAGGTGACGGAACAGGCGGCACGCGCGAAGGTCAAGGCGGCCGACGAGGCGGGCCACGCGAAGACCGCGACGGCCGACGGCGCCGTACGCGCCAGGGGCAAGGCCGCCGAGAGCGCGGGCCGTGCCAAGGGCGCGGCGATCGAGGGCGCGGCCAAGGCGAAGGGCATGGCGGCCGAGGGTGCCGGGCGCGCCAAGGGCGCCGTGCTCAGCGGCAAGGCGCGGGCCGAGGAGCACCAGGCCGTGGTCCAGGCCGAGGCGAAGGTGGCCGAGGCCGCGCGCCGCGTGCAGGAAGGCACGCCCGAGCCGGTACGGGCCGCCGCGAGCGGTGTCGTACGGACCGGCGGGCGCCACCCGAGGACGTTCCTCGCGGCCGGCGCGGGCGTCGTGCTCGCCGTCGCGGTGCTGCGCCGCCGGAAGCGGGGCAAGCGCTGATGAGCGGGGTCAAGCTGCTGTACAAGCCGCTCGGCATGGCCTTCGGCATGCTGGGCGGCATGGCCGCGGGTGCGTTGTTCAACCGCACCTGGAAGGCGGTGGCGGGCGAGGACGACGCGCCGGACGCGCACGACGAGGACCGCGCCTGGGGCGAGATCCTCGCCGCCGCCGCGCTGCAGGGCGCGATCTTCGCCGTGGTCAGGGCCGCGGTGGACCGCGGCGGCGCGGTCGGCGTGCGGCGCCTGACGGGCCGCTGGCCGGGCTGATCCCCGCGGCCGTCTGGCATGATCGGCGCGGGCGCCGACAGGCCGGACGGACACAGAGGCTCACGGCACATGAACAACAGCAACAGCAATGCTCACACTGACAACAGCGGCAGCGGCAGGACGGACACGGCGCACCCCGACGGCAGTGGCGGGGCGGCGCCCGACGAGCGGCGCGTCGCCCTGGTGACGGGCTCGTCGTCCGGCATCGGCGCCGCCGTCGCCCGCCGCCTCGCCGCCCGCGGCGTCCGCGTGGTCGTCAACTCCGCCCGCTCCGTGGACGCGGGCGAGCAGCTGGCGGCCGAACTCCCCGACGCCGTCTACGTGCGGGGGAGCGTCGCCGACGAGGCCGACGCCGCCCGGCTCGTGCGGACGGCCGTCGACACGTACGGCCGCCTGGACATCCTGGTCAACTGCGCGGGCACTACCCGGTTCATCGACCACGACGACCTGGCGGCGGCGACCCCCGGGGTGTGGCGGGAGCTGTACGACGTCAACGTCATCGGCGTCTGGCAGACCATCACCGCGGCCGTCCCGCACCTGCGCGCGAGCGGCGCGGGCAGCATCGTCAACATCTCCTCGCAGGCGGGCGTGCGGCCGAACGGCAGCTCCATCCCGTACGCGGTCAGCAAGGCCGCCGTGAACCACATGACCAAGCTGCTCGCCAAGGCGCTCGGCCCGGACGTGCGGGTCAACGCCGTCGCGCCCGGCATGATCGACACTCCCTGGTTCGAAGGGGTCGAGGGCATCGGGGCCGCCATGGAGGAGGTCGCGGGACGCCTTCCGCTCGGCCGTGTCGGCCGGCCCGAGGACATCGCGGAGGCCGTCGTCGACCTGACCGAGGCCTCGTACATCACGGGAGAGGTGCTGCTCGTCGACGGCGGCGGTCACCTGCTGTGACCCGCGCCGGCGGGCGCATCCCGGCCGCCGGGGACACCCGTTGACGAGGGCCGATGCCCGGGGGAAGCTCTGGGCATGGCCGCCACGCAGCACCCTCCGTACACCCGTTACGTCGCGATCGGCGACAGCCAGACGGAAGGGATGGGGGACGGCGACGAGGAGCACGGCTACCGCGGCTGGGCCGACCGGCTCGCCGAGCACCTCGCCGCCCACCATCCGGACCTCCTGTACGCCAACCTCGCCGTGCGCGGCCGGGTGACGGCACGGATCAAGGCCGAGCAGCTGGGCCCCGCCCTCGCGCTGAAGCCGGACCTCGTGACCGTCATGGCGGGCATGAACGACCTGGTCCGGCCGGGCTTCGACGCCGCGCGCGTCGCCGCCGACGTGGAGGAGATGTTCACCGAACTCACCGCGGCCGGCGCGCGGGTGGCCACCGTGACCTTTCCCGACATCGGGCGGATCTCCCCGCTCGCGCGGCGCGCACTGCCCCGCGTCCTGGACCTGAACGCCCGGATCCGCGCGGCAGCCGACCGCCACGGCGTGCTCGTCCTCGACACGTTCCCGCACCGCGTCACCACCGATCCGCGGCTCTGGAGCGGGGACCGCCTGCACGCGAGCCCGCTGGGGCACGCCCGGATCGCGGCGGGCGTGGCGGACGCGCTGGGTCTGGAAGGTCACGCGCGCTGGATGAGCCCGCTGCCGCCCCTGGCCCCGGTGTCCGTGCCGGGCGCCGCGCTGGCGGAGGCGCGCTGGCTCGCGGGGTTCCTCGGGCCCTGGCTGTGGCGGCGGGTGCGGGGGCGCTCGTCGGGCGACGGACGCGAGGCGAAGCGGCCCGTGCTCACGGCGGTGACGGCACCGGATTCCGGACGCGCTTGACGTCAACCTCGGTTGAGGTCGGAGCGTGGTGCGTACGGGGAGCGCGCCGCTCCCGCACCCGACCTCGACCGAGACGGACGGACCCGCCATGCCCGCGACCACCACCCTCAGCACCGGCACCCTGCCCGACCCGGCCCGCGCCGACGGCGGCCTCACCTTCATCAGCACCTGGCGCACCGGCTCGCCCGAGCGGCAGCGCGCCACCCTGAAGGCCATCGCCGGGGCCTGGGAGACCCGGCCCTGGCCCCACGAGGGACTGCTCTCGTACACCGTGTACGCGGGCTCCGACGGATCGACGGTCCTGCACCACTCGCACTGGCGGGACGAGGACGCCTACCAGGACTTCTTCGCGAGCGCGGGGAACGGCAGGGACGCCAGGAACACCGACATCGACGCGGCCGTCCCCGGCATCGAACGGCTCGGCCTGAACAAGACGCGCCTGTACCGCAGTTGGACCGACGGGCGCGGGCGCGAGGGGCGCGAACCCGGCGCGATCGTGATCGTGCAGGTCGACTTCGAAGGACCCGACCCGCAGCGGCAGCGCGCGTGGGCGGACGGGGTGATCGAGGCGCTCGACGGCGCCCCGGCCGGGGACCGCGGGCTGCTCGCCGCGCACTTCCACGTCAGCACCGACGGCACGCGGGTCGTCAACTACGCGGAGTGGACGAGCGAACAGGCCCACGCCGACGCGCTCGCCTCGGCGGGCACCGGGGTCGGCTCGCCCACACCCCAGTGGCGGCGGGTCCACGAGTTCCCCGGCGTCGTGCGCGACGACGCGGTCGCCCGGTACCGGTTCGCGTACGGCTTCGTACCGAGCAAGGCGTAGTTTTCCGGCGCCGTCCCGCCGTCCGTTCCCCGCGCCTGGACAGCAATAGTTGTCGGCGGGACGGTAAGAGGATGCTCGACGTCACCGTGATCGAGGGCCCGGCCGCCGCCGCGGTCTCGCTCGACCCCACCGGGGCCCGGCTGCTCGCCGATCTCGCGGCGGGCCCCGCGTCCGCGGCGATGCCGGCAGGACGGGTGGGGCTGCCCCGGCAGAAGGTGAACCACCACCTCAGGGCGCTGGAGCGGCACGGCCCGGTCGAGCGGTCCGGGGCGCGGCGCAGGGACAAGGCGACCGCGCGCCCGGTGCGGGATGTGGGCGCGCTGCTCGCCGGGGCGGCGCGGGCACGGCGGCGGCTCGTGGCGTTCGCGCCGGACGGCGGGGCGCGGTGCACGTCCACCGCCGGCCGGGCCGCGTTCGCCGAGGAACCGGCCGCCGCGGTGGCGGCCCTGGTCCGGGAGTACGGGGCCGCCGCGGGCGCGAACGGCCGCGGCCACCGCCCGGTGGTGACCGTCCACCCGGCCCTCACCCCTCCCGGGAGGCCGGCATGAGTGGCGAAAGGACCGGCGGCGGGGGGCAGGGCAGGGGCAGGCCCGGCAGGGGCAGGACCGGCAGGGCGAAGGCCGACGCCGACAGGTCCGGGGCCGCTCCCGCGGAGGACGCCGAGGGCGCCGGCAAGGCGTTCGAGATCGTCAGGGAGCTGGAGGTCGAGGGATCGCCCGCCCAGCTCTGGGCGGCCCTGACCACCGGTACCGGGGGCTGGCTGTGGCCCATGGAGTACGAGCCCCGCGAGGGCGGTGCCGCCCCCTCCGGCGGCACCGTCACCCGCTGGGACCCGCCCCGCCGCCTGACGGCCCGGGTCGAGGACCCGGACGGCGTGCCGGGCCAGACCCTCAACCAGCTCGACCACACCATCGAGCCCCGCGACGGCGGCCGCCGCTCCTGGCTGCGCTACGCGCACAGCGGCATCTTCACGGGCGACCCGGACGCGCGGTACGACGTCGTCGCCAAGCACGCCGACTTCCACCTGCACACCCTGGGCCAGTACATGGCGTACTTCGAGGGCCGTCCCGTCGCCTTCTCCAGCCTGCACGGCCCGCCCGCCTCCGCCGCCCCGGACGCCTTCGCGCGCCTGGCCCGCGCGCTCGGCCTGCCCGACGACGCCTCGGACGGCGCCCGGGTCCGCGTCCAGGCCCCCGGCGGGGAACTGGACGCGGTCATCGACTTCCGCAGCCGGTACTTCATCGGCCTGCGCGCGGACCAGACGCTGCACCGCTTCTACGGCCGCAACCACTTCGGTGCCCCGATCGCCCTCAGCATCCACGACTTCGGCGCGCACGCGGACGCCAAGGGCACCGAACTGGCCTGGCAGGACTGGCTGGACCACCTCTACGGATGACCCGGCGGCCGTCTCACGGCTTCGTGGGCCTCACGGGCGGAAGCGCAGCACCTGCGGGTCGTGGTCGCTGTTCTGCTCCGCGAACTCCGCGTTGATGTGCACGCTGTCGTAACTGAAGTCGTCCGCGTCGCCGACGCCCGGACTGGTCAGGATCTGGTCGAGTACCTGCGAGTTGCCCTGGTAGACGTACGAGTAGCGCTCGCTCCTGGGCAGCGAACGGACGGCCGAGCGCAGCGCGCCGCCGTCCTCCAGGGCCTTGGTGGCCGCCGAGAACTCGAAGTCGTTGATGTCGCCGAGCACCACGACGTCGGCATCGCGCTGGACCTTGCGGAGGTCCTTCACGAAGCCGTTCACCGCCTGAGCCTGCAGCAGCCGCTTGGCCTCGGAGGAGCGCGCCGGCGGCTGGTGGTGCGAGGTCAGCCCCTCGTCGCCGCCCTTGGACCCGAAGTGGTTGGCGATCACGAAGACCGTGCGGCCCCGGAAGACGAACTCGCCGGCCAGCGGCTTGCGGCTGTCCGTCCACGCCGCGTTCCCCGGGTCCACGCGCCCCGGGGAGTGGCTCAGCGCGGCCCGCTTGCCGTGCCGCAGGACCTCGGTGGGCGTCGTCGCGTCGCCGGGCGCGCGCTCGGTGAAGGAGACCCGCTCGGGGTTGAAGAGGAAGGCCTGCCGGATGTTGCCGCCGGGCTCCCCGCCGTCCTTGTTGTTCTCGGGGTCGACGGAGCGCCAGGAGTAGCGCGGCCCGCCCGCGGCGGCGATCGCGTCCGTGAACTTCTTCAGGGTCGCCGCCGCGGAGACCGTGCCGTCGTTCTTCGCGCCGTTGTCGTCCTGGATCTCCTCCAGGGTGACGATGTCGGGCGAGGCGAGGTTCGTGACGACGGCGCCGGCGAGCGCGTCGAACTTCTCCTGCGGGTCGCCCGGGTCGAGGTTCTCGACGTTGTACGTGGCCACGGCGAGCTCGCCCTTGGCCTGGCGCCGGGTCTTCTCGCGGGTGAGGCCCTTGTCGGAGACGGCGCCGAGGTCGCGGGCCACCAGGGTGTAGCCGCCGAACTGGTTGAAGTCCAGGGGGCCTTCGGCGCCGCCGCGCAGCACGTCCCCGACGTTCGCCTTGGGGAAGGGGTGCTCGGAGACCGGGGCGAGCTGCTGGATCTGCAGCCGTCCGCCGTTCTGCGCGTCGTAGGAGCCGTAGACGGTGCCGCCGCGCCGGTTCGGGTTCTCGTGCTTCTTCACCGTCACCCACAGCTCGTTGTACGCGTCGGTCGCGCCGACCACGCGCGAGCTGGCGACCCGCACGTTCATGCCCTCCAGGGACTCGTACAGGTCGAGGGCGTAGGAGCGGGGCCTCAGCGGCAGCGCGTCGATGCTGCCGCCGTGCGCGGCTTCACCCTTGGGCGCGTACGCGGCGGGCACGGACTTCGTGTCGAGCGTGACGGGGGCGGGCAGCGCGTTGCCGGACGACTCCACGGTCACCGTCGGCTTGGTGATCTGGGTGAGGGACTGGTTCCCGGAAGCGGCGCCCCCGGGAACGTACTCCCCGACCGTCCCGGAGACCCGGACCGCGTCGCCCGCCTTCACCGTGAGGGCCGCCGAGCCCGTGAAGACGAAGACCGCCTCGCTGGTGGCCGGATCCTTGTCGGCGGCACCGGCGGCCGACTGGATCCAGAAGCCCTTGGAGCCGTACCCGCGCACCCCCGTCACGATCCCGGCGACGTCCGTGACCTGCTGTCCCGCCAGTGGGGAGACGCGCGTGGTGCCCTGGACGTCGTGGATGGCGACCGCGTCGGCCGAGGCGGCCGAGGACGAGGCCACGAGCAGGCCCGCCGCGAGGGCGGTGGCGACGAGGGTGCTGACGGCGGCGGATCGCGGTACGCGGGGCGTCGGTATCTGAGGCATCGAGGTATCTCCGGATGAGGGTGGGAGGTCGAAGCGGCGGCGCAGGCCCGGACAGGCGCTCTACGCGCGTCAATCTCTTGCCTGAGCAGGGGAGTTGTCAAGGTTCCCCGGGTGTTCCCGAGCGGTACGTTTCCTGACAGGGACATGAACCGGGCGGCATGGTGCCATATCCGTCTAGGCTTGCGCCTTGCCGATCCGACCGTTCGGCGTCCCGCACCTTCGGAGGAGAAGCAGCCGATGTCCGTAAGTCCCGCCACCCTGCCGCCGGTGCTGCTGCACTCCGAAGCGGAGCTCGCGCGGGCCGCGCTCGCCTCACCGCTGCTGTCCCGCGCCGTGCGGCTCGCCCGCTGGGCCGGTCCCGAGACCCGGGTCGGGGCGGGCGGCGAGCTCGTCGAGGCCCAGCTCCCCGCGGCCGCCGCCGAGCTGGGCCTGCCCGCCGACGACCCGGACTCGCCCGCGTACGCCAGTGAGGCCTGGCGCGTGGCGGTGGACACCGGCCTCGTCGAGGTCACGGACGCCGAGGAGGAGGGCGCCGAAGGCACCGTCACCCAGGGCGAGGACCTCGCGGCGCTCACCGAGGGCGGCCCGCAGGACATCCTCGGCATCTGGCTCGGCGCCCTCGACACCGTGTACGCGGACGCCACCGTGCCCGACATGGAGGACCTCCTGGACGTCCTGGAGGAGAACGGCGAGGTCAACTTCGACGAGCTCGGCTGGGACCCGCAGGCCGAGGCCGACTTCCTGGACGGCGTCCTCGGCAACCTCTACCTGCTCACCGTGGGCGACGCCGCGGCCGGCGAGGGCCCGGTGCCGCTGCCCGCGCTCGCCGCCTCGATGATCGTCCCCGACGACATGGGCGAGCCCACGGACGACGTCCTGGAGCAGGTGTCGGACGCGATGATGAAGCTCGACGACCAGTTCCGGCTCTTCGAGCCGCTCGGCCTGGTCGAGTACCAGCCGGTCGACGAGGCCCTCATGGCCGACATCGACGACGAGAGCGCCGAGCAGCCCCCGCAGGTCGACGACGAGGACGTCAGCCGCTACGGCATGGTCCGCCTCACCCCGCTCGGCCTGTACGGCATCCGCGCCCGCATGCTGGAGGCCGGCGTCGACGCGCCCGCCGTCGGCGACCTCGCGGACAAGGGCGCCGACGCGCTCCTCGAAGGCACCTCCGGCTTCCCGCAGGCCGCCGCGCAGGCGGAGATCGAGCAGTGGCTGACCCGGCACGAACCGCTGGCGGCCGCACGGGAGTTGCTGTCCGCCGCACGCGGCGGCGACGAGGGCGCGCCGCTGCGCAGGCTCCGCTGCCAGCAGGCGCTCTCCCTGGTGGGCGACGAGGCGGAGCCCGCGCTGCGGGACGTCCTGGACGACCCCGAGCTCGGCGGTCTCGCCCGGGTCTGGCTCGCCGAGCACGGCGCCGCGGACGTGCCCGCGCCGTCGGAGGCGCTGATCTTCTGGCTGACCATCGACACCCTCGCCGCGCAGCTGGCCGCCGAGGGCAACTCGGAGGAGCTGCAGGGCCTGGTCGAGGGCCTCGCACAGCAGCACAGCGGCTTCTTCTCCACCGCGTGGCGCGTCGAGCACCCCGCCACCGCGGACGTCCTGGAGGCGATGGGCCGCCTGCACCCCGACAAGAAGGTGGCGAAGGAGGCCCGCAAGGCGGCCTTCAAGGCGAGGAACATCTAAGCCGTCCGGCACCTTTTGGCCCGTCCGGCGATCGAGGACGAGCCCGAAGGGCGACGGACGGCACCCCGGGTGGGCCCAGCGGCACGGCCCACCCGGGAATCCGCTCACCCGTCGACGGCATACCGCGTCGTGTGCTTGAACGAGGACGACGCCCCGTCGAAGCCGTACGTGCCCCGGTACGCCGGAGGGTTCTGGTACTCGCCCACGATCGTGATCGTGGTCGCGCACGAACCCTGCCCCGAGCGCTTCGCGTCGAGCCGCATCGTGTCGCCGAGCGTGCCGCCCGTGATGTCCCACGGCGCCCCGCAGATGCCGGACGTGATCTGCCCGCCGGTCACCACGTGCGGATAGGTGTTGGGGTTGTACTTCACCTCGATGGCGAACGTGACGGGGCCGCTGTGCAGCGTCAGCTTGCACTCCGTCGACACGGCCTCGGCCGACACGTCGGCGGCCGGCGCGGCGAACGCCTCGTCGCGGGTCTTGACCTCGGCGCCCTGCGGATTGTGGAAGCGGTGCTCCGCCCGCGTCCGGCCCTTCTGCTTGCGTGCCTGAGTGGTCATGGGAAACCCTCCTTCCGTCCTGACCGTCAGGCCAGCAGCTCGGCGATCTCCACGCGCAGCAGCGCGCGGACGTTCTCGATGTGGTTGACGATGGTGGCGACCGAGGAACCGGCGAAGAGCAGCCCCACCGCGACGTCGTCCTGCGAGGTGACCAGTGAACCGGAGTCGCCGCCCGCCGAGATGTTCGTCGTGACGATCTGGTCCTTGAACCGGGCCGTGCCCGCCGTGCCGTAGTTCACGTCGACGGTCGCGTCGACCGCGATGATCCGGCCGAAGCTGATGTTCGTCGTGCGGCCGGACTTCTTCACCAGGTCGCCGACGGCCACGTTGGCCTTGCGCCGCCAGGCCCGCGGGGCGCCGCTGAAGTACTGCTCGCGCGTCGCGTCCTGGAAGTCGACCGCGCCGAGCGCCGCGTCCACGACGTTGTTGTGCCGCTCCAGCGGGATCTGCGGGGCGAACTGGATGGTGATGAACCGCTCCAGCGTCGCGATGCGGTCCGCCGGGTCCTGACCGCCGTCGAAGACGCCGGGCTGCACGATCGCGCTGCCCAGCTGCGCCCGGTTGGAGTCGGCCAGCACGTGGTTGTTGGAGAGGATGGAGAACTTCGCCGGTACGCCGAGGCCGGAGCCCGGCGGGTCGACGGAGGCGCCGGGCAGGAAGTCGTAGACCACGCTGCCGAGCGTGCCCGCGGTCACCCGGACGTTGCCGACCGAGAAGCCGGAGGGGCACGGGCGCATCCGGCGCTTGAGGAGCTGCGGCTCGAACGCGCCGCGCCCCGCCAGCTCTTCGAGCTGCGGCTGTCCGAGGCCCGCGAGCTGTTCGCCGACGCTGCCGTCCGGGCCGTACGCCACCGACGAGCGGTCCTCGGCGCGGCGGCCGCCGGGCCTGCTCTGCTGGCGCTGTGCCGCGATGTGGCCCACCGCGACGATGTCGGTCGGGGTGCCGTCGTCCATCTGGCGCGGGACGACGTCCCGCTCCGGGAGCATCGACTCCGGGACCTTCTGGGTGACGAACACGATGACGGCGGGTTCGCCGGTGGGCTCCCCGTCGCTCCACTTCACGCCGTGGCCGAAGCCGACGACGTTGGCCAGCGGCTGCTGGGGCCGCAGGAAGTCGGCCATGGCCTGCTGGCGGGAGCTGTCGCTCAGCTGACCGCCGGTGGGTCCTCGCATCAGTTCGGGCTGGCTCACCACGCCAGACCACCTCTTCCCCTGTGAAGGGTGGGGGCTCCGGGCCGTGCCGGGGCGTCGCGCCCGCTACGTACCGCCGTCCTGCGCGTCGGTCTCGCCGATGGCGAGCACGCGTACGGGGACGCCGTCGAGCACGTCCGGAACCACGTCGTCGTCGCGGAGGCGGTCACGGGGCACTCGGTGGGTGACAAAGACGACGATCACGTCCTGACCCGAGAGCTCGTCCCTGCCGGTGCCGACTCCGGTGACATTGGCCAGCCTCATCAGCCGGCCCTCATGGAGGCTGCGTGCCTGCTGTGCGTCCACTCGGCCCGCCTCCCCGCGCGGATGGTGCGTGTGCACGTAGGTGCTGTCTATTGCCGTGGGCAGCGCGGGTCAAGGTGTTCTGCGGTGATTCTTGCCTTTACGGGTGATCTGCTCCTGTTGACCTTGTGTACCAAGTCTCGTCCGCCCTGTTCCCTGTCCTGCCCGCCGTCCCGCGGCCGGGTCTCAGGTGCGCAGATGTGAAGCCCCGTTGAGGTCGAGCACCGTGCCCGATGCCCATTCGGCCACCGGCGACGCGAGCCACAGCACCGCCGCCGCGATCTCCTGCGCCGTCCCGGCCCGCCCGAACGGGCTCTGCGCGCGGATCGCCTCGCCCTGCGCCCCGGCGAGCCGGTGCGCGACCCGCTCCGTCTCGAAGAACCCGGGCGCCACCGACGCCACGGCGATCCCGTGGGGCGCGAGGGAGACGGCGAGCGACTGGCCGAGCGCGTGGACGGCCGCCTTCGTCGCGCCGTAGGCCGGGTGGTCGGGCTCGCCGCGGAAGGCGCCGCGCGAGCCGATGTTCACGATCCGGCCGCCCGTGCCCTGGTCGATCATGCGGCGGGCCGCGAGGTGGCTGAGGTTCGCGGTGGCGAGGAGGTTCACGGAGACGTGCCGCTGCCACAGCTCCGCCCACTCCTCGTACGACGTGTCGGCGAGGGGGTGCGGAAGGTTCACGGCGGCGTTGTTCACCAGGACGTCGAGGCCGCCGCCGAGCCCGTCGGCGGCCCGCCCCGCGACGTCCGCGGCGCCCGCCGGGTCCGACAGGTCGCCGCCCACCAGGACGTGCCCGTCGCCCGCCAGCGAGGCGAGCGTCGCCCGCGCGTCGTCCTCGCGCGAGCCGTAGTGCACCGCGACCCGGTCGCCGTTGTCGGCGAAGGCGCGGGCGAGCGCGCGGCCGAGCCCTCGCGAGGCTCCGCTGATCAGGACCCGGCGGCCGGATCCCGAAAGGTTCATGGGCAGGTTCATGGAAGGTGGCCCCTCGACGTCGAACGGTGTTCAACCGCCGTTTATACGCGAGCGGGACGGTGGCGCCGGAAGCAGCCCGGTCGTACGTACCCGCCTTCGCGCCCTCAGGAGACACCATGTCGCTCACCCGCAGGGATTTCGCCAGACGCTCCGCGCTCTCCGGTGCCGGGGTCGCCCTGGCCGGCAGCGTCGGCGCGCTCGCCACCGCGCCCGGCGCCCTGGCCGCGACGGACCTCCAGGACGATCCGGAGACGGCGGACGCCCCGGGCCACGGTCATGGCCACGCCCCCGGCTACGGCCCCCTGGTCCCCGACCCGAAGGGCCTGCTCGCGCTGCCCGCGGGATTCTCCTACCGCGTCCTGACCCACAGCGGGAAGACCCGCCTGGAGAGCGGCGAGTACACGCCGTCGAACCATGACGGCACCGCCGCCTTCCGAGGCCCGCGCGGCACCACGCTCCTCGTCAACAACCACGAGCTGGGCGGCCCCCGCGCCAAGTGGCCGCACCCCGTGCCGCTCACCGAGGGCCTCGTCTACGACCCCGCCGCGGCCGGGGGCTGCACCGTCGTCGAGGTCCGCCCCGACGGACGGGTCGCCGAATGGGTCGGCATCGCGGGCACCGCCACCAACTGCGCGGGCGGCTCCACCCCGTGGGGCACCTGGCTCACCTGCGAGGAGACCGAGGACCGGGCCGGCCAGAACGGGATGACCAAGGACCACGGCTACGTCTTCGAGGTCGACCCCCTCGACCGGCGAGCCAACCGCGCCCCCAAGCCCGTCAAGGCGCTGGGCCGTTACGCCCACGAGGCCGTCGTCGTCGACCCCCGGCGCGGCCACCTCTACCTCACCGAGGACGCCTCGGGCCCCAACGGCCTCCTCTACCGCTGGACCCCGCCGCACGGCTTCGAGCACGGCCGAGGCAGGCTGCGGACCCTCGCCGACGACGCGGGCGTCCTGAAGGCCCCCAAGTGCTACGACTCCGGCGGCCGCTTCGTCGACGACCTCTCCCGCGCCACCCGGATCGGCACGGTCTACGGCGTGGACTGGGCCGAGGTCCCCGACCGCGACGCGCGGACCGTGCCCGTGCGCGAGCAGTTCGACGACGGCGACATCACCCGTGCCCGCAAGCTCGAAGGCATGTGGTGGGGTGACGGCGGCGTCTACATCGTCTCCTCGTTCGCCCGCGCCGAGAGCCCCGTCCGGCACGACGGACAGGTGTGGTTCTACCACCCGGGCCGCCGCACCCTCACCCTGAAGGTGCTCCTCGGCGTGAACCCCGACCCCGGCAGGGACGGTGCCTTCGACGGCCCCGACAACATCACCGTCTCGCCGTACGGCGGCCTGGTCGTCGCGGAGGACGGGGAGGGCGTCCAGCACCTGTTCGGCGCGACGGACAGCGGCCGCACGTACCCGATCGCGCGCAACGAACTCAACGCGGGCACCGAAGAGAAGCCCGAGTACAGCGAGTTCACGGGCGTCACCTTCTCGCCCGACGGCAGGACGCTCTACGCCAACATCCAGACGCCCGGCATCATGCTCGCCATCACCGGCCCCTGGAAGCGGCAGCGGCAGCGCTGACCGGCCGGCCCCGGGCCGCGGGCCCCGGGCGTCAGGGAGCGTTGACCGCCCGCAGGGACGACGTGCCGATCCGCGCGTACCAGCCGTCGCCGTCCGCGGCGAGCCACGTGACGGCCTCGTCCACCGGCCACTCCTGCAGCGTCCGGCCCGTCCGCAGACCGAGCGCCCGGCACACCCGCCCCGCCGTGACGTACGCCGTGCCGCCCCCGACGGCGGGCGGGCAGCCCGCGACGGCGTCGAACGACGTCCGCCACAGCTGCTTGCCGCCGTCGGCCAGATCGAGGGCCTGCAAGGTCTTCGCGTCCAGCCAGTTCAACAGGACGCCGTCCGCGGCGACGGGCCCGCGCCTGCCGCCGCCCGGCAGCGTCGGCCAGCCGGTGTCGAGCCCCGCGGTGGGGTGGCTCCACAGCCGCTTGCCGGTCTCGGGGCTGAAGCCGATCAGGTCCTCACCGGCGGCGAGCAGCAGGCCGACCCCCGCGGCGTGCCCGAGGGCCGTGGCGCCGCTCCCCGCGGTCAGCTTCAAGGGCTCCTTGCGCAGCCGTTCACCGGTGCGTACGTCGATGAGGTGCAGCTCGTCGGCGTCGCTCAGCAGGGCGAAGCGGTCGCCGCCCCGGCCGCCCGGCGCGGGCAGCGTCACCGGCGAGGTCTGCGCCTGCTCGTCCTCGCCGAGACCGGTGTAGGTCCACGGCATCCGGCCCGTGACCGCGTCCAGGCAGCGCACGGCCGGGTCGAGCGCCCCGGTGTCCGGCACGAGGAGCAGCCGGCCGCCCGAGACCGCGGGAGCCCGCCAGTCGCGCGTCTCGTCCTTCGCGCGCGTGCGGGGCGAGCCGCCGGAGGGCAGCGCGCGCGAGTGCAGTACCCGGTCGTCCGCGGAACCGCCCCCGTCGTCCAGCGTGACGAGCCGCCCGCCCGCCACCGCGAACCACTTCACGCTCCCGCGCCACGGCCCCTGCACCCGCCACGGGTCGCCGGTCCGCAGGGCGTAGACCCTGTCCATCAGGCCGGGGGCGATGAGCAGGCCGCTCGCCACGCCCCAGAGCTGTTCGCGGGCGGCGCTCGCGGGCGCCTTGTCGTACTGCCAGCGGCGCGTTCCGTCGCCGGCGTCGACGGCGCGCACCATGCCCTCCGTGGTGCCGAGTCCCGGCCTCGGCCCGTGCACCAGCACGGTGTTTCCGGCGAGCAGCGCGGACTCGACGCCCCCCGAGCCATCCTCGGCCCGCCCGGTCAGCTCCCAGCGCTGCCGGCCGGGCCGCCCGGATCCCTTCCTCAGGACGGGCCCGCTCGTGTCCGGGTCCCCGTCCGGCGCCTTCGGGGTCCGGGCGACGGCCCAGACGGCGAGGCCCGCCAGACCGGCGCCGCCGGTGGTGAGGAGGGTGCGGCGGGGGAGGGTGCGGCGGCGGCCGGGACGCGGGAGGCCGGGGCGAAGGTGTTCGGTGCGGGGGAGTTCGGGGCCGGGGGAGGAGGCAGGGGCGGGCTTCGGGGCGGGCCTCCGATCCGGTGCTGGTGCTGGTGCTGGTGCTGGTGCTGGTGCTGGCGCCGGTCTCGGTTCCGGGACGGTGGGGGCGGACGGGGGAGCCGGCTGCCGGAGCGGCTGCGGCCCGCCGTCGTCGTGGTCGCCACCGGCTGACGCCGCGGCTGCGGCGCCGGTCCGCTCCTCGCCCGCGATCAGCGACCGCAGGGGTTCCTCGCGCCACCACAGGGGCGCGCCCGGCGCCGAGGTCAGGGCCAGGACCCGCGCCACGGAGGGCCGCCGCCCGGGCTCCTTGTGCAGGCAGTCGGCGACCAGCGCGCGCAGGCCCGCCGTCTCCGGCACCCGGGCCAGGTGCGGCTCCTCGTGCGTGGCGCGGTAGAGCAGTACGGCGACGGGGCCCGAGCCGAAGGGCTGCTCGCCCGTCGCGGCGAAGGCGAGGACCGCGCCCAGCGCGAACACGTCGGCGGCGGGCCCGACCTCCTCCCCCGTGACCTGCTCGGGGGCCATGAACCCGGGCGTGCCGAGCATCGATCCGGCCTCGGTGAGACCGAGCTCGCCTGCGGCACGGGCGATGCCGAAGTCGATGACCCGGGGCCCTTCGCCGGTCAGCAGCACGTTGGACGGCTTGAGGTCGCGGTGCACGATGTCCGCCGCGTGGATGCCGGCCAGGGCCTCGGCGAGACACGCGCCGAGCGAGCGCACGGCCGCGGCGCCCAGCGGCTCGCCCGCGGCGACCGCGTGGCGCAGGGTGACGCCCGGCAGGAACGCCGTGGCGAGCCAGGGCACCGGGGAGTCGGGGTCCGCGTCGAGGACGGCGGCGGTGTGCGCCCCCGTGACGGCGCGCGCCGCGGTGGCCTCGCGCCGGAAGCGCTCCCGGTAGTGCGGGTCGGCGGCGAGGTGCGCGTGCACGGTCTTGACGGCCACGAGCCGCCCGCCGGGGCTGCGCCCCAGATAGACCTGTCCCATGCCACCGGCCCCGAGCCGCCGCAGGATGCGGTGACCGCCCAGGCGCCGGGGATCACCGGCCAGGAGCGGGACGCCCGGCAGGAGAGGCGTTCCGGTCATGCGGCGGTGCCCCGAGGGGCGGCGGTGAGGTCCGGCCCGCGGCGGATGCCGTCGGCCACGGCACCCCGGAACGCGCACGCCGTCCGCGACCGCTCCGTCATGTCCGGGAGCCCTCGGGACCCCGCACCGTGTGCAGCGTGCGGCCCGCGCAGATGTGGACCAGGCCGTCGTGCGCGGCCACCAGGCTCAGGTCGGACGCGGGGTCGACCGGTACCGCCCAGACCGCGTCGCCCGTCCGTACGTCCAGTGCGTACACGCCCCACATCCCCTGGCCCGAGCCGCCCGTCTCCGGGCCGGAGACCAGGACCAGGCCGTCCGAGACGAGCGGCTCGCCCTCCCCGATGTTCCGGAACCCCGGCCGCGACCAGCGCTTCTTGCCCGTCCGGGCGTCCAGTGCCTCGATGCCGTCGGACGTGCCGGCGAGCACCAGGCCGTCCGTGGCCCGCGGTGTGACGGCGGTGGTCGCCGCCGAGGCCCGGTCCCAGACGGCGCGGCCCGTCGCCAGGTCGACCGCCTCGATCCGGTCGTCCGACGCGAAGTACCCGACGCCCTCGGCACCGGGGTGGGCCCGGGCGCGCCGGGCACCGTCCTCGATCTCCCGCTCCACGGTGCCGTCGGACGCCTTGAGGACGACCAGCGGTTCGTCCCGCGCGGTGTCCGAGGAGCCGTCCGGGCCGACGGACCCGGCGCCGGACGCGGTGGCCACGGCTATCCGGCCGCCCGCGTCGTCCACGCCGGTCACCCCCGCCGCGCGCCCCTCGTGGAACCAGAGCTCGTCCCCCGTACGGGAGTCGAAGCCGTACGCACGCCACGGTCGGCCGCCGTTGGTGCGCCGCTCCTGCTGTGTGCCGTACGGGGTGTAGGTGAACAGGCAGGTCACGTCGTCCGAGACGGTGAACAGGCCTTGGTTCCCCTCCAGTTCGGGTGTCCCTGCGTCCATGGGGCGGGGCGGCCGGTGCTTGTTGCGCATCAGGACGCCCGAGTTCCACGCCTCGCGGCCACCGGCGACGCGCAGGGCGATCAGCTCGGGCTCGAAGAGGCTGTCCCGGAGCACGTAGACCAGGTCGCCGCGGGCCTCGACGCCCCGCAGGTCCTCCTCCGGGTAGGTCCAGCGGACCGTGTTGGTCTCCGCGTCGAGCCGGGTGAGGCCCTTGTCGTCGACGACGTAGAGGTCCTTGCCGCTGCGCAGCAGGGCGCCGCCGTACTCGACTTCGCCGATGTCGCGGCTCCAGACCACCTCGCCGAGCGGCGGGCGCGACTCCTTGCGGCCCTTGGCCCCTGGCGTGCCGCCGCTCTCGCCGCCGTCCCCGTCGCCGAGGAGGACGGCCGCCGTCGTGGTCCCCACGGCCGCGAGCGCCGCCCCGCCCCAGGCGAGGAGGCGGCGCCGGGAGGTCCGAGGGGCGGGGGCCGGGGGCGGCGGGGTGTCGTGCGGGTCCGCGGGCGTGTCCGGGCGGGCGTCGGAGGGCGCGGGGGGACCGGCCACCGTGGCGGGGCCGGTGTCGTTCTGCGGGGCGGTGGGGGCATCGTCCGGCGGAGTGGCGGTGCGGGTGTGGCGGAAGGCTGCCGGAGGCCACTCGTCGCCGGGGGCGGCCGCGTCCGGTTCTTCGCCGTCGGACGGATCCTCGCCGCCGCCCTCGGAGTCCGGCCCCGCATCCCGGGCCGCTTCCGCCAGTTGCTTCGCGATGCCGTCCTCCTGGCGGCGGATCTGCCCGGCGACCGGCTCCTGCTCCCACCAGGGCTCGTCCGAGGCCCGCTCGGCGCACCAGGCGAGCACGTCGGCGACCGTGGGCCGCTCGGCGGGGTCGCGGGCCAGGCAGCGGCCGAGGAAGCCCTCCCAGTCGGGGCCCGGCACGCCCAGCAGGTCCGGTTCGTCGTGCAGCGTGCGGTAGAGGACCTCGGGAGCGCCGCCCGACCCGAAGGGGCCGCGCCCGGTCGCCGCCACCGCGAGCACCGCGCCGAGCGCGAACACGTCGGACGCGGGCTCGGGACGGCCGTCCACGGCCAGTTGCTCGGGGGCGATGAAGCCGGGCGAGCCGATGGCCTCGCCGGTGGCGGTGAGGCTCTCGTCGGCCGCGCTCTTGGCGATGCCGAAGTCGATGACCTTGGGCCCGTCGCGGGTGATGACGACGTTGGACGGCTTCACGTCGCGGTGTACGAGCCCCGCCGCGTGCACCGCCGCCAGGGCCTCGGCGAGCGCGGCGCCCAGCGAGGCGAGCTCGGCGGGCCCGAGCGGGCCGTGCGCGGCCACCGCCTTCGGCAGACCGGGTCCCGCGCAGAACTCGATGGCGAGCCAGGGCTGTTCGGCGTCCGGGTCGGCGTCGAGCACGGCGGCGGTGTACGGACCGGTGACGGCCCGCACGGCGGCCGTCTCGCGGCGGAAGCGCTCACGGAACTCCGGGTCGGCGGCGAGATGCCCGTGGACCGTCTTGACGGCGACCGGCCGCCCGGACGCGGACCGCGCCAGGTGGACACGGCCCATGCCGCCCTCGCCCAGCAGCGAGACGATCCGGTACCCGCCGACCTCCACGGATGCTCCTTCCAGCGGCCCGCGAAGGGCCCTCGGGACGACGACAGGACGAGCAGGACGACCTGACGGTCTGTGCGACGCCTCTGAGGCATCGTACGGTTGCGGCCGCCGGGGAATCACCGTCTCGGGAAGGCCACGAAGCCCCCGGGGAGATCGGGGCGCGTAAAAACCTTTGGCGTCCCGCCAGTTCGCTCTCCTAAAGTGATGCATGTCCGGGTGCGAAGGCAGGACCTGCTTCCACTCTTCATGGGGAGGTCGCGGGTTCGATTCCCGCCTCCGATACCGACAAGCCGGTGCAGCTCAGTGGCAGAGCACCACCGTCGGTTCCGCCGAAGGGAACTCCGGACACCACAACTTCATGCGTTTTCGTGCACCTCCCGGTGCGCCGGCAGCGGCTACTTCCTTTCGAGAAATCACGCCGCGGCCCCCTTGATCTCGGGAGGCGGCAGCTGGTGTGTGCCCGGTGCGCAGGCAACGGTTACTTCATTGGATCAGAGGGTTGCGGGTTCGAGTCCCGTCATCGACTTCGGGTCGGTGTAGCTCAATGGGTAGAGCATCCGACACAAGTCCGTCGCCGTTCATGAACTCGGGCACACTCCAGCCGACCGCCTCCCCCGAAATGACATACAGCCACGCACGACATGAATTCGGGGGAATTCTCATGGCGCGTTTCAACACCAAGTCCGCCAAGGCATTCGTCACGTCTCCGGTGAAGTCGACCGGCCGCACCACCCACACGTACGAGGGCGGCCGCGGACACCTGCGCGACGCCCGCTCCGAACTCTTTCTGCTCGCGGTCGCGAACTTCGTCTCCCAGCAGACCTTCTACGAGACGGGCGAGGCCCGCGACGACCGCTTCGCGGGCCTCGTGCGCCGCCTCGCCGTCGAGGACCCGGAGTGGACCGCCGGCCTGCTCGGCTGGCTGCGCGGTGACGGCAACCTGCGCACGGCCTCGATCGTCGGCGCCGCCGAGTACGTCAGGGCACGCCTGGACGCGCGCGCCACCGAAGGCCCCACGGGCCGCCGGGTCGTCGCCTCCGTGCTGTGCCGTCCCGACGAGCCCGGCGAGCTCCTGGCCTACTGGACGGCGACGTACGGCCGGGCGATCCCCAAGCCCGTCAAGCGCGGCATCGCGGACGCGGTGCGCCGCCTCTACAGCGAGAAGTCCCTGCTCAAGTACGACACGGCGGCCAAGGGCTACCGCTTCGGCGACATCCTCAACCTCGTGCACGCGGCGCCCGACCCGGACAAGCCGTGGCAGGGCGGCCTCTTCCAGTACGCGCTGGACCGGCGCCACCACCCGGAGACCGCCGTGCCGCCCGAGGGCGCGCGCGTGCTCACCGCGCACCGCGAGCTGATGGCGCTGCCCGTCGCCGAGCGGCGCGCGGTGGTCACCGGCGAGGGCGGCGCCGAGCGGCTCGCCGCCGCGGGCCTCACCTGGGAGGCGCTCGCCGGCTGGCTGCAGGGGCCCATGGACAGGGCGGCCTGGGAGGCCGTGATCCCGTCGATGGGTGCCATGGCGCTGGTCCGCAACCTGCGGAACTTCGACGAGGCGGGCGTGGGCGACGAGGTCGCGGCGGGTGTCGCGGCCAGGCTCGCCGACCCGCAAGTCGTCGCGGCGTCGCGGCAGTTCCCCTTCCGCTACCTCGCCGCGTACCAGCACGCGCCGTCGCTGCGCTGGTCGTACCCGCTGGAGCAGGCGCTCGGCCACTCGCTCGCGAACGTGCCGTCGCTGCCGGGCCGGACGCTGATCCTGGTGGACCGCTCCGGTTCGATGTGGTCGCCGCTCTCGGACCGCTCGCAGCTCAACCGGGCCGATGCGGCCGCGATCTTCGGCACGGCGCTCGCGCTGCGGGCCGCCGACGCGGACCTGGTCCAGTTCGGCTCCAGCAGCGCCCGGGTGAAGTACCGCGCCGGGGAGTCCGTCCTGAAGGTCCTCGAGCGCTTCGGCGACCTCGGCGGCACCAACACCACCGAGGCGGTGCGCCGCTTCTACAAGAAGCACGACCGGGTGCTGATCGTCACCGACGAGCAGGCGGCGTACGACTACCACGGCGACCCGACCGGGCAGGTCCCGGCGGACGTGCCCGTCTACACCTGGAACCTGGCGGGGTACCGCGCGGGCCACGGCGCCTCCGGCCAGGGCAACCGGCACGTCTTCGGCGGCCTCTCGGACGCGGCGTTCCGCATGGTGGACCTCCTGGAGCGGGGGCGGAACGCCGACTGGCCGTGGGCCGCGGCCTGAGCCCGCGGCGCGCACCCCGCATCCCCTCGACCGCAGTGCGTGTCCGAGGGGATGCGGGGCGTCACCGTCGTCCCCCGTTCGGGTCGCTTCCCGGCCGCGGATGCGTACCCGAACACCGTGGCTTGTGTGTCTGTTCCATACCGATGTGAGGGCAGTGTGAGTACGGAGCATGGTGCCCCGGCCGCTCGAAGCCCCATACTTGGGAGCATGACGAGGCCCCCCGGCTCGCGCCGCCACCTGCCGAACAGTCCCTTCAACGTGCCCGCACCGCCCGCCCCACCCGTGGAGCACTTCGAGGTCGGTGACCGGGTCTCCCATGACCAGTACGGCCTCGGGAGGATCGTGGGCGTCGAGGGAGAGGACGCTGTGGTCATCGACTTCGCGGGCCGCCAGGGACGGTTCTTGAGCCCTTACCCGAAGCTGGCCAAGCTCTGATCCCCACCATCCGGCACGGCTGAGGGGGGGGGGGGGGGGGGGGGGGGGGGGGCGGTCTCCGCCCTGTTTCCCCAGTCTCCCGGGGCCTCGCCCCAGAAGTTTTACCCCCCCCTGAACCTCGCAGGCTTTCCCCACCTTCCCCC
>NZ_JBVIXD010000011.1:118618-120373 GCF_055593965.1 Streptomyces sp. NPDC040622 | reverse complement strand
AGGCCCCGTGGTGTCTTTTCCGACCCCCCCACCACAACATTCCCACCCCCCCCCCCCCCCCCCTCAGCCGGGTTGGGTCCCCGCACCCTCCCCTCCCCCCCCCCCCCCCTCAGCCGTGTGCCCATGACGTCTAGAGGGCCTGCGCCGAGGGCTTGACCATGCCGCGGACCGTGCGGGACTTCACGAACTGTCCCATGGCGGTCATTTCCCACTCGCCGGTGAACTGCTTGATCAGCTTCGCCATCATGACGCCCGTCTGCGCCTCCGCGTTGGTCAGGTCGAAGCGGACCAGCTCCTCGCCCGAGGCCGCGTCGATCAGGCGGCAGTAGGCCTTCGCGACCTCCGTGAACTTCTGGCCGGAGAACGAGTTCACCGTGAAGACCAGACCCGTGACCTCCTGGGGGATCCGGCCGAGGTCGACGACGATCACCTCGTCGTCACCGCCGCCCTCGCCCGTGAGGTTGTCGCCGGAGTGCTTGATCGCGCCGTTCACGATCGAGAGCTTGCCGAAGTAGCAGCTGTCGACGTGGTTGCGGTTCGGGCCGTACGCGATGACGGACGCGTCCAGGTCGATGTCCTTGCCGCGGAACGCGGGCTCCCAGCCGAGACCCATCTTGACCTGCGAGAGCAGCGGACGGCCGCCCTTGACCAGGGACACCGTCTGGTTCTTCTGGAGGCTGACGCGGCCCTTGTCCAGGTTGATCTTCCCGGCGCCGGGCGCGGGCGCGGCGGGCGCCGGAGGGGCGGCCGGGGCGGCCGGGGCAGACAGGCGGGGGTCGGCGGCCGGCGGGGGCGGACCCTGCACCGGGGCCCCGGTGGGCGGTGCCAGGGGAGCGGCGGCCTGCGGGGCCGGCGCGGGGGCGGGCTCCTCCACCGAGACGCCGAAGTCCGTGGCGATGCCCGCGAGGCCGTTCGCGTACCCCTGGCCGACCGCGCGGGCCTTCCACGCGCCGTTGCGCAGGTAGATCTCGACGATCACCAGGGCCGTCTCGGCGCCGAGCTGCGGCGGGGTGAACGTCGCGAGGACCGTGCCGTCGTCGGCGTTGCGGATCGTGGCGGTGGGCTCTACGCCCTGGAAGCTCTGGCCCGCCGCGTCCGGGCTCGCGGTCACGACGATCTTCTCGATGCCGGGCGGCACGGCGGCCGTGTCGACGGTGATCTTGTCGGGGGTCGTGCCGCCGCCCGACTGGTAGGTCACACCCGGCCCGGCGGGCTGGTTGAAGAAGATGAAGTCGTCGTCGGAGCGCACCTTGCCGTCGGCGGTGAGCAGCAGGCCCGATACGTCGAGCCGCACCGGAGCGGCGACGTCCACCGCCACGCGGGCGGCGGTCAGCGGGATGTTCGAGCCGGGGGTCATAGCTGTCATGCCAGGGGTAACGAACGATCCCGCTTTACCGTTCCCTTACCCGGGGAAGGTTTTTTCTCAGCCCCGATTGCGGGAGTGGGCGCGGGCGGAGCGTTCGTTGCCGTGCTTGTAGTCGCCCGTCCAGCGGGCCATCACCAGCTGCGGGTCGCCGCCCTCCGGTTCGTCGAGGAACCGTGCGGCGCGGGGCCCGCGCAGGGTCCCGGCGGACCGCCCGTCGTGGGTGATGACGACGGTGCCGTCGTCGCGGCGCGTGCAGGTGAATCCATGAGGTCGCGGGGGGGGGGGGGGGGGGGGGGCTGTTACGCCGCGGCAAGAAGGGGGTTTTTCCCCCAGAGCCCAAAGGGGAAAAACCACCAACAGAGGGGAACAACAAAACCCTCCCCCCCCCC
>NZ_JBVIXD010000011.1:18799-118608 GCF_055593965.1 Streptomyces sp. NPDC040622 | reverse complement strand
TTTTGTTCTTGGCGGGTGTACGGCCGTAGCGTTTCCTCCACCGACCCCCCCTTCCCCCCCCCCCCCCCCCCCCCGCGCCGGCAGCGGATTTCCACCCCGGGGCCCCGGGAGGAACGGCCCGCCGGATCAGGGCACCACGACGATCTTCCGTCCCGTGCCGGCGGCGAACGTCTCCAGCGCCTGCGGATAGGAGTCCAGCGGCAGCCGGTCGCTGATGAACACGTCCGGGTCGAGCACGCCGCCCGCGAACAGCTCGGCGGCCCGCTCGTAGCTGTGCAGGACCGCCATCGAACCGGTGATGGTGATCTCCTGGTTGTAGATCCGGTACGGGTCGATGTTCACGCGCGTGGCGTAGTCGGCGACGCCGAACTGCAGGAACGTGCCCGCCTTGGCGACCCGTTCGAGCCCGTCCTGGATCGCGGCCGCGTTGCCGGTCGCGTCGACGACGACGTCCCAGCCCTGCGGGCGCTCCAGTTCGTCCGGGCTCGCCGCGGAGCCCGAGACGCCCAACTGCCGTGCCGTGGCGAGCCGGTCGGCGTTCAGGTCCACGACGTCCACGCTGGCCGCGCCGGTCCGCTTGGCGAGCTCCAGCATCATCAGACCCATCGTCCCCGAGCCGTAGATCAGGACGTGCGCGCCGAGCCGCGAGCGCAGCACGTCGTAGCCGCGCACGGCGCAGGACAGCGGCTCGATGAGGGCGGCGTCCTGGGTGCGTACGTGGTCGGGAAGGCGCACGCAGTTGGCGGCGGGGGCCACCGCGTACTGGGCGGCGCCGCCCGCGGTGGTCACGCCGATCGCGGCCCACCGCTCGCAGAGGTTGCCCCGGCCGTCCCGGCAGTAGCGGCACTCGTGGCAGTGCAGTGAGGGGTCCACGGCGACCCGGTCGCCGACGGCGAGCGTGCGTACTTCGCTGCCGAGCGCGACCACCTCGCCCGCGAACTCGTGCCCCGGCACGACCGGCAGGGTGGGCGCGAACTCGCCCTGGAGGATGTGCAGGTCGGTTCCGCACAGGCCGCACGCGGCGACCTCGACGACGACGTCGCGGGGCCCCGGGGTGGGGTCGGGCAGCTCCCCGACGACGGCCTTGCCGACGGACTCGATGATGGCGGCCTTCACTTGACGGCTCCCAACGACAGGCCCTGGACCAGCTTGTCCTGGGCGGCGAACCCCGCGGCGAGCACCGGCAGGGAGATCACGAGCGACGCGGCGCACACCTTCGCCAGGAACAGGCCCTGGCTGGTGATGAAGCCGGTCAGGAACACGGGCGCGGTCTGGGCGACGACGCCCGTGAGCACCCGCGCGAAGAGGAGTTCGTTCCAGCTGAAGATGAAGCAGATCAGGGAGGTCGCGGCGATTCCGGGCAGCGCGATGGGCGCCACCACGCGCGTGAGGATCGTCGGCAGCCTGGCCCCGTCGATCTGCGCGGCCTCGATGACGGGCTTGGGCACCTCGGCGAGGAACGACTGCATCATCCACACCGCGATCGGCAGGTTCATCGAGGTGTAGAGCAGGACGAGCAGCCAGATGTTGTCGAGCAGGTCGGTGTTCTTGGCGAAGAGGTAGATGGGCAGGAGGCCCGCCACGACCGGCAGCATCTTCGTGGACAGGAAGAAGAAGAGCACGTCCGTCCACTTCTTCACGGGCCGGATGGACAGCGCGTACGCGGCCGGGAGCGCGAGGACCAGGACGCACAGCGTCGAGGCGACCGAGGCCACCGTCGAGTTGATGAGCGAGGGCCAGGGGCTCGCGCCGCCGCCCGAGCCGAAGAACTCGCGGTAGCCGTCGAGGGTGAGCGAGGCGGCGAGCGAGGGCGGGTTGGTCGCCGCGTCCTCCTCCGAGTGGAAGGAGGTCAGCGCCATCCAGGCGATGGGCAGGAAGAACAGGATCCCGGCGAGCCAGGCGGTCAGACCGAGCGCGGACCCACGCGCGCGGGGACGGGTCTTGCCCGGCGGATTCTTCACGGGGGCGGACATCAGCGGGACACCTCCTCACGGAACAGGGACGAGACGACCCGCAGAGCGAAGGTCGCGATGATGAGGGAGCCGATGACGACGAGCACACCCGCCGCGGAGGCGAGGCCGTTCTCGTGGGCCTGGTAGAAGCTCTGGTAGACCGTGTAGGGCAGGTTCGCCGTGCCGAGGCCGCCCGAGGTGATCGTGAAGACGGCGTCGAAGTTCTGCACGATGTAGATCGAGCCGAGGAGCGCGCCCAGTTCGAGGTAGCGGCGCAGGTGCGGCAGTGTCAGATGGCGGAACACCTGCCAGTTGCTCGCGCCGTCCATGCGGGCGGCCTCGATCAGTTCGGGGTCGCGGCTCTGCAGCCCCGCGAGCAGGATCAGCATCATGAAGGGCGTCCACTGCCACACCAGGGAGGCCTCGATGGCGAGCAGCGGGGTGTTGGAGATCCAGTCGGGCTGGCCCGCGGAGTCCCCGCCGATCCAGTGCAGCAGGCCGTTGAAGAGCCCGTACTCGGGGTTGTAGAGCACGTGCTTCCACAGCAGCGCGGCGGCCACGGGGACCAGCAGGAACGGCGCGATGAGCAGGGTGCGCACGAACCCGCGCCCCTTGAACTTCCTGTTCAGGAGCAGCGCGAGGGCGAGACCGGCGACCAGGCTCGCCAGGACCACGGAGGCCGTCAAAAGGATCGTGGTCAGGACGGACTTGCGCAGGTCGGGGTCGGTGAGGACCTCGCTGTAGTTGGCGAGGCCGGTGAAGCTGCGGGCGTCCGGGTAGAGGGCGTTCCAGTCGAAGAAGGAGATCACCAGGGTCGCCACGAACGGCAGTTGGGTCACGGCGATCATGAAGATGAGGGCGGGCAGCAGGGGCGCCCTGGTCGCCCAGGCGCGCAGCCGCCCCGGTGACTTCGGCGTCTGCGTACCGCTCACGCGCGCGTGAGCGGTGGTGGTGGTGCTCGCGGTGGCGGTCATCGTCCCTCGTACTCCTCGGAGATCTTCTCGGCGAGGTCCTGCGCCTTGTCCAGGGCCGAGTCGACGGACTGGCGTCCGGCGATGGCCGCGCTGATCTCCTGGGAGACCTTGGTGCCGAGGTCGGTGAACTCGGGGATGCCGACGAACTGGATGCCGGGCGCCGGGCGGGGCTGTACGCCCGGGTCGCGGGGCCTCGCCCCCTCGATGGCGGCGCGGGTGACGTCCTGGAAGGCGGCGGCTTCCTTGCGGTAGGCGGGGTTCGCGTAGGTCGACGCGCGCTTGCCGGCGGGGACGTTCGACCAGCCGATCTTCTCGCCGACGAGCTTCTCGTACTCCTTGCCGGACGCCCAGGAGATGAACTTCCAGGCCCTGTCCGGGTTGCGCGAGGCCTTCTGCAGGCCCCAGGCCCAGGTGTAGAGCCACCCGGAGCTCTTCGTCCGCGCCACGGGCGCGGACACATAGCCGATCTTGCCCTTGACCGGGGACTTGGCGGACTCCAGCGATCCCGCGGCGGCCGTCGCGTCGTACCACATGGCGGTCTTGCCCTGGGTGAGGTTGTTGAGGCACTCGGCGTACCCGGACTGGGCGGCGCCGGACTCGCCGTGCTTGCGCACGAGGTCCACATAGAAGCGGGTCGCCTTCTTGAACTCGGGGGAGTCCAGGCGGGCCTTCCAGTCCTTGTCGAACCAGGTGCCCCCGAAGGTGTTCACCACGGTCGTCAGCGGCGCCATCACCTCGCCCCAGCCGGGCAGTCCGCGCAGGCAGATGCCCTTCATGCCGGGCGTCTTGCCGTCCACGCGCGCGGCGAGGCCGGCCACCTGCTGCCAGGTGGGGTGTTCGGGCATGGTCAGTCCGGCCTTCTTGAAGACGTCCTTGCGGTACATCAGGAAGGACGACTCTCCGTAGAAGGGCTGTCCGTAGAGCTTGCCGTCGTTGCCCGTGAGGGACTGGCGCATCGGCGGCAGGACGTCCTTCTCGTCGTACGCCGTGTCCTTGCGCGCATACGAACCGACCTCGCGCAGCCAGCCGTTCCTGGCGTAGATCGGTATCTCGTAGTTGCTGAGCGTCGCGACGTCGTACTGGCCGGCCTGGTTGGCGAAGTCCTGGCTGATCTTGTCGCGGACGTCGTTCTCCGGCAGGACGGTGAAGTTCACCTTGATGCCGGTCTCCTTGGTGAAGTGGTCGGCGGTGAGCTTGCGCAACTCCACCATCTGCGGGTTGTTCACCATGAGGACGTTGATGGAGTCGCCGCCTGCACCGGACCCGCCGGCACCGGCCCAGCAGCCGGCGAGCAGCGGGGCGAGCAGCGCCCCAGCGGATGCCGCGGCGAGCGTGCGCGGCCTCCGTCGGCTCGGGGTTCGCATGAATCGCTCCTGGACATAGAGGGTCGATGAGGGGGTGTCGGGGCGCGCCGATGGCATGCGGAAGCCCGTGGGGTGCGCGCGACGGGGACAGCGGTGGGGACAGCAGCGGGGACAGGGGAGGACGTAGGGGCGGCGGATGGCGGGCCGTCAGGCGCGGACGACCTGCGGGCCGAGGAGTGAGTAGCGGTGTGCTTCGGAGGCGGGCAGGCGGCTGCTCGTGACGATCGCGTCGAGGTCGCCGATGCCGGCGAACCGGCAGAAGCTCGTCGCCCCGAACTTGGTGTGCACGCCCAGGAACACGGTGCGTCGGGAGGCTCTGATCGCCTGCGCCTTGACCTCGCTGACCGCGGGGTCGGGCGTCGTCAGGCCGTGCTCGCGCGAGATGCCGTTGGCGCCGATGTACGCCAGGTCGATGACGAACCCGGCCAGCATGCGGGTCGTCCAGTGGTCGACGGTGGCGAGCGTGCCGGGGCGCACCCGGCCGCCGAGCAGCAGGACGGTGATGTTCTCGGCCTCGGCGAGGACGCCCGCGGTGGCCAGTGAGGCGGTGACCACGGTCAGCGGCCGGCCCGCGGCGGCCCCGGGCAGCGCCTCGGCGATGAGCTGCGGGGTGAAGCCCTCGTCGACGAAGACCGTCTCGGCGTCGCCGAGCAGGTCGGCGGCGGCCGCGGCGATGCGCCGCTTCTCCGGGACGTGCATGGTCGTGCGGAAGGCGAGGGTGGTCTCGAAGCCCGCGCTCTCCACGGGGTAGGCGCCGCCGTGGGTGCGGCGGACCAGGCCGTGGTCCTCCAGGGCGCGCAGGTCGCGGCGGACGGTCTCCTTGGCGACCCCGAGCTCGCAGGCGAGCGCCGTCACGTCGACGGACCCGGAGTGGCGGGCCGCGTTCACGATCTGCCGCTGGCGCTCTTCCGCGGTCACCGGTGCCACCTTCTTCCCCTGGTTCGTGCCGTGCCCGTTCGGGCCCTGTGGGGAAGTTCTACAGCGCGGGCACGGGGGTGACCAGGCTCGCAGCGGCCACGATGCTGCCCGTTTGTGCCCGCTTGGTGGCGCGAGGGCCTGTGCGGCGGGCCGCGGCCGTGCCCGATCCAGGGGTGCGGGGTGCCCGCTTGGTGCCCGGACGTCCGGCGGCCTCAGTAGGGCCAGACCGGCGGGTTGGTGCAGAAGTGGCCGCCCAGGTGCGCGTGGTCCGGGTTGGCGGGGTCCAGGTCGCCCTGTTCGGCGACGAGCTTCGCGGCGTACGGCTCGGAGTCGTCCCGGGGCGCGTAGCCGAGCGCCCGCGCCGACGAGAGGTCCCACCACAGGCGGGTGTTGGCGGACGAGCCGTGGACCACGGTGTGCCGCACGTCGTCGGCGGTGAGGGCCGCGTGGAAGAGCCGCGCCCCGTCCTCGGGGCTCATCCAGACCGACAGCATCCGCACGCTCGTCGGCTCCGGGAAGCACGACCCGATGCGGACCGACACGGTCTCGATGCCGTGCTTGTCCCAGTAGAGCTGGGCCAAGTCCTCGCCGAAGGACTTCGACAGGCCGTAGAAGGTGTCGGGCCGGCGCGGGGTGTCGACGGGGATCAGCGGGTCCTCGCCGCGCGGGCGCGGGGTGAAGCCCACCGCGTGGTTGGAGGAGGCGAAGACGATCCGCCGGACGCCTTCCTCGCGGGCCGCCTCGTAGAGGTTGTACGTCCCCTCGATGTTGGCCTTGAGGATCTTGTCGAAGGTGGATTCCAGGGAGATGCCCGCGAGATGGAGGACCGCGTCGACCCCGCGCACCGCCTCGCGCAGCGCCGCCCGGTCGGCGAGGTCGGCCGTGATCGCCGCCGGTTCGTCCGCCACGGGACGCAGGTCGAGCAGACGCAGGTCGTATCCGTACGCCGGCAGCAGCCCGCGCATCAGGGTGCCGAGGCCGCCGGCGGCGCCGGTGAGCAGGACGGTGCGGGGAGCGGGCATGCGGTTCTCCTCGTGCGGCCGTATGTATCCACGGACAGGATTCACATTTATGGACACGCTAGGGATCTCCGTCGTGCCGCGTCAAGAGTGCGGCCGGGTGGTGCCGGGGTGGCGTCGAGGTGCTTGCGGAGTCGTGAAATCCGCTCGTGCGCGGGGAGTTCGTGCGCTTGACCGGGCCCGAGAGGGCGCCTTAGCGTGGTCGCGTTCAGGGATATGGACATGAATCAGAAACGTGCACGACTAGGGAGAGCCCGTGACGTCAGCCCCCCTCGCTTCCCGACTCCGCGTCCCCAGCGGGCCGCTGTTCTTCCCGGTCACCGCGTACGGACCCGACGGCGCTCTCGACCTCGACACCTTCCGCACCCATGTACGGGCGGGCATCGACGCGGGCGCGGCGGCCGTGTTCGCCTGCTGCGGCACGGGCGAGTTCCACGCCCTGGCCCCCGAGGAGTTCCAGGAGTGCGTCGCCGCCGCCGTCGAGGTGACGGAGGGCCGGGTGCCGGTCGTCGCGGGCGCCGGGTACGGCACCGCGCTCGCCGTGCGGTACGCGCGCCTCGCCGAGGAGGCGGGCGCCGACGGACTGCTCGCCATGCCCCCCTACCTCGTCGTCGCCGAGCAGGAGGGGCTGATCCGGCACTACACCGAACTGGCCGCCGCCACCTCCCTGGACGTCATCGTCTACCAACGCGACAACGCGATCCTCACCCCGGAGACGGTCGTCGCCCTCGCACGCGCGGACGGCATCATCGGCTTCAAGGACGGCCTCGGCGACATGGACCTGATGCAGCGCACGGTCAGCGCCGTGCGCGGCGAGGTGCCGGGCGACTTCCTGTACTTCAACGGCCTCCCGACCGCCGAACTGACCGGCCTCGCCTACCGCGGCATCGGCGTGACCCTGTACTCCTCGGCCGTCTTCTGCTTCGCGCCCGACATCGCGCTCGCCTTCCACCGCGCCTTCAACGCCGGTACGCCGGAGGGGGACGCGATGGTGAATCGCCTCGTCGACGGCTTCTACCGGCCCTTCGTGGAACTGCGCGCCCTCAGCCGCGGCTACGCCGTCTCCCTCGTCAAGGCGGGCGTGCGGCTGGCCGGCCTGGACGTCGGCCCCGTGCGGCCGCCGCTGCACGAGCCCGCCGACGAACACGTCAAGCGCCTCGCCGAACTGGTCGAGCGGGGGCGGGAGCTGCTGCGGGACGATCTGCCGGGCGCGGGCCCCGTGGGGAGCGGCGCGTGAAGACGTCCGCGTTCCTCTACCCCTGGGACGTCGTCGGCGACCCCGACGCGCCCGCCCGTCTCGCCGCCCTCGGCATCCGGCAGGTCACCCTGGCCTCCGCCTACCACTCCACGCGCGCGCTGACCCCCCGCCACCCGCGCCACCGCGTCGTCACGGCCGCGCACGCCGCCGTCCTCTACCCGCCGGGCGAGCGCTGGCAGGGGCGTGCGCTGCGGCCGTACGCCGCCGGGGAGTGGGCGCCGGGCGATGCCTACGGAGAGGCGGCCCAGGCCCTGAACGACGCAGGCATCGACGTGCACAGCTGGGTGGTCCTCGCCCACAACTCCCGCATGGGCGACGAGCATCCGGCGACCTCCGTCGTCAACGCCTACGGGGACCGCTGTCCCTGGGCGCCCTGCATCGCCCAGGGAGCCACGCGCGCGTACCTGGCCGACCTGGCCGCGGAGGCCGCCGTGCGCCCCGGCACGCGCGGCACCGAGCTGGAGTCCTGCGGCTGGTACGGTCTCGCGCACCTGCACGCCCACGACAAGATCGCGGGCGTCCCCCTCGGTGAGGCGGGGCAGTACCTGATGTCGCTGTGCTTCTGTGCCTCCTGCCGTGCGGGGTACGAGGAACACGGCCTGGAGCCGGACGAGTTGGCGATCGCCGTGCGCGGCGCCCTGGAGCCCCTGTGGCGCGGCGGCGCTGCGGAAGGGGGCTGGACGGCCGTCGAGAAGCTCCTCGGGGCGGACCGGGCGGCGGCCACGCGCGCGTGGCGCGAGAAGACGGCACGCACCCTCCAGGAGGCCGCCGTCGCCGCCGTCCGCGCGGCGGCACCCGCCGGCTTCCCCGTCCTGCTCCACGCCGACCCGGTGCCGTACCACTGCGGGGCGAACGCGGGCGTCGATCCGGCGCACGTCCTCACCGTGGCCGACGGGGTGGTCGTGCCCTGCACGGGCGGCGCGCACCTGCTGACGCCATTCGCCGAACAGCGCGTGGCCGGGGCGGTCCTGGCCGCCAACCTCACCGTGGTGCGCGGCATGGGCGGCAGCCCCGCCACCCTCGCCACCGACGCGGCACGCGCCGCGGAGCTCGGCGCCACGCAGCTCAGGCTCTACCACGCGGGCCTGGCGTCGGACGACGACCTCGCCCACGTCGAAGCGGCCCTGCCGGACCTGCAGGACCCGTAAGCCCCCAGGCCCCCCCAGGCCCTGTAGGTCCCGTGGCGGCTCTGTCTGCTCTGTCTGCTCTGTCGCCGGGGGAGTGATCGCCGCTACGATCCAGGCACCACAGCCGTCACTCCCGTGTCAGCGGGACAGAGGGGGGAACAGGTGCGCAACAAGGGGATATCCGCGCTGGTCTGCGCGGGAGTCATGGCGGGCGCCGCGGTGCTCGGCGGCGCGGTGCCCGCCGCCGCGCAGGCGGCAGCGGCCGGGGAGCGCGGCGCGGCGCCCGACATACGGGAGCGCCTGGCACGCATACCCGGCCTGACCGTGGTCTCCGTGGCCGACAAGGAGGGCTTCCCCCTCTACACGCTGACGTACAAGCAGCCCGTCGACCACCGCAAGCCGCACGGCGCCACCTTCACCCAGCGCGCCACGCTCTGGCACAAGGCCACCGACAAGCCGACCGTCCTGTACACCGGCGGCTACACCCTCGCCGGCGGCACGGCCTCCCTCACCAAGCTGATCGACGCCAACCAGGTCAGCGTCGAGCACCGCTACTTCGCCGAGTCCCGCCCCGCCGGCGCGGCGGGCGACGACTGGTCCAAGATGACCGTCGAGCAGGAGGGCGCCGACGAGCACCGCCTCACCCGGGCCCTGCGCGGCATCGAGAAGGGCAAGTGGCTGGGCACCGGCGCCAGCAAGGGCGGCATGACGGCGACCTACCACGAGCGCTTCTACCCCAAGGACCTCGACGCGGTCGTCGCGTTCGTCGCGCCCAACGACGCGGACAACCGCGACGACAGCGGCTACGAGCGCTTCTTCAAGACGGTCGGCACCAAGGAGTGCCGGGCCGCGCTGAACGCCGTGCAGCGCGAGATGCTCGTACGCCGTGCCGCGCTGCTCCCCAAGTTCGAGGCCGACGCGAAGACCAACGGCGACACCTTCGAGGAGACCCTCGGCACCACCGACCGCGCCTACGAGTTCGCGGTCCTGGACCAGGTGTGGAACTTCTGGCAGTCCGGCACCGAGGCGGACTGCCCGACCGTGCCCGACGCGAAGAAGGCCACCGACGACGAGCTCTACGGCTGGTCGAAGAAGCACGGCCTCAGCGTCTACCAGGACGAGACCCTCGGCACCAACGGCTCGGGCCCCTACTACCGCCAGGCGGCCACCCAACTCGGCTGGGCCGACCTCCGGTTCAGCCACCTCAAGGACGTCCGCCATCACCCGGACATCTACCAGCCGAACTCGGTGCTGCCCGCCGCCATGCGCGGCACGTACAACAACAGGACCATCGCGGGCGTCGACCAGTGGGTGAAGACCCGCGGCCAGCGCATGATGTTCGTCTACGGCGAGAACGACCCGTGGAGCGCGGAGAAGTTCACCCCGAGCCGCCACGACTCGCACCGCTACGTCGTACCGGGCGCCAACCACGGCGCATCGATCGCGAAGCTCCCCCCGGCCGAACAGACGGAGGCCGTCGCCACCATCAAGCGGTGGGCGGACGTGAAGTAGCCGGAGCCGGGTGGCTCAGGCGGACACCCGGGTTTTCGACGGCCTCAGCAGGGGCGCGGCGATCAGCAGTCGCGCCCCCGCGAGGACCGGCAGCAGGACGCGGTGGTCGACGGTCTCCACCAGGGCCGCGCCCGCCGCGATGCCGAGTGCCGTCGGGGTGAACATCAGCGTGCCGGCGGTCGCCGCCACCCGGCCGAGCAGCGCGTCCGGCGTCTCGCGCTGGACCGCGGTGAGGCCCGCGATCAGTACGCAGGGCAGGCCGACGCCGTTGAGGAGCTGGCCCGTGAGCGCCGCCGCGTCGTGCGGGAGCGCGACGAGCACCGCGGACGCGGCCGTCACCGCGATGCCCGCGCCGCCGAACCGCCGAGCGCCGAAGCGCCGCATCAGCGCGCCCGAGGCCACGCCCACGGCGACGGAACCGACGCCCTGGGCGACGTACAGCACGCCCGCGTACGAGGGGGAGCGGCCGAGCCCCTCGATGATCGGGTAGACGGTCGCGCCGGTGATGCCCGACGTCAGCATCGTCAGGCCGCCGGCCAGCACGAGGGGCCGCAGCCGTTCGTGCCCCCACACGTACCGCGCGCCCTCGGCCGTCCGGGTGCGCAGCGACGTGCGCTCCGCCACCGGCGCGCTCTCCCGCACCCGCAGCAGCGCGAACATGCCCGCCGCGAGCACGAACGTCACCGCGTCCAGGAGGGCGACCCGCGCGCCCCCGTACGCGGCGAACAGGCCCGCCCCCGCCAGCGGCGCCACCAGCTTCATGCCCTCGTTCGCGGACATCCGCAGGCCGTTGAAGTCGCCGAGCACGTCCTTGTCGACGGCGGTCGCGACCAGGGCGGCCTCCGCCGCGTCGGTGACGACGCCGCACGCCCCGTACACCACGAGGACCGCGAAGAGGATCCACAGCCGTCCCGCGGTGTCGACCGTGAACAGGGACAGGAGGAGTGCGCCGAGCGCCAGGTTGGCGGCCACCAGGAGCGGCTTGCGGCGCGTGCGGTCGGCGAGGGTGCCCAGGAGCGGGCCGATGAGGGTGGGGGCCCACAGGGCGAACTGGCAGAGCGCGGCGAGCCCGTCGGACCCCGTCAGCTCCTTCACCCAGATCCCGGAGACCAGCCACAGCGCGGAGCTCCCGAAGCCCGAGACCACCACCGCGCCCAGATACAGCCCCGCGTTGCGGTCCCGCAGGACGCGCCCGATCGTCGTTGTCATGTCCGGAGATGCTGGTTCCTAAGGCCCCCGGCGCGGTATCGGGCGGATTCCCCGGAGGGCGGCGATGAGTTCACGGGCCGGGGCGGGTCTACCAGGGGAGAGGTACCGAGACAGCCGCCTTACGGCGTTCGACAGCGCGGCCCGACGACGCAGGAGAGCCCTCCCATGAGCGACACAGACATCGACGGCGGCACCGACGTCGGTGATGACGGCGGTACCGACAGCGACACCGGTCTCCTCGACCTCGGCCCGCAGGCCCGCCTCGTGGCCCAGGTCGCCGCGCGCGTCAGCGACGAGCAGCTCGCCGCGCCCACGCCCTGTCCCGAGTACGCGGTACGCCACCTCCTCGGCCATGTCATCGGGCTCGCCCAGGCCTTCCGGCTGGCCGCGGGCAAGGAGTCGGGGCCCGCGCTCGACCAGGACCCCGGCAGCGTCATGCCGGACATCTCCCCGGACTGGCGCACCGAACTGCCCGAGGCCCTCGACGACCTGGCCCACGCGTGGCGCGACCCGTCGGCCTGGCAGGGCATGACCCGGGCGGGCGGCATCGACCTGCCGGGCGAGGTCGCGGGCCTCGTCGCGCTCGACGAACTCGTCGTCCACGGCTGGGACCTGGCCCGGGCCACGGGGCAGGCCTACGCGCCGGACGAGGCGAGCCTCCAGGCGGCCCGGGCGCTCCTCGCCCCGGCCGGGCACGAGGACGACGGCCGGAATGCGGACGGCGAGAGCGGTGGCGGCGGGAGCGAGGGCGGCCTGTTCGGGCCGACCGTCCCCGTGCCCGACGGCGCCCCGCTCCTGGACCGGGTGATCGGCCTCAGCGGCCGTGATCCCGGCTGGCAGGGGCGGGGTTGAGGGGTCCGGCCCGCCGCGCGGCGGGAGGCGGCGCGGGAGCGCGACACGGCGGGCCGGACCACGCACGCCCGGGGCAGGGGCACGAGGGACCAGGAGGGACCACGCACGCCCCAGGGCGGGGATCAGGCACCTCAGGTATGGATCAGGTAAAGGGTCGGTCCATGGTCTCCCCACGGGCGGGTCGATGCGCGTAGACAGTCCTTGACCTGCCCGAACCCTGATGCGGAGACGCAACACATGCGCAAGTCCCTACGCGTGGCCGGCCTGGCCACTGCCTGTACCGTCGCCGGCGCCGCCCTCTACGCCACCGGCGCCGCCACCGCCGACCAGGCGCGTCCGCGCCCCACCAAGGAGCCCCACAACATCGGCCTCCTCGTCGGCGAGATCGACGCGTACTACGGCGCGACCAAGGGCGCGGACGGCGTGTGGCGGTCCTCGCCCGACAGTCCGTACGCCAAGGACCTGGCCCGCATTCAGGCCAAGGCGAAGAAGGACATCAAGAAGGCGGCGCGGGGGGCCCACCACGGCCACGGCGACAAGCCCGCGATCGTCCTGGACGTCGACGACACGGCGCTGCTCAGCTTCGACTACGAGAAGTCGGTCAACTACACCTACAACAACGACAGTTGGGATGCCTACGTCAAGGCGGCCAAGCGCCCCGCCGTGTTCGGCATGCCCGAGCTGGTGTCGTACGCCAAGAGCAAGGGCGTCGAGGTCTTCTTCCTCACCGGTCTGGCCGAGTCGCAGCGCGAGGGTGCCGTCACCAACCTCGCCAGGGCGGGGTACGACACGCGTCTCGACCGCACCCACGTCTTCACCAAGGACAAGGCGAACCCGCCGGCCTACCTGAGGCACTGCGCCACGCCCGCCGCCTGGAAGTGCGACACCGTCCAGTTCAAGGAGGGCACCCGCAAGCACATCGAGTCGACCGGCTACACCATCGTCGGCAGCTTCGGCGACCAGGTCTCCGACCTCGCGGGCGGCTACGCGGACAAGACGTACAAGCTCCCCAACCCGACGTACTTCGTGGGCTGATCCGGCGCCGGGGCCGACCCGTACGGGGACGCCCTTGCGAGTCTGCACCGCGAGATAGGTTGCATTCCTGACTAGGTCGCCATACGGTCTAGGTAGCTCAGACGCTCAGGGGTCGCACGGCGTGCGTCAGCGTCATTCGCACGCGCCGCGCGGCCCCTTCGGGAAGGGGGACCCGCATGACCATCTCGCCGGACTTCTCGGTCGCATCGACCACCGTCACGGCCGCGCTCGCCGCCTATCTGCTGCTCGGCGAGCCCTTCGCCGGCCGCCGCATGTACGGCTCGCTGGCCAGGCGCAGGGACACCGAACCCCGCGCCCTCACCCGCTACTTCGGCCTCGTGCTCGCCCTGTGGTGGGCCTTCGCCGCCGTCGCCCTCGCGGCCCTGCTGCTCTCGCCCGGGGTCACCGCCGCCGACCTCGGCCTCACACTGCCCGAGAGCCCCGCGTACATCGTCGTCGGCGTCCTGCTCGCCGGGGCGATCGCGGCCGCGTCGAGCCGCACCTTCCACGCGCTGGCCCAGCAGGGCAAGAACGTGCCGGGACTCGCCGCCATCGAGGCGATGCTGCCGCGCACCGCCGCCGAGCGCAGGCTCGCGATCGGCGTCGCCGTGACCGACGGCCTCTGCGCCGAACTGGTCCACCGGGGCCTCGTCATCGCCTTCGGTGTCGGCGCGCTCGGGCTCAACCTCTATGCGGCGGCCGCGCTTTCGATCGTGGTCTACGCCGTCGCGGGGTTCTACCAGGGCCGTCAGGGCGTCCTCGCCTTCGCCCTCTTCGGCACGGTGTTCACCGGCCTCTACCTCGCCTCGGGCACCCTGCTCCTGCCGGCCGCCGTGCATGTCGTCCTCTCCGTGCGCGATCTGACGCTGCCCGCGCCGGAGCGGCTGCGCGCCGCGCCCGCCGCCTGACCGCCCGCCGTCCGAAGGCCCACCGTCCGAAAGGCAGACCTGACGTGACCGACCGCAGAGCCAGCTGGTTCAAGGGTGTACTCGACCTCCTCGTGCTCGCCGGCCTCACCGACGGCGAGAGCTACGGCTACGAGATCGCCAAGGAGCTCGGCGCCGCCGGCTTCGGGCAGATCAAGGGCGGCACGCTCTACCCGGTGCTGAACCGCCTGGAGGAGGCGGGCCTGGTCGCCGCGGAGTTCCGCGCGACCGAGAAGGGACCGGGCCGCCGCTACTACCGGCTGACCGACGCCGGGCGCGAGACCCTCGGCGAACAGGGCGGGCTGTGGCTCGCCTTCGACGCCTCCGTACGTGACGTCCTCGCGAGGGCGGGAGTGGAAGCACGATGAACGCGCAGCACCTGCCGAATGATCAGCACACACCGAACGGCACGAACCGCATGAACAGCACGCACGACGCGAACGGCAGGAACACCATGAACGGTACGAACGCGCGGGACGGATACCTCGTGGACCTCGCCGAGCGGCTGCGCGCGCACGGCCTGCCCGCCGACCGCGTCGAGGCGACCGTCGCGGACCTCGCCGCGCACCTGGAGGAGTCCGGCGCCGAGGACGCCGAGGCCGAGTTCGGACCCGCCGACGAGTTCGCCGGGCTGCTGGTGCCCGCCACGGGGGAGCGGGCACCAGAGGCACCCGGCGAGCGCGTGCAGACCTGGCGCTGGACCGCCGACACCTACGTCGACGAGGAGCTTTTGAACCGCTTCGGCGACGAGGGCTGGGAGGTCGAGCGGGTCGACGCGCTCGGCCGCTTCGTCAGCCACCGCGACCTGGCGCAGCCGCAGCGCTGGGAGTACCGGCGCGAGCTGATCACGCGCGGGCGCGAGAGCCTGGACGAGCGGCTCGCCCCCGACGGCTGGGAGCTCTGCGGGACCTGGGTGATCTACGCGTGGTTCAAGCGGCCGAGGGCGGCGAGCCTCGGGCCCGCCGCCCGTGTGCAGTCGCCGCCGCCGGTGCCGGCGCGGTCCAGCTTCTTCAGCCGGAAGTTCGCCGCGCTGCTGTCCGCGCTCGCCGTCGCGGCGGTCGTGGCGGGGATCTCGGTGGCCGCCCGCGACGGCGAGGCGAGCTCGGGATTCGGCTTCGTGGTGGGCCTGCTCGCCGGGGCCTGTGCGGTCGTGGCCGTGGCGTGGGTCCTGCAACTGTGGCGGGGGCGCCGCTCCTGACCCGTGGGGCGCCGCCCCCGACCCCCGGCACGGGGGCCGGAATCAGGGGCGGCGTGGGCGGTCGGGCGGCGGGGCGTCAGGACTTCAGCCCCGCCGCCATCATCGCCTTCGCGATCGGGGCCGCGAGGCCGTTGCCGCTGACCTCGTCGCGGGCCGCGCTGGACGACTCGATCATCACCGCGACCGCCACCTCCTTGCCGTCGCCGCCCTTGGCGTACGACGTGAACCAGGCGTACGGCGTCTTGCTGTTGTTCTCGCCGTGCTGGGCCGTACCCGTCTTGCCGCCGACCGTCGCGCCGGGGATCTTCGCGTTCGTCCCGGTGCCCTGGTCGACGACCGTCTCCATCGCCGACTGCAGGCCCTCGGCGGTGGACTCGTCCAGGACGCGCTGGGAGTCGCCGTCGTCGTACTTCTCCAGGACGTCGCCGCCGGAGTCGCTGATCTGCGACACCATGTGGGGCTTGGCGAGCAGGCCGCCGTTGGCGATGGCCGCCGACACCATCGACATCTGCAGCGGGGTCGCCGTCACGTCGAACTGGCCGATGCCGCTCAGCGCGGTCTGCGCCTTGTCCATGTCGGAGGGGTAGACGCTCTTGGCGGCGCGCACCGGCACGTCCAGCTTGTCGGTGTTGAAGCCCAGCTCGTCCGCCATCGACTTGACCTTGTCCTGGCCCAGGTCGACGGCCATCTTCGCGAAGACGTTGTTGCACGAGTACTGGAGCGCCGTGCGGATGTTCGCGTTCTCGCACGGAGCCGACCGGTTCTCGTTCTTGAGGACCGTCCTCGTGCCCGGCAGCGTGTACGGGTTCGGGCTGTCCGTCTTGGCGTCCACCGAGCCGTACAGACCGTCCTCCAGAGCGGCCGCCGCGACGACCAGCTTGAACGTCGAGCCGGGCGGCAGCGGCTGGCGCATGGCGCGGTTGACCATCGGCTTCTCCTTGTCGGTGGTCAGCTCCTTCCACGCCTTGGAGTCCGTCGAGCCGCTGATCCTCGACGGGTCGTACGACGGGGTCGAGACCATGCCGAGGATCTTGCCGCTCTTGGGGTCGATGGCGACGGCCGCGCCCTTGGTGTCGCCCAGCGCCTTGAACCCGGCCTTCTGCACCGCCGGGTCGATCGTCGTGATGACGTCGCCGGGGGCGGCCCGCTTGTTGGTGAGCGTGTCGAGGGGGTTCTTCAGACGGTTGTCGGTGCCGTCGAGCAGGTCCTGGTAGATGCCTTCGAGCTGGGTGGCGCCGTAGACCTGGGAGCTGTAGCCGGTGACGGGCGAGTAGAGGTCGCCGTCCTTGTAGGTGCGTTTGTACGCGAGGTCTCCGCCCTTCGTCCGTTCGGAGCCGGTGATGGCCTCACCGCCCACGATGATGTTGCCCAGCGGGTTCGCGTACTGCTCTATCGCGTTGCGCCGGTTCAGCTTGTCGTCCGCGAGAGCCTTCGAGTCGTGGAACTGCACCCATGTCGCCCGTACCAGGAGGGCGAGCACGAGCAGCAGCGCGAAGACCGAGGCCTGCCTGATCGTCTTGTTCATCCCGTGGGAGGACGAGCGGAGGGGAGGGTTTCGTTCCCATCTGGCGCGCTTGCGACCGATTTCTCAGACTCTTCTCAGAGAACGGCCGCGCGCCGGAGCGGCCCCTTCTCCCTGCGGGCCTTCTCCCTGCGGGCCTTCTCCCTGCGGGCCTTCTCCCTGCGGGCCTGCTACTCCTGGCGGCCCCTCTTCATGAAGCCGGCCTCGTACGCGGCGATCACCGCCTGGGTCCGGTCCCGCGCCCCCGTCTTGGCGAGGACGGGCGCCACGTTCGTCTTCGCCGTCGCCGCCCCCACCTCCATCCGCCCGGCGATCTCCGCGTTGGTCAGGCCCGCCGCCATCAGCCGCAGCACCTCGCTCTCCCGGCCGGTCAGCCGCGCCACCCACGCGGGCGGCGCGGCCTCGGCGTGCCCGTACTCGGCGGCCGAGGTGGCGGCCGAGGTGGCTGCCGAGGATCCAGGCCGCCTTGAGCGCGAGGTACGGGGCGCAGGCCGCCACGGCGACGATCCGCAGCGTGCGCCGGGCGCGGCCGAGGGGACGCGGCGACGGAGGGGCGGGCCTGCGCGGGGCGTGTGGGCCGGGGGACAGCGGGTGCGTCATGCCGCCACGCTCCCGCAGGGGCGGCCCCGGCACGCCGTACGCCATGACGATCCGCCTCCGCCGCGCGGCGGAGGCCTCAGCCCCGCAGGACGAGGACGACCTCGTCGATCTCCGCGCCGCGCGCCGCCGCGTAGCCGCGGTCGGTCGCCGAGACGTGGAACCCGCACTTCTCCAGGACGCGGATCGAGCCCGCGTTGTCCGCCGCCGCGCGGGCGTAGAGCGGGCGCTCCGTGATCAGGCCGAGCAGGCCGCGCAGGGCGGCGGTGGCCAGGCCGCGGCCCCAGTAGGCGCGGTCGATCCAGTACGTCACCTCGCGCTCGCCCGGCTCCCCGTACACCGCGGCGTTGCCCACCACGTCCCCGTCCGCGAGGACCGTGCGGACGTCGACGCCCTCGGCGGTGCGCATCTTCGCCCAGTGCGCGTCGAAGCGGTCCCTGTCGGTCGGGTCCTCGGGCGTGAAGGCGGCCATGTGCCGGGACTCGGGGTCGCTCATCTGCCGGAAGAAGACCGGCAGATCACTGTCGTGCACCGGGCGCAGGCTGACATCCATGCGTCAGATCCTACGAGTTGCCAGGGTCAGCCGGTCGCGGGCGTCGAACAGGGCGTCCTTCACCATCTGTTCGTGCGCGGGCGTGAGCCGCGCCACCGGAACCGAGCAGCTGATCGCGTCGCGGGCGGGGGTGCGGTAGGGGATGGCGACGCCGAAGCAGCGCAGGCCGAGCGTGTTCTCCTCGCGGTCCACCGCGAAGCCCTGCTCGCGCACGGTGTGCAGCTCCTCGATGAGCTTCTCGCGGTCGGTGAGGGTGTGCTCGGTGAGCGCGGGCAGCGTCTCGGGGAGCATCTTGCGGACCTGCTCGTCGGTGTGGGTGGCGAGCAGCGCCTTGCCGAGCGAGGTGGAGTGCGCGGGCAGCCTGCGGCCGACCCGGGTGAAGGGCCGCAGGTAGTGCTGCGACTGGCGGGTGGCGAGGTAGACGACGTTCGTGCCGTCGAGCCGGGCGAGGTGGATGGTCTCCGTGGTGTCGTCGGAGAGCCGGTCCAGGGTCGGCCGTGCGGCGGCCACGACCTCGTCGCCGTCGATGTAGGAGGTCCCGACGAGCAGGGCGCGTACGCCGATGCCGTACCGTGTGCCGGTCGCGTCCGTCTCGACCCAGCCGAGCTCGACCAGCGTGCGGAGCAGCATGTACAGGCTCGACTTGGGGTAGCCGACGGCTTCCTGGACCGCGGCCAGGGAGTGCATTCCGGGACGTCCCGCGAAGTACTCGAGCAATTCCACCGTGCGCACCGCGGACTTGACCTGCGCACCGCCTCCGGTCTCGCCAGCAGACATCGCCCTTGACCCCTTAGAACGCCGAGAAATAGTCTCCGAGTCCCCGCTCATTCACCGACGGAGACGGCGTTCAGCATATCGAACGGCCCTGGTGAGTGGCATACCTTCGGCAAGCCCCCTGGCACGACCCCTCATACGACGTTCGCAGTACCTCTGGAAGGGAATCCGCGGTGGCAGCAGCACCAGTCTGGAGTGTCGACCCCCGAACCGGGAAGCAGCGCGAGCAGGTTGCGGTGGAAGCCACGGCCGAAGAGGTCGACCAGGCGGTCCGCGCCGCCCGCGATGCCGCCCCCGCGCTCGCCGACCGCGCGGTCCGCGCCGCGTTCCTGCGCACCGCCGCCCAGCTCCTCGAAGAGGCGAAGGACCACCTCGTGGAGGCCGCCGACGCCGAGACCGCCCTCGGTCCCGTCCGGCTCACCGGCGAACTGGCCCGCACCTGCTACCAGTTGCGTTCCTTCGCGGACCTCGTCGACGAGGGTGCCTTCCTCGGCGTCGTCATCGACCACCCCGACGCCTCCGCGACCCCGCCGGTCCCCGACCTGCGCCGCTACAAGATCCCGCTCGGTGTCGTCGCGGTCTACGCCGCGTCCAACTTCCCCTTCGCCTTCTCCGTGCCCGGCGGCGACACCGCGAGCGCCCTCGCCGCGGGCTGCCCCGTCGTCGTCAAGGCCCACCCCGACCACCCCGGCACCTCCGAACTGGTCGCCTCGGTGCTGCGCAGGGCCGCCGCCGCGCAGGGCGTCCCCGAGGGCGTCCTCGGCCTGGTGCACGGCTTCGACGCGGGCATCGACCTGGTCACGCACCCGCTGGTGTCCGGCGCCGGCTTCACCGGCTCCGTCCGGGGCGGGCGCGCCCTCTTCGACGCGGCCGCCGCCCGGCCCGTGCCGATCCCCTTCCACGGCGAGCTCGGCTCGCTCAACCCCGTCGTCGTCACCGAGGCCGCCGCGCTCGAGCGCGGCGAGGAGATCGGCGCCGGACTCGCCGGCTCCATGACGCTCGGCGTCGGCCAGTTCTGCGTCAAGCCCGGCCTGGTCCTGGCCCCCGAGGGCGCGGGCGGCGACCGGTTCGTGAAGTCCCTGACCGACGCGGTCAGCAACACCGAGTCCGGGGTGCTCCTGGACCACCGGATGCGGGACAACTTCGTCGCCGGGGTGCGCGAGCGCGCCGCACTCCCCGACGTGGACGCCCCCGTGACCCCCGGCGCGGGCGGCGAGCACACCGTCAGCCCCGGCTTCCTGACCGTCCCGGCGACGCGCCTGGCCGGGGAAGGGGCGCACGACCTGCTCCTGGAGGAGTGCTTCGGCCCCGTCACCGTCGTCGCGCGGTACGCGTCCGACGCGGAGATCACCGCCGTCCTCACCCGCCTGCCCGGCAACCTCACGGCCACCGTGCAGCTGTCCGCGGACGAGGCGGCGGGAGAGAGCGGCCGGGGCGCCGAACTGCTCGCCGAGCTCACCCCGCTGGCCGGGCGCGTCCTCGTCGACGGCTGGCCCACGGGCGTCGCCGTCGCGCCCGCCCAGCACCACGGCGGCCCCTACCCCGCGACCACGTCGACCTCGACGTCGGTGGGCGGCACCGCCGTCGAGCGCTGGCTGCGCCCGGTGGCGTACCAGAACACCCCCGAGGCGCTCCTCCCGCCGGAGCTGCGCGACGCCAACCCGCTGGGCCTGCCCCGGCGTTACGACGGACGCCTGGAGAGCTGAGCCGACGGGTGCCCGGTGCGCGGACGGGGACCTGGGGCGCGGGGCGGGCGGCGGCCTGGAACACTGGGGCCATGGACGTCACCCTCCCCGAACTGCCCTTCCCGCTGCGCACCTACGGCCCCGACGGCCACTGGTCCCACGAGGACGGCGTGCTCACCGGCCGGGCCGGCGCCCGCCAGGACCGCTTCGTGGCGCCGACGGGCGCGGTCCTGGAGCCCGCCTCCGACGCGCCCCGCCTGCTCGGCGCCCCCGAGGGCGACTTCCAGCTGATCGCCCGCGTCACGGTCGGCTTCGCCGCCTCCTTCGACGCGGGCGTGCTCTACCTGCACGTGGGCGAGCGGGAGTGGGCCAAGCTCTGCCTGGAGCGCTCCCCGGACGAGCCCACCATCTGCACGGTCGTCACCCGAGGCCACTCCGACGACGCCAACGCCTTCGTCGTGGACGGCAGCACCGCCTGGCTGCGCATCAGCCGTACGGGATCGGCGTTCGCCTTCCACGCGTCGACGGACGGCGAGCGGTGGACGTTCGTGCGGATCTTCTCGCTCGGCGACGAGAAGTCCGCGGGCGCCGCGCTCGTCGGCTTCCTCGCGCAGTCGCCCGTGGGCGAGGGCTGCGTGGTGACGTACGACCACATCGAGTTCCGCCCGAACTGGCCGAAGGGGCTGCGGGACGGCTCCTGACGCCCCGCCTCAGAGGGGCACACGGGTCCCCGTGGCCGCCGCGCGCTCGACGGCGTCAAGGAGCGCCTGCCGCCGCGCCGCGTGCGCGAAGTCCGGCGTGTGCGCGGTGCCTTCGGTCAGGTCGGCGAGGATCCGCGCGTACTGGACGCCCACGTTGTACGCGGGCAGACCGCGCACGTCGTCCAGCGCGGGCACGTCGAAGTAGCCTTGTGGCAGCGGGAGTTCGGCCACCGCCGGGGTCGCGCCCCGGGCGCCGCGCACGGTGAGCGCCGCCTGCTGCAGATGCCCGGAGTCACCGGTGACCACCAGATCGCCCTCGGTGCCGTTGATCTCCCAGTGGAAGTCCGTGCCCCGTGAGAGACCCGCCCGGAAGTGCACCGAGGCCACGGCCCCCGACGCGAGCCGCCCGCTCACCGCGATCTGGTCGTCGACGGTCATCGCGGCAGGACGGCCGGTGCCCTCCTCGTGCACCACGGGACGCCGGGTCGCCAGCGTCGCGGAGACCTCCGTGAACTCGCCGAGCACCATCGACACGGCGTCGAGGGTGTGCCCGAAGGGGATCGTCAGCATCGTCCCGCCGTTCCGCCGGTCCAGGAGGTACTCCCCGGCCGGCTCGAAAACCGGCCCCCAGCGCCGCCCGGATGCCACCAGGCTCGTCGAAAGGACCTCGCCCACGTACCCGTCGGCGACCAGGTCACGGACGTGGCGGACCGCCGGCGCCGAGCGGGCCTGCAGTCCCGCGAACGTCCGCACGCCGGCCCGCGCCCCGGCCGCCGCGAGCTCCCGCGCCTCGGCGAGCCCGTTGCCCAGCGGCCACTCGCAGAGCACCGCCTTGCCCGCGCCGAGCGCGGCCAGGACCGCCTCGCGGTGCAGCGGCACCCGCACGCTCACCACGACGAGGTCGACCTCGTCGCTGCGGACGAGCTCCGCGGTCGAGCCGAAGGCCAGCGGCACCCCGTACCTCTCGCCCGCGGCCCGCGCGGAGGCCTCGCCCGACGCGGACAGCGCGCGCAGCTCGTACCCCCCGAGGCGGGACAGCGCGGGGACGTGGGAGTGGGGCGCCCAGCCGCCGCGCGCGGAGAGGCCGACGAGACCGACGCGGACGGGGGAGGGAAGGGGAGCGGTCGCGGAGTTCATGACCGGGACGCTAGGAGGCGCCCCCTGATTACCCGCAAGGGACCCCACTATATTTTGGAAACCATGACTGGTCAGCAGCCCCGCCACGACATCTACGGCCTCCTCTGCCCGGGCCGCGCCGTCTTCGAGCTGCTCGCCAACAAATGGACCGGCCTGGCCATCACCGCCCTCGCGGACGGCCCGCGCCGCTTCGGCGAGCTGCGCCGCAAGCTGGAGGGCGTCAGCCCCAAGGTGCTCACCCAGACCCTGCGCCGCCTGGAGGACAACGGCCTCGTCCTGCGCACGGTCCACGCCGAGGTCCCGCCCCGCGTCGAGTACGAACTGACCGGCCTCGGCCGCGGCGCCCTGGAACCCCTCGCCCACCTGCGCACCTGGATCAGGGCGAACACGGGAAAGTTCACGCCGGGGGAATGAGGTGCTTTGCCCGGACGTTGACACCGGGAGCGGAGGGACCCTCCGCCATGACCTGACGTACGACCTGAAGAGAGCCTCACACATGCGCGTCGAGATCTGGAGCGACATCGCCTGCCCCTGGTGCTACGTGGGCAAGGCCCGCTTCGAGAAGGCCCTCGCGGCCTTCCCGCACCGCGAGGGTGTCGAGGTCGTGCACCGCTCCTTCGAGCTGGACCCCGGCCGTGCCAAGGGCGACACCGGCCTGGTGATCCCGATGCTCATGCAGAAGTACGGCATGAGCGAGGACCAGGCCAACGAGGGCGAGCGCCGGCTCGGCGAGAACGCCGTCGCCGAAGGCCTCGCCTACCTCACCGAGGGCCGCGACCACGGCAACACCTTCGACATGCACCGCCTCCTGCACTTCGCCAAGGAGCAGGGCCGCCAGGACGAGCTGATCGGCCTGCTCTACCGCGCGAACTTCGCCGAGGAGCGGTCCGTCTTCGCGGACGACGAGCGCGTCGTGGAGCTCGCCGTCGAGGCGGGCCTGGACGCGGACGCCGTGCGCGCCGTCCTCGCCGACCCCGACCGGTACGCCGACGAGGTCCGCTCCGACGAGCGCGAAGCCGCCGAACTCGGCGCGAACGGCGTGCCGTTCTTCGTCCTCGACCGCAAGTACGGCATCTCCGGCGCTCAGCCCGCCGAGGTCTTCACCCAGGCCCTGGAGCAGGCGTGGGGCGAGCGCTCGCCGCTCACCACCCTCGCGCAGAGCGACGGCGGCGAGGCGTGCGGGCCCGACGGATGCGCGGTTCCGCAGGCCTGAGGGCGCCGCATAGGTTGATCCCCATGGAGTCCATGGGGATCAACACAGGCACCGAATTCGCTCCCGCGTCGACGTATCTGAACACCGCCAACTGCGGCCTGCTGCCCCGCCGCGCCGTCGAGGCCGTGCACCGCCTCGCGACCGAGAACGGCGCGGGCAGGCCCGGCGGCATGGGCGACTTCGACGTGGTGGACGAGGCCAGGGCGTCCTTCGCCCGGCTCGTCGGCGTGGCGCCGGGCCGCGTGGCCACCGGCAGTTCGGTCGCGGTGCACGCGGGACTGATCGCCGCCTCGCTGCCGCCGGGCGCCGAAGTCCTCGCCCCCGAGGGCGAGTTCGCCTCGATCGTGAATCCGTTCGTGCTGCGCGGCGACCTCAAGATGCGGTACGTGCCGCTGGACGCCCTCGCCGGGGCCGTCGGGCCCACCACGGCACTCGTCTCGTTCTCGGCCGTCCAGTCCGCCGACGGCCGCACCGCCGACCTGCCCGCGGTGCGCGCGGCCGCCGCCGCCCACGGCGCCCGCACCCTCCTGGACGCGACCCAGGCGGCCGGCTGGCTGCCGCTCGACGCGGACGCCTACGACTACACCCTCACCGGCGCCTTCAAGTGGCTGCTGTGCCCGCGCGGGGTGTCCTTCCTGACGGTGCGCGAGGAGGCCCAGGAATCCCTGGTCCCGCTGCACGGCGGCTGGCTCGCGGCCGTCGACACCTGGAACTCCACCTACGGCCCGCTCACCCGACTCGCCCCGGACGCCCGCCGGTTCGACGAACCCACCGCCTTCCTCGCCTACCACGGCGCCGCCGCCGCGCTCACCCTCGTCGAGGAGGCCGGCGTCGAGGCGATCCAGGCCCACGACACGGCACTCGCCGACCGCTACCGCGCCGGACTCGCCGCGCTCGGCCACGCCCCGGTGCCGGGCGGCTCACCCATCGTCTCGGTGCCCGGACTCGCCGAGCGCGCACCGGAGTTGACCCGGGCCGGGATCCTGACCTCGGCACGGGCGGGACACCTGCGCGCAGGGTTCCACCTGTACAACACCGAGGCGGATGTGGACCGACTCCTCGACGTGCTGTCCGGCTGAGGCCTGGCGTGTCGGGCCGCGGAAGGCCAGGCTTGACACGACGAGGTGGCCGCGCGAGGTGGTGGTGCCGGTGGAGCCCTCCTTCGAGGAGCCGGGCACGTCCGACCTGCCCGCGGGCCCCGGCACGCCGCCCGCCGACGCCGAACTCCACCGCCGCCTCGTCTACGGCGAGGAGGCGGCCCTCGCCGAGGCCTACGCCGCGTACGGCACGCTGGTGCGCCGCGTCGCCGTGCGCGTCACCCGCAACCACGCCGCCGCCGAGGACGTCGCACAGGAGGTCTTCGCCCACTTGTGGACCAGGCCCTACGCGTTCGACACGGGCCGCGGCAGCCTGCGCGGCTGGCTCTCCATGCTCGCCCACCGGCGCGCCGTGGACTGGGTGCGCGGCGAGGAACGGCACCGCAAGGCCGCCCACGCCGACGAGGCGGCCCTGCGGGCGGTCCCGGCGCCGGGACCCTCTCCGGACGAGGCGGTGCTGGAACAGGAGCGCTCCCTCCTCCTGCACTCCGCCCTCGCCCGGCTCCCCGTGTCCCAGCAGCAGGTCGTGCACCTCGCCTACTTCGCGGGCCGCACCTACCGCCAGACCGCCGTCGAGCTGGGCATCCCCGAAGGCACCGCGAAGGCCCGCCTCAGAACCGCCCTGCGCACCCTGGCGGAGACCCTCGCGGACCCGCCCCTGCGCGGTGAAAAACTGTGACGACGCGCGTGACGACGAACGGCGAGGTCCCGTGACGACCAACCACGAAGCGGTGTGCGAGCTCCTCGCCGCCCGGGCGCTGGACGCCCTCATGCCGGGCGACGAGGCCGCCGTCGGACGGCACCTGGGGGAGTGCGCGGACTGCGCCGCCGAGGCCGCGCGGCTGCGGGCCACGGTGCGGCACCTGGACGGCCCCCCTGGTCCTGACCCGGCGCTGGGCGCGATCCCCGCGGGGCGCGGACTCGCCCTCGCCCTGCGCAGCCGCGCCCCCGCCCTGCGCACCGCCCCGCACGCGGCGCCCTACGCCGCCGCGGTCGCCGGACTCCTGGCGCTGCTGGGGGAGTTGGGCGAGCACGGCCCCTGGGGGACGTCCGTGGTGCACGGCTGGGACGTGCGCGACACCATCGCCCATCTGGTCGCCGCCGACGAGCCCCTCGCCCGCCATCTGGGCCTGCACAAGCGGGTGCCCGCCCTGCGCGCGCCGGACGGGACGACCTGGCGTGCCGCCTGGGAGGCGCGCACCCGGGAGGTGATCCGCCGCGAACAGGCCCGTACGCCCGCGCAGACCGTCTCCGCGTGGCGCGTCCAGGCCTCCGGGCTGCTCTCCTCCCGGGCCGCCCACGACCCGGAACTCGCCGCCAGCTCCGCCGTCCTCGCCGGGGTGCGGCTGCCCGTCGCCGACCACTTCCTGGCCCGCGCCTTCGAGACGTGGGTGCACGCCGACGACATCGGCGGCGCCCTGGAGCACACCGTGCCCCCGCCGCCCGCCCCGCACCTGTGGCAGCTCGTACGCCTTGCCGTGCGCGTCCTCGGCCCGGCGCTCGGACCGAAGGCGCCGCCCGTCGCGCTCACCGTGGCAGGGGAGGGCGGCGAGATTGAGTGGGTGCTCGGCAGCGCGGACGATCCGGTACGGGCCGAGCTCGTCCTGGACCCCGTCGACTTCTGCCTGCTCGTGGGCGGGCGCCGGTCGCCGGACCGGGTGCCGCGCGGCGTGGCGGGCGACGAGGCGGCGGCACGGCGGGTCATCGACCGGGCGGCGCGGCTGTCCTGGCTGTAGGGCGGGGCCGAGGGGGCGCGGCCGGTGCGATCCGTGCGGGGACGGGCCCTAGCCCCGCCCGGCCTTGCGCTCCGGGCAGTCCTCCGTCTCGCGGCAGAGGTTCGTCTCGACCTTGGTGAGCAGCCGCGCGAGGTCGGCGCGCTCGGTCGCGTCCAGGCCGGCCAGCGTATGGCCCTCCAGCTCGCCCCAGGCGCGCTCCACCTCGGCGAGCAGCCCGCAGCTCGCGGCGCTGGCCTCGACGAGCACGGCGCGCTTGTCGGCCGGGTCGGGGCGGCGCCGCACGTGCCCGGCCTGCTCCAGGCGCTGCAGCATCTTCGTGACCGTCGAGGGGTCGAGGTCGACCGCCTTGATCAGCTCGGACTGCCGCACCGGGCCCGCCTCCCACAGGTGCATCATCACGAACTCCTGGCCCGGGTAGAGGCCGAGCCCCTTCAGGACCTTGCCCGCGGCGATGCGGTGCAGCCTGGCGACCCGGCTGACGGTGAGGCTGACGGGTCCTGCTGCGGCGACACCGGACGCCCCGGGGGTACAGACGGGGTCCGCCGGGGGTGCCTGGACGGTGTCGGCCTTCATCACGGGCTCCTGAGTGGTCGTTGATACGTCTCCGTGAAGATTACCTTGGTCGGCCAAAGAATGGGTTACAGTGGCACCGGCGCAGTTAATTGGCCGACCACATAAAACCGTCCGGGAGTTCTGATGACCACCGCGTTCGACTCGATCGACCTGTCCGGCACCCAGCTCGGCAACCGCATCGCCATGGCCCCCATGACCCGCAGCCGTGCCGGTGACGGCGGGGTCGTCACGGATCTGACCGTCGAGTACTACGCCCAGCGGGCCTCCGCCGGCCTGATCGTCACCGAGGGGATCCAGCCTTCTGTGGTCGGCCAGGGGTACCCCGACACGCCGGGCCTGCACACCGCCGAGCAGGTCGCCGCCTGGCGCAAGGTCACCGACGCCGTGCACGCGGCGGGCGGCACGATCTTCGCCCAGCTCATGCACGCGGGCCGGGTCGGCCACCCCGTGCTGCTCCCCGACGGGCTGGTCAACGTCGCCCCCTCGCCCGTCGCCGCCGAGGGGCAGGTCTACACCGCCGAGGGCCCCAAGGACTTCGTCACCCCGCGCGAGCTCACCGGCGCCGAGGTCCGCGCCACCGTCGCCGACTTCGCCGCCGCCGCGCGCAACGCCGTCGACGCGGGCTTCGACGGCGTCGAGCTGCACGGCGCCAACGGCTATCTGATCCACCAGTTCCTCGCGCCGGGCTCCAACCACCGCACCGACGAGTGGGGCGGCTCCGTCGAGAACCGCATCCGCTTCGCCGTCGAGGTGGCCGCCGCAGTCGCCGCCGAGATCGGCGCCGCCCGCACCGGCTTCCGCGTCTCGCCCGGCAACACCGCCAACGGCATCGTCGAGCCCGACCCGGAGCCCGCGTACACCGCGCTGGCCAAGGAGCTGGCCGCGCTCGGCCTCGCGTACCTGCACGTCATGGAGGTCGGCGAGACCCGCGAGCTGACCCTCCGGCTGCGCGGGGACTTCGGCGGCACCTTCGTCCTGAACCCGCAGACCGAGGGCCCCACCGGCCACGAGGCGCTCGCCCTGATCGAGGACGGCACCGCGGACGTCGTCTCCTTCGGCGCGCTGTTCCTCGCCAACCCCGACCTGCCGGCCCGCCTGCGCACCGAGGGCCCCTACAACACGCCGGACCGGGCGACCTACTACGGCGGCACCGAGCAGGGCTACACGGACTACCTGCCGCTGTGACAACGACTCGGCCCGGCACCCCTGAGGGATGCCGGGCCGACTCGCGTACGCGTACGCGCTAGATCACTTGACCGGGGTGAAGTCCCGGGCCCCGATGTACTCGGGCCGGCGCACCGGCGCCGAGAACGGCTCCACCGCTTCGTTGTCCACGCTGTTGAAGACGATGAAGACGTTGCTGCGCGGGTACGGGGTGATGTTGTCCCCCGAGCCGTGCATGGCGTTGCAGTCGAACCAGGTCGCCGAGCCGGCCTCGCCCGTGAACAGACGGATGCCGTGGTCGGACGCCAGGTGCGTGAGCGTCTCGTCCGACGGAATGCCCGCGTCCTGCATCTGCAGCGACCGCTTGTAGTTGTCCTTCGGCGTGGCGCCCGCGCAGCCGAGGAACGTCTTGTGCGACCCCGGCATGATCATGAGGCCGCCGTTGGTGTCGTGATTCTTGGTGAGCGCGATCGAGATGGAGACGGTCCGCATGTTCGGGAGGCCGTCCTCCGCGTGCCAGGTCTCGAAGTCCGAGTGCCAGTAGAACCCGGTGGCTCCGAAGCCCGGCTTCACATTGATCCGGGACTGGTGGACGTACACGTCGGAGCCCAGGATCTGCCGGGCCCGACCCACCACCCTCGGGTCGGCCGCGAGCTTCGCGAACAGCTCGCTGATCTTGTGCACCTCAAAGATGGTGCGGATCTCCTGGGAGCGCGGCTCCACGATGGAGCGCTCGTCCGCGCGCATCGTGGGGTCGTCGATCAACCGCTCGAGCTCACCGTGGTAGACGTTCACCTCGTCCGGAGTGATGAGCTGGTCGATCGCCAGGAAACCGTCCCGTTCGAACCCCGCCAGATCGTTGGCCGTGATCGGCCCCGGCGTACCCGGCTCGGACCACACGACGGGGTCCTTGCGCTCGATGAGGACCTCTTCGGTGCCTCGCGTCGGGTACAGGTCGGCGGTGCGTTCGGGTGCGGTGGTCATGGTGTTGCCTGCCTCTCCTCTCGTACGGCCCTTTCCGGGATGTACACCTCCGCCGCCCAGAGGAAGAGGGCGGCGGAGGAGATTCAGGGGACGTGCTGCGGCCCCGCGGCGCGATGCCGCCGGCCGCAGCCGCGCCGACTAGGTCGGCTCCGGCTCCGTGAGCAGCGGGTACACGCCGTTCTCGTCGTGGTCCTCACGACCCGTGACGGGCGGGTTGAAGACACAGATGCAGTGGAAGTCCTCCTTGATCCGCATCGTGTGCTTCTCGTGCCCGTCGAGCAGGTACATGGTGCCCGGCGTGATCGTGTACTTCTCGCCGGTCGTGTCGTCGGTCAGCTCGGCCTCACCCTTGGTGCAGACGACGGCCTCGATGTGGTTCGCGTACCACATCGACGTCTCCGTACCCGCGTACAGGATGGTCTCGTGCACGGAGAAGCCGACGCGCTCCTTGGCGAGCACGATGCGCTTGCTCTCCCAGGTGCCCGAGGCCGACTTGACGTGTCGATCGGTGCCTTCTATGTCCTTGAACGAACGGACGATCACGGTGAGTTGGTTCCTTTTCTCTTACGGTACCGGGGCTCGGTCAGACGCTGGTTCAGGCGGTCTCGCGGACCGCGCGGGCCAGCGTGCGCAGCCCCTCGTCCAGCTCGTCGGGGGTGATCGTCAGCGCCGGCAGGAGCTTGACGACCTCGCCCTCGGGGCCGGAGGTCTCGATGAGCAGGCCCAGTTCGAAGGCCCGCTTCGCCACGGCGCTCGCCCGGTCCTTGACCAGGAACTCCATGCCCCAGACCAGGCCGCGGCCGCGGAACTCCTTGATGTCGGCGCGGTTCTCCTCGACGATCGCGGCCAGCGCCTGCTCGACCTGCTCGCCGCGGGCGCGGGTCTGCTTCTCCATCGCCGGGCCGTCGGTCCAGTACGTCTCCAGGGCGGCGGCGGCCGTCACGAACGCGGGGTTGTTGCCGCGGAACGTGCCGTTGTGCTCGCCCGGCTCCCAGACGTCGAGCTCCGGCTTGAACAGGCAGAGCGACATGGGCATGCCGTAGCCGCTGATGGACTTCGACACCGTCACGATGTCCGGCGTGATGCCCGCCTCCTCGAAGGAGAAGAACGCGCCGGTGCGGCCGCAGCCCATCTGGATGTCGTCGACGATGAGCAGCATGTCCCAGCGCTCGCACACGTCGGCGAGCTGGCGCAGCCACTCGGCGCGGGCCACGTTGATGCCGCCCTCGCCCTGCACCGTCTCGACGATCACGGCGGCGGGGGTGTTCAGGCCCGAGCCGGAGTCCTCCAGGAGGCGCTCGAACCAGATGAAGTCGGGGGTCCTGCCGTCCAGGTAGTTGTCGAACGGCATCGGCGTGCCGTGCACCAGGGGGATGCCGGCGCCGGCGCGTTTGAACGCGTTGCCGGTCACGGCGAGCGAGCCGAGCGACATGCCGTGGAAGGCGTTCGTGAAGGACACGATCGACTCGCGGCCCTTGACCTTGCGGGCCAGTTTCAGCGCCGACTCCACCGCGTTGGTGCCCGTCGGGCCGGGGAACATGACCTTGTACGGAAGGTCGCGCGGGCGCAGGATGACGTTCTGGAAGGTCTCCAGGAAGGCGCGCTTCGCGGTCGTCGACATGTCGAGCCCGTGCGTGACGCCGTCGCGCTCGATGTAGTCGAGCAGCGCGCGCTTCAGCACGGGGTTGTTGTGGCCGTAGTTGAGCGAACCGGCTCCGGCGAAGAAGTCGAGGTACTCGTGGCCGTCCTCGTCGTACATGCGGCTGCCCTGCGCGCGGTCGAAGACCGTAGGCCAACCGCGGCAGTAGCTGCGCACCTCCGACTCCAGGGTCTCGAAGACGCTCAGGTCGGGCTGGGTGATGGTCACAGCAGATCTCCTGGGAGATGGAAAGGCGTGGGAGGTGGGGGGGGGGAGTAGCGGGTCGTGCTGGTCTCGCGGGCATCGCTGGGGGGAGCGAGTGGATCAGTGGTCGAGTGGACCGATGCGGTACAGCACCTCGGGCTCGTGCCCGTCGTCGGGGAAGAGCCCCGCGTCGAACAGGACCCGTCGCTCGACCGACGCGCCGTGTCGACGCGCGTAGGAGAGGAAGAGCCGCTCGGACGCGGTGTTCGAGGGTGCGATCGTCGTTTCGATCATGGCCGGTGCGCGGCTCTCGGCGACCTTCGCGGTCAGCCCGTCGAGCAGGGCGCCGGCCAGACCGCGGCCGCGCTGATCGTGGTCGACGGCCACCTGCCAGACCATCAGGACGTCGGGGCGTTCGGGGCGGATGTAGCCGGTGATGAACCCGACCGCCTCGCCGTCGGCGTCCCGGGCCACGACGGACGTGGCCGCGAAGTCGCGGCACCACAGCAGATAGCTGTAGGACGAGTTCAGGTCGAGCACCTTCGAGTCGCGGGCGATCCGCCAGATCGCGGCGCCGTCGGCGACAGCGGGACTGTCCAGTCGCAGCCCCTCCGGCATTTTTAGGAATTTCGCTTGCAGGTCGGTCGGTAGATCGGCTTGTGCAGCGGTCATGCGGAGTGAATTTACCGAGCAATTCCTGGAATTGCATCGGGGGGAGGGGTTACGCGAGAGCGCTTCATGTGTTATCACGCGGGGGTGCGCGCCCGCACGAGATCCTGTCGATTTGTGCCGATATAAGCGGGATCTAGCACGCAAAACGGGCGCGATGTGGAGTGCGTCACAGAATCGTCACTCCTTGGGAACGCGTCCGGATTGCAGTGTTTGATGCTTCCGAAACCTTAGTGTTTAGCCCTTCGAAAAGCGGGCAGAAGAATACGGGAAGCTGTGCTGCTCGGGTTTATAAATAATTCGTGAGAACGTACGCGGGAATTCAAAGCGCTGTAAAGGAGCGGAGGGGTGGATTCACGATCCGGTGACCCCGTCGATGCGTTCCCTCAGGAGATCGGCGTGGCCGTTGTGCCGGGCGTACTCCTCGATGAGGTGAACGAGGATCCAGCGCAGGCTGACGTCGTCGTCGCCGCCCACGACGGCGGCCTCCGCGGCGCCGAGCCGTCCCGTGTCGTCGGGCGAACGCCCCGCGCAGATCTCCTGGTTGACGGCGACCTCGTACTCCCACACCGCGAGCACCTCGGCGAACGTCCTGGACCGGTCCAGGGTGAAGCCGCCGGGCGGCTCCCCGTAGAGCAACGGCACGTCACGCCCGGCGAACACCCGCTGGATCCAGTTCCGTTCGACCTCCGCGAGGTGCTGCACGAGGCCGAACAGCGAGAGCGCGGACGGCTCGACGGAGGCGCGCAGCGCCTGCTCGTCGTCGAGGCCCGCGCACTTCACCGCCAGTGTCGCGCGGTGCAGGTCCAGCCAACCGGCCAGCATGGTGGGCTCGTCGGCGGTCAGGGGCGGTACGCGGCGGCCGTCCGGGAGCGTGGTCATGCCATGCACATTGCCACGGGGACGCGGACGGCCGCTCGGGTTCGGCGCAAGTCGCGGGCGGGGCCGCCCGCGACGCGCGGGCACTCAGCTCCAGACGTCCGTCACCGCGCGCCGGGCCGCCTCCAGGTCGACCGTGCGGCCGGCCTCGCCCATCGCGGCGCCCAGGCCGGCGAGGGAGGCGTGCACGACGCCGCGGGTCGCGTCCGGGCCGTAGTGGTTGACCCGGATCATCTCCGTGGCCAGGGCGCCGCCCCCGGCGACCAGCGGCAGCACCGGGTCCGCGGCCAGCGCCCGGGCCACCAGCTCCGAGGCGTCCACGCCGGGCGGCGTGCGCAGGGTGGTGGCGACCGGCGCCGCGTCCGCGGCCTCGTGCACGTACGGCTCCAGGCCCCCGCCCAGCGCGAGCGCGCCCGCGCGCGTGGCGGCCGCCGCGGTCGCGTGCCGCGCCATCACCGCGTCAAGGCCCTCCGTCTCGATGCGCTCCACACACGCCTCGAGCGCCAGCATCTCCAGCTGGGCGGGCGCGTGCAGCAGCGCCTTGCGGCCGCCGTCGATCCAGCGCTCCTTCCAGTCCAGGAGTGAGAGGTAGGAGCGGCGCGGCGCCTGCGGATTGGCGGCGATGCGCTGCCAGGCCCGCTCACTCACGGACACCGCTGAGACGCCCGCGGGGCCGCCCATCGCCTTCTGCGCGCCGATCACGCACAGGTCCACGCCCCACGCGTCCGGCCGCAGCGGCTCGGCGGCCACCGAGGCGACCGCGTCCAGCATGAACAGCGCCCCGTGCTCGCGCACGACCGCGCCGATCTCCGCGACGGGGTTCGTGTTGCCGGTCGCGGCCTCGGCGTGCACGAGGGAAACGAAGTCGATCTCGGGGTGCTCGGCGAGCGCCCGGCGCACCTGCTCCGCGGTGACGGCGGTGTGGAACGGCACGGCGAGGTCGATCACCGTCGCGCCGCAGTCCCGCAGCCAGTTCCCGAAGGTCTGGCCGTACGGCCCGGTGATCACGTTCAGCGCGGTCGTCCCCGGCCGCGCCGCGCCCCGGATGCACCCCTCCAGGGGCAGCAGCGCCTCGCCCTGCATGATCACGACGTCCTGCTCGGTGTCGAGCAGCCTGGCCACCCGCGCCTCGATGGCGGCGAAGTGCTGGGCGCTCAGCGGCGCCAGGTCCAGAAAGGGGTGCGTCACGGTACTGCTCACGTCACTGCTCACTTCGCTCACGAGTTCGTCGGGCTGCCGCACCGAGCGTACCGACCGGCCCCGTACCGGGCGTTTCGAGTGCCTCATAAGCTGCTGTCCATGAGCGATCACGCGGTGCTGCACGTGAAGGGGCGGGTGCTCGTCGGGCCCGAGGACGTCCGGGACGAGCTGTGGGTGGTCGGGGGGAGGGTGACGTACGACCGGCCGGCCGGCACGGCGTCCCAGGACATCCGCACGGTCCGGGGCTGGGCGCTGCCCGGCCTGGTCGACGCGCACTGCCACGTCGGCCTGGACGCGCACGGCCCGGTCGACGCCGACGCCGCCGAGAAGCAGGCCCTGACCGACCGCGAGATCGGCGCCCTCCTGCTCCGCGACGCCGGATCACCCTCGGACACCCGCTGGATCGACGACCGCGAGGACCTCCCCAAGATCATCCGTGCGGGCCGGCACATCGCGCGCACCCGCCGCTACATCCGCAACTACGCCCATGAGATCGAGCCCGAGGACCTCGTCGAGTACGTCGGCAGGGAGGCCCTGCGCGGCGACGGCTGGGTCAAGCTCGTCGGCGACTGGATCGACCGGGAGGCCGGCGACCTGACGGCCTGCTGGCCCCGCGAGGAGGTCGCGGCGGCGATCGCCGAGGCGCACCGTCTGGGCGCCCGCGTCACGGCCCACTGCTTCGCCGAGGACTCCCTGCGCGACCTGGTCGAGGCGGGCATCGACTGCATCGAGCACGCCACGGGCCTGACCGAGGAGACCATCCCGCTGTTCGCGGAGCGGGGCGTCGCGATCGTCCCGACCCTGGTCAACATCGCCACGTTCCCGCACCTCGCCGCGGGTGGCGAGAAGAAGTTCCCCCGCTGGTCGGCCCACATGCGCCGACTGCACGAGCGCCGCTACGACACCGTGCGCGCGGCCCACGACGCGGGCGTCCCGATCTTCGCGGGCACCGACGCGGGCGGCTCGCTCGCGCACGGCCTGGTCGCCGACGAGATCGTCGAGCTGACCCGCGCGGGCCTCCCCGCGGTGGACGCGCTCTCGGCCACCACATGGGGCGCGCGCGAGTGGCTCGGACGCCCCGGCCTGGCCGAGGGCGCGCCCGCGGACCTCGTGGTCTACGACGCGGATCCCCGGCAGGACGTACGGGTGCTCGGCGCGCCGCGCCGGGTCGTCCTGAACGGCAACGTGCTGGGTTGACCTGGGCGTTACGCGATGCCGGTGCGGTTCGTTGGGTGTGCCCCGCGGGGGCGCTCGCGTCCCCTCCCGCGCGCGGGAGGGGCGGTGCCCGGGTGGCGCGAGGGAACGCGTGTGCCGTGAGATTCGAATACAGAGGCGGAAACCTCCCTTTGGGGTGAACTCACGTCAGGTTGCTGACCGTTCACTCTGAGTGCGTAAAGATTCCCGCGTCGTCCTTCGTCGATGCGGGGCGACGCCATCGGCGCGCACGTGATGTCCCCATGTGGCGTGCGCCGTCGATGGCCCGTGACTCTTGTGGGGGTTCCACCACCTTGAACAGCAACACCTTCCGTATGCCCGCCCGCCGCCTCTCCGTCGTCGCCGTCGCCACGGCGCTCGCCGCCGGGCCCGTGGCGCTCGCGGGCGCGGGATCCGCGCAGGCCACCGGCGGAGACGGCCCCGGCACCGCGCACGGCGCCGGTTACCAGGGCGGGCGGGCCGACGCGGTCGTGCTGCGCACCGGGCTGAACGTCTCCCTGCTCAACAAGACCGTGAACGTCCCGCTCAAGGTCGCCCTGAACGAGGTGCAGGCCCCCGCCAGCGCCGAGAAGACCGCGCTCACCGCCCGGGTGGACGGGGTCGACGGCGGGCGGCCGTTCAGCGTGCTGCGGGCCGACGTGGCCACGGCGAGGGCGACCGTGCGGGGCGGTACGGCACAGGGCCACAGCAACATCGCGCGGGCCAGGCTGCACGTGCCCGGCCTGCCGTTGCTCTCCCTCGTCGAGGTCGAGCAGGTCACCTCGAAGGCGGTCTGCGCGGCGGGGGAGCGGCCGGTTGCCGAATCGAATCTGCTGGGCGCGGTGACCGTGCTCGGCAAGAAGGTCACGCTCACCACCCGGGGCACGACCGAGGTCAAGGTGCCGGGGGTCGGCGAGGTGCGCCTCGACCTGTCGAAGACGCACACGACGTCGCGCACGGCCGCGGCGGCCGCGCTGGAGCTCACGGTGTCCGTGAACCCGCTGAAGCTGAACGTGGCCGAGGTGACGGGCACGGTGACGCTGGCCGGGGCGGGGTGCGAGACGCCGGTGGGCACGCCGCCGAAGGACCACGGGACGAAGCCGCAGGGGGAGCCGGAGCGGCCGGTCGAGGCGAAGACGGCGCCCAAGACCGCGCCGAAGGCCACGGAGGCGAATCTCGCGGAGACGGGGGGCAGTTCCATGACGCCGTACGTGGCGGGTGGGGCCGTGGTGCTGCTGGTGGCCGGGGGCGGGGCGGTGGCCATGGCTCGGCGGTCGCGGGGGTAACGGGGAGCGGGGGCCTGGGCCGGGGGCGCTGACTGTCTGATCCGGTGGCGGGACCGCGACTGGTTCGCCGGCACGTCCCCTCGGGCCGCGACGCGTCCGCGACCCGTTGGGGCGTGGCCCCTGGGCAGGGGGGGAGCCCCCGCCCACCCCACCCCGCTAACCGTCCAGCACCGCGGCCAACGCCGCGAGGAACCGGTCCGACGTCCCCCGGTCCCGGACGGCGACCCGGATCCAGTCAGGCCCCAGGCCGGGAAACGTGTCGCCGCGCCGCACCGCGTACCCCCGCGCCCGGAGCCGTTCCCGGACCTGTGCCGCGCCGGGTACCCGTACCAGGACGAAGGGCCCCTCGGCCGGGCCCGCCGCGCGGACGCCCGCCGGGGCCAACTCCGCGAGGCCCGCGAGGAGATGGGCGCGGTCCGCGGCGGCCCGGTGCGCCGCGTGGCCCGCCTCCGCCAGCGCCCGGGGCCCCACGCACGCCCGCGCCGCGACGAGTGCCGGCGTCGACACCGGCCACAGCGGCTGGGCCAGGGCGAGCGCGGAGATCGTGTCGGGCGCGGCGAGGACGTAGCCGATCCGCAGCCCGGCGAGGCCCCACGTCTTGGTGAGGCTGCGCAGCACCACCAGGCCGGGCACGTCCGTACGGCCCGCCAGCGCCTCCCGTTCGCCCGGCACCGCGTCCATGAACGCCTCGTCGACCACCAGGACCCGTCCGGGGCGCGCCAGTTCGGCGAGCGTCGCCGCCGGGTGGAGGACGGACGTCGGGTTCGTGGGATTGCCGACGACCACCAGGTCGGCCTCCTCCGGCACCGCCGAGGCGTCAAGCCGGAAGCCGTCCTCCTCCCGCAGCAGCACCCGCCCCACCTCGTGACCCGCGTCCCGCAGCGCCGCCTCGGGCTCGGTGAACTGCGGGTGCACCACGTAGGGCTGACGGACCTTCAGGGAGCGGGCCAGCAGCACGAAGGCCTCCGCCGCACCGGCGGTGAGCAGCACGCGGTCCGGCGTCAGGCCGTGCCGTGCCGCCACCGCCTCCCGCGCCGCCCGCGCGTCGGGGTAGGCCGCCAGGTCGTCGAGGGACGCGGCGATCAGCTCCCTCAGCCAGGCCGGGGGAGTGTCGGAGCGTACGTTCACCGCCAGGTCGGTGAGGTCCGCGCCGGCGTCCCGCACCTCGGCATCCCCGTGATGCCGCAGGTCAGGGGCCGGGGCGGTGGTCCGAGGACGGCCCGCGATCGCACACGTCGCCATCGGCGGCCGCCCCACGGGGGCCGACTTCCGCTTGGGGACGAGGAGTTCGCCGCCGCCCCGCAGCGCCGCCGCCTCCGCCACGGACGGCGTGCCCACCGCGGCGCGTGACCTCGCCGTCGGGTTCGGCACCGTCACCCGCGCCAGCTCCCGCGCCGGGTACGTCACGAGCGGCACCCCGAGCCGTGCCGCCGCCCCGACGATCCCCGGCTCCGCGCCCTTCACGTCGACCGTCGCGAGAGCGACCACCGCGCCTTGCGGGAGGCCCGCGTCGCGGAGCGCGTCCCGGACCAGGCCGAGCACCTCCGCCACGTCGGCGTCCTCGCAGGCGCCGACGCCGACGACGAGATCGACGTCCTCGGCGGGCGTCACCTTTCCGGCACCGGCCATGGCGCGGGTCCTTTCGTACGGGGGGAGGGGGTGAGGGGGAACGACGGATGTGCGGAGCAGGGGGTCAATCGGATAGCAAGGGCCCATGGCGGTGTTCGTGGCGCTCGGCGCCTTCCTCATGACCCTGGTGGGCGGCTGGACTGCCCAGCGGGTCACCGACCGGCGCCATCTCGTGCTGGGGCTCGCGGGCGGCCTGATGCTCGGCGTCGTCGGACTCGACCTGTTGCCGGAGGCGCTGGAGGCGGCGGGAGGGCCCGTCTTCGGCGTACCGGCGGCCCTGCTGCTGTTCGTGGCGGGCTTCCTCGTAGCCCATCTGGTGGAACACCTCCTGGCGGGCCGGCACGCCGCGCACGGCGCCGACGAGCAGGAGAACGGGCGCGTCCCCCAGGTGGGCCTCACGGCCGCCGCCGCGATGGTCGGCCACAGCGTCATGGACGGCGTGGCGATCGGCGCGGCCTTCCAGGTGGGCGGCGGCATGGGCGTGGCCGTGGCCCTCGCCGTCGTCGCGCACGACTTCGCGGACGGCTTCAACACGTACACGATCACCAGCCTGTACGGGAACGCCCGCCGCAAGGCCCTCGCGATGCTGTTCGCGGACGCGGTGGCCCCGGTGGTGGGCGCCGCGTCGACCCTGCTCTTCACCATTCCGGAGCAACTGCTCGGCGGCTATCTCGGCTTCTTCGGCGGCGCGCTGCTGTACCTCGCGGCGGCCGAGATCCTGCCCGAGGCGCACCACGACCACCCGGCCCGCTCGACGCTGCTGTGCACCGTGGCGGGCGCGGCGTTCATCTGGCTCGTGGTGGGCCTCGCGGGCTGAGCGGCCCGCGCGGGTCACGGCGCGCACCGCTCGACGAAGCGGCGCGCGACGCCCGGCTCCCCCGCCCAGTGCGTGTGCAGGTAGCTGGCGTGCACGTTGCCCTGCACGAACCCCTCGACGCGCCGCTCGGGCACGTGCAGGCCCCACGCGGGCGTCGCCCCGGCGCCCGGCTCCACGACCGTGCGGTGGAACTCGTGGCCCCGCATCCGGGTCCCGGCCGGCGCGAGCACGCTGTCCGACACGGCGACCGCCTCGCGGTAGCCGAGCGTCAGACGCCCCGACATCCGCGCCCCGGCGTCGAGCACCCCGCACATCGGCTTCCCGTCCAGTTCGCGGGAGAGGTAGAGCAGCCCGGCGCATTCGGCGGCCACGGGCGCCCCGGAGAGCGCCAGTTCGGCCACACACTTCCTGAGCCGCTCGTTGGCGGACAGCTCGGGCGCGTACACCTCGGGGAACCCGCCCCCGACGACCAGCCCGGCGGTTCCGTCCGGCAGTTGCTCGTCGTGGAGGGGGTCGAAGGTGACGACCTCCGCCCCGGCGGCGGTGAGCAGCTCGGTGTGCTCTGCGTAGGAGAAGGTGAAGGCGGCACCGCCGGCGACGGCGACGACGGGAGACGTCTGTCCGGCCGCGCGTGATCCGGCCCGTGCGGCGCTCGAGGACGAATCCGGCGCGGCCGGTGACGAACCGAGCGCCGTCGCGGGGTCCCACGCCCCGCCCCGCAGGGAAGGCGCCGAGCGGGCCAGGGCGAGCAGGGCGTCCAGGTCGCACCCCTCCCGCACCTGCGTGGCGAGCGCCGCCACCGACCGCACCGCCTCCGCCTGCCGCTCGGCCACCGGTACGAGCCCCAAGTGCCGTGAAGGAGCCTGCACTTGAGGGGTACGGCGCAGCACGCCGAGCACCGGTACCCCGGACTCGTCCAGGGCCTGACGCAGCAGCGCCTCGTGCCGGTCGGAGCCGACCTTGTTGAGGATGACGCCGGCGATCCGCACCTCGGGGTCCCAGGACGCGAAGCCGTGCACCAGTGCCGCCACCGACCGCGACTGCGACGACGCGTCGACGACCATCACGACCGGCGCCCGCAGCAGCTTCGCCACGTGCGCGGTGGACGCGAGCTCGCCCTGCCCGGCGGCCCCGTCGTACATCCCCATCACGCCCTCGACCACCGCGAGGTCGCACCCCGCGGACCCGTGCGCGAACAGCGGCTCGACCAGGTCGGGCCCGCACAGGTACGCGTCGAGGTTGCGGCCGGGGCGGCCGGTGGCGAGCGCGTGGTAGCCGGGGTCGATGTAGTCGGGCCCCACCTTGTGCGGGGAGACGGCGAGCCCCGCCGCCGTGAACGCGGCCATCAGGCCCGTCGCGACGGTCGTCTTGCCGCTGCCCGACGACGGCGCCGCGACGACGAGGCGAGCTACCACTCGATGCCCCTCTGGCCCTTCTGGCCCGCGTCCATCGGGTGCTTGACCTTCGACATGTCGGTGACCAGGTCGGCGAAGTCGACGAGCTGCTGGGGCGCGTTGCGGCCGGTGATGACGACGTGCTGGGTGCCGGGCCGGTTCCGCAGCACCTCCACGACCTCCGCCGGGTCGATCCAGCCCCAGTGCATCGGGTAGGCGAACTCGTCGAGGACGTACAGCTTGTACGTCTCCTGCGCGAGGTCCCGCTTGACCTGCTCCCAGCCCTCGCGGGCCTTGTCCTCGTTGGTCAACTCGCCCTCGGCGGGGGCCCGCTGGATCCAGGACCAGCCCTCGCCCATCTTGTGCCAGTCGACCGTGCCGCCCTCGCCGCTCGCGCCGAGGACCTTCAGCGCGTTCTCCTCGCCGACCTTCCACTTCGCCGACTTCACGAACTGGAAGACGCCGATCGGCCACCCCTGATTCCAGGCGCGCAGCGCGAGTCCGAACGCGGCGGTCGACTTGCCCTTGCCGATGCCCGTGTGGACGAAGACGAGCGGGCGGTTGCGGCGCTGGCGCGTCGTGAGTCCGTCGTCCGGTACGACGCTCGGCTGTCCCTGCGGCATTAAGCGGCCCTCCTGGAAGGCGAGTTGATTCCCTGTACGTCCTTGACGAGGCCGGCGATCGAGTCCGCCCGCAGCTCGTCGAGGGTCACGGCCGTCCCGCCGAGCTCGCCCGCCAACTGGCCCGCGAGCCCCAGGCGCACGTAGCCCGACTCGCAGTCGACGACCACCGAGGCGACCCCGTCGGCCGCGAAGAGGCGCGCCGCGCGGCCCGCGCGCGCCACCGGCTCGACGCCGCCCGTCGCCCGCCCGTCCGTCACCACGACCACCAGCGGGCGGCGCGCCGCGTCCCGCAGCCGCTCGATCCGCAGCACGTCGTGCGCCTTCAACAGGCCCTCGGCCAGCGGAGTGCGGCCGCCGGTCGGCAGCGACTCCAGGCGGGCCGCGGCCGCGTCCACCGACGACGTCGGCGGCAGCGCCACCTCCGCGTCCTTGCCCCGGAACGTCACGAGCCCCACCTTGTCGCGCCGCTGGTAGGCGTCGAGCAGCAGCGAGAGCACGGCCCCCTTGACGGCGCTCATCCGCTGCCGGGCCGCCATCGACCCGGAGGCGTCCACGACGAACAGCACGAGGTTGCCCTCACGCCCCTCCCGCGTCGCCTGCCGCAGATCGTCACGGCGTACGACGAGACCGGCGCCCGAGCGCCCGCGCGCCTTCTGGTGCGGTGCCGCGGCGTGCACGGTCGCCGCCAGGTGCAGCTTGGTCAGGGCACCCTGCGGGCGGCGCGAACCCGTCGTGCGGCCGTGCTCGGTCCTGGCCCGCGAGCGCCGGCCCGCCGCGCCCTCGCCGATGCCGGGCACGCTCAACGTCTTGGTGCGGAACGGCTCGGCGGCCCGCACGGCCTGCTGCTCGCCGGACGCGCCGCCCGGGGCCGGGGCGGGCTCCTGCGGGGCCGGCGCCTCTTCGGTCTCCGGGCCCTGGCTCTGCTCGGGCAGCTCGGGCACCTCGGGGGAGGGGGAGTCGGGCGTGTCGGGGCCGTCCGCCGGCGGCTGACCGCCGCCTCCGTCGGGACCGCCTCCGTCGGGGTCGTCGCCGCCCTCGGGCCCCTCGGGAGGCTCGGGCTCCTCGTCCTCGCGCGCCTGGTCCAGCGCCTCGTCGAGCTTGTCCTCGTCCAGGCCCGGCGCGTCGAAGGGGTTGCGGCGCCTGCGGTGCGGCAGCGCGAGCAGCGCGGCCCGGCGCACGTCCTCGCTCGCCACGTCGGTGCGTCCCGACCACGCGGCCAGCGCCGTCGCGGTCCGCGCCATCACGATGTCCGCGCGCATCCCGTCGACCTCGAACGCCGCGCAGGTCGCCGCGATCTGCCGCAGCGCCGCGTCGCCGAGCACCACCTGGGGGAGCAGTGCGCGCGCGGCCACCACCCGGTCGCGCAGCGCGGCCTCCTCGTCGGCCCAGCGTCCCGCGAAGCCCTCGGAGTCGTCGTCGTACGCGAGCCGCCGCCGCACGACCTCGACGCGCTGGTCGGTCTCCCGGGACGCGGCCACCTCGACGGTGAGACCGAACCGGTCGAGCAACTGCGGCCGCAGCTCGCCCTCTTCGGGGTTCATCGTGCCGACGAGCAGGAAGCGGGCGGCGTGCCGGACGGACACCCCTTCGCGCTCCACGTAGGAGGCGCCCATCGCGGCCGCGTCCAGGAGCAGGTCGACCAGGTGGTCGTGGAGGAGGTTGACCTCGTCCACGTACAGGATCCCGCGGTGCGCGTCGGCGAGCAGTCCGGGCTCGAAGGCCTTCACGCCCTCCGCGAGCGCCCGCTCGATGTCCAGGGCGCCGACGAGCCGGTCCTCGGAGGCGCCGACGGGCAGTTCGACCATCCGCGCGGGGCGCGCCGTGGCGCCGCCCGACTCGTGGGGGCCGTCGGGGCAGTTCGGGTCGGCGGCGGCCGGGTCGCAGGAGAAGCGGCAGCCGGCGACGACCGGCACCTCGGGCAGCAGCGCGGAGAGCGCGCGCACGGCGGTGGACTTGGCGGTGCCCTTCTCCCCCCGCACGAGCACACCGCCCACGGCGGGCGATACGGCGTTCAGCAACAGCGCGAGCCGCAGGTCGTCCTGCCCGACGAGGGCGGTGAACGGATACGGGGTGGTCACAGAGCCTCCTTGAAGCGTTCGTGGTGGTGCGGTGCGGGACCGTGCCCGGTGCCCCCGAGGGGGCTCAGGACGGCGCACCGGGCGCGATGAACGGCAGGCCGGCCGGCGCGCCCTTCTCGATCAGGCCCAACAGCGCGTCCGTGTCCGCGTGTTCTTCGATCAGGTCGCCGAGCAGGTCGAGCTGTTGCTCGCGCAGCGCGGCGAAGCTGGTGTCGGGCGCGGGCACGAAGCGGCGCCCGGCCGCGCGGGCGACCTCGGTGAGGAACCGGCGCCGGAACGCGTCGCTCTCCAGCGACCCGTGCCAGTGCGTGCCCCACACCTCGCCGACCCGGCAGCCGTCCAGGAAGGGCTCGCCGCCCGTCACCTCGGCCACGCCGTGATGGATCTCGTACCCCTCGACCGGCTCGCCGAGGGCCTCGCCCACCGGTCGGGCGAGGGTCTTCTCGCGGGCGAACCGCACCCGCACCGGCAGCAGTCCGAGCCCGTCCACGGATCCGGCCCGTGACTCGACGTCGTCCTCGATGTGCTCGCCGAGCACCTGGAAGCCGCCGCAGATCCCGAGCACGGGCCGCCCCTGCGCGGCGCGCCGCGCCAGGGCGTCGGCGAGCCCGCGCTCACGCAGCCACGCCAGGGCCCGTACGGTCCCGCGGGTCCCCGGCACCACCACGAGGTCGGCGTCGACGAGTTCCTCGGCCCGGTCCACGAACCGCACGACGACGCCCGGCTCGGCGGCCAGCGCGTCCACGTCCGTGAAGTTGGACATCAGCGGTAGGGCACAGACGGCGACCCGCAGCACGTCCGCGCCGACCGGCGGGGCCACCACGGACTCCCGCACGGCACCGCGCAGGGAGACCCGCAGGCCGTCCTCCTCGTCGATGCCGAGCCCGTGCTGGAACGGCAGCACGCCGTACGTGCGCCGCCCGGTGAGCCCGAGCAGCATGTCGAGCCCTGGTTCGAGCAGCGAGACGTCGCCGCGGAACTTGTTCACCAGATACCCGGCGACGAGTTCCTGGTCGGCCTCGCTCAGCAGCGCCGTCGTCCCGAAGAACGAGGCGAACACCCCGCCCCGGTCGATGTCCCCGACCACCAGGACGGGGAAGCGGGCGGCGCGCGCGATGCCCATGTTGACGATGTCGGTGCGGCGCAGGTTGATCTCGGCGGGGCTGCCCGCGCCCTCGCAGATCACGGCGTCGTAGCGGGACCGGAGCTCTTCCAGGCACCCCACGACGGTGTCGAGCAACGCCGCCTGCCGCCCCCCGTGCAGCCTCTCCCCGGGGGACGGCCCCCCGGATCCCCCGGACCCCCCGAAGAACCCTCGTGCGCTCATCTCGCCCACCGGCTTGCCCATCAGCACGACCTGGCTGGAGCGGTCGCCGCCGGGCTTGAGCAGCACGGGGTTCATCAGCGCGCTCGGCTCGACGCGGGCGGCCTGCGCCTGCATGGCCTGGGCCCGCCCGATCTCCGCGCCCTCGCGCGTGACGAAGGAGTTCAGGGACATGTTCTGCGCCTTGAACGGCGCGACCGACACTCCCTTGCGGGCCAGCCACCGGCAGATGCCGGCGGTGACGACGCTCTTGCCGGCGTCGGAGGTGGTCCCCGCGACGAGCAGTCCACCACTCATGAGTCTCTCCCTGACCGCCTCGACCGCAGTGCCGTGCGGGCGGCCACCGCGACGCCGAGCGCCAGCCAGCTCACCCGCCGCGACAGCTTCACGGCCCGCTCGACGTCCGCCACCCCGACATCCCGCCCCGTCGCGTTCAGAACGGGCCGGCGCTCCACCCGGCCCCCGTACGAGAGGGTCCCCCCGAGCCGTACGCCCAACGCGCCCGCGAAGGCCGCCTCGACGGGCCCGGCGTTCGGGCTCGGGTGCTTCGCGGCGTCCGCGCGCCAGGCCCGCACCGCCCCGGCGGGGGAGTCCCCGGCCAGCGCCGCGAGCCCCGCGGTGAGCCGCGCCCCCGGCCACCCGAACACGTCGTCGAGCCGGGCCGAGGCCCACCCGTAGCGCCGGTACCGGGGCGACTTGTGCCCCACCATCGCGTCCAGCGTGTTCACGGCACGGAAGGCGACGAGGCCGGGCACCCCGCCCAGCGCGCCCCACACGAGCGCTCCGACGACCGCGTCGGACGTGTTCTCGGCGACGGACTCCACGACGGCCCGCGCGATGCCGTCGGCGTCCAGTGCCTGCGGGTCCCGCCCGCACAGATGCGGCAGGCGCTCCCGCGCGACCTCGACGTCCCCGGCCGCCAGCGCCCCGCCGATCGCCCGCGCCTCGCGCCCCAGCGAGGTGCCGCCGACCACCGCCCAGGTCGCGGCGGCGGTCAGCGCCACGGAGCCGGCGGGCGAGCGGTGTACGAGGCGGGAGGCGAGGGCGGCGGCACCCGCCGCGCCCCCGGCGCACACCGCGGTGTGCAGCGCGCCCCACCCGCGGTGGTCGCGCCACAGGGCTCGTTCGACGGCGCCCGCCGCGCGCCCGAAGGCGGCGACCGGATGGCCGCGGCGGGGGTCGCCGAGCAGCAGGTCGCCGAGGAGGCCGGCGGCGGCGCCGTACGCGAAGACGCGGTCGGCACGCACGCTCTCAGCCCGTCGCTTCGCTGAGGAGGGAACGCGTACTCAGAAAGGGAACCGGCACCGGGCGGCCGCGCATGGCGATATGTCCTCACTCAGGGTGTCCGCGCCCTGGTTCGACGTGATGCGGTGGCGAGAGTTCCTGGCTCACGGGGAGGTTCTCCCCGGTGACAGTGGCGGGACCGCGCCGGATTCGCACCGGCTTCCTCTGCTGCCGCCGTAGTTGGCCCCGGCAGTCCACCACGGCCCGCGAACGCCCGTCAACTCGCCGTTGACCTGCGGCGGGAGAGTGTGTTGGGCCCCACACACGGGCCCGTGGGCACCCGCACACAACGATGGGGCGCGGAGCGTTCGCACGCTCCGCGCCCCACCCGGGACAAGCCGGTGTCAGGCGACGATCAGATAGATCCCGTACGCCACCGCCGCCGCGCACAGCGCGAAGCAGGCGTACGCGCCGGTGCGCGCCATGGCGGCGGAACCGCCGTGGGACGCGGCCGCCGTCTCCTGCTTGGAGAGGCCGACGACGCCGAGGGTGAAGAGGCCCACCAGGGCCACCGTGACCGCGAGGCTGACTCCGAAGACGGAGCCGAGAGCTGCCCAGTCGATGCTCATGCTGATCTGTCCTTACACCGTCGCGGGCCGGGCGGGGTCCGCCATGGCGCCGGTGGTGGTCGTGGTCGGGGCCGAGACGGTGGCCTTGACGGACCCGTCGGGGACCGGCGGGACGGGCGAGGCGGCCATCATGCCCACCGGGGGCGGGGAGACGGCGGCGATCGCGGTGGTCACGACGCCCGCGGGCTCGGCGGGCGCCGCGGGGACGGCACCGGGACGGATCTCGTCGTCGGTGACGTTGGTGTGGTCGATGGCGTCGCGCCGCGAGAGCACGTAGATCACGGTGGAGCCCGCGACCAGGAGCACGGCGGTGGCCGCGATGCCCCAGGGACCCTGCTTGGTGAGGAACTCGGCGCCCGCGCCGACCAGACCGGCGGCCGGCAGGGTCAGGCCCCAGGCGACGAACATCCGGGTCGCGGTCGACCAGCGGACCACGCCGCCCTTGCGGCCGAGGCCCGCGCCCATCACGGCGCCGGAGCAGGACTGGGTGGTGGAGAGCGAGAAGCCCAGGTGCGAGGAGGCCAGGATGACCGTCGCGGCGCTGGTCTGGGCGGCGAAGCCCTGCTGCGGCTGGAGGTCGGTGAGGCCCTTGCCCATGGTGCGGATGATGCGCCAGCCACCCAGGTAGGTGCCGAGCGCGATGGCCACACCGGCCGAGACGATGACCCACATCGGGGGGTTCGCGCCGGGGTTCAGGACACCGCCGGTGACCAGGGCGAGGGTGATGATGCCCATGGTCTTCTGCGCGTCGTTGGTGCCGTGGGCCAGCGAGACCAGGCCCGCGGAGGCGATCTGCCCTGCGCGGTAGCCCTTCGCGGTGGCCTTGGTGTCGGTGTCGCGGCCGATGCGGTACGTCAGGCGCGTGGCCACCATCGCGGCGAGACCGGCCACCAGGGGCGCGGCGAGGGCCGGGATCAGGATCTTGGTGACGACGGTGCCGCCGTTGATCGACGACCAGCCCATCGACATGACGGCGGCACCGATGAGGCCGCCGAAGAGCGCGTGGGAGGAGCTGGAGGGCAGGCCCACCAGCCAGGTCAGGAGATTCCAGAGAATCGCGCCGACGAGCGCGGCGAATATGACCTCTGTCTTGAGGCCGTCCTCGTTGACGATGCCGCCGGAGATCGTCTTGGCGACCTCTACGGAGAGGAAGGCGCCGACGAGGTTGAGCACGGCGGACATGGCCACCGCCGTCTTGGGCTTCAGGGCGCCGGTCGAGATGGTCGTCGCCATCGCGTTGGCAGTGTCGTGGAAACCGTTCGTGAAATCGAACACGAGAGCGGTAACGATCACGATCCCGAGGAGAAGCGTGATGTGTTCCATTTACCCAGGCTTCTGTTGGACGTCAGTGGCATGTGGAACGTAGGCAACCCGAGTGAACGGAAAGTGAACTGGGCCGGGCGGTGCGGTGACCCGAAGCGGAGTGACCTGATTCCGTCCTCACCAGGTGTCTGACGACGATCGTACGGAGGGGTGGCGCGGGGCCCGCAAACTGGGCGGAGTGTCGGGTTCCGCCATCCGGAGGGGACCCCCGCGCGGCACCCCCTCCGGCCGGGCCGCCGACCCGCCGAAGAGATCCTGATCACCCGGCGGGTCGCCGCCCTACTGCGCGTGACGCCCGGCTGACAGGATCACCGCATGACTGAGCAGCGGCAGCACGGTGGCGGTGGCGGCGGCGACGAGGCCGGCGACGGCGGCGCGGCACGGGACGCGATCGCGCGGGCCTGGGACGAGCTGGTCGACACGGCCGTCAGGACGGTGCGGGACGGCCTGGTCGTCGGCACCTCGGGCAACGTCTCCGCACGGGTCGGCGGCACCGTCCTCGTCACCCCGAGCGGGGTCCCCTACGACCGGCTGCGGCCCGAGGACGCGGTCGGCGTCGGCCTCGACGGCCGCCAGCTCTTCGGCGACCTCTCCCCGACCAGCGAACTGCCCATGCACCTCGCGATCTACCGCGCCACGGACGCGGCGGCGGTGGTGCACACCCACGCGGTGCACGCCACCGCCGTCTCGATGCTGGTCAAGGAGCTCCCCGCCGTCCACTACATGACCGGCGTCCTCGGCGGCCCGGCCCGCGTCGCCCCGTACGCGCTCTACGGCACGCAGGAGCTGGCCGAGAACATGCTGCACGCCCTGCGCGAACGCACGGGATGCCTCCTGCGCAACCACGGCACCGTCACCTACGGGAACAGCCTCTCCCAGGCGTACGACCGCACGGCCCAGCTGGAATGGATGTCCCGCCTCTGGCTCACGGCCAGCGCCGTGCCGGGCCACACCCCGACCCTGCTGTCCCCGGCCCAGTTGCGCGAAGCGGAGGAGAAACTGCGGGGCTACGGCCAGCCTGCGGGCTGACGCCCGCATCACCCCGAGGACACCGCCCACTGGCCCCGCGGCCCTCGCCCCCGGACACTGGGACGGTGCGCCCAGCCAAAGCGACGGCAGCGGCCGTCACCGCAGTAACAGCCGCCCTGGGGACGGCCGCGGCCGCCGTCGCGGCGGGCCGCTTCGCCAGCGACGCCGCCCTGAAGGCACCCCCGGGCCGCCCGCTGCCCACCGAACCGCGCCTGACCGTGCACGCCACGGCCGCCGGCCAGATCAGCCTCACCCGCGCCCTCGCCAGCCTGCGCCCCGGCAGATACGGCCTGAGCGGCAACGGCACCCACGCGGTCGTCGGGCCCGTCCTGGAGTCCGCCCCGCACGAGGCGGACACGGTCGTACGCCGCCTCGAAGCCGTCACCCACGGCTCCCTGGAACCCGGCGCCCGCGTCTGGCTCACCCCGCAGGTCCACATCGGGGACCCGCGCGCCGCGCTCGGCCTGGACCACGCCGACGTGGACATCCCCGGCGAACTCGGCGGCCTGCCCGCCTGGTTCGTGCCCGGCGCCCGCGACACCTGGGTCATCACCGTGCACGGCCTGGGCACCACCCGCGAACACCCCATGGTCGTCATGGACTTCCTGCACCGCCTGCGCCTGCCCGTCCTCGACCTCGCCTACCGCGGCGACCTCGGCGCGCCCCGCTCCCCGGACGGCCTCGGCCACCTCGGTGAGTCGGAGTGGCGCGACCTGGACGCCGCCATCCGCTACGCGGTGCGCCACGGCGCCGAACGCGTCGTCCTGCACGGCTGGTCCACCGGCGCCGCCATGTGCCTGCACGCCGCCGCGCACTCCGCGCTGCGCGAGCGCGTCAGCGGTCTCGTCCTCGACTCCCCGGTCCTCAGCTGGGAGACCACCCTGCGCGCCCTCGCCGGTGCCCGCCGCACCCCCGGGCCGCTCCTTCCGCTTGCGGTCCGTGCGGCCCAGGGGCGCACCGGGCTGCGGGGCGACCGGATCCTCGCGGCGTCCGACCCGGACGCGCTGCGCGTCCCGACCCTCCTCGTGCACGGCCCGGGTGATGCCGTCGCGCCCTGGGCGCTCTCCCGTCGGCTGGCCGAACAGCGCCCGGAGCTGGTCACGTTGCACGCGGTGCCGGACGCGCCGCACGGCGCCATGTGGAACGCCGACCCGGCCGGCTACGAAGAGGCGCTGCGCCGCTTCCTCACCCCGCTGATGTGACCCTTCGAACCCCCTTGCGTACGCCCCGTGCCGCGCGCCCCCACCGCCCGCGTCCCCATTCCGTTTGGGTTTTCGGACCGTCAACAGGAAGACTGTTCCCGTGACGTCCCGTACCCCGCGCGACTCCAGGCTCCGACTTGTCCACGCGCCCTACCCGAAGGCCGAGGAGCGAGGAGAGGCCAGGCGCGACGCAGCACGCCCCCTCTCTGCCGCGCCCGGCGCGGTGGGCAGCCGCCGCACGCGCCGCCCCGCGCCCCGGCCACCCGAGGGCACACCCGCTCCCGCGGAACTGGCCCGCGCGGCACGCGCCGGCCTCGCCGACGCCGCCCGGGTCGCCCGCTGGGCCGACGCGGCCCTGCGCCCGGGCCCCCGCCGTGCCGACGCGACCCCCGACGGCAAGGGCACCCTCTCCGACGCGACCGCCGAACGGGCCGCCACCGAGCTGGGCCTGACCGTCGATCAGATCCGTGCCGACTGGGACACCGCGCGCCTCGCGGGCCTCATCGAGGTGCACGGCGACAGCGCACGCCCCGGCTGGCGGCTGCGCGCCTGGAACCGCGACGACAGCGCCGTACTGCGCGGCTGGGTCGCCCTCTTCGACGCCTGGTCGCTGGCCCACCCGGCGCCGGACGAGCTCGCCCCCGCGGCCGTCGCCGAGTGCGTCGAGGCCATGCCGCAGGTCCTCTCCCTCCTGCAGCTTTCGGCGGGCCCCGTCCCCGTGCCGCAACTGCTCGACCTCCTCGACCAGCGCGTCACGGAACTGCGCACCGAACGCTGCGAGATCCCCTACGGCCCCCAGCCGGAGCCGACCGCCCCCGCCGACTGCCCGCAGGAGGCCCCGCTCCCCGACCTCCTGGAGTGGGCGCTGCAGGGCCTCGCCACGGTCGGCGCGCTGACCCGCGCCGACGGGCAGGTCACCCTCACCCCGCTCGGCAGCTGGGCGGTCTGGGTCAAGCTGGAGCAGATCTGCGTCGCCGCACAGAGCCCCGCGGGACACATCGAGCAGTCCGCCGAGGACATGCTGCGCGGCTGCGTCCGCCTGCGGCCCAACGCGGCCCGCGCCGAGTACCGCGCCTGGCTCGCCGCCCGCCCCGTCGGCAGCGCCGTCACCGACCTCCTCACCGCCGCGCGGGGCGAGGACGCGCTGCTGCGCGGCCTGGCCTTCGAGGCCCTGCGCGTGGTCGGCGCACCCGCCGAGGCGGAGGTCAGGGCCGTCCTCGAGGAGCCCTCGCTGCGCGCCTACGCCCTGCTCTGGCTCGCCGAGCAGGAGGGCGCCGACCCCGAGGACGTCCACCTGGTGCTGACCCGCGAGGAGTCCACCTGGCTGTGGGTCGACACCGCGGCGGCCGTCGCGGACCACGGCGAGGCCCCGCTCCTCATCAGACACCTGGAGTCGGCGGTCCAGCCCACCGTGCCCACCCTCCTCGACGAGGTGCGCCGCGTCGGGCACCCCCGCACCGTCCAGGTGCTCGTCGCCCTCGCGGCCGCCCACCCCGACCCGGCGCTCGCCAAGGCCGTGCGCCGCGCGGCCTTCCAGGTGCACACCGGCGGGGAGTGACGCCGGGGCGGGGGAGCGCTCCCGCGCCCCGGCTCCCGTCTCAGCCCCGCGCCCCGGTGCCGTGCGGGTCGGGGGCGTACGTGCCGAAGCTCCACACGTTGCCCTCGGCGTCCCGGGCCATGTAGTCCCGTGAGCCGTAGTCCTGGTCGGTCGGCGGCAGCAGGATCTCCGCGCCGTGCTCCTTCGCCCGCCGGTGATGGGCGTCGACGTCGTCCACGACGATGTACACGCCGCACGGCCCCGCGCCCCGCATCGCCCGGTCGAAGGCGCTGCCCGTGTCCCGGGAGCCGAGCATCACCGCGCCGTTGCCCTGGGCCAGTTCGGCGTGCACGATCCGGCCGTCCTCGCCCTCGTACACGCTGATCTCGGTGAAGCCGAAGGCCTCCGTCAGCTGCCGGACCGCGGCCTTCGCGTCCGCGTACAGCAGGCTCGGGTAGATGCTCGGCCGTCCGCCGTTGTCGTCTGCCATGCCGTTCACTCCGATCGGATCCGTGCCGAGGCTCAGCGGAAGGTGTTGCACTGGCCCATGTCGCCGGTGCGGTAGCCCTGGTAGAACCACTGCTGGCGCTGTTCGGCCGAGCCGTGGGTCCAGGACTCCGGGGTGACGCGGCCCTGGAACTTCTCCTGGATGCGGTCGTCGCCGACGGCCGCCGCCGCGTCCAGGCCGTCGCGGATGTCGTTGTCGTCGAGGCTGCTGATCAGCGGCCTGCCCGTGCGCTCGTCGGGGCTGCGGGTCGCGTGCCGAGCCCAGACCCCCGCGTAGCAGTCGGCCTGCAGCTCGACCTTCACGGCGTTGCTGTCGCGGCCCGTGCGCCCGTCCTGGGAGCGCCGCAGGGTCCCCATCAGGTTCTGCACGTGGTGCCCGTACTCGTGGGCCACCACGTACGCCTGCGCGAAGGGCCCGCCCGAGGAGCCGAACTTGGTCCGCAGCTCGTCGAAGAAGCCCAGGTCCAGATAGACCTTCTTGTCACCGGGGCAGTAGAAGGGGCCGACCGCCGACGTGGCGGTGCCGCAGGCGGTGCCCACGCGGCCGGTGAACAGGACGGTCGGGGCGGGCGAGTACCCCGCCCCCCGGCGCTGGAACTCGGGGCGCCAGTAGTCCTGGACGCTGTTGACCACCGCCACCATGCGGCAGTCCTCCTTGCTGTTCGCGTCCCGGCCCGTCCGGCAGCTCTGCTGGACCGCCGCGGCGGACGAGGAGGAGGCCGCGGGCTCGTCGTTGCCGGAGGACAGGCCCAGCTGGTCGGGGCCCACTCCGAAGAAGAGCCCCAGGAGCAGCGCGATCAGACCGGCGATGCCGCCGCCCACGGTCGCCCGGCCGCCGGGGATCCGACTGCCGCGCACATCCTGCACCTCCGAGGTGTCCAGGTTGGCGTCGTCGTCGAACTGCATGGGCGCACCCCTCTGCCGCGCATCCGGGACGACACACGTCGCCCCGCACCGGAGCACCGGCCACTTCATCCTGATATGCCGTCCTCCGCCGGGCCCCGGACGGAGGTCCGAACGGGGGACACGGAGCGCGCGCCGCGCCGTGTCGCCCCGCCGCACGGCGGCAGCCCCGACCCCCGCGGCTACGCTCTGCGCCTGATCCGTGGGCCGTGGTACCGAAGGGGGCGTCATGTCAGCTCTGCCGCTCGACACGGCCGCCCCGCCGCACGGGACGACCGCACCGCGCGCCGGGACCGCCCCCACGCCCGCCCCCGCGCCCGTCACTGCGTCCGCCTTCCGTCGCACCCGCATCGCGCTGCCCGTCGCCCTCGCCGTGCTCGCCCTGCCGCTCGTCACCGCCGCCCACCACTCGCGGCCCGCCCCCTACGGAGACCACCTCACCGTCCACGCGCGCGTGAACGGCGTCCTTGGCGCCGACCCCGCGGTGCGCACGAGGGGCCCGGCGGTCGAGGCGTACGACACACGCAGCGGCAGCCCCCGCTGGACGTACACGCGCGAAGGACGCCGTCCCGTGACGCTCCTGGCCGCCCCGGGGCACGCCGTCGCGCTCTGGAGCGACGGCCTGGTCACCGACACCGTGCGCGCCGACGGGGGCTCCGTGCGCTGGCACCGCGCGATCCCCGGCAGCGCCGACTGGCTGCGCACCCCGGCCGCGCGCGGCGGCGCCGGCGTCCTGCAGCCGCTCACCCCGGACGCCCGCATGCTGGCCGTCGTCACCCCGCACCGCGTCACCGCCTACCGGGCCGCCGACGGCGACCTGCGCTGGGTGCTGCCCGCCCGTCCCGGCTGCGCCTTCGCACCGGCCCGCTCACTGCGGCGCGGCGGCGCCCTCCTGGTCGCCCAGCCCTGCGCCGGCCCCGGCGCGTCCTGGACGTCCCAGGTCATCGCGGTGGACGACTACGGGAGAATCGTTCCGGGCCGCACTCCGCTGGGGAACGGGGACGCCGAGCGGGGCGGCAGCGGCGGCGCAGGCACAGATAAGTAGTTGCGAGGGCCCGTTAGAATGGCTGCCATGGCAGCTCCTCTCCTCAGTTGGACGGCATAGACACCGGTCCCGAGCACCTCAGTCGTCCCTCTCGCCGTCCACATCTGTTCAGGAGTACCCCGTGATCACCGCTTCCGGCATCGAGCTGCGCGCCGGCGCCCGCATCCTCATCGAGAACGCCACCTTCCGTATCGCGAAGGGCGACCGCATCGGCCTCGTCGGCCGCAACGGCGCGGGCAAGACCACCCTCACCAAGTGCCTCGCGGGCGAGGGCATGCCCGCGGGCGGCACGATCTCCCGCTCGGGCGAGGTGGGCTACCTCCCGCAGGACCCCCGCACCGGCGACCTCGACGTGCTGGCCCGCGACCGCATCCTCTCCGCGCGCGGGCTCGACACCCTGATCCGCAAGATGCGCGAGAACGAGCAGCGCATCGCGAACGGCTCGGGCGCCACCCGCGAGAAGGCCCTGAAGCAGTACGAGCGCCAGGAGACGGAGTTCCTCACCAAGGGCGGGTACGCCGCCGAGGCCGAGGCCGCCACCATCGCCGCCGCGCTCAACCTTCCCGACCGGGTGCTCGGCCAGCCCCTGCACACGCTCTCCGGCGGTCAGCGCCGCCGCATTGAGCTGGCCCGGATCCTCTTCTCGGACGCCGACACGCTCCTCCTCGACGAGCCGACCAACCACCTCGACGCGGACTCGATCGTCTGGCTGCGGGATTACCTGAGGACGTACCGCGGCGGCTTCATCGTGATCTCCCACGACGTCGACCTCGTCGAGACGGTCGTCAACAAGGTCTTCTACCTGGACGCCAACCGCGCCCAGATCGACGTCTACAACATGGGCTGGAAGCTCTACCAGCAGCAGCGCGAGTCCGACGAGAAGCGCCGCAAGCGCGAGCGCCAGAACGCCGAGAAGAAGGCCGCGACGCTGCACTCGCAGGCCGACAAGATGCGCGCCAAGGCGACCAAGACCGTCGCCGCGCAGAACATGGCCCGGCGGGCCGACAAGCTCCTCGCGGGCCTGGAGGCGGTGCGCCAGAGCGACAAGGTCGCCAAGCTGCGCTTCCCCGAGCCCTCGCCGTGCGGCAAGACGCCGCTGATGGCCGAGGGCCTGTCGAAGTCGTACGGCTCGCTGGAGATCTTCACCGACGTCGACCTCGCCATCGACAAGGGCTCGCGCGTCGTCATCCTCGGCCTCAACGGCGCGGGCAAGACCACCCTGCTCAGGCTCCTCGGCGGCGCCGAGAAGCCGGACACCGGGGAGGTCATCGAGGGCCACGGCCTGAAGCTCGGCTACTACGCGCAGGAGCACGAGACGCTCGACCCCGAGCGCACCGTCCTGGAGAACATGCGCTCGGCCGCCCCCGACCTCGACCTCGTCGAGGTGCGCAAGACGCTCGGCTCGTTCCTCTTCTCCGGGGACGACGTCGACAAGCCCGCCGGCGTGCTCTCCGGCGGCGAGAAGACCCGGCTCGCGCTCGCGACGCTCGTCGTCTCGTCCGCCAACGTGCTGCTCCTCGACGAGCCCACCAACAACCTCGACCCGGCGAGCCGCGAGGAGATCCTCGGCGCGCTGCGCACCTACAAGGGCGCCGTCGTCCTCGTCACGCACGACGAGGGCGCGGTCGAGGCGCTCCAGCCGGAGCGGATCATCCTGCTGCCCGACGGCGTCGAGGACCTGTGGGGCCAGGACTACGCGGATCTGGTCGCCCTCGCCTGACATGCGGAACCCGCGGGACGCCCCGGTCGGGGCGTCCACCGCGCTTGATCGAATGACTGATCCACTGGGTATGGATCATTCGGCCGATCCGTGATCCCCCATCTGTGTGAGCTGTCCTCGTACCGAGGTGTGTCATACACGGATTTCGTCGCCGACCTGCGATGCGACGGCCCTTCTCCTCTTTCACCGCGCTGACCTGCCGGTTCGTCGCGCCGTCTGTTCGGCCGGGTGGAATCGAGCGTGCGGAATCGTTAATTCCGATCGTGTCGTACGCCGCTGAAACGACGAACCTCGTCGTACGGACCTTGTCGAATGGGTGGCCAGGAAGCCCAGGAGGGGTGATCATGAGAAGTCCAGAGCGCACTTCCCATGAGGAGGCACGGGTGGCCGAGACTCTGAAGAAGGGCAGCCGGGTAACCGGCGCCGCGCGCGACAAGCTCGCGGCAGACCTGAAGAAGAAGTACGACGGCGGTGCGAGCATCCGGGCGTTGGCCGAAGAGACCGGCCGCTCGTACGGGTTTGTGCACCGGATGCTCAGCGAGTCCGGCGTCACGCTGCGGGGACGCGGCGGGGCGACGCGAGGCAAGAAGGCCGCCGCCGGCTGACGGCGGGCGGCACGCTGTCCCATGGTCCGATGGTGACCACCCGGTCGGTCGGGTGATCGACCGGGTGGTTACTGTGCAGTCACTTACGGGCGCTCCTGTGCGTCCGGACCGACCGCACCCCATCGGAGGCACCCATGGCTTCGTCCGACAGCGAGCTCGCACCGGTTCTCGACAAGGACGGCGTACGCCTCACCATCGACGAGGCCGTCGCCACGGTGACGCTGACCAATCCGGCCAAGCGCAACGCCCAATCTCCCGCGCTGTGGAGGGCGTTGACGGAGGCAGGTCAGCTGCTGCCGGGCAGCGTCCGCGTCGTGGTGCTGCGCGGTGAGGGCAAGTCCTTCTCCGCGGGCCTCGACCGGCAGGCGTTCACGCCCGAGGGTTTCGACGGCGAGCCGTCCTTCATCGATCTGGCACGCGGTGAGGACGGCGTTCTCGACGCCACGATCTCCGAGTACCAAGACGCTTTCACCTGGTGGCGGCGGAGCGACCTCGTGTCCGTCGCCGCTGTCCAGGGCCACGCCATCGGCGCCGGCTTCCAGCTGGCGCTCGCCTGCGATCTGCGGATTGTGGCGGATGACGTGGAGTTCGCCATGCGCGAGACCAGCCTGGGCCTGGTCCCCGACCTCACCGGCACGCACCCGCTGGTGGGGCTCGTCGGCTATGCCCGCGCGCTGGAGATCTGCGCCACCGGACGTTTCGTCCACGCGGACGAGGCCGAGCGGACGGGCCTCGCCAACCTCGTCGTGCCCGCGGACCAGCTCGACGCCGCCGCCAGGGACCTGGCCGCCGCGCTCGTCGCCCCGCCCCGCGACGCCGTCATCGAGACCAAGGCGCTGCTGCAGGGCGCCTCGGGCCGTTCCTACGAGGAGCAGCGCGTCGCCGAGCGCGCCGCGCAGGGCCGCCGCCTTCGCGACCTCGCGGGCCTCGGCGACTGACGCGTTTCCCTGCCGGGGCCACCCCGGTGACGAGCCCGGACCGCCTCGGAGACGGGTCCAGCCCGCCTCGGTGACGGGTCCAGTCCACCTCGGCGGCGGGTTCAGCCCACCTCGGCGGCGGGTTCAGCCCACCTCGGTGACGAGCACGGCCACCGAAGGGTGGTCCGGCAGGGCGGCGCCGACCGCCTTGCGGACCGCGAGCGCCACGTCCAGGGCGCGGTGCCCGCGGTCCGTCGCGAGCTCCACGCGCGCGTGGCGGCGCGGCAGCGTGTCCGCCGCCGCGCTCTCCTCGATGTGCACGGCCCTGCCGAGGCCGAGCACCCCGGTCAGCCGGGCCACTCCGGGCACCGCGAGGGCGCTGCGCGCGACGCGCGCCTCGTCACCCTCGTCGGCATCGGCATCGGCATCGGCATCGGCATCGGCATCGGCGTCGCCGCCGTCACCCGCCCCCTTCCGCATCCCGTCCCCGGCATCGGGGGCGTCGGGGGCATCGGGGGAGCCAGCGGCGGGGCGTACGTCTTCGGGGGCGGCGTCCTCGTCGAGCAGGGCCGTCACCCGCAGATCCACCCCGTCGACCGCCAGGCCGATCCGGTCCGCCGCCTCGCGGAGCGCGGCGCGCAGCCGGTCCGCCGCCGCGGGCAGCGGCGCGCCGGTCAGGGCCGCGAACTCCGCGGAGACGCGCAGCGGCCCCGGCGGCAGCGCGCTCGGCGGTGCCGGCACGGCCGCGGCGGACGCCGAGTCCGGATCGGCAAGGGCGATGCGGAGCGTGCCGAGCCGCACGCCGTCGACCCCGTCAGCCATCTGGCGCAACGCGCCGTCCGCCGCCGATTCCGTCACCCACACGCCGTCCTGCGCGCCGCCCAGCGGCAGCACACGGCCGAGCCCCAGCTGTCGGCGTACCGCCTGCGTCCAACCCTCGCCCGTCATGGCCCCAGCCTGCCGCATCCCGGGCGCGCGGGCGCGGGGCCGCGCTTAATGTGAGCGAGGAAGCAGCCCCACTCGATGGATCACATCCCCTACGGGGCGGTTCCCTTTCGAAAGGAACGGGACGGCGATGACCGACAGCGGACAGCGGAACACGTCTCAGACGCTGCAGAAGGACACCCCCGACGAGAAGGCGGCCAGGCCGGCGGCCAAACGGGGTGGTGGTGACCCCGCGAGCCGGGGCCGCACCACCATCGCGGACGGCGTGGTCGAGAAGATCGCCGGACTCGCCGCGCGCGATGTCGACGGCGTGCACGCGATGGGCGGCGGCCTCGCCCGGACCTTCGGCGCCGTGCGCGACCGGGTCCCCGGCGGCTCGAAGTCTGTGTCGCGCGGCGTGAAGGCCGAGGTCGGCGAGGTGCAGACCGCGCTCGACCTGGAGATCGTCGTCGAGTACGGCGTGTCCATCGCGGACGTCACCCAGGACGTGCGCGAGAGCGTGATCACGGCCGTCGAGCGCATGACCGGGCTCGAGGTCGTCGAGGTCAACATCGCGGTCAGCGATGTGAAACTGCCCGACGAGGACGATGACGACGAGTCCGAGGGACGCCTCCAGTAGGACGTCTCGCTAAGGAGCGCACGATGAGCATGGCCGTGATCGGCATGGTGGCCGGAATGGCACTCGGCTTCGCCGGATACTTCGGTGGATTCGGGGCGTTCCTGCTGGTGGCCGCCTTGGGCGCCATCGGGTACGTGGCCGGGCGGTTCCTCGAGGGGGACCTGGAGCCCGGTGAATTCTTCCGCACCCGCGGCGACCGGCGGCGGTGAGCGGTGGCGGCACAGGTCGCACCCAGGGAGCGCGGCGCGACCCGGATCGCCGACCGGGTCGTCGCCAAGATCGCCGCGCGGGCGGCGCGTGAGGCGGTGGACGCGGACGCCGTGCCGCCCGAGGGACCGCCGCCGCGCGCCACGGTCTCCGTCCGCCACGAGTCGGCCCGCGTCCACGTCAGCCTCGAACTGGACTACCCCTGCGACATCGGCGGTCAGTGCGGCGCGGTGCGTCGTCAAGTCGCCCAGCGGGTAAAGGCGTTGGCGGGGATGGACGTGCCGGAGGTGGCCGTCCACGTGGAGCGGCTGCACTCGGCGCGGGTACGCGCCGCGGCACAGGGGAGGACACGATGAGCGACCCCCGAGGGGGCGGCGGCACCCAGCCGCTGCCGGTCATCGAACAGAGCGAGAGCGAGCTCGGCCAGTCGGCCTCCGCGGCCGCCTACCAGCCGCTGCCCACGCTCTCCGACGACGAGAAGGCCCCTCGGTTCTGGTCGCCCCGCCGGGTGCCCGCGGCGATCCTCGCCGTGCTGCTGCTCGGCGGCGCAGGTCTGTTCCTCTACGACGTCGTCGCCGTGCGGGCCGACCATCCCGCGATGCGCTGGCGGCGCGAACTGGCCCACCAGCTCGGCGAGCGCCACCTCGACGACACCGCCGTGCTGGTGGGCGCCGCCGTGGCGGCGCTCGTCGGCATCTGGCTCTTCGTGCTGGCGGTGACGCCCGGGCAGCGCGGGGTGCTGCCGATGCGGCGTACGCACTCCGACGTACGCGCGGGGCTGTACCGCGGCGCCGCCGCCATGGTGCTGCGCGACCGGGCCATGGACGTGGCGGGCGTGCAGTCCGTACGGGTCCGCATGTCGCGCTCCACGGTGGACGTGCGCGCGGTGTCGCACTTCCGTGAACTCGACGACGTACGCGCGGACCTGGACGCGAGCCTGAGCGACGGCATCCGCGACCTCGGCCTCGCACGCGCTCCCGGCCTCAAGGTCCACGTGGCCCGGCCCGGCAGGAAGGGATGACCCCGATGCTGCACACGGTCAACCGCGTGGTCCTCGGCCTCGTCGGGCTCGCGCTGCTCGTCCTCGGCGGCTCCGTGCTCGCCGTCGGGCTCGGCGCCTCCCCGCCCTCCTGGTGGATCCACGACGGCACGGGCGACGTGCTGGTCAGCGCCGCGGACCGGGCGCGGTGGCGGGACGAGGGGTGGTTCTGGCCCACCGTCATCGCGGCCCTCGCGGTCTGTGTCCTGCTCGCGCTGTGGTGGCTCTCCGCGCAGCTGCGCAGGCACCGCCTCGCCGAGGTCCTGGTGGAGACCGGGGACGGTGAGGGCGCGCTGCTGCGCGGCCGGGCCATGGAGAACGTCCTGGCCGGTGAGGCCGAGGCGCTGGACGGCGTCGAGCGCGCCCACGTCCTGCTGACCGGGCGGCGCAGCACGCCGCGGGCGCGCGTGGACCTCGTGCTCGAACCCCACGCCACGCCGTCCGAGGCGCTGCACCGGCTCTCCGGTGAGACCCTCGCGCACGCCCGCGACTCCGCGGGCCTGGCGAGCCTGCCCGCGACGGTGCGGCTGCGCGGGCTCAAACACCGCGCCGAACGCGTGAGTTGAGCCCGCCTTCGGTGACCGTGTGCCGGGCGGCGGTCAGAAGCCGCTGCGCGAGCCGCCGTCCACCGGCACCATGATCCCCGTCAGGTAGGACGCGGCGGGCGAGAGCAGGAACGCCGCCGTGCGGCCGAACTCCTCCGGGGTGCCGTAGCGGCGCAGCGGAATGCCCGCCTCGTTCGCGGCGCGGGCGGCCTCCGGGTCGGGCGAGAGACCGTCGAGCTGGCGCATCCGGTCGGTGCCGATCCGGCCGGGCAGCACGCCGACGACGCGGATGCCGCGCGGGCCGAGCTCGTCCGCGAGGGACTTGGCGAATCCGGCGAGACCCGGGCGCAGACCGTTCGAGATGGTCAGGCCCGCGATCGGCTCGTACACCGAACCCGAGAGGACGAAGCCGATGACACCGCCCTCGCCGAGCTCGGCGGCGGCGGTCCGGGCGAGCCGCACGGCGCCGAGGAAGACCGAGTCGAAGGCCGCCTGCCACTGCTCGTCGGTGTTGTCGGCGACGAAGCCGGGGGCGGGCCCGCCGACGCTGATCAGTACGCCGTCGAAGCCGCCGAAGTGCTCGCGCGCCGCGGCGATGAGCGCGCCCGCGGCGGCCGGGTCGGCATTGTCGGCGGCCACGCCCACCGCATTGGCGCCGAGCTCGGCGGCCGCCTCGGCTGCCGTCTTCTCGTCGCGCCCCGTGAGCACGACCTTCGCGCCGTCCGCGACCAGGGCACGGGCGGTGGCGTTGCCGAGGCCGCGGGTGGCGCCGGTGACTACGTAGACACGGTTTTCCAGTCCAAGATCCATGCCCCCTATCCTCCCGCGTTCTCGCCGAAGAGCGCGAGGGCGGTGTTCACCAGTCCGATATGGCTGAATGCCTGCGGAAAGTTCCCCAGCTGCCGGCCGGCCTCGGGGGCGTACTCCTCCGCGAGCAGCCCCACGTCGTTGCGGAGCGAGAGCAGGCGCTCGAAGAGTGCGCGCGCCTCCTTCGTGCGGCCCGTCATGTGCAGCGCGTCCGCAAGCCAGAAGGAGCAGACGACGAAGACGCCCTCCTGGCCCGGCAGGCCGTCGAGGGCCGCCTGCTCCGCGGTGTAGCGGCGGAGCAGCCCGTCGTGGCCGAGTTCGGTGTGCACCGCGTCGATGGTGCCGATGACGCGCGGGTCGTCGGGCGGCAGGAAGCCGACGCGCGGGATGAGCAGCAGCGAGGCGTCGAGTTCGGCGGAGCCGTAGGACTGGGTGAAGGTGTTGCGCGTCGCGTCGTAGCCGCGCTCGCAGATCTCGCGGTGCACCTCGTCCCGCAGCTTCCGCCAGCGCTCGACGTCGCCGTTCAGCTCCGGGTTCTCCTCCAGGGCGCGCACCGTGCGGTCGGCGGCGACCCACACCATCACCTTCGAGTACACGAAGTGGCGGCGCGGCCCGCGCACCTCCCACAGGCCTTGGTCCGGCTCGCGCCACTTCTCGTGCAGGAATTCGAGCAGGGACAGCTGCAGGTTCCAGGCGTGCGACGGGGTACTGAGGCCCGAACGGTCGGCGAGCGCCAGGGAGTCGACGACCTCTCCGTACACGTCGAGCTGCAGCTGCTCGACCGCTTCGTTGCCGACGCGCACCGGCGCGGATCCCGCGTAGCCGGGCAGCCACGGCACGTCGTACTCGGGAAGGCGCCGCTCCCCGGCGAGGCCGTACACGATCTGCAGGTCGTCCGGGTTGCCCGCGGCGGCGCGCAGCAGCCAGTCGCGCCAGGCCGAGGCCTCCTCCGAGTACCCGGCCGCGAGCAGCGCGCCCAGGGTGAGCGTGGAGTCGCGCAGCCAGCAGTAGCGGTAGTCCCAGTTGCGGACGCCGCCGGGCTCCTCCGGCAGTGAGGTGGTGGGGGCGGCCACGATGCCGCCGGTGGGGGCGTAGGTGAGGGCCTTGAGGGTGATGAGGGAGCGGACGACGGCGTCGCGGTGCGGGCCGTCGTAGGTGCAGCGCGCCGCCCAGGCGCGCCAGTCCTCCAGGCTGTGGCGCAGTGACTCGAAGGGGTCGATGAGTGGCGGCCGGGGCTCGTGCGAGGGGTGCCAGGTGAGGACGAACGCCACCTTCTCGCCCTCCTCGACGGTGAACTCGGAGTGGGTGCAGAAGTCCTCGCCCCAGGTCCGCACGGCCGGTTCGCTGCGCAGCCACACCGCGTCGGGACCCGCCACGGCCACCCGGTGACCGTCCTGCCTGCGCATCCACGGCACGACCGAGCCGTAGTCGAAGCGGAGCCGGAGCGTGCTGCGGACGGTGACGGAGCCCTTGAGGCCTTCGACGATGCGCACGACGTCGGGGGCCTTGTCGCGCTGCGGCATGAAGTCCGTGACGCGCACGGAGCCGTCCTCGGTGTCCCACTCCGAGTCGAGGACCAGGGAATCGGAGCGGTAGGCGCGGCGGGTGCAGGGGCCCGCGCCCTTGGGGGCGACGCGCCAGTGGCCGTTCTCCTCGTCGCCGAGCAGGGCGGCGAAGCAGGCCGCCGAGTCGAAGCGGGGCAGGCAGAGCCAGTCCATGGAACCGTCCCTGCCGATCAGGGCGGCGGTCTGGAGGTCGCCGATGAGCGCGAGGTCCTCGATGGGTATGACGCCCTCGGCGGGCGCGGGGACTTCGGTGGGCGCGGGATCTTCGTTGCGACGGGACACGGAAGACGAGTGCCCGGGGAGGGCGCGCGTCAATCGGGCGGGTGTTCGCGGTGCCGGTCGCGTCGGACCGGTGGCCGGCGAACCGGTCGCCGGAAGAGGCGGCTAGACGCCCGCCGTGGCCGTCTCCGGCGCGGGGGCCTGTGCCGCCGCCGCGCGGTCGTGCCGCTCCCTGCGGACCAGGATCACCCAGCCGATCGGGACGCCGGAGGCGAACAGCCACCACTGGACCGCGTACGCCATGTGCGCGCCGATGCTGTCGTGGTCCGGCTCGCCGATCAGCTGGGGGGAGCCGTCGGCCGGCTCGGGCGCGCTCTGCTCGACGTAGCCGCCGAGGACCTGCTTGCCGAGGCTGTCGGCCTGCTGGCCGCTGCTGATCAGCATGATCTGACGGTCCGGCAGGCCCCGGACGTCCTTGATGCCGCTGGCCGCGGACGTCTCGTCGGCCATCAGGCGGCCGGTGACGGTGACGCGGCCCTTGGGGGCGGCGGGGATCTTCGGGAAGGCGGTCTGCGGTCCGTCGGCCGGGATCCAGCCGCGGTTGACGAGCAGGACCTTGCCGTCGCCGAGGACGAACGGCGTCAGGACGTGGAAGCCGACCTCGTCGTCGGAGTTGGTGCGGCGGCGCACGACGACCTCGTGCCGCGTGTCGAACGTGCCCTTGGCGCTCACCCGGCGGTACAGGTCCTTGTCGGGAACCTCGTGGCCGGGCGAGGTCAGCTTCTCGGCCGGGACCGGGTCGGCGGCCAGCGCGTCGGCGATCCGCTGGTTCTGCGCGACGCGGTGCTGGTGGCGGTGCAACTGCCAGAAACCCAGCTCGACCATCACGGGGATGAGAACGAGGGCGATGAGGGTGAGGATCACCCACTGCCGGGTCAACAGGAAGCGGTACACCCCACGACCGTACATCCAGGGCCGCGGGGTGTCGGGGGAGGGGTCGGGATGAGCCGGTGGCCCGGAGCGCCGGGCGCCGGGTCACACGTTGTCGACGATGCCCACCCGCCCCTCCGCGCGCGAGCAGTGGGCGCCGCAGTACCAGTGGCCCTCCACCTCGACACCCTGGCCGATGATGCGGCACCGGCAGTGCTCGCAGATGGGCGCCATCCGGTGGATGGCGCAGGAGAAGCAGTCAAAGACGTGCACCGCACCTTGTGCGTGCACTTCGAAGGACATGCCGTAGTCGTTTCCGCAGACCTCGCAACGTGCCATGCGCCACAGGGTGGGACGCCGGTGCGGTGCGGGGCGAGCGGGCGGCGGGCGAGTCGTGCGGCAATCACCCGTCTGACGGCCGGGGCCGCGCTTTCCCGCCGGCTCGGGGACCCGCCTCGGCGCCGTCCCGTCACGACTCCGTGGCCGGCGTCACGTCCTGGAGGAGCTGTCCGAACGCCGCCTCGTCGATCACCGGCGTGCCGAACGAGCGCGCCTTGACGGTCTTGGACGTGCCCGAGTCCGGGTCGTTGGTGACGAGCAGGCTGGTGAGGCGGGACACGCTCGTCGCGATGTGCAGCCCGGCCTCCACCGCCCGGTCCTCCAGGAGTTCGCGCTCCACGGAGGTGTCTCCGGAGAACGCGACCCGCATGCCCTGCTTGAGCGGTTTGCCCGGTTCGTAACGCCCCGGGTTCGGGTACGGGCACGCCGGGCGCTTGCGCGAGGGGCGCCAACTCCCGGGACGGTACGAGGACGAGGGGACCGGCCCCGTCGACTGGCGCACGACGCGCGGTGCCCCGTCGGACCACTCGGTCAGCGGACGGCACTCCAGGAGCGGCAGGCGCACGTTGCCGCCGGCCGCCGCCCTGAGGCTCGGGCGGAACGCCTCGGCGAGGACGCGCGCGTCGTCCAGCGCGTTGTGCGCGTGCCGCTGCTCGACGCCGAAGTGCGCGGCCAGGGACTCCAGCTTGTGATTGGGCAGCGGGAGCGCCAGCTCCTTGGAGAGCGCGATGGTGCACAGGCGCTGGCGCACGGGGGCGGTGCGCTCCGCGCGCGCGTACTCCCTGGCGATCATCGACCAGTCGAAGACGGCGTTGTGCGCGACCAGGACGCGGCCGTCCAGGCGGCCCGCGAACTCCTCGGCGATGTCCTGGAACAGGGGCGCGCCCGCGAGCACCTCGCTGGTGAGGCCGTGGATCCAGACCGGGCCCGGGTCACGCTGCGGGTTGACCAGCGTGTACCAGTGGTCCTCGATCTCGCCCCGGGCGTCCACGCGGTAGACGGCGGCCGACACTATGCGGTCGTCGCGGGCCAGGCCGGTGGTCTCCACGTCGACGACCGCGTACCCCGTTGGATACGCGGCCGGCCACGGGGCGGCGGACGCTTCGGTCGTGCGGTCTTCGAGCATGGTCCATGAGGATACGGGCCGCGACCGACAGTCAGCTCCCCGGTCCGAGCAGCCCGGCCACCAGAGCCCTGACGGAGGAGGTGAACAGCGCCTCCGGGTCGACCGGTCCCGCCAGCGCGCGGGCCAGCGCGCCGTCCTGCTCCGCCGCTTGCGCGGTCCACAGCTCCTCCTCGCCCGGGTGCTGCACCGGGGCGCGCGCACGGTTGCGCTCGACCAGGACGTGGCCCACCACGTGGATCTGGACCGCGCGCACGGCGTCGGCGGCGCGGGCGCCGCGCAGCCCCGCCTCGTGCAGCTCGTGCACGAGGGTGCGCTGGGCGGGCAGGAACATCCGTTCCGTCAGGCCCCGTTCGTGGACCATCGCGACGAGGTGCGGATGGTCCAGGAGCTGATGGCGCAGGGCGCGGGCCACGGAGGCGACGCGCTGCGCGGGGGTACGGCCGCTCGCGCGGATCTCCCCGAGGTCGGCGAGGGTGCGTCCGACGAGGGCGTCCAGGAGCGACTCGCGGTTGCCGACGTGCCAGTAGATCGAGGTGACGGCGGTGCCGAGCTCGGCGGCGAGCGCCCGCATCGTCAGGGCCCCGGGCCCGTGCCGCTTGACGAGGCGCGCCGCCGTGTCCAGGACCTGCTCCCGGTCCAGGGGCACGCGGGACGCCTTGGCCGCACGGTTCCGCGTCCCGTCGCGCTGCGTCTCTTTACCCTTCACGAGTCCTGTTGTAACTGTGTTACAGAACCGCCGCAAGTCCCGGCCGCGGACCCGATTCCGCGCTGACGAAGGGTGGTACGACATGGCACGCATACGCTACGGAGCGCGCACCGAGGCGGAGATCGCCGCCGCGCGCACCGCGAGTTCCCGGCTCCCCGACATCTGGTCCACGGGCGTGGTGGCCGTCTGGGAGAGCGATCCGGACGCGGTCGCGGCGGTCCTGCCGCCGCCGCTGAAGCCCACCGGGCGGCCCCTGGTGCGGGTGAACATCAGCAAGGTGGACCTGCCCGGCTACCCGCTGGGCGCGGGCTCGGTCGCCGTCGCCGCCGAGCACGCGGGCGTGGCGGGCTGGTATCCGCTGGTGATGCCGATGACCCACGAGCGGGCCCTGATCGGCGGGCGCGAGGTCTTCGGCGAGCCGAAGAAGCTCGGCGAGGTGGAGGTCGAGCGCGACGGCCTCGTCGTACGGGCGAGCCTCGCCCGGCACGGCATCGCCTTCGTGGAGGTGCGCGGCGCGGTCAGCGGCGACCTGCCCCTCCCCGAGCCGACGCAGAAGACCGACTTCTACTTCAAGTTCCTCCCCGCGGTGGACGGTTCGGGCTTCGAGGCGGATCCGGTGCTCGTGCACTGCGTACGCAACGAGAAGGTCCGCAAGCTGGAGGCCGTCACCGGGGACGTCGTGCTGCGCGAGTCGATGTACGACCCGGTGGCCGACCTGCCGGTGCGCGCCCTCGTCGAGATCACCCTCGGCGAGAAGACCACCGACCAGCGGGGCCGCGTCGCCGAGCGCGTCAGCGCGCAGGCCCTGCTGCCCTACATCCACCAGCGCTACGACGACCCCGCGCAGATCCTCGACGGGCCGCCCGAGGGGAGTGCCTGAGATGGAGCTGCGCACCGGGCAGGTCGCCGTCGTCACCGGCGCGGCGAGCGGCATCGGGCTCGCCATGGCGCGGCGGTTCGCGGCGGACGGCCTGAAGGTGGTCCTCGCGGACGTCGAGGAGGGCCCCCTGGAGAAGGCGGCCGCCTCCCTCCGGGAGGACGGGGCGACGGTCCACGCGCGCGTGGTCGACGTCGGCGCGCGCGACCAGGTCGTCGCCCTCGCCGAGGAGACGTACGCGAGGTTCGGTGCCGTCCACGTGCTGTGCAACAACGCCGGGGTCGGCTCCGGCGCCGAGGGACGCATGTGGGAGCACGAGCCCAACGACTGGAAGTGGGCCTTCGAGGTCAACGTCTGGGGGGTCTTCCACGGCATCCAGGCCTTCGTGCCCCGGATGATCGCGGGCGGCGAGCCGGGCCACGTCGTCAACACCTCCTCCGGGGACGGCGGCATCGCCCCGCTGCCCACCGCCTCCGTGTACGCGGTCACCAAGGCCGCCGTGGTGACGATGACCGAGTCGCTGTACGCCCACCTCAAGGCCGAGCGCGTGCGGGTGGGCGCCTCCGTGCTCTTCCCCGGGCCCCACATGCTCCGCACCGGCCTGTGGGAGTCGCACCGCAACCGGCCCGACCGCTACGCCAAGTCCCGCCCCCGCAAGACTCCTTACCGCAGCCTCGACCAGTGGGAGAGCGCGATGAAGGAGGCGGGCAACGAGGTGGAGTTCACGCCCGTCGAGCAGGTCGCGGACTTCGTGGCCGACGGCATCACCGCCGGCCGCTTCTGGCTGCTCCCGCCCGGCGAGCACAGCGACCGGCAGATCAGGGCACGGTCGCAGTCGATGCTCGACCGGTCCGACCCGGCCTACCTGGAAAGCTTCATCCTGGACTGAGGGACCGTCCGGGACCTACTGAGGGACGTGTGATGACGGCTCAGCAGAACGACCCGTACCTGATCATCTCCTCCGACTGCCACGCCGGGCTCCCCACCGAGGAGTACCGGCCCTACCTCGACAGCCGCTTCCACCGGGACTTCGACCAGTTCCTCGGGGAGCGCGACGAGCGCCGCGCGGAGGCGACCCGGCTCGGCATCCGCAACGACGCGTTCGCCGCCAAGTGGTTCCAGGACAACGAAGAGGGCCTGCGCGGCGGCTGGGAGACCGCGCAGCGCCTCAAGGAGCTGGACGGCGACGGCGTGGCCGCCGAGGTCGTCTTCCCCGACGCGGACGCCGTCGACAGCCAGACCGCCGCGCCCTTCGGTGTCGGCCTCGGCCTCTCCGGCGACCAGGACCCCGAGCTCGGCATGGCCGGCGCGCAGGCACACAACCGCTGGCTCGCCGACTTCGTCTCCGAGCACCCCGAACGGCACTGCGGTGTCGCCCTGCTGCCCATCACCGGCGAGGTCGACCGCGTCGTCGCCGAGGTGCACCGCGCCAAGGAGTCGGGGCTCGGCGCGCTCATGATCCCCTCCATGTGGGTCGACAAGGCGCCCTACCACGACCGGCGTTACGACCCCGTGTGGGCCGCGGCGGCCGAGTGCGCGATGCCCGTGGTCACGCACTCCGGGGCGGCGCCCCGCCACGAGTACGGCGACCATCTCGGGATCTACGTCTCCGAAGTGACGTGGTGGCCCGCCCGGCCGCTCTGGTTCATGCTCTGGTCCGGCGTCTTCGAACGCCACCCGGGGCTCAGGTTCGGTGTCGCGGAGTCCGGCTGCTGGTGGCTGCCGAACCTCCTGTGGTTCATGGACCGCCTCTACCTGGGCGCGCACGGCGGCAAGAAGCTCTCCCCGTTCGCCGAGCTGAAGCGCCCGCCGCACGAGTACCTCGACCGGCAGATCTTCGTCTGCGCCACCAACACCAAGCGCCGCGAGCTCGCCCAGCGCTACGAGATCGGCGTCGACAACATCCTGTGGGGCAGCGACTTCCCGCACCCCGAGGGCACCTGGCCCGACACGCGCGCGTGGCTGAAGAAGACCTTCCACGACATCCCGGTGGCGGAGACCCGCCGCATGCTGGGCCTCGCCGCCGCCGAGGTCTTCGGCTTCGACACGGCCGAACTCGCGCCGCTGGCGCGCAGGATCGGCCCCACCCCCGCCGAGCTCGGCCAGGACGCCGACCAGAGCGCCGTGGAGGCCTCCTGGGCGCGCTCGCGCGAGGTGGGCCGGCACTGGCTGACCGACCACGACTTCCCGACGCTAGGGGCGACCCCATGACCGAGGACCGCTACACCGTCATCTCCGCGGACTGCCACGCGGGTGCCGACCTGCTGGACTACCGGCCCTACCTGGAGTCCCGCCACCACGACGCGTTCGACGCGTGGGCGGCCACCTACGTCAATCCGTACGAGGACCTCCTCGCGGACACCGCCGACCGCAACTGGAACTCGGACCGCCGCATCGCCGAACTCGAGGCGGACGGCATCGTCGCCGAGGTCGTCTTCCCGAACACCATCCCGCCCTTCTTCCCGACCGCCTCACTGATGGCGCCGGCCCCCACCCGCGAGGAGTTCGAACAGCGCTGGGCGGGCCTGCGGGCCCACAACCGCTGGCTCGCGGAGTTCTGCGCCGCCGCCCCCGGCCGCAGGGCGGGCGTCTTCCAGATCCTCCTCAACGACGTCGACCGGGCCGTCGAGGAGATCCACCGGTCGGCGAAGGCGGGCCTGACCGGCGGCCTCATGCTGCCCGGCACGCCACCAGGTTCGGGTCTGCCCGAGCTCTACTCCTCGGCGTACGACCCGATCTGGGCGGCCTGCGCCGAACTGGGCGTCCCCGTCAACCACCACGCGGGCTCGGCATCGCCGCCGCTCGGCGACGAGCCGGCCGCGCGCGCGGTGTTCATGGTCGAGACGACGTGGTTCTCGCACCGCGCGCTGTGGCACCTCGTGTTCGGCGGCGCCTTCCGGCGCCATCCGGAGCTCAGGCTGGTCCTCACCGAACAGGGCTCGGGATGGGTCCCCGGGGTGCTCGACATGCTGGACTACTACCACGGGCGGCTCGTCGCGGCGGCCACCGGGGCGGACACCGCCGAGTCCAAGTTCGGGGCGGGCCTGGCCGATTCGATGGGCAAGGGGCCGTCGCAGGTGTGGCGCGAGAACTGCTTCGTGGGCGCCAGCTTCATGCGCCCGCACGAGGCGGCGCTGCGCGACCGCATCGGCCTCGACAAGATCATGTGGGGCAGCGACTACCCGCACGACGAGGGCACCCACCCGTACTCGCGCGAAGGCCTGCGCGTCGCCTACGCGGGGCTGCCCAGGGACGAGATCGCGGCCATGGTCGGCGGCAACGCGGCCCGCGTCTACGGCTTCGACCTGGTCAGGCTCGGCGAGATCGCCGCGCGCGTGGGGCCCACGGTCCAGGAACTGGACGAGCCCCTCAAGGAGGCGCCCGCCGACGCCACCAGCCCGGTGTTCGCGTCGGGCGGCTCGGTGCGGGTCTGGTGAGCGGCTAGCGGTCCGGGGTGGCACCGGTGAGGCGGTGCCACCCCGGGGCCCCTGTGGGATCCTGGCCCGCATCGGGCTCGGTTCGACGGGAGGCACGGGGGCCATGGGGGAGAGCAAGCGGGCGCTGATCATCGCGGTGCCACGCTACGAACTGGAGGAGGAGTTCCCGGACCTGAGCCCGGCCGTCCACCACGACGCGGACGTCCTCGGCGACGCGCTGCACTCCTCCGGGTACAGCGTCGAGGTGCTCGGGCTCACCCCCGACCGGCCCGCCCAGCGCTCCCGGATCCGCAGCGCGATCAGCAGGATCTGCTGCACCGCGCCGACGGACGCCACCGTCCTCATCCACTTCACCGGCCACGGCCTCTCCCTCGGCGGCGCCGACCACCTCGTGCCCGCCGACGCCCAGTTGAGCTGGGTCGCCCAGCCGCCCGAGGTGGCCGTCGACAGCCTCATCGACCTCGACCTGGCCTCGCTGCTCCAGGGCTGCCGTGCCGACACGGTCCTCCTCACCGTCGACGCCTGCCGCGACCCCGCGGGCCCGGACGGCGGTTCGCACGGCGGCGGCTCCGCGACCAACTTCCCCGCGTGGCGCGACCGCGTCGCCGTCCTCTTCGGCTGCGGCCCCGGCCAGACCTGCGGCGCCGACGACGAGCGGGGCAGTCACTTCACGCGCGCGCTCGCCGAGGCCCTGGACGCCGACACCCCGCCGCGCACGGTGGCCGAGGTCATCGCGTACACGACCACGCGCACCACCGAGCTGGCCCGCGCCGCCCGCCACGAGCAGACCCCCACCCCGCACTACGCGCCGGCCGGACCCGACGCCATCGCCCCGGTGCCGCTCTGCTCCGGACGCACGCTCCAGGAGTCCTGGTCGACGGCGGTCCGCGACCCCGAACTGTGGGCGGCCGTCCGCTGCGACGACGACCGCAGGACCCGCCTCCAGCAGGCACTGGCCGAGCTCACCCGGCAGTGCGCGCGCTGGTACGGCTCCGCGACGGCCGGCGTGCCCGACCCCTGGGCGGACGACGACTACCCCGTGCGGGTCCTCACCAAGGGCCTGCGGCCGCTGCTCGCCCCCTCGCAGACCCAGGGCGGCCCGCTCCTGGACGCGGGCGAGTTCGCCGTCCTCGCGGCGGCCCCCTTCGTGCGTGAGGCGCTGTACGCCCTCGGCGTGAAGGCGGCGACCGCGGCGGGTGCCTTCCAACTCGAACCGGCCGTGCGGGACTCCGGGATCGAGAGCGAGCGGGTGGACCTGGAGCACACGTTCGCCGCGCACGCCCTGATCTGGCGCAAGGGCCGCGAACTCGCCGCCCGCGGGCGCGCCGACGAGGCCCGGGCCGTCGCCGCCTGGCTCATGCACCGGCACGTCCGCGGCAGGGAGGAACTGTGGGACGAGGCGTACGCGGCCCAGCTCCTGACCCCGCTCGCCACGGCGCTCATCGGCGAGGACGCGCCGCCGCGACGCGTCGCGGAACTCACCGACGAGCTCGTGCGCGTCTGCCGCCAGACCGGGGTCGTGCCCGCCCAGTCCTACGACGACGAGCGCGAACCGCCCTTCCGCCTCGACGAACTCGTGCGTTCGGGTCCCCCGGGCGGCTGCGAGGCGACGGAGAGCTGGCGCCCCCGCGAGCTGTCCTGGCTGACGGCCGTCGCCGGTCTGCTCGGCGGCGACCTCAGGGAACTGCCCGGTGTCCTCGTGGACAACGTGGGCGTCGCCGACGGCCTCGTACCCCGCCAGGCCGTGGAGAGCGTACGGGAGTTGCGGTGGGTCAGGGACCGCTACACCCGCGCCGTCGACCTCGACCTGCAGTGCCCGCACCCCGCCGTCCACGCCGGACTCGAAGCGCTGACCGGCTGGACGGACGACGCCGTGCTGCGCATCCGGCAGCACCTCGGCCGGCCCGTGCCGGACGGCCTCCTCGCCCACCTGCCCGAGCGGGTCACCTGCGGCAGGCTGCGCCCCCAGTACGACGTCCGCACGAAGGGCGACGCCTACGGAGTGCCCCTCATGCGCTTCGGCCTCGCCGAGGACGAGATGCGCGAACTCCTCATGGGCACCCAGCTCTACGGGGACCGCAACCTCGCCCTGCGCGAGCTCTACCAGAACGCCCTGGACGCCTGCCGCTACCGCCAGGCCCGGCTGCGCTACGGCAAGGCAGGCAAGGGCATCCCGTACTCCTGGGAGGGCGAGATCGTCTTCCGCCAGGGCACGGACGAGGAGGGGCGCTCCTACGTGGAGTGCGAGGACAACGGCGTCGGCATGGGGCGCGACACGCTCCGCGGCACGTTCTCGCGCGCGGGGCGGCGCTTCGAGCAGTCCCGCGAGTACCGCAGGGAGCAGGCCCGCTGGCGGCGGGCCGACGACAGCCTGCGCATCTACCCCAACAGCCGTTTCGGCGTAGGGGTCTTCAGCTACTTCATGCTGGCCGACGAGATCAGCATCTCCACCCGCGCCACGGACGAGTACGGCCGCGCGCGTTCCGGCCGCGGGCTGCGCGTGGACATCGCCTCCAGCGGCAGCCTGTTCCGCATCGGCGACCGTGACGAGTCCCGGCCGGGCGGCGGCACCTGCGTGCGGCTGTACCTCCAGGGCGACCAGGTCGACGTGGCGGAGGAACTCGGCGCGCTGGTCTGGCGGTCGGACTTCGCGCTGCGGGTCGAGCGGGACGGCGAGACGGTGCGGGAGTGGGAGCCGGACACGCTCTACTACGAGGGCGACGCGACTCGCCCGGTGCGGGCGTCCCGCGACCTGTGGTGGGTGCCGGGGGAGGGGCGGCTGCTGGCGGACGGGGTGCTGGTGGCGGAGCCGCCCGGCGACGGGGGACCGTACAAGGAGAGCGAGTCCCAACTGCCCGCCTGGAAGGCCGGGGCCGAGGAGGAGCCGATCGGCGGCTGGTCCAAGGGCTTCCCCTTCGGCTGCGTGATGGACCTGCGGGAGAGCCACGCACCCGACATCAGCACCAGCAGGACCAGGGTCTTCTCCTACGACCAGGCCTGGGTGGCGCGACAGATCATCGACGCCTGCGCGGACTTCGAGCCGCCCGGGTGGTTCAGCCTGGAGTGGCTCTGGGACTTCGCGCCGTGGCTGCCCGAAGGGGCTTCCCTGCTGACGGAACGGCTGCTCGCCACGGACGCGTACGTCGCCAGCGGCCTGACCTGGGAACGGACGGCGGCCATTCCCTTCCGCCGGGTCGGGTACTTCCCCGGCGACCCCGACCTCGCCGTGGAACGGGACAGGAACAGGTTCGCGCACTTCCCCACGGTGAGCCGGTCCTTCCAGGCCTGGCGGTCCGCGATCCTGCGCGACGCGCGGATCCACCGGCGCAGCCGGGGCACGGACCTCGCCGTGCCGGACACCGTCGAGGGATATCCACTGCCCCAGGGCTGGGAATCGCGCGTGGTGGCGCGCGGGACGGACGCGACGCACATCCTGCTGAGGGCCGCGCTGCCCGCGGCCGGCGAGGCGTGCAGCGTGGGGCGGCTGCTCGGCCGCCTGCGGCGCCACGCGATCACCGGCGCCCGCGTCCCCGAGGTGCCCGACCTCGACACGGCCCACGCCACGGAACTGGACGCCGTGGACCGCGGGCTGCTCCTCGGCCGACGGTTCTACGACGGGCTGTTCAGACACTGGGAGCCCACGGCGTACGGCCCGCTGCCCCTGCTCTCGGTGGTCAGGACCCTCTCCGCGGAGGAGGGGCTCCCGGTGTCCGAGGCGCTGGGCCGGGCCCGCCGGTTCGCGGCCGTCGGGCTGGCGATCGAGTCGTTCCTGCCCGTCCGGGCCGTCGCCCCGGACCACGTGGCCACCGACGAGGAGCTGAGGGCGCTGTCCTGGCACCCTCAGCTCGCCGGACCGAAGCGGACCGGCATGGTCGGCCCCCGGCCGTCCGACACCTTCTACGCGGACACCCTGCGGCGCTACGCCTGGTGGGGGCTGCCCGACCTCCCCGCCGTGCCCGGACGGGACGACGCCGGGGCGCAGGACACCGTACCGAGACCGAGCGAAGCGGAAACGGACGAGTTCGGCCAGTACTTCACCTACCACCCCGTCGACTCCGACCTGTCACTCGTCCAACTGGCCGTCGCCTCCAGCGCGTTGTCCCTCACCTTCGCCGAGGTCGTCGAGCGCTTCGCCGCGACCCTCGCCTGGCGCCGCGTGCGCGTTCCCGAACTCGGTGCGCTGGCCGGACACGTCTCCGGCCGGCTCGAGTGCGAACTGCTCCAGGGCTCCGAGCCCAGGTTCTACGGTGAGGTGCCCGACCGGACCCCCGCCGCGCTGCTGAGCACCGCCCGTGCGGTGGCGGCCGTCCAGGCGGACGCGGACCAGGTCCGCGAGGCCCTGGTGGGCCTCGCGGCCGCCGGGCTGGTCCACGAGTCGGCGCCCGGACTCGTGGACAGCTGGCGCGGCCTGTCGCACGGCGACCTGCAGCTGCTGCCCGGCGGACGGAACACGATCGCCCTCGACCGCATGGACGACGGCCTGCTCTCGTCGGAGATCGGGCAGAAGGCGTTCGACGCGCCCTACGCGATGACGGCCGCGGCCACTGCCGCGATGCCTTTCGGGGAGGCCTGCGACCGGCTCGCCGAGCTCGGCCCGCAGACCGGTCACCCGGTGTCCCTGCCTCGGCCGCTCGCGGCGGAACTCGTCGGCGCGCGCCCCTCCGAGCAGGACATGAAGGCCTGCTGCGTGATGGGCAGGGACGGCGCGGTCTGGCGCGAGTCGCCCGGGGTGGACGTCCTGATCCAGCACGCGCGGGCGCGCGGCGGCACGCTGGGGGCGAGCCTCGATGAGCTGAGCCGGTACGCCCCCGTCGGCGGCCCCTGGAGGGACGTGACGGACGGCGACCAGGCCTGGCGCGAGCACCGGCCGACCTCGCACGACAGCACGATGTTCGCCGCCGACCTGGCGGGCGACCGCCCCGTCACCCCTCTGGACCTCCTCCGTGTCGCGGGCCGCTTCGGCTGGCCCGTGGACCGGGCCTGGGACCGGCTCGCCCTGTACCGGCCCTTCGGCGTGGAACTGGCCGTTCAGAGGCCGGAGTCGAGCGTCGTACCCGCCTGGGAGGATCTGATCCTGCTCACCGAGCGGTACACCGGTCGTGCGCCCGCGCTCACCGGCGAGGTGAGTGCCGACCGGATCGCCGTCGTGGCGCGCGAGGTGGACCGGCCCACCGGGTGGGTGTGGGACCGACTCGCCCTGTACGCACCGCTGTTCGGCCTGACACCGCCCGCGCACTGCCCGCCCGAGCCCGCGCCGACCCCCCGGGCGCGGCCCTACCGCCCCGCCCCCACCGGCCGACCCACGGAGAACGACGCCCCATGACGTCCGCCCATGATCCGACGCCGTTCCAGGAGTCGGAGATCCAGCCCCGCTCCCCCTTCACCGTGGAGCGGTCCGCCGACGGGCGCTGGTACACCGTGACCGGCGACTGCCCGGCCTGCCGGGCCCGCACCGTGTTCCGGGTCGCCTTCGGGGTGCTCGGCCCCGCCAAGGGGCTCAGGCGGCGCAGGACCGGGCCCGAGCCTCTCTCCGGCCCGATCACGGTCTACTGCCAGTGCGGCTACCCGCACCCCGACCGGCCGCCCGAGTCGCCCGACTCGGGCTGCGGGGCGTTCTGGGACGTCCCCGTGCCGCCTCCCGGGCAAGGCGGTGCCACTCCGTGACCGACCTCGCCAAGAAGAGGTTCGCGCAGCTCGGTCAGCAGCTCCAGGCCGACCAGCTCGGCGCCGTCCGGCGGCAGGCCGAGGGGTGGCGCAACGGACTCGCCGGGCTCACCGGCCTGGTCGGCGCGGTCTTCGTGCTCAAGGGCCGCGAGAGCGTCGCGGGCATGCCGGACCTCTGGCGGTGGACCACGGCGGGCCTGCTCGTCGCCGCCTTCGCCCTGCTGCTCTCCGGGGCGCTCAGGGCGGTGCGTGCGGCACACGGCAGGCTGGGGCAACAGGCCTGGCTGAGCGGCGACCGGCTCTTCGCCGCGGTCCTCGACGAGGTCGAGGAGACCCAGGACGCGCTGGCCTCCGCACGGCGGCGCTCGGTCGTGGGGCTGTGCGCGATCGTCGCCGCACTGGCGGTCAGCTGGGTCGTGCCGGTCGACGCCGACGCGGGGAAGACGGACGGGAAGAGGGCCGTGACGCCGGCCGCCCAGGTGCCCCACGTCCTGGTGACGACGGCAACGGGAACCGTCTGCGGCGAGCTGGTGGTGAGCGACGCCCGGGGCGTGACGGTCGGGGTGGCGCCCGGCGTGAGGGGAGAGGGACGACGGGAGGGGAAGCCGGTCCGGCGGACCATCGCCCCCGACGAGGTCCGCTCGATGGTTCCCGTAGGGCACTGCTGAGCGCGCCCCCTACGACGGCGTGCCAGTGGTGGCCGGGCGCGCCGTGGTGAGACCCTCCCCGGATGAGCGATCGGACGACAGGGCGCGACGACGGCTCGTCCCAGGGAGCGACGCACGACGAGGCGCACGGCGGAGCCCTCGGCACCCGGCTCAACTGGCTGCGCGCCGCCGTCCTCGGGGCCAACGACGGCATCGTCTCCACGGCGGGCCTCGTCGTCGGCGTCGCGGGCGCCACGGGCGACCGGAGCGCCCTGCTGACGGCGGGCCTGGCCGGGCTGCTCGCCGGGTCGATGTCCATGGCCGCGGGCGAGTACGTCTCCGTGTCCACGCAGCGCGACTCGGAGAAGGCCGCGCTGGCCATGGAGAGGCGTGAGCTGCGGGAGCGGCCCGAGGCCGAACTGGCCGAGCTGACCGACCTCCTGGCCGACCGGGGGCTGAGCCGCGAGGTGGCCCGCGAGGCCGCCGAACAGCTCACGGAGCGGGACGCCCTGCGCGCCCACGCGCGCGTGGAGCTCGGCATCGACCCGGACGCGCTGATCAACCCCTGGCACGCCGCCTGGGCCAGCTTCGTCGCGTTCACCGCGGGCGCGCTCCTTCCGCTCCTCGCGATCGTGCTGCCCCCCGCCGGCCTGCGGCTCGGCGTCACGGTCGTCTCCGTCCTCGCGGCGCTGGCCCTCACCGGCTGGAGCAGCGCCCGGCTGGGCGCGGCGGACGTGCGCCGCGCCGTGCTGCGCAACGTCGGGGGAGGGGCGCTCGCGATGGCGGTGACGTATGGCGCGGGGGCGTTGCTGGGGGCGGTCGGCGTGTGAGGCCCCGATCCCGCGGTGTGCGGAGCGCCTTTGGAGAGGATCACCAACAACGCGTCCCGTACCGCCGGTAATACTTGTCGGTAACAACCCCTAGTCGCGGACGAATAGCCGTTCTACGGTGCACGCATGTCTCCGAACCTGCCCGATGTCGTGCTGTGGTCCATCCCGGCCTTCGTGCTGCTCACCGTCGTCGAGATCGTGAGCCACCGGATCCATCCCGACGACGACGCCGCGGGGTACGAGACCAAGGACGCCGCCACCAGCGTCGGCATGGGGCTCGGCAGCCTCGCCTTCGACTTCCTGTGGAAGATCCCGATCGTCGCGATCTACTCGGGCGTCTACGCGCTGACGCCGCTGCGCGTGCCCGTCCTGTGGTGGACGGTCCCGCTGATGCTCCTGGCCCAGGACTTCTTCTACTACTGGTCGCACCGCGGCCACCACGTCATCCGCATCCTGTGGGCCTGCCACGTGGTGCACCACTCCAGCCGCAAGTTCAACCTCACCACCGCGCTGCGCCAGCCCTGGACGAGCCTCACGGTGTGGCCGTTCTACCTGCCGCTCATCGCCTGCGGCGTGCACCCGGCGGCGCTCGCGTTCTGCTCGTCGGCCAACCTGGTCTACCAGTTCTGGATCCACACAGAGCGCATCGGGAAGCAGCCCCGCCCCTTCGAGTACGTCTTCAACACGCCCTCCCACCACCGCGTGCACCACGCCTCCCAGGGCGGCTACCTGGACCGCAACTTCGGCGGCATCCTGATCGTCTGGGACCGCCTGTTCGGCTCCTGGGTCGCCGAGACCGACCGTCCCGTGTACGGCCTGACGAAGAACATCGACACGTTCAACCCCCTGCGCGTGGCCACTCACGAGTACGCCGCCATCGCCAAGGACCTCAAGGCGGCCACCAGTTGGCGCGAGCGGGCCGGCCGGATCTTCCGCGGCCCCGGATGGCAGCCACAGGCCACGGAGGCGCCCCCGGCGCCCGTGCCCACGCCCACGCCCACGCCCACGCCCGAGGCGACGGTCCCGGAGCGGGCCGCGTGACGGGTCGGCCCTCGCCGAGGCTGCTCCTCGGTGCCTTCGGCGTCGCCGCCCTCGGCGACCTCGTCGCGCTCCTCGCGGACTCCGGCCCCGGCCACGCCGTCTTCAAGCCGCTGCTCATGCCCCTCCTCGCGGCGTACGCCGCCGCACGGCGAGGCCCCCGGCCGCTGATCGCCGCCCTGCTCTGCGGCTGGGGCGGCGACACCCTCCTGCTCTTCGACACCGACCTCGCCTTCCTCGCCGGCATGGGGTCGTTCGCCGCCGGGCACGTCTGCTACCTCGTGCTCTTCAAGCGGTACGGGGACACCCGGCGGTACGCGGGAAGAGGCGGCTCGGCCCGCGCGCGGGGCACGGCGCTCGTCACCGCGTACGCCCTCGCGCTCCTCGTCACCGTGGTGCTGCTCTGGCCGGACCTGCCCGCCGACATGCGGGGCCCGGTCGCGGGCTACAGCCTGCTGCTCACCGCCATGGCGTTCGGCGCGACCGCGCTCGGCGTCACGGCGGCCGCCGGAGGGGCGCTCTTCCTGCTCTCCGACACGCTCATCGCGACCGGCGTCGCCGAGTGGCCGCAGCTGCCCCGGCCCGACTTCGCGATCATGGTCACGTACATCGCGGCGCAGTATCTGCTGGCCAGGGGCGTGCTCGCGGTGCCCGCAGCACGTCCTGGCCGCACGCGGGCGTACGGTGAAGAGCAGACCGTCGGCACTGCGTCCTGACGGATCCCACCACGCTCCGACCCGTACCGAGGACCACCCATGCGCGCCACCACCATCCACGCCCCGTTCGACATGCGCGTGGAGGACGTGCCCGAGCCCGTGGTCCAGCTGCCCACCGACGCGGTCGTGCGCGTGCTGCGCGCCTGCATCTGCGGCAGCGACCTGTGGGCCTACCGCGGCGAGGCCAAGCGCCAGGCGGGCCAGCGCATCGGCCACGAGTTCCTCGGCATCGTCGAGGACACCGGCTCCGGGGTGAGCGGCGTGCGGCGCGGCGACCTCGTCGTCGCGCCCTTCATGTGGTCCGACGGGGTCTGCGACTACTGCACGGAGGGCCTCACCACGTCCTGCGAGCACGGCGGCTTCTGGGGCTCGGTCGGCTACGACGGCGGCCAGGGCGAGGCAGTCCGGGTGCCGTTCGCCGACGGCACCCTGGTGCGGCTGCCCGCCGAGGCGGCCTCCGACGAGCGCCTGCTCTCCGCCCTCCTGACCCTCTCGGACGTCATGGGCACCGGCCACCACGCGGCGCTCGGCGCGGGCGTCGGGCCGGACACCACGGTCGTGGTCGTCGGTGACGGCGCGGTCGGCCTGTGCGCGGTCCTCGCGGCCCGCAGGCTCGGCGCCGAACGGATCATCGCGCTCGGCCGCCACCAGGCGCGTACGGACATCGCGCGCCGCTTCGGCGCCACGGACGTCGTCGCCGAGCGCGGGGACGCCGCGGTGGCCGCCGTCCGCGAGCTCACCCGCGGCCAGGGCGCCCACGCCGTCGTGGAGGCCGTCGGCACCGAGCAGTCGATGCGCACGGCCGTGGACGTCACGCGCGACGGCGGCGCGATCGGCTTCGTCGGCGTCCCGCACGGCAGCGGCACCGGCCTGGACCTGAGCGTCATGTTCGACAGGAACATAGCCCTGCGCGGCGGCGTCGCCCCCGTACGCACGTACATCCCGGAGCTGCTGCCCGACGTCCTGGACGGCACGATCGACCCCTCGCCGGTCTTCGACCTGACGATCGGTCTGGAGAGCGTGCCCGAGGGCTACAAGGCGATGGACGAGCGGACCGCGCTCAAGGTCCAGGTCGCCCTGTAGCACCCGGCCGCCCGCCCGGGCCCCTCCTCACCAGCGGATCGGCAACGGCACCGCGGTGAGCAGCGCCGAGAGCACCACGACGACACCCAGCGCGATCACCTCCCCGCGCGCGGGGACGTACGCCGAGACGCGGTCCTCGCCACGGCGCAGACGGTGTCGGGCCAGCAGCGCGAGCACCGCGACGACGGCCACGAGCAGCACCTTGGCGAGCAGGGTGCGGCCGTAGGCCGTGTCGGTGAGCTGGTCCACGACCGTGCCGGGCGGCATCCGGCGCAGCGTGCTGCACACCCCGGTCGCCGTGATCGCGGCGAACAGGACGGCGGCCACGCGCGCGTAGAGCCCCAGTACCGCGGCCGCCTCCTGCGGAGCGGATGTCCGCCACCGCCGCAGGACGCGCAGCACGTACAGCAGGCCACCCGCCCACAGCGCCCCGCACGTCAGATGGACCAGCGTGAGACCGCTGCCGACCAGCGCCGAGTCCTCCACCGGAGGGTGGGCCCGCAGCGCCTCGGCGACGACCACGGCGGCCAGTGGGAGCGCCGCGAGGGAAGGGCGCCGGGAGCGTGCGCACAGGGCGGCCGCGATGAAGGCGTTGACCTCCACGAGGGCGAGCCTGCCGTCCCGGGTGTCGTGGAGCCGCCCGATGTCCAGGTCGGAGAGCTGCTGCGGGACCAGATTGCCGTTCGCCACGATCGCCGCGAGCCCGAGCGCCGCCACGCACCCCGTCCACGCCGCGTACGACGCCCACGGGCGCGGCGCCCGGTCCAGCGGCGCCCCCGGGACCCGGCGGGCCAGCCGGGCGGCAAACACCTCGCCCGCCTGGACGCACAGGGCGGCGAACACGAGCGACCGCAGGAAGGTGATCACGACCGTGCCGGGGGCCTGGGCCTCGCCCGTGCCGCGCAGCGCCACCGAGGGGCCGAGCAGCGGGATCAGGGCGGCCACGGCCACGAGGACGAGCACGGCGACGGCGCGCCTCGCACCGGGGCCTCGGTGCGGGCCGCGGTGCGTTCCGCCGCGCGACACGCGGACGGCGGCCGGTATGCCGGACGTGCCGTCGCCTCCGGGCTCGACGGAGGGGCCTATGGAGCTCACCTCAAGATCTTCACCAGCGGTCACCCCGGCGGGCAAGTCCGGGGGGACAACTGGCGCAAAGGCGCTCTGATCGGACGCCGACGCTCACCGGCTTGCCTCGCGCACGATGCCGCTATGCCGGGTACGCGGTCCCCGTCCCCTCGGGGGCGGAGGCGGCCGACCACCACAGCCGGATCGACTTCTCCGGGTCGCTGGGCCGCAGTTCCCAGCCCTGCGCGGCCGCCGCCCGCACGACGTAGTGCCCGCCCACACCGCGGTAGGAGCGGTGCGGTATCTCGCACTCGGTGGGCGGCAGCGGCTTCTTGGGGACACGCGGGGCCGAGGCCCTGGCCGTCCACCGGGCGAGGAGCTTGTCGACCTGCGCGCGGTAGTACGCGGCGTCCCCCTCGTGGCGTACCTCGGACCATCTCACGCACCAGCGCGGGAGCGTGGTGATCCAGCCCAGCGACCGGTCCATGAACCGGTCGAAGCCCTTCTCGTACGAGGAGCTCACCGCGGCGATCACCTCGGTGAGCAGGCCGATGGCCAGGGTGCCGGCGATCGCCACGACCGCGAGCGCGATCCACACCGGCATGAAGAGCACGGTCGCGGCGAACCGCAGCACCAGCTGCCACCGGGGTCGGGCGGGCCCGGCCACCCACGTCTCCGTGCCCGACACGACGAACCGGTCGTCTCTGTATGCGTACATGACCCGAGATCCTCTCGTGCGCCGAGCGGGACGGGCCGGGCGGCCCCGCGGCCGCCCGGCCCGAACACCGCGGACCGGCGCTACTTGCGCACGGCGTCCAGCGCGTCGGCCATGCCGGCGCCGTAGAAGCCGTTGCCGTTCCTGCCGCCCTCGCAGACCGCGTCGACCTTGCCGTCACCGTCGAAGTCGTACGGATCGGTGCACGCCATCGCGTCGGCCTGGCGGTACAGCAGTGCCTTGATGCGTGCCGCCGAGGCGTGCGGGTGCGCCGACTTGAGCAGCGCGGCCACGCCCGCGGCGTGCGGCGACGCCATCGACGTACCGGCCTTGTAGCCGAACCTGCCGCCCGGCAGCGTCGACAGGATCCTGCCGTCCACGGCCGGCGGGTTCGGCGTCTGGTACTTCGTGGAGTCGCCGCCCGGCGCGGTGATGTCCACGACGCCCTTGCCGTAGTTCGAGTACGACGCCTTGATGCCCTTCGCACCGGTGGCGGAGACCGTCACGACGCCGGGCAGCTGCGACGGAAGGTCGAAGCAGTCCTTGGTCCTGATGGTCCGCGGCACCGGAGTGCTGTCGTCGGGGCTCGAGTCGTCGAGGATCTCGTCCTGGGCCAGGTCGGTCTTGGCGTTGCCCGCGGCCGCGACGTTCACCGCGCCCTTGCGCTCCGCGTACTTCGAGGCCCGCCCGACCGCGTCGACCAGCGCCTTCTGGTCGGCGTCCGTCGTGCAGTTGAACAGCCACGGGTCGGTGTAGTAGCTGTTGTTGGTGACGTCGACACCGTGGTCGGCCGCCCACACGAAGCCGCAGACCACGGCCTCCGTGTAGTACATGCCGGTCGCGGGCTCCGCCACCTTCAGGCTCGCCACCTTCACGCCGGGCGCGACACCGGTGACCCCCGTGCCGTTCTTCGCGGCGGCGATCGTGCCCGCCACGTGCATGCCGTGGTCGCTCTCGCCCGCCACCGGACGCCACGCGCTGTCCTTCTGGACGGGCACGCCGCCCAGACAGCTCGCGGACGCCCCGCGGTCGAAGTTCGGGGCGATGTCGGGGTGCGTGTCGTCGACGCCCGAGTCGAGCACGCCGACCGTGACCTTGCGGCTGCCGAGCGAGATCTCGTGCGCCTTGTCCGCCTTCATGGCGGGCAGGTCCCACTGCAGGGGCTCCAGCTCGTCCTGCCCTGCCGACGCCTTGCCCGCCGCGGCCCGCGCCTCGGCGGCGGTCAGCGGCCGCTCCGACTCCAGCGCGTCGTCGGCCTGTGCCGACAGCGGGGCCGTGCGGGTCGCGCCCGCCGAGTCGACGCCCTTCACCCGGCGGATCGTCTTGGCGAAGTCCGGGTTCGCCGAGTGGACGACGAGGACGCCGATCCTGTCGTACGCGATGACGACATCGCCGCCGGCCTTGGCTATCGCCCTCTTCACGTACGCCGAACCCCCCTTGCCGGGGCGGACGTTGACGACGTAGCTCATCGAGGCGGCAGCAGGGGCGGCAGCCCGCACGGCCGCCGGGGGAGCGTCCGGCAGCGCGGCCGGCCGCGCCGACGCCGTGCCCGGCAGGAAGGCGACGGCCGAGACCATCGCGACGCCGACCGGCAGGGCCAGCGCGCGGCGGGAGCGCAGGAAGGCGGCGGCCGTGGTGTGGGACCTGGTCACGTGCGTTCTCCCTCTCACTTCTTCTTCACGGCGTCGAGCGCGTCGACGAGCCCACTGCCGTAGAAGCCGTTCGCGTTCCTGCCACCGCTCTCGCAGACCGCGTCGACGTCGCCGTCACCGTCGGGGTCGTAGGGACCCGCGGGGCACTCCAGCCGGTCGGCCTGCTTCTTCAGGAGCCGCTGCAGCTCGGCCGGACCCGCCTTGGGGTGGGTGGACTTGATCAGCGCGGCGACGCCCGAGGCGTGCGGCGCGGCCATCGAGGTGCCCTGCAGCCAGCCGTACTCGCCGCCCGGCAGGGTGGAGAGGATGCGGCCGTTCTTCGAGGGGGTGTCCGGGATCTGGAACTTGTCGCCGCCCGGCGCCGTGATGTCGACGACGCCCTTGCCGTAGCTGGAGTACGCCGACTTGAGGTTCTGCACGCCCGTCGCGCTGGTGGTGACGACGCCCGGCAGCTGGGTCGGTACGTCGAGGCACTCGCTCGGGTCGATGGTGCGGGTCACCGGCGTGGAGTCGTCGGGGCTCGAGGAGTCGACGATCGCGTCGGAGGCGAGGTCGTGGTTGGAGTTGCCCGCGGAGGCGACGTTGAGGGTGCCCTTCTTCTGGGCGTAGAGCTGCGCGCGGTTGACCGCGTCGAGGATCGCCTTCTGGTCCGGGTCGTCCTTGCAGTTGTACAGCCACGGGTCCACGTAGTAGCTGTTGTTGGTGATCTCGACGCTGTGCTCGGCGGCGAACACGAAGGCGCAGACCACGTTCTCCGGGTAGAACAGCTCGTCGACCGGGTCGGCCACCTTGATGCCCGCGATCTTCACGCCGGGCGCGACGCCCGCGACGCCGACGCCGTTGCGCGCGGCACCGATCTCACCCGCCACGTGCGTGCCGTGGTAGTGGTCCTTCGTCGCCGGGCGCCAGGCGCCGGCCGAGGTGTCCGCCTTGCCGCCGACACAGCTCGCGGACTGCGAGGGCGAGAAGTTGGGGGCGAGGTCGGGGTGGGTGTCGTCGACGCCGGTGTCGATCACGGCGACGGTGACCTTCTTGCTGCCCGGGTTGATCCTGGCCGCCTTGTCGGCGCCGATCGCCCGGAGGTCCCACTGGTCGGCCTCCAGCGGCTCGGCGCCCGCTGCGGCGCTCCGCTTCAGCGCCTTGGCCTCGGCGGCGCTCAGGCGCTTGGCCTTGCCGTCCTCGGTGGTGCCGGCCGACTTCAGTGGCGAGGTGTGCGTCGCGCCCGCGGACTGGACGCCGCGCACGTCGCGTATTCGCTTGCCGAAGTCCGGGTTCGCCGAGTGCGCGACGATGACGCCGATCTTCTCGTGCGTGACGACGACGGAGCCGCCCGCCCCGGCTATCGCCTTCTTGACGTACGCGAGGGTCTTGCGGTCCGTACGGGTGTTGACGACGTACGCGAAGACGGGGGCGTCCTGCGCGGCCTTCGCCGACACCGGGGCGGGTGACTCGTTCGGGGCCGCGGTGGCGGCGCCGGGCATGAAGCCGACGGAGGCGGCAAGGGCGAGGCCGAGCGGCAGGGTGAGCGCCGTACGGCGTCTGGAACGCAGATGAGCCATGGGATCTCCACATCATCCGGAGACGGAACCGCACACGGAATCGCATACGGAACTGCCCGAACACGACTGGTGCTCGGGCAGGTGCATGACGGGTGGTTCAGGGTGAAGCTAACCCCGGAACTCCCAGGCCAGCAATGACTTACCGAAGAAATGGGGGAGTTCGGCGACGACGTACACATCCCCGTGACGTTGAGCAGCGGACGGAAGCAATCAACCCCCTGTCGGATCACGTCCCGTGGCCTTAGCATCGCCATCCGTGGCTCACGTGATCCGCGTCACCCCGAATGCGAGACAAGAGAGCACATGGAACAACTGTCCGTCCCCACCCCACCCGCACCACGAGGAGACTCCGTGGCCACCGACGCACCGCCCCCTTCGAAGGGTGGCGCAGGAAATGAACCCGCTCCCCACGCGCCCTCCACGGAGGAGTTCACCGAGGTGCAGGAGAGCGCGGAATTCGGCGAACTGCGCCGTGCGCACCGCTCGTTCGCCTTCCCGCTCACCGTCGCCTTCATCGCCTGGTACCTCGTGTACGTCCTGCTCTCCAACTACGCGGGCGACTTCATGGGCACCAAGCTCTTCGGCAACATCAACGTCGCCCTGGTCCTCGGCCTCGGGCAGTTCCTGACCACGTTCCTCATCGCCTGGTTCTACTCGCGCCACGCCGCGACGCAGCTCGACCCGAAGGCCGAGGCGATCAAGTCCCGCATGGAGGGCGCCGCATGAGCCCCGCGCACACCGCCGTCATCGACCTGGCGGCGGCGTCCGACGCCTCCGAGCACCGGACGCTGATCATCAGCCTCTTCGCGACGTTCGTCGTCGCGACGCTCTGCATCACCGTCTGGGCCGGGCGCCAGACCAAGAGCGCCGCCGACTTCTACGCGGGCGGCCGCCAGTTCACCGGATTCCAGAACGGTCTGGCGATCTCCGGCGACTACATGTCCGCCGCGTCCTTCCTCGGCATCGCGGGTGCCATCGCGCTCTTCGGCTACGACGGGTTCCTCTACTCCATCGGCTTCCTGGTCGCCTGGCTCGTGGCGCTCCTCCTGGTCGCCGAGCCGCTGCGCAACTCCGGGCGCTACACGATGGGCGACGTCCTCGCGTACCGCATGCGCCAGCGCCCCGTGCGCACCGCCGCGGGCACCTCCACCATCGTCGTCTCGATCTTCTACCTGCTCGCGCAGATGGCCGGCGCCGGCGTGCTGGTCTCGCTGCTGCTCGGCATCACCAGCGACGCGGGCAAGGTCCTCATCGTCGCCCTCGTCGGCGTCCTGATGATCGTGTACGTGACCATCGGCGGCATGAAGGGCACCACCTGGGTGCAGATGGTCAAGGCCGTCCTGCTCATCGCGGGCACCGTGCTCATCACCTTCCTGATCCTGCTGAAGTTCAACTTCAACGTCTCCGACCTGCTCGGCACCGCCGCCTCCAACAGCGGCCACGGCTCGAAGTTCCTGGAGCCCGGCCTCAAGTACGGCGCGAGCGGCACCTCGAAGCTGGACTTCATCTCGCTCGGCATCGCCCTGGTCCTGGGCACCGCGGGCCTGCCGCACATCCTGATCCGCTTCTACACGGTGCCCACCGCCAAGGCCGCCCGTAAGTCCGTGAACTGGGCTATCGGCATCATCGGCGCGTTCTACCTGATGACGATCGTCCTCGGCTTCGGCGCCGCGGCCCTGCTCAAGCCCGGCGACATCATCGCCTCCAACAAGGCCGGCAACACGGCGGCACCGCTCGCCGCCCTGGAGATCGGCGGCGGTGGCGACTCCACCGGCGGCGCCATTCTCCTCGCGGTGATCTCCGCGGTCGCCTTCGCCACCATCCTCGCGGTCGTCGCGGGCCTCACCCTGGCCTCGTCGTCCTCGTTCGCCCACGACATCTACGCGAACGTCATCCGCAGGGGCAAGGCCACCGAGAAGGAGGAGATGCGGGCCGCGCGCTGGGCGACCGTCTTCATCGGCATCGTCTCCATCGCGCTCGGCGCACTGGCCCGCGACCTGAACGTGGCGGGCCTGGTGGCCCTCGCCTTCGCCGTCGCGGCCTCCGCGAACCTGCCGACGATCCTCTACAGCCTCTTCTGGAAGCGGTTCACCACGCAGGGCGCGCTCTGGTCCATCTACGGCGGCCTCGTCGCCGCGGTCGGCCTCGTGCTGTTCTCGCCGGTCGTCTCGGGCAAGCCCACCTCGATGTTCCCCGACGCGAACTTCGACTTCTTCCCGCTGGAGAACCCGGGCCTGATCTCCATCCCGCTGGGCTTCCTGCTCGGCTGGCTCGGCTCGATCCTCTCCAAGGAGGAGCCGGACAAGGGCAAGTACGCGGAGCTCGAGGTCAAGTCCCTCACCGGCGTCGGAGCCCACTGACCCCTGGCTGCTCACGCTGTTCACGCCTTCGCGACGGCCGCGTCGTAGAGTCCTACGACGCGGCCGCCGCGTTCCTCGTGTCAAATGGCCCATGGCGTTGTCAGAGGTCTGGCGTAAGGTCGAAAGCAGTCGGACCATCAGCACCAACCGCCGGGGAGGGGCCGCAGTGCTCATCGACACCTATGGCCGCGTAGCCACTGACCTGCGCGTATCACTGACCGATCGCTGCAATTTGCGCTGTACGTACTGCATGCCGGAAGAGGGCCTGCAGTGGCTGGCCAAGCCCGACCTGCTCACCGACGACGAGATCGTCCGTCTCGTGCGCATCGCCGTCACGCAGCTCGGCATCACCGAGGTCCGCTTCACCGGCGGCGAGCCGCTGCTCCGCCCCGGCCTCGTCGGCATCGTCGAGCGCTGCGCCCGGCTGGAGCCCCGCCCGAAGATGTCCCTGACGACGAACGGCATCGGACTCAAGCGCACCGCCAAGGCCCTCAAGGCCGCGGGCCTCGACCGGGTCAACGTCTCCCTGGACACCCTGCGCCCCGACGTCTTCAAGACCCTCACGCGCCGTGACCGCCACAAGGACGTCCTCGAAGGCCTCGAAGCGGCCCGTGACGCCGGCCTGACCCCGGTCAAGGTCAACACCGTCCTGATGCCGGGCCTGAACGACGACGAGGCCCCCGACCTGCTGGCCTGGGCCGTGGAGAACGACTACGAGCTCCGTTTCATCGAGCAGATGCCGCTCGACGCCCAGCACGGCTGGAAGCGCGACGGAATGATCACCGCGGGTGACATCCTGCAGTCCCTGCGGACCCGCTTCGAGCTCACCGAGGAGGGCTCGGGCGAGCGCGGTTCGGCCCCCGCCGAGCGCTGGATCGTCGACGGCGGCCCGCACCGCGTCGGCGTGATCGCCTCCGTCACCCGCCCGTTCTGCTCGGCCTGCGACCGGACCCGTCTGACGGCCGACGGCCAGGTGCGCACCTGCCTGTTCGCCACCGAGGAGACCGACCTGCGCGGGGCGCTGCGCGCGGCCCCGGAGGAGACGACGGACGGCTCGGACGAGGCCATCGCCCGCATATGGAAGCTCGCGATGTGGGGCAAGAAGGCAGGATCCGGCCTGGACGACCCGTCGTTCCTGCAGCCGGAGCGCCCGATGTCGGCGATCGGCGGCTAGCTCCCGCTAGCCCCGGCCCGCTGCGGCGTCGTCGCCTTCGCCGGTCTCGCGCGCCCGCCACTCGGCGAGCGGCACGACGTCCTTCAGCATGCCGCGCACGCCGAGGAACTGGGAGAGGTGCTCGCGGTGTTCGTCGCACGCGAGCCACGTCTTGCGCCGCTCGGGGGTGTGGATCTTGGGGTTGTTCCAGGCGAGGACCCAGACCGCGTCGGCGCGGCAGCCCTTGGCGGAACAGATCGGGATTTCGTCACTCACGGTAGCGTCCACAGTGCTCATCACAAGGCGACGCCGAGCAGCCACGGGGGGAGCTGCCCGGCGTCGGTCTGTCGCTCCGACGGGGGATGCGGAGCGCGTACGAAGTATGTCATGGGGGACCCGGTGGCTGGCACCGGAACCACATGATTGATCTGAGCTTTTCTTGAGCTTGGCGCATCGTCGACGGTCAGCTGTTTTCGGGCGAAGTGCCCCGTCGCTGGTCGTGGGTGGGCCCCAGGGGATCTTCCCGGACGGATTCCGCGGCGGCGGCAGCGGCCGGCGCCGCGAGCATTGGCCGAGAAGGAGCGGGTACGAACGTCGACGGCAGCGACGGCGGACTCTCCCGTCCCGCGTTGGCGATCACGACGGAGATGTACGGCAGGAGGATCCCGAGCACCAGAGCGACGAGGGCGACGTGCCGCTCGACGTTCCAGAGCACGGCGGCGGCCACCACCGACACGGTCCGCACCGACATCGAGATCACATACCGGCGCTGCCTGCCCCGGACGTCATCCGCCAGGCCTTGGCGGGCCCCCGTGATCCGGAAGACCTGGCCGCTGCTCTGCTTCCGCATCACGTTCCACCGCCCTGTCCGCTGTGCCGGACTCTCCCTGGTGGTCTACCCCGGTCCGGCCCCTCAACGTTACGCCGCGGCTGCGCCGCCTACGAGACCGGGGCAGGCCTCACCCCGGTGCTCCGCCTGCGTCGTGCCACGTATGGGGGTGCCCGACATGCGCCGTATGGCGGACGGGTCGAGACTGACGGTAATGCTCATGTAGAGCCGTACTAGGAGGCAGCTATGGGCTGGTTGTGGGCGATCATCGTGGGTTTCGTGCTGGGCCTGATTGCCAAGGCGATTCTGCCCGGCAAGCAGCACAGTCCGCTCTGGCTGACCACGGTGTTCGGCATCATCGGAGCCATCGTGGGCAACTCGCTCGCCGCGGCGTTCGGCATCGAGGAGACCAAGGGCATCGACTGGGGACGACACGTCCTGCAGATCGTGGCGGCCCTGGTGATCGTCGCCATCGGTGACATGGCGTACAAGGCGATCAAGGGCAACAGACACACGGCCTGACGCACACGGAGAAGGGGGCCGGTCCGCACGGACCGGCCCCCTTCTCCCACGTGCGGCGCGGGCGGATCAGCCCGCCGTGACCTCGACCGCGGCCAGGTTCTTCTTGCCGCGGCGCAGCACGAGCCAGCGCCCGTGCAGCAGCTCGGCACGGTCCGGCACGGCGTCCTCGGCGGCGACCTTCACGTTGTTCACGTAGGCACCACCCTCCTTGACCGTGCGGCGGGCTGCGGACTTGCTCGCCACCAGACCGACCTCGGCCAGCAGGTCCACGACCGGCCCGAGCTCGGCGACCTGGATGTGCGGCAGCTCGGAGAGCGCCGCGGTCAGCGTCGCCCCGTCCAGCTCGGCGAGGTCGCCCTGGCCGAAGAGGGCCTTGGACGCGGCGATGACGGCCGCGCACTGCTCCGCGCCGTGCACCAGCGTGGTCAGCTCCTCGGCGAGCGCGCGCTGCGCGGCGCGCGCCTGCGGACGCTCCTCGGTCTGCCTCTCGATCTCCTCCAGCTCCTCGCGGGACTTGAACGAGAGGATCCGCAGGTACGTCGAGATGTCCCGGTCGTCCGTGTTCAGCCAGAACTGGTAGAACGCGTACGGCGTCGTCATCGCCGGGTCGAGCCAGACCGCGCCGCCCTCGGACTTGCCGAACTTCGTGCCGTCCGACTTGAGCATCAGGGGCGTGCCCATGGCGTGCACCGTGGCGTCCGGCTCCAGGCGGTGGATCAGGTCGATGCCCGCCGTGAGGTTGCCCCACTGGTCGCTGCCGCCGGTCTGCAGGGTGCAGCCGTAGCGCCGGTAGAGCTCCAGGAAGTCCATGCCCTGCAGGAGCTGGTAGCTGAACTCCGTGTACGAGATGCCCTCCTGGGACTCCAGGCGGCGGGCCACGGAGTCCTTGGTCAGCATCTTGTTGACCCGGAAGTGCTTGCCGATGTCGCGCAGGAACTCGATCGCGGACAGGCCCGCGGTCCAGTCGAGGTTGTTGACCATCGTCGCGGCGTTCTCGCCCTCGAAGGCCAGGAACGGCTCGATCTGCGAGCGCAGCCTGGCCACCCAGTTCGCGACCGTCTCCGGGTCGTTCAGGGTGCGCTCGGCGGTCGGCCGAGGGTCGCCGATCTGGCCCGTGGCCCCGCCCACCAGCGCCAGCGGACGGTGCCCCGCCTGCTGGAGCCGGCGGACCGTGAGGACCTGCACCAGGTGTCCGACGTGCAGGCTCGCCGCGGTCGGGTCGAAGCCGCAATAGAACGTGACGGGACCGTCCGCGAGCGCCTTGCGCAGTGCGTCTTCATCGGTGGACAGGGAGAAAAGCCCCCGCCACTTCAGCTCGTCGACGATGTCCGTCACGGGTCTCGCGTCTCCTAGGTGTGTCTACAGGGGTGCACGTCGGGTGCGCTTACAGATTGCACGAAGGTGCAAGGACCGAGGTTATACGCCCTGGCTGACCGAACTCATGTTGAAATCCGGGACGCGCAGCGCGGGCATCGCCGCCCGGGTGAAGTAGTCGCCCCACTCGCGCGGCAGCGTCCGCTCGGTGCGGCCCGCCTCGGTGGCCCGGCCGAGCAGCCCGACCGGCGACTCGTTGAACCGGAAGTTGTTGACCTCGCCCACGACCTCGCCGTTCTCCACGAGGTAGACGCCGTCCCTGGTCAGCCCGGTGAGCAGCAAGGTTGCCGGGTCGACCTCGCGGATGTACCAGAGGCAGGTGAGCAGCAGCCCGCGCCCGGTGGCCGCGACCATCTCCTCCAGGGAGCGGTCGCCGCCGCCGTCCAGGACGAGGTTGTCGATGGCCGGCGTCACCGGCAGCCCGGTCAGCTCCGCGCTGTGCCTGCTGGTGGCGAGGTGAGCGAGCTCACCGGAGCGGATCCAGTCGGTGGCGGTCAGCGGCAGGCCGTTGTCGAACACCGAGGCGTCGCCGCCCGAGGCGTGCGCGAGCACGAACGGCGCCGACTCCAGGCCCGGCTCGTGCGGGTCGCTGCGCAGCGTCAGCGGCAGCCCGGCGAGGCGTTCGCCCAGGCGCGTGGCGCCGCCCGGCTTGGAGAAGACCGTGCGGCCCTCGGCGGCGTCCCGGGCCGACGACGACCAGATCTGGTAGATCAGCAGGTCCGCGACGGCGGTCGGCGGCAGCAGCGTCTCGTACCGCCCGGCGGGCAGCTCGACGCGGCGCCGCGCCCACCCCAGGCGCTGGGCGAGCTCCGCGTCGAGCGCCGCCGGGTCGACGTCCTTGAAGTCCCGGGTGGCGCGCCCCGCCCACGCCGACTTGGTGCGGTCGGGCGACTTGGCGTTGAGCTCCAGCGTGCCGTTGGGCTGGTCGTGCCGGAGCCGGAGCCCCGTCGACGTCCCCACGTAGCTCGACACGAACTCGTGGTTGGCGAAGCCGTAGAGCTCGCGCCCGCCGGCCCCGGCCCGCGCGAAGGCCTCGCCGAGCGCCGGCGCGAAGTCCGCGAAGACCGCCGATGAGGTCTCCACGGGGGCCTCCGTGAAGTCGGGGGAGGCGGCGGTGCCGGACACCAGGGGCTGCGCGTCCTCGGCGGGTCCCGCGCCGCGCGCCGCCTCCTCGGCGGCCCGCACCAGCGGCTCCAGATCGTGGGCGGTCACGGCCGAGCGCGTCACGACGCCGGACGCGGTGCCCTCCTTGCCGTCGACGGTGGCGATGACGGTGAGGGTGCGGCCGCGGGTGACGCCGTTGGTGGTCAGGGCGTTGCCCGCCCAGCGCAGATTCGCCGTCGACTCCTCGTCCGCGATCACGACACAGCCGTCGGCGGTGGACAGTTCGAGGGCGCGCTCGACGATCTCGTGCGGCTTGGTGGCGCTGCGGCTCATCGACCGGCCTCCTGCGTGGTGTTCAGAATGTTCACGCCCCGGAAGAGGGCGGACGGGCAGCCGTGCGAGACGGAGGCGACCTGGCCCGGCTGGGCCTTGCCGCAGTTGAAGGCACCGCCGAGGACGTACGTCTGCGGGCCGCCGACCGCGGCCATCGAGCCCCAGAAGTCGGTGGTGCTCGCCTGGTAGGCGACATCGCGCAGCTGCCCGGCGAGACGCCCGTTCTCGATCTTGTAGAAGCGCTGCCCGGTGAACTGGAAGTTGTAGCGCTGCATGTCGATGGACCACGACCGGTCGCCGACCACGTAGATGCCGCGGTCCACGCCCGCGATCAGGTCCTCCGTGGCGAGCCCGCCGGGGTCCGGCTGGAGCGACACGTTCGCCATGCGCTGCACCGGGACGTGGCCGGGGGAGTCCGCGTACGCGCAGCCGTTGGAGCGCTCGAACCCGGTGAGCTTCGCGATGCGCCGGTCCAGCTGGTAGCCGACCAGTGTGCCGTCCTTGACCAGGTCCCAGGACTGCGCGGCCACGCCCTCGTCGTCGTACCCGACGGTCGCGAGGCCGTGCTCGGCGGTCCGGTCGCCCGTCACGTTCATCAGCGACGAGCCGTAGGCGAGCTTGCCGAGCTGGTCGAAGGTGGCGAACGACGTCCCCGCGTACGCCGCCTCGTAGCCGAGCGCGCGGTCCAGCTCGGTGGCGTGGCCGATGGACTCGTGAATGGTCAGCCAGAGGTTCGACGGATCGACGACGAGGTCGTACGAGCCGGCCCGGACGCTCGGCGCCCGCATCTTCTCGGCCAACTGCTCGGGAATGCGGGCGAGTTCGCCCTCCCAGTCCCAGCCGGTCCCCGTGAGGTACTCCCAGCCGCGGCCCACCGGCGGCGCGATCGTGCGCATCGAGTCGAACTCCCCGCTCGACTCGTCCACGGCCACCGCGGTCAGCTGCGGGTGCAGCCGCACACGCTGCTGCGTGGTGACGGTGCCCGCCGTGTCCGCGTAGAACTTGTTCTCGTGGACGGTGAGCAGCGAGGCGTCGACGTGCGCGACCCCGTCGGCGGCCAGCAGGCGCGCGCTCCAGTCGGCGAGCAGCCCCGCCTTCTCCTCGTCCGGCACGGAGAACGGGTCGATCTCGTACGAGGAGACCCACGTCCGGTCCTCGTGCACCGGCTCCCGCGCGAGCTCGACCCGCTCGCTGGACCCGGCGGCCTTGATGACCTGCGCGGACAGCTTGGCCATCGCCACCGCCTGGGCCGCGACCCGGGCCGCCGCGTCCATCGTCATGTCGACACCCGAGGCGAAGCCCCACGTGCCGCCGTGCACCACCCGGACCGCGTACCCGAAGTCCGTGGTGTCCGAGGTGCCGGCCGGTCGTGCGTCGCGCAGCCGCCACGACGCGCTGCGCACCCGCTCCAGGCGGAAGTCCGCGTGGTCGGCGCCGAGCGCCCGCGCGCGGGCCAGCGCGGCGTCGGCGAGAGCCCGCAGCGGCAGCGCCGTGAAGGCTTCATCGATGGAATGAGGCACGGATGTCTCCCTGCTGTCGGCACGGTCAGGTCCGATCATGTCGCGCCCGACGGCCCGGGGGCCAGGGTTTTCTGTAGGGATCCGACAGGGAGTGCTCTGAGCCACTGTCGGTCGTCGATTCTCCGTATCGCGGGAGGTACCGATAGGTTTTCGAGGTACCAGACCGCTATTGAAAGGGTGATCCGTTGAGCCGCTCGGTTCTCGTCACCGGAGGAAACCGGGGCATCGGCCTCGCCATCGCCCGCGCCTTCGCCGAGGCAGGCGACAAGGTCGCGATCACCTACCGCTCGGGTGAGCCGCCGCAGGCGCTCACCGACGCCGGTGTCCTCGCCGTCAAGTGCGACATCACCGACACCGAGCAGGTGGAGCAGGCCTACAAGGAGATCGAGGACAAGCACGGGAACGTCGAGGTCCTGATCGCCAACGCCGGCATCACCAAGGACCAGCTCCTGATGCGCATGAGCGAGGAGGACTTCACGTCCGTCCTCGACACCAACCTCACCGGCACCTTCCGCGTCGTCAAGCGTGCCAACCGCGGCATGCTGCGCGCCAAGAAGGGCCGCGTCGTCCTCATCTCCTCGGTCGTCGGCCTCATGGGCGGACCGGGGCAGGCGAACTACTCCGCGTCCAAGGCGGGTCTGGTCGGCTTCGCCCGCTCGCTCGCCCGTGAGCTCGGATCGCGCAACCTCACCTTCAACGTCGTCGCCCCCGGCTTCGTCGACACCGACATGACCAAGGCGCTCACCGACGAGCAGCGCGAGAGCATCGTCTCTCAGGTGCCGCTCGGCCGGTACGCGCAGCCGGAGGAGATCGCCGCCGCGGTGAAGTTCCTCGCGTCCGACGAAGCCTCGTACATCACTGGAGCCGTCATCCCCGTTGACGGCGGATTGGGCATGGGTCACTGATCACCATGAGCGGAATTCTCGACGGCAAGAAGATTTTGATCACGGGCGTCCTGATGGAGTCCTCCATCGCGTTCCACGCGGCCAAGGTCGCGCAGGAGCAGGGCGCCGAGATCATCCTCACCGCCTTCCCGCGGCCCACGCTCACCGAGCGCATCGCCAAGAAGCTCCCCAGGCCCGCCAAGGTCATCGAGCTCGACGTGACCAACCAGGAGCACCTGGACCGGCTCGCGGGCCTGGTCAAGGACGAGCTCGGCGGCCTCGACGGCATCGTGCACTCCATCGGCTTCGCGCCGCAGGGTGCCTTCAACTTCCTCGAGGCGACCTTCGAGGACGTCGCGACGGCGATGCACGTCTCCGCGTACTCGCTGAAGTCGCTGACCATGGCGTGCCGCCCGCTGTTCGAGGACGGCGCCTCGGTCGTCGGCCTCACCTTCGACGCGCAGTTCGCCTGGCCGAAGTACGACTGGATGGGCCCGGCCAAGGCCGCCCTGGAGGCCACCAGCCGTTACCTCGCCCGTGACCTGGGCAAGGAGGACGTCCGCTGCAACCTGATCTCCGCGGGCCCCATCGGCTCCATGGCGGCCAAGTCCATCCCGGGCTTCGCCGACCTCGCCGAGGTCTGGAACAACCGCTCCCCGCTGGAGTGGGACATGGCCGACCCCGAGCCCGCGGGCCGCGGCATCGTCGCCCTGCTCTCGGACTTCTTCCCGAAGACCACCGGCGAGATCATCCACGTCGACGGCGGCGTGCACATGATGGGTGCCTGACCCGGTGATAAGTGCCTGACCAGGCGCTTCGCCGAACAGGCGGTACGTTTCGAGGCCCCGTCCCCCGCAGCGCGCGGGAGGCGGGGCCTCACCCGTTCGGCCGCCTTGCCGGGCGGCGGCGGGGGAGTGCCGCGCACTGTGGAGTGTGCGTCTCTCCGGTGCGGTCCTCGTGGCTCTCGCTCTTGTGGTCGCAGCGCCGAGCGCCGCGCCGCGGGACGCGCCCCACGCGCGCGTGCCCGCGAAGGATTCCACCGGGACTCCCGTGGAGGAGTCCGGGGAGAAGGACCGGCCCTTCGGCTCGGAGTGCCGTACGGGCGTCTCGGGGTCCGACGTCGTCGCGTACTGCCACAACCCCTATCCCGAGACCGACCGGGTCCGCCTCCACGTGGAGTGCGGCCGGTGGTGGGACATCGACACCGACTCCCGGCCCGTCGAGGCGGGGCCCGCGCAGACGGTGCGCCTGACCGGGCGGTGCTGGAAAGAGGTCCGCACGGTCTGGGTCACCCACCAGAAGTGACGGCCCCCGTGAACCGCTCCGGGCGGCACATGAAGGGGTAGCCCGCGGCCTCCGCCGCCGCGGCCCGGGCGTCGCCCGCGCGGATCGCGTCGACGAGGCGGGCGTGGTCCATGTGCGACTCCGGGGTCAGCTCCTCGCCGATGTCCTCGCGCAGCCAGTCCCGCAGGACCTCGCCGAGGTCCGCGTAGAGCGCCGTCATGACGTCGTTGTGCGAGGCGGCGACGACGGCCATGTGGAACGTCGCGTCGGCCGTCACGAACGCCTCCGCGTCCCCGGTCGCCCAGACCTGCTCGCGGCGCACCAGAAGGGCGTCGAGCTGCTTCAGGTCGCGCTCGGTGCGGCGCTCGGCGGCGAGCTTCGCGGCACTGGACTCCAGCGTGCTGCGCAGCTCGGCGATGTGCCGAGGGTCCGCGTCGGCGAACCTGCGCTGCATCACGCCCGCGAGCTCGCTCGTGGCGACCACGTAGGTGCCCGAGCCCTGCCGGATGTCGAGCAGGCCGTTGTGCGCGAGGGCGCGCACCGCCTCCCGCACGGTGTTCCTGGCCACCCCGAGCTGCTCGACCAGCTCCGGCTCGGTGGGGATGCGGGAGCCGACCGGCCACTCGCCCGAGGAGATCTGGTTGCGCAGTTCGGAGATGACCTGTTCGGAGAGCACCGAACGGCGAGCGGTGGTCAGCGGCATGACGTTCCTTCGGGCGGGGCGGGCCGGGCCGGGGTGTGACGCATTCGGATTGGACAGCCAATCATCCCATGATTCTATGATGACCCCATGGCTAGTGAGGAAACCGGCACCATGACCCCGACGGCGACACCCCCAGAAGAGACTGCGACGGCGCGGGACGCGACCTCGAAGGGGGCGGCCGCCGAGCAGGCGACCGGGGGGAAACAGGCCCCCACGCGCGCGTGGGCGACACGGCTCGTCATCGTCGGCATCGTCCTCGCCGCCATGAACCTGCGCCCCGCCATCACCAGCCTCGGCGCCCTCCTTGAGGAGGTGCGCGACGGCCTCGGCATGAGCGGCACCCTCGCGGGTCTGCTCACCTCCGTGCCGCCGCTCTGCTTCGCGATCTTCGGCGTGATGGCACCCCGTCTGGCCAAGCGCTTCGGGCCCGGCGCGGTGGTCTGCGTCGGCATGGCCGCCATCGCGTCGGGCCTGGTGATCAGGCCCTTCATCGGCGGCACCGCGGGCTTCCTCGCCGCCACCGCGCTCGCCCTCGCCGGCATCGCGGTCAGCAACGTCCTGATGCCCGTCATCGTCAAGCGCTGGTTCCCCGACCGGGTCGGCTCGATGACCGGCCTCTACTCGATGGCGCTCGCGCTCGGCACCTCCCTCGCCGCCGCGCTCACGGTCCCGATGACCGACGCGTTCGGCGGCCGCTGGCAGAGCGGCCTCGCCGTGTGGGCGGCGCTCGCCGTCGCCGCCGTTCTGCCGTGGATCCCGCTGGTCCGCGAGCGGAGCACCCCCGGCGCCGAGGCCCCGGAGCACATCAGCCGCGCCGTGCGCCAGGAGGACGCGGACCTGCGCATCACCCACAGCCGCACCGCGTGGGCGCTCGCCGTCTTCTTCGGCCTCCAGGCGACGGCCGCGTACATCACGATGGGCTGGATGCCGCAGATCTTCCGCGACGCCGGCGTCCCCGCGGGCGAGGCGGGCGTGCTGCTCGCCGTCACGATGGCCATGGGCGTGCCGCTGGCCTTCGTCATCCCCCGGGTCGCCACCCGCCTGACCAACCAGGGCCCGGTCGTGGTCGTCCTCGGCACGTGCGGACTCATCGGGTACGCGGGCCTCTTCCTCGCCCCCGCCGGCGGCGCCTGGGCGTGGGCGTTGCTGCTCGGCGTCTCCAACTGCGCCTTCCCGCTCGCCCTCACCATGGTCGGCATGCGGGCCAAGAGCAGCGTCGGCGTCGCCAAGCTGTCCGCCTTCGCGCAGAGCACGGGCTACCTGATCTCGATCCCGGGACCGCTCCTCGTGGGCGTGCTCTACCAGCACAGCGGCGGCTGGGGCCTGCCGATCGCGCTGATGGCGGGCCTGATGGTGCCGCAGATCGTCGTCGGCACCCTGGCGGGCCGCAACCGCACGGTCGAGGACGAGGTGGCGGCCAGGGCCGGGGCGGCCTGACCCCGCCGGGGAGAGGACGGGCAAAGGGTGCGAGACTGACCGTATGCCCGTCCTCGACCCGAACCCCCAGAACGGCCAGAAGAAGCTCCTCGTCGTGCTCGGCGCGATGCTGGCCATCACCGTGATCATCGGCATCATCGCCTCCATCGCCTCACCGTGAACCGGCCCCCGGCGGGGCGATGGTGGGGTTAGCACCCCCATCCCCTAGGGGGCCAGTGTCAGGGTCAAGTGGGTGGATCTCCGGATGGGTTGAGGGCCGCCGATCCCCTAACTTCGAGTTGTGCCCGCGACGACGCGGCACGGACCACTCGAAGACCACGGAGGCGGCATGTCGGCCCGACCGCACACCCGGCACGACCCGGCGGATCCGGGCAGTGTCGAGATCCAGCTCCCGTGGTGGGCGATAGCCCTGCCCGCCGTCGCCTTCGCGGCCCTGCTCCTGCTCGTCCTGAACCCCGTGGACGCCCACGCGGCCACCGGCGAGCCCGTCATCACCCACCTCCTGGAGCACGTCCGGGCGACGGTCCTGCGCCTGGCCCCGTGATGCCCCTGCCGCAGGCGCCCGCCTCGGAGCGGCCACCGCCGCGGTCACCCGTGCCGGGGGACCGCACCAACTCCCTGCGCCCCATGGCGCGTTTCATGCGAAGCTGGGATGCATGAGCGTCGCAGAACCCCGCAGGATTGTCCTCTTCCGGCATGCGAAGGCCGACTGGCCGCAGGTTTCCGACCACGAGCGGCCGCTCGCCGACCGTGGGCGCAGGGACGCCCCCGTCGCCGGACGCAAGCTGGCCGACAGCGGCATCCCCTTCGACCAGGCCCTGTGCTCGACCGCCGCCCGGACCCGCGAGACCTGGAAGCTCGCCGTCCAGGAACTGCCGCAGCGGCCCAAGACCGTCTATGAGGAGCGGCTGTACGAAGCCTCTCCCGGTGAGCTGATCGCCGTGCTCAACGAGACCCCGGACGACGTGCAGAACCTCGTCCTGATCGGCCACAACCCCGGAGTGCAGGGCCTGGCCGACGTCCTCGCCGGAGACAGCGAGGGTGACGCCAGAACGCGGCTGAACCGCCGGGGCTTCCCGACCGCGGCCTTCGCGGTCCTGACGTACTCCGGCTCGTGGAAGGCCCTGGAGCCCGGCGTGGCCACCCTCGTCGACTACTGGGCGCCGTCCGAGTAGTCGGCGCAGACCGCAGGCCACGTACTTCACTCTTCCGCCCTGTCCGGTACGTCGTGGGGGGGGGGGAAAAAGGGGGGGGGGGGAGAAAAAAAAAAAAAAGAAAAGAAAAAAAAGAAAGGGAAAGGCCGTCAGAGTGTGTTTTCT